>NZ_JBNNVC010000001.1:405489-1536678 GCF_050280345.1 Psychrobacillus sp. NPDC093200 | reverse complement strand
ATCCTCTCGTGTATGCTTCATAGAATAACTCTTTCCAAACGGCTTCGATTTATCTAAAAATGCCTGAACTTGGCTCTCTCCTTTTGCCACATCCAGACCAACTACTGGGTTCATTTAACTTCCTCCTCTGACTAACTCACCAGTACCCCTGTTCCTCCTTATAGTGTCATAGCTTCGCTTGTTATACGAGATCTATGTCCCAACCAGCCTCAAACATGTTTCTACAAGTAGGGGGTGGACAGTTTAGCCGACGGGATCATTGTCCCACGCACCCGTACGTCCTACCCTGGCTACTGATATATTAAATCCTATAAAAATAAGGTCAACCAGTAAAAAATGGTTAACCTTATAATACGAAAGCACCCGTTAGCCATCCATGTAGCGCAAAACCAGCTCTACACCACAGAGAATGAAAATGTGAAAATCGGGTATAGGATACTACGGCTGGCGAAGAAGGTCGATCAACTATGGTGCCATTGAGCCCATCCGTTAGTCTGACTCCGACGACCACGGTGCATCACAGACTGTCGCACTCAATACGAGTAGCACTCATGGGAGATTAATCCTACTCTGGTTATTGCACCAGCCACCCTTTATTCTTACAAGAATGGAGCTGATTCTTGATGTACCTTTTAATTTAATATAAACATTCTGAAGGCTCAGCCTTTTTTAAAAAAGCTATTTCTGAGTCTTTTTTGTTATGTATTTTTATAGATTTTGTGCGTTTTTTAATTTTCATGGGAGTTGAATAAGCAAAAGTCACTAAAACGTTCCCAAACCTCAACTTTATTATTGTCTTATCTGGAAGTAAATTAAAAAAATGTTTTAATAAATGCTCTGAGAACTTCACCTAATTCATTCTTTTTATTAAGCCAAATATAGTGTTCAGCCCCTTTAATTTCGATATATCTAGAATTACTAATAAGACTGGAAATCTGCCTAATTGACCAAGAAGGACGAATATCATTTTCTGCATAAATGAACATTGAGGGTATTTGAAGTTGTGAGATATCCTTTAGTAACAGTGGTTTTTTAATGAATGCTCTCCAAGAATTAATCAGCGAACGATGAACCATCATATTAGCCTCATACTCAAAATCTGGTTTCAATTCACCAATTTCTTCTTTCTTACGATTATAGACATCCTTCCAGTCCCTATCATTTTGTACTCCAGTTCCCGATATAGATACATATCCTAAAATAGACTGAGGAAATAACAATGAGTAAGCTAAACCTAAATCAGCTCCCCAAGAGTGACCAATTACCACCCACTTTTTAAACCCGTACTCTTTACGAATTCTTTCCATGTCATTAAGACAAGATTCTAAATCATACCCGTTTCCATCATAATCGGAACGACCACAACCTTTAGGATCAAACATTATAACCTCACAAATATCATCAATTAGAAAAGACAATGGTTCTAAATAATTACTAGATCCAGGTCCGCCACTTATTAAAATGACTGGAACACTGCCTTTCCCTCTTTTTTCAGTCCATATCCTGCCATTTTCAACTGCAATGTATTTTTCAACCACCAATATCACCCTTTGTTATCTGCTTAAAGAACTCTACTTAGATAAAACAAACCCTTTCTTAAACTAACCTGCTGCTTTAGTTGAATAAGAAAAAGGCTTTACTCCTTCTTGAAGTAAAGCACCCGTTAGCAGAAGTTAACATTACTCTTTTAAAATGTATTTATTCCAATTTATTTGAGAAATTTCTTCTAGTGTTGGTTCTGAAACTATATTTTCCGAAACTTCCTCTCTGGCAGTGGAAATTGTTATTTCTACTGGATTATCCCATTCATTTTCACATTCACTGCACAAAATGAATAATTCATCGGTAATTGTGTCTTTGACAATTTCAAGCCATCCTTGGGAACAAATTGGACACCAAGCAACTTTATTTTCATAAAATCCCATTTGAAAACTCCTTTTATACAGATAACCAATATTATAAACCTTCTTCAACTAAACTGCTGCGTTAGTTTAAGTGTAACATTTCACAATGCGTATCTGGGATCAACTTAATGTTTTGGACATAAAAATAGACCATCAGAATGATGGCCATATTTTGCTAAAGCACCTCGTTAGTTGAATAAGCACCACTAAAAACTTAATTTACTTTATGTGTTTTAATTTTCCTATTCAAACTTAACACACTTACTATATGATACAGTTCACTGAAACTGAAACCTGAAACAGTTGCTGTTTGAAGGTACCGCATAAGACGCTAATCATTAGAGTCACATAAACCAAATCTTTGTCCAGTCTTTTGCACAAACCAGATTCTCCATTCAATTACCTGTATAAGCACTTTTTATAATTAACTAAGACTAAAACTACAGCCACTATTAAATATAATACAAAGGTAACTGTAAGAATATTAAGTACGTTTCCAACTTGAATGCCCATAAAATAATTGAAAAGTTGGTGGATCATAATAGGAATAATGAGATTATGATTCAAGTTATAAATTGCAGTTATGATGATTGATATAGCAACAATGGCACCCAAAAAACAAATGATATATTGCACCAATTGTAATCCAGAGTAACCTGACATAAGCCATAACGGTGTATGCCAGAAACCCCAAACCAATCCAACGATAATGGCTGATTTTAATGGACTGAATCTTTTTTGCAATTCAGTTAATACAAATCCCCTCCACCCTAATTCTTCCCCGAGTGGTCCTAGGATTAAATTGTAGCCAAATACGATAAGAAGTGAAGTCCACGAAAGAGTTATTTGTTCATGTATGGGCAAACCCCACACTTTGTTTGTCATTAAAAGACTACCAATCAAAACCAAAAATTGAATAAGTACGACACACAATACCGTTGATATTCTGATTCTCTCCCTAAATTGGCTTTTTATAAAGTTCCATAGATTCCCTTGAGGGTATATTTTACAGAACATTGTTACGAAGACAAATGTAGACGTCCATGATGATAGCACTATTAATATATCTACAATGGGCTGAGACTTTAATAGAAACATTGTCAGCCCAATGACAATAAGAAAAACAAAGAACATGACATATGTCCATAAAATATACTTTTTTAACATTCCACTCAAACCAAACACCCTCCTATATATAAAAAACCAATAGAACAGTTTGAACTTGTTCCATTGGTTATAAAGATAAACTATGGTGTTACCCCCAGGTCAATATCAATAAAAAGTATTTTACTCTTCTTCAACAGGAATATATATTTCTAAGAAGGCTCGTTCTTTGGTATCAAGATATGTAATAAGACGAGTATTAACAAAAGCAACCCCTTTTGGTTTAAGTCCTTGTTCGTTTCCCCATTTTAAAGTAGATTCAAATACTTTATCTTTAATATCATTATTTCCATTTTGATACCTGCCATCCTCAACGATTGTATAGATACATTTAGAATATTGTAAATAACATCCGCTTTTATTCTTATGTATCGTTTCATGCTTTTCAACAATATACATCCTGGAATCTAGAAACCCGTTTTTATCAAAAGTAAATTTCCTCATGATTTTGCTAAGAATATCATCCTTCATCATATCCATATTTTCCAATATGGTAGGATACTCCAGAAAGGAATAAAAGTCAGAAAACTCATTGATTACTTCATAGATTGGGAATTTCCTTATAGAGTATTGGTTTAAATGTTCTTCTAATTCCTCACAGAATGCTTTTGTTTCTTTTATTTTTTGAAGCATGAATTTATTATTTCGTATGGTTTCTTCTAATTGTTCGGCTTTTATTTCTAATAAAGTTTCCAGTTCTTCTATTGCTCTTCCATCCTGTAGATTTCTAACTTCTTTCATAGATAAGTTTCTCTTTATATAAAAATCTGCAACCAATAATGTATAAATATCATAATCATTATATTGACGATAATTATTTGATTCATCATGGTTCGGTTTTACAATTCCTTGTTTCTCGTAATACCTTAGTGCATCTCTTGATACACCTAGAATTTCAAATAATTGACTTGTTCTATATGTATTCCTTTCCATTTCATATTGACCTCCTAAAGATATACTATTCATAGAATAATTATAAAAATTTTTCTACATAATCACGGATTTTATTAATATGATCAAATATATCTTAAAAAACTACATAATTTGATAGATATCCAATTAATATTAATAGAGGATTATTTTAATCAATCTTTATTTATATGATTGAACCAAGTGTTAAACGAACAATCTTTTTACATAACTACAATTAAATTAGGTTCTCTTTTTGTATTCTTATTAAACTAACCTGCTGCGTTAGTAAAAATATACCCTATGTCTATAATTCTATTAAGTTGGCAATAATCCTTTTAATAGTACTATCTTAGGGGGAATGGAATTGTTACTGTCAAAAGCATGGGCTTCGTTTGAAGCGGATAAGCGAATAGAAGGCTTTTCACCACAAACGTTGAAAGCCTACCAGTTACAGTCTTCGCTACTAATTAATTATTTTAAAGATGTACAGAGATGGCATTGCTGGATACAAGTCAACTAAAGGAATATCTTGCTATATCCTGTAAGCATTTAAAACCAGCCAGTCTTGCACATCGTATTCGCTTTATGAAATCATTTTTTCGTTGGTCTCATGAAGAAGGCATTCTTTGTAAGAATCCAACTTCCAAGATTAAAGAACCCAAAGTGGGGAAGCGGATACCCAAGTATTTAACCGAACGGGAGATTGAACACCTTCGTGAATCCTGTCATTCCGCAATAGAAAAAGCAATCTTTGAATTCATGTTTTCTACCGGTTGTCGAATTGGAGAAATTGTTTTCTTAGAAAAGAACCATATTAATTGGACCAATCAATCCGCGATCGTGAGGGGAAAGGGCGATAAGGAGAGGGAAGTTTATTTTAATACACGTTGTGATATATGGCTTAAACGCTATATGGAAAGTCGTAATGATCATAATCCAGCAATCTTTGTAACTGCAAGACAGCCACATAAAATGAGTGTTGCCCAAATGCGATACATCATCAAGCGAATCTCCAATCGTGCGGAAATTAACAAAGAGATTCATCCACACCAACTTAGACATAGCTACGCAACTCATTTGATGAATAATGGAGCTCCTATTGAGGTGATACAAAGTCTAATGGGGCATGAGAAAAGTGAAACAACTAGGATCTACGCTCAATTAAGCGGAAGGTTAAGGAAAGAGTATTATCAAAAGTACTTTTAAATGTAAAAGGAGCAACGTCTTTAGAGACGTTGCTCTACTTGACTAAAGCACCCGTTAATTTAATATGAATCTCTAAATAAAATATAACTCCAAACAAATAAAACAATAGATAATATAAAATATAAAGTTTTAGCGACCCAGTATGGAAGTTTATCAAATATCCAAAATAACCCTTCAACAATGAATGAAAGTATTAATGATTCATTTATCCCAGTGCCTGTGCCCTCTTCTTTATGGATTTTCTTGTTGTGTCTAAAACCTAAAACAAAGAAGCCAATCCCAAATAATCCAACTATAACTGCTTCCCACAAAATTATTACCTCAATTCCATCAATGGTGTTATTGTACCTGTTTTTCACCTTATTAAACTAACCTACCCCTTTAGTTGATTAAGAAAAAAGGCTTTACTCCTTCTTCTTGAAGTAAAGCACCCGTAGGTTAATAGGTATAACAATTATTGCACTGGTACCCAGATTTCCATTTCATACTCACCTGTTTTTTCTTTTCCGAACATATTAGTTTTGACTATTTCAATTTCAGGCATACCTTCTTTTATGGTGTAACCTTCATTATCAAATACCTGCCATAGCTCCTGATATGTATTTGAAATACCATTAGATGGACCAATATGTTTAAATACAACATATTTTTGTTGGGGAAAAGTGTGTAAAGTCATTCCTTCTTCAACTTTCTCATAATCGACAGACTCTATCTCAATTCCGCAAGTATAGAAGTAATGGTTACTCCTTGGAGGAAGGCAAACACCTACAATTTTTTCTACATTGTTTTCAAAAATAAATTTATTCGATTTTTGCCATAAATCAGGAATTGGATAAATGATGTTACCACTCCATTTGCCTGCTGCACTATAACCTACTATTACAAATGCTTCCTTAATAATTTCCTTGAACTCCATAACAAAACCCCACCTATTTGAAAATATTATTTAACCTCTTATAAGTATATTAAAAGTTAATTTATTTTCCCTGTCTTTTTTTGCTTTTTACTGACTGTATTTCCAAGTTAATTAATTTATAATTATTCAACTTTTTACCATTCTCTTCTTGAAGTAAAGCACCAGTTAGTTGAACAACAAATGTATTACCCACTATGAATTTCAAAGCAGAAATATCCAAAAGGTAAGTGTTCTTCTTTTAATCTCATTTCTGATTTTGCAATTTCCATCATTTTAAGTATAAGTTCTCCTAAAATTTCCTTGTACTTCTCAAGTGCCTTTTTATAAGAAGCTACATCGTAATTTTGACATAAAGGAAATAGAACTGTCCCTATTCTCAAATCATTAAGTGGTCTTGGGGTATCTGGAACATTAAGACATTCGATAATGTGCTTCTCCTGAATCTTCTCGTCTAACCAATCTCTACATTCTATAAAGAACATATATTCTTCGAACTCGATTTGACTATTTAATTTTTCATTGATATAAAACGGTGTAATTCTAATGTAGTCGGTAGTTGAATTGGAACTAATAATTTCATCTAATAAGCCCATTAAACCTGTAATAGTCGGATAATATCTATATTTTCCATTGTAGTAAACAGTGTTATTGTAAACTATTTCGTTAATTTCTCCTTGATCTTTCTCTATCATTATCATCGCCTCATTATTATATATTTAAGCCAACTTCTTCTTCTTCATAAGGACTGGGCTTATTGTTTGCAGTTGCAAATTCGGTCAATAAAAATAACAAACAAAATGAAAGCAGGAATAGGGAAATAGTTCTGGTCATTTTTCTTCACCTCAAAGTATCTTTAGGTGTATTATTCCAAGCTTAATGAAAATTATTTATGACATTTCTTATTGAACTAAACTGCTCCTTTAGTTGAAGATAACATTACTCTTCTAAAATATATTTATCCCATTTAATTTGAATAATTTCTTCTTTTGTTGGTTCAGAAACAAGATTTTCCGAAACTTCCTCTCTAGCATTGGAAACTGTAATTTCTAATGGACTATCCCATTCATTTTCACATTCACTACACAAAACGAATAATTCATCCGTAATCGTATCTTTAACAATTTCAATCCATCCCTGCGAACAAATTGGACACCAAGCAACTTTATTTTCGTAATCTCTCATTTTAAATCTCCTTTTAAACATATACCCAATATGATAATCTTTGTTCAACTAACCTGCTACTTTAGTTCAATAAGGATGTTTCCTCATCATTTTTTTTAAAAAAACCCTCTGGATACAAATGGTCCTCTTCAGCATCTACATTTGGGTACTTAGTAAAAATTGATTCAAACTCACCACTATCGGTAAGGTAATCAATGACTTCAACAATTCGTTCTCTACTTGCAATATCAATTAGAACCATATCGCTTGCTTGAAAGTATGTTCCATTCATACATTCGCCTGTCTGTTCATTCTTCTCTCTTAGTGACTGAATGTTTTTGTATGTGAAAAATGTTACCATCCAAACAGAACGGTCTGGAAGAGTCACCTTGACATCAGTATTTACATCCTCAACATTCCATTCTTCCCACTCTTCGGCTCCTATCCATATATTTCGATTGCTCTTTTCTATCATAATAATTCCACCTTTTAATTAGTTATTACACTTATGCTTATTCAACTAAACTGCTGCGTTAGTTTAAGTGTAATATTTCACAATGTATATCTGAGATCAACTTAATATTTTGGACATAAATATAGACCATCGAATGATGGCCATATTTTGCTAAAGCACCTCGTTAGTGAAGCAACTATAAACTCTCTGGTAAGTGACGTTTATACATTTCTAATGCATTCGTATGTTCTTCTAAAACAGCCACTGTTTTAGGGTGGGGCTTAGTATAGATAATTGGATAATCCTTTTCATCAAGTTCCTCATTGACTAGAAAAGCCAACTTTTCCTCTTCAAATGAAAATTGAGCATCAATTCCTTTTTTATTGCCACGAGCATCTACCCTAAACCATTTATTAAGTGAATTAAAGAAGATAGCATTCAAAGCGTGAATACAATATCCTTTATCTGGAGTATCAAACAACATCAATCTTTGATAACAAAAACCTGTTGGTATTCCCTGTGAACGCAATAAAGAAGCTAATAGGTGAGACTTAGCGTAGCAAATTCCCTCTTTAAAGCTTAAAACGTCCGAAGCATTACAAGTAATTCGTGTTGATTGAATATCCCAAGAATGAGAAATCTCATCACGAACAAATTCAAAAGCTATTTTAGCTTTTTCAATTTCCGTTTAAGATGTATTGAAAAGCTCCCTTACTTTCTTTTTTATTATTGGATTGGAATAATTAACTTCATTTAATTCGAGTAAGTAATCATCTAGTTTTTCAGACTCACAAACCAAGTTCATAAAATCCCCCTTATTTAATGAATAAATATTTAAGTAGCGTAATTATTATACAGAATATTACAAATAATTAAAAGGTGTTTTAATGACCTAACCTGCACCGTTAGTTTAAGTGTAACATTCAATGCATATCTGGAATCAACTTAATGTATTGGACATAGAAATAGACCACCAAATTGATGGCCTTATTTTTACTAGTCGAGTAGAAGGGAACCTCTCTACCTTACGGTAGATTGTGTTCCCCCCCTCACAGAACCGTGCTTGCGCTATTTACGCACACGACTCCTCCAAATCATCCTTCACAAAATGGTGATTCTGCTATCCTCAATAGTTTAGTTTACATTTATTATTTCTACCGCTGTGTGTAGTAAATGCGTCCCTAGTGAGGGTGATCATTTGGTAGCAGCCTTTCCTCCATCGGCATTACCCAACTTCATTGGTACTACGCTGCTATCCGACTCCCTACAACGGCATTTGGCTTCCTCGCTTATTATCGCTTGTACACCATACGCTTCTATAAGAAGAAAAGACCTGTAGGGCATCCCGAGTTGCCGTATCATATCCATGTGTGACGTGCCAAGGTCTCTGACTCCAGAGAGGCTTTATCCTTCTTGCCTTTAACGATGGATAAAATGTAGCTTTCTGCCGTGCTTAAAGCATCAGCCCTCTTGATTTACTAACATGATGGAGCTCAATCCCTTCAACCAGTTGGCTTTCGGCCCGCCACCTAACTGTTTACGCTTAAAGACTAATGTTACCATTAGCCCTCCAAGACTCGCTACGAGTGAATGGCTAGTTCTTTCTCGACGGGAATCCCACCCGCTATATGATACGACCTAGGCTCGGCCGCACAAGCACCTCGTTAGTTGAAGAAGTGATGTCTTACCACTTCCATATTGGTTGTTATGTAAAAAAATTCAAATAATTGAAACCTTTTATTGAAAATTCTGTATAAACAGCTAAAGGAGAGTGATTAAAATGGTTCAAAATTAAAAAACTAAACTATCATTATTTCTTGTAGGTCTAATGCTTGTATTTTCAACATTATCGGCTTGTTCTGAACAAGCTATTACTGAAGACACAAATAATGAGGTTATCCAAAAAGTATTGGAACTGCAATTTGATGGGGTAGACGAAAAATTGAACGAATACTCAAAACCTGAATATTGGATTGTCAAAGATGGAAGAGGACAAAACCTTGAGTTTAAAAAGTATATTGACGAGACATACGGACCTTACTTTACTGAGGATGGACTGGATATTTTCATTAGTGCTTACGGAGGAACTCAGTATCCAACTCTTGCTTACGATTTCGGGTATCAGTTGAGTTTAAATGATGTGACTATAAAACAAGATGAACCAACCGCAAATAGTTATAACTTTACCGCAAAGGTAGGTTATCAAAAAGATGGTAATAAAGAAGAAACTGCTGAAGTAAAAGGTGTTATTCTCTTCTCTACAAAAGAAGAAGGTAAGATAGGTAAATTCCAATATGGGGATGATAGTGGCTTGGCAAATATTCTAAATGAGTCTAATTAAAATGCAGAAACCGCTGACTCTTTCAGCGGTTTTGTTTTGTTATTGAACTAACCTGCCCCTTTAGTTTAAGAAGAAAAAATGCTTTACTCCTTCTTGAAGTAAAGCACTCGTTAGTGAAAAAGAATTATTTTACTTCTAGAACAAATGCATAAAAAGCATCTCCATGAGATAAGTTCTCTTCCTTATCATCCATCCACCATACGCCATAAGAATAATAATAAACTCCTTTTTGAGTAGGTGCGGAAAAGCTATTTTCTATAATCAAGACTTCATTTTCTTCATTACTTTCACTAACCTGCTTCAGATGGAATTCATTTGGTTTTGGTTCATATTCCATTAAAAAAGATATTTTCTCTCCTGGGTTCACTTTAATAGGTACTTTCCCCTTCAAGAGTTCAACAGGTCCAACAGTATCAACACATCCATCATTCCAACAATAAGTACCTAGCTTTGTTTCATAGTTTTCATTTCCGATATTTATATTGACTTCTGGTGGTTTTTCACCTGATAATCCATCTCTTGAACATCCCGTTATAGTAAAACTAATAAGAACTAATAATATAAACAGACATTTTTTCATAAACCTTCCCCCTTTAAAGGTATAGACGTGTAGATTAACCCTACTGTTACGCTTACTTATTAGTTTTTGTTCAATAATCTACATATATTAACTTATTCACCACAATCGCAAATAAACCTTCTTCTTCAACTAAACTGCTTCGTTAGTTCAAGTGAAAACCTTCACAATATTATTCAGATATTAACATAATCAGCCAATTTAGTCCCATCTATTTCGAAATAAATTAATATATGCAAGATAGGATCTCCTGATATCCTTTTCTCCCACTCGGTTGAAAACTACCCTTTTCTTCCTTTAATCCTTCCTATTGACTTTTCAGTAGTTTTTGCGTTAATCTTTCTTGTAGCAACCCCACCGTAGATTAAAAACCTCACTATTCTACATAAATTAAATTGCACTGAACTAAATGGGGTAGACCAACAATATCACTCACTTAATCCATGATTCAAACGAAAACAAACAGCCAATCTCAGGTTTAATACCGTCAATTGCCTGCATGAATAGGGTGTTTTATTCCTGTCTCAAAAAGTATAGTCAGTGCCCTCCACCCAACAAGATTTTTTTATGTCTATTATGATTCAAAAGCTGTTTTATCTGGAAATATACCATTTTCTCTTACAAGGCAAACTGCCAATCTTTGAGCAGCTCGATCAAAATAAAACTTAGATGGAATATTTTGATCAGGTAAACTTTCTAACTCTGAAAACTTTCTGGTTATTTTATTTAACTCAATTTTACCCATAAACTCTTCATTAGGTCCAAATTTGTAAACTACAGTTTCATCATCTTCATATTCCTTTAATAGTAAAACATACGAAGCCATTTTTACTCCTCCTCTGCTGGATACCACGGACGCCCAGATTCAACTGTTTTATCGTGTGCGGTCCTGTAATCTGTTTTGAATATTCCTTCAAATTTTGATTCAAAAAGTTCATGATTCAGTAAATCAATATCATTCTTGTTATAAGTACCTTTTTGAAGCCTATCCCAAGCTTATGCAATTTGATAATCTGATTCAAAGCGTCCGATTCCATGTTCTTTTATGTGCTCTTTGATAAATAAATGCTTCTTTATTCTTTGTACTCGCTGTTCGGTCATTCCAGTACTGTTAGCAATAGACTGGACATCAGTTTTGGATTTTCTAAAGGATTCATACATCTCTTCTGCTTTATCAAGTTGCTTTAGATATTCATCAACTGAAAGTTCCCTGCCCCCAGTTTGAACTTTATCGGTACCCTTAGCTCCATCATTAACATTATCGCCAAAAGGTGAGGATTCTAAATTTTTAGAAAGTGAATATTTTTACTTTTTGAATGATTTTTCTTATTATCCAGCTTTTAATATAAACTTAAGAAATTCATTAAAAGAGACTTTGCTAAAGAATTCTAGTTACTCTAACACCCACAATTTAGGTAAAGAAGTAATTGAAACAATAACTAGTGAATCTTATTATAAATGGGATAAAACTCCAGAAGATTTTATAAAAGAAATCGCAAAAAAAAGTTCCAATTTACTTAATAGATCAATTAAATATAATTAAAATAACATAGCCATAAATAAAAAAATAGCGCACCTTTGTGGTGCGCCTCGTTAGTGAACATTCTGCACATGGAATAACAACAATAACGTTATTTATAAGCATTAAGTACCTCACCTTCTGATTATCGGTAAAAATATCAAAATTGTTTTATATGTTTTTTACTAATAAATTTGCCTATATTAAAGTAATTCTACTCCAATTTGTTTATAAAATTTAACTTTTATTCTCGCTTCTTCACCTACATATATTAAAAAAGCTTTATCATCTTTTTTAATATTTGTTACATTATTAAAATCACCTGTAAATACTATAGAATCGTTAAAAGTAATACTTAAACTACTCGTTTGTTTATATACATCTAAAGTTAAAATTACCTTGAAATTTGTTTCATCTTTGTAAGTATAAAGTAATTCTCCATCATCTATATTGCCCGTTATGCTGACTGGCTCACTTTGAAAAAGCCCTAATAGATCATATTCATCATACTTTATAAACATCCGTATTCACCCTTTTTTTAATTATTTCGGTAGAACAGTAATCACATCGCCTGCTTGATTTACAATAACTTTGACATCCTGTGTTTCATGAACAAAGGTTCCGCTTCTATTACCGGGCACCTTTTTCGTATTCATTATAGCGTCTTCAATAACTGAAGGGGGAATATCTCTTGGATCTACATATTTTTTAATAAGGTCACTAAATTCCTTTGTTTGTGGTTTAAATCCTAAGTCTTCAGCTTTTTTGATTGCTCTATTTGTTAACTTAGCTTTTACTTCTGGAATGTCAGGTGCCATTCTTTCCAAAGCATGCTGAGAATACTTTCTCCCATTTATTATACCTCCACCTTTAGACATACTCCAACCAACTTCACCCGTCCCCTTAGATGTTCCTTGCCCAGTGTTACCTGTACTTTCAGTCACATTTTTCACATCATCTATTACTTTACCATCCCCCGCAGCATTTCCAGGCTTCTTAACCGGTGATGGAGTTGCTGCCAATTTAAGTCCAATTATGCTTCCAACAAATCCAAAGCTATTTTGCCAATGCTCTTTGGACAAAGGGTCATCTGGTAAGAACGCCTCTTTGACCATTCCACTAAAACCAAACGTAGCATAATTTAAAAAGTCTAGTTTTGAGTCGAACATCTTGGCACTTCTTTCTTTGGATCCTGACACAATTCCATCAGAAATCCCAAAAGTCCAATAGTTTATAAAATCATACGGAGAATGTAGTGCTTTTTCACGTCGTATGCGTACACCATCCCAAAAGTCTTGAGCAATGCCTTTGAAACTGTGGAAGGATTTTACGAATAGATTTTGATCAATATTTTCTTGTTCCGTACCATTGCCCTCTGGTCTAGCACATGATAAGGCAAGCATATCTGTACCCACAAAAGGATTGTGTATCCCGATTAAACCACCATAGCCAAATCGTATTGGACCATTTACAGCTATAAATGCATGGAGCATAGTCGTCAACTGATTTTCTCTATTCATTATGGAGGAAAGTACGGCAATAGGAGATGTACGATACGCCAATTCTGTCTTCAAATTATTTTTAGCAGTCAATGCTCCCCAGTTATCTGCTTGAAAATGAACATCCGTTAGCCCACTTTTAAACATCCCTTCTATATCAGAGAGCCATGTTTCCATTGTCCGAATATCCTGTTCCATATTGTTTAAAGCAGTCGTCTGTGTTGCATCAAATTCATACAGTTGCGAGAGGGTATCATCACGTTTTCTCTTAGAACTAATAACCCCCTCCTGCACTGCGCTATCATCTAAATGGGGCAGACATACAATGTCACTCACCTGATCCATGATACTGTTTGCTTCGGCTGTTAGACTAGCGGTTAGTTTGCCTATAAGTGTCAATCCCTGCTCCAGTTCTCCCTCTAAGAATTCTTCTAATATGTAACCTGATGGGTCCGGTTCAAGTGAGTGAAGAGCTTTGCCAATTTGATAAAGCACTTGTTGAGAATGGTGGGAAAACAATTGAAAAAACTGAAGAAATGGTAAATGACATTCCTCATAAAAGGAGCGAATGGCACCTCCTCCTTCTCCTTTTAATTGTTCCTCCATCTGAACTAGTCCTTCGACTCCACGCTGGATTGTTTTTATTTCAGTATTTAATCTTTCTAACATTGTAATGTTTCGCTGTAATCCATCTTGCAATAAATCTACATCCAATACCTTCATAGGCTTGTCCTCATCACATGGTTAGAAAAACTCATTTCACTATATCTTTTAGTATACAATAATGCCCCATAGGTGAACATTCTTCTCCCCCTCTAGCAAACTATCAATAGTTATAATATTCCATTTTCGCACAAAGAGGTAAAGGGATAAGTTAAAATAATCGCGAAATTAAACCTTACGTATAAGTATACATAAAATATTCTGATACTCTTTCACTACTGACGAAGGAAAATAGTAATTAGATAGGGAGTGATAAATATAGATTTTTATTACTATTGTCATTAATAATTTTGCTCTTAATGTGGTCTTTCTATTTATACAATGTCGGGTCTAATGAATATATCTTGTTATACACGTAGAGAGTATTCTATTAGGTAACCCATTCTAACTATTTAACCAATAAGTCATCTTAACGGTTAGTTATTACCGAACCTGTAGCAATCTGTTTTTATCTAGAGAGTAATACAGACCACCTGTTTACTCTTTTGTCCGCAATTTGTCAGCACAATTAATTTTCTGTACTGATCTTAATTTACTGAAATGATTTTCACTGTCTTGAAAACCCTATAAGACCTGACTTATTTAACTTAATCGAATCAATGTAACCAGGTTATATAAGGTTTACAAATTCGACAAGGTGGGGGGCGCTGGTTCGAGACCAGTCGGGACCATCTAGTCAAAAGCCTTTAACCTCAATGGTTTAAGGCTCTTCTTAATTCAATTTATTACCTAAAATACAAGTGAAAATCCTTCTTTCGTGAACGATACATTTATTAAAAACGTGTTTTTTTGTAGTTTTTAGCTTTTTCGGGCTCCGTAGATTCAGCTCGATTTATAATTAATTCTTCTCTATTCATACGTGACATTTCTTCTAATGCACCAAGTATTACTTCTAGAGAATGTTCATCTAATAATTTATTTAATAGTTCTTCCGTTCTATCCAATACATTCACAACCTTTAATCCATTATAGTTACATCGACTATTTCATCTAACTTTAATGATAGGGAATAAAAGGGGTCCTGCAGTTGTATTTTTCTAGGCTTTAAATCTATTTCCTCGATGATTCCTCGATGATTCCTCTATTATAAATAAATTGTCCATCCTTCCAGCGCTTTATTTTCGTGTCACCTTTTGTAGTATAAGCTAGCTCAATTGCTTCAGATAATGTTACATAGTCGTATTCAGTTAACTCTGGCTTAGGTTCTCTTTTAACTTCTTCATGATAATCACGCAGCATTACCACATGTTCGGTAAGCATCATAGATGTTCCCCATTTAATATTTATTCGTGGATCTATTGGATACTTTGATTTTTTGATTTCTTCGAAAAACTCATCATGTATGCTCATATACCATACTCCCTTTTATGTTATTTGTATGGTCCTTGGACGAGAATCAATAAAATCAATGTACCCCTTCTTCTCATTCTATTCAGATGTCCGTGTACGCTAGATGTAGAACTTAATCCAACTGCATTAGCTATTTCTCTTACTGTAGGTGAGTAATGTCTTTCAGATATGTATTCTTCAATAAAATCATAAATATCCTGCTGTCTCTTCTTCATTAAATCACCGTTCTTTCTTTATATATAATAGGAACAAAGGCAAGTACATTCTCAATTTTAAATATCCTTTTTGTACCTCTCAAGAAACAATAAGCCTGGAATGAATCCTTTGAAACACTTAGCACCTTTACTCTTCGTTTACTGATTTCACCATTGTTTTTCATGTAGATCATTTCGGATACTTGATTGGATTTCATCGACCTTAAAATTAAAAAACGAACACTTGCCCGTTACTTTTACTTCATTACACGAACGTTTGTTTGTTTTTTTCAACTAGGGATTTTATGAAAATAAAAAAAAGTGGCTAATATAGCCACCAAATTTGATGTTATTTTTTTATATTTATTGAAACGTAATTCGTAGCTTCGGTATTTCCCTCGTTATCTATACTCCTGTATTCAAATGCTGAGACCCCGTCTTTAGTAAGAATTACAACCTCATTATAAGGGATCCACTCACTACCATCTATTTTGTATTCAATTCGATTTACCCCTGATATATCGTCAGTTGCAGATAAATAAATTGTCAAATCCGAATTGTATAAATCTTCAACAAGCGGGCTAGAGTTTATTTCAATTTTTGTCTTTGGTGGAGTGGTATCTACTATTTTCCCTTCTTTTACAGCTTGTTGCAGTTCAATAAGAGTAATCTTAGCGTAACCATTTCCTTCTCTTACATAGTATTGGATAACACCATCTTTTAATATCCCAAAGAAAGATGAACCAGAAGAACCCCCTTGATCATCCGTCCCAGAATTCTGGCCATCAGGACCTCCTGTTCCACTTTTGCCACCTAGAAATCCACCGCCGCCACCACCATTATCGTAAATACCTTTTTCACCTGTAGAGGAATTGTTACCACCAATATCCGTTGAAAAACCTTGATCATTTTCCTGCCCTGCGCCTCCACCGCCACCAGCCACTATAATTCTGTCATTGTCTGATATTCCATCTTTACGGATATCTGTAGCTCCACCACCTGAACCTCCATGATATAGTCCACCTTCACCTCCACCATTCCAACCGCCACTAGAATGATTACCGTAATTTCCCGGTTTACCTGCTCCACCTACGTAAATCTCCAAACTCTCGCCTTCTTTTAATTCAATACTTCCGGAACTATAAGCTCCCTTCATTCCTTCAGTTCCATTCCAACCCGACTGGCCTCCTTGAGCTCCCCATACCTCTAATTGATATTTCCCCGCTTTTGGTGCAATCCAACTCTGTACATGACCTGTGTAATCAAATTCTACTATGGTTGCAGCAAATGCATTTGATATTCCCGTAACAAAAGATATTGTTGTTAAAGCAAAAATTATAAAGTATTTTCGTAATCTTTTTGTACGGAATAAAGAATTCTTTCTTGATGATTGCCCTTCTTCTCTCAACATCTTTCAACTCCTATTCTGTTTATTGCATCATCTGACTGCTGGACGGAAGTTGTTTTTCCGTGAACAATTGGTGAAAATGACAATATTGTCGAAACGAATAAAACAGTAACCATTATTTCTTTCTATAGCTTTCTTTTCATATTTTCTCCCCTTTAGTCGAATATCTTCGAGTAATCATAATAGTATAATTTTCCGCTTTTCTAATATTAAACTAATATAAAACATTCTAATACTGAGGAATGTTAATGGTTTTGTTTTTATTCATACAAAAAAGAACGCTCTATATTACATAATTGATTATAGAGTCCATAATGGAATAATTATTTTTTAGATTATTAGAATAAATAAAAAAAGCCCTACCCACAATTAAGTGAGCAGGGCTTAGTGCTATTTCTTGCTATTTAGTTTATCCAACATTGCCCAGCTCACCATCTTTTTCAGACCACTGATTAATAGGCTTGAGTATTGTAAGCTTACCTATCTGTCCTTTTTTAAGCTCTGTTTTCCCCCACATAATTTTATCAGTGCTGGAAACACTTGCAATATCCTTATTTACGTTATTCACTTATCTGTAGGTAACTTATCATTCGCATTAGGTAAAGTAGTGTTGAAATAAGTGAAATGGTTATCAGCAGTAGCACCATTGTTTGCTGTAAAATGAATTACATCTGCCATCACCTTTAATAATTTGTTTCCAGTTCGGGTAGTATGGTGCTTTTTAATATGCTTAACTTCATAGTTTAAAGATACCATTACTTCATCCCCTGACGTTTTAATAATTCTTCCTGTTCTTTAGCATTTTTCTTCATTAAATAAGTGTTCTTCCATACTACATACATCACAAGTACAAATGGAACACTTGTCCCTAAAACAACTACAAAAGCGACGATACTATTTTGGTTAAACCATTCTAAAGAAACATTTAAAGTACCCAAAAACAAAAGGACAGCTGATAGCCATCCTCCAAATAATGCTACGTATTGTTTTAATTTATCGCCTGTCATATAAATGACCTCCTAGTTATTAAAATAATTTGTGATTAAGTAATATAGAGCTCCGCCAGAAGACAAGAGAGTAAAAAAGCCACCGCATATTTTTAAGAATACTGTCGCAATAGTGTTCATTCTTTGCATTTTCAAGTCATGTTCTTTCTTTGTTAATTCATGCTCTTGCTTTTTTATCTCATGTTCCTGTGTTGTTTGAGCACTTTGATAGTTCATTGCATTTTCTACTAGAACAAACTTCTACATCTTATCAGCTTGCTCCCTCATAACTGTTCGTGTCTCTTTGTTTTCAGTTAATATTGTATTTTCTAAACGCATTGAAGCCTCTTCTAGTGTTTTTAAACGGTCTTCGTGTTCTTGCTTTCCTTTTTCTAATATCTCTATACGTATATCATGATCAGTTAGTCGTTCTTCGTGGTTATCAAGTTACTCCCCTTGAGTTTTAACTCTTTCATACATGGATTGACTTCCTTTAGGCATCATCTCACCCCTTTTTATAAAATAAAAAGAACGCCCAGATGGACGTTCTCTGTTGATATTAAGTTATTTCTTATGGAGCACTGACTGTGACATTTAATGTTACGCTCTTGCCACCCTCTAACGATGTACCGTCTAATGTAATTGTACCATGACCAGTCTCATTGGTTATTGTACCATTTACTCCATCTAAAATTACTTCATTCATACCTAACCCCCAATAAGAACTTCCAGGAGGCACATATCCATTAATAGATAAACCAGCCAAATCGCCTCCGAATTGAACATTATCAACTCTAAAGTTTGATTTAAACGTATCGCCTGTCAAAGTTACTCGGAAAAGACTCCACATATAACCTTCTAATAAACTTGTTACCGGTTCGATAGGCTTGTCATTGTACGCCATTGACATTGTTACTGGAGGAGAAATTGGTTCTTCTTCCACTACTGGTGGCGTTGTTGGTTCCTCCTCCACTACTGGTGGTGTTGTTGGCTCCTCTTCAACTACTGGCGGTTCTTCTGCTGGAGGTGTTGTTAACTCAGGGCTCTCTGGTTGAACTGATTCACCACCTATAATATTTTCAAATCTGTCTTTTGCTTGTTCATAGTTAGTAATAATGTCAGTTACTTTTGTCCCTACTGGAATTCTTAATTCAGCAATTTTAGTACCTTCTTTAACTACGATTCTTGAAGCACTGTTTGTAATTTGAAGCTTGTTAATGTTACCAGTTGTATTAATAGCTACATTACTCTGAGTAGAAATAATAACTTCAGTAATGTTACCATCACCTATTAGTTCTACTGTATTTTGTGAGATTACTTCAAGAGTGTGGACTTCAGCATTAATTTCAACAATTTCAGCACCATCTTTAACAATCATTTTAGGTATTAATGTCCCTAGTTCAGCATTTACGATTGAATCCTCAGACACAATTAGTTCCTGATTTTCATCACTTTTTTCTACAGTTACTATTGTTAAATCTTTTGCAAAGACTGAAACTGATTGGTAACTAAAGAAAATAAGTGCCAAACTCAAAGTGCCTACCAGTTTTTTTAATGGTATCTTCATAATGTTCCTCCGTCTTATTTACTACTTGCAAAATGAATATTAGCACTTTCTTCCTTTTTTGTACATATATTTTTTATTTTTTCATATTTATACATTACTTTAGTATAGTCAATTAAAATATTATCAACGTCCTTTTAAAGCATTTAAATTCATTTTCATTAATCTTCATACTTTTCTGCAACTAAAAAAAACGCCCATTTTGGACGTTCTCAGTTAAATATTAGTTATTTCAAACGACGCAACAAGTTCCAATGTAGTCTCATCTGGATATATTACTCTTCACCATTCATGATTCTAATGAGACGTATGTTTTTCTTAGATGGAGTTTCATAGAGTATTTCAGATGAATTGTTCTTTAAATACATTCCAGACCCAACTCCATATAATTCTTCTTCAACTAAATATCTGTACACTCTAAATTCATCACCTTGTTTTAGTTCTCGCACTTTTTCTAATTGTCCATTGTTTATACGTTTCCATAAAGTCACAGTTTTTTTGATAGTTACTTTTCCAAGTTGCCCTTTCCATAGTTCCGTTTTCCCCCACATGACTTTATTCATTAATGGAAAAGTACCTTTGGGGCCAATACGATCTATTGCTTCATTTACTAAGTCTTGTCCATAATAAAAGTAGGCTTTTACTTGCCCTTCTTCTTTAAGTGCATAACTATTGCCACCAAACCAATAAACGCCATCTCTGTTGTATTTATTTTCATGAAAAATAGCCATACCCAAATAGTAATTTGGGTCAGAGAAATCACTAAATTTCTGTAATCCCCTTTTATATGTTTTTCCATACTTCTCTTCAGGTCCAATAGATGGTTGTATTTTGGGATCAGGATTTCCTTTGTTAATCAAGTATCCCTCATACCATGCATTGAAATCTAATGGAGGATAATATTTATGATTTTCTATATGCAAATCAGATTGATTAATACAACAATAGTTAAAATAATACCTAATAACAAACCGAATAATGGATAGTCCGCGTGTATAAAGCTAAAGAAAACTAGAGGGAATATATAAGATTACACACTTAACCAAGCTGGAAGTTTAATTTTAGAGTATATGATTAATATTCCTCTAAAATATATTTCTTCCCATATTGGCCCAATTGAAATCATCGCTAGTATTAAAATTAGTGAATATTGTGTAGTAAAATTAAACCTTATATTATTCTTTACATTATCATGAGCAAGTGGGTAATTCAAATGAAAAAGGGAGTTTGCTTAAAAACAATCTCCCTTTTTTTATTTATCTGTTTTTCTGGCTTAACTTGTAATCTGACGAAAAAGTGCCCATAATTCTTTTCAGGTAATATGTGTTGGTTGAATCCCTCTAATGTTCAGTGATGCATTATGTTCTTTGAATCACTATTTTAGCTCTAAGAACTTACTCACCTACCATACCGTCCTTATCATTATCATGCATATATGGGTATAACCAATGATCACTGGTGATTGGCATACTAAACCCTGCTGCTTTTGCTTCTTTAATGGTTACCTGTCCATTACCGTTTGTATCCACACTGGAAATATCTTCGTTTGTGTTGGAACTGGTTGAACTGGAAGGTTCACTCTCTGTTAAACCAAGGGATGCATTTACTTCATCAGGGTTCACATTGTCAAATGTATCAACGATCTCGTTACCCATTATCGTATAGGTATACTGATAGCTTGAGGGAATCTGCGTTTCTGTATTAGGATATGTGATAATTGCTACAAAATTAGTAGCTCCACCCGCTTTACGAATGGCATCTTCCATATACGCTTGATCACCATGTCGGTTAAGTGTACTTTCTTGTGGGGTAATATTATAAGCATTAGATACCCCTCCGAGAGAATCAGCAATGATATGTCCTTCATCTAAAAAGTCACTTTCAACACCCGGCACCTTAGCCTCATCAGAGTAGTATCTGCCAGACGATAATACAGGCTCGGTACTGTCATCTTGTAGAGTGATTTCTTCAGCAATGACACGTACTAGCTGCCCGTGTTCATTCGTAAATGCCCAATATTCACGTTCCCCGTAACCAATGTCAACGACCACGATAGATTCACGATGTCCGGACAAATCTCCCCCATCAACTTCGATAAGTTTGTATCCTGAAAAAAGATTCTCATTTGGTTGTGTTGATACTTCTTCAATTACTGGTTCCACAACAGTAGGGGTAGTTTCTTCTTTTTCACTATTTAGATTTGATTCTGTGGGTATGTCTTGAGGAATTGTTACATCTGAAATGGCTGCGTCTTCTACGTTTGTACAACCAACCATTAAGATGGCCGTTAAAAGTATAATTAAATATTTCATTTTCTTTTTCACTTTAGGACTCTCCTATAATAGTTTCATATTGTTCATTCTAAAAATTTCGGAACTAGTATAGACTAACATTATTGTTAGCCTATTGATAATAGTAAATTTTAAGATTTACTGTATTTCAGCAGGTAGTTTGTCTGAAATGTGCAGAAGCCCATAAGTGAAATAAGGTTTTACTAAGTTCGTAGTCGATATTCGGGGCTTAAACCATAGTACGACGCAAAAACATTAAAGAGTTTCTTACTCAATAAGGTAAGAAACTCTTTAATGTAAGCATATTTTTCTTGGTTTTGGTTTATTCCATTTGATTGTGGCATACTTTCACGTTATTTTATTATCATAACGTACTGAGCCGTAGTTTATAAAAATACTGCACAATTGGATGTTTTAACTTCATCTTCTCCGACATGTTTAAAATTCGTTTTTTGCCAAGCCGTCTGTCTACCAAAGCAAGAACATTCAATAATATATCATTACTCTCTATGCTTTCCTCTATAGGAGTGGATAAAAACTTATTAGCTACAATTACAAAATTTGATTTGCTTAATGATGACTGCGCTGACAAAAGCTCCTTTGCATATTCTGATAATTTTCTACCCCTTGCAATTACTTGTAAACGATCTTCCGGAATTATACCATTGCTTTCTTTTTTCACCGCTTCAATTTCCTCAATGTTGATAGGTATTTGGATAGTTGAATCATTTTTTATTTCCTGCTCAGTCAGATACCATTTGATTATGTTAGTTTTATCACTCATATTCAGTACATTCTTTCTATCTACCGTAATATAACAAAGTCCGGATTTATCAGGTAAATAACGGTAGCTGCTTGCACTGTATTCAACCCTTCCATATAATGCAGGACAGAGATAACTCTCCAAGTTTTTCTTCAATTTGCTCCAGCTCATGAGATTCTCCTTAATCTTTAAAATATAAATTTTTATCGAGGCATTAGTTTTAGTATTTATAATACAATAACACCTATTCTACTAATTACAAGGTTTAAGTGTGACTAGAGTTCGTGATGTATCGAAAGTAGTCTATGAGCAAAATATGGATGCTATGTTCATATAATAAAAAAGACATAAATTAGCTGAACTAATCTATGTCTCTTTTAATTTAATTACCCAGAAACTGTATTCTCACAGTCCTCTAATTCTCTGCCTATACGATAAAAGCAAAGTATAAAATGAATAATAAACAAAGTATATACATGATTGGATGAACTTCTTTAAAACGCTTTTGTGCAACTAAACAAATTGGATAAAGAACAAAACCCAATCCGATTCCGATTGCCACACTAGAAGTAAGAGGCATCATAATAATTGTTAAAAATGACGGAATGACAATTTCTAATTTAGTCCAGTTTATTTTACTGATCTCCATTGCCATTAATGCGCCTACAATAATTAATGCAGCTGCTGTAACCTCGACTGAAATAACTGCAACTAGTGGTGAAAAGAATAAAGCAATTACAAAACAAGCTGCAATCACGACAGACGTAAAGCCTGTTCTTCCTCCGACAGCAATACCAGCGGAAGATTCAACACTCGTAGCAGGTGTCGATGTACCTAAAATAGCGCCAATTGCACCAGCAGAAGAATCAGCAAGTAGACCTTTTCCGATATTTGGAATCGTGTTACCTTTCATCATTCCTGCTTGACTAGTAAGTGCAATTAATGCGCCAGCTGTATCAAAAAAGGCAACGATTAAAAAAGTGAAAATAACTGTCAGTATTTCTGGTGTAAAAATCTCATCTAAATGATAAAATACAACACCAAATGTTGGTTTAATGCTCGGTATACTTCCAACAATTGATGAAGGAACATCAATTAATCCAAAAATCATACCAATAATCGTTGTAATGACCATCCCGTAGAAAATTCCGCCCCTTATTCCACGAACTAACATAACAATAGTAAGGATAAGACTAATAATTGCTAGTAGGGTCATAGGTGAAGTTAAATCTCCGATGGAAACAAATGTATCTGGATTGCCAGTAATAATTCCTCCATTTTTTAGCCCAATAAATGTGATGAAGAAACCAATTCCAGAAGCTATTGCATATTTTAAATCCAGTGGAATGATATTGATGATTTTCTCTCGGATTTTCATTAAACTTAAAAGCATAAAAATGATTCCCGCAACAAAAACACCAGTCAAAGCGACTTGCCATTCTATTCCCATCCCAATACAGACCGAAAAAGTGAAAAATGAATTCAATCCCATACTAGGTGCAATTGCGATTGGGTAGTTAGCAAGTAAACCCATAAGTAGTGTTCCGATGATTGCAGTAAGAGCAGTTGCCGTGAATACAGCTCCACTATCCATCCCAGATTGACTTAGAATAATAGGATTTACGACTAATATATAAGCTATAGATAGGAAAGTCGTTATCCCTGCGAGTGATTCCTGCTTATAGGAAGTGTTCCGTTCTATAAATTTAAAAAAGTTTCTCATGTTGTTGTAATCTCCTATTTCCTATAATTAAGAATTGAAAGGGAATGACTTCGAATTTAGTTTTCCAACCAAATCATTTTATTATCCTCTTAATATAAAAAAAGCTTTGACCACTAATTGGCCAAAGCTTTTCTACAAAAAATGGAATAAAAAACATCATTAATTTCCCATTCCTTGTAGACAAGCTATTTATTGGTAGCTGGTAGAAACTTTCAAGCCGTATTCTTGAAATTATACAAGGTATATCTATTCTTTTAAAAACATTAGGAGAATGATAACAAGTTTAATTTAAACCGTCAATAGTATAAATTGGAATTATTTTTTAGCAACAGATGTAAAAAAATTCTAAAAAGAGCAAAAGTTTTAGAAGACACTAGATCTACATATATATTTCTCTTTAGCCTGCATCTGACTTTAGCCTACTAAAGTCAAAATTATTTAGTCGTTCTTTTTCAATGAATATCATTAATTTATCGCCGTCATGCCAACACCACTCAAGACTTTCATCTGAATCAACTGTTAATAGTGGGATCCATTCTGACCCAGGTGTTGGATCATATGCTAGTGTATAATTTTATTATTAAGCTAATGGCAAGATTATGGAGCATCCTCTAAAGGGAATCAGCGGATATTGAATGGTACATTAAGTAACTTAAAAATATGAGGTGGGATTGGATGGAGAATAATTTTTTTATCTATGTAAATTTTTCAGAAGAAAATGGCACGCAAGATTATAAATATTGGTTTTCTTTCATTAAATATTTTATAAAATCTGCAGACTCTATAGAATTTCATTTATGGAACGAAGAAGTCGAAACTATTAAAGAGTTAAGTTTGAAAACGGATCTAAAAAAAATTTGTTTAGACCGTTTAAAAATGGTTAGTTTTGTTGGGGATATAAATCAAAATCTAATTAACTATATTTTAAAAGAAAGTTTAAATAATCACGGAGAAGTAAAATGGTTTTCGATCTTTCTAAAATTTAAGGGCAATTTATTCTTTGAATCTTCACATTGGGGTTCTGAAATTAATATAGAGAATCCTAATGAAAATGAAATTAAAATGGTTAAAAGTGTATTGCCAAAGAATGCAACATTTCATTATTTTAATAAAAATCAGAATGAATAGAAATCATTCTATTTGTTTCACCATACCCTAAGTCTATTAATAAATCACTTTCCATTTAAAGTTAGTATTACAAGAATCAATTAACAACACTCCACTCTAGTGATTTACTTGATGGTTACTTAAACTTTTTATTCAACTAACCCATTACTTGAATACTTTTCTTATAATAACTACTTGGATGTCCTTTCAAATTCACCTACCTTCTTGTTGAACTAAACTGTTCCGTCCGTTCAGTAAGAAAATGGGTACTAAGAAATATTCCAATCCAAATAACTTTGTTAAAATTTGCAATAAAATACTTTACATCTATTAAAAAGAGAGATATTATTAACAACAGACGATTGATTAATCATTCATTAAGGAGGAGTATAATGCCTTTATCAGAAAAACAAATACTGAATATGCAGACTAGAAGACAAATAATATTAGATTCCGCTACTTACCTTTTTGCAACGGAAGGATATGAAGGAACAACTATAAAAAAAGTTGCTGAGGCTGCAAAGGTTAGCTTTGGCAGTGTGTTTACTTATTTTAAAGATAAGGAAGAGCTCTTTTATACTGTTGTTGTAGAACCTCTCGAGGAATTATCAAACCAAGTATTAGCATTTAATCCAGATGCAAAAGACCTTTTAAATGAATTAGAAAATATGATAAAAACTCATATAAGACTCTATGCAGGTATCAATAACTATCTTGGATTGGTTGTTCAGGTTGTTGGTCAGCATCAGCGATTCCCTAGAGTATTTGAGAAACTAGATGTCTTTCATGATGAATTTAAAGCAAAAGTCATTCTATTAATCAAAAACGGGCAAAAGAATAATTTATTTATACAACAAGATCCATCTATAGTCGCTACTCTTTACACTAGTCTTTTGATCGGTATTCGTCTAAATACAACAGACAATGAATCTAGTATTATGTGGGATCGCTTTATACCCTCAACAATTCATCTATTTGGAGTTAATTCCAAATAGATTCTTTTTAACAAAATAACGATTGATTAATCAATCAATAATAAAGGAGATAAAAAAATGAGTTTCAATAAATTTCATCCGACAATTCGCATTCGTTTACTTCTATTATTTATTACATCTTTAGCTACCATGGCTGTGATACCTTATTTAATAATTTATCTTTCTCATCAGGTAGGTACCTTGGTTACTGGTATATTATTTTTATTTGTTATGCTGGCTAATGTAATTGGCTCACTGATGGGTGGATTCATTTCCGACAGAATTGGTCGAAAAAAAGTTATTCTTTCTGCTGAACTTATAATTTTTTTAGGATTTATAGGTGTTGCATTTGCCAATTCACCTTGGTATTTATCCCCCTATGTCACCTGTGTTTTTTTTCTATTTATTCAATTTAGCTCTGGATCGTCTTTGCCAGTATATCAAGCCTTAATCATCGATATAACCTCTCCTGAAGATCGAAGAACTGTTTATACATATTCATATTGGATTCGTAATACTGCTATTGCTATTGGTAGTTTAATAGGCGCATTTTTATTTTTTGATTATCCATTTTATTTATTTTTGGGAGTAGCACTATGTACTTTAATTTCGGTTTTCATCACCTTTTTGTTTATACAGGAAACTTATACCCCTAACATAGAAGCGAACCATGAGAAAACTAATTCTAGTGTTAAAAGCATTATTCATTCCTATAGAATTATATTTTCTCAACGGGCCTTCACCATTTTTTCCATCGCTAGCCTTTTTATAATCTCCGTGGAAGAGCAATTGACAAATTATATAGGCGTTCGACTTACCAAAGAAATTAACAATCCAGTCCCTTTTTTTATTAACCTTTCATGGGAAATTGATGGAGCGAATCTTTTAGGATTATTAAAAGCAGAAAACACCCTTCTTGTTGTATTTTTGACAGTTATTATCGGTAGAGTCATGCAAAAGTTCCAGGATCGAAGTATTCTCCTCATAGGTCTTCTTTTCTTTTTTGTAGGATATGTTGTGATAAGCTTTAACACAACTCCCTATATACTAATATTAGCAATGCTACTTGCTTCCATTGGTGAAATAATGTATATGCCGATTAAACAAACTCTATTAGCTAATCTTGTACCAAACGAATCACGTAGTACTTATCTGGCATTTTATGAAATATCCTCCATTATCGGGATTAGTACAGCTGGAATCTTTATGATTATTAGTAGTTGGTTACCTGCCATAGTTTTAACTTTAATGATGGGTATCATGGGAATAATGAGTATTACAATATTTTATAAATTGACGAAAGATCAGTAAAAAGTAGAGGATTTAAATGAATGCAGGTCTTTTCTTGATGTTCTAGACAATAGATATTTAGCTAAAGCACCAGTTAGTTTAATAAGTTCAACAAACAGGGCAGTATTCTTTTAAAATCAAGGGCAGTGTTAGTACAACAAGATTATTTTTATCTCTTCAACTTTGACTCCAAATTTATCAGGGGCTTCGTTCTTGATATCATTTAATAAGTTCAATACAATCTTCTGATTTTGAGCATCAATCTCTTTTAATGCTAGTCCATATAGTTTCCTATATTCATCATGGTTTAAAATCCTAAAATGCAAAATTTCTAACCACCCTCTACATTTTTCAATGTTATCTGGAATGGCATTTATTAGTGATTTTAAACCTTCTTTTGGAGAAAATTCACTTAAATATTCTATTGTGTGTACAAGCCCCCACATTACTTCTTCATGTTCTGTGTCATCCTCTAATACTTCAATCAACTTTGCAATTATATGATAATCATCTGTTTTTCCTATTTCTTCTAATGCTTCTTCAAATAACAGAATTTCATTTTCAGTTTTCATAAAACGATTTAACTTCAAAGTATTAATTTGATTATTTAATTTCATGCGTGACTCCACCTCTTTAGCTCCAAATTTCGATATCTTTTATGTTGTTACAAACTTTCGAATCTATCGAAAAGTCTCTGCCTACTATAATATCATGCATCATGTCTTTATTGTCGGTTATCATATTAGCTTTGAAAGAAAAGTCTTTAACATTAAAAATATTTGCAATTATGCCAACCGTATCTAAGGCTGCTTCGTTGAAAGATACAACCACATCAAACTACAATTCTTCAGAATAGTATACTCAGACTGGTATGTTTGTAGTATTCCCCCTTCCCAAAACGATATCTTGTCATATTGATTGTTGTCCTGTATGATTTCTCTTCACTATAAAGTTTTATGATGAAGTCGCATTCCTCTTTTGTTAATATTGCTGGAAGCTTTGCAAATCCTCGCTTCTCTAATTCATTTTGAATTTAAACACTCTAACCTCATAAATAGAAAAAAATAAGATGTTTAGAATGTAATAGCAAGATAACAAAATTAATAAAAATAGTATGTATAAAGTAAAATTTTTAAATCAAATTCAAAGTTATATAAATAATATTAGTAAAAATGGATCCCGTAATGATTTAGCTATTTGATTCTCCATGTTTTAGCAACGTGCAAAAAAAGGGATACCTTCTTTAAATAAACTACATCTGTAGTTCAATTAGAAAGAGCATACCCCTTTAAAGTAAAACAATATAATATACAAGTAAATCTATTTAATAAAAATTTATTAATATGATTGAGTTCTGCTGCAATTCGAAAGCCAAATTGATGTATTTCATCAATCTTTAATTTCATTTCGCCATCTAAAAATTTCTCATATTCATCATTCAATAAATTTTCTTCACTCTTAACAACTTCAAAAGCAAGCTTGGTTGGTTTAAACCTTTTAATTGCATCTACAACCATCATTATTTCATTTTGCCTTTTAATCGAAAATAAGTCATCAAACTCCATACGATATAAATCTGGTGTATATCTCATATGAAACGTTCCTAATATCATAATCGTAGGCTTATCTTGGTTAGAAATGATAAAAACCCCCTTTGTATAACTCTTTTTAGCTTTTCAAATCTATCTATTTTTTCAATGACTCTCGCAAAAATTCTTCCAAATAACTAACATCCGTAATATTTTTATTACATTCGGTACTATTCACACAAATTAAATTACCAATAGACTTATAATAATCTGGATTGTTGACCTTTTTTGCTTTTGTGATCGTAGAAAAATGTGTGACTTCCCCATGACAATGACAAATCGAGCAAATGTTTTTCTTTGTAGATGGTGAAAATGAACACTCGATTCCAACCAATTGGCTATCTAGCTCATACAATATATATTTCTTATTTGACCGACTATCGTTCCAGCTTAAATACGTTAAGCGATGTAAATCTATATTCGAAAGATCCGGGAGCTTTAATTTTTTACTTTTCGGAAAAAGCTTTTTCAATTGTTGCTCGCTAATTGTTGGGAATGCCAATAAATAATTAGGTAATTGCTCCAGTGCCTGCTCATATGCTTCTACTGTTTTCAAACTTGAAAAATCCATTAGCTCTTTTTGCTCTGGGGTCAAAGCTGTCACACAATTAGAGATTTTTTCATTGGATAACTCGTAAACAGAGGCTAGTACCCCCGGTGGTAAATGTTGCTTCGTACTATCCTTAATCCAGGCTACTTGCTTTCGAATAAAATTGAACTGCTCATTTTTTATAAATTTTTCTATCATATTAATTCGCTCCTACACAGTTGATTATATCTATTTTAAAAGAAAAAAGACTTCACTAATAGACCAAGAATCCGTTAGAAACGTTTTATACATACAAACACCCCATGTAATAGCTACATGGGGTATACTTTATTTCTTATGTGAGTAAACAATTTTTTTTATCGTTTCATCGGAAAGATGATATTCCTGAGCTAATTGTTCGATTCGAATACCACTAGCAAAAGCATTTCGAATTGCTGTATTTCGGCTATCCAAACGCTGCCTACTGCCGCTAATTGTTCCCCATTTTTGATAATCATTTTCCATCTTGGGGATATACAATGTCTCCCCTTGCACATATTTTTGAATTTCTACAATGAGTTTTTCAGGTAAGACCTGTTGTGCATTTACATACTTCAATTTTGCTCGCTCCTTATTATAAATTGGAATAAGGGGCAAAGCCAATTGATTAGAAAAACTTAGCGATAAGATGAAATTTCTCGCCCCACGCAAAGTATCGCCTTTCCAACTACTGGCTTTGCATGAGTATATGAAGCATCAGACAATCGTTTTAGATTCTCCAACTATAAGCACCACCTTTTAATTCTAACTAACTGTATTATAACCAAAATTAATTTCAACGCCAAAACTACATGACCGAATAGATGATAGGAATGAATTTGTAACTAAGTTATCAACCCAAAGAAAAACACTCTAAAATTTGTAACTTGCTACTCCCCAAGATCCCACTGTTACAGAAGCAATAATTACCTTGCATTAAAAAGATGACTATACAACCGTTCTTCCTTGTATTACCATTATGGTAAATATATACACGGAGGTTTTTATTTGAAAAAGTTATTAGTTTTATTAACAACATTATTATTAGCTGCTTGTGGTAAAGGAAGTGATGAACCTACTGCTATTGAATCTACTATTGTATCAATTACCAAAGAGGAATATAAAATATATGAAGATGAGGGTATTTACTTAATTAAAATATACGACAAAGATGCTGATGAAGGTTCGAAAAACGCTTTGTTAAAGGATACTGGGGAAATGTTAGCAGGATTATCCAAATTAGATGAAGTGAATACTGTAGAAATTAAATGGTATGCCCGACCCTTTACTGACCAATCCGGCAGTAAACCTTTTGAACAAATATTAGCAATAAGATTTGAAGCTGATACTTTCGCAGAGGTTGATTGGGAAAATTATAAAACCTTGGATTTAGAAACAATTGCAAGCAGGTATGAACAGAATGAAACATTGAAGGATTAATAAAAATAATATAACCACTTTCCATCACTGGTTGGTGTTTTTCAAAAGATTTTGAAAAGGTTTCGGTAAAAAAATTAAAGGAGTTGGAGATGTTTGAAGCGAATATTATTACTAATTTTAATGGTTTGCTGCATTTTAACTGGATGCGGGGAGAATAAAGTAACTATTTCAGAAATTAATTTAGAAAACACTAATGACAATGTGAAAAACTTTATTGAGATTGTAGATTATGATGAAAAAGGTACAGGAACTGGTATTTATATGTACAACGATTCTAAAAATAAACGCTTTTTGTATCTTAATCAAGATTTCTTGGATGATGGAAAAGGTTTTGGAGATATAGATATCAAAACGGACGAAAATTCGATAAACATTTACCTGAACGACAGTTCTATTTCTGAAGAGGAAGCAGGCACATATAAGTTTTACAAATTGAATTTCAAAGGGGACTATGAGTACCTGAAAGTTTTTAAAAATGGTGAGGAAACCCATTTTGAAGGAATGGGTGTTTAGTGGATATTCTGTACTTGGGCATGATTGTTTAATATGAGCAGTTATAATTTAAAAATTCCACACTTCGCGAAGTGGTTATACATCTAGATAAGAGCTATCATGTCCAGTCTATCTTATTTTTTCAATTGAAGTTAAGGAGATTATTTCAGTAAATCCGAATTTATCTGTTTCATTTACTAACTCTGTGAGATTATTTATTTAGGCATCTCCTACAAATATATATTTAAATTTCATGTCTTTCTCAAATGACATATGTATTAATTCGTATCTATCACTATCTGGACTAGAAATAAAATAGCTTATATCCATTCCATCTGTACCTATAATAAAATTCGCAATATACATGTAATTTGCAGCCAATTCAATTGAAAATGGTTGATTGTTTTGTGGAATACCAAAATCTATTGCATCATCTTTAATTTCAAATTCAGCACTATATTCCCTCTTCAATTCTTCAAATTTGCCTTCTGAGATAAGTCGTATTATATTCCTAGCCTCACGATCAGTTTCCTGTAAGGACGTTCTATAGTCAGTGGGTAGAACTAGTTTATATGTCTCAATCTCGTCTTTCTAATCCTTAATTGCTTTTTGTTGCTCTTGTATTACCTTTTGATTCTCATCAAGCTGTTTCTCATATTTATTAGTTAATTGACCTATTTCCTCTTTCTCTGAGCATCCTCCAACTACTAATAATATAATAAATAGTAAGCACAATTTTTTCATTTAATTATCCCTCCTATAATGTTGACACATCAAATGAATTTACTTAATGATTTCAAAAATTTTATGAAATACAACTTATTTTAAGCAAATCTATAAGACTTCCTACTAGTACACAACTCACTAAATGAAAAAACTACGCCAACTTTTAAAATTAAAAATAGCACTGCTTGGACTTTGTAATTCATTGTCGAAAATAAAGTTTTTGAAACATAATATCTTATAATGGATTTAGCATTTTGGATATAAAAATTCATCCCAAATGATTGGGCAAGGTTCTTCCGAATCTCTGGAACTTTGGAATCCTTTTGTGCAAGGTTTGAACTCATCTCCGCAAGGTTTACGCTCGTCTCCGCAAGGTTTGAACTCATCTCTGAAAGGTTTACGCAATTCTTCGTTAGTTCACAAGACCTTAGAAGCTAGCAAGTATTGTAATATTAAAGACGATGTAGGCTAACGATAAACTTATAATTATAGTATTAGTAGAAGTATCTTCATTATTTTTTACTTTTTCTATAATACTAACTAAATTTACACATATTATTATCGCAAGTATTGGATTAAAAAATTCCTAATTCTGCAAAGTGAATCACAACGTTCATTCCCTTCCATTTTCTTAAGGCACTAAATAAAGCATCTTAATATTAATGCTGGTCATACTTAACAAAAGCACCTCGATTTTAAGAAAAACTTCACAACTTTTTATTTAACATCAATATCAAAAACTAAAGTAGTTTCACCATTTTTCCATTTTCCTACTACTTCATATATATAGTAGCCTTCCTCTGTTGGAACCATCAATATATTCTCGTTTAATTTGACTTCCTCAATAAGCCCATTTTCATTCCACTGATGAACGGTGATATGAGATGCTTTATCTTCAAGTAAGATCTCTATTTTACTCTCCTTAGCGACAGCTAAAGTATCAAATTGATCTGCTGCCTCCATTGGAGAAAAAGGGTCCAATTTATTTATTTCTACCTCTTCATCCTTGTAATTATAGTATCCATGTATCAAATTATAGTGTTTATCATCAAATATTATTATTCCTTCTAAATACCTTGAACTTGCTTCATCTACCGCATTTTGAGTACATCCCATAAGAACTACCGACGCTAACAATAACAGAAAAAATCTTCTCATTTGAATTCTCCTAATTATTTATTTTCATTGTAGAAAAACATTTTACCTTCTTCAGCAAACACGACACATTATTTTAAATAGAAAATTATACCATTTATATTATTGTACATGAAAAAGTATATAAAAAAGCCCCACCCACGTTTCAAGTGAGCAGGACTATTTGTTACTATCATTCTACTTCATTATTTCCGGGCCGAATTTGGACCAATCGTTATAACCTTTCCACTCATACTCTAACAATCCATTTTGGTCTATGCCAATAACATTTATAATAACAACAACTTTGTAAGGTTTTTTATAATACATATATGCTAAACTATCTACTTTTTTTTCACCATTATTAATACAATAATTCAAATATAAACTTACATCACTAAATTTTATCTCCTTACTACTCCCACTCAATTTTATAGTTTCCCCTGGTTTTAAGTCCTTTATTGTTCCTACTTTAATATCGTCAGTATATAAAAAATTAAGTTCAGGCAAAGTCTGATTACTCATATTATTTACCTCTATAGTAACTCCTCTATCATATTTTTTATACTCGTCTGGTGAATCATCATAAAAGAATAATAAATATATAAACATTAAAAATATAGATATTAAAAATATAGATATTACAGACATTATTAGTATTATTATTTTGTGGGATTTCAAAAAAACACCTCTTCTATTAAACACATTATATTATTAGTTTATATAAGTAAGTAAATATTTTACATACTAACTCCATGCACAAATAAACTAATTTATTTACTTTATTTAATAAGATTGGTGGATCACGACTCTCTTTAAATACTCGTAGTCTGTCTTTGAATTACTTCATTCGCATTTTCTAGCTTTGTTATAGCAGCTAAAGACTTTAATTCTCCTATAAATAAATCAACTAAACCAAACATTTAAGTGACTAATTCATAACAACTAAAAAAAGCTTATCAGTTAATTAGTCTTACTTCTTTTTCCATTATGGTATAATTTATTTTGTTTATTTCTCACAGAAAGGAAGATTAGATGTCAAAACCTTTAAATGTATATATACGTCCATTTATACTCTCAGATGCTGAAGAATTACTAAATTTAGAAAAGAGAAATCGAGCTTTTCAACAAAACTATTCTGTATCACTTCCAGAAAATTACTGGACTATAGAAACTCAAAAAGAATTAATTGAAAAATGGGCAGAAAATATAAAAAAGGATATCGGATATCAATTTGGTATATTTAAAATCGACGGTGATGTTCTTATTGGATCTATCTCATTATTTCAAGTTTTCCGTGGGCCACGTCAGAGCGCACTTTTGGGCTATTCCTTAGACCAAGAACATAATGGTAGAGGTTACACTACAGAAGCTACTAATCTGGTTATAGAATACGCTTTTGAAAAACTAAACTTACATCGAATAGAAGCTGGTGTAATGCCGGACAACATTGGTTCTATTCGTGTTTTAGAAAAAGCTGGTTTCCACAATGAAGGATTAGCAAAAAAAAGTGTTGAAATAAACGGAAGCTGGGAAGACCATCAAATGTTTGCAATACTAAATCCTAAACACTAGCATTTGTTATCTGAGTAAATAAGAGAAGCTCGCCTACGAATTTTTATTTATAATGATATTGAATATTATAAAGTCTCATTGTTTTACTGGACGTGGGGCAGTCTTTTCAGTTATTTCTATTACTTTAGTGTTTGAAGATAGTATTTTATCCTTAATCTAAGTCATTGCTCCAAAGTTTTCTACTGTTCTCTCTTTAGCATTGTCCTAAATTGTACTTCAGAACTCCCAGGTGTAAGTCGTTTAGGACTTAATGCGTATTTGCAGTGCCCCCCTGAGATACTGTTATCGGATAATTATTAATGATAGTATAACGAGATTTGCCTTCTAAACACCACAAAAACCCCGAAAGGTCCACTTTTCATGTGTCCACTATTTAAGGTTCAGTTTAGAGATTAGTGTATGTGCTAAATATTATTTATAATTCATTCACTAATGAGTTCAAATTTTGTTTCTAATTTTTTACGCATAGATAATGCTAACGAAATAGCAGTTACAACTAAAATAATAATTACTGTCGTATCAAGAATTGCACTGGATCCTCCGCTACCTAGAAATTGAATTAGATTATGAAGGCTATGAAACAGAATTAACGGATAAATATTTCCTGTTCTAATAAATAATTGCGCTAGCACAATACCTATTAATAAAGAATATACCAATTGAAGTCCAGTTTGCCCCATACTCTGTCCAGATAACAAGTTAAGCATGTGTGTGACAGAAAATAAGATACTCGAAGTCAGAATAGCTGGAAGGATACCAAGTGGTAGTAATATTTTAATCATTATTCCTCTGTAAATACTTTCTTCCACAAAACCAACTAAAATAGCAAAGCCAACATAGAAAATAATTGTTTTAAGAGGTTGAGAACTAAAGCCTTGAAAACATAATACGATCAAAATAACAAGGAGTGGTAAATAGGGTATCCAATTTGTTCTTGTCAGTTCTCGTTTGAAACCAAAATAAGTCCACTTTCTCTTCCATGTAAAATAAATAATTAACACTAGTGCTGTTGGTATAAACGATATTAATATCGGAGAATTGTAACTTAATTGCTTTATAGTTGCGATTGCACCCGCTATAAAAACCAATAGTAAAAAAATGACCTCAATCAGAATGATACTTTTTATAGGGTGGTTTTTAGAATAACTTAACTTATTATCCATTGCACATCTTTCCTCCTAATAATATCTTCTTGCCAACCAAATGCAGAACTAAAAATAAATCTTATACTGTAAAATTCACTATGATAAACTCTTCAACCTTTTCAAATCAATCCCTCCTTTTTTTCACTAGATATGAAAATCAAATTCATTAAACTGTCCGCAAGTAGTCCAATTACTTAATAATATTTATGATTCCTAAAGTAGTTTTAGTATTTTCGTGAGCTAACCGCCTAGAAATTTTGACGAATTCTATACTTTCAATGACTTCATGTATGATTTTCTGAAGCTCAGCGATTTCCACTAACATTCTACTTCTTTACTTTTCCATATTTATCAGTGTATTCCCTCCTTGTCTCTAAAAAGAGTAGTAATATGATCAAATTATTAATACTACCTTTCAAGGAAATAAAAAAAGCACCATTTCTGATGTCTCGGTTAACTAACTCTTAATGCAGAAAAAAACAACTCCAAGTTGGATTTAGATGTAATATAACCAAATTATGGATTAATTATCATGCGCAAAGGTTTTTATTTTTTTAATTAAAATATTGTTTGAATCTTAATTTCTTCTCTTTTATTTTTAAGTAAATCAGCTATACTTTCACCTTTTATTTTTATATCCTCCAACTTACTTACATCTTTCATAGCAAAATACTCACTTAATCTTGTTTTACCATACCATAACGCTCGACCTTCTTTAGCAGAATGAGAAATAAAATACTCTTTATCTTTGTAAATAAATTCGATTTCTCTACCCTCTTCTAAAAAAGCTAAGAGTTTTTCATAACTTATTATATTATTAACCGGATTATCATAATTATCCATTAGCTTCAACCCCATTCATTGCACTTCTAACCCCATTAATCCAAGTTTATCTATACTCCCGACTTCCGATATCAACCATCAAATACTACCAAACACTCAAATCTCGTTCCTATAGCCTGGAGATAGATAACCTACCCCACTAAACTTCAATTCACATTGAGAAAGTGGGCTTTTATCTAATTTAAATAACATCTGGGTTTGATAGTAGTTAAATACTTAGTTAAAAGTTAAAGAAAATTACCACATAAGTATAAATAACAACTCTATAACCTATTCTAAATATGAAGTCTAGAATAGAAGGAGGACAATACACGATATGAAATTTAAACTGTCTTTCTTTAAAAATCTTCCTTCAGTCGAAAAAGGGAAAGAAACAGAATCCACGCAAAAAACTATTTCTGCCTCAAACAGTTTATTTATAAAAGAAATAAGGGAGTTAACAAACAATCCATCAGATTTGATTGTAAGAGACATTACTCCTAATCTTGTTATTATTTATATTGATAATCTTGTGGATGGACAGACCTTAAATGAGCATATCCTGCGAGAGTTGCAACAAAAAAGTTATGATTCTCCAGAGTGCATTAAAGCTAATCTATCCATACCTGAAATAGACTTGTCAGATCTCCTAGATGAAGCAATTCAATCAATGGTAAATGGAACAGTATTGATTCATGTGGAAGGGAACTCTCAAGTTGTTCTAGCAAGCATCTCTAAAAATGAGTCGCGTAGTTTGTCGGCACCAGAAAACGAATCTCAAGTAATTGGTTCACAGGTTGGATTCAATGAGAGCATTTCAACAAATATTTCTCTTGTACGTAGATACATAATCAGTCCCGATCTAAGTTTAGAAAAATTCAAAGTTGGCAAACTAACAAACACATCAGTTACTTTATTGTACATGAACGGAATCGCTTCAGAAGAAATAGTCAATTCGTTAAGACAGAGAATTACGAGCCTCAAACTTGATGCTTTGATAGATAGTGCCGCTCTTACACAAATGATTGATGATAACTCTATGTCAATCTTTCCTCAGTTTCTTCTTACTGAGAGACCTGATAGGTTTTGCGATTCCCTATTAAACGGAAAAGTGGGAGTAATTGTTGATGGTAGTTCCATGGCAATCATTTGCCCCCAATCGTTTATAGAATTTTTTCAAAGTAGAGAGGATCAAAATCTTAGATGGCAAATAGCAACCTTTCTTCGATTATTAAGGTTTAGTGCTGTAGTATTATCTATTTTTTTGACACCCTTATACGTTGCTGCATTGACTTTTCATTACGAAGTTATACCGCAAGCATTTTTAGTACCACTTAGTGAATCAAGGGCTTTGGTGCCCTTCCCCCCAGTATTTGAAGCATTATTGTTAGAAATCATTATTGAATTATTACGAGAGGCCGGCGGTCGATTGCCGACAAAGATTGGCCAAACTATTGGTATCGTTGGAGGTATTGTAATTGGGACTGCAGCTGTGCAAGCGGGAATTACCAGCAATATATTAATAATTATTATTGCTTTAAGTGCATTAGCCTCTTTTACAACTCCTAGTTACATGATGGGTAATGTAATTAGGGTCCTTAGATTTCCAATAATAATTTTAGCAGGATTCTGGGGATTTTTTGGCGTTATGCTTGCTTTTTGTTTTATCCTTATTCATCTTTTAAGACAATCCAGTATGGGGACTCCTTATACCGCTCCATTTTATCCTCCTCGTCTAAAAGACTGGAGTAATAGTATTATCAGAATGCCCTTACCATTTACAAGCAAAAGACCTACCAGTACTAAAGCAAAAAATAAGAAAAAATATGATACAGAGCCTATAAAACCTGAAAAAAGGTGAAATAATGAAAAGTTCCATAAAAATTAGCCAAAATGAAATGCTTAATGCTTTTTTACTTTTCTTTGTGATTCATAGTGCTCAAATAGGTGTTGGGGTACAAGGTTTTCAGCGTGTTGTGTATCAAGATGCTAAACATGACGCTTGGATCTCAGTAATTATTGCAGGACTTGCCACACATATTGTTGTTTTTTTTATGATAAAAACCTTAGAGTTATACGGTTCTAATGACCTATATGGTATCCATCAAGATGTGTATGGAAAATTGATAGGAAATTTATTGAATGCTACCTATCTTATATATTGTAGCTTTGCCTTCTTTTCTATTTTACGCAACTACATTGAAGTAATCCAAACATGGATATTCCCTGGTTTAGGTACATGGTTTATTTCTTCTACATTGTTGTTAATCGTGATTTATGCTTTTACAGGTGGGCTCCGTGTAATTGTGGGGGTTTCTTTTTTTAGCGTTATATTGTCGTTGTGGCTTCTTCCAATTTTAACAATTCCTCTTGAATATTCAACAGCTGCTAACCTCTTGCCTATTTTAGAAACAAAAATAAGCTCTATTTTAAAAGGAGCTCATTCAATGACTTTCACTATTATTGGCTTCGAAATTCTTTATAGTATTTACCCTTACATAAAGGAAAAAGAAAAGGTGAAGAAGCATGCTCACCTGGCTTTATTAGCTACTACATTGGTTTATCTTTCTATTATGTTGATTTCGATTACTTATTATAGTGAAGGAAAGTTACTTAAAACAGTTTGGGCGACTTTAACCTTATTTAGCTTCATAAGTTTTCCGTTTGTTGAAAGATTTGAGTATGTTGCTGTTTGTTACTGGATGTTGATTATTATACCGAACCTATGTTTTTACGTATGGGCAGCTTATAGAGCGACAACACGAATAGTAAAAATTAGCGGGAGTAAATTCGTATGGCTATTCTCCTTTGTTGCTTTAATAGGTACTTTAGTTGTTCAAAGCAGAATTCAAATCAATTCCTTTAACAACGAATTTGCCAAATACGCATTTTATATTGTCTTTGTCTACCCTATTTTCTTATACTTAGTCGCTGTGGCGAAAAAGAAATTCACAACTAAAAAGGAGCAGGAAGAATGAAAAAGTTGAGCTTCTATTTAATAACACTTTTTCTATGCATTATTTTGGTCGGGTGTGCAGAGACAAATATTCTTGATAGAATCGGATTAACCACTTTAGTTGGCTATGATATCGGTAGTGAAGAAGAAAATATTAAAACTACAGCAGTTATTCGTGAAGTGAGTCCAGAATTTCAAAGTAATGTGGAGGTTGTCACGGCAGAGGAAGCAACAAGCAAAGGTGCTCGTGTAAAAACAAATCGAAAGCTCTCTAAAAAAATTATGGTGGGACAGATGAGAGTTATTCTTTTCAGCGAAGAGATAGCTAAGGATGATATTCATTACTTTATTGATGCCCATTTAGAAAACGCTAGTGTTAGCAATGGGGTCTACATGGCAGTAGTTGAAGGACCAATGTCATCCTTACTTGAATATAAATATGAAAACATTGAAGATATTGGACAACATATATACAGATTATTAGAACAAAACATTGAATCTGAATACATGATTTCATCAACTCTCCATGTAGTAGCACGTGATTATTACTCAGCTGGCAGAAACATTGTTATGCCAATTATTAAAAGAGAGGAAGAATTTGTTGAAATATCTGGCATTGCCCTTTTCAAAGATGGTAATATGTCAGGCAGGCTTTCCGCAGAAGATAGCTTTTTTGTAAAAATAATCAGAGATAATTATAAACATGGAAACTTTCAAACCAAGCTAAAAGAAGAAGATATCTCCCCTTCATTAATGAAAAATCCTTTTGATGAGATTCCTTTAGCATTTGATACCGTAAAGACCGACAGAAAATTGAAATTAGTCAATTCGACAACTCCTGAATTCGACTTAAACATTACCATTAAGGGAAGGTTATTGGAGCTTCGATCAGACATCGATGTAGGCAACCCCAAAATAGTAGACGAGCTTGAAAAAGGTATTAGTAATAACCTAAAAAGAGAAATATCAAGAGTAATTTCTATCGGTCAAAAATATGAATCCGATGTTTTTGGATTTGGTGAATCGTATAGAAGCTCAGTAAGAAATTCCAAGCTTACCAATGAAAAGTGGCATGAGTTGTTTAAAACTATGAAAGTAAATGTTAAAGTTGACTTTGAACTAGTGAGAAATGGTGTATTCGAATAAATGAACAATTTAATTCAAATTGTATTATACTCTTCTTGTTTACCTGACATGATTAAGAGAAAGTGATTAAAAAATTTGCGATAGTTTAAATCTAGTGCTACGCGATGTTTTCTTTTGTCACTAAAGCTTGTATCCAATATACTTTGTCCTCTTGAAGCAATTTCTAAACGTTTTTCAATTTGTATTGGATACGAGAAAAACGAAAAAAATTCTGGGTGTGTGAATGCCATAAGGGTCAATACGTCATGTACGGGACTTCCTTTAAGATGAGGATCTCGCGCCATATAAACCCTGTTATAGAACTTCAAAAGTGGTTTGAGAACTCTGCTTTTATCAAAGTAGTCTATATAATTAATCATTTGTGGCGTTATGATAGCTTTACTAGTTGCGTTTAATGGGAGCAATGTAGTGTTTTGAGCATTAGTAAGAACGATTTCTACAGCTAAAGGATCAGCATGAAAATTAGCCTCTGCGAAAGATGTTACATTTCCAGGAACATAAAATGCGCCACCCATTATATAGTATTCCTTCACTTTTTTCATTAGGCAATTGTTAAGAATAAACAACGTAGCAAGTGAAGTAAGGCGTCCCATATTAACGATTATTAACTCATTTTCATATTTTTCTATTAAATGCTCTATTTCTAAAAATTGACCTACAGAAATTCCTTGAACTTGATTTGGCGTTATGGGACCAAGACCATGCGGACCGTGTATTTCAGGATAGTAAGATGGCTGTTCCCCGGTCAAAGGGAATTCCGCTCCACGAATGATAGGGATATCCTTGGAAAGATTAAAAACTTGAAATAAATACTGACTGTTTATTAACGCTTTTTGTCTGGATACATTACCATAATCTACAACTACACCAATAATTTCAATATCCTTATTTAAATGAGCGTAATATAATGCAATAGAATCATCGATTCCCATATCAGTAAATATTAGTACCTTTTTCATTAAAACCCTCCGTATTATTTTTCATTTACTTATATTACGAAGAAAAGAGGGATATGCCACAAACACGATCCCATTTATAGAGTGTTAAAGGAAAAAAATGCTCAACAGTCATAACTGTGACAGGGAGCATTTTCTAAAGTAATTCTTCTTAGAGAAGTGAATCGAGGAATTACCATTGCATATTTTTCAAATTCAATACCATTACTTTTTCTCCTTGTACATCAAGTTCTCCATTAAATTTAAAACCAAACTTTTCATACATTTTAATTGCTACAAGGTTATTTTCATAAACACTTAAATAAATTCGCTCACATGAATATTTATCGGCTAGAAATGAAATGAGTAACTTGAAGTAATAGCGGCCATAGCCCTTTCCTTGATAATGTTCATCGATAAAAAAGCGGTCTAGCCATACTCTCATACCATCTGGGTATTGAAATGGACCATACATCGCAAATCCTATTGGTACATTTTCTTTATATAAACCGACTGGAATAAACCTCGGATCCTCTTTTGCTTCATTTAAGCATTGAACTACCGTTTCAATAAATCCTTCCTGTTCATCTGCTATGTGTAAACCTAAAATTTCTTGCTTATTTGAATCTGTAATGTCACGAATTTCTGTGAACATAATGTCAAAACCCTTCTTTTATATTGCCTTCCCCTTAAACTTAAACTATTCGGTAACCGTATAGTCAAGGAAACTCTTATATTTTCCACTTAAAAAAAGGTGTCCTGTTGAATTCACAACAAGACACCTGCTAATTTTGTTTTTCTATTAATTGTAAACATATTTTAGTCACCTGCACTTTTTTCTCACCGAAAAATATGCCATCAAATACGTATTCCTCATATGCATTAGACCCTATATCATAGCCATTTTGCTCAGCAGCTTGTTTTAAGCCTGCATAAGTTTCTTCAGCTGTATCACCAATCTGATATCCAATCACATAATAGCCACCTGGTCGTTTATGAATATTGTCCTCTTTTGTATATTCACTCACTTTCATATAGACGTGACTATAATGATAGAAATCTTTCTCTAAAATCTGTTGCTTTTGCAAGATTGCGCCTAGAGGGTAGCCCAAATCTAAATGCTTGGATTGTATGTGATGGATAAATTCCGATAATTTTGCAATGAATTTACGTTCACTTAAATTCAGTATATTTTCACTTAACATATAGCGCTCTTCATCAAGGTATTGAATAGTTATACTGACTGAATCTTTTTCAAGCGCTTGCTCTGCAAGATTGATTTTCACTTCCAGCATCTTTTGTAAGTATGTTAGTTGTTTTATTTTGTCCTCAATCTCTACTGATTTATTTTTTAAGACATTAACAGTTTCTTTAGGATTTTTTTGATGTACAAGCGTTTTAATTTCACTAAGTGGAATATCTAATTCCTTAAATAAATTAATTATATGAAATAACTCAAATTGATCATATGAATAGTAACGATAACCGTTATTCAATTTCACCTCAGGCGAAAGTAACCCAATGTCATCATAATGAAATAATGTTTGTTTCTTCACATGACAAAGCTTTGCGAATTCTCCTGTTGTAAATAATCGTTTTATTTCTGAATCGGTGTACATATTGATCCCCTATCTCTATACTTATCTTACTCGTATTAACATGTTTGAAGCTGATTTAAGATATACGAAATACTCTTCTTTGATACCCCTTGTTTATATTATAAAATTCTCCATTCCTCATTAAAGGTTATATTTCACGAACTATATAAAAAATAAGTACCAAAACTAACAAACTTATTATCCAACTGATTAGGTGGATAAACAGATTCATACGACATATTAATGTTTGTAGAAATAAAAGAGATGCATATAAACATGAAATAAACCTAAGTATACCTAAGTCCCGGTATTCCTCTATTATTGCATGATTAAAAAAACCATCTAAACAAAAGAAATGTTATTCAAAAAATAATATATAACACTTTCTATTAACTTTCATTTTATGGAACTTTCATTCTTTGAAGAATTCATTTATATCCTCCATCATACCCTAAAAACATATTTGGAATACTAGCATTTAAATAAAAAACACTATTTAAAAAAACTTAAACCTCTGCTACATAGCTATTTTCCAAACTCTACGAATAGATTTTATTAAATTAATCCCTGGATTAAAAGTGTATATTCTTCCTCTTAAAGCTAAGGTTTTTCTAAATACACTTATAAATTTAGGTATTATATCCTGGTTATATCACCAGGATACTTTATACTTAAGAAACTATATTTATTGTAAATATAGTAAATATTATTTTTATATAATATACTTTATAAAGCTTATACATATAATATAAGACTATTTATCAAAATTGGAGACTATTATGAAAAAATTATTATCTATTGTAGTAGCAATTATTATTTTCGCTAGTACACAAGTACCTTTTGCCAATGCGGAAGCTACTTCAGTATCTAAAATTGAATCTTTGTTGAAGACTGCAGAGAAACATGCAGGTGAATTAAAGTGGCAAACTTCATATGAATTTACGAAGGAAATCAAAAATCCAGATATGAAAGTTTTTAACTTAACAAAAAATGCTTACTGGAAAGCTTATTTTGAAATTGAGAAGTATAATGGGAAAGACAAAGAGAAATTTGAAAATCGCTTACACAATAATACTGGTATTCACTTTTCCCGAGCTACTTCATATATTGATGCCATTACTTCTGGAAAGAAAATAGAGCGGTTAACAGATCAATACAACAACCTATATTCTTCAGACCCGACATCTAACGTAACTGTACAAAAATACCATGATTTATCAACGGAAATTCGTAAACAAGCTCAGATTCTTTATCATGTTTACGGAAAATCAACACGAGAGGCGATACTTACAAAATATAAACAGCCAGGTGTAAAAGCTCTTCAAACATCGAAATATGTAATTTCTACCAAGATTCATTTAAATAATTTAGAGAGCTTGATTGCTAATAAAGCTCCTCAATATAAAGTAGAATCAAATGTTGCTACATTTTTCAGCCTGCAGGATATGATAAAAAATGAAGAAATTGCTGGGGACCTTTATACAATTTATTATGAAATAATTAGAAAGGACTCAAACTTCATATCACAAGAAAAAGAAATAACAGAGTTTTTTAAAACATCTACAGAATATACAAATGCAGAAAATGTTGAGCTGCTATTTGGTCTATATAGCAAAGATTATCCTGATTACTTGAATCTCAAAAAAGAAATAGAAAGTACATTCATTGACTTTGTCTTAAGGTATGAGACGCTAGGTATTGAAACTCATTTTATAATTGATGGTATAGCACTTGTCACTCATGATGAAGTTGAAACATACCAAGAGGAAAGCATTGCATATAGTTTTACTTATTTGTTGGAAAAAGATTCAGATGGTAATTGGAAATATCTTGATTTAATAGCAATTGACTAATGTTTGGGGAAGAATAAAAACTACAGCAAACCCTTAAAGCTTGGGGTAGCTGTAGTTTTTTTTATTCAACTAACTTGTCTAGTTGAAATTATGAAATTATATGAATTAAAAATATTTTACATATAGTATTCTTTAACTATTGGATTGACATAGTTTATAAATCCTTTTCGAGATATTTAACCTTGTCCCAACTACATAAATGCCAAAGAAAATTATCCAGCCAGATGTCTTTTTGTTCTTCTATTGAAAGGTGGGTTGCAAAACATTCAAGCCATTTCCCCCGTAAATATTTCCCCCACTTAGGTATCTCAACTTTTTTTAATTGTTTATCTCTCATATAACTAAAATCCTCTCTACCTTTCCTTGTCTTTAAAAATGTTGTTCCAACCATAAAGATTCTCATGACAATATATCCAAAAGGATTTATCTCTTTCCAAATAAAGGGAGTTGCAATTATTTGCGACTCCCCCACAAGACCATGACGATCAAAGAAGCTATCGTAGCATCTCCCTAATCTATCTTCTTTTAAGTTTCGTTTGATGTCCTTCAGACCGTACAAAGAGTATTTGATTTCAACTAGCGGAACAACTGAATGAAAATTTAATTTCTGGGAGTAGAATACTTTATAGTCATAAGTTTTAAAGGTTTTACGTACTAAATAATTTGATAATACAATATATAGGGATTATAAGAGTTTTATTAGCCTCATATAGATAAGCAATTTATTCGGTACTTGGAATAGATGATAAACCACCTAAAAGGTTTTTAGCCAATTGAACTGACCTAAAAAAATGAGATAAATAAAAAACCTTTCGTTTTTGATTCAAAACTCATTTTACTTTTAATCCCAAATATCTGAAAGTAAAAACCTTAAAAGGCAAAAGCCAATCAAGGTTCTTACTCTGTGCTATATTTCTTGCTAAAAATTTCTAAAATCATAAGCAAGTATCAAGATTCAATAGTTGTTCGATCAACAAAATTTTGATTCTCTTTAATAATCATTCTTGAAAGACGTCTTCCTGCTCTCTTAAAGAAGAATTCATCAGCGAACTCTTGTGAATCAATTTGAGATAGTTGGTTGATTACTTCATTTTTTTTATCATATTCAATTCGACCCATTAAATCCTCATTCGGTCCATATTGATATACTACCCTCTCTTCATCCTCAAACTCCTTCAACATTAAAATAAAAACTGCCATGAATCTTCACTCCTCATTGTTTTTCTCCCAATTCCAAAGCCTTCCAGATTCTATTGTTTTGTCATGAGCTGTTCTATAATTAGTCTGGAATATACTCTCAAATTTTGATTCGAAAATTTCGTGATGTAACAATTGTATATCAGAATCTACTTGTTTCCCATCAATCAATCTTTGCCATGCTTGAGCTAATTCGAAGTCCGGATCAAATCTCCCAACTCCGTAATCCTTTATATGGGAGTTATTAAAAATATGATTTTTAATCCTTTGTACTCTAGCAACAGAAAAGCCCGTATTTTTAGCGATAGCATTCACGTCTTCTGTTCCTAAATTCCTAAATTTTTCATACATCTCTTCTGCAATAGCTTCTTCTTTGAAGAACTGCTCTGGGGATATATTTCTTCCGCCAGATTCAGCATATTGGATAGAACTATCCGTACCCTTAACCTCAACATCCCCCACGGATTTATTAGCATCCTTTGACGTATCTTTTGCTTTATCCGCTTTTTTTTGAGCTTCGATGATATGCTCTAGAACATCCTTTCCTTCCTTTGCCCCTTCAGCTACTTTTTTTAATTTTCCTACTGGTGTAAGAGATAATAGTGCTACAGCTTTTTCACTTTTCGAAGCGTCTGGGTCAAATACGGTGAAAAGATCATCTAACACGAATTCTTCTACAACTATTTCACCCACTATTTTCAAACCTAGGCCCATTCCAAACAATCCATCCGGCGTTCCTGACCCGTTTCCTCCTAGCACTTTCCTCATTCCCTCATAGGTAATGGGTTCATTAGCAGTGTACGTCTGGCCTGAAGACGGATGATCAATGGCCAATTCTGGATTACTTTGTAACATTGCCGAATAAATTTCGTCCAATTCATTCGTCTCATTTTGAACGTTTTTATTTATATCTACACTGTTTGTATGAATATGCAGACTGGCAAAACCTAGAATACTAGGACCATATAAAGTATTGGTTTTTTGGATAAGCCCTCCGTAGCCAAATTGAAGAGGAAGTGCGCCTGTTAGAAAAGTGTAAAACATGGTAGTCAAGTCATGGTTCTTTGTTTGTACAATTGTGTTTCCTGTAACCTGAATATTACGTGCCTCTAATTCCAATTTCAAAGTGTTCCGTGAAGCTAATATCCCCCAATGACTAGACTGAAAATGGACATCGGTTAGACCGCTTTGAAACATTCCTTCTATATCCGTTAGCCATGTGTCCATCGTCTGGATATCTTGTTCCACAGGATTTAATGATACTGTCTGAGAGTAATCGAACTCATTCAACTGTTGAACGGTGTCATCCCGCTTCTTTTTGGAAGTAATGACACCCTCTTGGACAGCACTGTCATCGAGATGCGGCAAGGACACGATATCACTGACACTATCCATTATACTGTTAGCCTCATTCGTGAGGGCTTCCGTCAGGTTACCGATAAGTGTTAGACCCTGCTCCAGCTCTCCCTCTAGAAATTCTTGCATTATGTATCCAGCCGAATCTGGCTCCAGTGATTGTAGTGCAGACTCTATTTGTTCAAGTGTCTGGCCATAGGTGTCTGAAAACAGCTGGAAGAATTGTAGAAAGGGCAGGTGACATTCTGCATAGAAGTCGCGTATAGCATAGCCTCCCTCTCCCTTTAACAGTTCGTCCATTTCAACTAAGCCGCTTACTGTTCTTTCTATATTCTCTGTCTCGGTTCTCAGGCGCTCGAGCATAGCCATATTTCGTTTTAGCCCATCTTGAAGTAAGTCTACGTCTAATATTTTCATAGGCAAGCACTCCACATAGTGGGCACAAGGAAGGATTGCCTGTTTTCTTTATTATACAATATTCCCCTACTACTAGACATACTTTCTCCTCCTCTAGTAACCTTTCGTTAGTTATAATATTCCATTTATTACAAAGAAACGTAAAGAGTTAAATTGCCTTTTCTCTTAAAATAATTCAGAAGGAGCATTAGTTTTCTGTACATTTAAATCTTTTGTATTAATCTCACACAAGTCTTTATACTTATTTTTTTGTATAAAAACCTATTCCGATAGCTTAAATAAATACATATGCGCTTAGTTCTTTACAAAGAAAAAAAGAGCAAACAGATCATCTGTTTACTCACTTGCACTCAATTTTTTAAAAGTTATATTCATTAAATTTGCAGCAAAAGTTCATCTGCACTGTAAAACTCTACACAATTTCTACCTTTATGCTTGGCAGCATATAACGCTTGATCGGCTTCTCTTATTAATTGTTGAATGGAGTAACTTTCCTCTCCTACTTCCAAAAGTGCATGGGATACCCCAAAACTTGATGTCACTTGAATTTCCACTTTATTAAAAGTCGTTAAACTTTCTGCAACTGCTTGTCGAATTATATTCGCTCTATTAGTGGCCTCCATTAATGTAGTTTCAGGCATACAAATAATGAACTCCTCTCCACCATAACGACCCATATAGTCTACAGAACGTAATTTTTCCTTTACTATACTTGTGACTCTAGTCAAGACTATATCCCCAGCCTCGTGTCCATATGTGTCATTTACCCTTTTAAAATAATCAATGTCAAACATTACAATAGATATATTCCCTCCATCCAACATTAAATCATCAAATAGCATTTCAGATTTTTTCATAAAGAATGTTCGATTCAACACCTGTGTTAGGCCATCTAGGCTTGCTAATTGTTTTAGTTTCGCTTCCATTTGCACTTTTTCCGTAACATTCATAAAGGTAATAATCTTACCAACCTGTACTCCATTTTTATTCTTCACTTCTGTAAAATTAATCCGAAAGTGAATAGCTCGATCCTCTAGTAAGCTAGTATAATCGAACTCTAATTCCTCGTCTAATTTTCCTTTTAGTATAGGGTCATCGATGACATCTGCTATCGATTTACCGATATGATGGTTACTCAACTGAGGAATTAAAAATAATGCAGCCTTATTGTAGTCAACTATCACCTTATTTTGATTTAAAACAATTACTCCTTCCTTTAAACTTTCAAATACACTTTCCCTAGCAATCGGAGCGACATTGAACATTTGTAAGGATATAAGAGCCACGCCATGAAAAATAAAAGCGATACTCAAAGAAATAGGACCAAGATCAATACCTTTGCTCCAGTCGTTTAAATAAAAATAATTCGCTATGATTGGGGTAATAAAACCTGCAACCATCAATAAGATTTGCATACGAAACAAAGACAAAGATTTACGGTATTCTCGTAGCAATACGAAGACAGATAGAGTTAAGCATACAAATAGGAAAACGGCGTGAATATAAAACCAAGGCCCCCATTCTAGCTTTAACAATGGGAAGGGTCCTTCATTATTAATGTTCATAGATTTATAATAAAGATGATGAAGGTCATTCGTTTGCATCATAAATATAGTAGTGATGGGAATGATGAAAAGAGCATAGTTCCATGTTTTTATTTTGCGTCCTACATACTCTAAACACATAAAAAGAACATATACAGGTATGAAAGGCATGGCAAGATATTCTACACCAAGCCAAAACTTCATTTCCTTTAAAGAGGTGCTTGCTAATTCGAAGGCATAGGCAAATGTGAAAATCGATGACAGTAATGTAACTAAAATATACGGCTTTACTCCTGGAGCATCCTTAGCTTTGACTCGTATATATAAACTAAGAAACAAACTTATTGCCCCTGCCATTATTACTACCAGAATGTGTGTCAAGAAATTTTCTCCGTTCCAATTTATCTTTTGTACATATATTATATAGTAGATTATTGTCCAATGACTAGAGACTGTTTTGCTATTTTTTTCCACCAATGTGAAGGGAAAACCACTTTTTTTTCATTAAGATGAGCTCTTTACTCATTAATAAATCCCTATCTGTCTTAACGCTTAAAACCGATAAGAAGGATAGGGATTATTTTCTGCTATAAAACTTACGAAAAAATATGTTATGAAATAGAATATTTTTGAATGATTTGATTGAATAATTGTTGTAACTCTTCTTTATCTAATCCTATTACACATGCTTCTGCTAAAAGAAATTCAAGATTAGAAGTGATATGATACAGTTTACTTTCTTTTGGAGGACTTGATTTTCCAGTGAAAACAAAAGCTTTAGATTTAGGCTTCACTTCTATCAAACCTTTATTCTGAAGTTCTTTGTAGCTTTTATGAACGGTATGTAGATTAATATTTGCTTGTATTGCCAAGTCTCTAATAGATGGTAATCGATCGCCATTTTTCAAATTCCCTTTAGCCATTTCTAATATGAGTCGCTGAGCAAGCTGTTGATAAAGAGGAATCTTGCTGCTCGGGTCTAAAGTTACATTCATTTCTCTCCTTCCTTTCATATTTAAATAGAGCGCATTACCTTTATAAATGTGAACATTGTAATTGCTACTGTTAAGAGTGCAATGATAATCGCCATTATCCATTGAGAAACATTGAACGCGAGTAAACAGAAATGACAGATGGCAATAAATATTAATATTGGAGAACCGTATACTAAGCTGATTAAAACGTTAGGATTCGATTTTACAGCTTCTGATGGTGTTTTCCAGTTTACTAACGGATGTCGCATATCATGAATAGGAGACAGTAAGTTATAACAAATGATTAAGACTAATGTAATAAATAATAGCAACAAGCTGAGAATATCGACTTTTCCAAACAACAGGTAAATAATATAGCTGATTACAACGGAAACGATACTAATAAACGAGGAAGTTGCAACTTTTGAAAGAAAAACCTTTCGGCGATCTAAAGGAAGTACAATACGAAAAGCATAATTCTTTCCCTCTCTCGAATATGGCGTACCACTAATATTGTCCACACAGCTTACAAACAAAATCATATATCCAAATATATAAAGTTCTTTGTCGATTAGCCACTCCGTCTTCAATAAATCCATCTGAGCTACAATGAGAAAGATAAAGGTGAATAGTGGAGCTAAAATCAAACTTAAAATCACTTGCAATTTAAAATATGGCTCTGATTGAATAATCCACCACTCTCTTTGTAAGTAATATGACCAAATATTTTCCGTTTTGTATATCTTAACCTTAGGCATATTTTCTACACTATTTTCTAGCAACCCATTTTTGTAATAGTTAACTGCTGTATTCTTTACTGTAGAGATGAAAAAGAGCACGCAGATTACCATTAGACTACTGACTATAACGAGAAAATCTATCATGCTAACTTTGGATAAGAGTGGAGTTACTATAACTTTTATAAGTGGCTCTTGAATTGAAAAACTATAGTACATTTTAAGCGAACTTGATAAAGTAGTGATTATGTCGGACATAGATGAGAATTGAAGACTCACTATATCAGTATTTATTATTTCAAAGAAATACATAATTGGGCTTACTCCAATTAGTACGACTAATAATGTATTTGTCACGAAGTACAATAAGGAACTTGAGTATAGTCTTCTAAAGCGGTTCGAAATAGACAATATATATAAAATAAATAATGCTGTCATTACATTTATAAGAGTTAGAATAATCACCGCTCGGACAATTTCCCATATCTCATATTTATAAAACAATAATAAATAAATTGGTATTTGTAACGTTCCAACTATAATTATAGGAAAAGCAAGCCCACTTATAATTTTTGCTTTAACTATTTGTTTTGGTGAAATAGGAAGACTAGATAAGATATTAAAATCACGCTGATTAAATACAACTGAAACGGCAAAATAAGCTGTCAATAGATAAGTTAATGCCATGGAAATAAATAGATTGAAAAACAAATATTCTTTAGAAGTTCCTAAAAAGTAAATCATTATATTAACCCCTAGGTACTGTGAAGCTAAATAAAATATAGCTATGATTAACATAATATATATAGGTAGCTGCTGGGGCTTTGAATAGCTCGAAGCAATAAAAAATCTCACTAGTTGAAAATTAAACTTCATTTGCTTGTATCTCCATAAAAGTAGTTTCTAAATTTCCTTCTAGTAGCAAACTCTCTACAGACTCATGCAATACGATCCTACCCTCTTTTAAAAATGCTATGGATTCGCAGATTTTCTCTGCAACATCCAGTAAATGAGTAGAAAATATCACGGTTCCTCCATTCTCCACATAATCCTTCAAGCAATTTTTAAAGACAAGCACAGCAAAAGGGTCTAAACCATTTAACGGTTCATCCATAATGATAATAGGTGGACTAATCGTGAAAGCTGCTATCAATGCCATTTTGTGAAGCATTCCATAGGAATAAGTTCCCATTGGTTTATAAATACTCTTTTGCATTTCAAATGACTTTATATAGTAATCTAACTTTTCTTCATCTAATTTTTCATAGAGCTTTAAAACAAAATGTATCCAATCGTATGCAGAAATATTTTTAAAGACATGAATTGTATCCGGAATAAAATAAAACTGCTTTTTAAATATTGTTTCATGAGTTTTCGGTATATTATTTATCACTATATTTCCACCGTCTTGCTCTTCCAACCCCGTGATACAATGTAATGTAGTTGTCTTCCCAGCACCATTAGCGCCAACAAATCCTAAAATTCCTCCTTTTTTCACTTGTAAATCTACGCCTTTTAAAACTTCCTGTTTACCAAACTTTTTGGTTAAATTTAGAATAGTTAGCACCTACGCCTACCTTCCTTCACTGTTGTACTCTCCTTAATTTATTAAAATTTCTTTTTGGCAATCCAGTAGTGCATTATAGTCATCATTACAAAAATGATGAGGAGTGTTGCTATAATATCAATTGCCCAACTAGCACCCAGTTCACCTGTTATAAGAATGCTTGTAGCTCGAAGACTCATACTTGCCGGATTAAAAGTATCTATTATTGGGTGTAAACCTGCACATAAACGGCTTATTAAAAGAAAAACAATACTTATCAATGCGATAAACGCAGGGCTAGTAAAAAATGTACTCATCATGGCTACAAATGTAATGACAAATAACACCCAAATACTATATAGAACAAACGCTAAAATCATTTGCGAAATAGGAATCGGCGTAAATAAGTAAGCAGTATAGCCGTAGGACACGGTGTAACCAATTGCAATACAAAGAACTGCCAACAAATAATGGGTGAATATTTTACTTCCTATATAAGAGGAGATAGAAACTGGTCTCGTCAAAATAAATGCCAGCATTCCATTTGCTTTCTCAGATTGAATCACACTCATTACAGCAACTACCAGAACAATAATCCCTAACTGATCAAACTGTGAGTTAAGTGTCGAAGCAAGTACTTCACTACCCATAGGTTTTGTCATTGTAGGGTCAATAATAATACCCTCCACTCCACCAAGGGTTTCTAAAATAAGTGGCAAATAATACATCATAATCGGCTGAGTAAGCCCTAGCAGGACAAAAACTATTGGTAGCCATATAATTTTATATTCGCTAATCATTTGATTGATTTCCTTTTTACTTAATGCTATAAACGTATTCATACCTCCACCACCAATGATAAAAATATTTCTTCAAGACTCTCTTTCATCCCTATCTCAAATTTTGTAAAACAAACTTTTTCATCCAAACCAAATTGTAATAATTGAGACGCATTTACTTCTGGTTCATTTACGAATATTTTAAACCCGTCTTCATAGCTGACTATCTTCTTAACATAAGGCAACTGGTCAACTTTTTGTAACCAATTAAAATTTTCTTTTGGAATAGCTATGTATATAGCGCTTTCCTGATTTCGATTTAGTAAATCTGATTTTGTTGCATCTTCAATTTTCTGACCGTTTTTTATGACAACAAATCGTTCACAGATTTCTTCTGCATCTCCCAGGATATGTGTGGATAATAATATTGTCGTATCCTTTTTTATTTCTTTCATCAAATTCAAAACTTCTCTTCTCCCTATTGGGTCGAGTGCAGATACAGGTTCGTCCATGATTATTATTGTTGGCTTATGCAGGAGGGCTTGTGCAATACCTAACCGCTGCTTCATTCCACCTGAAAATATCCCTACCTTAGTTTGAGACTCATTTGCTAGTCCTACCTTTTCTAAAATAAGAGGTATATCTTGTTGCAATATGTTTTTAGCAATACCTGATAATGTCCCCATAAATAGTAAGGTTTCATAAGCAGTCATCCATGAGAAAAAATTAGGATACTGCGGTAAATAACCGATCTGATTTTTTTTCGTAGAGATTTTTTTTCCATCTAGCAAAATATTACCTTCATCAGCATTTAGAATATCTGCAATGATTTGTATTAGGGTAGACTTACCAGCACCGTTTGGACCGATTAGACCTACACATTCGTTTGAATCCATCTCCATTGAAAAATGATGAACAGCCGTTTTATGTTTAAACCTTTTAGTAATATTATTTATTTCTAATCGCATGTTCATTTACGTCCCTTCTGCCAATCACAAAATATAAAATAGGTCCAATAGTATTAAAGAAGATTATTAACAATGTCCAAAGAAACACATTTTGTCTCGTGGATCTATGACGATATAAATCAATTAAGGCAATCATTATCAATAAAAGTGTTACAAGAAAAAAAGGAATTATAATTGGCAAAAAGAATCCCCAATCAATTTCTGAAATTTCATTTACTCCAAAGTGTAATTGCATGATTTTTTCACTCCATTCTGTTATCATTATCGATAACGATAACAGAAGGATTAACCAAACTCAATAACTTTTTTCACTGTACATTTCTAAAATTTTATTTTATATTTTTTGATAATGTTCTCTGTTATAGGAATGAAACTCTTTAAATATTGATAACATCACATCTAACTTGTAGGAGGAACTAATTATGCGTAACAAAGTAGAGGTCATAATGCACCCCGTGAGAATGAAAATATTACAAGCTCTAATGAAAAATAAAGAAGAAGGCGTAAGTACATTAGAAATGATTACCATTATTAAAGATGTGCCACAAGCAACCTTATATCGCCATATTCAAATTTTGTTGGATGAAAGTATCATAAAGATCGTCAAGGAAAGGAAGGTAAGATCCGTCATTGAAAAATTTTATGCTCTTAATGAAGATGAGGCAGCAGGTATAAATGACGAAGATTGGAAGAGCCTTACAAAGGAACAAAAATTAAATTATATTTCCAATTATCAATTGGTTTTACTATCCCAATATCAAAATTATTTAACTTTACTAGAGGATAAGGAAAACGTTGAAGATACAGCCACATTCTCATTAATAGAATTGGCCTTATCTGATGAGCAATTTACGCTTTTCCAAAATGAACTAAACAATCTAATGATAAAATATTATAAAATGAGTAACTCAAACGAGAAAACAAACAATAAAACCGTTGCAGTTAACATAATTCCTAAGCTTTAGATTTAAGCGATACCTGCATGAGGGATTGCACATGCTTCAAGGGACGCTCAGGAAAATGCAGAAGCCAGTGGGATAGAGCATCGGCTGTCCCTTCGCCCATTTGAGCATTATTGAAAGTAAGTGCTAAGGTTCATGATGACTTATTTTGTAAAAATATAACATAAAACCATCATTTTAACTTTTTTAGATTTTTCATCCTCTATCCGTGGTATCCTTTGTAGAGAAGGATGGAGAAACGTTGCTACTCTTCTACGGACAAAAAAAGGGGGGAAAGATATTACAAAAGCAGATGTGTTACGTACCTACGAGGAGGCGCTTATCCTGTCTTCTACAGAGCGCTGGTTAATCATCGGTGGAGCATTTATCGTAATAGCATTAATATTGATGTGGTTCTTGTTTCGGAAAATCAGTCCGTTTGCCTTCATCGGGTGTTCTTTATAACCCTTCTTGCTACCGTTTTTGGCGGATTCTACCTATGGGTCATCGTGGACTCCTATGAGGAGGAGCATATCACAGATTGGGAGGAACAGGTAGAAGAGAACTATATCCTTACATTGCCACTGGTGACCCTAAAGATTGATGAGTACAAGGAAATTAATTCCATGCGTGCTGAGATGGTATCCTTCACTGACCCTCCGCGCAAGCTGTATTCCTATCAGTTGAGCGGTGGGGACATTCCAGATGGGGAAAAGCTTCGTCTTAATGTGGAGCGTGTGCGTGTAGAAGGATTGACCGAACCGTATATAACTTATCAGTACCTAGAGGAAGCCATTGTGCCTGAAGGGACGCTTCACTTCCTAGAAGGCTATTACAACGTGAAGCTGTATGTACCGAAAGAGGATTGAACGAACACCCCCTATGTGGGGTGTTTTGTCTTCCGAGAAAGCAAATCTTTAGGATGACTATGCCAACAAGTTAATCATATCGGGGATGATTTGGTTTGATGGTGGTCCCCGAGCACATCAAACCAGAGGTTTCCTTATTTGTTTCGACTATTGCTTAGTGATAAATGCAGATTTATATGTTGAATAAGATAAGTTATAAATAAAATTACAACAACTTATACATGGATATTGATGAGGATGTATAGCCCATTTTTTCATAAAGTCTTTGTGCATTTTTATTGTTACCAAATACACTTAATCCAATTGAATCCATTCCAAGCTCTTTTACTCTTTCTTGTAGTTCCTCTATTGCTTTAGTTGCCATCTCTGTCATACATTGCTTAAACTTAAAAAGACGCCTGTTACAATAATACAGGCGTCTTCGATCTATTTTCTTTGATAAAGTAAATTATCTATAATGTACTGGTAACAATTATCTGGAAGAAGATATCTTGGCTCCCCACCCATTGCAAACTCATCTCTTATATAGGAAGAGCTGATTTCCATTGCTAGGCCTTTGTCTATGAGGTGAAAGCCTTCATCGTTGTTTCTTAAGATAGGTGATTTGCTGATTACTTTTAGCATATCGATTCCATCTCTTGCCATAACGATAAATTTGTTTTCCTTCACAAGATCTTCTCCTCTTTGCCATTTACCAGCGCCTATGTCTACCAGTAAATCAGCTCCCATTATGAAGAACACTTCATCATTTGGATATTTTTCTTTGAAATGCTTCATCGTTTCATAAGTATTTGCATTCCAAGCTTCCTGGTTCATCTCATAGTCATCCGCTTCAAAATTTTCGTTGTTTTCGATAGCAAGTAATATCATATTCCAACGATGACTATCTGCAACATTCATCTCTTTGTCCCTTCTCTTATGCGAGCAAGGTAAAAAGACTACTTTATCCAAACGACACCTACGTCCCACTGTACTCGCCGTCCATAAATGGACATTCGTGATGGGATCAAAGGATGAACCATAGATTCCAATCCTAGCCATATTGTTTCCTCCTGCAAATCTAATTTTTTTGTTTCATCATTTTATGAGTCTTCTCTTTAATCTCCGCAATTCGAGTCATTTTGTTATCCCAACATTTTTGACTCAAATCAACTGGATATTCTTCCGGGTTAAGTGGGCGCTTATATTCATCCCAAAGCAGCTCCAAGTTTTCGGTAACATTTTCTCGAATTTCTTGAATGGAAGGAAGATCGTAAACAAGAATTCCATTTTGAAAGACCGTATGATGCAATTCCCTTGCTTCGAAATTGGTCACAAACTTGCTGATAAATGTATGGACCGGATGGAACATCTTTAATCTCTCCTCGTTTTGAGGTTCCTCTGTTTCCAATGCGATATAGTCACCTTCTGATTTTCCATTGTTTCGATTAATGATTCGGTAAACCTTTTTGAGGCCAGGGGTCGAAACCTTTTCTGGGTTCGCACTAATTTTGATAGTGTCCACCATCTCCCCATCTTTTCCTTCTATAGAAACAAGCTTATAAACAGCCCCTAATGCAGGCTGGTCGAAAGCAGTGATTAGCTTTGTTCCAATTCCCCATGTATCTATTTTTGCACCTTGTGCTTTGAGGTTCATAATGGTTTCCTCGTCTAAATCATTAGAGGCAGATATCTTTGTGTTTTTGAACCCAGCTTCGTCCAGCATCTTCCTTGCTTCTTTTGATAAATAGGCCAAGTCGCCACTGTCTAACCGAATACCCTTAAAATTAATCTTGTCCCCCTGCTCTTTTGCTACTCGAATAGCATTCGGCACACCCGACTTCAATGTGTCGTACGTATCGACTAAAAATACACAGTCCTTATGACTCTCGGCATACTTGGTGAACGCTAAATATTCATCAATATAAGCCTGAACCAATGAATGAGCGTGGGTACCGGCAATAGGGATACCAAACAGTTTTCCAGCTCTGACATTAGATGTCCCATTGAAACCTGCAATATAAGCAGCTCTTGTGCCCCAGATAGCCGCATCCATCTCTTGAGCACGACGTGTACCAAATTCTAAAGTTGTATCATCTCCAACTACTTGTTTGATTCGTGCTGCCTTAGTTGCAATAAGCGTTTGAAAATTGATGATGTTTAAAATTGGAGTTTCAATCAGCTGAGCTTCTGCCAGTGGAGCCTCTATGCGCAAAATGGGTTCATTCGGAAAAACCAGCTCTCCTTCTTTTAGACTTCTCAAAGTACCAGTGAATCGAAGACCTTTTAAGTAATTTAGATATTCCTCTTCATAGCCCTGTTCTCTTAAATAATCGATATCTGTCTCAGAAAAATGGAAGTTATTTATAAATTGGATTACTCGCTCTAGACCGGCAAAAATAGCATAGCCGTTACCAAAGGGAAGCTTTCGAAAATAAACTTCGAACACAGATTTTTGATTGTGAAATCCATCTTTCCAATACGTTTGTGCCATATTTATTTGATAAAGGTCCGTATGAAGTGCCAAGCTATCGTCATTATATAACCTCTCCATTTAATAAAACCTCCTAGTTTTAAATTCGATTAAATAATTTCTGCTCCTAAAGAGCCTTGGAAATGCCCTAATGCCCAGTCATGTCCCACTTGGTTGAAGCTAGCAACTGCCTCCTTGTGGATGACAATCTTAAAGCCTTTGTTGTAAGCGTCCATAGCAGTATGAAGCACACAAATATCGGTACATACTCCTACTAAATGAACTTGAGTAATTCCTCTTTCGCGTAGTTTTATTTCTAAATCTGTCCCAGCGAAAGCAGAGTATCTTGTTTTGTCCATCCAATACACTTGGTTACTACTTTTATGCTTTTCATATACCTTTTGCAGTCCACCGTATAATTTACGACCTTCTGTTCCTTCTAAATTGTGGGCAGGAAATAATTTGGTTTCGGGGTGATAGGGATCTCCTTGCTTGTGTAGATCAATCGCAAACACTACGTAATGATTTTCCTGAAGAAAAGATTCTGTTAGGCGTATAATTTCTTGCTCAATTTCTTGCCCTGGTTTACCACATGTTAAAGCTCCATCCATTGCAACAAAATCATTTGTGTAATCAATGTTAATAAGTGCTTTCATTTTAACTTCCTCCTAATTAATGTTATTGACAAACAAAATGTTAATCATAAATATTAAAAAAATTAATACCTAGCCGTATAAATTGATTTTATAATATCCATCTCCAAAAATTCGTATAGGGCCGCCGGTGACTTAGAAGTCCTTTGTGTCTTTTTGCCTGGCACTTTTTGAATGAAAGGAAGGGTCTTAATCTTGCGAGCAAATGATTGTTCGCTCAGTATACTTGGTTCATCAGTTACCGTTGCTAGTACCGCTTGCAGCTCCGAATAAGTGAAATTTTTCGGCAAGAAGTTTTTAGCCACCGTTGTTTGAAGCAAATCATTAGTGATTATTCGAATAGCATCTGTAATAATATTCTGGTGATCGAAAGCTAACTTAAGGTTTAATACTTCATCAATGGAATATAACTCAACTTCTGCTGCGTCATCTGCCGCTTTTCTTTTAGAAAGGTAATCCATGGGAACAATCGCATAGTGTGCGTTCGTAATAATCCATCCGCGTGGGTCTCTTCCAGGTTTGTCGTACACACCGAAATGTTTAATCAATACATCAGCTACACCGGTTTCTTCCTCTAACTCTCTTTTAGCAGCTTCCAAAGCTGTTTCATCCTCTTGGACAAACCCTCCAGGAAGCGCCCATTTTCCCGCTTCTATATTTGAATCTCCCTCTGCATTGAGTAACGCTCTCTGAATTAGCATAAGTTTTAGTGACATTTTGGGTGGCTTGTGCTCTTCCTTGTTTTCTGGAATGATGGTGAAAACCGCAATGTCTGATGTATAGCCATCAGGGGTTTTATATTTACTAATATTATATTGCTTTAACGCTTCTTCGTTAGACATATCTAGCATTCCTTTCGAAGACGATTTAATTCATTTTTGATTAACGATTTGTTAATCTTTATTGTATTGTAATATCTGGAAATAAAGAAGTCAACTGAAAAGTCAAACAAAAGAAACAGCTTAGAAAATTTTTAGTGACCAATTCTTGTATACGAATTGCCCACTAAGGATTGTGGGAGACAAACAGAACATGCAAAGAGCGGGGAGAACCTTGCGGAGATTAAACCAAACCTTGCGGGAAAAAGCATAAACCCTGCAGAAAGTCCAAATCCGTCCAAAAAGCTTAGCTCATTAAAATGAACCAAGCCATTAATCTTATATTTCCTATCTATTTACCTAGGTTTATCCTTGAATTTCTTTAATGCTTTTCCCACTTAAAAACGCGTGACCTGATATGTATTTTTCGACTGTTTCAAATCCATATTTTTGGTAGACCTTTTCAATAGCTTCATTTATCGGCAAAACCCAAAGCATTTCTATCCCTTTTTTCTTTATCTCTTGCTGGATATAATCAATGATTTGACCGATTAATCCTTTACCTCTAAAGGCTTCTAATGTAGCAACACTTTCCATTCTAGCTTGATTGCCATCTTCAAAAATACAAGCAGTGGAGCAGGCCATACCATCGTAACGGAGAAGATAATGAGTGAAAGCTGGATGATTAAACTGCTCCTCAAAAACTTTTTCCATTACTTCAATGCCACCGAACTCTTTAATGCTACCTTCTATCTCTAGTGCTTCTTTATAGTTTTCATCTGTAACTATTTCAATTGTCACCATAGGATTAGGTGGAATATTAATATCTCTGTTATTCCATAATTGAACTGGGCTAATCATTTCTTCATATTTAAAATTTCTCAATTTTAATTCGGAAAGTAGATTTTGCTGATTTACTAAATCATATATATAAAATCTAGGAACAATATTTTTTGATTGATAGAATATTGTTGTCTCTTCAACTACTTTTTGAGGGTCCTCACAAGCATTCATTATCCTTGCATGATTGGCGTCATAGTAATTAGGCTGATTTTCATTATAAAATAGTATTCCCCAAGGCTTATCTATTTTTCTCGAAAATGTTTCACAATATGAAATGTCTAGTGCATGTATATTCTGCATGGTCATTAAATTACTCCTATCTCTTTTAATTCAATAAATCTTTTTTCAAGTAATAATGGTTAAAATCCCTACCTACGTTAGGAAGAGTTCCATATACTTCATACCCATGTTTTTTATAAAAGTCTAACGCCTGAAAGCTTAAAGTATCCAATTTGATAAAGTCACATTTTTGTTCCTTAGCAATTTCCTCTGCTTCCATTAACAACTTTGTACCAAATCCTTTATTCCGTAGCGAATCATCCATTATCAAAACATGAATTTCTAGCCAATTCCAGCAGATTTCTCCCAAAATCCCTCCAAGTACATTATCATTTTCATCCTTTAGAAAAATGTTAACCTCTTCATACCTACCTCTTAGATCCTCCGGAAAGTGTGCAAGATTAAAATAATACAATCGTTCATTAATATTTTTTTTAGATTCATTATTATCTTCTCTTATCATTCGTAGTTCCATATGTTCTCACCTCTTCTTTAATAAAGTCGATAAATCCTAAAATTGGTAAATTGATTCTTATCTAATTTTAACATGGCTACAGAATGATAAATACTTTATTCTTTAAATTTTCCAATTAATTAGGGAATATATTTTAGATAAGCAAAATTGAGAAAGTTGATTGTATGAATTTGAGATGTATATTACGTAGAATTTAGAAAATAACTATTAGTTATTAGACTGTATGAAGGAGAGAATAGTTTGGATATTAAACAAGTTATGGTTGCTGGAAGTGGAGTTTTAGGAAGTCAAATAGCATTTCAAACTGCTTTTAACGGATTTAACGTTTCCGTTTATGATATTAATGATGAGGCTTTAGTGAGAGCCAAGGAAAGACTTACTGGATTGAAAGCAGATTATAAAGAAGACTTAGGGACTACCCAAGAAGCAGTTGATGCTGCTTATGAACGTTTAACTTTGTTTACTGATTTGGCTGAAGCAGTTAAGGATGCTGATTTAGTAATTGAAGCAGTCCCTGAGGTTTTAGACATCAAAAAAGCATTATATGAAAAATTGGCAAAGATTGCACCAGAAAAAACAATTTTCGCATCTAACTCTTCCACAATGATTCCTAGTCAGCTTGTTGAATTTACAGGTCGCCCTGAAAAATTCCTTCACTTGCACTTCGCTAATAGAATTTGGGTAAACAACACAGCCGAGATTATGAAGCATGATAGAACAGATGCTAGCGTATTTGAAGAAATTATTGAATTTGCTAAAGCTATAAATATGATTGCTCTTCCTATTTACAAAGAACAACCTGGATATATTTTAAATTCCTTATTAGTACCATTTTTAGACGCTGCTCAAAATTTAGTAGCTAATGGTATTGCAGACCCTGAAACAGTTGATAAGACATGGATGGCTGGCATGGGAGTATCGAGAGGTCCCTTCGGCGTTCTAGATATTATTGGGCTTAACACACCTTATAATATAGCAGTTGAAAAAGCCAAATCAGGTAATGATCAAAAGGCTAAAATAGCAGAGTACTTTAAAACAGAGCTAATCGATAAAGGCAGACTTGGCATACAAACAGGTAAAGGATTCTATGATTATCCACACCCAAAATATGAAGACCCAAATTTCCTAAAATAAATTCCAAAAGAAGACTGTTCTTCAGTCTTCTTTTTCTTTGATTCCTTGTCACCTACTATGGTATGGAAATTAAAGCTTATCTATATGAATTTTCACCTATTCCTCACTATCTGCTACATGGGAGTTATACTTGAATCCAAATTCTAAAGACTATTAAGACAATCTAGCGCTCGTTTACTACAATGGGGCTCTACTTTACGACAATTTCTCAATATTTTACTACAATCCGTTTCCTGCTCTTGTGTGTGGAGCTGGTTTACGACAATCTAGCGCTCGTTTACTACAATCGAGCTCTACTTTACGACAATCCCCCGATATTTTACTACAATCCATTCACCACTCTTGTTTATAAGGCTGGTCTAGTTATTCGTTGCAATTAAATAATTTCGATTCATATGCCCTCTTCGCCATTTCATAATGATCACCGTGCCAATTTTTCACCTCATTTAAGTGAAAAAACTTCAGCTCTAAGCTCTCAAATGATTTTTGCATTTTCCCCTCCATAATTTCACAAGCAAAAAGCGGGTGATAGGAAGTATGTGGCTGTCCAAGGTCTCCAGGCTTTCTTGTAAATATATCAATAAGTTCATTAACCTTTACAGTTAAACCCGTTTCCTCTAAAAATTCTCTTTTTAAAGATTCTTGAGGACTTTCGCCAGCTTCGCACCAACCACCAATAATGCCCCATGTTCCATCATCTGCTCGATGCTCTAAAAGAATTTTTCTATCTTCTGAAAAAATCACACCATTTACTCCGACCTTGGGCGTTACATGTCCAAGCTCTTTTAAAAATTTATCTTTAATAATGCTTTCTTTAATTTCAACAATTTCCGAATATTCTTTGCTTGCTAGGTTGAGTAGCATTTCATATCTATCTCTATCATAAGGATCATTAGCATAATGAAGACCATGCTGAGCTATTGATCGAATTTGATCTAATAAAGATAATCGATTTTCCATTTATTATTTCCCTCCTTTATTAGTAAATATTATCGAGATAATCTATTTTTCTCTAAGTCTCTCAATGAAAAAGTTTAAATTATCGTGATACAAGGAGTTCCAAAATTGTCTATTATAATTATCCTCATTTATCTGTACTCTTTCATCTAATTTCATTAATTTATCCTTTAGTTCATTAAAGATGCATATTAACTTTTCTTCGTTTTCTGTTTCTATTATTAAAAGCCAGTACTTTTTAAAACATTTCAAACAAGAAAACCAGCTATCTCATGAGGAATTTACAAAATATTTTTCTACTCTTTCCGTGATTTCGTGCTCAAGCTCATATATTTCACTTGTAGTCTGGGAGATCGTAATTAAATTTCCGGTATTGCTATTTTCAGCAATAACTAAGTATGGTTGGAACTTTTCTAAGCTAGCTAAAAAGTTTTCTTTGAAATTATTATCTAATTTTGATAAAGACCAATCATTTTTTATAGTCCATTCTTTTACATCTAATAGATAACCGTTTGAATTAGTAAATAGCTCCACATTTAAACATTCATATTCATTTTCTTCAAATCTATAATTATGTATATTTTCGTTTAGTTCCAATTTTGTCTACTCCTTTATGCATTTTTGTTAGCTACTTATGTTTAATTCTACAAACTGTTCCTATTTCCTTGTTCTTTATAATGGATAGAAAAAAGAGTGGAGTAAACTTTGCAAAAACGAAAGAGAATCTTGCAGAGATTGACACAAACGTTGCGGAGCTTCCATTCACTTGTTAATAAATAAAAAAAAGCCAGAGCGACCTAATTATCACTCTGACTTTCTTTATTTATTTAGTGAAGCATTATAGATCCGCCATCAACCATAATTGTTTGGCCAGTGATATATTGAGAATCCTCACTTGCTAAAAATACTGCTACACGACCGATATCTTCCTCAACATCACCAAAGCGACCAAGGGGAATTTTGCTGCGAACCGCTTCATAATATTCTGGTTGTGCTTTCGCCCATGCTTGTACGCCTTCTGAATTTGCAATAGGGGAAATAAGGTTTACATTAATACCGAAGCGACCCCATTCATTGGCAGCTACTCTGGAAATTCCACGAATCGCTTCTTTGGCAGCAGCGTAAGCACCTTGTGTTTCGTGTCCATTTAAACCTGCTCCAGAAGCAAAGTTAATAACATTTCCTTTAGATTCCTTTAAGTATGGCAGTGCTGCCTGCATTAGATAGAAGGTTGGGTAAAATCCTGTTCCAAATGACAGGTCAAGATCGGCTTGCGTCGTTTCCTCAATTGTCACCTGTTTAGATGCATGTGCATTATTTACTAAAACATCAATTCTTCCGTATTTTTCTGCTACAGCTGTAACTATAGATGGAAGATTTTCTCTATCCATTAAGTTCGCTTTTAAAAACATAGATTTAGGCGAGATTTCTTGAAGTATTTTTAAACCTGCTTGTCCAGCTTCTTCGTTAACATCCACGATTGCTAATATTGCTCCTTCTCTAGCCATCGCCTTAGACATACCAAGTCCAATACCTCCAGCGCCACCAGTAACAATAATTACCTTATCTTTAAGTTTGTCCATTATATTGCCTCCTTAACTTATCTATTAAATCCTACTACTTTAACAATAAAATCTCCATTAAATCGCTTTTAGAAGTATAAAAGTTATCCGCTAAATTTTGAAAGAAGAATTTATTTGCGTTACTTATTCTCTTTTCCATATATACTTCATCTTCTGGGCTTTTGGCAATGATTGCAGAAGCATATTTAAGTCTCCATTTATAAACTTTCTGACTATATGGTAGTGTCTCCCGAGGCCGCAAACCTAGTTGGTTCACCCTCTTTGGCACCTTCCTATTTTTTGCCTAATTAGTTTAAGTAAATAGTCCATATTATTATATTCTCCCCCCAATTTGCAAATATGCAGACTATGTAGAAAACTAGTTTTAATCCTCTAAATAAAAAAGAGTGAATATCCTAGGGACGGATAGACACTCTTAGTTTCTTATTCTTTTCCTGAAATATAAGCCCATTTATAGCTATAGTCACCTGTAAACGGATGAGAAATGATTCCGTGTACATATGGTTTTTGTAGCGACATAAGCCCTGATTGATACATGGATGCAATTGGAGCATCTTCTTCCATTATAATTTTCTCTGCTTTAGCTAGTGCTTCCCAACGTGCCTCTGGCTCCAATGCAAGTTCATTTTTTGCTTGGTCAATGAGCTTATCCAGCTCGGGGTTTGAATAGGACATATTGTTTTGTGGTGAGCCCGTGACAAACAATTCTAGGAAGGTAATTGGATCCTGGAAGTCAGGTGCCCAGCCTGTACTTTGAATGTCGTAATCCTGTGCTGCGTCTTTATCTAATTTTACATTGAAAGTGACTGGTATAAGCTTGACAGTCAAGCCTTTAAGATTACCTTCCATCTGGGCTTTTAAATATTCATCCATATTTTGAGCTAGCTCACCATCATTACCGACCAATTCTAATTCTAATTCAGTCAATCCTTCCTCGGCCATTCCCTCTGCAAATAGTTTAGTAGCTTCTTCTGGATTGTACTTAGCCATATCCCCGTTAATTTCACGGAAATCTTGTTGATTTTCATCAAATGTCAATCCTTTGGGAACTAGGAAATCTCCCGGAATAGAGCCGTTAGCTAATATCACAGATGCCAAATCCTCTTTATTGAAGGACATTGCGATTGCTTTACGGATTTTCACATTTGAAAGAGCAGTCTTTTGTCCATCACGCTCTTGGTTCAGCTTCAAATAGAATATTGTTGGTTTTAGTTCTTGTAGCACCTCTTCATGATCAGCATATTGAAGTGCAAACTCACCGGATAAACCAACTCGATCTTTTTCACCATTCTCGTATAAGTTAACAGATGTAGCAGTTTCTTTAATTACGTCCACGTTAATTTTGTCTAACTGAACAACTTCCGCATCCCAATAATTTGGATTTTTCTCCAGTGACCAAGACAAGCCTGTCCCATCCCATTCAGTCAATACGAATGGTCCGTTGTATATAAGACTATCAGAATTAGAAGAATATGAACTTCCCATCTCTGTTACATACTCTTCATTTTGAGGATAAAAAGTTCCAAATGCCATTAAGGAACTAAAATAAGGCACTGGTCTTTCTAGAGTAACCCTCAATGTTTTCTCATCTATTGCTTCTACACCTAATTCTTCCTTGCTCATCTCACCCATTGAAATTTGCGTTGCATTTTTTATTAATCCCTGCATCATATAAGGTCCATATGAGCTGCCTGTGTCTGGGTCAATCGCTCTTCTCCAGGCAAACACAAAATCATTTGCAGTAACTGAAGTACCATTTGACCATTTTGCATCTCGTAATTTAAAAGTATAGGTCAATCCATCCTCTGAAACTTCTGGTTCTCCCTCAGCCATTGCAGGCACTGCAATGTTCTCTTGATTTAATCGGTAAAGACCTTCCATAACATTGTTTAAATAATTGAATGAAACTGCATCGTCCGCTAAAACAGAATCCATCGATGGAATTTCAGCACCTGCAACTAAATTTAACTCTTGTGCCTCATCAAGCTCACCAGAATCCTTTCCCTCAGTAGTTTCAGGCTCTTTTGGTGTACTACTTTCTGTTTTTTCTTCTTGATTGCAAGCAACTAACAAAATACTTAAGACAAGTAAAAACACACATAATAACTTTCTATTAATCTTCCTCACATAATTTCCCCCCTTTTGTACTGTAACTATATTAATATATTTTAAAAATTCTAAAAAATCAATGCTTTTTTAGATTTCACTCATTCTTTCAGCTTAATTACTTAGTAAAGAAGAAGCTAGCAAACATTCGTTTACTAGCTTCTCTATTTCACCGTTATAATTTATAATTCCCTAGCCATTTCCTTTACAATTTCATCTATTGCAGTCACTGCACCGGATTTGTTTTGTACTAATACGCTGAATATATATTGTTGACCGCTACTGCCTTCTAGATAACCACTAAGTGTACTAACTCCAGTTAAAGATCCAGTTTTGGCAAAAACCTTACCTGAAGTGAGCGAATCCTTCAATCGATTTCTTAATGTACCTCCTACCATTCTTTCAGGATGTGCAGCTATAGGAAGACTATTAAAATAAGTATTGAACCAATCTTCCCCTTGCACTTTATATAGCAAGTCACTAATAGCAAAGCTAGAGACCGAGTTTGCATGAGACATTCCGGACCCGTCCTCAAACTTCCAGTCATTCATATTTAATTGGATGGACTTGCCGTATTGCTCAATTACCTTTAAACCTGCCTTCGTGCTTCCATGATGGCCCTCTACTTTACCCATAGTTTTTACTAAAATGTCAGCAATTCCATTATTACTTAGCTTCATAAAAGGAATAAGTAATTCCTTCAATGGCATAGATTCTTTCACCAAGATAAGAGTAGCACTTTTAGGAGTTGCTGCTCTAAAAAGTTTGTCTTTTTTATACTCTATACCTTCTTCTTCTAGTATTGCTTGAAACATTGTGAGCGTATGAGTAGTAGGGTGAAGCATCGTTACCCATTCTCTTTTGGTTTTATCAATCGGTAGGTTACCATTTATGATGATTTGATTTGTTCTATAAGATCTCTCAATTGTGATGGTGTTGCTTTGGCCCGCCTCAACGGTTTGAGCTTGATTGACTATTTCTAAATCTCCAAGATAAGGAGTTGCTTTTACTAAAGGAGCATTTCCGATAGCCGTACCACTTACATCTATGATAATTGTTCCAGAATCGTAGTCAGCATTTGGTGATGTAGTCAATGCAGAAATTGGAGCTGCATAGTAATACGATTCATCACCTTCCCATATACCTGGAGTTAACAAATCATCATCGAACCACTTGTCATCACCAACAATTCTTCCATCAATAGTTTGAATACCTTCTGCTTTTAAAGCTTGCGCAAATTGTCTTAAGTCTTCCTCCATAAGAGTAGGATCTCCTTGCCCTTGAAGATATACATCCCCTTTTAGGACTCCGTTAGATAGCTTACCACTAGTATATAAACTAGTTTTAAAACGATAATCTTCTCCAAGTATGTCTAGTGCTGCTGCAGTGGTGATTAGTTTCATATTCGAAGCTGGTTTGACAGGAGTTTGACCATTATAGTCATACACAGCCTCACCAGTCACCCGATCGATTACCGCGATACTGACCTCTCCACCCGTCAGTTTTTCATCAACAATTTTTGAAATTGACTCATCCAAAGCCAAAACGAACGGTTCTTCTGCTTGAGCAACCTGTCCCATTCCAAGTAAACTTACAAATAATACCCAAGCCATCATTAGGCTTGTCCACTTTTTCCTCATAACCTTCCCCCTCTTCTAATTTTCATTGATAGATAAGGGTCATATTCCTCATAAAGAAAAAATTTCCTTCAATGGAATAAGAAACAGGCTTTTCGATTGAGTTTAATGTAGCCTCACTCATTCGATAAGCCTATATACACTTTCTGAATAACGCGTCTTTTGTATTAGTGATGATTTTTTCACTTTTTAATAGAAGTAGTTACGTTTGCTGCACGATAAAAAAGTAGATTTTTAGTAATTCGTTTTGTTATGACCGTATAAAATTTTTTATGACCGTTCAAGCAAGTTTTATGACCGGATAGAAAATTTTATGACCGTTCAAGTAAGTTTTATGACCGCATAAATTTATTTATGACCGTTCAGCTTAATGTAATTAAATGATTCGAAAAGTAGTTGAAAGCAGTTGATGAATCTTTTCGGTGTTTAATGATGTATCAAAGGAAAGATAAGGAGATTCCTCCTGTGAGACCATTTTCGGAAGAAAAAGTGGGCTATCCAAGCCCAACTGCTCTAAACGTTTTTTGTAAAAGGAATAATAGCTATCCTTCTTTAACGGCCCAGCATGTAATATTCCCGTCACATCATTTTTAGCTAGCTCTAAAATAGCATTAGATAAGTCATCCACATTTACAAAGGATCTATAAACATTTGCCCACGCATGGAATGGTTTATCATCTTTAATGTTCTTTATTATTTGGTCTGTTCGATTGTCTAATTTATTCATATCGCCATACAAAGGACCTGTTCGAATTATTACATGATTTGGATGAGTATTCATAACATATCTTTCTCCCGCATGTTTTGCATTTACATATACAGCTAGCCGGGCTTCTTTAGGCAACAAACCGGTAGGATCCAATTCCTTATAGCTGCCTTTCCCTTCCACAAATACTGCATCGGTAGATACGAAGATTAGCTTGGTGGTACTTTCTAATTCTTCTAGGACATTTTTCAATCCCACGTGAATTAGTTGATCCTCTGCCTCCATACTCATAAGACACCATATTACTACATCCGGCATACTCTTCTTAATAGCTTGTACAATGGAAGGTTTGTCTGTTACATCTACATGCATTAAATTTATTTCATTTTTCAGTGATCTAGAGGTTCCTACAACGGTTAGCGAGTCATCTTCTAAAGCCCTTCGATATAGAGTAGAGCCCAAAAATCCTGTAGCACCTAATATTAGTATTTTCATCATGTCTTTCCCTTGTTATTAGATTTGGTTATTATAAGGTTTTCTATAGATTCTTGTATTGAATTTCTTCCATTCTTCTTTAAGTTTAGTCCATTCCCTTTTATCAAATTTTACAATCCTGAACGTTGTTACTTTTACAATATGTTTCGTAAATTAATTTCAAAGCTTCTGCTATTTTCTCATCCGCCAATTGATTAATATTTCGATTTGGCAAATTTTTGGCTCCTATAACGAATAAAATTGGAGCTTTCGAAAATTCACCGATTATCCCAATATCTATTACTACATTATCTAATCCACCTGTCATATGATTTACTAAGTGGCTTGGAATTCCTTTGATTTCTCCTCTTTGCCTAACTAGACCATTGATAAGGGGAGCCCATACTTCTGGCTCTGAATCATAGCCTTGAATACTACATTTTAAAAGTTCTAAGATTTGAGCTAACTCGCCCTCGCTACTTAAATCCTTTGGATTTTGCTTTATATTAATTTTCTTAAAATAGGTTCGAATCTTTTGATTAAAATAGTCCCAGGTTCCACAAAATTGAACTATGCTATTTGCTACATGACTATCATGGCAGGCAATCATCACCTCTACCGCTTCACAAAGCATCAGGCTGGACCTATTTTGATAATGAGGATAAAGGACATCGCTATCCTCATCAGGGTTAAATTTTATATTTTGTATTTTATCCGTCCACTTATATTTCTGCTCTTCCACCAATTTTACAACGCAAAAAGCAATTGCTATCTTTGCTGCAGAAGCTAAAGGCACTATTAAATCCTTATTTAAAGAAAGTAAAATTTTGTCTTCTGTCGGTGAGTAAAGCGTGATTCCAATTTCCCCCTGCTTAATTTCCTTTAATTTTTCTAATATGTTTTCCATTAAACCCCACCTAGCAAAAAATAATATTATATAATGTTATACCTAGACTACAAGAATAGGCTTAATCTTTATGATAACACACTAATAAATGGTAAATGTGTTAAAAGTGAATTTTCTGATACTTAAATGTAATAAATACTGTTCTTCACTCTAGTTGTCTAATTGAACGCATATCTAATTATGCTTTCCTCCGTATTATAAATCTCTATTCGTATAAGAAAAACGTCTTCAATGAATACTTTGAAGACGTTTAATGTTTTTATGGGTTTGGAATAATGATTGATTAAAACACAGCTACAAATGCTGATTCTAATAGAAAATCATAGTCCCTATTTTGAACAAAGATTAATCAAAAGCGGCTTTTTGTAATAAAGATTGAGTATTTCTAAAATACCAAATACATTACTTATTGCTTGCCTCAGTTAATTCAGCGGCTTTTGTTAGATTTCCTTCTTTTTCAAGCTGGGCAATTAGTTCATCTAACGTGACGCCTTTTTCTTTAGCCATTTCTTCTAAGTTGACAGGTTCACTAGCTTTGGTACTCGAAGTTAATTCAGTAGCTTTTGTCAGCTTTCCTTCTTTTTCAAGCTGAACAATTAGTTCGTCTAACGTGACGCCTTTTTCTTTAGCCATTTCTTCTAAGTTGACAGGTTCACTGGATTTAGTAGTTTCCCACATGTCGGTGTTGCTCGCAGCATATGCAGATCCTGCAACAACAGTTAAACCTAGTACTAATGTCGAAATTGTTAATTTTTTCTTCATGTTAAGTCCCTCCTTTCTATTTGATGTTTCCAGTATATAACTATTTATGTTAAATCCTTGTTAAGACAATTTACAAGAGTGTGATTTAACACGCTGTAAAACGGGGAAACCTCGTAAAACCTTAGACAGTTCCGTACAATTCTTGCATAATCATCTTACAAATTTATGTATGGGTTTAAAAACATGAACATTTCTTATTGAAGGACGAAGAAAACTTGAAAACGTCTTTCTTTAATACACCTCTACAAACCATAATACAAGGTATTTATTAAAAAACATTATGAATTTTATATTGTAAATCCGACCCAAACTTTACTCGATTAAATGACTCGATTGTTAACACAAGTTATAGAACAATCTTCAACTTTCCTACAGTTTTATTTGAACAAGAATTGATTCTTACAATTTTCGCTTTTATAAAACTCTACTTACGACACATTTTATTCCAAATGTATTTGCTACACCATATCCATTTTTCCAAAAGCCCATTTAACAAAAAACACCACAACCAGAAAGGCTGTGGTATTCCAAAATATTGATTTGCAAGAATGTTGGTTGAAAACGATTAGTTGTAAAATGGACAATACATCTTGATTAAATAAGATGCATTACTTTCTCAACGCTACAGCAGGCTCTGTATGAATTAACTTGTAGCTTGCTATTACGCTAATTACAATTACAACAACACCTGTAGAAAGTATGGAAAGTACTATTTGTAGTGGGGTGATGATAATTGCTAAATTGAAAATCATTCCCACTAAGTAAGTACAGCCAATAAGGACAGCTTGAGAAATAGCTGACATTGTTGCTAAAAGTAAATTTTCACTGACAATCATTTTCCGTATAGATCCATTATTATATCCCAATGCGGACAGCAGCCCCACTTCCTTGTATCTTGAATTTTGCAGTTTAATCAGTAATACGGAACTGATAAACAAACCAATTGCTAAAATTAAAATAGAAACGATCAAGAACAAATGGCTAATATTTTTAAATGTATTTTGCAAAACTTCTACTTCTTTGGCTGCAGTTTTACTGTCGATTTTTTTGTCAGCAAGCATTTGACTGACTGGCACAATATCTTCAAAGTTCTTTACATCATAACTGATTGAGTAGTTTTTTTCATTCTTCACACTTTGGTAAAATTCCTGTTCGATATCGGAGCTTACAAAGAAGTCATCGTAGTCTGCGTTAAAGATGCCGCTTATCATAAGGGTGTATTCTTTATCTCCATAATTTAAGGTAACTTCTTTACCAATCAAACTACTAATATCATTTTCAAATTTTTTAGCGAGGCTCGGACTAAGTGCTATTTCCTTTTCACCTGTTTTGGGCATAGCACCGTATGACATCTTTTCAGTGGCCTTTGCCATTGGGTATTTTTCTGCTAAAGCTTCCGTTTTATCGCCTATCCTTAAAGTAGCATCCGCTATTTTGTATTGATAATACACATTTTCGATACGCTTATCGGATTTCAACAATTCAATAACTGTTCCATCATCCTCACCTTTAATATAACCGTTGTTAAAGGCAGTGTTTTTATCTTGAAACTCCGAAATATTCTTGTCCATTATATTCCCAGAAGATAAAGACAACATAAATACAAGGATACCGATGGAAATTGCCAAGCTGACACCCATATAGCGTGTCATATGCACTTTGAAGTTCTTATGCCCTCGCTTGAAAGCAGATACTTTACTAGTGTTAGTTAAACTGAGTTTATCATCACTAGAAATAGCTTTTTGAGTGTCGGTATTTTTTGCAATAATTTTCCCTTTCTCAATATGAACGACTTCATCCGCATAGCTACAAATCTTTTGATCATGCGTAATCACAATAACCAAACGGTCTTTTGAAATCTTTTTTAAAAGTTCCATAATTTCATTAGAGTTTCTACGGTCTAATGCTCCTGTTGGCTCATCCGCCAAGATAATACGAGGTTTACTGATCAATGCTCTTCCAATTGCAACTCTTTGCTTTTGACCGCCTGAAAGATTTTCGATTTTTTCATTAGTCTTTTGTGATAACCCCAGTTTATTTAGCAGTTCTTTGGCATTTTCTCTATTTTCCTCTTCGCTTGAAGTATTTTGCTCACAAGGAAGCAAAATGTTTTCTAGAACGGTATATCCGCTTAAAAGATGGTAATTTTGAAAGATAAACCCGATATTTTCTCTGCGATACGCACACAATTCATCAGCATTCATTTTGCTAATAGAAGTACCACAAACCGTAATATCACCGCTGTAATCACTGTCAAAGCCTGCAACCATATTAAGCAGCGTGCTTTTACCGGAACCCGATGCACCTAAAAGGCAAACAAGTCCTTTGCTTGGAAAGTTAATACTTGTATCATCCAAAATAAGTGAATCCTCATATTTTTTGGTAAGTTTTTTTATTTCGATCACTATCTGTCACCTGTCTTTAAAGCTCTAGTTAAATTGGTCTTTAGATAGGCAATAGCAGTTGTAAAGAAAGCAATGACGCCTACTAAAGCAATGAATAGCACGCTCGATATCAACATCTTAGAATTTAAAATACTTGCGCTGAACAAGCCTTTGGTAACTATATTGATAAGGGGTGATGTAACAAGCATTAACAGAATTGCTGTAATGATTTCTGTTATCTTTTCCGTCAAGTTAAGCAGACTCAAATGAGCATTATTAAAGCCGCTGACTTTATAAATTGCAAATTCTCTTTTTCTCATAAAACCTGTGATAAGGGAAATAGCAATAACCATAACGACAGCTAAAATTCCTATGAACATACTTGCTGATTCTGACTGTTCGGTTGTTTGCTCATTTAATCTAACAATATCCTCAACAAGTTCAAATTGACCAAGAGGTACAATTCCTTTTTCGTTAAGCTCGTCTTTAATGGCAATCATATCAGTTGGAGTCTTTGCTCGAATAAGAAAATTCATTTCGTTATTTTCAAATCCTGCTTGTTTTCTCAAATCATCAAGGGCAACTTTACTGAAAAAGAATGAGTCATCAATTGTAAACTCTATCATTTCCCCTTCATATTCAGAATAGACACTATTATCTGCAACACCTACTATTTTTGCGGTAATAGATGCGTCTTTTAAAACAGGGGCACCTGTGTCCCAATTGACAATAGAGCTGCTAAAATCAATTTCTTTGCCGATTGCTTGCTCGTTTGATATGCCCAATGTTTTAACAAAACTTTCTGGAACAACAACCTCGTTGTCTTTACCTGCCGGCATATTTCCTGTTACCAACTTATTGATTGTCGGAACATTACCTGTTCCTTGTATTTGATATTCTTTCCCACTAACAGTTACTTTAATATTATCAAACGCTTGTAAAAAAGCAGTAAAATCAACACGCTTATCGCCTATATATTGATCATATAAGCCACCAATATCCTGTGACACATCAGCATTGGGCTTTTCTTCCTCTTTATCTCCTGTACCTCCTGCACTCATAAAACTGCCAACTATACTAATATCTTTTAGTCCTTCGCCATAAGTATCAATCAGTTTGTCAAAATCTCCTTGACTGCTGCTCTCGACGGTTCCACTTACAGTTGTAAGCAAAAGAATACCTGCAATCATTAGAGAAAGAGCTGCTACTAGGAATCGACCAAATTTACTTTTAGCATTCGATTTAGTCATTGCAAAAGCGTTTTTAATGGATAAGCGATGACTTTCACCATATGTAAGTTTTTCTGTATTCGTTACATTTTTTTGTGGGAATACAGTCGTTTCTCCCTCATCCAAGTCGATAACGTTTGATTTATGATCAATTAAATTGGTATCGTGGGTTACAACGATAACAGTCCTGTCTTTAGAAATAGCTTTCAGAATATCCATTGTTGTTTTTGCGTTTTTTTCATCCAAGGCACTTGTTGGCTCGTCCGCAATAATAACACGCGGATTTTTCATGAGCTCTCTAGCGATGGCAACACGCTGTTTTTGTCCGCCTGAAAGATCTTTCACTTTTCGATGAGCAAAGTTAAATATTCCAAGGTCTTTTAAAATTTTTTCAGCATTCTTATGATTTTGTTTATCCTTTAGATACTGTGGCAACAACACATTGTTTAAAACGGATAAGTCTTCGAGCAAATTAAAATCCTGCCAAACAAATCCAAAAATATTGTTGTAAAAATAACTTTTTTCCTTAGTGGTTAACTCTTTCATATTCTTTCCGCAATAGTAAACCTCTCCACCGAAATCTTGTTCCATACCGCTAATGATTTTTAAAAGAGTCGTTTTACCACTACCCGAAGCACCAACTATAAAATTCAGTCCTTTCCCCATTGTAAGGGAAATATTATTCAAAGCGAATTCGCCATTATATTGTTTGGATACATTCTTAAGTTCAAACATTTGATTTCTCCTATCTACTATTTTAGTCTTTTTTCAATATCGAGAGTTTCCCAGCTGAGATACCCCAAATTTCATTTGCATAATTTGCAACCTTTTTGGAGTGTGTAACAATGATTACACATTTATTTTCCTCTTGGGAAAGTCTAGTAAGTATTTTCATAATACTTTCTTCGGTTTCAGTATCTAAGTTTCCGGTTGGCTCGTCCGCAATAATGATGTCAGGATTGTGAGATAAAGCTCTAGCAATACCAACTCGCTGTTGTTCTCCACCGCTTAATTTTAATACCTTTCGATTTGCAGTCTCTTTATCAATACCTACACTTTGCAATAAGGAATAGGCATATTCTTTTTTATTTGCCACTTTGATACCACTTATGTCAATTGAGAGCATAATATTTTCAATGGCTGTAGCATTGATAAGCAAATTATAGCTTTGAAAAATAACACCGATTTTATTTGAACGGTAGTTATCACGGTCAATCGTTTTTATATTTTCACCGTTATAGAGTATTTCTCCCTCTTGACTAAGGTCAAGCCCCGAAAGCAAAGCTAACAGTGTCGTTTTACCGGATCCTGACTTGCCGACGATTGCATACGTTTTTTTAGGCTCGAATTCAACGTTAATATTATTTAGAACTTTCTTTTTAGTTCCGTCATAGGCATAAGACAAGTTCTTAACTGCTAATACACTCATTTTCATTTCCTCCTTAATTTCTTTCTGACAGAATTTTTATTGGTTCATATTTCGTGATATACACAAGTGACATGGAGCTTGAAATGATGACGAGTAAGCCACCGATAAGGAACATCCCTAGAATAACACTCGCATCTAATTGAACATTTAATGACTGAATGATTTCATCTGTATTAGGCATCGCTGCACCGGAGCCCCCTAAATTTCCACCCATATTTTCCATTTGTTCTTGTCTCTGCTCAATTTGGTCGGAAAGGAGTTTATTTGATATAGGCTGTGCTGTAAGGCTCCCTACTCCCAGTCCGAGCATAACCGCAACCATTGTTACAATGATTGATTCATATAATAAGGTTTTAATAACCTGATATTTTTTCATCCCAATAGCTCTTAAAACACCAATTTCATATTTGCGTTCTCTAAGAGCAATAAGATTTAGTAAAATAAGAATAATGCCACCTAAAATAAGCACTACGATTAAGAAAACTGTGCTTATCTTTTGTACACTTTCAACAGGTCCTGCAATCTGTTTGTACAGATATGCGTTATTTGTCAACGAGTAGTACTCACTAAGACCTTTTCCTTGAGCTTCCTTAATAAAAGCATCTAAATCATCGGGAGAGTTTAAGAAATACTTAATACGCGACATTGTACTTGCTTCTTTTCCTACAAGCCCTGTAGCTGTTTCGTAAGTAGTTAAAATTTCATTTTCTCTTGTCATATAAGGATCTTTAACAGCATATTCGCCCATATTGTCTTTTGTTAGATCTTTATAAATACCTTTTATTGTAAGGCTAACGTCTTTATTCGCATCCGCAATGGAACGAACTGTAATGGAATCGCCCACTTTTAAGCCATTTAACTGCGCCAAATTTTCACTGATAACAATTTCATCATTTTTTTCAAATATTTTTCCATCTATTATTTTACGTTCGCCTTTTTTGAATTCTTCGAACAACTCATAAGAAGAACTTCCAATTACTTTTAAATTTGGAGGACCAATATCAGGAGCACCACCTTCAGCACTTACGGCACCTTCTAGTGGTGCATCCTCCTGTTGATTTATAGCATTTATTTTTGATACAGCAGGAGCTTCTAAATAAAAGTAATAGTCTTTTACATATTCGGAATCTGCGTAATTTTTAAGCTGATCAATGGTTACTTCGGGAAAATCGGTTGTAATTCCGTCTTCATAAAGTTTTGCAAAATCAAGCTCGACATTTATTTCACTACCAAATTGATTTTTATAATCGGTTATAATACTACTTGTTGCAGTGTTAATGACCAATGAAATGACACAAGTGATAGCGATAATGACCGATACAATACCAACTAATATGTTTCTTCCTTTGTTTCTTTTAATGTTTTTTATGGCGTTTTTTAGAATATACATTTTTTGTTCCTCCTTAACTTGTGTCATCATTGTATAAAAAACGATGTTAAACCTCTGTTAAGTGGTTTTCATTGTATTGATTTAAATGCTTAACAGAGATTTAACACATACTTACAGTACAATAGAAGAAGAGGTGATTTTGGGATGAGAATACTTATTGTAGAAGACGAGCTTGATTTGCAGGATGCAATTGCAGATGGGCTTAAAATAGATGGTTACGCAGTTGATACTTGTGACAACGGTGAAGAGGCTTATGAGCTTTTATATGAAGTAAATTACGATTTGGTTGTACTTGACTTAAATCTCCCGAAAATGGATGGGCTTGAGGTTTTAGAGAAGATACGAGATGAAAGGCCTGAATTAAAGGTGCTTATTCTCAGTGCAAGAGGTAGTGTTAATGACAAAGTGAAAGGCTTAGACATAGGTGCGAATGATTATTTGGCGAAGCCATTTGATTTTGCCGAGTTGGAAGCCAGAATACGAAATTTATTAAGGCGAAAGTTTGTGCAAGAAAGTAGTACACTTTCATGTGGTGAAATTAATGTAGATTTATCAAAGCGTATTGTAGTTGTGAACGAGAATGAAATAGCACTTACAAAAAAAGAATTTGCATTGTTAGAATATCTTTTGTTTAACAGGAACAGAGTGGTTAGCCAAGAAGAGCTAATTGAACATGTTTGGGACCAAAATGCAGATAGCTTTAGTGGTGCTATTCGGGTTCATATTGCAACTCTTCGAAAGAAGCTAAAAGCTGTTTTACACTATGACCCCATTGTAACGAAAATCGGAGAAGGGTACATTTTATTAGAAGAGGATAGTGATATTAATGCTTAATAAAATGCCTATTCGATTACGACTAACAGTTATAACCGTTGCTCTATTAACAGTCTGTTGCGTAGGACTTACCTTAATACTAAATTTGTCTGCTAATAGAATGGCTACAATAATTGATGCAACTATTGTAATACCTGCACGAGAGGTCGGCGAAGAAATAGAGTTTAATGAGAGCACTCAATCACCGGCAGGCAGAATGACCCCTACTGTTTCATCACTTGCTTCCCAAAAAGCTAAAATGGATTTTAGAATTGAAAGCATTATTTACATGCTTTTAGTTATTGTTGGTGGGGGATTTTTAACATACTATCTTTCGGGAAAGGCATTAAAACCTCTCGATATACTCAATAGTCAAGTTAAAAATATTAATGTGCATAATTTATCTGAACCGCTATCTATCCCGCCTACAAATGATGAAATTGCAGAACTTACTTTAACATTCAATAAAATGAAGGATAAGTTAGATAACTTTTTTATGATTCAAAGAAGATTTTCTGCAAGTGCCGCTCACGAGCTTAGAACACCTCTTGCAGTGTTACAAACAAAGATTGATGTATTTAAAAAGAAACAAGCGCATACAAACGAAGAATATGATGCGCTTATTTCCGTTATTGAAAAGCAAACAAAGCGCTTGAGAGGACTCGTCGGTAGCCTTTTAGATATGACGAATATGGAAGAAAACAGTGAACAAAATAGCATTTACGTAAAGAATATTTTGCAGGATATTATTTTCGAACTTTCTCATATTATCAAAGATAAGAATGTTACAATCACCTTAAATTGTGATAATAGCGTTGTTTTTGGAAACATTGACCTACTGTATCGTGCTTTTTACAACCTTGTGGAAAACGGAATTAAGTACAATATTGAAGGCGGCACAGTTGAAGTTATTGTTAATAGATTAAATAATGAACAGGTTTCAATCAAAATTATAGATACAGGTATCGGCATTGCAGACAAATACAAACAGAAAATATTTGAACCTTTTTATCGTGTTGAAAAATCACGCTCCCGTCAACTGGGTGGTACAGGCTTAGGTCTTTCAACTGTTAATAACATTATCAAAAAGCATAAAGGAACTATTACTGTTACTGACAATGAAAATGGCGGAACTTGCTTTCATGTCATCATAAATAGTGTTAAATAGTGGGCCGTGCCCAAAACATGCTCTTGATTAAGAACTGTAAGGAATAATTTCTTCGAAAACGCCAAATAGCGCTCAAGTCTTTACGTGGGCGCTTTGTTCAAAACTTTAATTAGTTTTCGTAATGTTTTCAACAAAGGTGAGAGTTGATAAAGTACTGCCCCATCTGTTACCTCTGCTTCGTCCAAATTTCTTTTGTTGGCTTAAGCAGAATTATTCTTGCAACCATGTTCAACTTACTCTTTAAACCCATATCACTCATGGAGTCTAATTGGAAGACTACTTTGAAAAAATGTAGTGTATTACCCTGATAAATGGGCAGTAACCTGCAGTCATATCAACTGCATAGGTAGGAACTAAGGAGGCGTTGTTATTTTATCGGCGTTTTCAATCTATGCACTAAAGATTAGCCCTTTTAGTGATAAATTGATTTCAAAGTATTATAGAAAGATAAATCAACCTTTTCCTTTAACATAGCCTAAGTTAAAAAAACACCTTATGCAGGTGTTTAAATTTGCCTATAGGCTAGGACATTTCTTCTCTACTGGGTGTTACAAGTCTTATTTAACTACCCTGCTACGCTAGTTAAAGTACATTTCTTCACAAACTTTATAATTAAATTAACATAAATATCCAACGAAAAATCATCTAACCTCTAAGAAATCTACAGAGGAGAGATGATTTTAATGAAACTTTATTACAAATTATCGAACTTCATTATAAATAATCAATCTTTTTTACAAAGCTACAGTTTTTATATTAAATTAATGTTTTTCTAAAGGAATAGCACCATTTGTCATATTCTAATTTTTCTTCATAAAACCGATGTGCATCTATTCGTTGAATACCTGATTCTAGTGCTACATATTCTGCACCGTTTTCTTTAGCATAATCCTGTATGTATTTTAATAACTTCTTGCCATAGCCACCTGAACGCTGGGACGCATCGGTTACTAAATCGTAGACAAATATATGACTCTTACTGTAAAAATTTGTTCTCCAGCTAAAACCGACTAATGAAGCTATTTTCCCTTGAAAGTATAAGGCGTAAAGCTTGTAACCATCCTTCTGCATTTCTTGTAATAAATCTATGTACGCTTCCAAGGTCAAATCAGTTCTCAGCTGCTTCATTATAGGATAAGCTTCTACCCACTGATCCTTTGTAGTTAACTCACTTATTATTTCTAACGTGGAATTTACAGACATATTGTTTCCTCATATTCTATAATTTTATAAATGAAACTCAGATTTAATTATTTTTGCTACCTCGTCTGGACTAAAAAAAGTATTATCTATTCTTAAATAGTTTTCCCGTTTAATTTCCTCAGGAAACGAATTCAACCTATTGCTTTGCAATGTACTTAGTAAATGCTGTTCTGATTGCTCCACGTTTCTTTTTGTTGGTTTACATTCCAAACGGTGTGGATCCTTATTTCGCTTTAATCTTTCCTCTACTTGTGCTTCTAACTCAACAAAGTAAATAGAGACCCCATTAGAAGACATCAACTGACATATACTTTCAACATCATCCCAATCCTCTTGTTTATCAAAATACCAAACCTTTGTAAAAATCATTCCGTAATGATTACTTTGAGTAAATGATTGAAATATTTCCTTTCGAAATTGATGAGTGAGCCGCCACATTTCATCACTAAAGCCAAAGAGCGGCTCTAGTAGATCAATTGTCATATGATTATGAAATAGCTTTAGACCCGTCAATTTTGCGAGCTCCTGTCCAACTGACATCTTACCAACTGCTTGAGGACCAAATATAAACACAAACTTCTCCATTTTCATTTTCCTCCGTTATCTTAAAAACAAGATTTATTGATCCTCTATCACTAACATATTGTTTTCGTCAAACTCCCAGTCTTCAGCATAAGCTATTTCCCAATAGTAGCCATCTAGGTCAGTAAAGTAGCCTCCATAGCCTCCCCAATCAGTTGCTTTCGGTGCTTTCTGAATAGTTGCCCCTGCTAAATTAGCCTTTTCCATTAACTCATCCACTTCTTCTTTGGTTTTTGCGTTGTAAGCTAATGTAATTCCTGGGAATCCACTTGATAAGACTGGGGGATTCTCTTTATTTGTATCCTTTGCAAGCTCCATAATTGGATACAATGCTATTTTCGTTCCTTCATTTTTAAAGAAAATAATATGCGGATTTGATTCTGTTCCTCTAATAGATGTGGCAAATCCAAGCTGTTTATAAAAATGGTGAGCACTGACTATATCCCTTGTACCTAGTGTAATAATATTAATTCGATTCATTTACTTTCCTCCTCCATTTTATTCCTCAGGCATCTTATAACGTGGGAAAAATTGATACACCATAAATACGCCGAACGATAGACATAGTAACGACCATATAATCGTCCCTTCCGTAAAACCGATTAGTCCAAAAAATATACAAATTAGACCAAACCAAGCTGCAAATGAACCCACAAAATATGTATAGATAGCACCGATGAAGGTCACTATTCTTCCTAGAAACTGTCCTGATTCACTATATTTCACCGTATGAAGAATACTTAAAATAATGCTCCACATTAACAAAACTGGAATTCCCCATAAGAAAACAACTCCAAATAAATCTATCATTTTAAAACCCCATTATTTAGCTTGTAATACCTATTAATTTATATATGTATAAGTTTATATGCTCTTGTAAAACCTTTTAAAAAGGAGTGATACAGATTGAAAAAGCAAGAGAATTATCTTAAAAATTCTCATAAAAAACAGAAGTTAACACTTGATAATGGTTCTACCTTTCCCAATGGCAAAAATATGCCTGGGAACTCTGTTGATGAACATAAGGCGTTTGAGGAAGCCAATATAATTCTGACTGGCGATGAAATAAAACAACAAAACGAAAACCTATAAATTCAGCCTCTCAAATACTAGAAATGTATATCCCTCTAGTATTTGAGTATGTATCATGCATAAATACTAAGAAATAACCTCTTTTCAAAACATGGAAACTCATTATACTATCCCATCCACATCCACTCGAATCCACATGGTAATAAAAACTAAATGCAAAAAAATCTCAATTTATATAAATACGCCAAAAGTTCTTCATTTCCTTCTTAAATTGATGGCCCTTTTTGGATTTATTAATAGTCTGAGTTTGTTGCATTTACAAACAGTTTTAGTCTAGCTCATTCAAACTATTATTTAGTTACCATCTATTAATTTACTAAGCAGTTATTTGGTAAAAGAGTTAAAAGTATACTATAATCAAAATACAAGACTTAAGACTTAGTTCATAAGACTCTTATTACATGATTTTAATTAGAAGATGGGAGAGAAAAAAGATGAGTATCTATGATTTTGATTTTAAAGTGCCAGACATCAGCGGTAACTTAGTTTCGTTAGAGAAATTTAAAGGGAATGTAGTATTAATTGTCAATACTGCTAGTAAATGTGGCTTTACATATCAATATGAAGATCTTCAGAAGTTATACGATCGATATAAGAATAAAGGATTTGTTGTTTTAGGATTCCCCACTAATCACTTTGATAACCAGGAGCCTGGGACGAATGAGGATATTAACCAATTTTGTAAGTTAAATTATGGTGTTCAATTCCCTATGTTTTCTAAGGTAAAAGTAAGAGACGAGGGAGCTGAACCTCTTTTCAACTATCTAACTGCGGTTAAGCCCTTTAAAGGATTCAACAATTTTCATCCATCATCGCGACTCTTAAGTTCTCTCATTAATGAAAAGGTTCCACATTATATGCACGGTAACTCTATTAAATGGAACTTTACCAAGTTTTTATTAGACCGTAATGGCAATGTTCTTCATCGCTTTGAACCTACTACTGACACAGTAGATATGGAAAAGGATATTGAAGCAATATTATAGTTCCGATTGAGTTCTCAAAATACGATTCTTGTGAATTTGCAAAAATCGTGTTTTGTGACGTTTTTTTGCTGTAAAGACTATGTTGCTCTTTTTGTACTTTTTATAGTATCTACATTATTTTAAGAATCTCTTTCTAGTATTATCTAAAAATACATATTAGGTAATACTCATAACTTCTTATTTTTAAACTGAGGCTGATGAGGATGCAGCTTCGTCAGCCTTCACACAATCAATTGCGATAACAAGCGCAATAATAATAGTTTCCATTTCTTCTTTTAGAATTTGAACCTTGTAACTATCTCCCCAAGTGAACCACTCCTTGTTCACATTACCTACCACTTCCCCATGCTCTAACACCTGAAAGTTCATATCCCACCAGTTGCCATGTACCTCAATGCCTGCCGCGTCAATAGAATAGCGCGCTTTCAAGAAGGACCATTCTTTCTTAATCGTTAACACCTCTCTACCATTCACCTCTACAAAAAACTTTGGTAAGAAGCTGAACATTTTCTTTGTAATGAGCGCGACTTCATCTCTTGATGTATTCATAATGGAGAAAGTTTTTGGAATCTGCATAAAGCTGCCCTCCACGAAGTAAACATCGTTCTCCTGCTGATTCTTTACAGTAAACTTGCCACTTAGACTCAATACCTTTTGCTTTATATAAAGTTCCTTCATTTACTTTTCCTCCTTTTGTATATAGTAAATTTTATTTTAATTTACTTTCATTTATTTTCGCTTAAAATATCGATCCTTCTTCCAATGAAGTGAGCTTGAATAGGCGCTAAATTTAGTTCTCTTGCCCAAACTGAAAGTTGACCTATATGATGTATTTCGTGTGCGACAATATGGTGTAAAATTTCATCGATTGTATACTTTGCTTTAGCCCAAGGTACACTAACCACCTTATTCATATCAAAGTTCGACTTTAAAAATTTTGCATTTTCATCTCTCAGTTCATCTGAGATTAGTTGTACTTTTTCCAAGGTTTCGTAATTACGGAATTCAAATTGGATATCTTCTTTTCCCTGAATCCCTTGCAACCAGCTGTATTCCACTTCTGTAATATGAAAAAGGGTATGTAAAATACTTTCTACTCCACCGCATCGTTTTTTATATAACTCCTCTTTTGATAATTGCTTACACCATTCAAACCAATCATCTCTTACGTGCCAATTGTACTCAAAGAACTTTCTCATTTTCAAGAATCCCTTCCAAGTATTTAAAAACCTTTATAAAAGTCCCGGACTTAAAAGCCAATGTTGTTTGAAAGTCATTAATGAAGTTTTACTTTGTATCGGTCAATAGATTTAGGAATTCCTTTTATATACAAAGAGCCATTATAAATTAACTGTCTTATTCTATATTCTAAAAAGAACAAGTTGATATTAGCTTCTGAAGAAATTAACATCTCTCTAATCACTTCTCCAACAGGGATGAAATCTTTTTCCGTTTGCTTGGCATGAAGTCCTTCTAGTGTTTCCAGGATGAGAGAATCAAAAAAGCTCTCTGGGACGCCTAATATTTCCCCGTCATTCCAAATGCGTAATACTTCCATTCTTTCGATTAATTTTAACCATTCCTCCGAGTAATAAGAACGTTCTTCTAGGGATAGTTGGCGGCTTTCTTTATTTCGCTCAAATAAGGATTTTATTTGTTTTGAATCCATTTGACTCGTAAAAGAAATATCAGCTTTTTTCTCTTCTATCTGATTTCCTAATAGATAGATAGTATTTTTCTTTTTTCTCAATAAATACAACATAAATCGAAGTCCTATTTGTTCAGCTGCATTGCTCCCACACCATAAATAAATAGGTACTGACTCTGAAATATCCTCGATTTGGCGTAAGGAATTACTGAATTTACATGTATAAATTCCTTCTTCAAGCTCGTCATTTATATTTTCATATAGCCATTCTTCACGTATTTTTCTGTCTTCTTTTTTATCTAATTTCCCTAAAGGACCGTACGATAAGTTATCCGGAATTGCGATTACCGTCTTTGGCCTTGGAAGTCCCACATTAAGCGAACCGGCAGTAGATTCAAAGCAAACTAAATGATAAGGGCCCACAGGTTTTTGGAAATTCTTGCGAAGATAATCTTGTATTACTAGGTTGATTTCTTCTACTATTTCAACCATTAAATCCACATTGATGAAGTAGCTATAAGAAATAGCTGGTTCATAATCTTCATGATGGAAATATTCAAAGTCAATTGCTGCATTAATTTTATAAATATCGCACTCATGTTTTCTTAAATCATAAACAGTTATATATTTTTGAGTTTCTATTTTATAAACCATGACTGTGTTCGGCTCGAAGAAGAAATAAATGAATGGGTGATGAATCTTTTTTTTAATGATAACTCCTCTTTTCACTAGCATTTTGTTCTAGCATTTGGCGTAAGTAATCATCTGATTTACCTTTTGGTATACTTAAGTTTTCCCATTCCTTATTTTTGATAAGCTTACCAATGTAGACTATTTGACCGACATGATAGGATTGGTGTGCTAACTGTCTTTCAATCGCCTCGATAACTGAGTGACCTTCACCACGAATATAAACTATTTTCAATAAATCCTCCTCTTTTAGTTCATTTAGTGCCTCCATTAATACATGCCATCCATTCTCCCACATAGCCTGGAGATTCCTTTTGGTTGTGTTATTGTCTTCAAATTCACTATCTCGATTTCGATTTAGCTTTTCACCGTCAGAGGTTAAAAAGTCAGTCCATCTTGATATCATATTACCGCTCATATGCTTTCCTATAATTGCAATACTGTTTGACTCTTCATTTAAAGTCCAATGTATATCTTCTTCTGATAATTGATTAAAAGTTTTATCCCCAAGTGCTTTCATACTTTCAAATCTTTTTTTAACTACCATTAAATATTCTGATCCAATACTCAAAATTCCACCCCACTTACATATTTTTTCAATATTACATATATTGTACTTTATACAACAAAATAAAACAGCTGTTTTGCAAATTCAAAATTGCTGCTTCTTTATTATATTCCTTGTATAAATTTTACCTCATCGTAACCACAGTTATTACACATAATGAGATGTGGACAGGTGTCATCTTTGTATGTGTCTGGATAACCGTCTCCCATCTTTATAGTATTTAAATCGTTATAATGAGCATAGGGATCAAAAAAAATCACTTTCCTTACCAGCATCTTCTAAAGGATTGGTACACTTTGGACAGTTTTGCTCTAAATGATTAAATGCGTTACATAGAGGACACTCGGACATTTAGGAATCTCCTTTTTGCTTTAGTATCCTTCATTTGATGAGAAATATGTAAAAAGCACCCCTTCACAAAGTTTCTCTTTATGAAGGGGTGCTATTTTATTAGGAGTGAATAATTACTTCTTTTCCTTCTTTACGATCCTTCGCATATTCTGCCGTTGCTGTGAACAATACATCTGAAGAAGAGTTTAGCGCTGTTTCACATGAATCTTGAATAACTCCAATGATGAATCCAACACCAACAACCTGCATTGCTATTTCGTTAGGAATTCCAAATAGACTACAAGCTAATGGAATAAGTAAAAGAGATCCGCCAGCTACTCCTGAAGCACCTGCAGCTGAAACGGCAGCTAGTACACTTAGGATTATTGCAGTAGCTATATCTACTTCTATATCTAAAGTGTGAACGGCAGCAAGTGTCAATACAGAAATAGTTACTGCTGCTCCAGCCATATTAATAGTAGCACCTAATGGAATTGAAACAGAGTAAGTATCCTTGTCCAATTCTAGCTTTTCACAAAGCCCCATATTTACTGGAATATTAGCAGCAGAGCTACGTGTGAAGAAGGCAGTAATACCACTTTCTCTTAACGTTCGGAATACTAATGGATAAGGATTTTTGCGTACATATATGTATACAATGAGTGGATTAATAACTAGCGCCACAAATAACATACATCCTAATAATATGATAATTAATTGGCCATATTCCTTTAGAGCAGAAAGACCGTTTGTAGCTATTGCCTCAAAAACAAGTCCTAAAATACCGAGTGGAGCTAATTTAATAACCCATTTAACTAATTGAGAAATAGCATCAGAAAAGTTTGCAATGGCATTCTTTGTTGTTTCTGCAGCATTCTTTAAAGTTAGACCTAGTAAGATAGCCCAAGTCAAAATTCCGATATAATTGGCATTTAAAATTGCATTTACTGGATTATCAACAACGTTGAACAATAGAGTTTTCAATACCTCTACAATATCACTAGGAGGAGTTACATCCTCAACTCCTGTGGTGAGGGTTAGAGTAACCGGAAATATAAAGCTAGCAACTACACCAACTAGTGCTGCAAGGAAAGTTCCAATTCCATAAAGTATAAGAATTGACTTCATATTAGTCTGCTGGCCACTTTTGTGAGAAGAGATAGCATGCATAACTAAGAATAAAACTAATATTGGTGCAACAGCCTTCAAAGCACCTACAAATAAAGTTCCGAAAATAGTTACCCAGTTTGCAGCGTCAGGTATAGTGACAGCTAGAACCACGCCTATTACAATCCCTAGTAAAATTTGTTTAACTAGGCTTACTTGGTTCCACTTATGTATAAGATTTTTCATGTTTTTCCCCCCGATATTTAACATAATAGCATAATCTAAGATGTAATGACTCTTCATTATGTCAAATTATTGTGTTATCTAAGTATAAATGATAGTTTAACACGAAGATTAAGAATTGGTAAACAATTATTGCAAGATAATATTTACTAATTGTTACAGGTGCCTGGCACCTGTAACAATTCTTGGAAGCTGTAATAATCTTGCTTTCAGGTAACTGTTCAAGAAATGTGGGCGTCTTATTAAGAAAAGAAAGTTACAATAGATTATAGTTATAGTAGGAATTCATTAAAAGGAGAAGTGATAGATGGAAACGAAAGAATATTTATATTCTCGAATACAGGAAATTGAAGATTGGGAGAAAGACCAAAAGGGTTTATGGTTTTGGGAGAAGATAGGGCGCCTTCCTTTTAAGGTTCTTGACAAGTTAACTCCCGCTTTCATCCAGGAGAAAATTGGCGTACTTGTTTCTGAAATAGGTAATTATATTCAAACGGGTGGAAAATACTTAATCAATGAACAAGCAATGATTAAAAAAATACAATCTTCCACTAAATATGAACCTATAGAATCTATTGAGGATATTAGGAACATCCCTTTAGAAGATATGATTATATTGAGTGAAAATCTCCAAAAGGAACGAGTGAAATTTGCCACACTGCAAGGTGCAACAACTGGGATCGGGGGTATTTTTACTTTAGCGATTGATATTCCTTTGATCCTGGGTACAGCACTTAAAACTTTGCAAGAAATTGCGATTATTCATGGTTATGATCCAAATGATAAGCAAGAGCGTGTTTTTATCGTTAAGTGCCTACAGTTTGCTTCGGCTGATATTGTGGGAAAGGAATCCATTTTAAATGAATTATCTGCTCTACATCAAAACAAGCAATCATCTGAAAATATGTTGTCTCAGTTAAAAGGATGGCAGGAGGTATTTTTCACTTATCGTGATCAATTCGGATGGAAAAAGCTCTTACAAATGGTGCCAATCGCTGGAATTATCTTCGGAGCATTTGCAAACAAAGGAATGATCCAAGACATCGCAGAGACTGGAACTATGCTTTACAGAAAAAGAAGAATTTATGAAAAGCTACAAGATATAAAAAGTGATTCGATTTAAAAGAAAGATGCCTCACAAAGTGAACTTCCCCGTAACAGTTAGACATATTTAAACTGTTACGGAGAATTATTTGTTCAAAGAGTTAATCGGTCGGTTCCATCATTATTACTCTATTCTCTTCAAGTTTAAGTTTGCCGTTTCTATTGTTCTATATTCCTATCTTTTTCATAAAATATAGAGATTCTACTATTGGAATTAATTTATTGGAAAAAGGGGAAAAGCACATGTTCGCGGTACATTTTCATGAAAATAACACAATCGTATTAACTCAAGCCTTAAGAACTATTCCTGCAGTGGACGAAGATTTAAAAATCAAAGGACGAAAGTGTAAGGTTCTAGATGTCACTTATAATGACAATAATCATGTGCATGTTCAGGTAGAGTTCGAAAAAATAGTCGAGAAAAATAAAGCTGCCTCAGAGCTCGGAAAAAAGAAAAAGAGATAAATAGTGAAAGGAGGAAAGTGAACATTCACTTCCTCCTTTTTTAAAAATCTTCATTTATCGTTAGAATTACAATTTTCAGTATATTAGTTTTTTGATAGGATAGATATGTCTTAAAAATGTCGCTATGTTAGTTGATATATAATACCTATCAGAAACAGATAATACTAAAGACCTTCAATTTACTAATAAAATCCTTTTCTAAAATTGAAGTTATGATTAAGCATATAAACGAAATAATTACTGCATACCAAACCAAAAAACCTACAAACAAAATACTTGTTTGTAGGCTTTAATAAGAAATTAATTTAGAATTACTAGGTGACTAATGCTGCTTTCTCATCTTAGGCATTTGCTTAAAGGAAGGAAATACAGTCTTTTATTATCATGTACCACAGTAGGTTTGGTATCCGCCGCTAGTTTTCGGAGGTAGTTCTGTATATTCCAGGTTATCAGCTGAATAATCGTAAGGATTTTTAAGCGCTGCTAGTAGCTTTTCCATCACATGATAGTCTCCTTTTTCAACTGCTGCATCTAGGGCCTCCTCTACGCGATGATTTCTTGGAATTATTGTTGGATTATGCTGTTTCATCAGTTCTATAGATTCATGCTTCGATTCCTGTTGTTTTTCTAATCTTTCTGACCACTTCGTTTGCCACTGAGCAAATTTATCGGATTTGAAAAGTTCATTTTCCTCTAGTTTCTCCATAGTAAGAGCACGGAAGGTGTTCGTATAGTCTGCATTATATTTCTCTATTAGTTCTAAAAGCTCATGAATAAGAGATAAATCCTCTCCTTTTTTATTAAATAATCCTAATTTTACTCTCATACCATTTAAATAATTTGCTTGGAAATACTCTGGATATGCGGATAGTACTTCCTGTGCTTGCCTAATAGCTTCCTCCTGCTCCTCGTGTAAAAGGGGCAATAAGCTTTCAGCAAGTCTAGCCAAGTTCCAACCACCAATACCTGGTTGGTTTCCGTAAGCGTAGCGACCTTGAGTATCAATCGAGCTAAAAACTGTTTTCATATCATACGTATCCATGAAAGCACATGGTCCGTAATCTATTGTTTCCCCGCTGATGCTCATATTATCTGTATTCATCACGCCGTGTATAAAACCAACTAGCTGCCATTGAGAAATAAGGGCTGCTTGACGTTTTACTACCTCCTCAAGTAGCAATAAATATTTATTTTCTTTATCCTTCAATTCAGGATAATGCCTGTTAATCGTGTAGTCAGCTAATGCCTGCAAATCCTCATACTCACCCATATTTGCAGCAAATTGGAAAGTACCAACTCGAATATGACTGCTGGCAATTCTCGCCATAAGTGCTCCTGGCTGTTTAGTCTCTCTAACAATAGCTTCACCAGTAGTTACAACAGACAGGCTGCGCGTTGTCGGTATTCCAAGACCATGCATTGCTTCACTAATAATATATTCTCTTAGCATTGGGCCTAGTCCCGCTCTTCCATCTCCTCCACGGGAATAAGGTGTTCTCCCTGAACCTTTTAGCTGAATATCTAAACGCACTCCGTTTGGAGTTATCTGTTCCCCATACAATAATGCACGTCCATCACCTAGCATAGTAAAATTGCCGAATTGGTGTCCTGCGTATGCCTGAGCAAGAGGCTCGCTACCTTTAGGTGCTTTGTTACCTGCAAGGATTTGTAAACTTTGTTCACTTTTCATAAGATTTGCATCTAATCCTAACTCAGCTACAAGCGATTCATTCAAGATAGCTAGCTTTGGTGACCTAACAGGATTAGGTTCTATTATTGTATAAAATATTGGTGGAAGACTTGCATAACTGTTGTCTAAATTCCATCCAGCTTGTTTTCTCTGTTCTGACATCCTATCTTCCTTTCCTCTCTAGCATTTAATAGTTATCTTCTACTTATTGTTCTCATTATACCCTTCATTGTAGGGTAATACGCTAGTTAATGACTTACCTTTATTTGATCGGTGTTTTACATATGTATAATTTATATGAAGAACAGAAAAGAGTATGAAGCAAAATTCAATTCAGTTATAGATAGACATTTTTTAGCAATGTGAGCAATAAGGAAGGCCAAATCGCTGGAGCTCCGAGTGACAAATGCTCGCTAATGAGTGATAAAGACCGAACTATTTTAATGGATAGTTCATATTTCGGATTGTCGTAAAATTTGAGATTCTTGTCGTAAACGACGCGTTAATTGTAGTAAAAATAAAGGAGGGTGTAGTAAATCGCATGGAATAGGGGAGTTGAGCATGAATTATAAAAAGGAGCTGGCACACACCGCTCCTTCTTGTTATTTTTCATTTATTCTCTATTAAACCAATACCGATTCCTGTTGGGTCAACAAGATAAGCAAGATAGAAATCATCAAATTCCATTTTTTCTCTCAGTACCATAGCTCCATTTGCAACAGCATTGGATAAAGAGTGATCTATCGAATTTACTTCAATTTGAACTCTAGTGCCATGTGGATAATCATGAGGTCCTTTACTGATACCACCTTGCAGATGATTACTTTCAGTGTTTTCATCTGTAGTGACCGGCCAATAATCCCAACTTGGTTCATGTACCTTCCATCCAAATACTTCTGCGTAAAATTTCGCAGCCTTTTCTGGTTCCTGACTGTTCATCTCAAAGCCTACAACTTTACCCATCTTTTACCCACTTTCTATTGTTTTATCGATTTTTCAATCCAATTGCTCTTCAGATTTAAGTACTATAAAATCCCATGGATATTGCTCTAGACAAACTCATGTCAATATTTTCATTAGCTTCTTCATCGCATTCTCATTGCATTTGTTTTCAAAATGAGCAATCAAAAAATCTATAGCTTCCCTTTTACTAAGTTCTAGATTCTTTATACTGTTTCTTTCAGTCCATGCTTCATAGGTTTCAAATGCAGTACTATTCCAGCCAGTTTTCTCTCCATGCTCATCTTTTTTTCTTGAATTCCTGCTATAACTATATCCATCGTTCCTTGGAGTTCTAATAAAGCATTCTCAAATATTTTCTTCTGATCCTTATGTGAAAGTCCCGCCCTTTTCCTTAAAACTCTAGTATCTATACCCTGTTCGTCTTCAATTAAATGAAAGATTGCTAATGCCTCTCTTGATAATTTTCCATCTGCAAAACGTTTTTCAATTGATGCTACCTCTCCTAGTACCTTTTTAAAATATGGGAGAAGCTCACGAGAAATTAGCACAGATTTTTTCTTAATAAACTTTCCGTATCCTGCTACTCCATCCGTTGAAAATTTTGTTCGCCATATCCATGGATCGAAAGCCGTATCAGAATGCCAGCTATCTTTAGGTGTTACACTACTAAGTGAGGGATAATCGGGTATTAAGGGGGCAAGGGGTAATAACCCTATTTCTTCTATTATCAGAACAGCTTCTTCATATGATTTAATTTGTTTTTCCATACATTTAACCCTCCTTTAAAATCTTCTTACTTATATGTTTTGGTTAAACATCTATAAAATTGTATGCAGCAGATGTTCAACAGGAAGCTGTATTAGATTCTTATTGATCATAATCACCGTATACATTGAAGTTCAGTTACTTTTCCTTAATAGGTACATAAAGATCTACCTTAGCATATCTTTTTGAGTCTTCTGCAGGGTTATTTCGGCTAAATTCCAAATTGGTTCGGTTAAAATCTGGTTCGAAATCACTTGCTGGAAGCCACTGCCCGTATACTTGATCATAAGCAATATGTAAATTTTGAGGTTCTCCGTAATAGGAACATAAGGCAAATAATCCACCTTCTAACGTTTGGTACTTTATTTCCTTATGTTCTCCTTTTTTAAAATTGCTAGGTAAAGTTACGCAAGCATCATGTCTGCAATTGTCTGGGGTTACTAGGCTGGGGTTGTCTAATGAGATTCCTATGAAATCTTGCGCAGGCGGAAAAAGACCTTCGGAGAACGACCATTCCATTAGTCTTCCCCAGTGTGTATTAGGTTCAAAATAACTGCCAAAACGTCTTATATATGCTACTTCATAATTAGGCAATTCCACTATAGTTATATTCATTTTTCAACCTACTCTCCTTGTTTAAGTGCTAGAATGACTGATAGATGTATATTTTCCTTAAAAGTATTAGTTGGTTCTATTGCCAATAACTCCTTCTTTAAATGTTCTTCAAATAAATGAACATTGTCACCTAAAAAGTGTTTTGCTCCATAGGATGTAGAATATATATTGCCAATAATAGAATCTATGCTCCACCTTTGTTCATAGGGTGGAAGCTCCACTTTGTCCAATTTAAATTTAGAACGTTCAATTAGCTGCTCATAATTCTCACTAGGGGATTGGTAAATTGTATTTCCTGCCCTTCGCTCTGAACCATACCAATGCTTGATAACCTCATCCACTTTGTTTTGCCATAAAGAACGTTCATTTTTTTTAGAACATGGGTCGACAATTGCAATCCCTCCCCCTAGTGATGACATGTCAAATAACATTTCAAGCGTTTTTTCTCGTTCCATCCAGTGAAAAGCTTTTGCAATAGTTATCATCTTAAACGTCTTTTTTTGCTGAGCGTTAAATTTTTCAAGATTACCTGTAAACCATTCAATATTGTCATGTCTAGATTCTTTCTGTAGATATCTAGCTTCTTCAATCATCTCTGGTTCTTGATCTACCCCTACTATCGTTTCAAACCAATCGACAAATCTTAATGCCAATCTTCCATCACCGCAACCTAAATCCAACATCTGTCCTGTACCATCTAAAGCAAATTTATGTATTAAAAATCTGATAAGAGTATCAGGGTAAAGTGGTCGATAAAGTGAATAATATCTAGCTGTTCCTGAAAACAAATCATTTCCATAGCTTCTCATATACTCATGCCCTTCCTTCATTGAAAATAAATCATTTAACGATTGATACTAAACTAAATTTCTTTCGTTTATAAAACTTCATTAATAGTTTGAATAAATAACTCTTTTTCTTCTAAAAATGGATAGTGATTACTCTGTTCAAATATATGGATGGATGCGTGCGGCAATAGCTCTTTCATCTCTATAGAAAGTTCTACAGGACATTGAACATCATGTCGTCCACAAAGAATATGTACAGGAGTTTCAACTTTATCAAGCTGGCGAGTCACATCATAGATTAAAACCTCTCTTCCAAAGAAGTTTAATCTGTTTGCAGATATTTTCTTATGTATATTACATGAAAACAATTCATCATAGTTTTCCGGGTGGTACAAAGAAAATTGTGTCCTCTCTTTTGAGAGTTGAAGTCTTACTTCTTTAGTAAGATCAGGTTTTTTTAACAGCTCCATTAAAGCTTGCATTCTTTTATAATTTGGGTGTTCCTCATTATAGATACATTTAGGAGAGGTGGAGCTATACTCCCTTGCAGAGGATCCAACTACTACAAGAGATTTCAAATAGTAGGAAAAATGAATGCCATATATTAAACCCAGCATCCCTCCTGTTGAATGTCCTGCAAAGGTCCACTTGTCATATCCAAATGCCTGACGGATTGCTTCTAAATCAAGAACTGCATCTATCATGCTTAATTCGTGTGGAAATTTAGGCTTGTCCGAGCTACCCACATCTCTCAGGTTCACAAGAAATACTTTGTTTGTACTTGTAAAAACATCTGCAAAATAGTCACCACTATCATTGAACTCTGAGTAAAGATGGGTAACGCAAACTGGTTCCCCTTCTCCCTTAATAAACACTTCAAAAACCCCTCGACTAGTTGTTACCATTTGTCTTAACCATTTAGACATTGAAACTTCTCCTTACTCTTTATCACTTTAATGCTCAAAATTTTACTTACCATCTATCTCTTTTGAAAAATTGCTGTCATAAAACCAGCCAGGCCTAGTACTGACTGATCACTTTCTTTCATTTGTCTTATCTCTATTTCCTCAAAGTCTTTAAAGACAGCTCTTAATTTCTCTTCATCATAGCCAAGCCCTCCCTTTAAACTTTGAGTCCGATAAACTTCTATGTCTGAAATTGTAGACCCGCCATACTCACCATTTGGTGCAAAGCATGTGATAGCAAAATAACCACCTGTTTTTAAAGCTTTCTTTATTAATTGGATATAACTTATTCGTCGATGGGGTGCAATATGGTGAAAACAGCCAGAATCATACACGATATCATAGCTTCCTTCCTGAAAACTCAGTTCAAAAATATTTTGACAATTAAAATTGATATCTACTTGTTCTATTTTAGCTCGCTCGATAGCCCAGTTTATAGTTTCCCTCGAAATATCAACGGCATCTACTACATATCCTTTTTTGGCAAGATAAATAGCATTTCGCCCCGGGCCACAGCCTAGCTCTAATACTCTCCCCGGCTTAAATATACCGCAATCTATATAATCGACTAAATTTTCATCGGGTACGTTACTAAAGAAAGGAATATCTTTTTTTCGATCACTATAAAACCCATTCCAAAATAATTTTGGCTCTCTTAATAGACTATCTAACAATAGATATAAATCTTCTGGTTCAGTAACTAACCTCCGCATTATTAGACCCCGTCTCGTTTAATCAATAAAGTAAGGATAATAAGTAAATGCTGTGACACAAAAGCTCACTACAATAAAAAGTAATAGACCAATAATTACTGGAGAACTCTTAAACTGAAACGGAGTAATCGCTCCACCGTTCTGCCCATTCCAGCCTTTCAGATGTGCATTTTCAGCATTGCTTTGTCTATTTGAATTAAGTTGAAAAAACCAAATTAGTCCAAATAAAGCTAATCCTCCAAGAAAGATTATATCAACCATCTTCCAATTTAATAAGATAGAAACACCCCAGATTAATGCAGTTTCCACAAGTAAAGTAGCAACTATTACGTATAAATTTTTCAACCTTAGACCCCCTTTTATGAGAACTGTAAATAGGCTTTCTACTAAATTATACACCAAAATTTGTAAATATAATAATAGATTTTTAATTATTCTGTATTTTATTTTAAGAGGTATTTTACAATTATTATCGAATACTTTTAAAAACGAAGGAGGAAATTTCATGCTAAATTTTATCGATACTCTACCAACCGATAAACAAATTGCTGGGGTTCATTGTATCCCCATAAATGAGCAAGGTATGATTATGCTTGCTTGGGACAAAGATGAACAGCTAATCACCACTATTGGTGGTCGAGTTGAAAATAGCGAGACCTTAGAGGAAGCTTTGGTTCGAGAAGTAATGGAGGAAGTAGGTATTACATTAATGGAGGAAAAGATACCATTTGCATCCTGGTACTGGTCTTCTACAGATACATATACAGTTTGGTACCTTTCTAAAGTAAAAACACTTGGAAAATATGACTTTCAAAACGAAAAAACCGGTTATCTTATAAGTAATTTCTTAACTTTCGAGCTGCTTATCACACAACTTGAAAACAAATATGCCCCTAGACTTCAAATTTTACAACTAGCAAAGAAAAAAGCGATGGACATGCAATGGATCACTAGGTGAAATTGTAAATTATTAATTCATTTTATTATCAAACAGAATTTGACACTTCAAATTTGTATTAGTAATACATGGATTCCAATAGCTCTAAAGAAAGTCAGCCTTTTTTGTCTTTATATAGACCTCCTTTTAACTGATTTACTGATAATCCATTGAGGAATACAGTTTAAGAGGAAGCTTATAAAAAATACAGTATAGGGACGGAATGGTTTAAAATAATATCCCCAGTCTACAGTCGTATTCATCATATGAATAAAATATAAAGAACTGATAATTGACAATATATTTCCTATTAACAGGACTGAAATAAAGAGAAACGACTTACATATGTAGGCAAGAACTATTGTCCCTATAATCATAATTAGGTATCCAATCATCGTTCCTTTCGTAAAGTCTAAATACATTGCATAATATCCAAATGGGAAACAATAAAACATAAGAACTAAAATAATAAAAGCTACGTTTTGTTTCTTCCACTTATATTGGGCATAGTTACTTGCCAGAATGACTAAATATATTAGAGAAACGATCAACGAAAAACTCCCATAGCTCAAATTCAATAATTTGTTTAATCCAAACAACGGAATAACGAAAAACATATACAGTGGATATTGTATATTCGCAATTACGTCTAAAAAGGAAAAATGCAAAAATTGATTTTCCAAACTATTTATACCGAATACAGTCAATGATGCTCCAAAAGCTATTAATATCCAAATCCTCAACATCTTTTTGCCAGTGTAAATTAATAACCCTACCAAAAGACATATAGAAATAACTAAATGATAAAAGTTTAAATTGCCATCTGGAAATTTAATAGCAGGCATGAAATTAAACACCAACGCAACTAAATACAAAAGTATCAGGATATATTTTTTTATTTCCCTCATAACTAAACCTCCCTTTTAGTGTAATATTACACTAAAAGGGAGGTTTGAACAACATTATATTTTTTGACTAATAATACTCCATTTTTCTCTGGCTACCAATTCATCAAAGGTGCTAAGTATACGGTAATTTTCTTCATCCACTATTCGAAAGTGCTTGCTGAGCACATTTTGTTGAAGACGAAAACCTTTTTTCTCCTCTACATTTTTCCACCAAATATAGCCGCCAAGCGTTTTATCCTTTGGTCTTATAATTACATCATGGGCAGTGAGCTCAATGACCTCCATTGGATCTCCCCCAATTTGATTTTGTAGCGTAGGACTATCACGGAACAAAGCGCATATTGCGATAGTAGTCGTCCAATTTGCAAAAGTCCTTTCCTTTTCTATCTGAACCAAAGTTTTCTTTGAGATGCCTAAGAGTTCGGCCATTTTATCTTGTGTATAGTCATTTTCTACTCTAATAAGCTTAAGACTTTGAGAAGTTATATGTATTAAGAAATCACGATCCATGGGCTCACCTCGTGTAATTTTACACTAATTATAACTGAAATATACTAAATAAAATACCAAAAGCTCAGTCGGATAACTGAGCTTCTTAAACGAAAAATTAATGCTCTTTTTACTCGTTCTTAAATAAACAATCGTTTGTGCCGCAAAACTATTAAGCTTACTAGTAGTAATAGTGCACCTGAAATAATAAACACGACTCTTACACCGACTAAATCAACAGCAACACCTACTGCTAAGGAAGATATACCAAACAATCCAGTACCCACCGTCCCAAGAGATGTATAAACAGTTACTAATTTTTCTAAGGGCACACTTCTTTGAATAACAGTTTGCTGTGGTATGTTTTTTAATTGACCAAACAGACCGATTCCTATTGATAGGACAAGAGCAAGTAAAGGATAGCTTATAGAGCCGAACAAAATAGTAAGCACACCGCTCAACAAAGCACCAAAACCGATAAAATAGTGCTTATAGGTATCTGCTAAGTGAGAATATTTTATACAAATAATGCTACCTAAAAGTAATCCTACAAAAAACGCTCCATTGATAAACCCCCACCAATGCTCTCCTTCTTTCAGTGCCTGCTCCACATATATATAGAGAATAGCTGCTATCCACACAGTCCCAGCGATTGTCTCCAAAATATCAATTAGTATAATTTTTCTAAGAACTGGTGTATCCATTATACTTATCCAGCCTACTGATAGCTGTGTGAAAAGAGACTCTTCCTTTTTTTCTACGTGATTCACATGGTCTAAAAGGTAAGTCAAAATACTTGAAACTAAAAACAAGCCACTTACTATTATGATCAACCAAAAAGGATTAAATAAAAGAAGTAACAATCCTCCAAACAACCAAGCACCAATTTGTATTATCTGGTTAACCGTTTCCACAGTACTATTAGCTTTTACAAGCTTATCATCTGCAACATAATGAGGTAGAAAAGCCCGCATTATAGGATTAGCACATCCATCAAGAAGTGCTATCCCTGCGATGAGCACAAAAATAATCCAATAATTGGTCGATTGCATAAACATAAACAGAAAAATCCCTAGCATTATTAATAGGATAGTTTTTCCCATTTGTGACCAAACGAGCAATGTCTTCAATTTGTATTTCCCAAGAAATAAAGGTGTAAATAAACTCGATACAAACATTGCAGAAGTAATAGTAAAAGGCACAATTGATGAGATTGTTGCAGAGCCAGTTAAACTATATAAGACACTGATTACACTAACTATATAAAATACGTCCCCTAGATTCGCGAACGATTGACCAGTCAGTAACAATAGAAAATTTTTATTTTTTTTCATTTTAATCCCCCATATTAAATTTCGTTTTATTTAATAAGGTTATGGATTAAATTGGACAAGACATAAATTGAAGCCTCCTTTTGATGTGCTAATTGGAGAAGTTCTGGGGGATTACAAACTTTTCCTTTCTTTGAGCACTATTTTAAATTAAATGAGTTAATTTCATATTAACAGATTACCTTTAATATAAGAACATCTATTATTCTGTAAATTTAAGCAGGACGCGTAAAAGCTAGATTGAAGTTAGATAAGCCATCACAATCGGATGAATTCGACTGTGATGGCTTTATCGATCATAGGCTATAAAGCAACCGAGTAGAGCGAAAATGAATCATCGTCAATCTACCATTTGTTTTTTATAAACGACAGCTGTAATAATATAGATTACTACTGACCATAAAGCGATTATACCTAAATGACTCCATATTTCTCCAAATCCAGCTCCAGCATCTACTTTCGTTGCCATTTCAAGCAGCTGAAGGTTGGGTATATATTCGATTACACTAAAAATCGGATACTTTTCGCTAAAGCTAAGGATTCCTGATCCCGTGGAGAACAAAAAGATAACTGGTAATACAATTACTGATGATTCCATTACGGATTTAGCTATTAACCCTAATAACGTTCCTAAGCCTATAAAGAATATTGCACATAGAGCTAATCCTAATCCCAAAACGGGTATGTTGGCTGGAGTATACCCAGCAAGCATAACACTAGCCACAGCTACAACCATTGTTAAAACGAATGATAATGCACTTTTTCCACCAAGAATTTCATAGGTATTTGCAGGAGATAGCATTAATCCACGCAGTGTATTTTTTTCTTTTTCTTCTGCGATTAAACAACATTGAACGTACGAGCCTACCATAGTAAAAGCAAAGCCTATTGTGAAATTACTATTGACTAATGGATCCATTCCCATTCTGCTAAAAATAGCGGCCATTAAAACAGGTAAGTATATAACCATTGAGACTGCCATGTTTCTAGTAAATTCTTTAAAATCCTTTTGAAAGATTGCGTTTACGCGTTTCCATGAAAATGTCATATTAATTCTCCTCCAGTCACTTTAACAAAAATATCACCTAATGATGGTTCGTTGGAATGTACAGTGGAAATACGATTCTCCTTCATCAATTGGAACATCTTATCTGCTCCAGCTTCATCTCTTTTGAGTATTACCGTTTCGTTATTAGTTAGCTCTATTGTCATCGTTCCATCCGAAAACTGTTTCTTCAGCTCACTAGGTTTATCTAGTAATTGAATTTTCCCTTTATTTAAAAAAGCAACTCGGTCACAAAGCGTATCTGCTTCTTGCATATCATGGGTTGTTAAGAAGATGGTTGTTCCTTTTTCATTCAAAGCACGTAAGCCGTTATAAATATGCAATGTGTTTACTGGGTCTAGAGCAGAGGTTGGTTCATCTAAGAACAATAGCTCCGGTTCATGAAGAATGGCTCTCGCAAGTACTACTCGCTGAATCATCCCTTTAGATAGTTCAGATATTTTTTTCTTGCGTGCCTCCGTTAGGTTTACAAAATTTAATGCCTCATCTACCTTGGAAATTGGCAAATCATATAGCTCGCAATATAGCTTTAAATTTTCGAAAATAGACAATCTACTATATAGTCCACTATTATCAGTAAGGACACCGAACCGCTTTCTTTCATTAGGGTTCTTGAAGTTGGATACTTTTTCACCAAAAACAAGCGCTTCCCCCTCTGTTGGGTCTAACTGACCCGTTAGTATTTTAATAGTAGTTGTTTTCCCTGAACCACTTGGGCCAAGAAATCCAAAAATCTCACCTTTTCTTACTTGAAAGTTAACATCCTCTACTGCCTTAAAATTTGAAAAATATTTGGCTAGACCTTTTACTTCAATTACATTTTCCATTTGAAAACCTCCTAATTGTTTGGTTGAACATTTCGTATCTACAACCTAAGATTATGAGATATTTAAATCGAAAACATTATATTTCCGGTGAAAGGAGTCAAATTTAGGGTGAGTGGACTCTTATTTTAGTTGAATGGAGCTTATTTAAGTCCTAACATTCCCTTTAAATCCGCCATCTTAGTCTTAGAAAGTGGAACAGATGATTTTTCTGTATCATCTAGTACCAAGCTGTAGCTATTTCGTGTCCACGTAATAACTTCCCTCACTTTTTGTAAATTCACGATATATGAACGATGGCATCGGAAGAAACCAAAGGCTAATAATCTTTCTTCTAGATCATTTAATGTAAAGGAACAAGCAAAGCTTTCTCCTTTTATATGTAAATAAGTTTGTCCTTCTGTGCTTTCAATGTAATCTATCTCTGGAGGATCAAACAATACAATTTTTTCATTTACTTTAGTTGGTATTTTTTCAAAGCGAATAGGCTGAATTAATTTCTCTTCCACTGATTCATCGGTTGTTGTAATCTTAGCGGTAGGTGACTCTATTTCTTTCACTTCCTCACTGTCTTCTTCCTTTGTGTGAATTGGATGAAGTCCTTTTTCATTTAATCGGTAAACGTTATCCGAGCAAGCAACCCCACTCTCCACTTGACCTGTTAATACTAATATAATTTTTTGCGCTAGACGAAGCTCTCTTAAAATGGATAAAAGAATACGTTTCGATTCAATATCTAAATTTTGATCAGGCTCTTCCATTATGTAAATGTCTGGACTGTGAATAAGTAACCATGCTAGCTGAACGCGTTTTCTTTCAGAATACGTTAAATTCATTAATTTTTTATTTTTTTGGGCACCAAGTTGTACGGAGTGCATGATTTTGTCTATTTGTTCAGGAGAGTTATATAGTTTTTTATAAAATTTTAAGTTTTCCAAGACCGTCAGTCGTTCATATCCTCCCTCATGCAAAAAGAAAAACCCAATTTTGTTTTCAGGAATATAATCAATTTTTCCATTAGATAATCTTGTTTTTCCTAACAAAGTATTTAACAGCTGCTCCTTCACATTAACAGTAGAAACAATGGCGGTAACCTCTCCTTGTATTATGTCTAAATTGAATTCAGGAAAGAGCACCATATCATTTGTATGTTTTTCTGCTTGTATAAATTTCAAAGTCATTAATAAATCCTCTATTCTATGTATTCTAATAACTATATTATACCAATATATTCATGTTTTTCTATATACAAACAAAAACCATGAGCCGTTTTAGGCCCATGGTTTTCCTTATAGTGTAACTACCTTTTTATTGTCTTTTTCTCGAGTAGCAAGTTGAATTGCTAACAGAATACCGAATAAAGCTAAGCCAGCCATATCTGAATAGCCTTCTGGGTAAATAAGCAATAGTCCTGCGAGAATTGCAAACAACCTTTCAACAGGATTCACTTTACGGTACCAATAACCAATCATACCAGCACTAATCGCTAGCATTCCAATGATGGCAGTAAAGGTCACCCATAACACTTGCCATAATGTTGTATCTATCATCAACAGGGTTGGCGAGAATACAATCATATATGGAATGATAAATGCGGCAATTGCCAGTTTGGAGGATTGAATCCCCGTTTTAATTGGGTCACCACCCGATATTCCTGATGCAGCAAAGGCGGCTAAGGCAACCGGCGGTGTTATATCTGCGACTATCCCAAAATAAAATACGAAGAAATGTGCAGATAGTAAAACAACAATCGGAATTGCATTTTGCGCTGTATCTGGTGCTAGTAACGCAATGATTGCAGGCGCTGCAATAGTCGATGTGATAACATAGTTGGCAGTTGTTGGAGCTCCCATCCCTAGAATCAGGGAGGCAATCATTACAAAGAATAATGTAAGAATAATACTACCACCTGCAAGTTTAACAAGACTAGTTGCCAGACTTAGACCAAGACCTGTCTTTACAACAACTCCTACAATAATACCTGCACAAGCCGTAGCCGCAACTACACTAAGTGCTGTACGAGCTCCATCCACTAATGCATCCATTATTTCTTTAGGACCAAGGCGCGTGTCCTTATTAATCCAGCCGACTACGATACATGCCAGAATACCATATAATGCTGAATGAATTACTGGAACTCCAACCATCATTAAAATTATGATTAAGAAAATAGGCAAGATTAAATAAATTTTCTTAAAAATCTCTTTACGATCCGGCATCTGTTCATCTGTCAACCCGCGCAAACCTAAACGCTTTGCTTCAAAGTGAGTCATAATCCAAATCCCAGTAAAGTATAGAAGTGCTGGTATAGCTGCTGCTTTGGCAATATCCCAGTATGTCACTCCACGTCCGATGAATTCAACCATCAAGAAAGCAGCAGCCCCCATGATTGGTGGCATTAATTGTCCACCAGTTGAAGAGGAGGCCTCAACTGCTCCAGCAAATTCTTTCTTGTATCCTAGAGATTTCATCATCGGAATCGTATACGCCCCTGATGTAACTACGTTTGCAACGGAGCTTCCTGAAATAGTCCCTTGTAGTGCAGATGAGAAAATCGCTACTTTTGCTGGACCACCAATGAGTTTTCCGGCTACTGCAACTGACAGATCATTAAAATATTGTCCAACCCCAGTTTTAACTAAAAAGGCTCCAAATAACAGGAACGCAAAAATATAAGTAGAGGAAACCGCTAAAGGTGTTCCTAAAATACCATCTGTAGAGAAAAACATTAAATTAACGATATTATCCAAACTTTGACCTCGATGAGCCATAAAGGCTGGGAAGTACTCCCCCAGATATGCATAAAGTAAAAATAATGCTGCTATAATAGTTATTGGTAAACCTACTGCTCGACGTGCAGCCTCTAAAACTAATATTATAGCAATTAAACCTACTATAAAATCTAACGTACCCAAACTTCCTAGGCTTTGGACAAGTCTTTCATAGTTTATAACCCAATAGCTCCCAACAAAAATCGCTCCCGCCCCTAATATGAAGTCATAAAAGGGAATTTTCGTTTTAGATAGTTTCTTTCGTGCAGGAAATAAAAGAAATACAAATAATAAACCAAATCCTAAATGGACAGTACGCTGAATTTGTGCAGGAAATTGCCCAAATATAGCAGTGTAAAGCTGAAATAATGAAAATGCCAACAAGCCTATATAAATAAGGTATTTCAAGTTGCCACCTATACTACGCGTATTGGATTCTGGATCATATTTTTCTAAAAGAGCTTGTTGCTCCTCTATTGATAGCTCCTGAAAATTACTGGACTCAGTGTTTTGCTTCGTTTTGTCATCATGGTTTTCTTTCATTCAGGTTAACTCCTTTCATTACTTCTACTAAGGATAGCTTTTTCACTTCGACTTTATAAGATTTCCCTTTTTCTAATTTTTCTTTTAAATCATATTTTTTTAATCCATATTTAAAATACAATTTATCCTTCACATCTCCGATAAACAAAGTAAAATGAGGCAAAACAACTGGTTCATCATTTGACAAAGTATATGTACCTTCTTTATAAATCAGAGTTTGCCCTTTTTCTGCATAACTTGGCATCCCAATTGCTACATCACTATACTCCATTGACTGTAATAGAATCTCACTGTCCATTATTTGATAGTTTTCAATCACATCTGTTTTATGTATAGTGTGAGTAAATACAATCTGAAAGTTATTTTCTTCGTTTATCAATAGATAATATGAAACTGGCGAATCTGTACGAGTTTCTGTAAACGAAAATGCAGGTATGAACGGTATAAAAATAAATATGACCGCTATCAGTATAAAGACAAATATTACTTTATTTTTCACAAAGTTTGAAACCTCACTTAACTAGAAAAGAGACTCGAAGCTGTACGCATCAGAGCCTCTTTTCACTAAACGTTACTTGTTCACTTCATCAAAGTATTTTTGTGCACCTGGATGAACATCTATACCAATACCATCAAGAGCTGTTTCTGCTTTGATAAACTCACCTTTTGCGTGACTGATCTTATCTGTGTTTCCATAAATACCTTTAGTTATTTTGTAGACTAAATCTTCCGAAAGGTCTTTTTTAACTGCTAGCATCGCTAATACGGATACTGCTGGTACCTCATCTGCAAGACCATAAGTTCCTTTAGGCACTGCATCTACTGCATAATATGGATATTTTTCGATAAGTTCTTTTGCTTTGTCTTCACTTACTGGGATAATGTTAACTTTGTTTGTAGCATTTAAAGCCTCAACTGCTGATGTTGGATAACCAGCTGTAATAAAAGCTGCTTGAATTTGACCAGTCGATAAACCATCGGTAGATTCTCCAAAGTCCAAGTTTTGAGCTTGAATGTCATCTTCTATAGATAGACCATGAATTTCTAAAAGCTGCTCAGCGTTTGCGTAAGTCCCTGAACCAGGAGCCCCTACAGAAACCTTCTTACCTTTTAAATCCTCAAAAGAATTAATGCCTGAGTCTGCTAAGGTAACTAATTGTACAGTTTCTGGGTAAAGAGCGCCAAGAGCCACTACTGTATCTAACTTGTTTCCTTCGAACATTTCTGTGCCTTCAGTTCCATAATAAGCTATGTCAGTTTGTACGAAGGCAATATCTCCTTCTTCTTCCTGTAAAGCTGTCATATTCGCAGCAGATGCCTGAGATACTTCTGCAGTAGTTTTTATACCTGTCTCTTCAGAAACTAATTCAGCAAAAGTACCACCTAGTGGATAATACGTTCCTTGGGTCCCACCAGTTAGAATACTTAAAAATTTTGGATCTTTTGATTTTCCTGAGTCGTCACCTGATCCACTTCCTGACTCATCTGTTCCGCATGCTGCTAAAAAAAGTATTAGAAAAATACTTAAGACAGCTAACCATTTCATTTGTCTCTTTTTCATATTTTACAATTCCTCCCTTTTTATATAAAAATACCCCAATGTTCTCTATAATTCTATCACAATTTCTCATCACTTTGTCAATCAATTGCATAAATTCCGTCAATTCAACACAAGATAATACGAAATAACCTTAACGTAAGCTAAATTTTTCTCATATGATTGTAAAATGATACCAAACAAAAAACATACATTGTATCTTGTCGATACAATGTATGTTTTGTCGTTAATAATTATGAACAGCTATCGTAAGTAGTATTTTTTACTTTAGAGCCAGTTTCACCTCTAAGTAAATCTCCTTCGGTCGATTCAATAATTTGGTTAGTAACATTGTTAGAGATTGAATTAGCAACTAACTGTAACAAACTATTCACATCGCCTTGGGATTGCTTAAACTCTTGTACAATAGGAATATTGTCGATTTCTTCTTCTATTGCAGCAATTTTACCTTCAATCATCTTTAGTGCTTTTTCTTTACCAAGATGCTGGAAGTTAACCGCTTGTTTTTGTAGGCTCTTTAAGCTAGCAATTTTTTCACGAACGGATTGATTTTCATTAATTTGTGCTTCTGCACGTTTAAAGAAGTCAACCTCTTCCGTGTTTGCAATCATTGTAGCAATTTCTCTAGCCTTTTCAATAATATCGTCTCTAGTGTATTTAGTAGCCATTATATACCCACCTTTTCTTCAATTGTCGCTTCTACTAGTTCACCTGTCAGTGACCATGTTTTAGCATCTGTAATTCTGACTTTAACAAGCTGACCAATAATATCCTTCGGTCCAACGAAATTTACTAGCTTGCTTTTTCGAGTATATCCAGCAAGTACATCAGGGTTGTTTTTACTTTCCCCCTCTACTAATACCTCTACAATATCCCCTTCATGCTTTTTCATAGCAGTGGCAGACATTTCGTTTACTAAAGCATTTAAGCGTTGAAGTCGTTCTTTTTTAACTTCCATAGGCACATTATCAATCATTTTAGCTGCAGGTGTGCCTTCCCGTGGAGAATAAATATAAGTGTAAGCAATTTCAAATCCTACTTCTTTATAAAGAGAAAGCGTTTCCTCAAACTGCTCATCAGTTTCGTTAGGGAAACCAACAATAATATCAGTAGACAATGAAGCATTTGGAATAGCTGCCTTGATTTTTCTTACAAGCTCTAGGTAGTGTTCTCTTGTATATTTGCGAGCCATGATTTTAAGAATATCTGTTGAACCTGATTGAACTGGTAAATGAATATGCTCTACCAAATTTCCACCCTTTGCTAACACTTCGATTAAATGATCATCAAAGTCTCTGGGATGACTAGTCATGAAGCGAATTCTTGCTACATCTATTTTTCTTAAATCATCCATCAAATCTCCAAAACGATAGTCTAAGTCAGTAAAATCTTTACCATAGGCGTTTACATTTTGACCTAGAAGGGTAATTTCTTTATATCCTTGAGCTGCCAAATGACGGATTTCTTGAATGATATCCTCTGGTCGACGGCTACGCTCCTTACCTCGTGTATACGGTACGATGCAATATGTACAAAACTTATCACAACCATACATGATGTTTACCCATGCTTTAATAGATCCCTTACGCACACGTGGAAGGTTCTCGATTACATCTCCTTCTTTAGACCAAACTTCAATTACCATTTCTTTTGATAGGTATGCTTCGTTTAGAATATTAGGTAGACGATGAATATTATGTGTACCGAAAATCATATCTACTTGATCGTAGGTTTTTAATATTTTCTTCACAACTGATTCTTCCTGTGACATACAGCCACAAACACCAATAAGTAAATCAGGATTGCTTCTTCTTAAATGCTTTAAATGCCCAAGCTCACCAAATACTTTGTTTTCCGCATTTTCACGAATTGCACATGTATTTAGTAGAATGACGTTGGCATCTTCCACTGTGTTAGTCGGCTCATATCCCAATTGCATGAAAATACCAGCCATTACTTCTGTATCGTGCTCATTCATTTGACATCCGTAGGTACGTATATAAAATTTACGATTTTGTCCCATCCCTTTGAATTCATCTGCAATTGAAAAGTCGTTGTGGTAAGCCACTTCTTCTTTCCCACGTTTTTTTGCATCTTTTAAGGACGGGGGAGTGTAAACTGCTTGAAAATATTTACTATAATCTTTCTCCATTTTTTTTTCTGGAGAAGTAGTTTCTTTAATTTGAGTACTTTGTAAACGTGATTCCTCGTTCATAAGAACTCCCCTTTCTTTCATTCGCCAAAATCCGTATATCCATCCTATTATACTGAATAGTGCTCCATTGCTACAAGGTATTAAGCTTAAAAGTTCTTATTTAGACAAAATATATAAGGATTTTGAGGTTTATGTGATATTTTACATAGAATTAGATAGGCTTAGAGAAACTGGGATACGTTATTTGCTTATATATTTCCATATTATAAGATTTACATTACTTAGGGGTAGTTTTCAGCTATTTATGGGCGTCCCCTGTTATAGGAGCGCTTTTCTACTTTTTAGGGGAGTTCCACTTGTCTAGGAGCACTTTACTTCTATTTACGAGACACTTTCGCCTATTTAGGGGCGGGTTCCAGCTATTTAGGGGCGCTTCTCTACTATTTATGGGCGTTCCACTGATTTAGGAGCACTTTGCTTCTATTTACGAGACACTTTCTCCTACTTTAGGGGCGGGTTCCAGCCATTTAGGAGCGCTTTTCTACTTTTTAGGTGCGTTCCCCTGGTTTAGGAGCACTTTACTTCTATTTACGAGACACTTTCTCCTATTTTAGGGGCGGGTTTCTGCTATTTAGGGGCGCTTTTCTACTTTTTAGGGGCGTTCCACTGCTTTAGAAGCACTTTACTTCCATTTACGAGACACTTTCGCCTACTTTAGGGTCGGGTTTCAGCTATTTAGGAGTGCTTTTCTACTTTTTAGGGGCGTTCCACTGCTTTAGGAGCACTTTACTTCCATTTACGAGACACTTTCTCCTACTTTAGGAGCGGGTTTCAGCTATTTATGGGCGCTTTTCTACTATTTATGGACGTTCCACTGATTTAGGAGCACTTTGCTTCTATGTACGAGACACTTTCGCCTATTTAGGGGCGGGTTCCAGCTATTTAGGGGCGCTTCTCTACTATTTATGGGCGTTCCACTGATTTAGGAGCACTTTGCTTCTATTTACGAGACACTATCACCCTACTTCAGGGGTCCAACACCACTTTACCACTGAATTTCTAGACAGAAACTATTCAAGCATGATTGATAAACCACAAATAAAAGGCTCCTAGACATTAAAAGTCCAGGAGCCTTCTGTTATTACATAAAGTCTTTTAACAATGTGCTAAATTCTTTTTCACTCATCTTCAAGTTTTGATCAACAAGTGGGGTTGGTGCATATCCTGGTACCTGTTCTTGGTAGGATGGTGCGTTTTCGTCCTGATAGATAATACCTGTTACTAACCCTTCGTTTTCCATAACTACTCGTAGTGCTTCTTCACGATTAGTTGAATCGTATCCTTCCACGTTGGATAGCTTCGTTAAATGTTCTTTGAACCAGTCGTATGTGTTTACTTTGTTATAAGTAACACATGGGCTGAAAACGTTGATAAAGGAGAATCCTTTATGCTGAATACCAGCTTCGATGATAGCTGTCAGCTCTTTTATATCTGATGAGAAGCCCTGTGCAACAAATGTAGCTCCAGATGTAAGTGCCAGCTCAAGCGGCTTAACGGAAGGTTCTATTGCTCCGCCCGGTGTTGACTTTGTTTTAAATCCTTCTGCTGAACGAGGAGACGTTTGTCCCTTTGTTAACCCATAAATTTGATTGTCCATTACTACGTATGTTAAATCAATATTACGTCTAATCGAGTGAATCGTGTGCCCCATACCGATTGCAAATCCATCTCCGTCACCGCCAGATGCGATAACGTGTAAATCCTTATTGGCCATTTTTAACCCTTGGGCGATTGGTAGAGCTCTTCCGTGAATACCATGGAAGCCGTAAGAATGGATATATCCTGAGATACGTCCTGAACATCCAATTCCAGAGATTACTGCTAAATCATGCGGTTGGATGCCGACATTTGCTGCTGCACGTTGTATAGCCGCTTGTACAGAAAAGTCACCACATCCTGGGCACCAGTTTGGTTTTACATTGTTACGAAAATCTTTAAATGTTACCATCTGTTAGCATCTCCTTTACTTGTTTTGCAAGGCTTAATGGCAAGAATGGGGTGCCGTCGTATTTTAAGACACTCACTATTTTGTCATGACCGCCAACATTCATTTTAATAATGTTTGCCAATTGTCCTGTTGCGTTATTTTCCACAACCACTACTTTTTTAGCCTTTGATACTAAAGGCTGCATTTCTGCTGTTGGGAAAGGGTGTATCAAGCGAATATGTGCATGATTCACTTTAACTCCGTTTTCGTTTAACGTTTGTTGTAATTCCTCTAATACTCCACGAGTAGAATTAAAGCCTACAAATAAAATATCTGCTTCTTCATGAGGCGCGTTGACATACACCGGTTGGTCGAAGTTAACGTAGTTCAGCTTTTTCATACGCTTATCCATTTGGGCCTTACGATTTAAGGCTGCCTCTGAAGGCTTACCAGTTTCGTCATGCTCTACCCCTGTTACGTGGTGGATAGCATGCTTCATGCCAGGTAATACACGAGGAGAAATACCATCCTCTGTTACTTCATAGCGTTTAAAGTAAGCCTTATCTTCAGTTTCTGGAAGCTCTTCATCAATCATTAAGCGACCGCGACGAATTTCAATTTTAGAATAATCAAAAGGCTCTACTGTTTGCTTACCAAGTGATAATTGTAAGTCCGAAAGAATAATTACAGGTAGTTGGAGCTCTTCTGCAATGTTAAATGCTTGTATCGTATCGTAGAACGCTTCCTCACCAGTACTTGGTGCAATAACAACCTTTGGAATCTCACCATGTGTGCCGTAGATCATTTGCATCAAATCGGACTGTTCTTGTTTTGTTGGTAATCCAGTAGATGGGCCACCACGTTGAGTATCCACCACCACTAATGGTTGTTCGGTCATACCTGATAATCCGATTGCCTCCATCATTAGAGACAAACCAGGACCTGCAGATGCAGTGAATGCACGTACACCACCATAGTTAGAACCAATTGCCATTGTTGCTGCAGCAATTTCATCCTCTGTTTGAATAACTGCTCCACCGAATAGTGGTAGCTTTTTAATCATGTATTCCATTATTTCAGAGGCTGGTGTGATTGGATACGCTGCCATAAAGCGTACTCCAGCGGCTAATGCTCCCATAGCGATTGCATCGTTTCCAATCATGAATAGACGACGGTTGCCATCAGCAGGAGCTACCTCCCATTCTCCTAAACGGTCGCCAAGCTGCTGTGCCATAGTGTCATAGCCTTGTTGAATAGCTTGCATATTTTTTTCTACAACTTCTTGCCCTTTTTTACCAAAAATTTCATCGACAACGCTCTGGAATACTGCTTTGTCTAAGTTTAATAAAGCAGACGTTGCCCCAATTGCCACCATATTCTTCATAAGAGAAGTTCCAAGCTCAGAAGCAATCTCTGTAAAAGGTACGATATACATTGGTGCTAGACAGTCCTCTGGTGCCTCAGGTGAAAATTTAGCATCAGCTAGTATTACACTCTGTTCTGTAAGCTCTTTATAATTTACATCAATGGTTTCCTGATCGAACGCCACTAAAATATCTAAGTTATCTGGAATGGTACGTACTTGAGTAGGACGTACACAAATTTTATTGTTAGTATGTCCACCTTTAATTCGAGAAGAGAAATGACGGTATCCATATAAGTAGTATCCTAGGCGATTCATAGCCATAGAGAAAATCTCGCCCGTACTCTCAATACCTTCTCCTTGCTGCCCTCCTACTTTCCAAGAAAGCTGTTGCAACATATAAACATCTCCTTACTATTCTCTTTAAATGCTTTTTTCCTTCATTAGTTTATCACGAAGTAGGGATATTCACTATGTATTCCCTGTTTTTTTATAGAATTTCAGACCTTTGACGGAAATGCTTCGTCACCAATTATTCAAAAAATTAGTACTGTATGTACTTTCCCCAAAATTTAAGCCGCCACTTATAATAAGTAGCGACTTTTTGCATAACTTTATATAGAGCGCAAAGTCTCCTTATGGAGAACGATTTGCAACAATATATTATTTTGTTTTCTTTTCCACCAGTAATTTCAAAGCAGTTCGGTCTTCACCAGAGATAACAATATCTGTGAAAGCCGGGGAGCAAGTTAGGTCTGTGCCACTTGGAGCAACAAATCCTCTTGCTATAGCAATAGCTTTTATCGCTTGGTTTAATGCTCCTGCGCCTACTGCTTGCATTTCTGCATAACCTTGTTCTCTTATAACTGCAACTAATGCACCAGCAACTGAATTTGGGTTTGAACGAGAAGATACTTTTAAAGAATCCACTATCATTTCTCCTTTTATCGCTATATTTATGAACTTGCTTTCGTTCATAAACTAACTTATGCTCGGAAGAAATTATTTAGACATTTTTAAGCCTCAAATGGATAATCTTCGTTAATATAAATTCTTTCCTGATGTATCGCTTTACCTGTTTTGTTATCTACCTCTACGAAAAATCCACTTAGTACCGAACGCCCACTCTTTGGCACTTCAAAGCGAGTTGGCATATTTGTTTGAAAACGGTACAGGACATCTTCTTTTTTCATACCTAATACTTCGTCATAAGGTCCTGTCATCCCTACATCTGTAATATAAGCAGTACCACCAGGCAGAATACGAGAATCTGCTGTTTGTACATGTGTATGAGTACCAACAACGACAGATGCCTTTCCGTCTAAATGCCAGCCAAAAGCAATCTTTTCACTTGTCGCTTCTGCATGAAAGTCTACAAATACGATTGGCGATAGCTTTTTTGCTTCCTCTACCATTTCCGTTGCCATCTTAAATGGATCTTCATGCGGCGGCAAGAAGGTTCTGCCGTGCATATTGATAACTGAAATAGTATGACCGTTTTTTGTAACAGAGGTCATTCCTTTTCCAGGTGCCTCTTCTGAAAAATTAGCTGGGCGAATTAAATAATCTGTATCATCAATGAAATCCATAATTTCTTTTTGGTCCCATGTATGATTTCCCATAGTTACTACATCTACCCCCATATGTAAAAGGGAGTTAAAAATATTTTTTGTAATGCCTCTACCTGCTGCTGCATTCTCTCCATTTGCAATTACTACATCTGGATTATATTTTCTTTTCAATCTTGGCAAGTAGCTTTCTAACGTATCTCTACCAATAGATCCAACAATGTCACCAATAAATAAAATTTTCATTATTTTAATAACTTCCCTTCACGAAAAAAAGGCTTCATTTCGAAGCCTTTTAATTTCAATTTCATTTTTTCTTTACTTATTTTGCATACTCGACAGCTCTTGTTTCTCTGATTACTGTTACTTTAATGTGACCAGGATAATCGAGCTCTTCTTCGATTCGCTTACGGATATCTCTAGCCAAGCGATGTGCTGTAATGTCATCGATTTGGTCTGGACGTACCATTATGCGAATCTCTCTACCCGCTTGAATAGCAAAAGATTTTTCAACACCATCATATGATTCTGAAATCTCTTCCAACTTTTCTAGACGGCGAATATAGTTTTCCAATGTTTCACTTCTTGCACCTGGTCTTGCTGCGGATAATGCATCTGCAGCAGCTACTAATACCGCAATAACAGATGTAGCCTCTGTATCACCATGGTGGGAAGCGATACTGTTAATCACTACTGGATGTTCTTTATACTTTCTAGCAAGTTCTACACCAATTTCTACGTGACTACCTTCTACTTCATGGTCAATAGCTTTACCAATGTCATGTAGTAAGCCAGCACGTCTAGCTAATGTAACGTCTTCCCCTAGTTCAGCTGCTAATAGTCCAGCTAAATATGCAACCTCTGTGGAATGTTTTAGTACGTTTTGTCCGTAACTTGTACGGTATCTTAAACGACCTAAAATTTTCATCAAATCTGGGTGTAAATTATGAACACCTACGTCAAATGTAGTCTGTTCACCAATTTCACGAATTTGTTCATCTACTTCTCTTCTAGATTTCTCTACCATTTCTTCGATTCGAGCTGGATGGATACGTCCGTCTTGTACTAATTTTTCTAGAGCAAGTCGAGCAGTCTCTCTTCTAATAGGATCGAATCCAGAAAGAATAACAGCTTCTGGCGTATCATCAATGATCAAATCAATACCTGTTAATGTTTCTAACGTACGAATGTTTCGTCCTTCGCGTCCGATAATTCGCCCTTTCATCTCATCGTTTGGTAAATTTACAACTGACACAGTTGTTTCAGCAACATGATCTGCCGCAAATCTTTGCAAAGCAAGTGAAAGTATTTCTCTAGATTTTTTGTCAGCCTCTTCTTTGGCTCTTGTTTCTGACTCTTTAGTCATCACAGCAATATCGGTTGCTAGTTCGTTTTCTACCTCTTGAAGAATAATTGTTTTTGCTTCTTCTCGTGTTAACGTAGAAATACGTTGAAGCTCGCTTTGTTGCTTATCAACTAATTCATCCACTTCACTTTCCTTCTGTTCGATATGCTGTTGTCTTTGTGTTAGAGCATCTTCTTTACGCTCAAGACTTACTTCTCTCTTGTTTAGAGCATCATCTTTACGATCTAGGTTCTCTTCTCTTTGTAATAACCGATTTTCCTGTTTTTGCAGTTCCATGCGGCGTTCTCGGATGTCAGATTCAGCTTCATTTCGTAATTGGTGAGTTTCATCTTTGGCTTCTAATAGTGCTTCTTTCTTTAATGCTTCTGCTTCTCGCTTTGCTTCCTCTAAAATGAGCGCAGAAGATTGTTTTGCACCAGTCACTTTTGAATCATTCACTTTTTTCAGATAAGTGTAACCAACAGCGCCACCAACAAGTAGACCAAGCAAAGCGGAGATGATAATTTCCATCATTTCGAACACCCCCTATTGCTATACTTTTAAGTTTCAGTTGGCACAAATATGCAATAATTAGTGCATATTTGTACAGCCTTTTTATCATTTAATAAAGAAATTATACAATTTTAATTGTATAGATGTAGAAATACTCTGTCAAGGAAACGGGAGAATATTATTAGTTTTAGGGGAGGGGGGTCTTCATATTATAAAGAGCAAAAGAAAAGTATAGGGTGATTTTGGGTAAATACTTTTTTATTGATATTATGATATGTGATAGATATGGTTAATTTTTACTTCAGATGGACGCTTTTCACAAGGAAGCATAACCCTTCTCCTTCGATTATTGCCATTGTATGCTAGCTTATCTTTCTCACCAACAACAACCAAGAGTCTTCACCTAAAAAATCGTTTGGATCAAACTTACTCATTATATAAAGCTATCAAATAATATTTTCCTTGAAAAATGAATAATAGATGAATATACACTTTCCACCGTAGGTATGATATGCCATCCCGGGGTTCTCAGCTATAAACTTTATTTTAAAAAAAGGTATCAAGAGATAGACTCTTAATACCTTTTGTAATTCTTCCCTAAAAGAAGAAGCTTAACTTTTTATTTTTCATCATCTAAAAGTAGCTCGAATTCGCCGTCTTCTTCCTCTTGTTCATGTGCTGCAATAACAAATGAATTTGAAGTCATTCCTAAAGATTGACGAATTTTTGATGCGATTTCGTCTTTAATAGCAGGATTTTCCTTCAAGAATTGTTTAGCGTTTTCTCGCCCTTGACCTATGCGTTCTTCATTGTATGCATACCAAGAACCGCTTTTTTGGATAATATCGTATTCAGAACCTATGTCGACGATTTCTCCTTCTTGAGAAATCCCTTCTCCATACATAATGTCTACTTCTGCTGTTTTAAATGGTGGAGCAACTTTATTTTTTACTACTTTAATTTTTGTTTTGTTACCCATAATGTCAGTACCTTGTTTAATAGCTTCTGCACGTCTTACTTCCAAGCGAACGGAACTATAGAATTTAAGCGCACGACCACCTGGTGTTACCTCTGGGTTACCAAACATTACGCCTACTTTTTCACGAATCTGGTTGATGAAAATAGCTATCGTGTTAGATTTGTTAATAACACCAGAAAGCTTACGCAAAGCCTGAGACATTAAGCGAGCTTGAAGACCGATATGAGAATCTCCCATTTCCCCTTCTATCTCTGCTTTTGGTACTAAAGCTGCTACGGAATCAATAACTATGATTTCAACCGCACCACTGCGAACTAGAGCTTCTGCGATTTCAAGGGCTTGCTCTCCAGTGTCAGGTTGAGATAATAATAATTCATCGATATTAACGCCTAGTTTTTGTGCATAGACAGGGTCCAATGCATGCTCAGCATCAATAAATGCTGCTTGGCCACCAGTTTTTTGAATTTCTGCAATTGCGTGAAGAGCTACTGTTGTTTTACCTGAGCTTTCAGGTCCATAGATTTCAATAATACGGCCACGTGGATATCCGCCTATTCCAAGAGCTGCATCCAAAGCTAGGGAACCACTTGAAGAAGTGGAGATTTCACGGTCTGTTTTCTCTCCTAGCTTCATAACTGAACCTTTCCCAAATTGCTTCTCTATTTGTTTTAAAGCCATTTCTAACGCTGCTTTACGATCATTAGCCAAATGTATTTCCTCCTAGAAACTATCATTTTTTTTACTATCTTTAGTATACTCGGTCTTTGAGAAATTTACAAGAAAAAAGCGAACATCTATTCGTTTATTTATTAAGACTATCATAATTTGATAGGAAAAAACAGCTCAAAATAGTATTTTGGGCCGTTTTTTATAGTCAAAATTAAATTTTTGAAAGTCCCTCTTCTCTGAGTATACGGATAAGATAATGGATTGCAAATTTCACAGTTCTTAATCTATTCGTGTTTCTCATGCCTGAAAGATTCAATTTATAGGATATTGGCGCAACGTCCCCATAGGCAATTCCAATCCAAACCGTACCGGCCGGTTGGTCGCCATGTCCGTCTGGACCTGCAGCTCCAGTGATACCTACACCAATTGTTGTATTAAATTTCTCTTTAACACGGATTGCCATCTCCTCGGCAACCTGACTAGAGACTACACTGTGTTCATCAATGGTTTCCTTCTTAACACCTAGTTGATTGATTTTTACTTCTTCAGTGTAAGTGATAACACCACCTACTAGCGCAACCCCCATTCCCGGGACCGCTGCCAACTCTGATTGGAAAAGACCTGCCGTCATACTTTCTGCAGCAGATATTGTTAGTTCATTGTCAATTAGAATATCTCTTAACTTCGAGGCAAGTGATTCGTTATTATAGCCATACACATATTTACCGACACGGTTTAAAATTTCAGCCTGTAGCATTTCAATGCTTTTCCATGCTTCTTCCTCAGTGTCTGCTTTCGCAGTAAGTCTTAACGTTACCTCTCCATCAGAAGCCAAAGGAGCTAAAGTTGGATTTGTTTGATTGTCTAACAAGTCTTGGACCTGTGTCTCTAACTCTGCTTCTCCTATTCCATAAAAGCGTATTACATGAGACATAATAACGTTTTCTTTATACAACAACTTAGGTAGTAGTGGCTTAGCCTCAAATTGGAACATCGGTTCCAATTCCTTTGGGGGCCCAGGTAATAACATATATGCATGGTTCTCTGTTGAAAGAAGCATTCCTGGAGCCATCCCATGCTTGTTTTCCAAGACTGTACAGCCTTCTAAAACCAGCGCTTGTTTTTTGTTATTCTCAGTCATCATTCTTCCTGATCTTTTAAAGAAATCTTCTATATACATAATCGCGTGATCATCAAGTACAAGATTTTTGTTAAGGTGTTTAGCAATTGTTTCTTTTGTTAGGTCGTCCTTAGTAGGCCCTAAACCTCCTGAAAAAATAATTAGGTCTGCTCGTTCTTCTGCGATTTTGATGGAGTCTAATAACCGATTGGGATTATCTCCAACTACCGTATGGTAATATACGTCTATCCCTAACTCCGCAAGCTGGGAAGATATGAATCGGGCATTTGTATTAGAAATCTGACCTAATAATAGCTCTGAACCTACCGCAATAATCTCTGCTTTCATTCCTATACTTCCTTCCTACTTTGAGTCAAGTAACACTTTACGATTCAAATAGAAATAATCAAATCCCGACCATACTGTGAAGAATAGACAAACATACAGCATAATCATATCGAATGGGAAGTTGAACATTTCAAAGAATACATTTCCTAATAGTAAGGATGAAATCGCAATTATTTGTGTCCACATTTTTATCTTGCCAAGCTGGTTTGCCGCCACTACCTCTCCAGTATTAGCTAAAATTAATCGTAGTCCAGTCACGGCAAATTCGCGGCTGATAATTAATATAACTACCCAAGCTGGCGCAACTCCAAACTGCACGAGAATTATTAATGCCGCTGACACAAGCAATTTATCTGCTAATGGGTCCAAAAATTTACCCATATTCGTTACTAAATTATATTTTCGAGCGTAATAGCCATCGATAAAGTCTGTAATAGAGGCGATAATAAAAATAATTGCACCTATTAGATGGTTTGTTGGGATTGTTGCACCTAAAAAGCTAACTTCTCCCCAGTTAAAGTCTACTAGCATAAAAATCATAAAAATTGGGATTAAAAAAATTCGAAACATAGAAATTCTATTTGGTATATTCATTTTGAAAAACTCCTTTCATCTTTCAAACAAAATAGCCATCTCATCGATGACTATTTGTTGAACTGTATAACTAAATTTTGTGGGCTTTTTTCTGTTGGAAATTCTACTAACTGGTCATTAATATATACCTCGCTGATTAGAACATCCCCAACACGAACACGGATTTGGGACTTATCTGTTACATCCAATTCGTATGGAGTCCCTGAATTGACCCAGCTATCATATAATTTATTACTATCCTGATCTTTTAAGTTTAACCAAGTTTTAGCACTATTAGCCACAACTTTAAGCTTAAAAGTCTCTGAACCGCTGACAGTATAAGTAGTAGTTTCTCCCTCGGTTCCCACTAAGGTAACCACTTGCTCAGGTGTAGGTTTCTCTTCCTCTTCCTCCACTACTGCCTCTTTTTCCTTTTCTTCCTCTTCGTTATCTACTGCTGTTTGATCAGTTGAAGGACGGTTCGTTTCTAGCGTTACATTTTCTTCAGTTTTCAATTCACTTGAATCGTCTGCTTCAGGTGAATTCTGTCTTAATACCCATACAATCACAATAATCGCTACAATAAACAATGCAACTATAATCATCGGCACTATCTCCATAAACTTATTCGAAGATCGCCCACCTAAGGTTCTTCTTGATGGTGTAGTTGGTATACTTTTAGCAACTTCCTCGTTTGCAGGGCTTGGAATTTCTGCTTTGTACGTTTCTAAGAGTTCATCGCCATTTAAGCCGACAGCTTCTGCATATTGCTTAATAAAAGCTCTCACATAAAAGGCTCCTGGCATTGTTGAATAGTTTCCTTCTTCAATATTCGCCAAATATCTTTTTTGTATTTTAGTTATTTCTTGTAAATCCTCAATACTATAGCCTTTTGCTATTCTCGCTTCTTTTAAGCGAGTTCCAAGTTCAGTCATATAAAACACCTACCCGTTAAAAATTAAATCCGCCAAATCCGCCAAAGCCACCCATTCCCTTGTCGGACATACCGTGATTCTTCTCCATCATTTCATACGTTATTTCCTCATCAGGACTATGGCGAAGCTCAATTATATAATCAAAATCTTCAATGGAATATTCTGAATGCTGGATGAACATATCTGGATGCTCAACTACTTTAATAGTAGGCATCCTCATCATTTCCCTTACTAGCTGAAGATGTTTTTCATCGTTTGATTTTCGGGTAACAATACCATCCAGTATAAAAATATTACGATCACTGAATTCATCTCCTGCGAGCTGATTTCTAATAGTTTGCTTAATCATGGTAGACGATAAGAAAATCCACTTTTTGTTCGCACATACACTAGCCGCCACTACAGATTCTGTTTTTCCAACTCGTGGCATCCCTCTTATACCTATCAGCTTGTGTCCTTCCTGTTTAAAAATTTCAGCCATAAAATCAACAAGAAGTCCAAGCTCGTCTCTTACAAAACGAAAAGTCTTTCTATCATCCGCATCTCTTTGTATGTACCTTCCATGACGAACAGCTAAACGGTCTCTTAACTTAGGCTCACGGAATTTAGTCAAATGAATCGTTTCCATTGTGGAAATGATGTGCTCAAAGCGTTCAATATTTTCTTTTTTCTCTGCCTTAATGAGCATACCACGTCTACCCTCGTCCACTCCATTAATTGTAACTATATTTACTCGTAACATACCTAATAGAGAAGAAATGTCTCCTAAAAGTCCGGGACGATTTACTTGAATTTCATATTCAAAAAACCACTCACTTGCCATCATGTATTCCTCCCTGTTTAGAATGACGTTTTCACTTCATTAATAGTTCTATCATATATGATTTTATACCTGAATAAAAGGAAAAAAGAAAAGAGAGGCAATTCTCTCTTTTCTTTTACTTAAATATACCATCCACCATTTACTCGGATAATTTGGCCGGTAATATAATATGCTTTTTCACTAGCCAAAAAGGCGATGACATTCGCTACGTCCTGTGGGTTACCGAATACACCTGAAGGAATTTCTTCTAATATAAGATTTCGTGATTCTTCGTCTAGATGAGCATTCATTTTCGTATCAATGAAACCTGGAGCGACCACATTCACCGTTGTTTTCTGCATGGCAACCTCTTTCGCATAAGCCTTAACGAAAGCATGCTGAGCACCCTTGGCAGCAGAATAGGCAACTTCATAGGAAGCGCCTGTCTCCCCCCAAATAGAGCCAACAAAGATGATTGAGCTATGCTCATGTTTACGTAGCTTCGGAGATAACTTCCCAACTAAAAACATTGGATGCTCAATATGAACTTGGAAAAGCTTCTGAATTTCATTTAAAGCAGTTTCCTCCAGTCCTTTATACAAGCTATGCCCTTGGGCAAATACTACAGATTGCAATGTGAATATAGAATTTGCCATTATTTCTATTGCATTAGAGTCTGAGAGGTCAGCTTGAATAGATATAAATTCCTGTTCAGGATAAGCAAGATTCAAAGTAGCTAAAAGTTCATCCATTTTTTCTTTATTGCTAGCAAAATGAAGGTATAAGGACCATCCCAACTCTGCCAGGCTATGGCTGACTGCAATCCCTATCTCTCCAGATGCTCCTACTACTAACGCAAATCTTTTATCCATTATTTATTTCTTTCGAAGGAATAATCTTAAATACGGTATGTGTATTTTCGTCCTTAAACGCTTCAAAAGCTGTTTTAACCTGCTCCATTTTCAGATTTTCTAAAGCAGGAACTACGTCGAATAAATTCATATCATTAAATTTATAGCGCGTAAATTGGTTTGCAATATATTCAATAGAATTGAGGGCTCTCAAGAAATGCCCGATTTTTTTTCTTGTAATTTGTTTTAAGTCTTTCTCTTCAAATGTCCAATTTGTTGCGAACTTGTTAATAGTTTCCTTTATACTCTGACTAAGTTCATCCACGTTAGCAGTATCTGAACCAATCATCGCAAAACCATACCCTTCTTCCATCGAGAAGTCTGCACTGTAGGATTCATCTATTAATCCTTTTTCATATACATCTTGGAAAAAGGCAGAGGTTCTACCGAATATAAGTTCAACAGCAACTTGCATTGCCAACTCATAGTTTAGCATCTCTTCCCCAGTAATATTAACATTACTCGATTTGACACCGTATAGAAGCTTGGATTTTTGGACATCCATTTTTAGTGTACGCTCTTTTTTATCCACCTGCGTTTGCTCCTCTGGATAAAAACGAACAATTTCCTCAGGAGCTTTAAAATCCTTCTTCGCTTGATTATCTTTTACAAACTCCATCATCTCTTTAGGATCTACTGCTCCCACTACGAACAGCACCATATTAGATGGGTGATAGAAAGTATTGTAGCACTCGTATAAATGTTCCGCTGTAATATGGCTAATTGACTCGATTGTTCCTGCGATGTCAATTTTCACCGGATGCTCCTTATACATATTTTCAATCGTTCCAAAGTATAAACGCCAGTCCGGCTGATCATCGTACATTGTAATCTCTTGGCCGATTATACCCTTTTCCTTTTCCACCGTTTGCTCAGTAAAATATGGCTCCTGTACAAAATCAAGAAGAGTTTTTGTGTTTTCTAAAATATTGTCAGTAGAAGAAAACAGATAGGAGGTTCTAGTAAAGGAAGTAAATGCATTAGCAGAAGCCCCGTTTTCACTAAATTTTTGGAAAACATCCCCTTCTTCTTTTTCAAACATTTTATGTTCTAAAAAGTGGGCTATTCCGTCAGGCACTATGACAGGATCTTTTTTTCCAAGTGGGATAAATTCTCGGTCAATTGAACCGTATTTTGTTGTAAAGGTTACATAAGTTTTAGAGAAGCCTTTCTTTGGCAAAATATAAACATTTAATCCATTAGAAAGTTCTTCATGGTAGAGCGTTTCTTCTAATTGTTCAAAGTGAGTTTCATTCATTGTCTGCACCGTCCTTACCAGATAAGAAATAGACAAATTCTTTTTGGATGTTTGTTGCCATCTCTTGAATTTGCTCCTTCGTTACTTTTTCCCACTTAGCTGTCCAGTTCTCCACTGTGAAGGATTCATCAAGTTCTTTATATTGATCATAGATTTCTATTTGTGCCCTAGCAGAGTCAAGGGATTCTTTTAGTTGGTTTTTAAGCATTGATTTTGTTTGATTGATTTCTAAATCTGTTATTTCTCCATTTTGCATCTCTTTTAACTGTTCGTCTATCAATGCTACTGCTTTTTCCTCTACTGTAGGATCAATCCCTGCAAGAACAAAAATACGGCCATAAAGAGAAGAAAAGCTACTAGAAGCATAATATGCCATACTTTCCTTTTCACGCACATTCATAAATATTTTTGAATGTGCAAAGCCTCCCAAAATACCATTAGTAATTTGCATGATTGGAAACTCTTTAGAGTAAAACGTGACTGGAGTACGATAAGAAATATGTAATTTCCCCTGCTTCATGTCTTGTTTTTCATGGACAAAATCTGTGTTGATAGTTGAAACAGCACTTTCGGTTTCTTTAGGGATGTCTGCAGAACGGCCTTCAAATGGGAAATACTCTCCAATTTTAGCTTTCATTTCTTCTACATTTACATCTCCTACAATATAAATTGACAGTGGTTCTTTAGTAAGCAAAGTTTGATGCATTTCAACTAGCTGCTCATTAGTCACTTGTTTTACTGTTTCCACATTACCATTTGCACTAATTGAGGCAGGATGGTTGGGTAAAATATTCTCAAGTAATCTTTGTTGTGCAAAGCGGGTTTTGTCATCATACATTGACTGGATACGCTCTATAACTTGCTCTTTCTCTCTTTTTACTACTGACTCTACGAATTTCCCGTTGTCCAAGTTCGGTTTAAAAAGAACTGTCTGCAGTAATGAAAGTACCTCATCAACTACAGTTTCATTAGACAAATATGCGTCGTTTACCGTTTCAGCATTTAAAGAAAAAATATGGTTTAAACCTTTTTTAGATGTATCAAAATATAAAATAGCTCCAAACAATTCATCTAATCGCTTTCTAAAAGAAGCGTAGGTAGGATATTCTGCATTACTATACTGCAGCACATTTGCTAAGACAGCACGAATAGCTGCTGTTTCTACAGTTAATGGTTTTTTCCATTTAAAAGAAATATTAATGGTCTTAAATTGCTCAGTAGGTCTTATATAAAGCTGAACACCTTTGGCTAATTCAAAATGTTGAAACATGAAAATAATTCCCCCTTTTTCTTTCTAGTGTTGCTCATATACCTTTTCACTATACATCTTCTAATTATATCAATACAAACAAAAGGGACCAAATGATTGGTCCCTTTTACATAAATAAGATTATTTTATTAGTTGTCCCATTTAATGCCTAAAAACTTACTAGTTGAATCAATTTCAAAAGTCATTATTATATGAAAATAACTCAACTAATATATTTTTATCTATTCCCTTTAATGTATGGAATTCCACTTGCTTTAGGTGCATTAGCTTTTCCTATGAATCCAGCTACAGCAAGAATAGTTAATACATACGGTAAAATGTGTAAATAAAAGCTTGGAATTTGATCAATGTAAGGAATTTGACCTCCTACAATACTTAATGCTTGTGCAAACCCGAAGAATAATGCTGCTCCTAGTGCACCAAGCGGATGCCATTTACCAAAAATCATAGCTGCTAGTGCCATGAATCCTTGACCGTTAATTGTTGTATGACTGAATTCCCCAGAAATTGATTGAGAATAAACAGCTCCACCAATACCTGCTAACATACCAGATAGTACTACCGCAATATAACGCATTTTCTTAACATTAACTCCCATTGTATCTGCAGCCATCGGATGTTCACCTACAGCACGAAGACGGAGTCCAAATGGAGTTTTATAAATAACAAACCAAGCAAGAATTGCTACTGCAACAGCTAATATAGAAGTAGAGTAAACATCCTTAAATAACATTGGACCGATTATAGGTATTTCACTTAAACCAGGGATATCAAAACGGATAAAGCGTTCTTCAATATAATCTGTTTGTCCTTTGTCATAAATCATTTTTACAGAAAACAAGGCAATCGCAATACCTAGCATGTTAATTGCTACCCCTGAAATCGTTTGGTCAGCTCTAAATGAAATAGAAGCCACCGCATGAAGTAATGCAAATAGACCAGAAACAAGCATTGCTGCAATTACAGCAACCCACGGAGTCATAGAACCAAAAGTATCTACAAACGTTAAGTTAAAAATAATCCCGATAAAGGCACCCATAACCATCATACCTTCAAGTCCGATGTTAATCACACCTGATCTTTCAGAGAAAACTCCTCCAATAGCTGTGAAAACCAAAGGGGCTGCATAGAAAATTGCTGATGGAATAATGAAATATAATACGTCTAAAAAGCTCATTTAGTTCGCCTCCTTTTTCTTACTAATCTTTTCAAGGAAATAGCGAATGACATATCCACATGCAACGAAGAAAATAATAATCGCAATAACGATCGATACGATTTCTATTGGTACTCCCGCTGCGTTCGGCATATTGGTTGCTCCATATTTAAGCGAGCCAAATAATGTAGCACCAAAAATTACTCCTAGAGGTGTATTCGCCCCAAGTAAAGCTACGGCGATTCCATCAAATCCGATACCAGTAAAGGCACCCTTTGAGCTTGCGTAACCAAATGTACCCAATGCCTCCATAGCACCAGCTAGACCAGCAAAAGCACCTGAGATAACCATTGATAGAATAATATTCTTAGAAACATTCATCCCAGCATACTCTGAAGCATGTTTGTTGAAACCTACTGATTTCAGTTCATAACCAGTAGTTGTTTTTTCTAAAATAAACCACATAACTAAAACCATTGCTAGCGCAATGAAAATTCCGTAGTGTAAACGAGAGTAATCAGTAATGCTTTGGAAGAAAGCGGATGTAAGTGAAGCTGTTGGTTTAATCGCTTCGGTACTGTCTCCGCCATCCGCAACAATTTTAATAAGTGCATTAGTTGTATGGAGTGCAATATAGTTCATCATAATCGTTACAATTACTTCATGAACTTGTAGCTTTGCTTTTAATAACCCCGGAAGGAAAGCCCATAACCCACCTGCAACTGCTGCTGCAAGAACGGCTAAAGGAAGATGAATATACATCGGTAGGTCAAATGCAATTCCAACATAAGTAGCTGCAAACCACCCTACTAGTAATTGACCTTCTACACCGATATTAAACAAACCTGTTCGGAATGCAAATGCTACCGCAAGCCCTGATAATAGGTAAGGTGTAATTTGGCGTACTGTTTCACCAATTCTATAAGCGTCACCAAATATACCTTCCCATAACGCTGAATATCCTAGTATAGGATCATATCCACTTACTAGCATGACAATCGCGCCGACGATTAACCCTAGTATTACAGAAATAACAGGGACAAGTATATTTACTACTCTATTCGACATGCTCTACATCCCCCTGTTTGTTGTCTTTGTTTCTAGTTTGTCCAGCCATTAATAGACCAAGCTCTTGCTCAGTAGTTTCTTTAGGAGAAAGTGTATCGACAATTTGCCCATCATAAATAACGGCAATACGGTCAGATACATTCATTACCTCATCTAATTCAAACGAAAGAAGTAAAACTGCTTTTCCTTTATCTCTTTGCTCTATTAAACGCTGATGAATAAATTCAATGGCTCCTACGTCAAGACCACGAGTAGGAAGTGCTGCAATTAAAAGCTCAGGATCACGGACAACCTCACGACCAATAATAGCCTTCTGTTGATTACCTCCAGATAAGGATCGAGCTAATGTGTGCTCTCCTTGTGTACGAACATCATATTCTTTAATAATTTTTTGAGCTAAATTAGAAACTTTTTTATAATTAATGATTCCTCTTTTAGAAATAGGCTCTAAATAATAGGTTTGTAGTGCAATATTATGACCGATTGGAAAATCTAAAACTAAACCATGCTTATGTCTATCCTGTGGTATGTGTCCTACTCCCGCCTCAGTTACTTTACGAGGCTTTTTGTTTGTGACATCTTGTCCATTTACAAAGATAGATCCGCTTTTAGATTTACGAAGACCAGTAATGGCTTCAATCAACTCACTTTGACCGTTCCCATCAATTCCTGCAAGTCCTAGAATTTCACCCTTACGAACAGTTAAGTTTAATCCTTTTACCTTTTCAATCCCACGGTAATCAGTTACCACTAACTCATTAATAATTAACGCTTCTTCCTTAGGAGTAGCTTCTCCCTTAACTGTTTTAAATTCGACCTGACGACCGACCATTAGAGATGCCAATTCATTTGGATTTGTTTCTGCTGTTATTACAGTCCCAATCCCTTTACCTTTACGAATAACTGTCACTCTATCAGAAACATCCATAATTTCCTTTAGTTTGTGAGTTATTAGAATAATAGATTTACCTTCTTTAATAAGGCGCTTCATAATTTGTATAAGCTCATTAATCTCTTGTGGAGTTAGTGAAGCAGTTGGCTCGTCAAAAATAAGGATCTCCGCTCCACGATAAAGCGTTTTCAAAATTTCCACCCTTTGCTGCATTCCAACTGAAATATCTTCAATCTTTGCATATGGATCTACGTTTAATCCATAAGTTTCTGATAGCTGTTCAATTTTACGTGCAGCATCTTTAATATTAACTACTCCGCCACTTGTCGGCTCGTTACCTAAAATAATATTTTCAGTAACTGTAAAATTTTCTACTAACATGAAATGCTGATGAACCATGCCAATTCCAAGATCATTAGCAACATTTGGATCGGTAATTTTTACAGAATTACCTCTAACTTTTATCTCTCCGCCTTCAGGCTGATATAGACCAAATAAAACATTCATTAGAGTGGATTTTCCTGCTCCATTTTCACCTAAAAGAGCATGTATTTCTCCCTTCTTCAATTGAAGGGTTATATTATCATTTGCTACAAACGATCCAAACTCTTTCCGAATGCCTAGCATCTCTATTACATAATCCAATGAATTCACTCCCTACTTGAATACTAGTACTAAATTAATACAGGAAAGACTTTAAATATTTAAAATCTTTCTTCTACTAATTTAAAATATCATAAAGACCGAGCAAGTCGGTCTTTATGATGTTAAGTCAAATTATTCTACAGTTTCAGGAACTACGATTTCACCAGCAGCAATCTTTTTAGAATACTCATCAATTTTTGCTAAAACATCATCCGGAATAGCTCCGCGAGAATCAGCAAGTTGAACGCCTTCTTCAGCTAAACCGTAAGTAACTGTTTTTCCACCAGGGAATTTACCATCCATTGCTTCTTTTGCAATGTTTTGTACTGCAACATCTACACGTTTTTGCATAGAAGTAAGTGTTACGTTAGTATCTCCAACTGCACCCTCTTCGTATTGGTCAGAGTCAACTCCGATTACCCATACGTTAGCATTAGCATCTTTAGTTTTACGTTCTTTTGCTTCAGCAAATACACCATTACCAGTACCACCAGCTGCGTGGAAAATAATATCTACGCCTGAAGAGTACATACGATTAGCTGTTGTTTTACCAAGAGCTGCATCATCAAACTTACCAGTATATTGAACGTCTACTTTAATAGATGGATCAACTGCTTTAACACCTTCAAGGAATCCTGCTTCGAAGCGTTCAATAACAGGAATCTCCATTCCACCAACAAAACCAATTTGTTTTGATTCAGACATTAATGCTGCAGCAACTCCTGCAAGGAACGATCCTTCTTGTTCTTTAAACATTACAGAAGCTACGTTTGGAGCATCAACTATAGAGTCAATAATAGCTAATTGAGCATCTGGTTGTTGACTAGCAATAGTTCCAATTGGCTTTTCCATCAAGAAACCGATACCATAAACTACGTCAAAATCACGACGAACTAGGTTAGTAATGTTATTGATGTAATCTGCATCAGATTGAGATTGAAGATAATCATAACCGCCATCACCTTTTTTAAGGCCATGCTCTTTACCAAATGCTTCAATACCTTCCCAAGCTAGTTGGTTAAATGATTTGTCATCTACTCCACCAACGTCAGTAACCATTGCTAAAGAGAAATCTACTTTTTCTTCTGTTCCACTGCCAGTGTTTGAACCTTCGTCAGTCTTCTCTTCATCTTTAGAACCACAAGCTCCAAGAATAGTACCAGCAGCTAATACAAGTGATAAGCCTAAACCAAATTTACGTTTTGTCAACTTGAAAACCCCCATTATTTTTCTTCTTAGCAGGAACTATTTCTACACCCTTTTCCGAACTACATGAAAGCTAAATTTATCAGCTCGAAAATAATTTTTCGAATATAAAACTACACGATCATTCTCATCATAATGAAGTTGTTTTAAAACTAGCAATGAAGTCTCTGGTTCACAATTTAAAGTCGGCGTAGCTACTTCATGATATCCCACTGGATCAATGTAAGCGACTGCGTGCGAAATACGAATGTCCCCTGTTTCCTCCAAAGCAGTAAAAATGGATCCTTCTTTTCTAATTAGAAAATCCGTCGGCAAATAATCTTGTGGAACTTTATCGACACAATACACTACTGGCTCATCGTCTGCAGTTCGGACACGTTCCATCGTGACGATAGTTGCATCCTCCACACATTGGAAACGTTTGCTATCATCCTCCGAAGCAGCTGATTCCATAGAACTAAGGTAAATAGTACCAGGCTCCATGCCTGCGTTTCGAATCATCGTCGAAACACTGGAGAGCTGTTCAATCCCCGATGTAAAAACTGGCTTTGAGTTAACAAAGGTTCCTACGCCATGTCTTCTTACGATAATATTTTCTTCCTCCAGCACACGTAGAGCTTCACGTAAAGTCGCTCGACTAACCCCAAGGAGCTTGGCTAATTCAAATTCAGAAGGTAATTTCTCCTTTTCTTTGAATATCCCCTTTTCAATGTCTTGTTTAAGACGATCGATCACTTGTAGGTACAAATGCCTTTGATCCATTTTTATTGTCATTTAAAACACCACCATTATGAAGAGATCAGACCTCTGATGTAAAACTTTCCTACTAATCAGTACATACTATAACATTTTTAATCCTTTAAATAAATACTTTATTTTCGAATATTAGAAAAGAATTTATACTAATATTATATAAATGTAATCATTTTGTCATAATATATGGATTAATGTGTGATACTAATTGCCAAAAAGCTTATAAACACTGAATTCTTCGATATTTGTATTCTTTACTTTATTTTAGTCTAAAAAAGTTTTTTTGGATAGAGAATTATAATTCAATTGGATGTTAGTAATATCACAGGTATACTTTTATCGAAATATAGATTCAGTAATTTCATATTTTTTCTATAGTGCTTATATATAAAACATAAATAAAAAAGATAACCGAGAAAATGCCTCTCGATTATCTTTCTTTAGTTTTTTAATAAAATTTGCTTCGTATTATAAAAATCGAGCATTAAAATAAGTCTTCTATACGCATTAATTTCTCACAGAGTATCTTGGTCATACTCTTGTTTCGATATTAACACTTGTCTTGGCTTACTTCCTTCATAAGGTCCTACGATTCCACCCAGCTCAAGCTGATCAATTATTCGAGCTGCTCTAGAATAACCTACACGGAAACGTCTTTGTATTAAGGAAACAGATGCCGTTTGCATTTCCATAACCAACTGCGCAGCATCATCGTATAAATCATCACGATCCAGCTGCTCTTGTGATTCTTCCACTTCATCTGGAATCATTTCTTCTTGGTAATTGGCCTTTTGTTGTTCAATTACAAAGTCGACAATTCTTTCCACCTCGGCATCTGATAAGTAAGCTCCCTGTACTCGAACCGGCTTAGAGCTTCCTGCTGGCAGAAATAACATATCCCCTCTACCAAGCAGTTTTTCTGCGCCACCCATATCTAGAATAGTTCGAGAATCTACGGATGAAGATACTGCAAATGCAATTCTTGAAGGTATATTAGCTTTGATAATACCTGTAATAACGTCAACACTTGGTCTTTGTGTTGCTATTATTAAATGGATTCCTGCCGCACGAGCCATTTGTGCAATTCGTGTAATAGAATCTTCTACATCACTTGAAGCTACCATCATCAAGTCAGCCAGCTCATCTACAATTACTACAATAAACGGGAGCTTTGGATGCTTCTCTTCATTTTCCTCATTCCATTTTTCAATATGATCATTATAGCCTTGGATATTACGAGTTCCTGTATGAGAGAACAGGTCATATCTTCTTTCCATCTCAGAAACGATTTTCTTTAGTGCCTGTGATGCTTTTCGCGGATCGGTTACTACAGGTGCCAATAAATGTGGAATGCCATTATAGACATTTAGCTCAACCATTTTAGGATCAATCATCATCATTTTCACTTCATGCGGTTTTGCTCGCATCATGATACTTGTAATAATCCCATTAATACATACACTCTTCCCGCTTCCAGTAGAACCCGCCACAAGTAGATGGGGCATTTTGTTTAACTCGGCTAATACCGCCTGTCCTGTTACATCTCGGCCAAAACCTATCAATAGCTTTTGGCTCGGCTTATTGTTCTCTTTTGCTTCCAATACCTCTCGCAGGCTGACTATTGCCACCTCTTTGTTAGGTACTTCTATCCCTACAGCAGATTTTCCAGGAATTGGTGCTTCAATTCGAATATCTCTAGCTGCTAACGCCAGTGCTAAATCATCATGAAGGCTCACAATTCTACTAACTTTGACACCTACGTCAGGTAGAACTTCATATTTAGTAACCGCTGGACCTAGGTGGACCTGCATAACCTTAGCTTTTACACCAAAGCTTAAGAAAGTTTGCTCCAATTTTTTAGCATTTGCTTGTATAGCATTTAACTCTCCACTTTGGTCATTATGCTCTGGAGAATCCAACAGATTAATGCTAGGCAGCTGATAATCTTCATTTTCAAGTTCATCAGCATCCATGTTAATCTCTATAGGTTCAGTTGGTTCTGTTTGTTCAGCAGGATCTTCTCTTCTCGTAATTCTTTCAGTGAATGCAGAGATGATAGGAGCGGATGCTACTTCTGGCTCTTCCTGTTGCCCAGGATTCATGTCATGTATAGTAACAGCTTGCTCAGCCTCTTCCTCTACTGCATCCTTACGAGATCTACGAGAAACTCTTTTGGTCTCTGTTGCTGGTTTTTGCTTTTCTTTTTTCGCTCTTTTCTTAAAGCTTTCTGCCATCTTAGGTGATATCTCTACTAAGTAGGGAACTAATGCTTTTCCAGTTAATAAAACGATACCAATTAAAAGTAAGAGCCAGCTAATAACTTTAGCACCTGCAGAGTCAAACAACACATGAAATGATGCAAACAATATAGCACCAATCATACCTCCGCCAAGTGAGCTACTTCTGTTTGAAATTCCTCCACTTTCAACTAATACTCTATAACTTTCCCTTAATACAGAGTTTGACATTAATGCCTTTCCTTCAAACAATTGCTCAAAGAGTGCTAAATGGCTAAATATTAATAAACTGCTCAAAATAAATGCACCGCTTAACAGCAAACGATGATTCCATGGTGGAAACGTTTGTTTTATCATAATTATAAAAGCATAAATAACGAACATAAACGGTATTGCAATATGCCAGTTACCAAATAAGAAATAGCCTATATACGCGAAAACTTCGCCAACTAGGCCATATTCAAAGAAAGAAATTACAGCGATTCCCAATATGAGAAGTCCTATAATTTCAAACATTAATGGATGAAGTGATTTTTTCTTGTTTTTTTTGACTTTCTTTTTAGTTTTCTTCTTTGCCACGAATGTCACCTACTTTGTTTAAAAATAATCTTTTCCAATAGCATGCACTTAACAGGTAAAATATAACAGCTTCAGAAGATAAAAAAGATTTCCTTCCACAATGGGAAAGGAAATCCTGATTTTAGATATCAATATTCCATTATAATTGGAATAATCATCGGACGTCTCTTCGTTTGTTGGAATAAATATGAATTTAGCGTATCACGGATTTCTTGTTTAATGTTTGTCCATTCAAACGTTTCTTTATTCACATATTTTTCAACAATTGTTCTTACTAATTTAGCGGATTCATCCATTAACTCTTCTGATTCTCTTACGTATACAAAACCTCTTGATAGAATCTCAGGTCCTGAAGCTATTTTCTTTTGAGCACGGTTAAGTGTAATTACTACGATAAAGATTCCGTCCTGAGATAATAGTTTACGGTCTCTTAAGACAATGTTACCTACATCTCCAACGCCAATCCCATCTATTAGAACGTTGCCAGCTTGTACTCTTCCACTCATTCTAATTTTTCCATTTTTGTATTCTACAATATCGCCTTTATCAGCTATAAATATTTCTGACTTTGCCATCCCCAAGTCCTGAGCCAATTTAGAATGAGCTATCAGCATACGATACTCCCCTTGAATTGGAATAAAGTATTTAGGCTTTGTGAGGTTTAACATCATTTTTAAATCCTCTTGACTACCATGTCCTGATACGTGGACATTTTTACTAGAGGTCAAAACTTTTGCTCCAGCTTTTGCGATAAGATTCATCGTATTAAATACTCCAACTTCCATTCCTGGAGATGGTGTAAATGTTATAAGTACAGTATCCGTATCTTTAATCTTAATATCCTTATGATGCTTGCGAACCATTTTCTCTAAAGCCTCTAAAGGTTCTCCTTGATTACCAGAAACGATAATTACAATATCTTCATCGTTATATTTAGAGATTTCTTTTATCGGAATCATAGTTTCTTCTTTGACAGTAAAATAACCTAAGTCTAAACCTATAGCAAAGATATTCTCTAAGCTTTTTCCTGCAATAGCAACTTTTTTGCCAGTCTCAGCAGCTTTGTCAAATACCTGTTGAATTCTTATAAAATTGGATGCATAAAGAGATACAAGAATACGACCTTTAGCAGCGTGGAATGTTTCTGATAATTGGTTTTCAATAACTGCTTCTGATGTTGTATATCCGGGTCTTTCTGCTTCTGTTGAATCAGACATGAGGATAAACACGCCTTCTTCTCCTAGTCCTGCCATTTTTGCTATATCTGGGCGGTATTTCCCTCTAGCAGATTGATCAAACTTAAATTCTCCTGTATGCACAATAGCACCTTCAGAAGTATGGAATACGATACCTAAAGAATCCGGGATACTATGTGTTGTGTGAAAAAATGTTACGTGTGTGTTTTGGAAGTTCATTCGACTTTTATTTGTTACTTCAAAATACTTTACTTGTTGCTTTGCTGGCATTGCCTTTACATGAGTTTTTGCCAAAGCAATAGTTAGCTTGGAGCCATATACAGGCGCTTGAATCTTTTGCAGTAAATAAGCAATAGAGCCAATTGCGTCTTCATGTCCATGCGTTAAAAAGATTCCTTTAACCCGATCTTTGTTTTCCTCTAAATACGTAATATCAGGAATGACGATATCAATACCCAACATTTCGTTTTCCGGGAACATAAGACCGCTATCTACTACAAAGATTTCATCGTCTATTTCTACTACGTACATCGCTTTACCGATTTCGCCAACTCCACCGAGCGGTATAATACGAATAAGTTCATTTTTAACTTTTACCAATTCTTTTCCTCCTAATTGTTAACCCGACCAACATCCACTATTTTTTATTATATCGGACGTCACCGTTTCACACAAATAAAAAAAGCTGAAGGTTGAATTCTTCAGCTTTTCACGTAATTACTTGGCTTCTAAATATTTCTCCCAAACATTATCAAATTCCAGCTTTTCTTCCTTTGTCATTTCTACTAATGGAAGTCTTAAAGATCCAGTTTCAACTCCAATTTTAGTAAGTGCATATTTCACTACTACTGGATTCGGATGTTGGAACAACGCTTTAATCACAGGTAGCGTTTGTTGATGTATTTTAGCAGCCTTCAAATGCTCGCCTTGACGGAACAGTTGTATCATTTCTTGCATTTCTTTCCCTATTACATGGGAAGCAACCGATATAATTCCAGATCCCCCTATTGCGAGCAATGGTAAAGTCAATCCGTCATCACCACTATATACAAGGAAATCATCATCCGTATCCGCTAAAATTTTTGTCATTTGATCTAAGCTGCCACTAGCTTCTTTTACAATTTGGATCGATGGAATTTTACTTAGAGCCACAATCGAATCAGGCTCCAGATTAACAACGGAACGCCCTGGAATATTATATACTACAATGGGAATTGAAGTCGCAGATGCAATTGCTTCAAAATGTGCAATCATTCCACGCTGATTCGGCTTGTTGTAGTAAGGAGTAACAATCATTAAAGCATCAACTCCAAGAGCTTCTGCCTTTTGAGAAAGTTCTATAGATGCAGCTGTATTATTGCTACCTGTTCCAGCGATAACTGGTACTCGATTGTTTACTTTTTCTACTACAAATTGTATAAGCTTTAGTTTTTCATCTGTCGATAGTGTTGGAGATTCACCTGTTGTACCACTTACTACTAGGGAATCTGTTCCGTTTGAAAGCAAGTGTTCTAAAAGTTCTTCGGTTGCGCGAAAGTCAATAGTACCGTCTGCGTGAAACGGAGTCACCATTGCTGTAGAAATATTTCCGATATTCATTGAATTACACCTCTTATCAAATTCGCCTTTTAATAAAAGCACAAGCACTTATGTCTGCCCTGACTAGCAAATGGTAAAGCTAGGAGGCAGTTCTTAAGCCACCGCAACCCTCTTACTTGAGACGAGCTTTGCGCTGGAGCTTGACAATTAAAAAAGCACAGACTTTCTTCTTCGTTAGAAAAGGAGAAAGTTAATCTTTCTCCTTATATTACTATTCTTATATGTCGGTAGGTTTATCTAACCTATCCAACGTATATATAATATTAATTATAAGATTTTTTCATCGATGAGAGCTTCAGCAATTTGAATTGAATTAAGAGCCGCACCTTTTAAGAGATTGTCAGCAACGATCCACATATGGAAGCCATACTCACTAGAAGGATCCTTCCTAATACGTCCGATGAAAACAGCATCTTCATCCTCGGAAAAGTAAGGCATAGGATACAGTTGCTCACTAGGATCATCCTGCAGAGTAACACCTTCTGCACTTGCCAAGAGCTGCTTAATATCTGCTACTGTTACATTTTCCTTTTCTACCTCAATGTACACCGATTCAGAATGACCAGTTACTACTGGCACTCTCACACAAGTAGCAGCAATAGAGAGATCTGGAAGAGACATAATTTTTTTCGTTTCATTCATCATTTTATGTTCTTCGAATGTAAATCCATCCTCATTGAACACATCGATTTGTGGGATAACATTTCCTGCAATCGGAAAGTGCTTCTCTTCACTTTTAACAGGTAAAATTTCAGAAGTGGGTTGCTTTTCTGCTATTCTCTCACTCTGAGATGTCAATTCATGAATAGCTGCCGCTCCTGCTCCTGATACTGCCTGATAAGTTGAGACAATAACTTTTGATAATCCATATTGCTTTCGGATTGGCTCTAAAGCTACGACCATCTGAATAGTAGAGCAATTAGGGTTAGCAATGATTCCTTGCTGTTCGTGCAAGGCTTGCTTATTTACCTCTGGTACTACTAATGGAACATCTGGATCCATTCGAAATGCACTTGTATTATCCACGACTATGGCGCCTCTCTTACTAGCCTCCTTAGCTAATGCTTTCGAAATCGAACCTCCTGCAGAAAAAAATGCTATGTCAACACCTTCAAAAGCCTCTGGTGTGGCTTCTTCGATTGTATAGTTTTTTCCGTTTACTTCAATTTGTTTACCTGCTGATTTCTTAGAAGCTAACAATTTTAATTCCGCAAATGGAAAGCTTCTCTCAACTAATTTTTCAATAATTTTTTGGCCGACAGCACCTGTAGCCCCTACAATTGCTGTTGTAAATTTTTGTGACATGTAAAGCTCTCCTTTCAAAAATCAAAACATATTGGCGATATTGTATCATACATACTATAAAAATACACTATTATTAATATTTATAATTCATAATTTATGAGTAAAGGCTGTATTTGTTTGGAGGCAATTGCATGTTCAACCGTGGGCACAATCTGTTTAAAATCAGCTATTAAGGAATTAGGTTTTTTGTGAGGACTGTCTTGACCAAAGGGGATAAAGTAAATATTTTTAGTTGAGAGTAGCTTCATAATATTCATGCCATTAAGACCAAGAGCATCATTAGTTGATATCCCTAGAACGACAGGTTTACCGTTACGCAGCGTAGCCTTAGCAGCCATTAATACTGGAGAGTCCGTTTGCGCATTAGCTAGCTTACTTATTGAATTACCCGTCATTGGTGCTATCACCATACAGTCTAGTGGATTAGTAGGTCCAAAAGGCTCTGCCTCCACTATTTTTGAAACTACTTTATTGCCACTTGCAGCTTCTATTTTTTCTACCCACTCTTCTCCAGTACCGAATCGAGTGGCTGCTGTTAAAACAGAATACGTGATGATGGGCACTACAGTGGCACCAACATCCGTAAATTGCTTGATCATTGGAATTACTTCCTCATAAGTACAGTGAGAAGCGGTAATTCCAAGACCAATTCGAAGACCTTCTAACACTATTTTTCCTCCTCTAAGAAAGCCAGATGCTTTAAAACAGCTCTGGCAAGTAATTGCCCTGCATCTTGTGGAAAATACATTCCTGGTAAGCTTGTAGAGAGACTATAATTAAGAGGGGTGTTTTCTACATCTATCAGACACCCTGGATTTGATGCAAGGTCAAAAACTCTTTTAAAATAAACAGCATTTTCATTTTTTAGCCATTTGGACGGAATGGTATTTATCATGTAAAGTGAAGGTCTCATCTGTTCTTCAAGTAAGTTATCTAATGTAGATATTTGATAACCATAGCTTTTCGCTTCATAGAGCTGATGTTCGGATCGAACCGAGATAATAACCTTCGCTCCAAGATGGTGCAGTGCTAAAGCTAGCCTTTTACCTACCCGGCCATAACCTGTAATTATGAATTCTTTGTTATAGATTACTTGTTTCTCTTGCGAGTAGAAGTAATTAATGAATCCCTCAGCAGTCAAATTTGCATTGTCCCATATCCATTCTTCATCTTCTAGATAATAAAAGGTCTGTATATTATCCTTTTTTACTGCCTTCTCTATGCTTTCAGTAGATTTCCCTATAAAAACAGTTTGACAGCTTATAGGTAATTCAAAAGGGCCTTCAGTATGAATCGGTTGGATTGGCAAAAAAACTATATCTGGTTCATATGAAAAGACGGTTTCCCTTAGTTCTTTATCCCATGTCATCGTTGGATAGAGCTGGGTGTCTAAATAATCTGATACAGATTGCTGCAAGTAGTTCAAGCGTGGGTCAGTTCCAATTATCGCAATTTTTTTATTCATGGGTATACACTGGTTTCGATAGATGAGTCTGTTTCGTTAAAAAGGATACGATCTTTCCCAATGAGAATAATTTCTTCCCACGATATAAACTCTTTTTTTCTAGGTGTTTTATTGGATTGAAAGAAAGACGAAGATTTTTGAAATAATTCAAAACCTTGTATCTTACCGGTTTGTGGATTAAAAAGTAATTCAGTATCTGCAAGCCTCCCATATCTGGTACCATCTTTCACTTGAATAAGCTCTTTTTCTGCAAGTTCTGAAAGTAACAATCTGTCCCCTCCTTGTTCATCTCTACTTATGTATATGCCATTTTCAAAACAAAGTGAATTAAAATCCCATTAAAATAAAAGGCTGTTGCATAGAACACTTCCCATAGGATTCATTTAAATTGTGTAGTTCTATATATACATCCTATAAACATAGGTAAAAAGCATGGATTATAATTTGCTAATTTTCACTTTAGGTGTGTGAAAAAGTGGTATAGGTAAATATTACAAAGAATATAAAGGTTACGGGAGCATCTCAAACTATTCTAAGCAAGCTTTGTAACTTTCAGAAGATATTTGATGACGTAATCGAAAAAATGTATGTATTTGAGCTAGCTTTCTTTTAGTCTTTTGAGTCAACAAAGCTCCTATATCATTCCCTTTAATCACTTGAAAAAAGTATATGCTTTTTTAAGAACGAAAAAAAGACGCCGATTAGCACTCGACGTCTTTAGGCATGATTACCGATACCGCTGGTTCATGAGAGAATATTTCTTTTGTTAGTTCCATTACCGATTCAAGAGTAACTTCATCGATTGTGTCACTTACTTCATCTAGGGAACGATGCTTGCCATATAACAATTCGTTTTTACCGTTACGGTTCATTCTAGAATTAGAGCTTTCCAACCCTAATAGCAGGTTTCCTTTAAGTTGCTCTTTTGCATTCGAAATTTCTGTTTCGGTAAAACCTTGCTCCATGACAGTTTGAATTGTTTCATTGATTGAACTCTTTAATTCTTCTAATTGATTGCAAGATGTTCCACCATATATAGCTACTACTCCTGTGTCCTCGTAAGATGAATGATAGGAATAAATGGAATAGGCAAGCCCTTTTTCTTCTCGAATTTCTTGGAATAGTCTTGAGGACATACTACCTCCAAGTATGTTATTCAACACAACCAGACTGTATATGTTATCAGCCTTCACACTAAGTCCTGGATATGCTAGACATAAGTGAGCTTGTTCTGTGTCCTTATGACTTTCTGTATATACAGGTTTTATAGTAGGAGTACTGAACTGTGTCACTTCTGTTAACGGTTGTTTAAAGTCGCCAAATAACGCTTCAATATGACTCAATAAATCCTCTGAAATATTACCAGCTACAGAAATCACTACATTTTTTGGTGTGTAGTGTTTTTCCATATAAGAAATAATGGATTCTCTAGTAAATGTATTTAATGTTTCTTCCGTTCCTAGTATAGGTGCACCTAATGGATCATTAGGAAGCATAGCCTGCCATAAATATTCATGGACAATATCATCCGGCGTATCCTCTACCATTTTGATTTCCTCAAGTACTACTTGGCGTTCTTTATCTATTTCCATTGGGTCAAATGTGGAGTTAAAGAACATATCTGCAAGAATCTCTACAGCATATTTTGCATGATGATCGAGTACTTTCGCGTAATAACAAGTATTTTCTTTGGAAGTAAAGGCATTAATATTTCCACCAATACGATCAAATTCTTCAGCAATCTGTCTTGCGGAACGAGTAGCAGTTCCTTTAAATAGCATATGCTCGATGAAATGAGTCAACCCGTTTTCCTCTGGCAGCTCATAGCGAGATCCTGCCTGCACCCAAATCCCTACTGCAACTGAGCGCACATGTGGGATATGTTCATACACAATACGTAATCCGTTTTTACAAGTTGTTTTCTTAATCAATATAACACCTCTATCTAATCTATTCTTCGATTTATGCATATACTTTTTTGTTTCTTGTCAATGTCTAGCTCCAGCACCTTGCCCCTCGAGGTCAAATGGAAAAAGCTCCGGTGGCTGGGGAACTGCCTCCTCACTTTCCCCATTTGCTTGTCGGGGCAAACATAGGTGCCTGCGCTTTTCTTACTATTTAAAAAAAGTTGCCGTAGATTGGATCTACGGTCAACCTTGTACGTAATTATATATTATTAATTAATCTTCTTTTTGTTCAGCACGTTCTTTTTCTTCTTTTAATACTACTTTACGAGATAAGTTAACACGGCCTTGATTGTCAATTTCGATCACTTTCACTAATAACTCGTCCCCAATTTTAAGAACGTCTTCCACGTTTTTCGTACGTTCTTCTTGGATTTCTGATATATGAAGCAAACCATCTTTTCCATTAAAGATTTCTACGAAAGCACCGAATTTTTCAATACGTTTTACTTTTCCTAGGTAATATTCGCCAACCTTAGCTACGCGAACAATGTCTTCAATGATTTGTTTTGCACGAGCAATCATATCTTCATCTGGTGAAGCGATATAAATTGTACCATCTTGCTCAGTATCAATTTTTACGCCAGTTTCATCAATGATTTTGTTGATTTGCTTACCACCAGGTCCGATAACATCACGAATTTTATCAGGATTGATTTTGATAACAGTAATTTTTGGTGCGTATTTAGATAATTTTCCACGTGGCTCACTAATAGTAGCAAGCATACTTTCAAGAATCTGCATACGTCCAATTTTAGCTTGCTCAAGAGCTTCCTCTAAAATCGTTTTAGACAATCCATCGATTTTAATGTCCATTTGAAGTGCTGTTATACCTTTAGAAGTACCAGCTACTTTAAAGTCCATATCTCCAAGATGGTCTTCCATTCCTTGAATGTCTGTTAAGATTGTATAATGTTCACCTTTTTTTACAAGTCCCATAGCAATACCAGCAACTGGAGCTTTAAGTGGAACGCCTGCATCCATCATAGCAAGTGTAGAAGCACAAATACTTGCTTGCGAAGTAGAACCATTAGATTCCAGTACTTCAGCAACTAAACGTAGAGTATACGGGAAATCATTCTCATCTGGAATAACTGCTTCTAATGCACGTTCACCTAAAGCACCGTGACCGATTTCACGACGACCAGGAGCACGAATTGGGCCCGTTTCCCCTACACTAAATTGAGGGAAGTTATAATGATGCATAAAACGTTTAGATTCCTCTAAGCCGATACCATCAATAATTTGAACATCACCTAGTGGCCCTAATGTACAAATACTCAAAGCTTGAGTTTGTCCACGCGTAAATAGACCAGAACCATGTGTACGAGGTAAAACACCAACTTCAGAAGACAATGGACGAATTTCAGCTACGCCACGACCATCTGGACGTACTTTTTCTTCTGTGATCAAACGACGAACTTCTTCTTTGACCATAGCATCTAAAATTTCACGCACTTGCTTCAAAGTTTCATCGGTTGCTTCTTTTTCAGTATATTGTTCTAATACTTCAGTTTTCACTTCAGATATAGCATCTTCACGGGCATGTTTCTCTTGTACTTGAATAGCTTGAACTAGCTTAGCTTCGCAAAGCCCTTTTACTTCCGTAAAAAGCTCCTTATCTAATTCAAATAAAGGAATTTCTTTTTTCTCTTTCCCGATTTCTGCAACCACTTTTTCTTGGAATTCAATTAGCTTAACGATTTCACTGTGTCCGAACATAATAGCTTCTAGAACGACTTCCTCAGAAACTTCTTTAGCTCCTGCCTCTACCATGTTAATCGCATCTTTTGTCCCAGCTACAGTTAGATCTAACATGCTTTTTTCCATTTGCTCAACTGTTGGGTTAATGATAAACTCGTCCCCAATTAAGCCAACTTGTACACCTGCGATCGGTCCATCAAATGGAATATCCGATACACTTAGTGCTAAGGAAGAGCCAAGCATCGCTGCCATTTCAGAGGAACAGTTTTGGTCTACTGACATAACAATAGAAATTACTTGAACTTCATTACGGAAACCATCTGGGAACAATGGACGAATTGGACGGTCGATTAAGCGACTTGTTAAAATAGCTCGTTCTGAAGGGCGTCCTTCACGTTTAATAAATCCACCAGGAATTTTACCAACCGCATATAACTTCTCTTCATAATTCACTGTTAATGGAAAGAAATCAAGATTTTTTGGTTGTTTAGAAGCAGTAGCTACAGATAATACACTAGTATCTCCGTATCTTACTAATACTGCTCCATTAGCTTGTTTTGCAAGTTGTCCAATTTCTACTTGCAATGGACGGCCTGCCCATTCGTGTGTAAATACTTTCTTTTCACTCATTGCTCTGGACTCCTCTCGACTTCAAAAAACTCCTTAAATAAGGCGATGATTATTTTCTACTATGATTTTCGCAAAATCTTTCATATCCAAAGGTATATGTAAGCTCTTTTGCTCACTATCTGCTATTTCTGTACAAATTGAAATATAACACGGCCTTTAAAAAAGGACGTTCTAATGGTTATATGTATCATAAGTAGTGTATCAAAAATATCGAAACTATGCGAAATATTTTACTAAAAAAAACAAAAATTACTCGCTAATACTAATATATAACAATTTCCCTTAGAAATAAATTTTATACCAATAGAAAAAGCGGGATAAATCCCGCTTTCCTAGGTGTATCTTATCGACGTAAACCAAGTTTTGCGATTAGTTCACGGTAGCGTTGTACTTCGTTTTCACGTAAGTATTTTAATAAGTTACGACGACGTCCAACCATTTTGAATAGACCACGACGTGAGTGATGATCTTTCTTATGTGTACGTAAATGTTCGTTTAAAGAGTTAATCTCTTCAGTAAGGATTGCGATTTGGATATCTGCAGATCCTGTATCGCTTTCATGAGTTCTGAACTCAGCGATTAGTTCGTTTTTGCGTTCTTGTGTAATTGCCATTATAGGTTTCCTCCTAAAAATCTTAATATCCCCTGTTCCTGAGCAGCCGTTGGAGAATCGAGAAAGCCAAGGAAAGGTTAAGTACATTTTTGTACTTATAAAGAATAGCATAATCTCTTATACGAAGCAACTTTTATGAAAGGTATTCCATTTGTTACTTTAAAATAATAGCGAGAGGGTTAATAACCATAAAAATTTATCTTCTGGATATTAGAAATTATAAAAAGCTTACATTTTAAAGTATTCCATAGCGTAATTTTTGTCTTTCCCGATTTGTTTTTTAAGTTCGTCAATCCCATTGAACTTTTGTTCGGCACGTATACGCTTGTACCAATGCACGGATACTTCTTCTCCATAAATAGATTGGTCGAAATTTATAATATGTACTTCAATCGATAATTTCTTTTCTTCCGGGTTATTAAATGTTGGCTTATACCCAACGTTACATACTCCCTCATACCAGATTTCCTGGACCTGTATCTTCACTGCATATACACCAATAGCCGGAGTAAATTGTCCTTCCTTTGGTTGGATATTAGCAGTAGGAAAATCTATTGTTCTACCTCGTTTATCACCATGGACAACTACACCAGATAGCATAAAAGGACGACCTAAAAGCTCTTTTGCCACTTCCACTTTGCCCTCTTTTAGTGCCTCACGTATTCTAGTAGAACTTATTTTATCGCCAGCAAGCTCTTGCTTGCCAACTATAGAAACGGAATATTCTCCGTTAGAAAGCTCCTCCATATCCTGCATCGTACCTTTACCAAAAGATCCAAACGTAAAATCGAACCCTGCAGTCACATGTTTAACATTTGCATGCTTAATAAATGAGTCAATAAATTGAGCAGGCGAGAGCTTCGCAAAGTCTGAAGTAAACCTTACGACAAATAAAGCATCTACATTCATTTGTTCCAGTATCTCGATTTTCTGTTCCAAAGGTGTAATATAGAATACTTGCTCTTTTCTCCCACCTAGAACAAGAGAAGGATGAGGATCAAACGTCATAACAGCTGTCTTGATACTCTTTTCTTTACCTTTATTTAAAGCCTCTTGGATAACTGCACGGTGTCCGGTGTGGACACCATCAAAAAATCCTATTGCTAGGGAATAAGCTTCATTGTTAGTAACATTATATAAATGATTGGGATAAGATAAGTGATATACGTTCATATTATTCTCCTTTATCTGATGAAAACATTTTCTCTGGTTTCATCATACCACTTTTTGTTGGATGTTTAATATATACCGCAATTGGCTCCCCATTGTCTGTGAAGACCATTTTGTCATTTGTATTCAGCAGTGGATGTATTTCCAATACAGAGCCATTTGTAATCCATTTTTTCAATGAATTATCTAGTTCCTCGAATGGCCATTTGGATAATGCGTGTTTAAACGGTAAAATACTTTGTTCCAGAGCATCATTTTCCAAAGATTGTTGTACTTCTGAAAGAGTTAGACACTGCAATTTTGTAAAATTTCCAGAAGCAGTGCGCACTAGCGATGACATATGGGCCGGATATCCAAGTAGCTCGCCTATTTGAACGGCAAGTGTACGGATGTAGGTGCCTTTACTACAGTTAATCTCAATAGAGAATAACACTTGTTGGCCAGAAAATACGGAATCATCATCAAGTAATTTTAAATCATTAATAGTTACTTGTCTGCTGGGACGATCTACTTCTTTCCCTTCCCTTGCATACTCGTATAATTTTTTCCCATTTACTTTAACTGCAGAATACATCGGAGGTGTTTGTGTAATGACTCCCGTAAGTTGCTGCAGTACATTTAATATTTGCTCACGAGAAAATTTCTTTTCCGAGTTATCCTCTAAAACTATATCTCCATCAGCATCCTCTGTTGTAGTTGAAATTCCAATAGCAACAGTAGCCACGTAAGTTTTTCCCTCATTCATTACATATTCAGACACCTTAGTTGCCTGACCAAGACAAATTGGTAACACACCTTCAACACTTGGATCTAGTGTTCCAGTATGACCTATTCGTTTCATCTTCAAGATTTTCCGTAATTTAAAGACACAATCATGTGAGGTCATCCCTTTTTCCTTCCATAGAGGAAGTATGCCTTCGTACATATTATTCACCCCATATTCAAAATACAAGAAAGAAGTCTGCTCATTGGATAAGCAGACTTCTTTTTTGTGTTTTATTCCTCAGAAGATTTGTTAATCTGTCTTAGTAAATCGTCAATATGATTGCCATAAGCAGCAGATTCATCATATTCAAACAATAACTCAGGAGTAACTCGTAAACGGATACGCTGCCCAATTTCTGAACGGATAAAGCCTTTTGCTTTTTCTAAAGCCTTTAATGTATCGTTACGGTTACCATTTAACACTGTAATATAAATCGTCGCTTGTTGTAAGTCGCCTGTAACTGCTACATCGGTTACTGTGACAAAACCGATACGAGGATCTTTTAATTTTCGTCCTATGATTTCGCCTAACTCTTTTTTCATTTGCTCGGCAACTCGGTTAGCACGCATTGACATAATTGCTACACCTCATCTTCTATCATAAATATTCTTTGTTGATATCAATACATTCCCATTCTGGGTTAGATTCCAAAAAACGAATGGCAAGTGTTAACTCGCGTTCCACTGCACGCTTGTCAGAGGCAATGGCAACTATTCCGATTTTAGTACGCTGCCAAACGTCTTGGTGATCTAACTCAGATATTGAAACATTGAATTTTTGTTTTGTTCTAGTGAGCATACGCTGTAATACTGCTCTTTTTTCTTTCAATGAATGTGCAGTAGGGATGAGAAATTCACACTCTGCATACACAATCATTATCGTTTAATTTCTTCCATAATGTAAGCTTCGATTATATCGCTTTCTTTGACATCATTGAAGTTTTTAATCGTAATACCACATTCATAACCTTTTGCAACTTCTTTAGCATCATCTTTGAAGCGTTTAAGCGTATCTAGCTCACCTTCGAAAATAACAATTCCATCACGGATTACGCGAACGCCACTATCACGAGTGATTTTGCCATCGATTACATACGAACCAGCAATAGTTCCCACTTTAGATACTTTGAATGTTTCACGAACCTCAGCTTGACCAATGATTTTCTCTTGGAATTCTGGATCAAGTAGTCCAGTCATAGCTGCTTCGATTTCCTCAATTACTTTATAAATAATACGGTGAAGTCGAATATCTACGCCCTCTTGTTCAGCGGCACGTTTCGCATTTGTATCAGGACGTACGTTAAATCCAATTACAATTGCATTGGAAGCAGCTGCAAGGCTAATATCTGACTCAGTGATTGCTCCAGCTCCAGTATGGATAATTCGAACATTTACACCTTCAACTTCAATTTTCATCAATGAAGCAGCCATTGCTTCTACAGTACCTTGAACGTCTGCTTTCACAATTAGGTTTAGTTCTTTCATTTCCCCTTGTTTCATTTGATCAAACAAGTTGTCTAAAGTAACACGTGCTTTTTCAGAACGTTGGCTCACTTGTGCTTGAGATGCACGTGTTTCACCAACTTGACGAGCAGTTTTCTCGTCTTCAAATACAACGAAACGATCTCCTGCTTGTGGAACTTCGTTTAATCCAGTAATTTCAACCGGAGTTGAAGGACCAGCTTCTTTCACACGTCGGCCAAGGTCATTAACCATTGCACGGACACGGCCGAATGCATGACCTACTACGATTGGATCTCCAACTTTTAAAGTTCCATCTTGAACTAATAACGTAGCAACAGAACCTCTACCTTTGTCTAACTGTGCTTCAATTACTGTTCCTAAAGCAAGACGTTTAGGGTTAGCTTTTAGCTCAGCAACCTCTGAAACAAGTAGAACCATTTCAAGCAGGTTATCAATACCATCGCCTTTTAATGCAGAGATTGGTACGAAAATTGTTTCTCCACCCCAAGCTTCTGGCACTAAACCATGCTCTGTAAGTTCTTGCATTACACGATCAGGATTTGCTCCTGGTTTATCCATTTTGTTAACTGCTACGATGATTGGAACTTCTGCAGCTTTCGCATGGTTAATAGCTTCAACCGTTTGAGGCATTACTCCATCATCTGCTGCAACTACTAAAATGGTCAAATCAGTTACTTTTGCTCCGCGCGCTCGCATCGTTGTAAACGCAGCATGCCCTGGAGTATCTAAGAAAGTAATCTTTTTACCGTTATCCACTACTTGGTATGCACCAATATGCTGAGTGATACCACCCGCTTCTCCAGCTGTCACCTTAGTGTGTCTGATAGAGTCTAACAGAGTAGTTTTACCATGGTCAACGTGTCCCATGATTGTTACTACTGGTGGACGCTCTACTGTGTGTGTAGAATCTTCTTCCACAGGAGCTTCGAAATGAACTTCTAAATCAGTAATATCGATTTTGATTTCTTCTTCCACTTCTACACCGTAGTCTGCACAAATAAGTTCAATTGCATCCTTATCTAGCTCTTGGTTAATTGTTGCCATTACACCAAGTAAGAACAATTTTTTAATAATTTCTGCAGGTTCACGACCTAATTTTTTCGCAAGTTCTGTTACAGTAAGAGATTCCGTAAAAGTAATTCTTTCTGGAAGTTCTCTTTCTTTTCTTGGCACTGGTGGTTGAACAGGAGTTGTCGGTCCTTTTCTACGCTTGTTTGGACGTTGGCCTGGACGATTTTGTCCCCCTGGTCTATTTTGACCACCCGGACGATTTTGTCCTCCAGGTCGGTTATTATTATTAAAGACTTTTTTCTCTTTTGGTTGATTATTTGAACCTTGAGAATTAGATCCTTGATTATTCGACGTATTTGCAGGTCTTTGTTGTGATTGACCATTGGTTGAAGGACGTGATTGTCCCCCTGAAGATGGCCTAGATTGATTTTGGTTATTTGGTCTTTGTTGCCCTTGTGAAGACGGTCTAGATTGGTTCTGGTTGTTTGGTCTCTGTTGTCCTTGTGAAGACGGTCTAGATTGGTTCTGGTTACTTGGTCTTTGTTGCCCTTGATTAGAAGGTTTAGTCTGTTGTGAAGCTGAATTATTTCCAGCGCCACCTTTTTTATAAACGCCGTCTAATTTACTTACAGCATCCCCTTCAAGCGTAGACATATGATTCGTAACTGTAATATTCATTTTTCCTAGTTGCTCAATAACTTCTTTACTTGATTTATTAATTTGTTTCGCGTATTCATGAACTCTGATTTTAGTCATTAGCTCACCCCCGGTTATATTCGTTGAGAAGGCCGGACAGTTTTTTAGCGAAACCGTCATCCATAATGGCTATTGCCACCCTGGCCTCTTTTCCCGTCGCATGTCCGAGATCGTGCCGGTCTCCAAAGACATGCAGCTCAACGTTAAAAGATGCACATTTATCATTCAATTTTTTTGCCGTATTTTGTGAAGCATCATTAGCTAATATAACTAACTTTGCTTTTTTACTTCTAATTTCTTTTACGACTAACTCTTCACCAGATATAGTTTTTCTAGCTCTAGTTGCAAGTCCTAATAATTGAGTAATTTGTTGTTCTAAATTCATTTCAATTTTTCTCTTTCGATCATGACTATTAACTCGTCATAGATTTCATTTGGTATGCTTGCTTCTAAATGATTTCCTAAAGAATTCTTCTTCTTTGCTTGGTTAACTGCTTCTACAGTTTTAGAGACATACGCGCCGCGACCAGATTTCTTTCCAGTCGGATCCACGCTAACCTCGCCTTCTTTCGAACGAACTACTCGAATCATTTCTTTTTTAGGAAACATGTCTCCAGTAGCAACACATTTTCGTAATGGGATTTTTTTTTGAGTGGCCATACTAAATCAGCCTCCTATTCTTACTCTTCGTCTTTGTAAAAATCAAAATCATCCATATCGTTTTCTAATTCTTCTACAATTAGTTGCGGAGAATTCTCGTTAGGATAAATTCCTAGTTCTCTAGCATCCGTCTCACTTTTAATGTCAATTTTCCAACCTGTTAGCTTAGCTGCAAGTCTTGCATTTTGACCTCTTTTACCAATAGCGAGAGATAGCTGATAATCCGGGACTACTACTGTAGTGGATTTTTCCTCTTCATTTACTTGAACGTCTAAAACTTTCGAAGGACTAAGTGCATTTGCCACGAAAACTACCGGATCTTCTGACCATTCCACAATGTCAATTTTTTCTCCGCTTAGTTCGTTGACAATCGTTTGAACACGAGCACCTTTCGCACCTACACATGAACCAACTGGATCAATTTCATCGTTATGAGCGAATACAGATATTTTCGAACGATCTCCAGCTTCACGAGCGATAGATTTAATCTCTACAATACCTTCGAAAATTTCAGGCACTTCCATCTCAAATAAGCGACGAAGTAATCCTGGATGTGTTCTAGAAACAAACACTTGTGGTCCACGAGTTGTACGTTCAACCTTTGTAATATAAACTTTGATACGGTCATGAGGACGATAAGTTTCAGTCGGAATTTGTTCGTTTACTGGTAAAACAGCTTCCACTTTCCCTAATCCTACATAAATATTGCGAGCATCAAGTCGTTCAACAATACCGTTTACTATATCATCTTCACGATCAACATACTCTTCATATATTAACCCACGCTCTGCCTCACGTACTCGCTGAGTCACCACTTGTTTTGCTGTTTGTGCTGCAATACGTCCAAAGTTACGTGGAGTAACTTCTTCCTCTACTACATCTCCAAGAGCATAATGTGGGTTAATAGCTTGTGCATCCTCAAGAGAAATCTCCAGTCTGCTATCACTAACTTCCTCTACTACATCTTTTCTAGAATAAACTAACATAGAACCGTTAGCTAAATTGATATCCACTCGAACATTTTGAGCTTGATTGAAGTTTCTTTTGTATGCCGTAACTAATGCAGCCTCAATCGCCTCCATTAAGACATCTCTTGAAATTCCTTTTTGCTTCTCTAGCGCAGTTAACGCATCTAATAACTCACTACTCACAGCTGTCACTCCTCAATATACATTATGCAGAGAAATCGATTGCTAAACGAGCAAGCGCAATTTTCTCTTTTTCAATTTGAATTTTAACTCTTCTTGTTTTGATGCGAACTTCTATTAAAGCGCCTTCTTCAGCAGAATAAGAAAGTAATGTTCCTTCAAACTCTTTAGCCCCGTTAATTTGCTCATAAGTTTTAATGAAAACATATTTCCCTATAGCTGAGATAAAATCAGCTTCTTTCTTTAAAGGACGCTCTGCCCCAGGCGAGGAAACTTCTAAAAAATAATTTTCCTTAATAGGATCTTCTTCATCCAATTTTTCACTTAGCTTATTACTTACTTGGGCACATTGCTCAATATCAATGCCACCAGAAGGTGTATCAATATATACACGTAAAAACCAATCGCGACCTTCTTTAACATATTCAACATCAACGAGCTCTAAGGTCATCTCTTGCAAAATAGGTAAAACAAGCTCTTCAATTTTACTAGTTATATTACTCATAAAGGCCTCCCTACACAACCATGATTTTCTATATAACAACAGAAAAGAGCGGGAAATCCCACTCTTTCGTCACAGAACTATGAAACATTGGTAGTTTTATCTTACCATACCATAGGTTTGTTTGCAAATTAGTGACTAAAACAGAGATAGCTGATTCGCGTCAGGTAGCCCTTCTAGGCAACCCATCGAGTCCAGATACTCAATAATCGTTTTGGAAACTTTACCTCTTTGCTGCAAATCCTCTTTAGATAAGAACTCTCCATTTTGTCGAGCATTTACTATTTGAACAGCAACGTTCGTACCTAAGCCTGGAACGGCATCAAATGGAGGTATTAAAGTATTCCCTTCAATAGTAAATTCATGTGCCTTAGATTTATAAAGATCAATCTTTTGCATTCTAATTCCTCGCTCAGACATTTCCAGAGAAAGCTCTAATACAGTCGCCAAGCTTTTTTCTTTGTTAGATGCTTCTAATCCCTTTGCATTAATTTCATCTAACTTAGCTCGAATTGTATGTGAGCCATTTACAATAGAGATTAAATCAAAATCGGATGCTCGTACTGTAAAATATGCTGCATAGTATAGTATTGGGAAGTGAACTTTAAAATATGCAATACGAACGGCCATTAAAACGTAGGCAGCAGCATGAGCTTTAGGGAACATATATTTTATCTTTTTACATGATTCAATATACCAGTTAGCTACACCTTTTGATTTCATTTCTGCTTCAAATTCTGGTGTTAGTCCTTTCCCTTTCCGCACAGACTCCATTATTTTAAATGCAAGTGAAGGATCTAAGCCTTGATAGATTAGATAAACCATAATATCATCACGACAGCCAATTACATCTGAAAGCTGACATGTTCCTGCTTGTATAAGTTCTTGTGCATTGCCCAACCAAACATCCGTCCCATGAGAAAGACCTGATATTTGAACAAGTTCTGAGAAGGTTGATGGTTTTGTTTCCTCGAGCATTTGTCTTACGAATCGAGTACCGAACTCCGGAATACCTAGCGTTCCCGTTTTACAATCAATTTGTTCTTCTGTTACTCCAAGAGTTTCTGGTCCACTAAAGATCTTCATAACTTCCGGATCATCCGTCGGTATCGTTTTCGGATCAATTCCAGAAAGGTCTTGCAGCATCCGTATAACGGTCGGATCATCGTGTCCAAGAATATCTAATTTCAGTAGATTATCATGGATGGAATGGAAGTCAAAATGCGTCGTTTTCCACTCTGAATCCTGTGCATCTGCCGGAAACTGAATTGGTGAAAAATCAAATATATCCATATAGTCAGGTACAACAATAATACCTCCTGGATGCTGTCCAGTTGTACGTTTTACACCTGTACATCCTTGTACTAAGCGATCTATTTCTGCTCCACGTAATGATATATTATTATCATTCATATAACCTCGAACATATCCATACGCTGTCTTTTCCGCTACTGTTCCTATAGTACCTGCTCGGAATACATACTCTTCCCCAAACAGCTCTTTTGTATAGTTATGTGCTGTTGGTTGATATTCTCCACTAAAGTTTAAGTCAATATCAGGAACCTTATCTCCTTTAAACCCTAAGAATGTTTCGAAAGGAATATCTTGTCCTTCCTTAACGTAAGGAGTATCACATTTTTCACAGTTGGCATTGGGAAGGTCAAATCCAGATCCTACAGAACCATCTTGGAAAAATACAGAATGTTTACAGCTAGGACAAATATAATGAGGAGGCATAGGATTTACTTCAGTTATCTCCATCAAGGTTGCGACAAGTGATGAGCCTACAGATCCACGGGATCCAACCAAATAACCATCATCTAAAGATTTCTTCACTAGTTTGTGAGAGATTAAATAAATAACAGCAAATCCATGTCCAATAATAGACGTAAGCTCTTTTTCAATACGTGCCTCAACTATCTCTGGCAATTCCTCACCATAAATTTCCTTAGCTTTCGTATAGGTTAACTCTCTAACTTCGTCATCTGCTCCTTCAATTTTTGGAGTATAAAGATCGTCTTTGATTGGCTTAATGTCTTCGATCGAATCTGCAATATTGTTAGGATTCGTAATGACTATTTCTTTTGCCAGCTCTTCTCCTAAAAACGAGAAGGAATCTAGCATTTCATTGGTAGTTCTAAAGTGAACCTTTGGTAGCTCATGACGATTTAAAGGATTTGCTCCCCCTTGAGAATTCACCAAAATTTTGCGGAACATTGCATCCGTCTCATGTAAATAATGTACATTTCCAGTAGCAACAACTGGTTTCCCTAACTTTTTCCCTACTTTAATCAGCTTGCGAATAATGTCTTCTAAGTTCCATTCATCTCTTACTAGTTCCATTTCAATTAAATGAGCGTACACTTCTTTAGGATGTACCTCTAAATAATCATAGAACTTGGCAATTTCTTCAACTTGCTCCAAAGGCTTTTGCATAAGCCCTTCGAAAACCTCTCCACGATCACAACCAGAGCCAATTATTAACCCTGCTCTATGCTTTTGAAGCACCGAACGTTTAATACGTGGCACGCGATAGAAGGTAGTTGTATGGGAAAGGGAAACTAATTTAAATAGATTCTTTAGACCCTCATCGTTAACCGCTAAAATAGTACAGTGTGATGGTCTTGCTCGTTTGTAGGAATCACCTTGCCCAATATGCTTATTGAAGTCATCAAGATAATGAATGTCTTGTGCTTCAGCTTCTTTTAATAAATGCAATAAAAGATAACCTGTTGCCTCACAGTCAAAGATCGCTCTATGGGCTTGGGTTAATTCGATATTAAATTTTTTCGTTAGTGTACCTAGTTTATGTGTTTTCATTTCCGGATGTAAAAAACGAGCTAGTTCTAATGTATCGATAACTGGATGGTCAAAATGGTTAATATCGCATTTTCGATAACCCTCATACAAGAAGCCCATATCAAACGACGCATTATGCGCAACAATAATCCCGTCACCGATAAATTCATGAAAATCTCTAATAACATCCTCTATCTCTGGAGCATTACGAACCATATCATCCGTGATACCAGTTAGCTCAATTGTTGTTGCGGACAAAGCATGATGCGGATTAACAAATCTTTCAAATTTGTCAATAATAGTACCGTTGTGCATTTTTACTGCTGCAAGCTCAATGATCTTATCATAAGTAGCAGATAACCCTGTCGTTTCTACGTCAAAGACAATATACGTAGCATCTTCCAGTGCAATATGTTGTTCGTCATAAGCTATTGGCACTCCATCGTGAATTAGATTTGCCTCTAAGCCGTATAAAATTTTTATACCATTCTTCTTACCAGCTGCATACGCCTCTGGGAATGATTGTACATTGGCATGATCAGTAATCGCTACTGCTTTGTGCCCCCATTTGGCTGCTTGAGAAACTAGAGCTGAAACAGAAGAAACAGCATCCATTTGACTCATCGGGGTATGCATATGTAACTCCACTCGTTTTTCTTTTGAAGTATCATATCTTAGTACTGGATTAATCTCACACATATCTTGAGCCATTACGATTAAATCGCGCACAAATGTATCATTTTGCACGGAGCCTCTTACTTTTATCCACATTCCCTTTTTAAGACGTGCCATCATTCCAGCGTCTTCTTTGTCTCTTGAGAACATTTTAACTAGGATTGAATCTGTGTAATCCGTCACTTTTGCAGTTAATAGAGATCTTCCACTTCTAAGCTCTTTAACCTCCACGTCAAAAACAAAGCCTTCAATCGTAACTCTACGCTCCTCGTCCTGAATAGAACGTATTTCCACGCTCGCCTCTTCTTTTTTCAAAGGGGTACCTAGCTGGAATGGTCCATCTTCTCCCGCATCTCCACTATCCTGACGTTGAGATTCTCTCTTTTGTAAATCAACTAAAGCTTTTTTCCCTAGCTCTTCTTCTTCCATTCTTCTTTGTTCTAAGAAGGCAACTTGGGCTTCTGCTAGTGCTTCGGTATCCTCAACCAATTTAAAATCTATTGCGAGTTTAGGAAATCCAAAGCTTTCATACACATTTGAAATGTGTTCGATATATTTTTTTTTGAATGTACGGAGCTGTAAATCCTGCCCACAAGTAAGCTGTATCATCTGTCCATTCCACTCTGGCTCCTGACCTAGCAAGCAATCTTTTAATGGAGGAGCCATATCGCTCATTTCTTTTAAGACACTTGTCCAGTACGCTTTTACTAGCGGTTCAGAGACTTCTGGATTTTCGCTTTTTATATTTAAATAAACAGTTGCTATACCCTGAAATTTTTCTTGTAGTCTTGTTTGGAATTTAGTATAAACCTCAATCGGAAGAATGTTTGCTAAATTGATTTGAAAATGCCATTGTCTTTGCTTTTTATGGACCGTAAATCTGGTAATAGAAGCATTCTCAAAATGCTGTACAAAAGCATCTTCAGTCAGCTCTAGTTGTTGCAGCAATAAATGCATTCTCATTTTGCCATCTTGCATCTTAGCTATTCCCCCTTCTTTTAAAAGTTATTTTCTATTTATTTTATTTCTTTTCTGTATGATTGTAGGGTTAGGCGGCGACTTCTGTGGGATGAGTAACAAATAAGACATAAAAACTGCGCACATAAGCGACGGGTAATAGCTTATCGCTCACCCCACGGAAAGCGTCCTCCGAAAGCGAAATTTAATTCTACTTTATTTGAAATGCATATAGATTTCAAAAAATTGATTCCTTTATAATATGAAAGAACAATTTACAGAAAAAGAAAGGAAGTTCAGCTACTCGAACTTCCTCCCTAACGTAATTTTATCAAAACCACAAATAAATAGTTCTTCCATTTTCTCACAAAATTATTTTAAAAGAAGAATCTTTGAATATCATTCCAAGTGACTACAACCATCAATACCATAAGAAGCATGATTCCTACAAAATGAACCATTCCTTCTTTTTGTTTGTCGACTGGTTTTCCTCTAATTGCTTCAAAAAGGAAGAACAACAATCTTCCTCCATCGAGGGCTGGTAATGGTAACAAATTCATAATCCCTAGATTTATACTTAAAATAGCTGCCCAGTGCATTAGGTTATATACGCCTGATTGCGCGACTGTTTCCGTCGCTTTATATATTCCCACTGGACCAGACAAGTCATCAATAGAAAAGGAGCCAGTAACTAATGTACCTAAGATAGTAAATATTCTTTTAGTCCATTCATAGGTTTGTTCAGCCCCAAAGAAAATTGCCCCAATTGGATTTTTTTCTAAAGGACTCATATATTGAACACCAATTTGGGCAACCTTACCTGCTTCTGTCGTTACTTCCTTTGGAGTTACTATCAATTCTTCCGTAGTACCATCTCTATCTATCACGAAGGTCATCGGTTCGTTAGCGCTATCTCTAACGGCTAGCGATAGTTCTTCCCATTCGGTAATTGGCATTCCGTCAATCTCTTTAACTAAATCGCCATCTTTCATTCCTGCTAAAGCTGCTGGACTATTATCTACAACTGTTGTAATAATAGGCTCGTTAGTTGGAATTCCCTGAAGTAATCCTAAAGCTAAGAATATAAAGAATGCTAATATAAAGTTAAACAAAGGTCCTGCGAAAATCGCCATAGAACGTTGTCCAACTGTTTTGGAACCGAATTGTCGATCATAAGGGGCGATAAAGGTTTCGGTATTATTTTCAATAATAACAGCTTTTCTTGCAACTTGATAACGAACTAAACGCTCTTCTTCATCGTAGCCTTCGATATACATTTCTTTCATCAAATCAGATCTTTCTACTTCTAGAAAGAGCATATCAGGGAAATGTTTGTTCTGGTTGAGTACAATTTGATCTATTTCATTGTTCTCATTTAAGCGAACACCTAGACGATATCCAGGCTGTAATTCAATAGAATCTAAATCTTCTCCAGCCATCCGTACATAACCACCCAAAGGTAATAAACGGATTGTATACAGTGTTTCCCCTTTTGTCATACCAAAAATTTTAGGTCCAAAACCAATGGCAAATTCTCTAACCATTATTCCAGCTTTTTTTGCAAAAATAAAATGCCCTAGTTCATGAAAAAAAACAATACTTCCAAATATGATTATAAACGCAATGGCTGTTTCCATTATACCCCACCTTTTTCTCCTGCTTGTCTTTCCTCAATACATCATTTTACCATGTTTTGTACACTTTTTCTCGTTTGGCTATCAACAAATAATATAGTATCTAAATCTGGTGAAGAAACATTCGAATGCTCGTCCATTGCTAGCTCAATTAATTCATCAATTTCTAAGAATGTAATCTTTTCTTTTAAAAATAGACTAACTGCTGCTTCATTAGCCGCATTTAATACAGTTGTCATTGTTCCGCCTGCTCGTCCTGCGTCAATCGCCAGCTTTAATGCATGATATCTCTTGTAGTCCATCTCTTGAAAATGAAGCTTGCCAATTTCCGCTAAGTTTAATCGGTGTGCATTTGATCGTTCTAGACGATCTGGATAGGACAACGCATATTGAATAGGCACCCTCATATCCGGCGTCCCTAATTGGGCTATAACACTAGTATCTTTAAATTCAATCATGGAGTGGATAATACTTTCACGATGTAATAACACTTCAATGTCATCATAGGAAATATCAAAGAGGACATGAGCTTCAATTACTTCCAACCCTTTGTTCATCATCGTAGCTGAGTCAATCGTAATTTTTGAACCCATTGACCAGTTAGGATGGTTTAACGCTTCTTTTACAGTGACACTTTTTAATTCTTCACGTGTTCGATCTCTGAAGCTACCTCCAGATGCAGTAATAATAAGCTTGGAAACCTCGCTTTTCTTTTCTCCATTCATCGCTTGGAATAGCGCAGAATGTTCACTGTCAACAGGCAGGATTGGCACATTATATTGTTGGGCAGCTTGCATAACTAAATGACCAGCCGTAACCAATGTCTCTTTGTTTGCAATAGCAATGGTAATTCCCTTTTTAATAGCTTCTAATGTTGGTCTTAAACCTACACTCCCTAAAACCGCATTTACTAGAACATCCGCGTTCGTATGAGCTGCAACTTGTATCAAACCGGCATCTCCAAAAACTACTTCTATTTTTGGATATTCTTGTTGCAGTAAAAGTGCATCTTCTTCTTTTTGTACAGATACAACTTCTACATGAAACTCATTTAGTATCTTTCTTGTTTCTTCTATATTTTTACCTACCGAAAATGCAACTAATTGAAACTTATTTGGGTGCTCTCTTATTATATCCAAAGTTTGGAGCCCAATAGAACCAGTTGCACCTAATAAACTTATTCTTTTACCCATGAAATAATGTCGTCTCCCTTATATAAAATGTAAAAAGTGCAATAATGGCAAGACAAAAAGAAGACTGTCAAAGCGATCTAATATTCCACCGTGTCCAGGTAGTAGTTTACCTGAATCTTTTACATTAAAGTGTCTTTTAATACCCGATTCAACCAAATCCCCCAGTTGTCCAAAAATGGAGGCTATAATAGTAATCCCGATTAGGACAATGTATGAGGAAGTAAGTGGATTAATCCATTGGATAATTAGAGCAGTGATTATTGCCCATAGTATCCCTCCTACAAATCCTTCTACTGTTTTGTTTGGAGAAATCTCTGGCCATAGTTTTCGTTTCCCAATTTTTCTACCTGTAAAATAAGCACCTGAATCAGTAGTCCATACAATCAGTAACGCAAATATGAGATATGCCAATCCACTTTCTCGAGTTTCAATAAAATAATAAAAACCTATCCCTACATATAAAGTACTCACAAGCACGAAGGAGGCATCCTCAAATGTAAAACTGTTTTTCGTTAGCACAGTGAAAATAAGCAAGAGAAAAACAGCTACGAATACCCATTCGAGCTTTGTATGACCTGTAAGGTTAACTATATTTTCTGTATAAGCTGAAGGGAATAATAGTAAAAACAAAAGAAGTAGCGATATGATACCTGAAAAAGAAAAGAGACTTAAACCCTTCATTTTTAGTATTTCATATAATCCTACTGTAGCAATTGCGTATATAAGAACAGTAAATACAGGTCCTCCTAGCAGAACTATTGGAAGAAAGAGTGCTAAAGCGACGGCACCCGTGATAATTCTTGTTTTCAATTTGTTTCTTCCTCCTTAATTCCACCATATCTTCTATTTCGCTTTTGAAAGGTTTCAATAGCTTCTATCAAACATTCCTGATCGAAATCTGGCCACAATGTGTCTGTAAACCAGAATTCTGTATATGCGAGTTGCCAAAGCATGAAGTTACTTAAACGTACTTCCCCACTAGTTCTAATCAGTAAATCTGGTTCACTTAAATCTTTCGTCATTAAATAACTATTAATATTATTTTCTGTAATATCATTTATCTCCATATTACCTTCTTGAATATCTAGAGCAATTTTTTTTACCGCTTGAACAATTTCATCTCTGCTTCCATAGTTTAGAGCAAAGTTTAATATGAGACCGTTATTTTCGGCAGTTTGCTCCATTGCTTTTGTAACAGCCTTCTTAGTATGCTCTGGCAAAAGTTCAATATTACCCATCATTCTTACCTGAATATTTTGTTCCATTAACTCAGGTAGATAGGAGTTTAAAAATTCTTCAGGTAAACGCATTAAAAATTCAACTTCAATTTTAGGCCTTTTCCAGTTCTCTGTTGAGAATGCATATAATGTGAGCGTTTTTATACCCACTTCATTGGCAAATCTAGTTATTTTCCTTACAGTTTGCATTCCTTCATGATGTCCAGCTACTCTTGGCAAGGCTCTCTTTTTAGCCCATCTGCCATTACCATCCATAATAATGGCGATATGGTCTGGCAACTGTTCTTTTTGTGCATTTTCCACTCGTTCATTTAAATAGATACTTATCGCTTTATCATTTTTACGAATAAGTTTTTTTAGCATGCATTAACCTCCACTTTAAACCTTATCGAAGCATATAGTCTTATCATAACAAATAAAAACGAATATAAAAAGACGTCCTTCTAAAAGGACGCCTTCTTCGGATAAAGGTTCAACTGTACTACTTGCTAGAAGAGTATCTTAAACCTCTAGAATTTCTTTTTCTTTATCTTTAGTGATTGCATCGATTTTATCAATATTTGCATCCGTAATTTTTTGGATTTCTTCTGTGTAGCTTCTTAAATCATCTTCTGTGATTTCTCCAGCTTTCTCCATTTTTTTAAGTTCGTCGTTCCCATCACGACGTACATTACGGATATTCACTTTAGCTTCTTCAGCTTCTTTTTTAACTTGTTTTACTAATTCTTTACGGCGCTCTTCTGTCAGTGCAGGAATAGCAATACGAATAAGATTACCATCGTTTGTAGGAGTGATTCCTAAGTCTGATTTCATAATTGCTTTTTCGATATCTCCCAGAATGGATTTATCATAAGGTTGAATTGTTAGTAAGCGCGCTTCTGGTATCGATATACCAGCCATTTGGTTAATCGGTGTTGGCGCACCATAGTAGTCCACAGTAATTTTATCAAGTAAAGATGCGCTTGCACGACCAGCACGAATAGAAGCTAGCTCTCTTGTATACACTTGAATTGTTTTAGCCATTTTGTCTTTTGTTTGCTCTATTACTTGTTTCGGCATTATGAATTCCTCCTAACGACTGTTCCAATAGAGTCACCTAGGACAGCCCGTTTAATATTTCCATTTTCCATAATTGAGAATACAATAAGTGCAATATCATTGTCCATACATAAAGTGGAAGCCGTTGAATCCATCACCTGTAGGCCTTGCTGAATTACCTCCAAGAAAGACAATTCATCATATTTCACTGCTGTTTTATCCATTTTTGGATCAGCTGAATACACACCATCTACATTGTTTTTAGCCATTAAGATAACATCAGCTTCTATTTCAGCTGCTCTTAAAGCTGCTGTAGTATCAGTCGAGAAGTATGGATTACCCGTTCCCGCTGCAAATATTACTACACGTTTTTTTTCTAAATGACGAATCGCTCTTCTTCTTATGTACGGTTCTGCCACTTGACGCATTTCAATGGAAGACTGTACACGCGTCTCAACTCCACATTGTTCTAGAGAATCTTGCAGTGCCAATGAATTCATAACCGTAGCCAACATGCCCATATAATCGGCATTAGCACGGTCCATTCCCATTTCGCTGCCTATTTTACCTCTCCAAATATTGCCTCCTCCAACTACAACAGCAACTTCAACTCCAAGATCAACAACTTCCTTCACTTGTTCCGCTACTGATTTAATAATCTCAGGAGACAATCCAAAACCTTTTTCTCCAGCCAATGCTTCGCCACTTAGTTTTAAAACAATTCTTTTATATTGTGGTGTGCTCATAGATATCCTCCATCTCTTTTCTTGAAAAATAGGGAACACAAATTACGTGCTCCCTAGAGTTTTTCTATAAAATAAGAACAACATACGTTCTTACTATTTATTTTTTATTATTTACCTTTAACTTGGCTCATTACTTCTTCAGCAAAGTTATCTTCACGTTTCTCAATTCCTTCACCAACAGCGTAGCGTGTGAATGAAACTAGTTTACCACCAGTTGATTCCACAAATGTACGAACTTTTTGATCTGGATTTTTAACGAAAGATTGGTCTAATAAGCACACTTCTTCAAAATATTTACCAAGACGGCCTTCTACCATTTTAGCTACAATATTTTCTGGCTTACCTTCGTTTAATGCTTGTTCTGTTAATACTTTACGCTCGTGCTCTACTTCCTCAGCAGATACTTCATCACGAGAAATGTATGATGGGTTTAAAGCAGCAATGTGCATTGCAACGTCTTTTGCCGCTTGCTCATCAGTAGAACCTTCAAGTACTGTAAGAACTCCGATACGACCTCCCATGTGAAGGTATGGACCAAATGCATCCGCATCTGTTTTTGTTTCAATAACAAAGCGACGAAGAGTAATTTTTTCTCCAATTTTAGCTACTGCGTTAGAAATAGCATTTTCAACTGTAACGCCTTCTTCAATGTTAGAAGCTAATGCTTCTTCAACTGAAGCTGGTTCAGTAGTTAATAAATGAGAAGCTACTTGTTTAACTAATTGTTGGAAGCCTTCATTTTTGGCAACGAAGTCAGTTTCTGCGTTCATTTCTAATAATACAGCTTTATTGCCATCGATTTCGATGAAAGTTGTACCTTCAGCTGCGATACGATCAGCTTTTTTAGCTGCAGAAGAAAGACCTTTTTCACGTAAGAAGTCAATTGCTGCTTCTAAGTTGCCATCTGTTTCAACTAGAGCTTTCTTACAATCCATCATACCTGCGCCAGTTTTTTCACGCAATTCTTTTACCATTTGTGCTGTAACTGCCATTATAAATTCCTCCTAGTACAATTAAATGTCATTTTCTCAAAAAAAGGTGATAAGTGGTTTGGCCGCTTATCACCTGTTACTTACATGTGTCTTACTCAGCAGCAACTTCAGCTGAAGCTACTTCTGCATCTTCACCTTGTCTTGCTTCTAGTAATGCATCCGCCATTTTAGCAGTTAATAATTTCACTGCGCGAATTGCATCGTCATTTGCAGGAATTACATAGTCGATTTCATCTGGATCACAGTTTGTATCAACGATTCCTACTAATGGAATGTTCAATTTACGAGCTTCTGCAACTGCAATACGCTCTTTACGTGGGTCAACTACGAACATTACATCCGGGATAGCTTTCATGTCACGGATACCGCCTAAGAATTTAACTAGACGTTCGTGTTCTTTTTTAAGTTGAACTACTTCTTTTTTAGGAAGTACAGAGAAAGTTCCGTCTTCTTCCATTTTTTCAATTGCTTTTAAGCGTGCTACACGTTTTTGAATTGTACCGAAGTTAGTTAAAGTACCACCTAACCAACGTTGGTTAATATAGTAGTTTCCTGAACGTTCTGCTTCTTCTTTAATAGCTTCTTGAGCTTGCTTTTTAGTTCCAACGAAAAGAACTTTCCCGCCATCTTGACCTACTTGGCGCATGAAGTCATAAGCTTCTTCTAATTTTTTCACCGTTTTTTGAAGATCGATGATGTAGATTCCGTTACGCTCAACAAAAATGTATTTTTTCATTTTTGGATTCCAACGGCGAGTTTGGTGACCGAAGTGTACACCAGCCTCAAGTAATTGTTTCATAGAGATTACTGACATTTTATTTCCTCCTGGTTTGGTTTAGTCTTCCGCATTCTTCATTTTTCATCGGCTACTCTTTTGTAAGAGCACCTGCCAATTCCATCAGAAATGCGTGTATATTCATACCGTCTTGTAATATACCATAGATATAATTAACTTTCAACCATTTTAATCCTGAAATTTCAAGAAGAGCTCGACTTCTGTCTTTCCAATTTGGAGCAACTTAGCTATTTCTGTAGGGTTTTTACCTTCTTCCGAATAATACAATACTTTTTCCTTTAAAGTAATAGGAATCTCTTTTTCTGGTAAATTGGAAGATTGAACATAACTACTAGCTGCCTTTTGTTTTGAAACTAGTGGTCTTGATATTATTAATGATTGGCTTTCCTCGTTTGAAGCAGATGAAATCTCTTTTTTAGCAATAGAGATTACTTCCTTCTTTTCAGAAGAGTAATTATTTTGTTCTTTGAGCTCATGTAAAAGGCGATCATTTTCGTCCTTGATTTCTGCAATGTAGGCACTAAAAGAATTTTCTATTTCTTTAATCATCTGCTCTTGCTTGTCTTCCATACCCTTATACTTAGACATTTTCATATTCAACAATGCGATGAAATAAAAACTAATTATTTGGAGTAGAAATAAAACTGTTAAAATTATAGACGTCATTTTTACTCCTATCCGCTAAAGTCTACAAAGTTACCTTTAAAGGGGTGCTTTGTCTCTTTATTTTCTTGTTCTTTTTTTTCTCTTTTTTCATTTTCTTGCTCAGTTTGTTGCTTTGAGCCTTGTTCGGCGTCTGCTTCTATATTATTGGATTTAATAACTGTTTCTCTATTTCTCTCAATTTGCCTTTCAGTTGCAGCTTGAGCATTCGCTTGGTTTATAGCACTTTGTTGCTGCATTTGCTCAGACATTTTACCCGCATCAAATGTTTTCGGTATAGCAATCTGTAGTTCAACAACTTTTAAGCTCATAGAATTTCCCTCCGCATATTATGAATTCATCATTTCACTTGCCAAAAGCTTCCGAAGCTTAAAAAGAGCCTTGGAATGTATTTGAGAAATTCTGGAGGTTGATAGGCCTAACATTTCACCTATAACCGTCAAGGTTAACTCTTCAGTATAAAATAAGCTTAAAACTAATTGTTCGTTCTCATTTAAGTGTTGAATTTGGTTCACTAGGTCATTAAGTAACTCGCCCTTGACAAGCTGCTGCTCAGGCGTAGTCTGCGTATCATCTCTAATGACAAATGCTTTATTATCCATTTCGTCTTGGTCATGTAGCTGTTCATCGATCGATAGAACATTAGAGAAGAAATGCTCCTGCACTGTCTGATAAACTTCTTCAACCGAAACCTCAACAAATTGTGCTATTTCCTCAGGTGTTGCATGACGCATTAGTTTTTGTTCTAGCTCTTCAATCTTCTGGTCTAGCTTTTTTGCCTTTTCACGTGAGGACCTTGGTAGCCAGTCTTCTTTTCTCAAGCCGTCTATTATTGCACCTCTAACACGAAAGGATGCGTACGTATCGAACTTTAAATCTCTGGAATGATCAAATTTATTTAAAGCATCAAAAAGTCCCATCATACCAAGGCTTTTCAGTTCATCTCTTGAAACATTTTGAGGAATGCCAGCTCCAATACGCTGCACATGATAGGTTACAAGAGGAGTATATTTTCTTAGAAGTAAATCTCCTGCTTGAGGATCCTTGCTTTCTGTCCATTTCTTCCAAAGGAGCTGCTCCTCTGTCGAATTTAGTTTTGACACAATAATCCCCCTTTCGACCTTTTCCATTATATATATGGATATTATACCAAAATTTCGTATAAAAAGGGGAGGCGAAAATATATCGCCCCCCATTTATGATTCATTATTTATCATGTTTTTTATAATGTTAGCGTATTCTTTTGATGAATCTATTGGTGAGGAAGTGGTATTTTGAGATAAAAGGACCTCTTCCTCTACTTTTTTAGTTTTATCTTCTAGAACATATGATATAGCCGCTCTTCCAAAAAAGGCTAATATAAAAAATAATAGTGCACATATAAGAGATGGTATTAAAATTACAATCCCTTCTACAAAGGGGTATGAAAAAAGAAAGTAACAACTAAATGCAAGAAGAGCTACCCAGCAATTAAATAAAATTGAACCTGCCATTAAATGTCTCTCACTCCCTGATTTACTGTTCTAACGTTCAATAGCTTTGTGGATGGATCAAACTCAATAGTACGTCCACTATTTCCCCCAGTATCTTCAGATATAATGGGAATAGAGTATTTGTGTAAATACTCTTTTACTGCCTCCACATTTCTAGGACCTATTCGCATAGTATCTCTACTGGAAGAGAATTGGAACATTTGAGCACCGCCAGCTATTTTAGCGCGGAGTCTCGAAGGAGCCAACCCTTCCATTTTTAATAGTTCAATAAGCGCTGGTATACCAGTATCAGCAAATTTGGCTATATTAATCTTTTCAGATCTTCCTAAACTAGAATTCGGAAGCATTACATGCACCATGCCGGCTGTTTGATTTCTATCATCGTAAAGAACAACTCCTACACATGAACCCAATCCAGATGTCCTTATCGTATGTGGTGCCTTTGCTATATTCATATCAGCTATCCCGACTTTTACTACGTGACCAATTTGACTTTGTTCAATCATATTATTCTACTCCTAATGCTCGGAAAATAGCTTGAAATGAATCCGGCTCTGGCAATAAAAAGAAATGACCATGAACAATTTTACCACTCTCATCTTCATCTTCATGAATAGCGGTATCGATCACAATGACATAATCACTTACTTGTGAAAGCTCTACAAGCCCAAAACTTATGATAGCTCCCACCATATCAACGCAAAGTGCTGGAACTGTTGGATAAATACTAAGTTTAGTGAAATCGGACAACGCAGACAAATATGAACCGGACAAGATATTTCCTAGCTCCTGAAGCGCAGACGCTCCCATCTCTGTAACCTGTCCCTTTTCAAAGTCTAAACTTTCATCTTGGATCAATCTTCTGATGAATTGGTTTGCCTGCTCAACGGGTAAAACAAAAAACATACTACCATTGACATCTCCATCGATGCGAAGATAGATACCAGCAACTACGCTTTCTGCTCCACCAGCAAGATCCATCATTTCATCAAAAGTTACCATCTCAACTTTAGGGACATTCATGTCTATTTTCTTATTTAACAAGGTAGATAATGCAGTAGCAGCATGCGCTGCACCAATATTACCTATTTCCCTTAATACATCAAGATGCATAGACGTAATCTTATTTTCAAACATATACTAAGCTCCAGCCTTAATAGGATTTAATACTAAGTCAAGATGTAGTAAAATCAACAAACGTTTATCAATTTTAGTAACTCCTGCAATAAAATCTTGTTCTAATCCTCCTACTACTTCTGGCTGAGGCTCTATGGAGTCCATCGGTATATCTAATACATCATTTGCAGAGTCCACGATTACTCCAACATTCATATCCTCTAAAGAGATAATAATAATTCGAGAAGATTCATCTAACGTGCTCTCTCCTAGATTGAATCTGCTCTTTAAGTCAATAATAGGTGTAACTACACCACGAAGATTAATAACTCCTTTTACAAATGAAGGAGTTTTTGGAACTCTAGTTATATGGATTAGTTTTTCAATTCCTTGGACTTGACTAACAGGAATAACATATTCTTTGTCAGCTAACTGAAAAACAACTACTTTTAAGTTTTGTAAATCTAAAGCTTCTGCCATTGTTTCTCCTCCTTACATAATTAACGCGTTACAATCTACTATAAGAGCCACTTTTCCATTTCCTAAAATAGTTGCACCTGAAATAGCAAATACACTAGACAAATAGGTTCCTAGAGATTTTAGAACAATTTCTTGTTGACCAATGAATGAGTCTACAACAAGACCAGCCATTTTATCCCCTTTGCGAACTAAAACAACTGAATGGAATTCTTCTTCCTTGTGTGCTCTAGGTACTTCAAACACCTCTTCTAAAAAGACAAGTGGAACGACCTTACCACGGAAATCAATTACTTTTTGATTGTGTGCGTTCAAAATGTCAGAAGATCGGATGATAGCAGTTTCAATGATAGAAGAAAGAGGAACAGCATAAATCTCTTCACCTAGCTCTACTAACATAACTGATATAATAGACAATGTTAAAGGTAATTGAATAGAGAATAAGGAGCCTTTCCCTTCTGTTGACGAAATCTCAATTGAACCGCCTAAAGATTCAATGGTTGTTTTCACTACGTCTAATCCTACACCACGACCAGATACATCGGATATGACTTCCGCAGTTGAAAAACCAGAAGATAAAATTAGCTCTGCTACCTGTTTATCCGACAATAAAGCAGCAGCTTCTGGCGTAACAATATTTTTAGCTATAGCTTTTTTCAATACTTTTTCTCGACTTATACCTGCTCCATCATCCTCGATTTCTATAAACACATGGTTTCCGCTGTGATAAGCTCGAAGAACTACGGTACCTTCCTCAGGCTTTCCATTTGCCTTACGAATCTCAGGACTCTCAATACCATGATCTAACGAGTTTCTAATGAGATGAACAAGGGGATCCCCGATTTCATCAATAACTGTACGATCTAGTTCCGTTTCTGCTCCAATGACTTGGAGATTGATTTTTTTGTTTAAATCTCTAGCTAATTGTCTAACCATTTTAGGGAATCGGTTAAAGACCGTATCTACAGGTACCATACGCATGTTAAGAATGATGTTTTGCAAGTCTCCTGTAATTCTAGCCATTCGTTCTACAGTCTCTTCTAATTCACTATCATGCAGGTTTTCTGAGATAGATTGAAGTCTACCTCTATCGATTACTAGCTCTTCAAACAGGTTCATCAAAATATCTAATCTCTCGATATTTACTCTGATTGTTTTGTTACCATGGGTTTGCCCATTTTTAGGTGATGATTGCTTTTCTTCCGCTTTTTTCACTTCTGAAGAAGGTTTTTCCTCAATCTTTATCTCTTCTTTTTTACTCTCTTGCTTCTCAAACTCTTCGTTTTGACGAGTTTTTAGCTGCTCTATACTAACCGGATTTACTATTACCTCTGTAACTTCCGATACTTTCATCAGTTTCTTTTGAACATCTTCTTGCTCTTCAGTCGTAACAATTGCAATGTAGAACTGTTCATCAAAGTCTTCATCCTCTAATCTTTCAACTGTAGGTGAGGATTTGATAACATCACCCATTTTTTCTAAGAGCTCAAACACCATATAAACACGTGCAGCTTTTAACAAGCAATCCTCGCGTAGCTTTACCGAGATTTCATATGTAAAATAGTTTTGCTCCGCCGATTGTTGAAGAACAGTCATTTCATAGTCGTCATAGGATAAAAAATTCTGGTGTTTTTCATTGTTATCTACTTTACTCATAACAGTAGCTGCAACTTCCATTTCACCTTTTTCGATTAAATGAAGTTTTCGAACGGTTTCTTCAACGTCTAGCTTGCCATCTCCACCATCCGCAATATTAAAAACCATTTCTTCCAGTTGATCGACTGCAACAAAAACTACATCAAGTAATTCCGGTGTAACATCTAAACGACTGTTTCTAATTTCATCGAGAACATTCTCCATTTTATGCGTTAAATTGGCAATATCCTCGTATCCCATCGTTGCAGACATACCTTTTAATGTGTGGGCAGAACGAAATACCTCATTTACGATTGAAAGATTTTGAGGATTTTTCTCTAGCTCAAGCAAATGATCATTACAAGCTTGTAAATGCTCCTTACTTTCTTCAATGAACATCTCTAAATATTGATTTGTATCCATGAACTTAACACCCCTTTAAGGCAAGTATTGTATTATTGTGTTTGCAATTTTATCTAAATCAACTACATCATTTACTAATTTTGTTTCCACCGCTGCCTTAGGCATTCCATATACAATGCACGTACTTGCGGATTCAGCTATAGCAACTACATTTCCCATCTTCTTTAATTGCTTGAGGCCATTGGAGCCATCTGACCCCATTCCTGTCATAATGACTGTAATTTTATCAAAATCATTATACATACTATTATCTTCTAAGAGTACGTCTACAGATGGTCTATGCCCTCCTCTAGGTGGTTCAATGTCGTCTAGTTTAATCGTATAAACACTTCCTGTTTTTTGAACTCTCATATGAAAGCCACCTGGAGCAATATAAGCATGGCCATCTCGAATGATATCCCCTTGCTCGGCCTCTTTCACCTCAATTTCGGATAGTTGATTTAGTCTATCCGCTAGTGATTTAGTAAATCCTGCAGGCATATGTTGAACGATGAGAACAGGTGCCTTCATATCTTTTGGTAAGTTAGGTAGAACTTCTTGTAATGCTCTCGGACCTCCCGTGGAAGTACCAATCAAAACCATCTTTTTTTTGTTTTTGTTCCATGAATGCTTAATTGGTTGTATTTCTCTTACCTCTTGCTTGTTTGAAGGTATTAATGCACGTGTTTTTATTTTCGTAATAGGAATGGTTGCTGCATGCTCTACCTTTTCAACCAATTCATCTTTAATCTTATGTAAGTCTAGTGAAATGGTACCGCTTGGTTTAGCTACAAAATCTACTGCTCCATATTCTATAGCAAGCAATGTACTTTCTGTTCCCCGTTGGGTATTGCTAGACAGCATGATAACTGCAACAGGACTTTCAGACATGATTTGCTTTAAAGCCTCTAGTCCATTCATTTCTGGCATCTCAACGTCCATAGTAACTACATCTGGTCGAAGTGATTTAATCTTTCGAATGGCATCGGCACCATTGCGCGCGATACCGACTACCTCGATTAGGGTACTTTCCTTAAAAAAATCTCCTATCAATTTGCGCATGAAGGCTGAATCATCTACTATAAGTAATTTTTTTTTAGAAATCATGCCAAATCTTTAAGGCCTCCCTTTAAAGATACTCTTTAATCTATCGATAAATTTACTAGGTTTTGAGGGTATCTCCTCTATTTGTACTTCTGTAAATTTGTTTACTATCTTGTAAAGCTTTTTACTAATTTCTGCCTGTGGATATAACACAGAAAATGGTTCTTGTTGTTGGACAGCTTTGCGAACATATGGATCTTCTGGCAAGGAACCAAGGACTAATACTTCCTTAGAGAGAAATTTAGACATTGCCAATTTAAGTCTAGCTGTAGTGTCTTTTCCCTCCTCCTCTGAAAACGCTCGATTACACAAAAGAAAAAAGTTCTTTTCAGGATCCTTATAATGTATATATTTCATCATAGAATAAGCATCTGTAATCGAAGTAGGCTCAGCAGTTGAAATAACGATAATATCATCCACTGCAACAATTAAATCTAATGCCTGTGAAGTTGCTCCGGCTCCCATATCAAACACGATAAAATCGAAGGATTTTTGAAGATATTCAAAGGCTTCAATCAGTCGTTGAAACATAGTATCGGTCCATTCCATAACACCATTTAATCCAGATCCTCCTGAGATATATTGAAGTCCGTATGGCCCTTCATACATGACACTCTCCAATAATTTTTCTCCAAGTAAATAATCCTTTAAATTAGTAGGAACAGTTTTACCTAGTAAAATATGGATGTTACCCATACCGATATCCATATCTATTAATACTACTTTTTTTCCTTGAGCACTAAGCATTGTTGTAAAGTTGGTTGAAAAATTACTTTTACCTACTCCCCCTTTACCGCTGACAACAGCTATAGAGCGACCTAATTTACTGTGGCTTCGAAGCATCTTCATTCTTAATTCCTCAGCTTGATCTCTCATAGTGAATCCCCTTTAATAATAAATCAAGTAATTCTTCTAGACTAGCTTCAACGATATCTTCAGGTACTTCTTGACCATCTGTGTAGTACGCAAGGCCCTTGTTATATTTAACCATTAAATTAATAATGGAGCCAATAGAATTTGTTTCATCTATTTTAGTAAAAATTAATTTTTCAATAGGAAAATCTACAAATTGTTCTATAATTACACTCATGTCTGTTTCTTTTGAGGTTGAAGAGAGAACAAGATACGTTTCTGTATTACTCTTAAAATCTATCAGTTTTTGTAAATCCTCAACGAATTTCATTTCCTTGTAATTCCGACCAGCGGTGTCTATAAATACAAGATCCAATGATTCAAACTTCTCAACAGCTTGCTGAAAATCTTTAGGACTGTAAACTATTTCAATGGGTGCCTGAAGAAGACCGGCGTAAGTCTTCAACTGCTCAATAGCAGCAATCCGATAAGTATCAGTTGTGATGAATCCAACCTTTTTCTTTTTCTCTAAAACAGCACGAGCAGCCATTTTTGCTATAGTCGTTGTTTTACCAACCCCAGTTGGGCCTAACACATTGATGAATTTTCTTTCATAGGATATACCTCCGAAAGGGAGATCCTTAAGCAAGTTATAAATATAGTCTTTTGTAAGCTCAATCTGTTCCTCTATATTTATAGAATCTCTATTTATTTCATGCACAAAAAGCTCATCACTCATGCTAGTGATAAGCTCCTCTGCCAATTCCTGCTGCTTAAGATGATTTATAAGTATTTGAAATTCTTCCGGGTATTGCTGCTCTAGCTGCGGACGTTGGATAGATTTCACCATTTTCTTTAAGTCTTCTAGTTCTTTTTTTATCTCTGACGCATGGTTAACGTCGGGCTCTTGCTTAAAGACGGGATAATCAGGTGTATGAACGGGAGGTTCAACTGTGTCTATGCCAGCTAATACTTCAATAGACTTCTTTTTGAACATTCCAATGAAACCCTTTGAATATACTACTTTAGAGCTTAAGATTACCGCTTCCTCACCCAATTCATTTCGAATAGCCTTCATCGCTTCTGGCATTGTAGCTGCTACATATTTTTTCATCTTCACTCCACATTCACCACCCCGACGCTTTGTACCTCAATTGATGATTCTAACTCGTTATAGGAAAGAATCGGTATTTGAGGGAAATATCTCTCTGTCATTTGTCTTAAATACATTCTTACTGCTGGAGAGCATAGTATAATTGGTGACTGCTCCATCAGTGAAGCACGTTCAATTTCTCTAGCCATAGATTCTAAAATAGCCTGTGAGTCATTCGGATCGATGGAAAGGTAATTCCCATGCTCCGTTTGTTGAATACTATCAGCGACAATTTTTTCAACTCTGCCAGATACTGTTAAAACTTTTAGCACATTACTATTACCAGCATATTGAGAAGTTATTTGCTTCGCTAATGCTTGTCTCGTATACTCAGTTAATATATCGACATCAGATGTCATTTTTGAATAATCAGCTAGTGTTTCAAAAATAATAGGTAAGTTTCTTATCGATACATGCTCTCTTAGCAGGTTGCCTAAAACCTTTTGAATCTCTCCTATAGTCATCGGAGTTGGAGTTAATTCATCCACTAATATAGGTGAAGTCTCGCGAATATGATCGATTAATTGCTTAGTTTCCTGTCTACCTAATAATTCATGTGCATGATTTCGAATAATTTCCGTCATATGCGTTGAGACTACGCTTGGTGGGTCAACCACTGTATAGCCCATTATCTCTGCTTCCTCTTTTACAGCCTCTGTTATCCATTTAGCTGGAAGACCGAAAGATGGTTCTACTGTGTCTATTCCATCGATTGTATCGTCATCACCAGGGCTCATCGCCAAATAATGATCGAGCAATAGCTCTCCTCTAGCCATCTCGTTCCCTTTAATCTTTATACGGTACTCATTTGGCTGAAGCTGGATATTGTCTCGAATCCGTACAACCGGTATAACTATTCCAAGCTCTAATGCAAGCTGTCTTCTTATCATAACTACTCGATCAAGTAAATCTCCGCCCTGTGCAGTATCCACAAGTGGTATCAATCCATAGCCGAACTCAAATTCTATTGGATCTACGTTTAATAGATTAATAACATTCTCTGGACTTTTCATATTATCTGTGGCTGCTTCCTCTTGAAATTCCTCTAGCTCTTCTGGGTCTTCTTTTTCTGCCTTACTCATCATATAAGCGCCAATGACAAGTATAAGAGAAATAGGTAAAGTTAAAAGAAGTCCAATAGGGGTTACTATCCCTAGAAGTGCAATTGTCCCCGCAGCTACATAAAGAAGCTTAGGCTGATTCAATAGCTGTCCAGTAATATCTCCGCCCAAATTTCCTTTTGACGCAGCTCTTGTAACAACTATACCCGTCGCGGTAGAGATTAAAAGCGCCGGAATTTGTGACACAAGTCCGTCCCCTACAGTCAATGTAGAGAATAATACCGCTGCTTCTCCAAAAGGCAAACCAAACTGAACGACTCCAATGATGACACCAAATAGAAGGTTGATAATTACGATAATAATACCCGCAATAGCATCACCTTTTACGAATTTCGTAGCACCGTCCATTGCCCCGTAAAAATCTGCTTCTCCGCTGACTTTTTCACGTCGTTCTCTTGCTTCTTTTTCAGAAATCATCCCAGCATTAAGATCCGCATCAATACTCATCTGTTTACCAGGCATAGCATCTAATGTAAAGCGCGCTGCAACCTCTGATACACGCTCAGCACCTTTTGTTATTACAATGAATTGAATAATTACTAAAATAGCAAAAACGACTAGACCAACTAACATATTCCCCCCGGTTACAAAAGTACCAAAGGTTTCAACTACCTTCCCTGCATCTCCCTCGGACAAAATCGCACGTGTCGTTGAGACATTAAGTGCAAGCCTAAACAAAGTTACTAGTAATAACAGTGTAGGAAAGACGGAAAATTGTAGCGCCTCCTGCATATTCATTGCGGTCATTAAAATTAATAAAGCTATAGTAATATTAACGATTATTAAAAAACTCAATAACCAATGAGGAAGAGGTATCACGAGCATAGCCACAATAGAAATTACTGCTGCTAATACGGATATATCGCGAACTTGCATATACTTCCACCTCAATCTTTAAATTTTTTGTTTAATGCGATATACATAAGCTAGAACCTCTGCAACAGCCTTAAAAAATTCATCAGGAATTCTTTGACCAATTTCAACTTGATCGTACATTGCTCTAGCAAGTGGCCGGTTTTCAACCATGACTACATTATTTTCTTTAGCAATCAATTTAATCTTCTGAGCAACAAAGTCTGCCCCCTTAGCTATTACTACTGGCGCATCCATAGAGGAATCATCATACTTTAAAGCAATTGCAAAATGGGTAGGGTTCGTAATAACAACATCTGCTGTTGGAATTTCCTGCATCATTCTCCGCATGGCCATTTCTCTTTGACGCTGACGAATTCGGGATTTAATGATAGGATCTCCCTCTGTGTTCTTATGCTCGTCTTTTATATCCTGCTTAGACATCTTCAAATTTTTCTCATAATCAAAGCGTTGATAGAAGAAATCTAAGATCGATATAAACAACAATACAAAGGAAGCTGCTATTCCCATCATTCCTGTAAGCCATCCGATGGTAGATAAGGTATCCCAAGCAGTTTTAAAAGAAAGGGAAAGCACTTGCTCCAGATTCATCCATATAATAAGAGTCGTAACCGATCCAATAAAAGAAATTTTAAGAATGGACTTTAATAGTTCAATTATTGCCTTCATCGAGAAGATTCGTTTTAACCCTTTTATAGGGTCTATTTTTTTTAAGTCAAACTTTAAGGGCTCAGTCGTAAAGAGCAACCCAAACTGAAAAAAATTAGCTGCAATAGCTGCAACCACAGCTACCAGCATGATAGGTAACAAGATAAAAGCCATTTCCATCAGCATATCTTTATAAATTTCTAAGGCTATTTCTATAGTTACTGTATCCATCAGCATATATTTAGTAAAAGTAACATTAAAAAATGTAAATATTTCATTGCGTAAAAACCCCGCAAAGAAAAACATGAAGAGGAATACTGCAAGCAACACAATGGCGCTTGTAACATCCTGGCTCTTTAACACTTGTCCTTTTTTTCTAGAATCCTGCCGTTTTTTAGGAGTAGCTTTTTCTGTTTTTTCTCCTGCGAAATACTGTAGATCCAATCGGAGCATCAACATATTAGCCACCACCTAAAATAATCATTAAATCTCGCATACTTATAATCATGATTTCAAACATTTTCTGCATAACTGCTAGTAAAACTCCCATCATGACTAACAAAACAATAAATGTAACTCCTATTTTAATAGGGAAACCCACTACAAATATATTCAGTTGAGGAACTGTACGAGCAGTTATCCCTAATGCAATATCTACTAAAAACAAAGTTGCTACTATAGGAATAGACATCTGAAAGGCAACTGCAAACACTCCTGCAAATGTCTTCATGATGAACTCCACATAGTTTTCTTGCCCAAATGCTAGCGATGAAGTTTCCATAGGAATAAATTGATAGCTATAAAAAATTCCATCCAATAGCAAATGATGCCCATTTAATGCTAGTAATAGAAGAAGAGCAATAATGTTTAGAAATTGACCGATTAGAGGACTTTGAGCTCCCGTTTGGGGGTCTATAACATTCGCTATCGCAAATCCCATTTGGAAATCGATAAATCCACCAGCAATTTGTATGGCAGAAAGAATTATGTAAGCAAGTAACCCTATAAATAACCCAACCATAACTTCCTTTATAATTAGTAATATGTACTCTCCATTTATTTCAAATGGTGTAACATCCAACGTATAATACATCATCCATGAAAGAACAATTGCAAAGCCTATTCGATGCGTGGCTGGAATAGTACGATGTGAAAATAAAGGTAAAGTAACAAAAAACGCAGAAACTCTTGCAATGATCAATAATAATATAGTTAGGCTTGGTATTATTTCTTCCATTGAACTAACCAATATATCTCACTAAATTTTCAAAAATATCTGCTGCATAGGAGGTTACTTGTGACAGCATCCATGGCCCAAAAAAGACAATAGCCACTAATACTGCAATAATTTTAGGAACAAATGCAAGAGTTTGTTCCTGAATCTGTGTGGTCGCCTGAAAGATAGACACCGCAAGACCAGTTATTAATGCAACCAACAAAAGAGGACCTGATGCAAGAAGAATGACCCAAATGGCTCTTTCTGCAATTGATATTACCATTTCATTACTCAATACAATCAGCTCCTAAAAACTTTGTAAGATGGATTTCATGACTAAATACCATCCATCTACTAACACAAATAGTAAAATCTTAAATGGTAATGAAATCATTACCGGAGGTAACATCATCATCCCCATAGACATCAATACACTAGCGACGATCATGTCAATCACTAGGAAAGGGATAAAAATCATAAAGCCTATTTGAAAGGCTGTCTTAATCTCACTTAAAGCAAAAGCTGGAACCATCACCGTTAATGGAATATCATCAATCGTTTCTGGTCGTTCTGCCTCGGTATATCGTAAGAATAACTCTAAATCCTTTTGCCTTGTATGCTCACTCATAAACTCTTTAAAAGGTCCACTAGCATTCTCATATGCCTCTTCCAAAGTTATCTCTTCGTCAAATAGAGGAGTTAAGGCTGTTTCATTCACTTCCTGGAGCGTTGGCGCCATGATAAAAAACGTAAGGAAAAGTGCCAATCCAACTAATACTTGGTTTGGTGGCATTTGCTGTGTTGCTAGAGCAGTACGAACAAAAGACAAAATTATAATGATTCTTGCAAAAGATGTCATTAATATTAATATACTCGGCGCCAAAGACAAGACCGTAAGTAATAGCATTAATTTGATAGAAGTGGAGACATTTGACGGATCGCTGTCCGAGAAAAATTGGACGAAATCATTCATTGTTTTTGCGCTCCTTTGTCTTCCAATCCTTTAATACTTCACTACGGTCTCTTTTAATATCTTCTAATTTCTTTTGGAACGTTTCATTGAATGAAGGATTTTCATTATTTTTAGTAGAACTAGTCTTGTTTTTAATCACTTTGTTCATTAATTCCATTACATGAGGTAGTGTTGGCCCACTACCAAGCTTGTCTTCATATATCTTAGTTAACTCTTCTATTTCTTGAGGATCAGTGATTTCTTTTAATAAGTTAATATTTTCTCCAATTCCAACTAAATAGAGTGAGTTGCCCACTTGCAATAATTGAATTGATTTTCCCTGCCCCATTCCAACTCCTCCAAGATTATGGATGAGTTGGTTATGCTGGAAGCTTCTATTTCTTTTATTGAGGAAACGTAATAGTCCATAAAGTAAAGCAATCACAAATAACAAAGCGAATATCATTTTGATGTAATCCCAAGCTGTAATAGATACTCCACTTGACTTCGAATCTTGCGAAGTATTTTCTTCAGGTACTACCGCATTATCTTCCTCAATATTTTGTTCTGACTTTTTAGTTGCATCGGATTCGTTATTTACACGTTCCAGATGTTCCTTGATGCTTTCATTTGAATCTACAGAAGCTTCTGCTCCCATTGGAAAAGGTAAAACTAATAAAAACAATGCGATGCAAATACTGAGGTAAAGCTTCCACATCATTAATTACCCTATCGCTTTTGAGATTGCTTCAATTACTCGATCTGCTTGGAATGGTTTAACGATAAAATCCTTTGCTCCTGCTTGAATGGCATCAATAACCATTGCTTGTTGCCCCATTGCTGAACACATAATAATAGTTGCGCTAGGATCTTTTTCTTTAATCTTCTTCAATGCAGCAATACCGTCCATTTCAGGCATAGTGATATCCATTGTCACTAAATCTGGTTTAAGCTCAGCGTATTTTTCAACTGCTTGTGCCCCGTCAGCCGCCTCACCTACTACTTCAAAACCATTTTTAGATAAAATATCCTTAATCATCATGCGCATAAATGCAGCATCGTCCACTATTAAAATTCTTTTCGACATAATATGTCTCCTCCAGTACTTATCGTAAATTATTAATTCGTTCTGCTTGGCTTAGAATATCTGTAATACGAACACCAAAGTTCTCATCAATTACTACTACCTCGCCTTTTGCAATATGACGATTATTGACAAGAATATCTACAGGCTCTCCTGCCAATTTGTCCAGTTCTATGATTGAACCACTAGTAAGTTCCAGAATTTCCTTTACCGTTCTTCTAGTACGTCCTAATTCTACTGTTACTTGAAGCGGTATATCAAGAAGTAAATTTAAATTTCTTGACTCGTTAGGAGTAAGGTTTGATGCTTCAAAGCTTGCAAATTGCGCTTGTTGCACTTCTACCGGACGTGTATTACTTTGTCTAGATTGTTGAGGTTGCTGTGGAGCAACGGGCTGTTGAATCTGTGGTGCCTCATAATAATCTGGTTCCGGTGCAGATACGTGATTGTTATTAACTCTTTCTTCGTATACAGTGGCAGCAGCTTCTGGTTCTGCTTCTTCCTCTCCCAATAATGATTTAACAAGATTCAGACCGAATTCCAGAGGGATTAGCTGCATAATATTGGAGTCTATTAAACTTCCTACACGCAATCTAAATGACACTTTAATTAGTAAGTCATCATTAGGAATTGCTTCTTCGCCTTCACCTTCTAATAAATTTAGAATGTCTATGGATGGTGGGGAGATGTCCACTTTTTTATTGAATACAGTTGACATAGAAGTAGCAGCCGAACCCATCATTTGGTTCATTGCTTCCTGAACTGCACTTAATTGAATTTCACTTAGTTGAGGACTAGGATCTATTCCGTCTCCGCCTAACATTAAATCTGCAATTATTGCTGCATCTGATTGCTTAATGACTAATAGGTTCATACCTATTAATCCAGCAGTATATTGAACTTGTACAGCAACATACGGATGTGGAAACTCCTCTACTAATTTACTTCTATTAATCATGCTTATATTTGGAGTTGTAATATCAACTTTCTGACCCAATAGCGAAGATAATGCAGTCGCTGAGCTTCCAAAGGATATATTACCAATTTCTCCTAAAGTATCGATTGCAAAAGAGTCTAAATAATCTTCTACATTTGTTGTATTTGTGTCTGTTTCATTTCCACTTATATTGTCAACCGTTCCTCGTAGGAGGGCTTCAATTTCTTCTTGGGAGAGCATATCATCACTCATCATCATCCTCTCCTCCTTTCAAAGTTTCAATAATTTGTACTGCCATATGTTTCTTTAGTTTTCCTGGTTGTGCTTTAAATTTTGGTATGTCTCCTACTTTTATTGTAAGGGCATCCTCAATTTTAGCGTTTAGTTGTACAACATCCCCATGCTGTAAATATAATAAATCTTCAATCGATATATCAGTGGAACCAAGCTCAGCTACGACTGGTATTTCAGCAGATTTAACTCGTTTTTTCAGTACAGCCAATTGCTCTGGGGATACCTCTTTCTTATTAGTCTGCATCCAGTAACGAACAGAAAGATTTGGCACAATCGGCTCTAATACTACATGAGGGATACAAATATTTATCATTCCGCTAGTTTCACCAATAACAGTATTAAAGGATATCACAACCACTGTTTCATTTGGCGAAATCATTTGAAGAAATTGAGGATTTACCTCTAACTCCGTCAATATAGGATCGATATCTGCTATATTAACCCAGGCTTCTCTCAGGTTATCAAAGGAACGTTCGAATAAATTAGTCATTATTTTCGTTTCAATCTCTGTTAAATTATCTACCTTTGTATGCGCCTGCCCTTTCCCACCCATCAACAAATCTAGCATAGAATAGGCGATGTTTGGGTTAATCTCCATTAGTATATTTCCTTCTAATGGTGGTACCTCAAAAACATTTATAAGAGTCATATGTGGTACAGAACGTATAAACTCTTCAAAAGGGATTTGGTCAACCGATACTACAGATATTTGGACATATGTTCTTAACTGGGCAGAAAAAAATGTGGTTAAAAGACGAGCAAAATTTTCATGTATACGAGTAAGACTGCGTATTTGATCTTTCGAGAAACGCAAAGCTCTTTTAAAATCGTAGGAACGAATTTTTTTTGATTCTTGTTCGCTCTTCATTTCATCTGCTGTCATTTCACCGGTTGAAAGGGCACTTAACAATGCATCTATTTCTGATTGAGATAATATATCTCCTGCCAATCTGCCCACCTCCATTCAAAAAAGTACTTTACTGAATAATATAAGAAGTAATATATACTTGCTGTACTTCCCCATCATCCATTAATTCATTTATTTTAGTTTTTAAAGAAGATTCCAATATTATCTTTCCTTGCTTACCTTCTAAATCCTCTGGCGTCATTTCTGAAAGCTCAGTGATTAGAATATTTTTCACTTGAAAATCACGTTTTGTAAGCTCCTCAGCTGCCTCAGTACTATCCGTTTGTACCTTCATAGAAATTCGGATAAATTTGTCGCCAGCTAAATTGGTTGTGATTTCCTGAATGTCTACAGAGGATTCGACAATTTCATCTATTGTAGGCTCTTTGCTTTCATCCCCGTTATTCAATTGTAAAAATACAATAAGTGCAACTACACCTACTAAAGTAAGTGAAACTAAAATTATTAACATAATAGTCAATACCTTGCTGTTACTCTTCATCCTGTTCACCTCTTAAATAAGGATTCGATAAAATATGTACTTCCTTGTAAAACTGAGCGATTTTATAATACACATCTTCTCGAGATTCTAACGCCACATATTTATGACCATTCGTTAGCGTTATCGTAGTATCCGGAAAAGATTCAACCGTCTCTATGTATAATGCATTTAACGAAAACTCTTTACCGTTTAAACGAGTCAAACTAATCATTTATTAAGGGCCGGACCGTTCAAGGAACGGCCCAACCCTCCCTTACATTGAAACTATCAGATTATCGTTTTAAGTTAACTAATTCTTCTAGAATTTGGTCTGAAGTTGTTATAATACGAGTATTTGCTTGGAATCCGCGTTGTGCCACAATCATATCTGTGAACTCTTCAGATAAGTCAACGTTAGACATTTCTAGGAAGCCTGATTGGATTGAGCCTACACCATTTTTTGTGGCAAAGCTGAACAAAGGATCCCCAGAGTTACTTGATGGTGTATAATAGTTGCTGCCCGATTTCTCTAAACCACCCGCGTTTGGAAATTTAGCAGTAATAAGTTTTCCTGCATACTGAAGTTCATTGAATGCATCAACAAAAGTTACAGTACCATCTTGAGATATTGACATACTTTTAGCGTTTGTAGGAATTCGGATGGGTCCTACTGTCCCTGTAGGTGTTCCATCTGGGTCGATGGAATAGTTAGGGTCTGTCCCTGGACCTGCTGGAGTTCCAGTTGTATCAATATCCTCCATATTTTCACTAAAACCATAAACATACTTTCCTTCTCCATTTACTAAGTAACCATTTGCATCCATGTAAAAATTCCCAGCTCGAGTGTACTGAAAATTCTGCAATCCTGCTGCAGCTCCTCCAGGAACAGGCGTGGCATTTGTCTCTCCTACAATAAAGAACCCGTCTCCAGACAATCCAAGATCTAGTGTATTACCTGTTGATTGAAGGGATCCCCCAGTATGAATAGTATCAATTGATGCTAATTGAGATCCTAAACCTACTTGCTTTGGATTTACTCCTCCTCTATTTTCTGAAGCACCAGAGGCACCGGAAGTTGTTTGAGAGATTAAATCTTTAAAAACAGTACGACCTTTTTTAAATCCGTAAGTATTTACGTTTGAGATATTGTTACCTATAACGTCTAATTTTGTTTGAAAGTTTTTTAGTCCTGAGATACCTGAGTACATTGAACGAATCATTGATTAATTTCTCCCTTCGATTTGTGTGCTAGCTTCAATCAGTCCACTGCACATAGCATCCTATAAAGGTCCTGCTATCCTAGCACGATTGTGCCGTCAATATTGGTAAACAATTGGTTTTTCGCTTCCGTGCGATCCATAGCAGTAATAACCGTTGCATTTTTTGCACTTACGATTAGAGCTGCTTGATCCATCAATACTAATGAGTCATTGACACCTTTTGAGCGCGCTTCTGATACTTTATCACTTACAAGCTGCCACTGCGCATCTGATATATGAATATCTCTTTCTATTAATCGCTGATTAGCATGTTTGCTTACCTTTAGTTCCGTTTTAACCGTGGCTTCATGTAAATGCTGTAAAAACGCTTGCTTTGACGATGTGACTTGTTTAGAAGTGATTGGTTGACGGATACTTGGCTGCAGCGTGACGCGGTTAATAGTAACTTGGTCCATTGCATGTCTCCGTTCTATTTATTATTGAATAGAATTAATTTTGTCTGATGTTATTGTTGTTCCTCCAACAAGATTAAACACGATTACTCCGTCTTTTTTTGATACTGACTCAACAACACCTGTCGCTTCCTCAGCTTCAGTAGTGTAGCCAACAGTTTTTCCTATCATCATACTTGCCTCTACTAAACTATTAGAGTTTGCATTGCTTGATAGTACTTCAGATATATTACCCGGTGTAATTTTCTTTCCATCCGAAAGCGTGAACTCTACACTTCCATTGACAAATTTAACTCCCGAGATTGAACCGATACCTTCATTGGTAATTGGCTTACCTGCTTCATCTAGCTTGTCTGTCAGTTCATGCCATTTCACTTGTTTTCCAACAAAGTTACTATATTCAATCATTTGAGTTTGCTCTTGTGCCTCTGCAAACTTCTCAAATGCAGCTGTTAGGTTTGTCATTTGCTCTAAAGATGAAAATTGAGCCATTTGGGCAATGAATTCATTGTCTTTCATCGGATTTGTCGGATCTTGATTTTGAAGCTGTGCCATTAATATCTTTAAGAATTCATCCTTACCAAGGGTACTATTACCCGTAGTTTTAGTAGTCTTCTTAGACGATAAATACATATTACTCGTAATTGGTGATAAGTCGGCCATAGTTATACCTCTATTTCATTTAAAAATTCTTGGAAAGTAGTTTGAGTATCCTGATTTTCTGTATTAGAATCTTGTTGCTCCTGCTCTTGTTGCTGCTTAAAGGACGAATCTTGGAAGCCTTGATTTCTCTCCTGCTTAGCAGTGTCCTGCAATGCTTGAGTAATCTCTAGTTTTTCAACCTGTATGTTCTGATTTGCCAATCCTTGTCTTAATTGACCAGAATGTGTATCTAACATTTCTTTCCCTAAAGCAGTTGAGGCTAACATTTTTGCAGTAAGGATTCCATCCTTTTGTATCAACTCGATACGAATCGTCCCAAGCTGTTCTGGATATAGTTTAATAACTAACCTATTAGCTCCACCAGCTTGTCCAAATTGTACTCGGCTCATGACCTTTTGAAGCTCTTTCAAAAACTCCTCTGACTGAGCAGGTTTTTCAGTAGGAAGAGTCATTGTTACTGTTTCTACCTTTGTTTGTACAGTGGCCGTTTGACCTTGAACCAAAGAACTTATCTCTTTACTTTCCGTCACTACTTCTGTATTCGCTCCTTTTACAACAGTTTGATTCATCATCATTTGCTGTAAAAAGGCTTTAGGAATAGGAATTGTACTCTTTCCTTGATTAAGAGAGACATTCATTAAGTTTTCCTTTAATGTTTCTAACGTTTGCTTTAAATCAAACAGCGTAGATTCTTGTTTAAAAGTTAAATCACTTTTGTTACCGATAAGTTGAGCAATTTTTAAAAGCTCCACCGCTTGTTTTGCTTCAACAGGGCTTATTACTATTTGCATCGACTCAACTGGGTTTGCCATCGCTTGTCCATTCAAGGATAAAAGGATAGATTCAACAAGCTTATTAGGTTGTTCCGAAACGACAGCGAGAATATCCCATATGTCCTGTTTTTGATCTTCCAGCTCGGACAAATCATCAGTTTCGCCTAGAAGCTTATTTAACAATTGTTTTAGTGAACTAGAATCTACCGTTAAATCATTAGCTTGTAGCAACTCCTGTGCTTCTTCAATAGATTGAACATCTAAAAGGGAAAGTAAATCCTGAATAAAATTTAGCTCTTTATCTGCCCCATTCGATACATCTGAAGGTTGCATAGATTGACTAGAAAGAATTTGTCCAAATACATTACCAAAAGCCTGTCCGTTACCTGCTTGTAACTGTGGTTTGGATTGTACTGCTACTGAATTTCCCATATTAACCATTGCCGCTATGTTCATTTTTTCACCTCCCTTCAAATACAAGAAGCATGCTCTATTGTTTAGTCATTAGCTCGGTATATTTTGCTGCATCCTGAGGGGACATTTTTTCGTAAATTTTTGCAACTGTATCTGGTTTTAAACTTGCTAAGATTCTTAGCGCCTCAGCATCACTCATATTTGTAATAACAGGTGCTGCAGTCTTCGCTGACATTTTTTCAAAAGTAGAAACTACTTCTGCATAATCTCTTTTAGATTGTTCGTTTTGTCTCTTTAATTCCTCAATTTGCTGTAATAGACTCTCCTGTTCCAATAACAATGATTCTTGAGATTTCTCTGAACCATCTACTTCGGCTTGGAGCTTATCGATTTGGACTTCTTTTTGCTGGATCTCTGCTTGAAGAGAAACAACTCTCTCCTCTAAGCGAGATGTTTTCTTGTTTTCATCTATGGGCTCTTCTTGGCCTAGAGAGGTTAGTTCTTTAGCCTTTTCAAAAACATTAATATTTGTTATCTGTGCAAAAGTTAAAAGGAGAGCCAAAGCAAAGAGAAGCGGTATGATAAACAAATATAGTATTTTCTTGCCTAAGCCCACTTTCTTCGGCTCTTTGTCCATCGTTTGTATGCTTTTCTTTTTGTTATTCGGTTTAGCCATGCCTTTACTCACCTAATCTCTTTGTTTTGAAACTTTAAGGAAGATATCTCATCTAATACAATTGACTCTAATCGAAACTGTTCTTGTTGAAAGTTTTCAAAATCTTTTTCTTTCATTTTTTCAAACTTACGAACTTCTAAGCTTTTTTCTAATAACTTTTCTTCATACCAATTCATCTTTGCTCTAGCTTGAACTACTTCCTTCTGCACTACTTCAATTCTTTTTTGTAAGCCTTCCAAAAAGTTGGAGTAATGATGTATTCCATCTATACTTAAACCATTTACTAAAAGATTATTTTGTGCATCTAATGTATTTTCTCTTTTTTTCAAAAGATTATATAGCTCAGTAGCAACCTCTTCAAAAGAATTCACCGATTCCTTATATGCTATTTCTGTCTCTGACTTTTCTTGTTCTCGAACCGTAAGTACCTTAGCAAATTTATATTGATAAGCAACCATCTTAAGCTCCACCACCCGATAATGTCACTAATTCATTTACGCTATTTTCCAAAGAAACCTTATCGAGATATCCTTGCTTTAAAAAGGAGGTTATTAAAGGTTCAAATTGGATTGCCTCATCGATTTCCCGAGAGGTTCCACGTTTATATGCACCGATATTGATCAAATCCTCTGATTTATTGTAAGTAAAGTAGAGTTCTCTAAGTCTTTCTGCTGCTTTTACATGGTCTTCATCTGAAATATGGTTCATTAGTCGACTAATACTTTTCAACACATTGATGGCAGGAAATTGTCCTTTGTTAGCAAGAGATCTATCCAGAACAATATGCCCGTCTAATATCCCTCGTACAGTATCTGCTATTGGCTCATTCATATCGTCACCATCTACTAAAACTGTATAGAAAGCAGTAATAGTTCCTCGTTCATTTGTACCTGTTCTCTCCAACAACTTCGGAAGAATAGAGAAAACAGAAGGTGTATAGCCCCTTGTTGCTGGTGGCTCACCTACCGCTAGTCCAATTTCACGTTGAGCCATTGCCACACGGGTAACAGAATCCATCATCAGCATGACATTTAAGCCCTTATCACGGAAATATTCTGCAATAGCAGTCGCAGTAAAAGCTCCTTTTATACGCATGAGTGCTGGTTGATCAGATGTAGCTGCAACAACTATAGATTTTTCCAGCCCCTCTTTGCCGAGATCACGTTCGATAAACTCTCGAACCTCTCTTCCACGTTCTCCAATTAGAGCTATAACGTTTAAATCAGCGTTAGTATTCCTTGCTATCATTCCCAATAAGGTACTTTTACCTACACCCGAACCAGCAAATATACCAACCCTTTGTCCCTTTCCGACTGTAAGCATACCATCAATCGCCTTCACACCCACCTCAATTTGCTCATGGATAGGTGGTCTCGTTAATGGATTTGGCGGATCTTGTTCGGTACCAACCGCGCTTAACCCTTTAGGTAATACTGTTCCATCTATCGGGTTTCCCATAGAATCTAATACTTTACCTATCAGCTCTGGCCCTACTTTTATCTCTAAAGGACTATTAGTTCCTTCCACTAAGCAACCTGTTGAAATTTCGCGAATGTTTGTATAAGGCATTAAAATAACTATTTCCTCTTTAAAACCGACTACCTCTGCAAGTATTACTGACGGTCCATTTTTAACGGAATTAATATGAATTTTACATACATCACCAATGGAGCTCTCGGGGCCTTGGGATTCAATCATTAATCCAACAACACGATTTACGCGACCATACTTTTTAAAGGTGGATACGTTTGGTATTTGTTGAATTAAATCGATTGCTTTCATTTACTTTCACTCCATACTTTCAAGAATATCGACTAGCTTACGTCTCAATTCTTTTACTTGTTCATCAATACTTACAACAATCCGACCATGGTTTGTCTCAATATAGCAATCGGTATCATTCATTTCCTCATCAACAAAAATCATAAAAGGTACGTCTACCGGAAAAATAGATGCAAGCTCTTCTCGATTCTCAGAGACTAATGAAAAGTATACTGGAGAAACATATATTTTGATTTCTTTCATTTCTCTAGCTTCCTTTAATCCCCTTCTAACAATAGATAAAAACAACTCGTGTTCATCTTCTAACTTAACACCTAAAATACGTTCCGCATTTCGAATACTTAACTCAAGAATCACCTGTTCTTGTTGCTGTAAGTAAGCAGCGGCATTCGTATACGCTGTTTGCATTGCTTCATTGGCTACGGCTAGCTTATTTTGCATGTCAGCCATAGCCTTTAGTCTTCCCTCTTCTAGTCCCTGCGCAAAACCCTCATCATAAGCACTTTTTTGATAACTAAGCTTTTGCTCGTTCCACTCATTTAACTCGTTTTGAATAATGTTCCTACTATGTTCTAGTTCTTGTTGAAGTTCTTGTTGTTTTTTAGCTATTTCCTGATTTACTTCCTCTAACATTCTGTTTCGATCAGCAGAAAAATTTTCATGTACAACTGACTCTTCTGTTGTATCCTCTTCCACATAAAGATTTTTTATGTGAATGGGACGAATTTTTTCAGAGTTCTCATTCATTTGTACGTTTCGGAAAATTCTAGACAATAATGTCATCTCCTCCACCACGGGCAATAATGATTTCACCAGCGTCTTCTAAGCGTCTGATTACTGACACAATTCTGCTCTGTGCTTCCTCTACGTCGCGTAGTCGAACAGGTCCCATGATTTCCATCTCTTCTTTGAATGTCTCCGCCATGCGTGTAGACATATTACGGAAGATTATATCTTTTACTTCCTCACTCGACACCTTCATGGACAGAATAAGATCCTCGTTTTCACAATCACGAATAACTCGTTGTATAGAACGATTGTCCAAAGTAACAATATCTTCGAATACGAACATTCTCTTCTTAATCTCTTCAGCAAGCTCTGGATCTTGAATTTCTAGAGCATCCAAAATCGTTTTTTCTGTAGTACGATCTACTCCATTTAGAACTTCTACTACTGCATCTACTCCACCGGTTTCTGTATAATCCTGTGTCACTGTGGATGAGAGCTTTCGTTCTAAAACTGCTTCAATTTCACTAATCACTTCAGGCGAAGTGGAGTCCATAGTAGCTATCCTTCTTGCTATATCCGCTTGTACCTCCTGAGGCAGTGAAGATAATATAATCCCTGCTTGCTGCGGTTCAAGATACGATAAAATAAGAGCAATAGTTTGTGGGTGCTCATTTTGAATGAAATTAAACAATTGGGTTGGCTCTGCTCTTCTAGCAAAATCGAAAGGGCGAACCTGTAGCGAAGATGTCAATCGGTTAATGATTGCTTGTGCATGTTCACTACCTAACGCCTTTTCAAGAACAGTTCTAGCGTAACCAATACCGCCCTGTGAAATATAATCCTGTGCTAGGGCAATATTGTGAAACTCTTCTATAATGTCTTCTTTTATTTCTGGCTCTACTCTTTTCACTCCAGAGATTTCTAGAGTTAACCGCTCGATTTCTTCTTCATTTAAATGCTTATAAATAGAAGCAGACACTTCCGGTCCTAGAGAAATTAATAAGAGCGCGGCTTTTTGCTTACCAGTTAGTCCTTTTTCTTTTTTGTTCATAGCCGTCCCCCCTTAATCCTCTGCTATCCAAGTACGTAACAATTTAGCAAAGTCTTCAGGCTTATCTTTTGCCATTTTTTCTAGTTGCTTACGTCTTAAAGTAGATTCTGTTTCTTTTTCATTATTAATATCATCAACTTCTGGTATTTCTCTTGTTTCTTCAAGAATAATTAGTTCTTCCTCTTCCTCACTTCTTCTAGATCGTAACAAGGATACAACAAGGAGAATAATTGCTACTAATAAAACCCCACCTATCACATAAATCCACCAAGGAATTGTTGAGGAAGCGACATCAGCAAGTTCATTTTTACCTTTAAGCTCTTGAACAGAGACAACAACTTTTTCTTCAATCTGTTCCTCTGTTAGTTCGCCAGCATCTTTATCAATAGATGTGCGAACAATCGTTGCAAGAATCTGTTCTATATCTCCTTGGACATCAGCTGGTAAAGAAGTAACATCGTCAGCTTGAGGAGGTTCCACCATCACTTGAATGCCTATATCTCTTATTTTATATGGGCTTTCGACAATTTCTTTTCTAATACGATTTACTTCATTGTTAATCGTATCTTCTGTTCTCTCATAGTCACCATCTGCTGTAGAACCTTCTACGTAATTAGTAAAATTATCAGTAGCGTCTTCTGATTGAGGAGTACCGCCCGTTAATGGACTATTACCAGTAAAAGTTTCAGAGATTCGTTGAGCACTAATTTCGATACCCGCCATATTTTCGACATCAACAGGTTCCACTAGATTTTCTTCTCGGTTTTCTTGTTTAAAGTCTATATCTGTAGTTACAGATACAACAACTTTATTGTGCCCCATCAAAGTACCTAGCATTGTTTGTACTTGGCGTTGTAGGTCGCGCTCAATGGTTTTCTTTAATGTCATTTGATCTGTAACATTTGTCCCGCCAGAACCGTTTGCTTTCTCCAAATCAAAGTATTCTAGGAATTGATTTCTAATAACGATATCTTCAGTAGATAAATTAGGTATAGATTTAGATACTAAATTATATAAGGACGCTATTTGAGTTTCTGAAAATTGATAACCTGGTTCTGTGTTAAGTACTATAGATGCACTAGCGGATTCATTGCTTTGAGATAAAAATACCCCTTCTTCAGGCAATGTAATCATTACCTTAGCTTCTTTAACCCCTTCTACACTTCCAATCAAATTCGCTAGCTCTGTTTGCGTAGTGGCAAGCTTAAGTACATTAAACTCGTTATCTGTCATCCCAAAACCTGCATTTTGAGAGAAAAAGCTATAATCTATCATTCCCGATTGAGGAAATCCTTCGGCCGCCATTTGCACTAGCAGTGTATCCTTCTGTTCCTTAGGAACTAATATAGAAGTCCCTCCAGTTGCAATTTCATTTGGTATGCCTTTTGAATCTAAATTTTCTTTAATGCGCCCTACTTCCGAAGGGGTTACTTCTGAATATAGAGGAACCATTTCAGTTTTTGTCAGGAAAAAAGTTAGTATAGCCGCAAGAGCGATTACTCCTAAAAGACCACCTATCATAGTTCCTTTTTGGCCTTTAGAACGACTTTTCCAAAAGGTTGTTATATCATTTTTTATTTTCTTTATACGTTCATTCATTTTTATCCTCCGGTTATGGTGAATATTTTAGCTCGATATATTAACTTTAACCGAGGACTAAACTTGCATACGCATGATTTCTTGATAAGCCTCCACGACTTTGTTTCGAATTTCTAATGTAGCATTTAAAGCAATACTTGATTTTTGAGAGGCAATCATCACTTCATGAAGCTCTATATCTCCACCATTGATAAGCTTATTTGTTGCTACATCTGAAGCTTTTTGAGTCTCATTCACCGAGTTAATAGCACTTTGCAGAAAATCTCCAAAGTTTTCTTGTGCCTGCGACGGACTTACCTTATTAGTCGCCATGGGTGCATTTACCTGAGCAACATTAAACATTGATACTGATTCAATAGCCATAAAGAGTTAAACCTTCTTTCCTATTTTCCGATTTCAAGAGCCTTTGAAAGCATTGCTTTATTCGCGTTAAACACAGTGACGTTTGCCTCATAAGAACGAGTAGCTGAAATTAGGTCAACCATTTCTCTTAAAGGATCTACATTAGGCATTTCAACATAACCTTCTTCGTTTGCGTCCATATGACTTGGATCATATACGAGCTTAAATGGTGTTTCAGTATCCTCTTTTACTTGAGATACCTTTACTCCATTACCAACACCATTTTTATTTGATGTGCCTCTTGCTACATTTAAAAAACTTGAAAATGAACCTTCATTTGGTTGCAATGTTACTGTTTTCCGTCTATATGCTTGCCACTCACCATCAACCATTTTCGCTCGAGTTGTTTCTGCATTAGCCATATTAGATGAGATAACATCCATACGTAAACGCTGAGCAGTAAGAGCTGATGCTGTAGTATTCATCCCGTGAAATATTGACATTATCAACTGCCTCCTTTAATCACCGTTTGTAAGGTGTTCAGCTTTCCGCTCATACGATCAACTAAAGCATTGTAATAGAGTTGATTGGTCGCTAGGTTAGCCTGCTCCTTATCCATATCTACTCCATTGCCATTGTTGCTATATCTTAGATTGGAATAATCGAATACTGCGGAAGAACTAGAACTAGCTTGAAAGTTAATATGTTTCTCTTCTGTTCGATAAGCAGAAATTGATGTTTTCTTAGCATTATCTAAATAATCATTGAAACTTACGCTTTTTGCCTTGTAATTCGGCGTGTCAACATTCGCTATATTTTGCGCAATAGTCTTTTGTTTCATAGCTGAGAAATTTAAACCTCGTTCTAAATTCTCAATTGTACCACTAAAAATACCCATAAATTACTCACCCCTATTTTTCTAACGTCCTAATTTTAGTAATAATCTGTTAAAATCACAATAATTTAATTGTAAAGAATTAGATGCACAGTGTCTATTCTATTTTTTGCATTTTTGTAGGTCTTTTTTCCTTTTTTTCTTATTGTTCGTCAAAATATTTGTCACATTTGGGGAACCTTGACGAATTTTAGCATGCAATTACAAATTCTACTCTACTTTTCAATAAATAAAAAGAGCCAATTCTAGAATTATCTAGAATTGGCTCCATTTTTTAGTAAATTATCGCATTTTAAGCTGAGCAAGTTCAGCTAAGAATTTATCATTTAGAACTTTAATATAAGTTCCTTTCATACCTAATGATCTTGACTCAATAACTCCTGCACTTTCTAATTTGCGTAGTGCATTTACGATTACTGAACGAGTGATTCCTACACGGTCAGCGATTTTAGAAGCTACTAATAAGCCTTCGTTACCGTCTAGCTCTTCAAAGATATGCTCAATAGCTTCTAATTCACTGTAAGACAATGAGTTGATAGCCATTTGAACGACAGCCTTGCTTCTTGCTTCCTCTTCAATTTCTTCTGATTTTTCACGTAAGATTTCCATACCAACAACAGTAGCACCGTATTCACCAAGGATTAAATCATCATTTTGGAATTCGTTTTTCAAACGTCCAAGTATTAAAGTACCAAGACGCTCACCACCACCGATAATCGGAACAATAGTAGTTAAGCCATCTTTAAATAATTCTCTATTTTCAACTGGGAATACAGAATGTTCGCTGTACACATCTAGGTTAGAAGATGTTTCATTAACATGGAAAAGGTTTTTTGTGTAATCCTCTGGGAATTGACGCTCTTCCATCATTTTAATAATACGGTCATTTTCGATTTGTTGATGTACTTCATGCCCTAGTAATTTTCCTTTTCTACTAACGATAAATGCATTACATTCTATAACTTCACTTAATGTTGCAGCCATCTCTTTAAAGTTAACTGGTTTCCCAGCAGATGCTTGTAACATCGAGTTAATTTTGCGTGTTTTGTCTAATAAGTTCATTGAATAAATCCTCCATTGTAGTTTTCATATTTATTTTAATATTCTAAAGGTTTTTAATTGTTTTTGAAAGTAATAAGAATCGGATTTTATAATATAAATTGTGATAAATCTTTGTTTTTCACAATATTGTCAAGTTTAGAGTCAATATAAGCAGGAGTAATTTGAATTTGTGCCGGAGAAATCTCCGAAGCCTCGTAAGAAAGGTCTTCTAATATTTTCTCTAGAATCGTATGAAGACGTCTTGCCCCAATGTTATCTGTTTCTTGGTTTACCTGATATGCTATATCTCCGATTCTTTCAATCGCTTCATCAGAAAAAGTAATACTCACTTCCTCCGTTTGTAGCAGTGCTTCATATTGCTTTATAAGCGATTGATGAGGTTCCTTTAGAATTCGGACAAAGTCTTCCTTCGAAAGCTTTTCAAGCTCTACACGAATAGGAAAGCGTCCTTGAAGCTCTGGAATTAAATCAGAAGGCTTAGACATATGGAAAGCTCCTGCAGCTATAAATAATATATAGTCCGTTCTAACTGCTCCATATTTTGTCGTCACCGTCGAACCTTCTACAATTGGTAAAATATCTCTTTGGACACCTTCGCGAGAGACGTCAACAGAAGAGCTTCCACCACTTTTGCTAGCGATTTTATCCATCTCGTCTATAAAAATAATACCCGTTTGTTCAGTCTTTTCAATGGCAATTTGTGACAACTCATCGTTATCTATTAATTTACCCGCTTCTTCTTGAATTAATACTTTTCTCGCATCTTTTACTTTCATTTTTCTTTTTTTCTTTTTCTTTGGCATTAAGTTAGAAAAAGCATCTTGCATATTCATTCCCATACTTTCCATACCGCCGCCTTGCAATGCATCAAATATGGAAGGAGCTTGTTCTGTCACTTCAACTGTTACCATTTCATCTTCCAGCTTGCCATCTCTTAAGTCTTCGGCAATTTGGGATCGTTTTATACGTACTTCTGTATCATCATTGTCAGATGAATCATCTTCAGGCTTTCCACCGAACAGAGCCTCAAATGGATTTTGCGTAGCATTCTTCTTCTTTAAGGAAGGTACAAGAAGCTTTACAATGGCATCATTGGCCAATCGAACTGCCTGATCCTTTACCTCTTCCATTTTTTCTTCCCTAACGATACGTATAGCAGCCTCTACTAGATCTCTAACCATAGACTCTACATCTCTACCTACATACCCTACTTCCGTGAATTTGGTCGCTTCAACCTTCACAAAAGGAGCTTTAGTCAGCTTTGCAATTCTTCTAGCTATTTCTGTTTTCCCTACTCCTGTAGGACCAATCATTAAAATATTTTTAGGAATTACTTCTGCTCTTAATTCCTCGTCTAGCAGTTGTCTTCTATAACGATTTCGTAAAGCAACTGCCACTGCTTTTTTAGCCGTTTCCTGGCCTACAATATACTTATTTAAGTGCTCAGTTATTTGTTTAGGGGTTAAGTTAGTTTCCTTCATGTTCACCTAATACCTCCACAACTATTTGATGGTTTGTAAAAACACAAATGTCTGCCGCCGTTGTTAAAGAGGCCTTTGCTATTTCCTTTGCAGTTAATTTATCACCCGCAAATTGCTTCAACGCTCTACCTGCTGCCAGTGCATAATTACCACCGGAACCAATGGCTAATATTCCGTCATCAGGTTCAATAACCTCTCCTGTACCTGATACAAGTAATAAATTGTTTTTGTCCATCACTAATAGCATTGCTTCTAACTGACGGAGCATTTTATCACCACGCCACTGTTTAGCTAGCTCAACCGCTGCTCTTTGAAGATTGCCGTTATACTCTAGCAGTTTACCTTCAAACATTTCAAAAAGCGTAAATGCATCTGCGACAGATCCCGCAAAACCTGCTATGACTTGACCGTTAAACAGTCTTCTAACTTTTTTAGCAGTATGCTTCATTACCACTTGATTTCCTAAAGTAACTTGACCATCGCCTGCCATTGCACAACTTCCATTATGACTTACCGCAAATATAGTAGTTGCATGAATTGAACTCATTTGTATGACCTCCTATAATTACGCCCTTGGATGGGCATTCATATATGTTTTTCTTAGATGCTCTTTCGTAACGTGTGTATAAACTTGAGTCGAGGAAAGATGAGTGTGTCCCAACAATTCTTGGACACTCCTTAAATCTGCTCCATTATTAAGCAGATGAGTAGCAAATGTATGGCGTAGCATATGAGGATATATTTTCGTATGCAGAGAAGCTTTTTTAATCATGCTATTAAGAATGTAACGTACACCATCTGTGGTAAGATGCTCACCTCGACTATTTACAAATAAGTATGGATGAGTAGTTTTTTTCATCAATTTTGGTCGACTATTTTGCATATATTCTTCTACCGCAGCAAGTGCATAATCTCCAACAGGCATGTATCTTTCTTTCCTTCCCTTACCCATTACTCGGACTACTCCATAGCTACTATCTATATGACTGTTTTCAATCGAAATAAGTTCGCTCACACGCATTCCAGTTGCATATAATAATTCAAGTATGGCAATATTTCGAACAGACAATAAATCCGTCCCTTTATTTTCTTCAAATAACTTTTCCATTTCTTCTTCATAGAAAAACTGTGGCAATCTTGTTTCTTTTTTGGGATGATACAATGACTGGAAAGCGTCGTCTCGAATACTATATTCCTTGTTTAAAAATTTATAATATGATCTTATGGATGAAATTTTCCTAGAAATAGACGTCCTTGCTAATTTTTCTTCATATAGCTTAGTAATATACAATCGTGCATGAATATATTCCACGTCATTTAATTCCTTAACACCCTCAGCTTCTAAAAACTTTAAAAATTGAATAATATCTTTTTCATACTCTCGGACTGTAAGATTAGAATAATTTTTTTCCAGTTGTATGTGTGCAATAAAAGAATGAAGTTCATCTTTCCCAATCACAACTAACCACTCCAATTTATACATTGTAAAAGCCTCTAAAAGTATACAACTTTTTAGAGGCTTTTAGCAATTATATCGCTGTATTTTTCATAAAATTTTGAATTGTTGTCAACGCTCTATTTGCAAGCTGTTCAGTTCTAACTTTTTTGTCTCTAACTTTCGGTTGTAGTTCAGGAAACAAACCAAAGTTAACATTCATCGGCTGGAAATTCTTCGGGTTTGCCTCAGTGATGTAACGCGCCATGCTGCCTAGAGCCGTCTCGGCTGGGAACACAATTAATTCTTCACCTTTTGCCAATTTCGCAGCGTTTATGCCTGCTAATAAACCACTTCCTGCAGACTCTACATAGCCTTCAACACCAGTCATTTGTCCAGCAAAGAACACATTTTGTTTGGCTTTTAGTTGGTATGTCGGCTTTAAAACATATGGCGAATTAATGAACGTATTTCGATGCATCACGCCATAACGAACGATTTCTACATTTTCAAGACCAGGAATTAACTTTAATACTTCCTTTTGAGGTCCCCATTTTAAATGTGTTTGAAACCCTACAATATTATATAGAGTCCCTGCAGCATCGTCCTGTCTAAGCTGGACTACCGCATATGGTCGTTTACCGGTTTTAGGGTCTTCCAGACCAACTGGCTTCATTGGCCCAAATAACAGCGTCTTTCTTCCTCTTGCCGCCATTACCTCTACTGGCATACAACCTTCAAAATAAATTTCTTTTTCAAATTCTTTTAAAGGAACAACCTCTGCCTCGATTAATGCGTCGTAGAAGCGGTTAAACTCCTCCTCAGTCATCGGACAGTTTAGGTAAGCTGCTTCTCCTTTGTCGTATCTAGACTTTAAGTATACCTTATCCATGTCAATACTGTCTTTTTCTACGATTGGCGCAGCAGCATCATAAAAGTAAAGATAATCTTGTCCTGTAACTTCTCTCACTTTTTCTGCTAGTGCAGGAGATGTCAAAGGACCAGTAGCTATAACTGTTATTCCTTCAGGTATTTCAGTTACCTCTTCATTTATTATTTCTATTAACGGATGGTTTCTAATTGAATCAGTTACTCTTCCCGCAAAGTCATGTCTGTCTACCGCAAGTGCGCCACCAGCCGGCACACTGCTGTTATCTGCCGATGATATGATGAGGGAGTTGAGCATACGCATTTCTTCTTTAATAACGCCTACAGCATTAGTTAAATTATTTGCTCTTAATGAATTGGAACAAACCAATTCAGCAAATTTATCCGTATGATGAGCCGGTGTCTGTTTAACAGGTCGCATTTCATAGAGGCGTACCTTCACACCTCTACTAGCTATTTGCCATGCCGCCTCGCTTCCTGCTAAGCCAGCACCAATAACGTTTACTATTTCAGTCATGTCGTATCCTTCTTTCTAACTTTGCGGATCTTCTTTATAATCACACGCAACACATTGTATTTGTATTCCTTTTTTCAACTTCTTCTCTACCAGCATCTCATTACATTTTGGACATTGTCTACTTATTGGCTTATCCCATGATAAGAAATCACACGTAGGATATTGATCGCAGCCATAGAATAAGCGTTTCGTTTTACTTTTTCGCTCAACGATCTGTCCTTCTTCACACGCTGGGCACTTAACTCCAATTTCTTTAACGATAGCTTTTGTATTTCTACAATCTGGAAAATTACTACATGCCATGAATTTACCATAACGACCAAGCTTGTAAACCATAGGAGAACCGCATTCTTCACAATCCTCACCAGTAGGCTCATCTTTAATCACTATTTTTTCCATTTCAGCTTCAGCATGCTTCAAATGTTTTTCAAATTCTACATAGAATTCGTCTATTATTTTTTTCCATTCCACTTGCCCTTCTTCTATACTATCCAAATCTTTTTCCATTTGGGCAGTAAATTTTATATCTACGATATTTGGGAAGAATTCTAATACAAGTTGATGGATGATTGTTCCTAGTTCAGTAGGAACAAATCTCTTTGTTTCTAGAGTCACATAACCTCTTTTTTGAATTGTATCTAATGTTGGAGCATATGTAGATGGTCTACCTATGCCCAGTTCTTCAAGTGTTTTAACAAGTCTTGCCTCGGAATAACGTGGTGGAGGCTGAGTAAAATGCTGCTTAGGCTCAATTTCTATAGCGTTAACTTTATCTCCAACATCCATAACAGGTAACAATTTATCTTTGTCATCCGTCTGGTCATCCGAACCTTCTACATATACCTTCATAAAACCAGGAAACTTCACTTGGGAACCATTTGCTCTAAAAATAACTTCTCCATTTTTAAGGTCCACAGCAACGGTATCTAATGTTGCTGGAGCCATTTGGCTTGCTATAAATCTTTCCCAAATCAGTTTGTATAAGCGGAAAAGATCGCGTGATAATATAGCCTTTAAGGACTCAGGTGTTCTTAATACACTTGTAGGTCGAACAGCCTCATGTGCATCCTGTGCTTTCTTATCTTGTTTTTCAGCTTTCTTAATCGAAAGAAACTCTGAGCCATATTCATTTTTAATAAATTCAGCAGCGTCTGTCTTAGCTGTATCTGAGATTCTAGTAGAATCCGTTCTCATATAAGTTATTAGACCGACGGTACCTTCTTTTTTACCAAGATCTATTCCTTCATATAGTTGTTGCGCAAGCATCATTGTTTTTCTAGCTCTAAAGTTTAACTTTCTTGCTGCCTCCTGCTGTAAGGAAGAAGTTGTAAATGATGGAGCTGGATTACGTTTTCTTTCTTTTTTCGTCACATTAGTGACTTCAAACTTTTTGCCCTTCATGAGTTTTAATACTGCCTTAACCTCATCTTCGTTAGTAAGCTTAGCTTTCTCTTTTTCTTTTCCGAAATAAAGCGCTTCAAAGGTTTTTTTACCCTTTTCAAATTCAGCTTCGATAGACCAGTATTCCTCAGGAACAAATCGTTCTATTTCTTGTTCACGATCAATTATTAGACGTAAAGCTACTGATTGAACTCTTCCCGCCGAAAGACCCTTTTTTACTTTCTTCCATAGAATAGGGCTTATATTGTATCCAACTAAACGGTCTAAAACACGTCTTGCTTGCTGTGCATCTACCAAATCCAAATCAAGTGGTCTTGGATGTTTGAAAGATTCTAGTATAGCATCTTTTGTTATTTCATTAAATACAACTCGACAGTCTGAATCTATATCCACATTTAGAGAGTTAGCTAAATGCCAAGCAATAGCTTCCCCTTCTCTGTCGGGGTCAGCAGCGAGATAAACTTTCTTCGCTTTTTTGGCAGCATTTTTTAAATCCTGAAGGACAGGACCTTTACCGCGTATTGTAATATATTTGGGCTCATAATTATTTTCCACATCGACACCCATTTGACTTCTAGGTAAATCTCTTACATGTCCAATCGATGCTTTTACTTTATATTTTTTCCCTAGATATCGCTCAATCGTTTTTGCTTTCGCTGGCGATTCTACTATTACTAAATAATCCGACATAGATGTGCCTCCTTATAGAAGGTAACTCGCTTCAATCTGCAAAACAAATACCTGTTGCAAAATGTATAACAGTTTTCTGAGTTTTGCAAGTCTAAACTTCAATATTTTTTTATTCTTGTTTAACTAGGTATATCTAGCTGTATATTTCAACATACGTAAATAATACTTTTTTGAACACCTTTAAAATTTTTTATTATTTTTTAGTTGGTCACTATTTTGGTCACTAAGTGACTACTAATTAACCTGTATTATAAATTAATTCTCAATCTGTTACAATCTGTATTAGAAAATATTTATCGACATACTAGGCCACTTTTAAAAAAGTGGTCTTTCTTCTATTAAATATGTCGAAACTTGAAATATTATACTCCTGCCACCGAAACAATTCTCCATACAAACAATCTTATTCTCTTCTAATCGACAATAAGAATCCTTCTTTTAATTAAGCTCATATCTATGCTTGTAATATATACATGCTACTACCCAAAGCATCGCAAAATGAATTAATTTATTTTGAATAACTGAAATGTAATATTCTACAAAGAATTACAATTGGATATGTTAGAATATGATTAGTTTAGTTGAAGAAAGAATTTTTTTATAAGAATTGATTTATACTTTAAGTGATAGGTATGGAAAGGAGTAGATTTATAATGGAGAAGGTAACATCATTCTTAATGTTTCAAGATGACAATGCAGAAGAGGCAATGAATTATTACACATCCCTCATCGAGGATTCTCAAATTACAAGCATTGTTCGATACGGACCTAATGAATCTGGGAAAGAAGGAACTGTAATACAAGCTACTTTTACTTTAAAAGGGCAAGAATTTATGTGTATTGACAGTAATGTGAAGCATCAATTTTCTTTCACTCCTTCATTCTCGATCTTTGTGACTTGTGATACTGAAGAGGAACTTGACAATATTTATGATAAACTCATTGAAGGTGGACAAGCACTCATGCCTTTAGGTGATTATGGTTTCAGTAAAAAGTTCGGTTGGCTAAATGACCGCTTTGGAGTTTCGTGGCAACTAAATCTTCCTAAATAATATGAAGAACTTAGTATTGTCGTGCTGATTTCAAAAATAAAAATATACCATTTACCCCCCTCCTTTGGTTTGCTTTAATTCATTGCCTGTGTAGAGTCAGAATGACCTTTAGTTGTTGAATCAATAAATTATAACTTGCATAAAGCATAGCAACTAATAGGATAGGATTACCATAAGCTTGTACAAATAGGTCTCCTAGTGTGTTCCATGTTGTATGTTCTGTGAAACTTCACGAAATTAAAGAAGGGGAAATATGGGTTAGAATATTTGCCTGATCTAAACGTTGAATTTGGTTGTCTGTTTTTTCTGTCCTATAAACATATTTATCATCTTCTTTTGAATTACAACCAAATAAAAGTACTAACAATCTTATAAATAAGACCCCCTTAAACTATGAATAATTAATATTATATTAACTATAATTTCCATTAGTTTGACTAGGAACTTGCGCATTATGTTCCAAAGGTTCATTGTGTGGATATTCTTTAACAAAATTTCCCTTTATCTTGTAAGTACTCTATCCATTGATCAATCAAATTATTTATTGGTAATACTGCTTCACCAATTAACATGGGATTCTCAGGCGATCGTTCATTTTGAACATTTGATGAATCGAATAATTTTAAACAAATTTAAAGTGATTATATAAATTGCTATGATCATTGCTCATATAGGATAGTTTATAAAAAACACTCTTTTTCTTGAATATCAGCTAGTTAAGTTGCCTCTTTAAAATTATATTGGTCTCGCATAAAGCTGTTTTTTTATTGGATCCCAAATGATAATTCCAACATTTTGTTTTAGATCTGTAAAAGTAATAGTAATAGGTATTGGAAGATAATCAACTAAAACAGTATTTATTTTATCACCAGTGAGTTGTAAAAGACCAATTAATTCAGGATCATTTATTAAAGGCACACTAACATCTATTTTTAAATCAATTAATTCGCCGTTTTGATATCGAAGTTTGCCACTTATTTTAGGATTTAAATGTCCAAAAAGTTTCTGAATATCTTCTTTGAAAATTAATAATTTATCATACGTTCCTTTGTCTAAACTATATAATGAATCTGAAGGGAAAGTATAATTTTTTATATCTATATCAGTCCATTTATCTATTCTATCTCCTTCTGGAATAAATGTTTCAGCTAAAAATATTCCTGGAAGTATACCATTTATATTTGATTCTTGGTATAAAGTTAAATAAATAGGGACATTAGGTATTTTATTATTGTTTCTAATATCTTTAATTATAACTTCGGCTATTTCCTTAGCATAATTTTCCACATCATTTACATTATCATCGTTACTATCGACCTTAACTTGACCTGTATGAACTAAACCATTATCATCAGTTACTCTAAAGTCGTAAAATTCATTTAAAGATATTGCTAAAGATATTCCCTCTAATTTTCCATTTTCTTTATTAATAAAATTTTGTTCTAATACATGAGATAAGATCCTAGGATTATTTTTTTGATCTTTTACAACATCTCCCGTACTATCTTTTATAGATGGGTTTAAACCAAAACCTTCTTTTGATTTTCTATCTAACCATTGACTAATAATATTTTCTTCTAAATATTGACCTTCCTGCATATAAAACTTGTTTGTAGAAAAGTGATTTACTGATAATTCCATTAGTCCTTGCTCAATTTCAGTTACATTTAATATATTGTTTATATTAATCAGTATCAATCCTCTTGAAACGTTAGACTTTGCAGGTTGCATAATTTCATATATGTTCTTTTCTTGAAAAAGTGATATTTTATTTTCAACAACAATTTGATCATCATTACTACAAGAAACTAAAAAAAATAGTGGTGTTATAAAAAACAATATCCTCTTCCATAATTCCATTTACCGGAACCTCCTTACCAATTTACATATAATTATTACTTACATTTCCATTTTAGGTAACTTAGACTAAAAAGTAAAACAGAGAACCAAATTAGTTATATAAGTCTAACTTAAGATACGTTAAAAAACACTTGGAAAGAGACTTTTTTAAAGGCGTATGATTACCTACTTTAAATCGTATTTTCTTTCGGCTCTTTAATGTACCCAGTTTGATATCATGTTTTTCAGCTAATGTAGCTAATGTTACTTTTGTGGATTCCCACTCTTGTTTTATCTCATTCCAGTTGACCATGTCACATCACCTACAAACTCCTTTATTTTTAGGCATGAAAAAAGCACCCACAACCTGCGAGCGCCTTATATAAATATATTAAGTTAGTATTACTATCACATCACCACAAGCGTACACGTGGTCTCTTTGTTTCAATTATAATTCTATTTAGCATCTGTTGTCATGACTTTGTCACATTATTTTCATTAGTTTAGAATTTAACTAAAGATTTTTATGCTTCATTTGAATACAATCATTATAAATAATTTAAATACAGTTCCATTTAAATTAACTACTTAAGTAAATTAATTTCTTCACAGATCAACGTAATTTTTTATTATTTCCATACTTTCACTCCTTAATATCTAATGACAGATCATCAACTGATACCTCAAACGGATTTTCATTCATTTTAATACAGTATTTATAAAGATAGTCTATACCTAATTCATAATTGGTCCCTAATTATATCGCTTAGCCCAATCTCGGTATTATTTACTTGAATATGTTGTAACTGTAGACATTACAAATTCCCTGAGAGATGCTTGCACCTCCCTTTGCTTCATCACTCAGGCGTTATTAATAAAATAATAACTAAATAAGCAAATGAACCAATCAACCATAACTAAAGTACATAATATGAACTATCTTAGTTAGCGGAGGTGTAGAAAATGAGTTATTCAACTGGATGTGGTCCTGAATATGTTAGACCATCTGGTGCAGGATTTGCATTACTTATTGTATTGTTTATATTGTTAATAATTATTGGTGCGACTTTTATAAATCACCGCGGACATCACGGTAACTATTGCTAAAATCAGCAATATAGTCGATAGAATAAGACAGGATTTTTGACCTGTCTTATTTATTTCCCAACATCTTATACCAGATTTATAATTTTTCTGAAGTTATCGGAAACTAGGAGATCAATAAAATCTAGGCTCTAGTATTTATCTAGTTAACAAGTTTAAGATATTGCTTCTTATAACCTATTTTTCAACTACATTTTTCATCTTAATCAAATCTGACACTGTTACAAATTCATAACCTCGTTCTTGAAGTTTCTCAACAATATTATCCAAAGCTTTAACAGTTTGACTTCGATTGCCTCCACCATCATGAAATAAAATTATGTTTCCAGGCTCTACTCCCTTTAATACTGTTTTTTCTATACGATGAACTCCCGGACTTTTCCAATCCTCTGTATCTTGATGCCAAGACCACATCACCACTCTATAACCCTTTTTTACAACACTTTGAATCATTTGGTCGGTATATTGTCCTTCAACGGGTCGGAAAAGTTCTGGATGATACCCAGTGATACTAAAAATTAAATCATCTGTTTGTTTTAACTCAATCTCTAATTTGGATAGTGTTGTTTTTAGCGGATGAGTAAAGGTATGATTTGCTATTTCATGTCCCTCGCTGTATTGTCGTAAAATTAACTCTGGGTTTTTTTCAGCATTTTCACCAATAACAAAAAAGGTTGCTTTCGCGTTATGTTTTGCTAAAATATCTAATATCTCCGCTGTGTATTTTGGATGAGGTCCATCGTCAAACGTAAGAGCCACTACTTTTTCTTCCGTATCAATTTCCCACATTATTTCCCCTGTTTTCTCATAATAAAATCTGTCCTTCTCAGCTGAAGCCCATATATCGGATTCAAGTGCAAGTATTAACCCGAAAAACAGCAAGCATATAAATAAAGTGAATACCTTTTTCATTAATCATCACAATCCAATCTCTTAAAAAATCACCAACCTTTGTTTACTTTTTACTTAATAAAATGTTGTATACAATCATAAAACTTTTGGTCTTCAGGCATAATATTCCACAGATTATGCCTAATTGGTTATTTCTTTTCAGGTTCTATTCCTCCAGTTCGTGTGGAATCATGGGGATCAAGTGAATGAGGACGTTCCTTATATTCGGTAGCAGATGGCCTAAACAAAGATTTTTTAATAGTGGACCAACTAAGGTCCGTTGCAATGTTCATGTAAGACACCCCAAATATTCTCATATTTGATAAATAAAGAAGTAATAGATATATGGTGATAAAAAACCCAAATAAGCCAAATATTGATGTTATGAGAATCATAATGATTCGAACAATACTCACAGAAGTAACAAGGGATTGATTGACTAGAGTAAAAGTAGCAATAGTTGATATAGCAATAATTACAATCATTGCAGGACTAGTCAACCCTGCCCGAATTGCCGCGTCCCCGACTATTATTCCTCCTATTACGCTGATAGTTCCTCCAATAACACTCGGTAATCGAAGGCTTGCTTCTCTAAAAAGTTCAAACATGATTAACATAATGAGCATCTCCAACACAGAAGGCAGTGGGAGACCAGTATTATTTTGGACAACTGTGGCCAATAATTGAAAGGGCAGCTGATCCTGATGAAAGGTTGTTAACGCTAACCAAAAAGCTGGTAATGCCACACCTATCATAAGGCCAATTATTCTTAATAGCCTTTCTGCAGAGCTATATATAACAGGATATTCTATATCCTCACCGGCCTTTAAAAGCAAAAATAAATTCACTGGGGTAATCACAACATACGAAACCCCATCTACTAGTATAAGAAATCTTCCTCGTACCAACGCTTGTACTGCAAAATCTGGTCTTCCTGTATAATCATTTTTCGGAAAAATAAGTGATCGCTTGTTCACCCTTTCCATAAACAACTCTCCACTAAATACGATATCTATATCAACTTTTTTTATTTGATTTAAAATATCCTGGAGTATATCCTTACTGGCAATGTCCTCCATATAAAGGATGGCTACCGTTGTCTTTGACCTTTTCCCTATCTCCATTTTTTCAACACTTAAAGAATTGGTAGGCAATCTTTTTCTTATTATGGCGATATTAACCGATATATCCTCAATAAAGTTATCTCTTGGTCCCTTAATAAGTACTTCCATTTTGGACTCTTCTGGACTTCTATTGGGCTTCTTTGATATATTGCTTGAAAAAGTATGATTTCCATCCTCAAAATATAAAATTAAATAACCATTAAATAGCTTTGTGATAACTTCTTCTTTTGTGTTTAGTATTTTTAGTTCTGGGATATGAAGTTTCTCTAGTATAGTTTCCTCAACCGATGTTTGCTCTATCTGAGTGCATGTCTCTTGAACTCGGGGGACAATCACTTCATTCAAAAGCTGAATGTTTACTATAGAGTCACAAGTTATAAAATGAACTTTAAATTCTCCATAGGTATACAATTGAAAGATTACATCTGCATTCTTCTTAAATAGATTTTTATATGTTTGAAGATCCATCGGTTCCTCTATTGGATTCACTATATCCCCTCCTTCCGTATATTTTTTCTTTATATTCTTTACTTATTTAAGAAAGCTATAAACAAAAAACGGATAATATAAAAGTTTGAAAGTCATTCTGAGAACTAATTACATTGAGGTATGGCATACTCCAAAAAAGTGAACATTTTATTCATTAATCATCACAATCGACTTATTAATACAAATCAATAATCTTTTTTACTTTTAACTTTATAAAAGGATTTATACAGTCCTAAAATATTTTGTCACTATTCATAAAATTTGTTTAAGAATACTATTTTAATTAATATCCCCCTATACAATAATTTTCCCTTAACTTAGACTGTAAGTACTACTAAGTTGTGTGTTTAATTCTGCCCTCCTTCTGGGTAATTCTCAGCTGTTTTTAGGACCTTTTTTTGATGGGTCCTATTTTTATTAAGTTTCTTTTGAAAAACGCCCATACTTATTCAATTTATGTGAATAATATGTTTTAAGGCGTTGTTGCTTATAATATAAACAAGGAAGTATGCTAATGAAAAATAATAATAACTTTAAAAATGGTCAAGGTGAAGAATCTACGGATATTTTAGTGGCTAAACTAGCTTTTTTTGGAGGCACACTTGCTACATTAGGTGATGGGATAACAGCCTTAGCTGCAGGAATCGCTCTTCAAGAATTGGAAAAGTCAAATGCTCAAAATTCTTCCGAGCAATCAAATCAAACAGCTCAATTAGAGCAAATGCAAAAACAAATTAACGAATTAACAAGAAAGTTAAATAATATTGAGCGCAGTAAGGGATAAAAATTTATCTCTTACTTTTTTATTTTTTTAATATCCTGGATAAAGTAGTATACATAAAATAACTTAATTAAACCTTTAAAATACCATTATTGAGAATAGTTCTATACTAATCGGTCACAATATGTAGAAGTAATTTTTAAAGGAGCACTGTTCATAATGAATGATATAAATTTTTGGGAAATGATATGGAGAACTACCTCTTCATTTTTAATTTTGCTATTTTTAGCACGCATATTAGGTAAGAAGCAGATAAGTCAGCTCACTTTCTTTCATTACATCACTGGTATAACTATCGGGTCAATTGCTTCAGAAATAGCTTCACAAAAAGAGACTCCCTATTTTGACGGAATAATTTCATTAATATGGTGGGCTGTACTCACGATCCTTATGACTTATCTTTCTCAGCTTTCTCCTAAAATACGTCTACTTTTAGATGATGAACCGACTATTATTATTAAAGATGGAAAAATATCTTTAAAATCCTTGAAATCTTTACGCATGAACATGGACGAAGTTATGATGTTATTAAGAGAACAATCCATCTTCTCTATAGATGACGTTCTGTTTGCGGTATTAGAAACAAATGGAGAGCTTAGTGTATTCAAAAAGCCTTCGGAACAAAACGCAACAAAACAAGATGTGAAGGCAGATGTTTCTTTACCTACCTTTATGCCAACAGAAATCATATCAGATGGCAAACTTCTAGTTAAAAATTTAAAAGAATTAAATTTAGACGAAGAATGGGTAATGAAAAAGCTACGTAAACAAGGGGTTCAATTGATTGAAGAGGTGTACTTTGCACAATTACAAACTAATGGATCGCTTTCGGTTAACCTGAAAGATAACGGTTTATAACTATTCGTTATGACAGCACTATGCTTGCAAATTGAAAAAAACTTAAATAAAGTGCTAAACCATTGCACCTTTCTAGACAAATACCCATTCAATAATTTTCCCCACTCATATGCTATAAAACAGCTGGGGTGTGTGTCTGTTTTTAACCTCCGCTTTATTGTCCAGTTGGTCTCAGGATCTTCTTTAGAAGATCCTTTTTATATTGCGACGTACTATCTACGAACTATGACACATTCTTTACATATTATTAACACTCAATTAAAATTGGTAAGCGTTCTTATAAGGAGTGGAAATATGTTTAGAAAAATATGTATTAATTTACATTGGATTGCTTTGTCCATTTTATTATTGCTTGTAATCCCAATTGCCATAATGAATAATTTACATACAATTGACGGTGGGCAACTTGGTCATGACATCATCATGGTTTCATTAAATATTTTTTTTACTTGGCTTCTATTTAGAAATAAAGATGCTAGATATGAAGATGCAAGAAAATAGAGTTGTTGCTCATTATGTTTCTAGTGCGACCTATAAGTCACTTACTTTCTAATCAACTAGCCTATTTACCTATTACTCATTCAGTGTTTTCAAAATATTTATAATATTATATAGTTTAATTATTAGTGTTGAAGGAGGTGAAAATATGAAAAAGTGGATTACTACAGCATTGTTAACTTCTGCACTTATTTTAGTTGTTTCCTCACCTGCACATGCTGATAAAAAAGTTGAAGTAATAAAGGCTGTTGTCAGTGATTCAAGCGGTGTATAGTGCGATTATGAGATGTAAATATTAAATCGAACAGAATATCCATTACTTAATCAGTTTGCTTCTGAGCCTCTATGGCTCTTTTTTTTCGCTACATTACTTTATAATAATGGTAAGGAGTTGATTTTCACTTGAATATTAAAAATTTGAGTACATCCATTTTTTATGAAGATATTATTATTACTAATTTGACAGGTTACATAACCACTACTGATGTAGATACTTGGTTTAATTCATTCGAGAAAGCATGCTATCCCTTTATTAGTCAGGAAAAAAAGTTTAAGTTGTTCGTTAATCGTAAAGGTTATACTCCAGAACATTTTTCTGTTCAAAAATTATGGAAAGATAAATTTTTTTCTAATAATATACTAGACAACACTATTGCAATCGCTTTTTTATTAGAAGAAGGGGATATTTTAAATCATCTTCAAAATTCTAATAGCAAGGAGAATGTATTATTCTCTAGTAACTATGAGCAATTATTTGACTGGCTTAGTACTTTTAGGCAATAGATTCCTAATTCACCATCTCATAACACCACGTTTTTTAAATTTTCAATAAATTATCCACAGCTGTGGTAATAGTGTTGATAATTACCATTCCACCTTCACTACAGCCCTCGGATTCTCCGAGTAAAATTTACGAACATTCATTTTTACAATTTGAGCATCATCATGCCATATCACTTTACTCATTCCATCAGCTAGGTTACGCTTCTCATTTGCCTTACGTGTTAAGCTAACTGTAACCTTTCTAGCTTTCTTATGGTCCGTATTTGGGTCAGCAATGTTATCAAGAGCTATCTGCAACTCGATATTTACCTTTTCAGCTAGTGCACCACTTGCAAATGTATTTAAATCGATAATTGGTTTCTTGAATGTTCCCTCCTCTAGGTTTGTACTGGTATTCCTGTTTTATTGATTTGTGGTTGTTCTAATCGCCAACCCTCCGTTTAAAACTACTAATCTCTTGTTTGTTTAAATGTCCACTAACTGTCATCACTTGGCGGTCCACGGCCATGTACATAGTTGGGATTAGCAATGTGGATCACATCCTAGTAGCCATCAAATCTGCCTGTTCTATGATGCTTCATTTATCTCACATTGATTTGAGCGGTGTATTTTAACTTCTCAAGCATTACTTATTACTCGAGCAAGTTCAGTACTTTGTTTACGATAATCGACCTCTAGTTTGCGGTACTCAGCTTGGTATTGATGAGATTTCCAAAAAAGTATAACATTTTTCTGAGAAATGCAATTTTTAAAAAGCAAAATTTAGGTGATTTTGATCAATTCTTCTATGATTTGATGGCCGTTCCAAATTGGCTTTGCCCCTTCTAAAATAAGGTGATGTGGCCCTTCTGAAAGATCTGAATCGATTGAACCCGGGATTGCGAAAATTTCTTTTCCATTTTCTAAGGCATGCTCCATTGTAGAAACTGTACCACTCTTTTTTTTCGCCTCTGTAATAACGACACCTAACGACAAACCGCTAATAATTCGATTCCTCATGGGGAAATTCCACTTTTTAGGGGTAATATATGGAGGGTATTCTGTTACTAATAAGTGATGCTTCGACATAAAATTAGCTAGTTCCTTATTATCTTTTGGATACATATTAAAAAGCCCTGTGCCTAGCACTCCTATTGTTTTGCCGCCCATTTCAATCGTTTTCCGATGAGCTATTGTGTCTGCACCGCTTGCTAGTCCACTTACTATGATAAAATCTTTTTCAATTAGAGGAGGTAATATCTTCTCAATACTAGTTTCTGAATAAGAGGTTGCCTTTCTAGAACCTATTATAGCAATCTTCCTTTTGTTTGCTAGGAAACGAATATCCCCTTGTACGTATAAAATAGCTGGAGGATCGTACAAATTTAGAAGACTTTCTGGATAAATATCATCATTGTAAATAATCGGAAGGATATTGTGCTTCTCATATGTTTCGAGGATTGGATGTCGAATAAACTCTTTGTACATATTCTTCAGATGAATAGCTCGTTCTATAGTAATATTACACAATTTTGCTAGAAGGCTTGGTTGGATTTCTTCAAGTTGTGATAAATCTGGATCTTGCTTAAGAAGTGAGTATATTTTGGGAAGAGGGACTGGGAATACATAATGGAGGGCAAGTATGCGGTTTTTAAATCGTACTGTCATCTATTTGCTCCTTTTTAATTGGATTGTTAATGATGATTATAACTAGCTGTTTTAATTTTTATTAAAAAGCACGGCCCATCATTGATGAGCCGCACAAATATTATTAATGTGTTTTACAAGCGTCGTAAATTCCGGCTTCTTTAATAGCTTCGATTAAAGTCTCACCGATTACAGATGGTGTAGCCGCTACTTTCATGCCAGCTGCTTCCATTGCTTTAATCTTACCTTCTGCTGTACCTTGGCCACCAGAGATAATTGCTCCAGCATGACCCATACGTTTACCTGGAGGTGCAGTTTGTCCACCGATAAATCCAACTACTGGTTTTTTCATGTTAGCTTTAATCCATTCAGCAGCCTCTTCTTCAGCAGTACCACCGATTTCTCCGATCATAACAACTGCATAAGTATCTTCATCTTCATTAAATTCTTTTAATACATCGATAAAGTTTGTGCCGTTTACTGGGTCTCCACCAATACCAACGGCAGTAGTTTGACCAATGCCTTCTTGAGTTAGTTGATGAACAGCTTCGTAAGTTAAAGTACCAGAGCGTGAAACAACTCCTACATGACCTTTTGTATGAATATATCCTGGCATAATACCAATTTTACACTCATCAGCAGTGATAACACCTGGGCAGTTTGGTCCCACTAAACGTGTTTTCTTACCTTCCATATAGCGCTTCACATTTACCATGTCTAAAACTGGAATATGTTCTGTAATACAAATAGCCATATCTAGCTCAGCGTCAACCGCTTCCATAATCGCATCAGCAGCAAATGGTGCTGGTACATAAATTACAGATACATTAGCACCTGTAGCTTTTACAGCGTCAGTTACTGTATTGAATACAGGTACGCCTTCTACTTCTGTTCCACCTTTACCAGGAGTAACCCCAGCAACGATTTTTGTACCATATTCTAGCATTTGTTTTGTATGGAAAAGAGCAGTTGAGCCCGTAATTCCTTGAACAATTACTTTAGTATCTTTATTAATATATACGCTCATTTTATGTCCCTGCCTTTCTTATCCTACAAGATTAACGATTTTTTGAGCACCGTCTGCCATTGAATCTGCCGCAACAATGTTTAAGCCTGATTCATTTAATAATTTTTTACCTAAATCTACATTAGTTCCTTCTAAACGAACTACTAGTGGTACTTGAAGTCCAACTTCTTTTGCCGCGATGATAACACCCTCAGCAATAACGTCACATTTCATAATCCCACCAAAAATATTTACGAAAATACCTTTAACGTTTGGATCAGCTAAGATAATTTTGAATGCTTCAGTAACTTTCTCAGCTGTAGCACCGCCCCCAACGTCCAGGAAGTTAGCGGGTGAGCCGCCATAGTAGCTAATTGTATCCATAGTTGCCATAGCTAAACCTGCTCCGTTAACCATACATCCGATATTCCCATCTAAAGAAATATAGCTTAAGTCATATTTAGATGCTTCGATTTCTTTTGGATCCTCTTCATCGAAATCACGAAGTTCTAAAATGTCTTTATGACGGTATAATGCATTACTGTCAAAGTTAAATTTTGCGTCTAACGCTAAAACATTGTCGTCCTCAGTTACTACTAATGGGTTAATCTCAACGATAGATGCATCTTTTTCTTTGTACACTTGGTATAGACCAAGCATAAATTTAGCTGCTTTGTTCACAAGTTTCGCTGGAATATTCATGTTGAATGCCATACGACGAGCTTGGAATCCAGTTAATCCTACAACAGGATCAATTTCTTCATAAAATAATTTTTCTGGAGAATTTGCTGCTACTTCCTCGATGTCCATACCGCCCTCTTCAGAGCCCATTAATGTTACACGTGAAGTTGCACGGTCTAATACTAAGCCTACATAATATTCTTTTTTAATTTTGCTACCTTCTTCGATAAGTAGACGTTTAATCTCTTTACCTTCTGGTCCTGTTTGGTGAGTAACTAGAACTTTGCCTAAAAGTTCTTTAGCATATTCACGTACTTCGTCCAAATTTTTTGCAATTTTAACTCCACCAGCTTTACCACGTCCACCTGCGTGGATTTGCGCTTTTACAACAATAACGTCAGAGCCTAATTCTTTAGCTGCCTTCACCGCTTCTTCTGGTGAGAAAGCAACGATTCCATTAGAAACTGCTACGCCATATTGTCTAAGGAGCTGTTTACCTTGATATTCATGGATATTCATTTATACATCCTCCCTCAAACTAATGTCACTAATCTGCTACCTCTATCATTGTAATAAAGCTGTCACAACTTGTCCACAAAAGTCTAATGATTCTTAAAAACATAGAATATTCAAAATAGATGTCGAAAAAGGTAAAATATTATACTTTGCCCTTTTCTTTATCCACCTTATATATAAATGCAAAGACTTCAGCTACTGCTTGGTATAACTCTTCTGGAATAGATTGATTAATATCTAGTTGTCCAAGGAGCTCCACTAGGCTAGCATCCTCCTGTATAGGTACTGAGTGCTCTTTAGCTTTTTCTAATATGTTCTCAGCGATCTTCCCTTTTCCCTTTGCTACAACTGTTGGAGCTTCATTGTTCCCTGGTTTATAAGTTAAAGCAACTGCTTCTTTTCTGACGAACTTCCCCTCTGTCATATTCGTATATCCACTCCTTGCTCTATAGAAGTGTTTTTTTGTTTCCATAGCGCATTAGATTTCTGTTCATCAAATGTTTTTACGAAAACTCCAGATAATTGATACCCTGTGGAAGCGAGACCATCCTTGAGTGAAGCTTTAAACTGATTAGCAATCATACCAATCGTTTGATCATCATTGAAGACATTAATAGTGACAATCTTGTTTTGAACTTGCATATCAACAACCGTTTCCTTTAGAGAGTCTAATTGAAGATAGAACATGATTCTTGCAAATTCTGAATCTATCTTCCCGTCTTCCTTCATTCTTCCATTCCATTCTAATGTCGCATCCATTCGTTTGCCTAAAAATTCTAACGGAATTTGCATTAGTAACTGATGCTGTGGACCATTTTCTCCAGAAAGGAGCTGCAAGCCATTCATTCTTCCAAGAATTGATTCTGCTCCTTCTCTAATGACATTAGGTAAATTAGACATTTGCAGTAGCTCAACAAGTTGTGGCTTTAACTGGTTTGCTAGTTGTCTAACATTTTCTTTTTCACTTCCAAGACTCCCCTCATAGCTAAAGCCAAGAGATTTTAATACTTCTTTCATCGCGTGTTCAAAAGCCTTGCCATCTAATTGACTTAGCACTGCTTGCTCTGCATGATTTCTCTGAGTAGCAAAGGATAAGTCCTTACTTAATAGGCTTACTTGGTCTAAGGATTGGTTAATCATTTCATTTGAAGAACCTTTTCCTAACAAAGAAACTAAGTGGTCTTTAGGCGTAAACCCATTTAAGTCCCTCATAAAAATGGCTTGTTGACTTTGCTCTGAAAAAACTTTTACCAAGGATTGTGCTACAACATTCGGACTAACTTCCCCATTTTTCAAGGTTGCTAAAATTTGATCCTTTTGTGTTGCTGTAAGCAAAGGCTGAGCTTGAATCCATTGACGCACTTGCTCTATAGCCCCACCTCTATTTTCTATATTAGGTTGTATTAATTTACTAACTATTTCACCCGCTGTTTGTGTTAGTGCCTGCTTGCTTGAAGTTGGCACAGGATTATTTAATGTAGCTTCTGAAGGTAAAATAGCAGCATTTTTCAACTGTTGTAATATTGGTAGTCGGGTGCTTGTAGGAAGCTGTAAATTTTGAAGTATTTCCAGCTGTTTACCTAAAATAGCACCTGCCACGGGCATGTTAAAAGGTTCTCCTACCTTCTGTAGACTTTGAAGAATAAGTGTTTTAGAGGAGGGAGAGAGTATTTGATCCTGTTGTAATACATTTTTCATGTTAGCAATTAAGGAAGAAAAACCATCAGTAGATTTCCCACTCAATATTGTTTCAAACATATTTGATGTCAAAGGAACCTTCAAGTCTATCATTTTTTGAATTGCTTCCAATCCTTCTCTTACAGAAATATTGGCAGGAAGTTGCTTGATCAGCTGTTCTGCCTGTAATAGCAATTCCTTGGAAATAGGAATTTGTTCTTTTATAAAAAACTGAACAATTGCTTGTAGTTCACTAGACTTGTTCAGGTTCATCGCCTGTAGCAGTTGCTGTGCCTGTTGCACTGCTGTGTTTCCGCCTAAGGGACCTGCGACTACTTTCAACTGTACTTCAGGTTCGGATTTAGTTACTTGAAAAAAGTGAGCATCTCCTGCCTTCAAAGGAGTCTCTAGCTTAGCAATAATCTTTTGATTACCTATTTGAACTTCTGCTGTTTGATTTGGGAAAAGCTTCTTAATAGTACCATGTACTACTTGTCCATCTTTCATAGTCATTGGCATTTTCGAAGAAATGGCGTTTGGCATATGCGCTTGAATAGATGAAAAAGAGGATCCAGTCATAGTTTCACCTCGCTCAATAAAGTTTTAATCGGTTCAAAAGTTTTACGGTGGTGCACGGTTGGACCATGCTGCATAATCATTTCAATATGTTCTTTCGTTCCATAACCAGCATGCTTGTTAAATAGATAGACAGGAAACTTTTCATGAAGTTCGTCCATATATTCATCTCTTGCCGTCTTGGCAAGAATGGAAGCCGCTGCAATCGCTAAGCTTTGTGCATCGCCTTTAATTATGGAATGATTCTCTATTTCTATTGGCAACTTCATAGCATCTACTAATACAACAGCAGGTTGTTTTTTTAGGTTATAGACAGCTTCCACCATCGATTGCTTCGTTGCTTCATAAATATTTAACTCATCAATTTTTTCAACAGGTTGAAAATGTACATAATAGCTTATAGCATTTTCTTTAATCTTCATAGCTAGTTCGTTTCTTTTAACCCTAGAAACCTGCTTAGAGTCATTTAGGCCAATTAAGCTATCTGTATTGTCGTTTAAAATCACAGCGGCAGTGACAACTGGGCCCGCTAATGGCCCTCTGCCTGCCTCATCTACTCCTGCAATGAGTCCACTTTGGTTAATGTCAAAACTCTTATCAAACATTACTTTCTCTATATGCGCTTCTCTTTCTAGTTGCTGAATTAGCTGTTTTCTCTTCCAGCTTCCTAATAACTTCTGCGCCCCTGCCCTTGGATCCTGTTCTAATTCTTTCATCCACGATTCTGTACCATCTGCAAAGTTTAATTTTTCTTTTAATTCCTGTAAACGTAGCATTTTATTCACTTCATCTTTCTTTCAATTTATATATGTATCGGCTAAAAATATTATAAATCGAGAAAACCCTCTTTACCAAAAGGTAAAAAGGGTAAAATTTTTCACTCATATTCATTTACAAAGTCAAAAGTTAGCTTTCCTAATTGCTGATTTCTAATATCACGAACAATTAACTCAGCAACCTGATCGTAGTCAACCTCTCCACCGGGTCCATAGCATCTTCTTAGCTTCCCGATATGATCAAAGGTTTCCACTAGGTCTTCACTCACTGTTGTAACTTTATATCGTTCTTCCATTCTTCTCGGATAATGGCTCTCCAAAAAGCGCAGTCCATATATCGCCAAGTCTTCCATATTTATGACCGCATCCTTAATAGCGCCAGTAAGAGCTAACTTGTAACCTATTTCTTGGTCTTCAAATTTCGGCCATAAAATACCCGGAGTATCCAGCAGCTCTATTTCCTTCTCAACCTTAATCCATTGCTGTCTTTTTGTTACACCTGGAGTATTTCCAGTTTTAGCAATGTTCTTTTTAGCGAATCGATTAATCAATGTGGATTTCCCTACGTTCGGAATACCCACTATCATGGCTCTAATAGCTCTCGGTTTAATCCCACGCTCTTTCATACGGTCCCATTTAGGCTTTAAAAGCTCTTTAGAGGCCTTAAAAACAGTTTGTAGACCTTTTCCTTCTAAAGAGTTTATCGCTACTGTAGGATGCCCTTTTGATTCAAAATACGCTATCCATTTTTTTGTTTGAGTATCGTCTGCCATATCCATTTTGTTTAAAATAAGTAGCCTTGTCTTTTGATGGACTACCTCGTCTAACATTGGATTTCTTGAAGACAAAGGCAAACGTGCATCAATTAATTCAAATATAATATCTACTAGCTTTAGGTTTTCGGTAACTTCTCTTCTCGCTTTGGCCATATGACCTGGAAACCATTGTATCGTCATATCGCACCTCCTTCTTGAAGCACTCAGCTAATTCGTCAAAATAGCCGGAAGAGGTAATTACCTCCTTACTTTCGTAAATGCTTATTTAACAAAGCCAACCTCACCAATTGGCCAAAAAACAAAGTTTGTTTTTCCTATAATTTCATCAATTTCAATTAAACCAATCATTCGACTATCTTTACTATATCTGCGGTTGTCTCCCATTACGAAAACATAACCTTCCGGAATTTCTTTATCCCCAGTTATACTTTCAAGAGTAAAGTCATCGGTTAGTGTTCCCTCAGTTATATCATCCTTATACTGGTCTAAATAGGGTTCAGATACTTCTTTACCATTAATGTAAAGTTGGTCATTTTTGTATTCAACATGATCACCAGGTAGTCCAATTACACGTTTGATATAATTTTTCTGCTCAGGAGCATGAAATACAACAATGTCAAATCGTTTTGGCTCACCAACTATATAACCAATTTTGTTAACTAGCATACTATCCCCGTTTTCTAAGGTCGGCATCATTGATTCTCCGTCCACAATTATAGGGGTAAACAAAAAGAGGCGAATTATTGCCGCTAGTCCAAAAGCAATTAAAAGTGCTTTTGACCATTCCCATAACTCATTCTTCTTTTCTTTTTGTGCTTGTCTCATTCATTTGCCCCCTTTATATACTCTTTATATTGTACAAGGAAAATGTTAGAGAGGCAAAAAGATTTCCATCGACAATAATAAATTCTCATAAATTTAATGCTTAAGTCATTTTAAATTTAGAACTATGTACTCCATTATTGTAATTACAACAAACAGAGGTAAATGAATGCGTTTTTTGACATAGTTTTAAAAGCTATTTAATTATATATGCCCTAAAACGCAAGAATTATATATTAGATTAATAAAACACCTATACTATAAATTCCTAAAAGTAAAAAATGTTGTAGCAAAAGTGAGTTCACTTCCACTACAACATTTACATTAGGCATTTCTGCCTTACTTACACTATTAGCGACGCTCTTTAATACGAGCAGCTTTACCGCGTAGTTCACGTAGGTAGTACAATTTAGCACGACGAACTTTACCACGACGAATAACTTCTAAGTTTGCAATTTTTGGTGTGTGTACTGGGAAAGTACGTTCTACACCAACACCGGAAGAGATTTTACGAACTGTAAAAGTTTCGCTAATTCCGCCTCCACGACGTTTGATTACAACACCTTCGTACATTTGGATACGTTCGCGAGTTCCCTCAACAACCTTAACGTGTACACGTACTGTGTCACCAGGACGGAAAGTTGGAAGATCCGTACGTAATTGTTCTTTTGTGATTTCTGAAATAATGTTTTGCATCATTTTCTCTCCTTATATAGAATGCTCTTACACACATTACCTGTTGCAGCGGAACACCCAAAATCAGTACTTTACATAAAAGCACATAGTAAAATATATCATACCTACTAGCAATATGCAATCATAATTTATAACCCTTTGATAGATTGAAGCATTTGTTTTTCTGCTTCAGTTAAATCAGCATTCTCTAGTAGATCATTCCTTCTATCGAACGTCCGTTTTAAGGACTGATCTCTTCTCCATTTATCTATAGCAGCATGATTACCTGACAATAAAACATCAGGTACCTTATATCCACGATATTCTACTGGACGTGTATAATGAGGATGCTCAAGAAGTCCGGTCGAGAAAGAGTCCTGTTCATGAGATGCAGCCTTACCGAGAACATTTGGCAGTAATCTCACAACGCTATCCACTACTGTCATTGCTGCTAATTCTCCACCTGTCAAAACAAAATCGCCAATCGAAATTTCGTCTGTCACTAAATGCTCTCTGATACGCTCATCATATCCTTCATAATGACCGCATATAAAAACAAGCTCCTCTTCCTTCGCTAATTCCTCTGCTTTTTGCTGGTTAAAACGCTCTCCTTGGGGACATAGCAATATAATTCTTCTATTCCCATTAGTACTTGGAGGAAGAGCTTCTACTGCATTAAAAATAGGCTCTGGCTTTAATACCATACCTGCTCCACCACCATAAGGATAATCATCCACCTGATGATGTTTGTTTCCTGAATACTCTCTGAAATTTACTACATCAATAGATACTTCATTCTTCTCTTGCGCTTTTTTCAAAATAGATGAATTAAATACACCTGTAAACATTTCTGGAAATAGCGAAAGAATATGAATTTTCATCATGATAATAAACCTTCTAGCACTTCAATCGTGATTTCCTTCTTGTCCACATCTATTTTCTTCACTACATCCTCAATGTAAGGGATGTAGTGCGCCTTTCCTTTAGAAGGTTGCACTGTCCAAACGTCGTTCGCACCCGTTTGTAGAATTTCAGTAACTGTTCCGATTGTTTCTCCTTCAGTAGAAATAACTGTACAGTCAATAATTTCGTGGTAGTAATATTCATTTTCGTCTAACTCTGTCAGATATTTCTCTGATACTTTCAATGTCGCATCACGGAAAGCTTCCACATCCTTAAGCAATGTATAACCTTCAAAAGTTAGCAAATCAAAGTTTTTATGCTTTCTGTAACTTGTAATCTTTACGATAATCGGCTTAGAGCCATCTGTCTTAAAAAGTCCAAGTTCATTTCCTACCTGATAACGCTCGTCCGGAAAGTCTGTAGTAGAAATGACACGTACCTCTCCCCAAATCCCATGGGTATTGACGATTTTTCCAACATTGTACCATTCCATATAATATATTTCCTCCTATCAAAAAAGGAAGAACAAATTGTTCTCCCTCTTCTTAATATTACATTTACCTAAAGCAAAATATATTCGCTAGTGGTATTAGCTTCATTCTAAAATGAAGTTAATCTAATATGTCGACATATGTTTTCTTTTGGTGACTGCCTGCTGCTGAGTAAACAATAGTACGAATAGATTTAGCTACTCTTCCTTGTTTGCCAATTACTTTTCCCATATCTTCAGGATGTACAGAAAGTTTGTAAACTATACGGTTTGCACTTTCTTCCTTTTCCACCTGAACTTTGTCCGGATAATCAACTAATGGTTTAACGATTGCTTCGATCAGCTGCTTCACAATGTCCCCTCCGATTATTTGCCGAGTTTTGCGTTATGGAATTTTTCCATAATACCTTGTTCAGAGAACAAGTTACGTACTGTATCAGATGGTTTTGCACCATCTTGAAGCCATTTTAACGCTAATTCTTCGTTAATTTTAACTTCTGCTGGTTTAGTAAGTGGGTTGTAAGTACCTACTGTTTCAATTTGACGACCGTCACGTGGTGAGCGAGAGTCTGCTACTACAATACGATAGAAAGGAGATTTTTTTGCTCCCATACGTTTTAAACGAATTTTAACTGCCATTTTTATTGCACCTCCGAATAGTTTCACACAAGATAGTATATTATCAAGGTTTTAATTGTTTGTAAAGTGTTTTTTCTTAACACCTTATTTTTTTCTAGGAAATTTACTTGAAAAGAGAGTCAAAACCAGGCATTTTCATCTTTTTCTTTCCTTTTTGTTGCATATTAGTCATTTGCTTCATCATTTTTTTCATGTCTTCAAATTGCTTCAAAAGTCTGTTAATATCTTGAATTGTTGTTCCAGACCCTTTAGCAATTCTTTTCTTTCTTGGTCCATTAATAATCTCAGGATTCGTCTTCTCTTGCGTAGTCATAGAGTATATAATCGCTTCTACACGATCCATTTGCTTCTCATCGACCTTTGCATTTTCCAACCCTTTAATTTTATTTGCTCCTGGAAGCATTTTTAAAATTTCATCTAGTGGACCCATTTGTTTAACTTGGCTAAGCTGCTCTAAAAAGTCATCGAATGTAAAAGACTGCGTACGGAATTTTTCTTCCAATTCCTTCGCCTTTTCTTCATCCACATTCGCTTGTGCTTTTTCAATTAGAGACATCATATCGCCCATGCCTAAAATCCGAGAAGCCATACGCTCCGGGTGGAACGGCTCTAGAGCATCCATTTTTTCTCCCATTCCGACGAATTTAATCGGTTTTTGAGTGATTGAACGTATGGAAAGAGCTGCTCCTCCTCGAGTATCCCCATCTAACTTTGTAAGAACTACCCCAGTTATTCCAATCGATTCATTGAAATTATTAGCTACATTGACTGCATCCTGCCCTGTCATTGCATCTACTACTAAGAATACTTCATCTGGTTCTTTTAAGGCGCGAATATCTTTAAGCTCTTGCATTAAAGTCTCATCAATATGAAGACGACCAGCCGTATCGACGATCACAACGTCATAATGCTCCTCTTTTGCATGCTCTAGACCCTTTTTAACTATTTCTACTGGTGAAATATCAGTACCAAGTTGAAAAACAGGTAAAGAAAGCTGTTTTCCAATCGTTTCAAGCTGCTTAACAGCAGCAGGACGATAAATATCCGCAGCAATCAATAAAGGTTTTTTATTGTATTTTTTACGAAGTACGTTGGCTAGCTTACCTGTAGTAGTTGTTTTACCGGCACCTTGAAGCCCCACCATCATAATCACAGTTGGTGGTCTAGAAGAGAAAGCTATTTGACTTTGTTCTCCACCCATCAACTGGGTCAATTCGTCTTTTACAATTTTAATGACCTGTTGACCTGGAGTTAGACTTTTCATAACCTCTTGACCAACAGCTCGTTCTGAAACATTTTTGACGAACTCTTTTACTACCTTTAAGTTAACGTCCGCTTCCAATAACGCATAGCGAACCTCACGCATCATCTCTTTGACATCAGCCTCAGAAATTTTGCCTTTTCCTTTGATTTTCTGAATCGTCCCTTGAAGACGCTCAGCTAATCCTTCAAATGCCATGCAAGCTCGCCTCCTAATCCCATTCTTTTAATTGCTCAATGAGTTGAGTCAGTTCTACTGATGATTTATCTTTTGCTATTTGTAAAAGCTGTTTAATGGTTTCTTGTCGTTTTTCAAACTTAGATAGAAGATTTAATTTATCTTCATATTCTTCTAACATAGCTTCAGTGCGACGAATATTATCATAAACAGCCTGTCTAGAGATATTATATTCTTCTGCAATCTCTCCAAGTGATAAATCATCTAAATAATAAAGCTGCATATAGCTTCGTTGTTTATCTGTCAATAAAGCCTGGTAAAAATCGAAGAGAAAATTCATGCGAGTTGTTTTTTCAATCATGCCCATCTCTCCTTACCATGTGTAATGGTTCATCTTATAGTTTATAAACAGAGCCTTTAACTGTCAAGTAAAATTACTTGTCTTCTGTTGTTTCTTCTAACTCTAAGCCTTCTGCAAATAATCCATATACGTATTTCTCTGCATCAAAAGGCTGAAGGTCATCCATTTGCTCTCCCAGACCAACAAATTTAACTGGAATATGCAGTTTGTTACGAATGGCAAGTACTATACCGCCCTTAGCCGTGCCGTCAAGCTTTGTTAAAACAATTCCGGTAACATTTGTTGCTTCCTTGAAAGTTTGAGCTTGAACAAGCGCATTTTGACCTGTAGTGGCATCTAGAGCTAATAATACCTCATGAGGGGCATTTGGTACTTCTCTTGAAATGACACGATGGATCTTTTCTAATTCATTCATTAAATTGACCTTATTTTGTAGGCGACCAGCAGTGTCACAAATCAAGACATCCGCTTTTCTTGTCTTTGCAGCTCGAATTGCATCATACATAACAGCAGCAGGGTCCGATCCTTCCGCCTGCTTAATAACCTCTACTCCTACACGATCTCCCCATACCTGAAGCTGATCGATTGCGCCGGCACGGAATGTATCTCCAGCAGCAAGCATAACTTTCTTGCCATCATTATTTAATCGATGTGCAAGCTTGCCAATGGTCGTAGTTTTTCCTACTCCATTTACTCCTACAAAAAGAATAACAGTCAACCCATCTTCTTCTAGCTGAAGCTCTGTTAAATCTTTATCTCCAGCTTCATAAATTTCTACCAATTTTTCTGAAATAACAGATTGAATACCAGCTGTATCCTTGATGTTTTTTCGTTGAACTTCAAAGCGGAGTTTGTCCATTAACTCCACTACTGTTTCAAATCCAACATCTGCTTGAAGTAAAATTTCTTCTAATTCCTCAAAGAAATCCTCATCGACCTTACGATACTTTGCTACTAAGTCATTTACTTTAGAAGTAAACTGATTTCGTGTTTTCGATAGACCTTCTTTAAATTTATTGGTAATGGAGACTGTTTCTGCCGCCTCTGGTGTAGAACCTAACATCTTTTCTTTCATTTTTTTAAAAAAGCTCATAGTTAAACTCCTTTTAAGTTACTAATTCTTCTTCTAATTTTACAGAAACGAGCTTGGATATTCCTGATTCCTGCATAGTGATTCCATACAGGACATCCGCTCCCTCCATAGTGCCCTTGCGATGAGTAATAACGATAAACTGCGTATCATGACTAAATTTCTTCAAGTAATCACTATAGCGAGTTACATTAGCTTCATCCAGTGCAGCCTCCACCTCATCCAAAATACAGAATGGAACCGGACGTGTGTGCAGGATAGAAAATAATAAGGCAATAGCTGTTAGCGCACGCTCTCCACCAGATAAGAGAGAAAGATTTTGGAGCTTTTTGCCTGGTGGCTGCGCCACGATATCTATACCAGTATCAAGCATTGAACTAGGATCCGTTAACACTAAGTCTGCCTGTCCTCCACCAAATAACTGTCTAAATACCACTTTAAAATTCCTTTGAATTTCATTAAAGGTAGTTTCGAAACGGATGGTCATTTCTTCATCCATTTCCTTAATGACTTCATGAAGTGTCTCTTGAGCAGAAAGCAAATCTTCCCGTTGTTCAGTCAAGAAAGAATGGCGTTCACTTACTTGTTCAAATTCTTGTATAGACCCTAAGTTAATAGGACCTAACTCTTCAATAGAACGCTTTAACAATTTGACCTTTTTACGAGCAAGCTCCTCATCCATATTAAATGGGTAATCTCGTTTTGCTTCTTCTAAAGTTAATTCATATGTTTCTTCTAGTTGATTTTGAAGCGAGTTAGATTCTACTTCTAGCTTTCCAAGCCTTAATTCTAATGTACGCTCATCATTGGCGTATATATTTACATGCTGCTGAAGTTGCTTTAGATGATTTTCGGAATCATTAACTTTTTGAGAAAGTACTAGTCTTTTCTCTTTGTCAGTTTTGATTTGATCAATCAAATAATCTTTTTTCTCTTTAAAGTTTATAATCATTTGACTGATTTCTTCCGGTGATGGTCCAGACTGATCATCATTTTCAAACCAGCTAATTTCTTTTTCTAATGTACCGATTTTTTGTGAACAAGTTTGAATCTCTTGTTCCAGTTGCTTCTTTTCTTTGTCCTGCTGATTTACTTGTTCATTGACTACAGCAATAGAGGATAAAAGTTCACCAAGCTCATTTTGTACTTGGTCTTTTTCCTGCAACGACTGTTGTTTTAATAATTGCAATTGATCAATTGTTTGCTGAATGGAATTTAAGGATTCATTAATTTCTGCACTACGTTTAGCTGTTTGTTCTTTTTTGCGGACTAAATCCTCATGTAGGTGATTTTTTTCAGTCTGCACCTCGTCAAACTCTAATAATCGATTGGTCAGCCGAGAAATAATTGCCACACATTCTCTGTCTTCTGATAATAGCTTATGCTCTTCCTCGCGCAATGCTTCTCCGGATAGACGAGCTTCTTCTAGCTCTATTTTCAGTTGCTGAACCTGTTGCCTTTTAAAGGAAACGGATTTTTCGGCTTGTAGAACAGATTGTTGTAGCTCCACTAGCTTGTCATTCAATTGTTCTAGCTCAGCTTTTCTAGTAAAGACGGATGACTGCTGCTTCACGGAACCCCCAGTCAAGGAACCGCCAGCATTTACTACATCTCCATCTAACGTTACAAAACGATATCGATATTGTAATCGGGCTGCCATTTCGTTAGCACCCTTTAGATCAGTCGCTATAATGATATTTCCTAGCAGGCTTTCGATAATAATTTTATAATCAGGATTATAATTCACTAGCATATCAGCAGTATTTACAAATGATGGATGCTGTTTAATAGGGGCCAATGCTTGCTCCGTTAATTTACGAGACTTCATAACCTGTAATGGAAGGAAGGTAGCTCTTCCCACCCTTTTCTTTTTCAACCATTCAATTGCCAGTCGAGCATCTTGACTTGTATCTGTAATAATATGTTGCGATTGCTGGCCTATGGCCGTATCAATTGCATTCATATAATCCGATGGAATCTGAATTAGTTCCGCAACTGCTCCATGAATCCCTTTTAGTTCTTTTTTGTCGCGAGCCATCAGTACTTCCTTAACTCCTTGGAAATATCCGGAAAACTCTGACTCAAGCTCCTCCAAAGAGTCTTTTCTTGCCTGCATTTGATGCTTCATTTGATAGGCTTTTTGAAGCATTGACTGTTGTTCTTCATAGGAGGCCTCTAATTTATCAGAGGTTTCTCGTTTAGTTTTAAAGTCTAGCACCTTTTGCGCCAAATTCTTTTGACAACTTTCTAGCTGCTTCTCTATCTCTTTTTTTCTATTTGTAAGCTTTTCGAGCTCTTCTTTAATCTCACGGTAATCCTCTACCATTTTTTCTGAAGAAACTAGTTCAAATTGAAGCTGCTGTTCCATATGCTTCATTTCATTTTTCATCGTTGCTTCTTCGTTTAACAAATCAATGTAAGAGCCCTTCAAGTTTTCGATTTCTTCTTCTACTTCGGAGGCCGATTTGCTAAGTACATGGTCTATTTGAAGTTTCTTTGCTCTTAGTTCTTTTAATAATATTTTTTTCTCAGAACTGGATACTACGTTTTCTTCCAATTGCTTTTCAAATGTTTGCAGCTTGGTCTTTTCTTCTTCCAAAGCTCTTTTAAGCTGTGATATTTGTTGACTTGCATTCTGTTTTTTCTCGGCAAGTAGCAGTTTTCTTCCCTCTAAACGTTCTAGCTCAGAGCTTACTTCAAGTAATTCCCCTTGATCTTTATCTAGCTTTTCATCAGTTGTACCAATAATTCTTCTAACAGTAAGAATATCAGCTTCTGCCTCACTAACCTGCGTTAGAAGAAGCTTCTTCTGTTCGTCTATTTGCTGAAGTTGATTATGTAGCTCTGCACTTTCCTGCTTAAAAAGATTTAAATCATGAGCAATGACCGCTATTTCAATATCCTTTAGTTCCGTAGACATCTCTAAATAATCAGAAGCCAATGAGGATTGAATTTTCAGAGGTTCCATTCGTCCATCTAGCTCATGAAGAATATCGAGCACTCGGTTTAAATTGTCATCGGTTTCGATAAGTTTGAATTCTGCTTTTTTCTTGCGTTGCTTGTATTTTAGAACACCTGCTGTTTCCTCGAATATCGTTCTTCTGTCCTCTGGACGACTGTTTAATATCTCATCCACTCGTCCCTGAGAAATAATAGAGAACGCTTCTTTTCCAAGTCCTGAATCCATAAATAAATCTGTTATATCCTTCAATCTACACTGTTGCTTGTTCAGAAGATATTCACTATCACCAGAACGATAAACTCTTCTTGTTACGCTGATTTCAGCAAAATCAAGAGGGACGCGATTATCAGAATTATCTAGTATTAAGGTTACTTCTGCAAAGTTTAATGCCTTTCTAGAATCACTTCCTGCAAAGATTACGTCTTCCATCTTTGCTCCACGTAGCGACTTTGCAGACTGTTCCCCTAGTACCCATCTGATAGCATCCGTTACATTACTTTTCCCACTACCATTTGGACCTACCACTGCTGTTACCCCTGGAACGAAATCTATTCCAATTCTGTCAGCAAATGATTTAAATCCAATAATTTCTAATCTCTTAAGGAACAACGATTATTCCTCCTGTTCTTGATCCTTTATTGCGAGTATCGCCAGTCTGGCAGCTTGCTGCTCTGCCTCTTTCTTAGAACGTCCTATACCGACGCCAAGTTCTTTAGTATTTAAAATAACACGTGAAACAAAGGTACGGTTATGTGCCGGACCTTTTTCCTCTACAATTTCATAGCTAAGTGTACCATTGTTTTTTTGTTGAATTACTTCTTGTAGCTGGCTTTTATAATCCATCACATGCGAAAAAGCACCGACTTCGATTTTAGGAAAGACAATCTTTTCTAGAAAAGAAACGACTACCTCTAATCCCTGATCTAAATATAATGCACCGATAAATGCTTCGAACACGTCTGCTAAAAGTGCCGGTCTTTCACGCCCGCCGGTTAATTCTTCTCCTTTACCAAGCAATACATATTTACCAAATCCTAATTCATTGGCAAATACAACTAAAGAAGGCTCGCATACAATAGCTGCGCGAAGCTTAGTAAGCTGACCTTCACTCATTACCTCATATTGCTGAAATAGGTACTGAGAAACCGATAATTCTAATACGGCATCTCCAAGAAACTCTAAGCGTTCGTTATCGGTGAAAAACTTACGTCGATGCTCATTCACATAGGATGAATGGGTAAAGGCTTGATACAATAATGTCGGATTATTGAATTGGATTTCAAAATGATTTTGAAATTTTTGGAACTGTTGTTTAACGCTTTCTGGGAACCCCGTTTTTTTAGGGTGGTTGTTTTTTCTATTTACTTTCATCCTGATCTGCCTTTCTTACTTAACATCTATCTGTTTAAGTTTACCTGTTTATAAAGCAATGTGCAAAAAGAAATAGAGACGCTTTTTATTCGGATGAATAAAAAACGTCTCTGTTGCTATTTAACTTTATCCACCTTCGTATATAGAGCAACTATATAAAAATGTGACTATTTAATATTAGCCTTGTTTGCTTTCAATATAGCTAACTGCGCTACCCACAGTTGAAATATTCTCAGCATCTTCATCCGAAATCTCCATATCGAACTCATCTTCAAGCTCCATTACTAACTCAACTACATCTAGTGAGTCGGCACCTAAATCATCACGGAAGGATGCTTCTAATTTTACTTCGCTTTCGTCTACTCCAAGACGATCTACGATAACTTTAGTTACACGTTCTAAAACTGTTGACACATTTGTCACCTCCCCTCAATGATTATACAAAAAACTTCTTGTCTATGAAAGGCTATTTCACATGAAATATAATACATTCTAAATCAGATAGTGCTTACTTAAGTTCCGTCTGGCATTACATATACATGCCGCCATTGACGTGGATAGTTTGCCCAGTAATATAACTAGCATCGTCTGATGCTAAAAATGCTACCGCGTTAGCAATGTCTTCAGGATTACCGAATTTTGCCAAAGGTATTTGGCTAAGCATTTGTTTTTTGATATCTTCAGGTAAAGCATCAGTCATATCAGTTGTGATAAAACCAGGAGCAACTGAGTTAACTGTAATATTACGAGAAGCTAATTCCTTTGCAGAGGATTTTGTTAAACCTATTACACCCGCCTTAGCAGCTACATAATTGGCTTGTCCAGCATTTCCAGATACCCCGACAATGGAAGTTATATTTATAATACGCCCTTTGCGCTGTTTCATCATTTGTCTCGTAACAGCTTTTGTACAGAGAAACACACCTTTTAGGTTTGTATTCAAAACATCATCCCACTCTTGCTCCTTCATACGCATCAGTAGATTATCACGAGTAATGCCAGCATTGTTAACTAAAATATCAATGGAGCCGAAGGTTTCAATGGTTTGATTGACCAAGTTTTGGACATCCTCAGCTTGATCTACATTTGCTTGAATAGCAAAGGCTTCACCACCGCGCGATTGAATTTCTTTCACTACGGCTTCTGCCTTTTCTTTGCTCCCACTATAATTTACCGCTACCTTTGCTCCTTCGCTTGCTAGGTAAAGTGCAATATCCCTACCAATACCTCGAGATGCACCTGTGACAATTGTGGATTTACCATCTAATTTACCCATTGATAACCTCTCCTATTTCAGTAATCGCTTGCTGCATGGAAGCCTCATCATAAACACAATAAGTAGCAACAGAGCGATCTACTTTTTTGACTAGACCACTTAATACTTTACCAGGACCACATTCGATAAATATATCCACACCAAGATCAAGCATTTGTCGAATAGACTCTTCCCAGCGGACTGGAGAATACAATTGCTCCACTAATAGATCCTTCATATCTGCCGCCTTCTCTACTGGCAAGGCTGTCACATTTGAAATAACTGGAGGTATTGCATCCGAAAGATTAATAGAATCAATTGCTGCATCTAGTTTATGTGCAGCTGGTCTCATTAATTCGGAATGGAATGGTCCGCTTACGGCTAAGGGGATTGCTCTTTTAGCACCTACCTCCTTCGCTTTAGCAGAAGCCTTTTCTACTCCTGCCGCTGTTCCTGAAATAACAATTTGACCAGGGCAGTTAAGATTTGCAATTTGCACTATATCTCCATTGGTTGAAACTTCCTGCGTGACCTCTTTTAACAAAGAAGCTTCGAGGCCTAATATTGCAGCCATGGCCCCTTCTCCAGCTGGAACAGCTTCATTCATATAAAGACCACGCTGGTGAACTAGCGAAACTGCATCTTCAAAGCTAAGTGCTCCAGATGCTACTAACGCAGAGTATTCACCTAAGCTATGACCAGCAGTATAATCTGGCGTAATACCTATGTCAATCAAAGATTTTGCAATCATTATGCTTGTTGTTAGTAATGCTGGCTGCGCGTGATAAGTTTTAGTAAGTTCCTCAGATGGACCATTCAACATGATGTCCGATAGGGAGAACCCTAACTTTTGATCTGCTCGTTCATAAAATTTCTTTCTTTCACTGTTACTTTCGATTAGCTGTTGCCCCATCCCGACAGTCTGGGAACCTTGTCCTGGAAATATAAAAGCTATTTTAGTCATTGGAGGATTCCTTTCGTAATGTTGTGTAGATAATGTCGGAAACATTATTTTCTACCATTGTTCGCGCTTGTCTAATCGCATGGAATACCGCACGTCCATTAGAAGAACCATGTGCCTTGATAACAGGAGCCTTTAAGCCAAAAAGCCCTGCTCCACCATACTCTGAGTAATCCAATTTATTTTTTAATACTTTTAGTTGATCCTTTACAAGCAATGCTGAGATTTTAGTTTTTGTCGAAGTATTAAAAGCTTCTTTTAATAAGGTAAATATCCCTGCTGCCGTACCTTCAATCGTTTTTAATACCATATTGCCTGTAAATCCGTCTGTTACCACTACATCCGCCACACCATACAATAAATCTCTAGCTTCTATATTGCCTATAAAATTAACAGGGGTCTCGTTCAAAAGTGTAAACGCGGCTTTCGTTAGCTCATTTCCCTTTTTATCTTCCGTTCCAATATTCAAAAGACCAACGCGCGGATTAGAAATCCCACGAACCTTCTCCGCATAGACACTTCCCATTACTGCGAATTGCTGCAAATGCTCGGGCTTTGCATCTGCATTTGCACCAAGATCAAGCATTACAAACCCTTTTCCATCAATTGTTGGTAGAGTAGGAGCCAATGCCGGACGATCTACTTGGTCAATTCTGCCGACTATGAATAATCCCGCTGCCATCAGTGCCCCTGTGTTACCAGCAGAAACACAAGCATCCGCTTCACCGTTTTTGACCGATTCTGCCATTTTGACCATAGAGGAATTTTTCTTTTTACGGATGGCACGCACTGGCTCATCTGTTCCTTCAATCACTTCATCTGTATGGACAACCTTCAAACGTTCATGCTTAGTTACAAGCGTTTCTAGTTTATTCTCGTCCCCAAACATAATAATTTCTAGATCGTCGAAAGCCTCTAAAGCTTCATAGACCCCTTTAACTATTTCATGAGGGGCGTTATCTCCGCCCATTGCATCTATAGATATTTTCATTTTTAATCACCTTTTTTAAGTCATAGTTTCTCGATACATATTAAATTCGCCAACAAACACTGTTTCATTTTCTACCTTGCTTGTGACTTTAATAAGTGTGCTGTTTTTTTCAGGATCACTGGAAAGAACTACAGCTTTTGCTATAACTCGGTCTCCAGCCTTCACTGGCTGCACAAATGTAATGTTGGATTTTCTCGTTAAAGCCAGCTCATCGTTAATGACCGCGACCGCCAATGAATTTGCTTGGGCAAATAGATGATGTCCTCTAGCTATACCATTTCTAGCAAAAACATGGTCTTGCGTTATATCCAATAAGGATATTGCTTGCTTATCTAAATCTATATCTATAATTTCTCCAATCACTTCATCGATTGGGAGTGATTTAACCTCTTCTTCAAAATTATGAGCAGCTACAGACTTAATTCTCTCACGCAACTCAGGAATGGACAACTCCATTCGATCCAAACGAATAGTTTGCACACTCACTTTAAAGGTAGATGCTAAATTTTCATCCGTTATAAAAGGATTTTTATCTAGAGTTTCTAATAAAAGCCTTTGTCTTTCTTTTTTCGTATATTTCAAGCTATTCACCGCCATTTTAGCACTTGGTACTAATATCAGTATATAAACATTAAAAAAAGAATGCAAGGAATGATTTCACATCATCCATGCATTCTTTTTAGTTAATCCTTTCTCCATCCAATGCTTTTGAATTTATCAGAGTGTTTCGAAGACCTTCCATTTCATCGGATTTCCAGAAATGCTCAGATTCTAGTAGACGTTCTGCATCTATTTTAGCTGTATTTAAAGCTCTATAATCATGAACCAAATCGGCAATTTTGAATTCAGGTAAGCCACTTTGCTTTTTCCCGAAGAAATCCCCAGGTCCACGAAGTTCTAAATCTTTTTCTGCCAAAACGAATCCATCGTTAGTTTCCGTCATAGACATCATGCGTTCCTTTCCTTCTTCTGTTTTAGGATCTGCAAGAAGTATACAATAAGATTGATGCTCTCCACGTCCTACCCTTCCGCGAAGTTGGTGCAGTTGAGCAAGTCCAAAGCGTTCTGCATCAAAAATAATCATGAACGAAGCATTAGGAACATTTACTCCTACTTCCACAACTGTTGTAGAAACTAACACAAGAATATTTCCATCCGTGAATTCTCTCATCACTTCATCCTTTTCATCGGAGTGAAGTCGACCGTGCATTAAGCCAACAGTGTAATCTTTACCAAGTTCATTTGACATCATATTGTAAACATCGACAGCATTTTGAACGTCTAATTTTTCAGACTCCTCAATTAGGGGACAGATAATATAGGCTTGTCTACCATTTGCTAGTTCTTTTTTCAACCGACTAATTAGTTTAGGAAGTTGGTCCTCCTTCATCCAATGTGTATCAATTGATTTTCTTCCAGCTGGCATTTGATCGATAATAGAAACATCCATTTCTCCAAATGCTGTTATCGCTAAAGTTCGTGGAATAGGAGTTGCCGTCATAAAAAGTACATCAGGATTCTCTCCTTTTTCCTTTAATACTTTTCTTTGCTCTACACCGAAACGATGCTGCTCATCGGTTATAACCAAACCAAGCTTTTTAAAAGAAACTTCAGGTTGGATTAATGCATGAGTACCTATGAGCAAATCAATATTACCTTCTGCTAAATTTTCCAATACAATTCTTCTTGCTTTTTGTTTGGTAGATCCTGTTAAAAGTGCAATTCTAACTCCAAGCGGAGCGAGCCATGCATCTAAGGAAGCGGCGTGCTGCTCTGCAAGTATCTCTGTTGGCGCCATCAAAGCTCCTTGATATCCAGCAGTAATAATTGCATATAAACAAATAGCGGCCACGACTGTCTTTCCAGATCCCACATCCCCTTGCAAAAGTCTATTCATACGATGTGGCTCCTTCAAATCTCGACAAATCTCATTGACAACTCTCTTTTGAGCATCCGTTAGCTCATAAGGTAAGGATTCAATGAGGATTTTTAATCGTTCATTGTCAAAAGCAATACTATTCCCAACATTTTGTTCTTTTCGGACTTTCTTAATCGCCTGCATTTTTAGTTGAAAGTTAAGTAATTCCTCATAAACAAACCGTCTTCTTGCATTTTTTGAATGATTGGCATCCTGCGGAAAATGTATCCCCTCGAGAGCTTCTACTATGTCGGGTAGTTTATAAGCGGAACGGATAGATTCCGGTAAAGGGTCCATAATATACCCTTTTAACTCATCTAAAGCTTGTCTCATGAATCGTCTGAAAATCTTTTGGCTTATGGACCCTTTTAGCGAATAGACAGGTTCAAAATCCTGTTGGTCCGTTTTCGGTCCTGCAGAAAAGGTAGAGACATTAATAACCTGACGCCCTCTGTCCCACTTGCCAGTAACCGTGATTACAGATCCAGGTGTAATTTTAGATTTCAAATAGGCTTGGTTAAAAAATACTGCCTTAATCAGATGCTGTCCAGCCAACAAACGAACCTGCAATCTGGATTTATTTTTTCCTAAAAAAAGAAGAGAAGGTTCACTTTCGACCCTTCCTTCCACTGTTACTCTCTCATTATGAGCTGTTTCTGCTAAGTTTTTTAATCGAAAATCTTCATGTCTATAAGGAAAGGTCATCACTAAATCCTCTAATGTGATAATCCCTAGCTCTTCTAACGCCTTAGCAGTCCCACTTCCAACACCCTTTAAAGAGGTAACTAATTCGTCTACCTTATTTTCCACTGCTGACCACAGCCCCGCCAAAGATCTTTGCTTCTAACCATTTTCCTGTTGGTGTAGCAGCTAATCCTCCTTGAGCAGTTTCTTTTAATGCTGTTGGCATTGTTTGACCTATTTTATACATAGCATCTATTACTTCATCGCATGGTATTCGACTAGTAACCCCGGCTAAAGCCATATCTGCTGCCACTAAAGAATTAGAGGCACCCATTGCATTTCTCTTCACACAAGGTACTTCCACTAATCCGGCAACAGGGTCACAAACTAATCCAAGCATGTTTTTTAGTGTAATAGCAAATGCTTCTGAGCATTGCGACGGTGTACCACCAGCCATCTCTACAATAGCGGCCGCGGCCATACCCGCTGCAGACCCTACCTCTGCTTGACAACCACCCGCAGCTCCAGATATAGAAGCATTGTTAGCTACGACAAACCCGAATGCACCTGCAGTAAAAAGATATCGGATCATCTGTTCACGAGTTGGATTTAATTTATTTTTGACAGCAAATAAAGTTCCTGGCACAACACCTGCAGATCCAGCTGTAGGTGTTGCACAGATAGTACCCATTGCCGCGTTTACCTCATTGGTTGCCACTGCTTTACTTACAGCATCCAGCATTAACTCTCCTGAAAGAGAGTTCCCCTTTTGCATATAAGCTTGTAAAAGTACCGCATCTCCTCCAGTCAACCCAGAAGTTGAATGAACTCCCTTTAGTCCCTTCTCTACAGCTTCTTCCATAACCGTTAGATTACGATCCATTTGTGTTAAAATTTCTTCACGGGTGCGTTCTGTCATAAGAATTTCTTGCTCGATCATTATTTCAGATATCAGCTTATTTTCTTTGTTAGCTCTATCTACTAATTCACGCACATTCCGAAATAAGACTTCCATCGTACCCCTCCTTAATCTACTATCCTTGTAACCTTGGTTATATTCGGCAAGGTCTTAAGTTCTTCTAATATATCCTCGTTCACATTTTGGTCAACTTCAATAACCATCAGGGCCATATTCCCTTTCTCTTTTCGAGAAACCTCCATATGACCGATATTTATATCATACTTTGCCAAGCAATTGGCAACGCTTGCAATACATCCTGAACGATCTTCATGAACTACTAATATAGCAGCTAAGTTGCCGGATAACCTTAATGGAAAACCATTAAGTTCAGTTATTTCTGTCTTACCTCCACCAATAGAAATACCAACCATCGACATTTCTCGTTCGTCGTCTCCTAACACAATCCTTGCTGTGTTTGGATGCTCGGTATGTCCTGTCTCAGGGATAAATTCATAAGACAAGCCAACTTTTTCTGCATCACTAAACGCAGTTTTAATCCGCTCATCAAAAGTGTCGTAATCAAGTAAGCCGCCGATAATTGCGACATCCGTTCCATGTCCTTTATATGTCTCGGCAAAGGAACCATAAAGATGGATTTTTGCCCATGTAGGTTGCTTTCCAAATAAATCTCTTGCCACCCGCCCTATACGTGCTGCTCCAGCAGTGTGAGAAGAGGATGGTCCAATCATAACCGGTCCAATTATGTCAAAAACAGACTTGAATTTCAATTGACAGACCTCTCTTTCATGTTAATAATTCTATTTTACACTTATTGGGATGTTTAAACAAAAGTATTGTACGAAAGAAATACAATACTCATACTTGTTAAAGGATGATTAAATTAACATATCCTAATTGTTTGATGAAAATGTCAGCAAATATTTTTTTAATAATTCAGCCTCACATCTTAAAAAAAACGCGTGGGATTTCTCCCACGCGGAGTCGCTCTTCTTTATTCGACCGATAAGATATATGGATATAACGGTTGTTTACCGTTATAAAGTTCTACTTCAACATCCTCAAATTGTTCTTCGATATAAGCAGCAAACTTGCCTGCTTCTTCTTCAGAAACATCTTCGCCGTATATAACAGTTACTATTTCTGAATCATTATCAATCAATTCATTTGCCAGTTTAGTGGCTGCTTCGACTCTAGAAGGCTGAGAAAGAATAATTTTACCTTCTGCTAAAGACATGAAATCATCTTTTTTAATCTCAACGCCGTCAATGGACGTATCACGAACAGCAAAGGTAACCTGACCAGTTTTTACATGAGAAAATGCTGCAGTCATATTCTTTTTGTTTTCTTCAACACTTACTTGAGCATTGAATGCCAAAATTGCAGCCATCCCTTGAGGAATCGTTTTTGTTGGCACAACAGCTGCTTCTATTCCTAATACTTCAGCCGCTTGTTCAGCAGCCATTACAATATTTTTGTTATTTGGAAGGATTAATACACGCTCTGCACCTACCGATTCAATTGCTTTTACAATATCCTCTGTAGAAGGGTTCATTGTTTGTCCACCTTCTATTACAGCTGAAGCACCTAAGCTTCTTAATAATTCTGCAACTCCGGTACCCATTGCAACAGTAACCACTGCATATGGATGCACTTCAGCTTTTTTTACAGCAGCTTCAGCTGAATGGCCTTCACCAACTATTTCCGTATGTTGCTGACGCATATTTTCAATTTTAATTTTGATAAGATCTCCATATTGCTGACCATACGTCAATACTTCACCTGGAGTTTCAGAGTGTATATGAATTTTAGCAATCTCATCGTCAGAAATTACTAATAGAGAATCTCCATATGCACTTAAATCATTGCGGAAATCATTTTCGTCAAAGGATTTTTTCCCTTCTTCGAAACGAACCATAAACTCCGTACAAAATCCGAATTCAATGTCTGCCGTGTCCATAAATCCTTGAACACTTTTATGATGCTCGGCACTTACCAAATCATCCATAGAGTTACTAACCGTTTTCTCAGGAAGTTCTTCTCCCTTTAAGCTTGCTAAGAAGCCCTCATATACAAATACTAAGCCTTGTCCACCACTATCTACTACCCCAACTTCTTTTAAAACAGGTAATAGGTCTGGAGTTCTATTCAGTGATTGTTTTGCCTCTTCTACAACAGCTGCCATTAATTCAGGGATATCTGTAACAGTTTCACTAACTTCCACTGCTTTTTTAGCAGAGTCTTTAGCAACAGTCAAAATTGTACCTTCGACCGGCTTCATAACCGCTTTATAGGCAGTTTCCACGCCGTATTGCAGAGCTTGAGCAAATTGCTTCGCATCCAAAGTAGCATATTGCTCAATAGATTTACCGAAGCCTCTGAAAAGCTGAGATAAGATAACTCCTGAGTTTCCCCTTGCCCCCATCAATAACCCCTTGGATAATGCTTGAGCAGTTTTACCGATGTGCTCACTCGTGTGGGCAGCAGTTTCTTTAGCTCCCGAGGTCATTGAAAGATTCATATTTGTCCCTGTGTCACCATCAGGAACAGGAAATACGTTTAATGCATCGACATAGTCCGCGTTTTGAAAAAGATGGTGTGCTCCCATCTTGACCATATCTGCAAATTGATTACCATTGATTGATTTCATTGTTTTCTCTCCTTAATCACACGTTTGCCACGCGAACTCCTTGTACGTAAACATTTACGGATTTCACCGACATACCAAGAGATTTATTCAGTGTATATTTCACTTTGGATTGGACTTGATAAGCGATTTCAGAAATTTTTGTTCCGTAACTCACAATAATATACATATCGATATGTAGATCTTCTTTGTCCTGTCTAACAATAACACCTTTAGTAAAATTTTCTTTTCTTAATATATCTGTTAAACCATCTCTGATTTGATGCTTTGATGCCATACCTACGATACCATAGCATTCAATCGCGGCTCCGCCAGCAATCTGTGCAATTGTATCTTGTGATATATCAATGTGCCCGAATTCATTTGTTAATTCTATTGACATGTTGAAACCTCCCAAGTCCTTTTTGACTATCCCTTATTGTACTACACCCTTTAAAATTATAAAAGACACGTTTCTATTCGTCTACTTTTTGCATAAAGTGTAATTAGATTGCCATTTCGTGAAAATACAATTCCTGATACTATAGTAACTATGTAAAGACCATTACTGCAAGTCAAAGCCAAACCAACTTTTCTATTTTATAGTGTAAAGGTTTTTTTCTTGATATACTTGCTTATCAAAAGAGACTGTGGTAAATTATTAAAGTATGTGAAATATCGAACTGAAAAATCTTTCAGCTTCTTTTTTAAAGGAGGAAATTATAATGCCAAAAGTATGTGCAATCACTGGGCGTAAAGCTCGTTCTGGTAATGCTCGTTCTCACGCAATGAACGCTAACAAGCGTACATGGGGGGCAAACCTTCAAAAGGTCCGTATTCTTGTAGACGGTAAACCTAAACGTGTATGGGTTTCTGCTAGAGCTTTAAAATCAGGAAAAATTGAGCGCGTATAATCGCTCTCATAGTTAATGCCAGGTTGACTATTCGTCGACCTGGCATTATTTCTGTCTAAAACTATTTTTTCTCCTCGTCCTTTTTAAACAGACGAATACATACCTTCATAATACTACTAACTGATTTAGGTAATTTAAAAGTGTAGACCTTCACACATATTTCCTCCCTTTTAGTCACTGCTTCTTATCATTAAACATATGCCCGACTCAAAGGAGATAGTACTTGTTCGTTCTACTTGTTCATTACTAGTAAACTTCGCATTACCATAATTCACTACTTCATTTTCTACATTGTATAAGAAACCATCAAGATTCACGTTCCCAATCTTCTCACCAAAAGGGTAGAGGGAAATATATTTGTATTCTTCCTGTTTTTGTATGTAATGAGTACCAGGTAGTAAAAATTGAAGTTTATTTTTATTGTTTTGAATATAAAAGGATACTTTTGGATACCGTTTCTGGAAGTAATAAACGTCATGTAAAGCAGCTTGATAGTGATCTAAGCGTGCGCCACTTGCACCAGTTAAAATGACTTCTGTTGGATTATATTTCATAGCCTCTAATAACGCTAAGTGTGTATCTGTCTCATCCTTATCCGTAGGCAAAATAGATATATGAGTTATTTTTTCACGTAAAACGTTCAGCTCTTCCTCGCTAATAGAATCGAAATCACCAATAATCTCATTTGGAATAATGTTAGCATTGATTAAATGAAAGGCACCTCTATCTGCTCCAATGAAAATAGTTTCTTCTTGAAAAAAAGGAAGCTGTCTAAGATCAACAACTTCCTCTAAAGGGCCTCCAGAACAAATGAAGACACGTTTCATCTAGAAACCGCGCTTAATCCAGCAGCTTTAATTCTTTGAAGAGCTTTAGCTTTATCTGGTGCGTTGTATATAGCAGAGCCAGCTACAAGAATAGTTGCACCAGCTTCTACACAAGGAACAATAGTTTCTTCGTTAATACCACCATCAATCTCTATTTCTATAGAAAGATTTCTTTCTTTAATAATCTGTGAAAGCTGTTTTACTTTCGGTACAACAGAATGAATAAACTTTTGACCACCAAATCCTGGATTCACTGTCATAAATAAAACCATGTCTATATCCTCTAACACATGTTGAATAGTTTCTATTGGTGTATGTGGGTTTAATACGATCCCGGGCTTAACTCCAAAGGAACGAATCAGTTGAATAGTTCTATGTAGATGCGGACAGGCCTCCACATGTACTGTAATATAATCAGCTCCTGCCTTAGCGAAAGCTTCAATGTACTGGTCTGCATTTTCAATCATTAAATGTACATCCAGCGGTAGATTTGTTAGTGGACGAAGAGCTTCCACAACAATTGGACCCATCGTAATATTGGGAACAAAGTGGCCGTCCATCACATCAATATGAATAAGTTCAGCTCCAGCCTTTTCAACCTCTAAAACTTCTTCTCCTAATTTAGCAAAATTTGCGGCTAAGATGGAAGGTGCAATTTTTATCATTTTTAGTACCTCGGCTTTCTTTCTACGATTTCTTCATAAAACTGTAGATAATGTTTATATCGGTAATCTTTTATTTCTCCTAGCTCTACTGCTTGCTTAACTGCACATTTAGGTTCATTTACGTGTAAGCATCCACGATATTTACAACCATCTTGACGTTCTACAAAGTCTGGAAAACAACTAGATAGTTCTTCTTTTTCCATTAAATCGAATTCAAAGGAACTAAAACCAGGCGTATCCGCTAAAAGACCATCACAAACCTCTATTAACTCTACATGTCTGGTCGTATGCTTTCCTCTTCCTAAAGCATCAGAAATTACACCTGTTTTTAAATCTAGCGAAGGTAGAATTGTATTCAGTAAAGTAGATTTCCCTACTCCAGACTGACCAGCTAGTACCGTGGTTTTTCCTTTTAAAACCGGGGAAATTTTTTCATGAAAAGCCGGATCATCTTTATAGGTCATTAATATTTCATAACCAATTTTTTCATAGTCAGAAATATATACTGCCATTGTTTTTTTCATTTTTTCATCCATTAAATCACTTTTCGTCAAGCAAATGATTGGCTCAATATTAAACGATTCGAGAACTACTAAAAAGCGATCCAATAAAATGGTATTAAAATCTGGTTCTTTAATAGAAAAAACTAAAATCGCTTGATCAATATTAGCAATTGGCGGACGAACTAGGTTATTTTTTCTTTCATGAAGAACGGTGATAGTTCCATCGTTTTCTCCTTCTACCGTATAGTCGACAAAATCACCTACTAGAGGAGACTCGCCTCTATTTCTAAAGACGCCTCTCCCTCTGCATTGTATGATGTTACCGTTGTCATATACATAGTAAAATCCACTAAGTGCTTTTCTTATTTGTCCGTTTGGCATCCTATGCCTCCCTAATTTATTCATATGATACGCTATCTTGCGCTACAACCTCTTGATCCCTTTTGATAAGGTATCCACCTGTCTCGCCTTCTACAATTTCTAATGAAATCTTTTTATCGATTGTTGAAGTAATTTCAAATTCTTCCACAGGGGGATCAGTTAATTTATGGTTTTTGTCTTGGATGTAGATACGAATAATTTGTGGAACCACTTCCTGTTCCATCTCTCCGTCCTCTTCTCCGTCCTCTCCATCTATTTCTGGAGGTAAATATTCAATGGTTACGGTTTTCACAACTGTCTGAGTCTTCTTTTGCTGAGGTCCTTTAGAAATTACTACCTCTACCGTACTCCCTTTAACTATCTTCACATTAGGTGCAGGGGATTGTTCTACAACTGCTCCCTTTGGAATCTTATCATGATGTACTTCTTTTGTTCTTACGACCTTTATACCTGTACTTGTTGCATATTCGTTAAGGTTTTTTTCATTATATTCCCTTAAGTCTCTTAGTGTAATCATTTCTGGTCCAAGACTAACTTGGAAATAGATGTCAGTTTCTTCTGGTATAATATCTTCTCCAGCTGCAGGTTCTTGCTTTAAGATGGTACCTGCGGAAGCAGAAGAGTATATTTTATCACTATCATCGATACTACGAAATCCTTGCTTTTGTAACAAAGCCTTCACCTGATCAATATCCTGGTTTTCATAGTTACTCATTGCTGATGTTTTTTTACCTTGAGATACGTAAAGATCTACTTCAGTTTCTTTATCGCGCATTTTCCCCTCTTCCGGAGTTGTACGAATAACATGATCCTTTTCAATCTCATCGTCAAATTCCAATATTTGCTCCCCAATGACGAAGCCTTCTGATTCAAGTAGCTTTATGGCAGCCTCTAATTCTAACCCAGCAATAGGTGGAACCTCTATTTTGTCTGGTTTAAACAATCCCGGGAAAGCAATAATGATGATTAATGCAAGTAAAATCAAGCCAGCAATTATCCCTGTTATAACTTTCCATTTTTTTATTTTTTTCTTTGGCTTCTTTGTTGATACTTGTGAAGGAGCCTCCGTAGGTATTTTTTTTGTTTCTGCTACATCCTCGAAAGAAACAGGCTCTTTAATAATAGGAAGCACCTTGGTAGCTCCATCGTCTACCGGTACAACAAATTTTGGTTCATTAGACCTTTCTGGTGACATGGCAGTTGATAAGTCTCTTTCCATTTCCTCAGCAGAACGATATCTATTTCTAGGATCTTTTGCAGTTGCTTTTAATACTACGTTTTCAAGACTTTGTGGGATTGCTGGATTAATTGCTCTAACTGAAGGTGTTTCAGCCTGTAAGTGCTTTAAGGCAATCGAAACAGCTGATTCTCCCGAAAAAGGAAGCTGTCCTGTTAGAAGTTCAAATAATACTATACCTAATGCATATATATCAGATTCTCTAGTTGCTGTGCCCCCACGTGCTTGTTCTGGTGATAAATAATGTACTGTACCTAATACTGAATTGGTCTGCGTATGGGAGGTCGCACTCAATGCCATCGCTATTCCAAAATCAGTTATTTTCACATTTTCTTGCTCGTCCAATAAAATATTCTGGGGTTTAATATCTCGATGAATAATATGATTATTATGTGCATTAGAAATTGCAGAAGTTAACTGTTTCATAATAGTGATTGATTTGATCGGTGAAACCGGTGCATTACTCTGTATGTATTGTTTTAACGTTTCACCTTTTACATGTTCCATAACAATATAATGAATATCTTCATCTTCTCCGACATCATAAATATTGACTATATTAGGGTGTGTAAGGCTTGTTGCAGATAGTGCTTCACGTTGAAAGCGACGACGTAATTCTTCTTCGTTAGAAAAATCATATCGCAATACTTTAATCGCGACATCTCTGTCTAAAATCATGTCATGTGCCAAATAAACATTGGACATGCCGCCTCCACCAATCATTTCTAGCAATTTATATCTGCCGCTAACTCTTTTACCGATTAACATCCTTACACCTCCTCATCCTTGTTTGTTAACAAAATCAGAGAGATATTATCTTCTCCACCTGACTTGTTCGCTTCCTCCACTAATTCATCTCCCATTACTTGAAGAGACTTCTTGGAGTAAAGCAGGCTTTGTATAAAGGATTCACTTAATTTGTTACTTAATCCGTCTGTGCAAAAAAGAAAATAAGAATTAGCGACAAATTCTACCTCAAAAAAATCTGGATGAATAGTTTTTTCTGTTCCGACAGCCTTCATAATTGCATTTTTCATAGGATGGGTTTTTGCTTGCTCTTCATTAATTTCTCCTGAATCGAGCAGTACATTTACAAAAGAGTGATCTCTTGTAATCTGTTGAACCAAATTTTCTGTAATTTGATAAACACGGCTATCTCCTATATGCGCAATAATTCCTTTACTGCCTTTACTGTTTTCAAACAAGCCGGCAATTAATGTAGTCCCCATTCCTTCACAGCCTGTATTTGAGGTAGAATGCTGAGCTATAAGCTGATTTATCGTTTGGAAAGTGTACATTAACCATTCTTTTTCTGGAACAACAGAAGGATTATAAGCATGAAAATATTTTTCAAATTCTGTAATGGCCATTTCACTTGCTACATCCCCGGCATTATGTCCGCCCATTCCGTCTGCAACAACCGCTAATACACGACCATCCTCTCGCTGAAATACACCCACACGATCTTCATTGATCGTTCTTTTCATGCCTACATCAGTTTTAACAACGAACCTCATTTATACCTTCACCTCTTCATAGATAGAGCTCGTTGCAATCAGCTCTGTTTTTGAAAAACTGCTACAAAAAATCCGTCACTTCTTAAGTCTTGAGGAAACAGCTGTAACATACCATCCTCTTCTTGTTGTTTTATATTTTTTACAACGTCTGGAAAAGATTTTAGTTGCATATCTGGGTGATTTTCCAAAAATAGTTTAGCGGTTCCTTCATTTTCTTCCTTATCCACTGTACACGTACTATAAACCATTAATCCATTTGGCTTCAATAGCTTATATGCTTCATCTAACAATTTGAGCTGAATAGGCTTTAATGAATCAAAATCCTTTTCATTTTTTGTGTATTTAATATCTGGCTTTCTTTTCATAACACCTAAACCACTGCAAGGAGCGTCCACTAAAATACGGTCAAATGTTTGCTCTGGGAATAACTCAGAAGCTTTGCGTCCATCCTTTTCAACTGTTTCTATGAAACTAAAGCCCAGCCTTTCCGCATTTTCTTTTACTAGCTTCAATTTATGTTGATGGATATCCATAGCTACAAGCTTACCAGTGTTTTTCATTTTTTCAGCAATATGTGTTGTTTTTCCTCCTGGTGCTGAGCACATATCTAAAACAATCATGCCCGGTTCAGGTTGAAGGGCATACGCTGGGATCATGGAGCTTTCGTCTTGAATCGTAACAAATCCTTTTTGGAAAGCGGTGGTTTTTGCTGCCTGGCCATTAAACAAATAAATACACTCTGGAATAACTTCGCTTTGTGCAACGACATATCCTTCTTGTGTCATCAAATGCATCACTTGCTCTACAGTTCGTTTAAACAAATTGACACGCAAAGTTGTTACTGGTGGCTCATTGTTTTCCTCAAGCATTTTCTTAGTTGTTTCGAAACCATATTCTGATATAAATCGTTTAACCATCCAAAGAGGGTGACTTGTTTCAATAGAAAGACGCTCGACATCGTCCACAATACTTTCTGTCGAACTAACCCCCTCTCGAAGAATTGAACGCAAAATACCGTTCACTACTCCAGAAATTCCTTTATGACCTCTTCTCTTTGCTATATTAACCGCTTCATTCACTGCTGCATGATCAGGAATTCTAGATAAATAATGGATTTGATATAGAGATAATCGAAGAAGCTGTCTAACCCAATCGTCAAGCTTTCCTTTTATAAATGGTTTTAGATAATAATCCAAAGTCATTTTATGCTGAAGTGTTCCATAGGTTAACTCGGTTAACAACGCTCGATCTTTTGGTTCAATATCGTACTTTTCAATTGTCTGATGCAGCAAAAGGTTACTATATGCTTGTTGTTTTTCAACCGCCATTAAAATAGTTAAGGCTGCATCCCTAACATTACCAGTCCATATTTTTTCGTTCTTTTTTGTCATTCAAATTTATCTCCTATTCGCAATTTAGAACCAACGCCACGCAAATAGTCATTTGCAGACATTCTTTTCTTTCCAGCTGGCTGTAGTTCGTCAATTCGAATTGCTTCTTCAGCGCCTGTTTGGACAACAAGGTAATCCGATTCTATTTTTACAACTGTACCTGGCAGTTCATTTGTATTTACTTCTATTATATCCGCTTTCCAAAGCTTCACTGTTTGTCCATCCAATGTTGTATATGCTACTGGCCATGGATGAAGACCACGTATTTGGTTGTGAATTTCTAAAGCAGATTTAGTCCAGTCTATTCTTTCCTGCTCACGTGAAATATTTTTCGCATAGGTCACAAGCGATTCATCTTGTACTATGCGTTCGTTTCGACCTGTGATGATTAGCGGCAAAGTCTCTTTTAAAAGCAGTGTACCTACTTCGCTTAATTTATCAAAAAGAATTCCGGTATCATCTAAATGAGTAATAGGGATTTCACGTTGCGATATAATATCTCCTGCATCTAGCTTTTCTTCCATATACATGATGGTAACCCCGGTTTTTTCTTGACCATCTATTATTGCTTGGTGTATTGGAGCTCCTCCACGATAGGAAGGAAGCAAGGAAGCATGCACATTAATACAACCGTATTTTGGAGCCTCTAAGAGCTCCTTCGGCAATATTTGTCCAAAGGCAGCAGTTATGATTAAATCTGGAGCAAGGTTAAGTATTTGATTGAGCTCCTCAGAGCCCTTTAACTTGTTAGGTTGAATAATCGGTAATCCAAGTTCTAAAGCCTCTTCCTTTACAGGTGGCGGCGTTAAAACTTTTTTTCTTCCAACTGGGCGGTCAGGTTGAGTTACGACTGCACTTACTTCATAACCCTCTTCCACTAGCATGCGTAAAATAGGAGCCGAAAAGGCAGGTGTACCCATAAATACAATGGATGTCATAGCTCTTCCTCCAGTTCATTCTCCAATTCTTCCACATCAACATAACGAGTAATTTTAGTAGTGAATAGAACCCCGTGTAGATGATCAATTTCATGAAGGATTGCTCTTGCTTCATAGTCCTCTGCCTCTAACTCATATAAAGCGCCATCACGATCCTGTGCCTCTACCTTCACATAAAAAGGTCGCTCCACCTCTCCATAAATATCCGGGAAGCTTAAACAGCCTTCAACTTCTACTTCTGATCCACCTATTTCGACGACTTCTGGATTGACCATTTCGATCACCTCTTGTCCTTCTCCTAGATCCACGATAGCCACTTGAATCGTTTCGCCGACCTGTGGCGCAGCAAGACCAATTCCATCTGAGGCGATCATCGTGTCATACATATCATCCAATAAATTTGCAAGCTTCTCATCAAATACATGAACCTCTTCACATTTTTTAGTCAATAAATCATTTGGGTGTGTAATAATATTTCTAATTGCCATTTCTTATTCCTCTTTTCAAACAGCCTATAAAATTGTGGATGGGTCAAGGTCTACCGTAAGCACGACACCTTTTTTTATCCACTCCGTACGATAAATTTTAATCAGTTGCTGTAGTTTTTCGATTAATAGTGGTTCTTTTTTGTATTTTATCAAACATTGGTAACGATATCTATTTTGTATCTTGCTTATTGCGCTTGCTGTTGGTCCTATTACCATACTCGTGCTTGATAAATTATCTCTTAACCAATCGGTAGCAAGTTTCGCATATTCAGCTGCAAGGAGTACATTTTCATGAGTCACTTGCACAAGTGTTACGAAATAGAAGGGTGGATATTCATATTGCTTACGCATGATCATTTCATTGTGATAAAAAGGCTCGTACAACTGATCCTTTGAGTACTCTATCGCATAGTGCTCTGGAGTATATGTTTGAATATATACAACTCCTTCTTTATCATGCCTTCCTGCTCTACCACTAACCTGCGTCATAAGCTGAAACGTCTTTTCAGCAGCCCGAAAATCTGCAATATGCAAAGTTGTATCTGCATTTAAAACCCCGACTAAAGTAATATTAGGAAAGTCCAATCCCTTGGCTATCATTTGTGTACCTAATAAAATATCTGCTTCGCCATCGCCAAACTTTTTAAGTATACGTTCATGTGATCCCTTTGTCCTTGTAGTATCCACATCCATACGCAATACTCTGGCATAAGGAAAGAATTTAGTTATTTCCTCTTCAACCTTTTGTGTACCCGTACCAAAAAAACGGATGTGCTCACTTTGACATTCAGGGCACTCTTGGGGCACAGGCTCCTCATGTCCACAATAGTGACATTTTAATCGTTCGCCTTCTCGATGGTAGGTTAAGGAAATATCACATTGGTCGCATTCTACAACTGTCCCACAATCTCTACAAAGTACAAAGGAAGAGAACCCTCTTTTGTTAAGGAATAATACAATTTGTTCCTTCATTTCTAATTTTTCTCGAATTGCATCTGCTAAAGGTAGACTAAACATGGAACGATTGCCACTTTTCAGTTCCGCGCGCATATCCACTATGTTAACTGTTGGAAGAGCCTGCTCTTTTGCTCTCATGCTTAACGATAATAGTGTATAAACTCCCTTTGATGCACGTGCATATGATTCTAATGAGGGGGTGGCACTACCTAAAATAACGGGGCATTTGTGAAACTCACTTCTCCAAATTGCCACATCTCTAGCATGATAGCGAGGTGTGTCCTCCTGTTTATAAGAGGACTCATGCTCCTCATCTAAAATAATGACACCTAAATTCTTAAATGGAGCAAATACTGCGGATCTTGCCCCGACAACAACCATAACTTCACCACGCCAAATTTTGCGCCACTCATCAAATTTCTCTCCGGTAGATAAACCGCTATGCATGACAGCCACCTGATCACCAAAGCGAAGCTTGAAACGGCGTGTCATTTGAGGTGTCAAGGAAATTTCAGGTACTAGCATTATTGCCTGTTTTCCTTCTGCTATAGATTTTTCAATTGCATGTAAGTAGATTTCTGTTTTACCACTGCCAGTAATGCCATGAAGTAGGAAAGTTGTATTCTCTTCGTTGTTTTGAGCTTTAGTTATATGAGATAATGCAGTTTCCTGTTCAACTGTTAGCTGAACGTGATTGTCACGATCCTGATAATCGAGCGAAGTAATCTCTCGATACACTTCTTCTTGCTCTTTCACTAATATTTTTTTATTAATAAGAGTATTGACGGTAGCATTACTAACATTTGCAGCCTGAATTAATTCCTGCATTGTAAATGAGTTTTTTTCTTGAGCTAATAGCCACTCGATTAACTCTTTTTGTCTCACTGCTTGTTTTGTGAGTTTATTGAGCTGGCCAACAACAAAATCCTTATCATCTACAAGCGTATATTTAGTAACTGTTTTGACCCTTGCTTGTTGCTTGATAACATTTTCGAGCTCTAAACTTCCTTCAGTTAAATGCTTTTTCATCATCTTTAGCATTCCCGATTTTTCAAAAGCTTCATAAGGAAGCACTTCTTTTCTACCAAAAAGCTCTAGAATCTCTTTTTCCAATTGGGTGGGGTCTACAATTTTAATATTTTTTTTATAAGACGCTCGCAATGCTGCGGGAAGCATTACTTGAAGTGCATCAATTTCATAGCAGAGAGTTTTCTTTGTCATCCACTTGGATAATTTGAGCAGTTCCTCTGTAATAACTGGCTCTACATCTATTATAGATTGAACTTCCTTTAGCTTCGATCTATCTACTTCTGTTTCTCGTTTTATATTCGTGATAAATCCTTGCACTTTTCGATTACCGAAAGGAACATGGACACGGCTTCCTCGCTCCACTAAATCCTCTAAATGCCCTGGCACTACATAATCAAATGGCCGATCAATAGGATATGCAGCTACGTCAACTATGACCTCTACAATCATAGAGCCTCATCTTTTTCAAGCTCAATAATAGTGTGAAATAACTGAAGAGCAAGCTCCTTCTTACTGTTTTGAGGGAAATGAACTTCTATATCGTTCTTTCCAACCAGCGTAACAGAATTAGTTTCTGTCCCAAAACCTGAACCCTCTTCAGTAACATCATTAGCTATTATATAGTCTGCATTCTTCTTCTCTAATTTACCTTTAGCATAATGGACTACATCATTCGTTTCAGCTGCAAAACCAACTAGTATTTGATGTGATTTACGTTTTCCAAGCTCTGACAATATATCCGTAGTTTTTTCAAGAGCTATAGTGACTTCACCATCTTTTTTCTTCATCTTTTGAGGGTGTATTTCTTTCGCTTTATAATCAGCTACTGCAGCTGTTTTGACTATAATTGATGCACTATCAAAATGCTCCAGTACTGCAACAAACATGTCTTCAGTACTTTCAACATTAACTACCTTAACATTCCTTGGCGCTTCTATAGCAACTGGACCCGAAACGAGAATAGTCTCTGCACCTAGCCTAGATGCAGCCTCTGCCATTGCATAACCCATTTTTCCGCTAGAAAAATTAGTCAAAAAGCGGACTGGATCTAATTTTTCTCTAGTTGGACCAGCGGTGACAACTACTCTTTTACCTTTTAAAGGCAAATCACAAGGTGCAAAATGTTCTTCCACTAGCTTAACTATTTTTTCTGGCTCCTCTAGTCTTCCCTTACCAATATAACCACATGCTAAAAAGCCTTCAGATGGCTCGATAAATGAATAACCGTCGTTTGAAAGCTTTTCAATATTACGTTTTACTGCAGGATTGTCGTACATATGTACATTCATAGCAGGTGCGATCCAAACATCTGCGGTAGTTGCTAAAAGGGTAGTGGTCACCATATTATCAGCAATTCCATTTGCTAACTTTGCGATAGTATTAGCTGTTGCAGGAGCAACAATAACTAAATCTGCCCAGTCTGCTAAATCTATATGGGCAATGACTTTAGAGTTTTTTTCATCAAACGTGTCAAAGTAAACATCATTTCGTGACATCGCCTGAAAACTTAAAGGCTTTACAAATTCCATAGCGGATTCTGTCATAATCACTTTTACTTCAGCTCCAGCCTGTGAAAGCTTGCTTACTAAAGCAACCGCTTTATAAACAGCTATACCTCCCGTAACACAAACAAGAATTCTTTTAGAAGTTAACATTATTAATCCCCTCTCTAAACAACAACCTCCCAAAGAACAGATACATTCTTTGGGAGGTGTCTTCATCATCCGATTAGCCTTGCGGGTTTACTCCTAAGGTATCCGTCGAGGCTTTTAGCAATTCCTTTAGCTAACAATATCTAAGCTAAATGAAGGTTATTTTATACTTCGTCCTCGTATACAGCGTTTTCGTTAGCTGATTCGATTTTAAGTTCGCCAGCTGCTACTTCTTCTAACGCTTTTCCAACTTGTTTTGCAGAAACGTAGATGCCGAGACGCTCTCCACCCTCTTCTTGCAATTGACGTGCTCTCTTAGAAGCAACGCTTACTAATGAATATTTTGAATCGATTTGATTTTTTAATGAATCTACTGATGGATATAACATTTAAAATTCCCCTTCCAACATGGATAAATATCTTTTTTCTACACGTTCGCGCCGACAATGCTCTGCAGCAACAATTGCATTAATCTTTGAACAAGCTTTTGTTACTTCATCATTCTCCACGACATAATCATACAGATGCATCATCTCTAGTTCCTGCCTTGCAGCAAGAATACGTGAATTGATGACATCTTCTGTTTCAGTTCCTCTACCTATTAAACGTTGCTCCAACTCACTCAAGCTAGGAGGTGCAAGGAATATAAAAAGCGCATCTGGTGCTTTTTCACGTACCAATGCAGCTCCTTGGACTTCAATTTCTAAAAAGACATCTCGACCTGAGTCAAGCGTTTCATTCACATAATCGATTGGGGTTCCATAGTAATTCCCTACGTAAGAGGCATACTCTAACAACTTACCTTGCTCAATTAACTCTTCGAATTCTTCTTTCTTTTTAAAGAAATAATCCACACCATCTACTTCACCTTCGCGCGGAAGTCTTGTCGTCATAGATATGGAATATTCGTAGTTTGTTCCCGGTTCCGAGAATAATTCTTTTCTCACTGTCCCTTTACCAACTCCGGATGGACCTGATAATACGATTAGTATACCTTTTTCTCTTCGCATAAAATCTCCTTCAATTACATGCTATCTCAGACTGCTAACTTTAATACATACTTTACTGATTATAACACAAGTCCTCTATAAAATGATAAGATTAAAAGAAAAGCAAAGACTTGTTTGTTACTTTTATAATGTAACAATGACTTTTTACTTTTTTTCTAGTCTTTTTTATAAAAGTAGAGCTAGATGAATCACTTTAAAGATTAGCAAATTAGACAGATATACATCTCTCACAATTATAGCTAGCACTCGATTGATAAAAAAATGTTTTTGAAAGAGGAATTATTATGGCTTTTGATGGATTATTTACTATCTCAATGACAACTGAATTACAACAAATAGTAACAGGCCGTATTTCTAAAATACACCAGCCAAACGCTCAGGAAATATTAATGCAAGTCCGTGCTCAAGGAAAGAATTTCAAATTACTGTTTTCTGTTCATCCTTCATACTCGCGCATACAAATTACACATGAGACAATCGATAACCCATCTTCTCCCCCAATGTTTTGCATGGTACTTCGCAAGCATTTAGAAGGAGGAATCATCACCGCGGTACGCCAGCATGAAACGGACCGCATTATTGTCCTTGAAATACTCGGAAAAAATGAGATAGGTGATGAGATTACACGTGAGATTCATATGGAGGTTATGGGTCGTCATAGTAATCTACTTTTAATAGACCCTAGCAGAAATCTTATATTAGAAAGCATAAAACACTTATCACCATCTATGAACAGCTATCGGACGATTTTACCTGGTCAACCCTATATCTCGCCACCATCTCAGAACAAGCTCAACCCACTAGTATATTCAGAGGACCTGAAAAATGTGATTCTTTCGGTTCAGGATTCTAAAGAAATAGTTGAGCAAATTTCGGGTTTTTCTCCACTTCATGCCAAGGAATTACTTCATCGTATGGATGGCGTTTCTGATTGTCTAATGATATATAAATCATTTATGGACGAATTTGTAAAAGGTGGAATCGCTAAGCAAATTGTAGAGGTAAATGGTAAAACATATTACTCTCCGAACGCACTTACTCATTTGGATGGAGATAAATTCAATGAACAAACACTAGGTAATTTACTCGATCGCGTTTATTTTGCTAAGGCTGAACGTGACAGAGTGAAGCAGCAGGCAGGAGACTTGGAAAGATGGCTCCAAAACGAACTAAATAAGCTAAAACTAAAAATGAAAAAACTCCAGAAGGATTTCGAGCAGGCCGAAAGATTAGATACATTCCAATTATACGGTGAATTACTGATGGCGAATGCTTACGCGATCGAAAAAGGGTTGTCTGAGGTTGAGCTCGTTAACTATTACGATGAAACACAAGGAACAATAGTTATCCCTTTAGATAGTAGAAAGACGGCTACACAGAATGCACAGAGCTACTATAGCCGCTATACAAAAGCTAAAACTGCCTTATTAAAAATTGAACAGCAATTTGAAATTACTAAAGAAGATATCGACTATTTTGAATTGCTACTTCAGCAAGTGATGCAAGCCTCTCCAACGGATATAGAGGAAATCCGAGAAGAATTGATGGAGCAGGGATTACTAAAAATGCGTGCTTCAAAAAAGAAGAAAAAGCCGGTAAAACCAACACCTGAAAAGTATATCGCTTCTGATGGCACAGAAATTTCTGTTGGAAAGAACAATAAACAAAACGACTATGTGACCTTCAAAATAGCGAAGAAATCAGACACATGGCTGCATACAAAGGATATACCTGGTTCCCACGTAGTTATACATTCTGATAAACCATCAGAAATTGCATTGTCAGAAGCAGCTAACCTCGCAGCATATTACAGTAAAGCACGTGAATCTTCCTCAGTACCAGTTGATTACACAGTTGTAAGACAAGTAAAAAAGCCAAATGGCTCAAAACCTGGATTTGTCATTTATTTTGAACAAACTACCCTGTTCGTTACTCCAGACGAGGAGAAAATAAGACAGATGAAAAGATAATTTAGAAACGACTGATAGGGCTATCCCTGCCAGTCGTTTTTTTAGTCTAATACATCAGTAAAACACACAAATATTTTCAGAATTATATCTCATAACCTTTGATAATAGAATAAAGTAATAGTAAATTAGTAGAAATATAATTTTAATAAACTAGGAGGCAAATTCTATGACATTTCAAACCGCTGATTTATGTGATGATTATTCAAATGAGCTACAGGTAATAGGTTCCGAATTTAAATCTTACGGTAAAATCCATAGCTTTTCTGGCCCTATTTGTACCGTTAAAGTTTTTGAGGACAATGTGTTAGTAAGTCATGCTTTAGAAAGCATTCCAGCAGGTAATGTTTTAGTAATCGATGGAGGGGGATCTAAAAAGTGCGCTCTATTGGGAGATCGGCTAGCAAGAATTGCCGAAAGTCGAAATTTAGCCGGAATTATTATAAATGGCTGTATTCGAGATTCTAAAGATTTATCTCTGCTAGATATTGGAATACTAGCACTTGGAAGCAATCCTTTAAAAAGTAAAAAAGAAGGAACCGGTGAAGAAGATATCCCATTGTTTTTCTTAGGGGTTGATTGGCATCCAGGAGATTATGTTTATGTCGATGAAGATGGCCTAGTTATTTCTAAGAGAAAACTGATTGACTAAACAACAGCGGTCAAAATAAATTTTGGCCGCTTATTTGTATTGTTTAAAAAGTCATCTTACACTCCCTACATACATATACTTTTAAGATGTATAGAATGAAGTGGAGGAAAGGCATGGATGTTTTTGTAAGACAAGGGGATTCCCTTTATTATTATAGTCAGTTGTTTAATATTCCACTACAGTTAATTCTCGATTCTAACCAAAGCGTAAACCCTCAACAAATTCCATTAGGTCAGCGTATACAAGTCCCTGGATACGTAGGATTGGATTACCAAATCAGACGAGGAGAATCTCTGTGGGCGCTTGCTCAAAGTAGAAATGTTTCAGTAGATGAAATTCTTTTAGCTAACCCCAATATTGATCCAAGCTCTTTGCAGATTGGTCAAACAATTAAAATTCCCCTAAGAATTACATGGAGAGTCGTTAATGGTAAACAAAATTACGACTACGAGGCATTGTCTATCGATATTAGACGCCTCCAAACAGTGTATCCATTTATTAAAGTTTCTTCGATTGGCAGCTCTGTTATGGGCAAAGACCTTCAAGAAATTATAATCGGCAACGGAAACAAGCGAGTCCATTATGATGGGTCCTTCCACGCAAATGAATGGATCACCACACCAATTATTATGACTTTTTTAAATGACTATTTGCTCTCTTTGACAAGTCAAGGTTCGATTAGAGGGATTCTTACAACACCATTATATGAGCAAACCTTCCTTTCTATAGTGCCGATGGTCAATCCAGACGGTGTAAACTTAGTCATTAATGGTCCTCCAACTGAGGAGCCATATAGAAGCAACGTTATCGAATGGAATAGCGGAAGTACTAACTTTTCTGGATGGAAGGCCAATATAAACGGTGTAGACTTAAATGATCAGTTTCCCGCACTATGGGAGCTAGAAAGAGATAGAAACCCTAAAACTCCCGGACCGAGAGATTACGGTGGAGAAAGCCCCCTTTCTGAACCAGAGGCAATCGCAATGGCTGATTTAACTAGAAAAAGAGACTTTGCTCGAGTACTCCCTTTTCACACACAAGGCCAAGTCATATATTGGGGTTTTGAAGATCTTCAGCCTCCTGAAAACGAGGTCCTCGCTATTCAATTCGGTGAAGCTAGCGGCTATATTCCTGTAGAAACAACTAATAGCTATGCTGGCTATAAAGACTGGTTCATACAAGATTGGAGGAGGCCAGGATTCACTATTGAGCTTGGCATTGGTACCAATCCCCTTCCACTATCTCAATTTGATGAAATTTATGAGGACGCACTAGGAATCTTTCTATCAGCCTTATATTTGTAAGCAAAAATCCGGTTTCCTTTTGCGAAACCGGATTAAGTGCTTTAACCTATGAATACGACAATATAATTTCTATTTGGTTATATATTCTTTCTCTAAAATCCATTTTTTAATTTCAATTGCAGTTTGTTCTGGTTCATCCCATTGAAGCATATGTCCTGAATGTTCCATAGCAAAAATGGTTACGTCTTTAATAGCTGTTTCTATCTGATGTATACCTAGTAAACGAGCTTTATCTAAAAACTTCGGATAGGTTGCGTGAATAAGCAATAATGGAGCACGTATGGATGGATAGGTATCGGTAAAAGGCTCTAGGAAGAAAGCTTTTATAATCGATATGACCGTAAATTTAGTTGAGATTAAAGTATATCGATTCTCTTCTTTTCGAAAAAGCGAACTTACAAACTCCTCCTTTTCATTATTCCATTGTTTTGTATAAGTCTTGTATTCCTTTATAATAGTATCCCAATCTACTAATGTGGAATTATCCATATATGTATCCCATCCACTTAACGCTACGTCAAATGTCATTTCTGGTTGATTCACAGGAAATGTAAATCCTCCATCCAACAAAATAATCCCTAATAGATCCGTAGGATGATACCTTGTATAATGAAGTGCTAAATCAGCTCCCCAGGAGTGGCCCATTATATAAAAAGGCTTTATAGTAATTTGTTTAATAACTTTTTGCAACCACTGTGCCAATGAAGAAAATAAATAATCGTCTTCTTCCTTTAAAGGGCTCGAGCCTCCATGACCAGGAAGATCTAACATGATAAGATGAAAATCCTTGTCTAATAGAACAGATAACTCACTGTATGTGTAAATAGAGTTCCCAGCCAGTCCATGTAGACAAATAATTAAAGGATTTCGTTTATCACCAGCTTCATAGTAATTAATAATATTTCTTCTATCTATTAATAGTTGTTTATCCTTCAAGCACTCACTCCCTATCTTCATCTCCTGTATATATTCGATTTAAATATAGAGATACCCTCTTCTAAAATAATAATAATAATAAGAGGCTGGAAAATGAGGAGTTTAATGCTAGTTAAAAATGCCGGGAATTGATTTTTGTTATAATTTCTAACCAAAAGGACACTTCATTCTGAGTGATTTTCTTGTTTCGTAAAAATTAATTTAAGTGAAGTTGTCCTCTTTTATACCTGAAATTATGTACAGTTTTCACTTGATATCGAAGAAAACTATAGTTGTTCGGAGCGAAGACGGCGACACCTAGTGGACAAGCTCGCAGGAGAGACTAAAGGCTCGACCCATGCCCCAGGAAAGCTGCCGCCGCAACGAAGAACAACGGCTATGCAGTAGAAAAAAGCCCTAAAAATTTACTAATCGATAAATTTTTAGGGCGTATAAATTTTTATGTTGGATTTTGACCCGTCCACTTACTTGAATCTCTTTTATTTCGCTCATATTCTTGCAAAGCGATGGTAGACATCGTTTAACGTCTCACAGCCAACCTCTTTTGCTTTATTCACATAAACACTCCATAGCTTAGCAGTCATTTTAGCATCTCCTAGAGCATGATGGCGTCCAATTACTGGAATATTATTATAATCACACAAATCTTCTAATGCTATTATATTCAAATTAGGCTCTATTACTTTTAAAAGAAAAGATGTATCTACAATCCGATGCTTAAATGGTGTTCGAAATAAGGTTGAACTGGTATGTTCCATAAAGTTCCTTTCATGTGTAGCATGATGAGCAACCAAGGTGCTATTTTGTTTAAATTGAAGAAACTTAATAAATACCTCCTCAAGTGACAATGCATCCCTTAATTGTTCATTTGTAATGCCAGTTAATTGAACAATTTCATCAGGAATTTCTCGTTTGACATGTACAAGAGAATAAAAAAAATCTTCTTCTATAATCTTTTCCCCTGTCATTTTAATAGCTCCAATAGAAATGATGCAATCACCTTTTTCAGGAAAGAAGCCCGTTGTTTCAATATCAAAGACTACAACATTTAAATTCTCCAAAGGGATATTCAGCACATCTTGAGTTATTTCCTTTTGCAAATTACGTAAAAATGCCATTTGCTGAGCATTTTGTACGTCACTAATACCCACATTTGTCCGCTTCCCTTGTAGCCCTCTCAATATTTGCATAAACGGTTCAAAAGCCATCGCCAACCAACACCCTTTATTTCATTAACTTATACTAGTTAGTTCAATTACTTCCGCATGTAGCCTTTTTCCATCCTTTAATATTCTTTTCATATTTTGCAGTTGTTCCTTGTTTAAGTTGTTTATATTTAAGTAATGCGTATCCTCATATTCTTCTTTTTGAAGTAAAATCATCCGGTATTTTAATAACTCCATGAAATTTTTTTCACAATTTTGAAGCATTTTTTTATAATCATTTAGCCTAGTCAATTGATTCATCCTATTTAAAGTAGAGGTCTCCAAAACACATTCCTTTATCGACAATAAGCGCACTGCGTTTACATATGGCAAAAAAGCTGCGTACTTAAAATTCACATTTCCTTGATAGGGTCCATGTCTTTCTACCAATATTTGACCAAAAGGACCAATCACATTTTTTATATGCTTTATATTGGAGGAGAAGCGTGGAAGGGTGGAAGGATGTTGCCGTACGAATTCACAAATAATAGATTTTAATTGATGTGTATAACTTTGATTGCCGTACAATGCTCTTGCATCAAAGAATATTTGTAGATATCTAATAGCTTCCCATCCTTCATCACTCAACCAATCACCCAATTGTTCTTGCCACTGCTCAAACGATTTGCACCACATAGGATTGGAACTCATAATATTCCCTTTACAATAAGGATAACCCACTACGTACAGGCCAAGCGCAAGCTCATCTCCCAGTGTTTTAAAATAAGTATCATTTTTTTCACTCGACCATTCGTATACAATTCCATGGTCTTGGTCACTGATCAAGCCTTGCTCTTTTCTCCCACCACTCCCCGTGATGAACCACGTAAAATCACAAGGAGGTGTTCCTGCCGTGGTTTTAGCAACATCCATTACTTTGTGCATTACTTGATCATGAAAAACATTGAGAGAAATGGTATCTTTCAAATAGGACATTATTTGCCGGTCCTTCCATTCTCTTATGGATTCATATGTTTCCACGACCACACTCCCTTTAAGCAAAAAGCCTCTGAACCAGAGGCTTTTGTTTCTATTTTATTCGAATCAATTAGTGCCTTTTGCTTCCTCTAAAACCATTTGCTCTGGATAACCATAGTTTCCATGCTCGCTCATGTCTAAGCCCATAATTTCTTCTTCTTCAGTCACTCGAATACCACCCATGACTTTTTTCATTATAAATAGGATAGCATATGACACTGCAAATGCGAATGCTCCACACGCCGCTACTCCCATTAATTGGACTAATAATTGGTCAATCCCACCTCCATAAAATAAACCTGGTTTACCAGTAGTCGCAAGTTCTGTTGTAGCAAAGAAACCCGTTGATAAAGTTCCCCAAATACCAGCAGTTCCATGAACCGAAAGAGCATATATTGGGTCGTCAATTTTTCTCTTTTCAAAGAATCGTGCACTATAAAATACTAAAACGCCAGCGATTAATCCAATCACAACCGACGCCCATACATCCACAAAAGCACAAGACGCAGTAATAGCAACCAACCCAGCTAAAGCACCGTTTAAAATAGTCGGTATATCCGATTTCCCTAAAGCTACCCACGATATAAATGTCGCCGCTACAGCTCCAGCACCGGCTGCAAGTGCAGTATTTAAGGCTACATACCCAAAGAATGCCGCATCTACAGAAACAGTACTGCCTGCATTAAATCCAAACCAGCCAACCCATAGGATCAATACGCCTAATGCAGTATACACTTGGTTATGACCCGCTAAGTTATTGGCAGAGCCATCTTTATTATATTTTCCAATTCTAGGCTTAAGAATCATTGTTGCAGCAAGTGCAGCCGCTGCACCTGTTAAATGAACTACTGTAGATCCAGCAAAATCTTGCTTACCATGCTCCGCTAGCCATCCGCCTCCCCATACCCAATGAGCGATTACCGGATAAACGATTATGCCGAATAGAATGGTAAAAATAACATACGCAGATAATTTTGCACGCTCTGCAAATCCACCAAGAGCAATGGTAACTGCAATCCCAGCAAACGCTAATTGAAAGACAAAAAAGACAGTCGGAGAAACGCTCGCTCCCTCCTGTATTCCACCACCATAGAAGAAATCAGTCATTCCTACAAAAAAGTTAGCATTTCCTCCAAATATAAATCCATATCCGACGGCCCAAAATACTAATGAAGCCAAGCCGAATGTAAAAATTGTTTTACCAGCAACGTGACCAGCATTCTTCATTCTTGTTGAACCAGCTTCTAAAAGTATAAATCCACCAATCATAAAAATAACTAAAATTGCAGCAACCATGGTCCATAAGCTGTTCATCAAATACATGACATCTTCCATTCTAACTCCCCCTTTTATTTATGTTATGTTTACTCCCTTTATCATGTTAGGAAATATAACATAAATTATTTATATTTTTATTTTACTGGTTTTATAACGAATGTCAATATTATTTTCTGAATTTAATTTATTTTATGTGAATATATGTGACATAGACTTGTGAATACGATTTATGAATAAATCCTTCCCTTTTCCTTGTCACACAAGGCTAATAACTGCTTTAAGCTTTTTTAAAAGATGACATGACAAACAACTCCAATAGAAAGAAGAATAGTCGAGAGGTGCATGCAAATTTATTGGAATTAGTACAGACATATGAAATGTATCTCAGTGCCTTTCACAAATCCACATTAATCCTCGAGCTTTTTATCTAAAAGATCACCTACCATCAGACATGAAATGTCCATTGAAATAAAATTTAATGTGTCACCACTTAAATACAGTGTTATTCTTATCATTTCAATTATCCGTTACGCAAAAGTATTTCCCAGAAAATAATAACTCTATCGCTTTGTTACTTCTTTAGACGGTTTTCGGTTTCTTAATAAAAAAAGCTTACTGGATTATACAATCTATCCAGTAAGCTTTTATGTTGTGTGAATCACTTTTCCATTAGGAATTAACACGGTTATTTACTGCACACCATTCCTTGGAAGATATTTAAATTCTATTTTTCAAATTATTTCTAGCTGAGTTAACTTTATAATTCCTTTTATTGTCCCATCTAGATTTGTTAGGATTCAAGCATTAAATCCTCCGGGTTTTCCAGTAGCTCTTTTACGGTTTTTAAAAATCCCACGGAATCCTTTCCGTCAATTACGCGATGATCATAAGACAAAGCCACATACATCATTGGACGAATTTCTATTTCGAGACCCACAGCTACCGGACGTTTTTGTATCGTATGCATACCTAAAATACCAACCTGAGTCCCATTTAAAATTGGCGTCGACATGAGAGACCCAAATACACCACCATTTGTTATGGTAAAGGAGCCTCCAGTCATGTCAGAAAGAGCTAGCTTGTTATCTCGAGCTTTTTTAGCAAGGCCAGCAATATCTCCTTCAATTTCCGCAAAATTTTTGCGATCTGCATCACGGACGATAGGTACTACAAGACCTCCCTCTGTAGATACAGCAATACCGATATCATAGAAGTTGTTTTTGACAATATATTCTCCATCGAGTTGAGAATTGACATAAGGATATTTTTTAAGAGCAGCAACTACAGCTTTTGTGAAAAATGACATAAATCCTAAACGAACATCGTTATCCTCAAAGAATTTATCTTTTTTACGAGAGCGTAAAGCCATAACATTCGTCATATCAATTTCATTAAACGTCGTTAGCATTGCAGTGCTTTGTCTAACTTCTAACAAACGTGAAGCAATGGTTTGGCGTCGACGAGACATTTTTTCGCGAGTGGTACGCCCATCATTTTCATTAACAGGAGCAGATGCTAATTTAGGCGACTCTGTTGTTTGTTTTGAACCATGAGCAGATACATCTTGTACACGAACCCGTCCCATTGGATCGACAGGTGATACATCATTTAAGTCAATACCTTTTTCTCTTGCAAGTTTTCGTGCAGCAGGACTAGCAATTGGTCGACCTTGATGATCAGAGGTCCCTTCTGTATTAGTAATCGGTGCATTTTCTGCCTTAGGTATTTCTGGTACTTTCTCTTCTACTTCCACTTTCTCATTTTTAGGTTGTGAAGCAGGAGCTCCAGATCCTTCACCAACAATCGCAATAACTTCTCCTACTTGCACTGTATCTCCTTCACCAAATAATAGCTCACTAACTACTCCTGCTTCCTCCGAAATAACCTCAACATTTACTTTATCTGTCTCAAGCTCAACAATGAACTCACCTTTTTCAACAGTATCACCTGGTTTTTTTAACCACTGAGCGATAGTGCCCTCTGTAATAGACTCTGCTAGTTCTGGAACAATAATTTCAGCCACTTAAACTACCTCCTCTTAGTTGCTTACAAGCCTTTCAATGCTTCTTCTATAATTCTTGCCTGTTCTACTTTATAAGTATCTGCATCACCTTCGGCGGGACTCGCACGATGAACTCGTCCTGTATAAACAATGTTTCTTCCATCTGCTATATGCAACAAATACGGAAGAGCATAATTCCAAGAACCCATGTTTTCAGGTTCTTCTTGTGCCCAAGTGAGTTGTTCTACATTAGGGTAACGTTTCACAATATCAGTAATTTCTTCTTTTGGGAAAGGATAAAGCTGCTCCACGCGAATAATATGCAAATAATTAAATTCAGAGCTGTCCTTTATTTTTTCTGCTAAATCAATTGCTAATTTACCACTTGCAAAGACGATTTTTTTTACTTTTTCAGGTTGTCCACCAAGACCAGACTGTTCAATCACAACTTGGAAACTTCCTTCAGTCAAATCTGATACATCAGCACCTACTAAAGGATTTCGTAACAGAGATTTTGGTGAAACGATTAATAACGGACGAACAAACTCTTCATTTAATGATGCCGCTTGTCTGCGCAATATATGGAAGTAGTTTGCTGCACTCGAAAGATTAGCCACTGTCCAGTTATTTTCAGCAGAAAGCTGTAAATAACGTTCTAACCTTGCACTTGTATGCTCTGCTCCTTGCCCTTCAGCACCGTGTGGCAGCAACATAACAAGCCCTGACTTTAACCCCCACTTAGCTCGTGCGGAGCTAATAAAGTTATCAAACATTACTTGGGCCATATTTGCAAAATCCCCGTATTGCGCTTCCCAAATTGTCAAAGTATTTTTGTCCTCTAGGCTGTATCCAAACTCATAGCCTAAAATAGCTGATTCGGTTAATGGGCTATTATAGACAACGAAGGATGCATTTGAACTGTCAATAAAATGCATAGGAATTAATTCTTCACCATTTTTTTCATCATGTAAAACTAAATGTCTATGAGAGAACGTTCCACGTTGAGCGTCTTGTCCGGATAAACGCACGGAAATCCCTTCTTGCAAGATTGTGGCAAATGCAAGTGTTTCCGCATGCCCCCAGTCAATTTTACCATTGCTAGTAAAAGGCTCTTCTCGGCGTTTCAATATTTTCTCAAGCTTTTTAAATGGAGTAAATTCTTTTGTCCAAGTTAAAAGTTCCTCATTAACCTTTCTTAACTTTTCACCCTCTACTCCTGTTGTAAATTTGGGATAACCAGTTAACACTGCTTCTGGAATAATCACTTCATGTGCAGTTGTTTGAGGTAACTCTTTGACACGATCATATGCCTGTTGCATTTCCTCTAAGATCATTTCATCTAGTGCATCTACTTCAGTCGATTCAATTACCTTCTCTTCTACAAGCTGATCTCCATAAATTTTTCTTGCAGTAGGATGCTTATGGACTATATGGTACATCATTGGATTAGTTACCGAAGGCTCATCCATCTCATTGTGCCCATAACGACGATAACCAATGAGGTCAATAACTATATCCTTGCCAAATTGTCTACGATATTCAAACGCAAGTTGAGCTACTCCTATAACCGCTTCAGGATTATCCGCATTTACATGAATAACCGGAACTTCAAATCCTTTAGCAGGGTCAGAAGAATAGTTAGTGGAGCGTGAATCGTATTGCTCTGTCGTAAATCCAATCATATTATTAGCTATAATATGAATAGAGCCCCCTGTTTGAAAACCGCGCACACGACTATAATTTAGTACCTCAGTTACAACTCCTTGTCCTGGAAAAGCTGCATCTCCATGTATTAAAATTGCGAAAGCCGCGTTTTTGTCTTGCTCTGGATAGCCAGGAACATTTTTCACTTCCTGAGCTGCTCGTGTTTGACCAGTTACTACTGGGCTTACAACTTCGAGATGGGATGGGTTATAGGCAAGTTTAATGGTCATTCCATCACCTGAATGATAGGTTGCCCCTTTATGATATTTCACATCTCCATACCAACCCTCTGAAATCTCCAATGAACCATCTTTTGGTAAAAAAGATTCAGATGGAACGTGGGCAAATTCAGCGAACATCATTTCATAAGGTTTTTTCAAAACATGTGTTAGTACATTTAATCGACCACGGTGTGCCATTCCAATATTAATCTGCTTTGTATTGGTTAGATTTGCTTGAGATACTAATTCATCAATTAAGACCACCAAGGAATCTAATCCTTCTATAGAGAACCGTTTAGCTCCTACAAACGTACGATGTATGAATTTTTCAAAGCCCTCAATTTTGGTTAAACGCTTCAAAAGTTCTTTCTTTTCCCCAGTGGAAAGATTTGCCTTGATAGCATTTCCTTCAATTTTTTTTTGAAGCCATTGTCGTTCCTCAGAGTTAACTATGTGCCCAATTTCAAAAGCTATATTATCTGTGTATATAGACTTTAAATAATTTATAGCTTGTAGGCCATTAACTATGTCACCAGGAGGATTAGGTATTATTAGATCAGCTGGAACATCCATAAGGTCCTGTTCAGAAAGACCATATCCTTGCATATCAATTTTAGAAGGGTCCTTCATGCCGTTATTAAGCGGATAAATATTAGCGTTGTGGTGTCCATGTCTTCGAATGGAATCTGCTAATTCAATAGCTCGAAGAATCTTTTCAAGGTTTTCCGAACTTCCTCTTCCTACAACCGCTTCATTTTTGTTTAAAGAATCGACCGGTGCCCCGTATTGTTTAAAGAGATTCGCTATATCCTCTGAAACATTTTCAGGAGAATTTAAATATAGATCATACTGTTCTAAAAGGTAGGCCAAATTGGGACCTTGAAATTCATTCCACGGATATAAATTACTTTTCATTTTACTAACACATCCTAATCTTTTTAGTTCGTATCGTACCACGTCTTAAAGTAGTCCCACCCATTGCCAATAAGTCATACTGAAGATAATGATTAACGCGTACCCAATGATAGTAATTGGTAGCCCAGATTTTAAAAGGTCTTTTGTTGTAAATGCTCCAGTACCATATGCGAGCATGTTCTGAGGCGCACTTACCGGAAGTAAAAACCCAAAGCAAACAACAAATTGCTGGATCAATACTAGACCTGGACCGTTAAACGAAGTAGGTTGCATTGAAACCACCAACGCAATAACGATAGGGATAAACGCCGAAGCTAAGCTTGTTGCGCTTGCAAAACCTAGGTGAATCAATATATTAAACAGTGAGAGAACCATGATAATGAAAATAAGTGGCATTTCTGTTAACCCGACTGCCTCTAATGTATTTTCAGATAACCAAGATGCACCTTCTGTTTGTAAAAGTACTGTTCCCATAGAGATTCCAACTGCGAATACTACTAGAGTTCCCCAAGGAATCTTATTTTGGACTTCTTTCCAAGTGAAAATTCCAATACCCGGCAAGAGCATAACCATTACAGCTATAAATGTAACAGTCGTTGAATCTAGTGGGTGAAGTATGCCTTCAGTTGCCCAAAGAATTAATAAAGCAATTGAAATAATGATTAACCGTTTTTCTTTACCAGTTATTTGACCTAATTCTTTTAATTGATTTTTAATGACTACATCGCCATTTTCTAATTCAGATAGCTCCGGTTTAATAAGCTTGTTCATGATGAAGAATAATACGAAAGACATTAAAATTGACCACGGCCCAGCATATATAAACCATTGACCCCAAGTAATATTGATACCAAAGTTTTCTTCAATGAATCCTAGAGCGACCATGTTTTGAGCGGCTGCTGTTTTAATCCCTATGTTCCAGATAGAAATAGACTGAACTGCTGTGACTACTAATAGCGCAGAAAGTCTACTTGTTTTAGGAAGGTTGAAGGCAGCGACAACCCCTAATAGAATAGGCAAGATAGTACCTGCCCTAGCTGTAGCACTTGGAACAAATAACGCTAGCACGATACTTACAACTATTGTTCCAAAAACTAGGCTTTTCGTTTTTGTACCTACCTTAGACATGATGAACAGTGCTAAACGTTTATGTAATCCAGTAAGTTCCATTGCTGCAGCTATGAATGTTGCTCCAGCAACTAGGCCGACAGCCGAGGAACTAAAACCTCCTAATGCTAACTTTAAAGCACCTGAAGTTGTGTAATCTATTGAAGGATCATCGATGGTTGGTGCTAGACCGATGAATACAGAAATAAGTACAATGATTATTGCCGCACTCACTGGAAACGATACAGCTTCCGTTACCCATAGAATTACCGCCAACGCAAGAATAGCTAGAGCTCTCTGCCCTGCAACCGGAAGTCCTTCAGGATTGGGCAATAATACAATAATTAAAAATACTGCAAAAGCTAGGAGAATAAAAAACGTTTTATTCTTTTTCATTACAATTCCTCCTCTATCTCTATAGAATATTATTGTAAAATAGAATATATCTTAAAATTTTAATATAGTTTTATTTTGCAAACTATAGGAGTACACTTTCTATTACTGTGATTCTTCAAAAATCTTACCTAATCCATTAATTATGACCCTTTGAGAATCCATGCTAGTTATCGTTACTTATTTTGCTAATAGAAGTCATTTTTATACGATGCTTTCTAAGCAAATTTGACTGGCGTTTTCCGACTCAATCCAAGATCTAATTAGCTGGAATAAATCTCTAATTTTTTCACTATAAACTACTATGCCTCTCTCGGGGTAATAGATATTGTCATTCCTTGCATATGTACTATTAACTTTTAGATTTTCTTCCGAAAGGATATTAAAAATGCATTTCAGTTAGGTTATCTCTACCTTTCTTGGTTACTTAGTAAGCTCGGAAGAACTATATATCATTAAACAATGTGAATTAATTCACAATAAGTATACCTCTACAAATTCTTTTTGTTTATATATACCAATCTTTTTCATAAAATTTTCAATATTATTTAATCTTTTGTTCATATTTTTGTCATTTTTTTATGGTTTACAAGGTATATACTCACATTTAATCCACTTCTTCAATAGTACTTAATAAGTAAATTCGAATTATTAAGTGTCTAGCTAATCAATCGATGCGTCTGTCCTCAGTGAGCTAAACGACTTTGTAGAACTTCACATGAGTTGGGATGATTTTTCTCCCTGCTCAAGAAGCGGGCACATTTAAAACGCATATAATTTTAAATAAGTTCAATTAGTGTTTGAATAAATGAGATTAAAATAATTCTCTCTTTTTCCATTTTTTATGAGAGAATGGTTATAAGAAGAAGTTCTCTAGAAATGAAAGGAGGAACTCTATGAAGCCTTGGTTAGCACGAATTTCCCTACTTTTCCTACTATGTTTTCTAACAGCTTGCAATAAAGATTCCAGCTCTCTTGAAAAACCCTTAACAAAAGAGCAGACTGTGCCTATAGCTATGCAAGAAGATGATTATGAAGCGATAGTAGAAGAAAAAAACAAAAGCATAAACCTCCTCCCGCTTGATATCACATCCCCTAATGCAAGCGAGCTTGGTATTACTTTTTCTGAACCAAAATACAAGAAATTTTCTGCTAATGGAGAAATCACCATTGCTGGGAAAACAGATAAAATAGATGACTTAAAATCACACTATATATGGATTAACATCCAAGCAGAAAAAGTAGGAGTTGCAGGAAAAGAACAGAATTATTTCGTTCCTATTAATGATGGGGAATTCAATCAAACAGTTCATTTTTTTAACGGAGAAGGAAAATATAAAATAAAAGTTCAAGTTCCTAGCACGGAGCGAGAAAACTATTATTATGATACAGCAAACTTTGAGGTTATTAATATCAGCCCAGAAAGGATAAGAGACGTTACTTATACACCACTTGGTTTAGAAGCTGGACTAGGTCTTGATACTAAGGTTAGTTACGTAGTAGCAGAAGATGGTGTATTTACATTGAACGGGGAAATCCTGAAAGCCGCAGGTTACCAAGATATTATGGTTCGGTTGACTAAGGATGGCCAGATATGGAGCAAAGTGATTCCTGTTAAAAATGGAACTTTTACTACTAAGATCCCCCTTTTATATGGTCAAGGATTACATACACTAGAGGTAATGATTCCTGATTCAGATAAAGAAAACTATTACAAAACTGCAACAGATTTACTCATAGAAAATACATCTATTGAAGAAATGGAGCCTATTCATTACTCCTCCCTATATACCGAACGAGGAGTTAATCTATTAGAGCCCATCTATGCTAGTAGCGTTAGCGGGCATAAATTTCATATAAAAGGTTTTATCGATCCAGAAGCGTTACTATCAGCGGAAACAACTCACCTCTATGTACAAACTAAAAAAGGAGAAGACCAAGCCTTAGAAGTAATTCCTATTAGTAATTATGCATTTGATCATTCTTTTTACTTGAGGTTTGGTCCTGGAAAATATGAGATTTCTATTAGCGTTCCTGAAATCACTAGCACAAAGAATAACTTTTTTAGATACTATGAGGTAGCAAAATTTGAAGTACTTTCAACTATAGAACAAGATAAACGAGATATCCTTCCTTCTAGAGGAGTAGAATCAGATTCACCTCAAATTATTGAACTAGCAAACAATCTCATAAAAGACAAAGTTTCCGAAAGAGATAAAACAAAAGCCATCTATGACTTTGTTGCAAACAATATTTCCTACGACGTTACTAAATTTCAAAATGAAGATTTTAATTGGGATGATAGCGCTTTAAAAACGCTGGAGTTAAAAACGGGAGTTTGTCAGGACTATGCCTATTTAACAATTGCCCTTTTACGAGCAGTCCATATTGAGGCTCGCTTTGTAGAAGGATACACAACAGATAGGCATGCTTGGGTTGAGGCAAGGGTGGATGACAGTTGGTTAACTATGGATCCAACCTGGGGGGCTGGCTATATTAAAGAAAACAAATTTATAGCAAGCTTTAGTGAAGATTACTTTGACCCTGCTGATGAAGATTTTACCAAAACCCATACACGCAATGGTATAGTCTACTAAATTTATTCTTAAGAAAAACTCAAACACCTAATACCTTACAAATTTAGACAAAGCTAGTTGATCAAAAGGAAGCCCTGTTGTTCAACTGCCTTTGTCTTTTTTTATGAAAAAAATATATTTAAGGTGACTGCTATCAAGTACCTTCATTTTTACCCTCTAGCCCAAAAACTCTCCCTTCTTCTCCTTTTTTTATAAACCACGGATTATTCGGTCTTTCCAAAGGAGTGATATTCATAATAAAATATCCTACAATTAAAATGAGAATAACTAGCGAGTAAAGAAGTGTATCAATAGGGTGATCATGTTCTACAATAATGAGGCGAATCATAGCGGTAATACCTACGTATAAAAAATACCTGAGAGGAAAGTGGTAGTCTTCTTTGAAATACTTCACAATCATGGTGATGAACTCAAAATATAAAAAGAATATGAGGATGTTAGCAAGGAACATCTTATAGTCGCTGGTACCTACAGTGACTAACATTTGGATAAAAATTGTAAGTTCCTTCATTAGCAAAAATGCTAATATAAATGCCAAGAGGACTAAACAGAGATTTAAAAAAACTTGCAAGGCTTTTGGGATGATCGATAACATAGCTGTAAATTTAACCATTCAATTCCTCCTTTTTAATAATACATTATTATAATGTAAGATAACCTAACATGTCTATATTTTTCTGAAATTTTAAATTTTTTCTTTAAAAGGTATTCAGTCTATTTTTAAAGGCGTCTATTTGTTGATAAAACTTATTTAATTTTATTTAATGAATCAGATGTCTAGTGATAAGAGCAAAAACTGCTACGAATTGGATAAAAGAACAAACCCCCGAAAATTTTACGAATGATAAAATTTCCGGGGGTTTTGAATTTAAAAGACAAGTTTTGTCCAAGCCTCTTTTATCTAACCTATTCGATTAAGTCGACAAATTTTGTGGCAGCTGTTGATAGGGGTACTCTTTTTAAAAAGCATACCCCTATATTTCTTTTAGGTATGTCCTCTTTTAATTGCACCTCTTTTAATATTCCCTTATTTAAATATTCTTTAGCAAATTGTTTAGTCACACAAGCAATACCTAGGTTTATTTTAGCAAATTCTAATAGTAAATCATGAGAACCCAATTCAAACTCGGGAGAAATTTTCACTCCTTTTGTGAGCATATAATCTTCTACATATCGTCTAGAAATAGATTTTGACTCGAGAAATATTAAAGGTAATTTTACTAGCTCATTTAAACTAATTGGCTTTGACAAGACTTTATTAAACTTTTCCCCATAAACAAAAATGTCCTGCACCTCTAAGCAAGGTCTTTGTCCAAGACTATCGTCCTCTACTGGAAAATTGCAAAAAGCAATATCCACCTCGCCTGCTTTTAAGATGGCACAAAGCTCTGTTGTTGTACCATTCACAATTGTAAATTTAATACTAGGATATTTATTATGAAATTCTTCTAAGTAAGGGAGCAAGAAAAATCGTGAAATTGTATCTCCTACCCCAATTTTAAGCTCCCCTGCTGTTAGATTTTTAAATTCTAGTATTTTTTCCTCCCCTGTATCAATTAGTTTCAAGGCAGAGCTAGCATATTCAAACAATACAGAGCCCTCTGTTGTCAAAGTTACTCCCTTAGTTGTTCGATAAAACAACCTTGTGTCTAGTTCTCTTTCAAGTTGCATAATTGCTTGGCTAATTGCTGGTTGTGTCATAAACAAATCTTTTGCAGCCTTTGAGAAGCTACTACTTTTACTAACCACACAAAATATTTTATATAAATCCAGTTTCTCTGACATATAAGCACCTCTTATATCTATTATTATATATATTAATTTTACTTATATCATTGTATTGAGTAATATTACAAGTGGAAATAATATATATATATTACAGTTGAAGGAGCGTTCAATTTGGAAAGAGTAGTTGGTACAGTTGTTAGAGGTCTTCGTGGCCCTATTATAAATAAAGGTGACAATATTGAAGAGATTGTTGTAGATAGCGTTTTAAAAGCTTCAGAAGTGGAAGGTTTTTCTATTAACGATCAAGATATCGTGACAGTGACTGAATCGATCGTTGCACGTGCTCAAGGAAATTATGCAACCATTGACCAAATTGCAAAAGATGTTCATTCAAAATTTGGAGACACCACACTGGGTGTTATTTTCCCTATTCTAAGTCGTAACCGTTTCGCGGTCGTTCTACGTGGTATTGCAAAAGGTACGAAGAAAATTGTTTTGATGCTTAGCTACCCCTCAGATGAAGTCGGTAATCATCTAGTAGATATCGATGAGTTAGATGAAAAGGGAGTTAACCCTTGGACTGATGTTCTTACAGAAAAACAATTCCGTGACCACTTTGGTTATAAGCTACATCCTTTTACTGGAGTAGATTACATTGCTTACTATAAATCTCTAATAGAAGAATATGGAGTTGAATGTGAAGTAATATTCTCTAACAACCCGAAATCTATTTTGGATTATACTAAGAACGTACTAACTTGTGATATTCATTCGAGATTTAGAACGAAAAAAATCCTTAAATCCAATGGCGGAGAAAAAATTTATAGCCTGGATAACTTACTCTCTGATTCAGTAGATGGAAGTGGCTTTAATGAAGAATATGGTTTACTTGGGTCCAACAAATCCACTGAAGATAGTGTAAAGTTATTCCCGCGTAATTGCCAACCAATTGTTGATAATATTCAAGATATGCTTAAAGAAAAAACAGGTAAACATGTGGAAGTAATGGTATACGGAGACGGAGCATTTAAAGATCCGGTCGGACATATTTGGGAGCTTGCTGATCCAGTTGTTTCACCTGCCTTTACTGCTGGATTAGAAGGGACACCAAACGAAGTAAAATTAAAATATCTTGCCGATAATAATTTTGCACATTTGAGAGGCGAAGAACTGAAAAAAGCAATTACCGAGCATATTAACAACAAAGGTGATGATCTCGTTGGTGCAATGGAGGCGCAAGGCACTACTCCTAGAAGATTAACAGACCTTATTGGATCGCTTTCTGATTTAACCTCAGGTAGTGGAGATAAGGGTACTCCAATGATATATATTCAGGGCTACTTTGATAATTACACTAAATAACTTCCTTACTTATGGGGGCTTGGACTTAATGTCTCGAGCCTTCTTTTTTTGTACTTAATATATTGCAAATTAGCGAGGTATAGTTAAATGTTAAATCGCTAATCTTACAATCGTAAGGCTATCGAAAACAAATTTGCCCTCCAATAAGAGAAGGAAAAGAAATGATTTCTCATCTCTTTTCCTATTACAAATCATAATGTTGATTCATTGAATGATCGACTTACAAGACTCTCATCTTTTCTAATAGAAAAACATAGAAAAATCACTGTTACAGCTAGGAATGATATAACCAGTCCCTCTCTCCACAAATTGAAAGACTCTATACTCATTGTATTAATCAAGGAAAATAAACTTTGAAATACAAATAAAGGATATAAATTTCGAGTGATTACAAATACTTGAGCCAGTACAATGCCTAACAAAAAGCATAAAACAATATGAACACTCGTCTCAGTCAGATTGTTGCCTGTTAGGAGAAGAAACCACCCATCTTGTGAATACAATATTCCTGAAGCTAAGATGGCAGCTATGTTGCCTAAAGGTAATAAAGTGGTAACCACTATCCCAATAAATATGCCTAGTAACACAAAGCTGATTAATATAGCATAAGCAATAAGGAAAGTGGTCATTAAAAATGATTCTTTAGAAAAATCTTGATTGCTTAATATAACGATTACTAAAATAAGTGGTAAAAAAAAGACGAGACTTTCACTTTTAAGTTGGAGATTAAATCCATAAAAGCTCCATTTTTTTATCCACGAAAAATAAATAGTAAGAACTAGCGCAAGGGGAATGAAGGAAAGTAATGTTGGCATATAGGTACCTTCCCAAAAGAAGTTACTAATTGATGAACCGGTTATGAGAATAATAATGTAAAATATTTCAATACTGATTATCGCTAAAATTGGAATAGCCCATTTCGTCTTCCTGCCACGTATCATACTAAAACTCCTTCTGTTATCTTCTTAATGAAGAACAAATTGGCCAATTGATTAAGGATTATTTTTTGATAAATACTACTGGTTTAAGAAGAAAGCAATAAAAATTCTATAAACAAAACTTGGGGGAATACTTTTCATACATCTTTTTATAGTCCTCCAGCTAACATAACCCTATTTTTGTACATTTATAAGTAATTATATCTCCAATACATAGAAAAGCTTTAGGGGGTTATATATATGCCCATAAGAGTACGGGAAAGGAAATTCTCTATTCATCACCTCTTTCCACTTGATTTTTAGGGTTTAGGATAAACAAATAAAGACATACACCTTCTCTAAGCTAAGTGTATGTCTTTATTTATATTTTTAAAACTCTTCGTTGAACATGCTTTCTTTGTGAACATCTGGCTTAGACGCTTCAAGCATTAATATGACGGCTGTTATAATATGCATTATCATTCCAACAATAGGTATAAAGCCGATACAAGAGGTTACTATTCCAAGAATACTCCCAGTCGTAGTTTCCCCTCCCTCTTTTTTCGTTATGACAAGGGTAACGATATGCAAAGCCAACATAATTACCAAAGGTATCCAGAGAAAGCTCATGATTATAATTCCACCTAGAACTGGTATCCCTAAAAGTGCCTCCAATCCTCCTGTAACCCATTTTAATATTTTTGTGTTTGACATAATTGCGACCGACATCCTTTGTTTGAATTATTTTTAATATTATTAAAAATATACCATATTCATTCTCGTATGTCTTGGCTTTCTTATGTTTTTTTACCTATTAAATAATAATAAACTTAAGTTAAGTTCACCAATTTTAATCCATAATTTGGAACATATCATCTTTAGTACTTAAGGTTTTTATAACAAGTTGGGTAAAAGAATGTAATTATTTAAAAGGTGGATAAAAAGATTATCTGAGAATAGCGATGAAGTTGCGGTTAATCTAAAGATTTCTTCATATGGAAGCGAAAATTTTAAAGATATAGCTTCTTGTGAAGGTCAATTACAGAGGTTTTTTTGTTAAAATTTATTAGTACTTAATTTCCCATATAAATATAACAATAATACTTAACATTAAAACCCCGGAATGTTTTACAAACCTCTAACATCTCCGGGGAAGTAAATTATTTCAACAAGCCGTGCTTTAAATCATTTTGCCATTTAGAAAGCATAGGTATATCTGCCTCCGCAATTGTGCCTACCTCATATGCTGCATCAACTAAAGCGTCATAATTAGTCAAGCTAATAAAGTTAATACCTACTTCATTAAACGAATCCTCTGCCTTTGGAAGTCCATATGTAAAAATACTTACAACTCCAAGTACTTCTAATCCTGATTTTCTTAACGCTTCTACAGCTGTTAAGCTACTGCCACCTGTGGATATTAAATCCTCAATGACTACTACCCTTTGACCGGGTACTACTTTTCCTTCAATTTGATTTCCCCTACCATGTTCCTTTGCCTTCGACCGTACGTACAGCATAGGAAGGTCTAACACATCACTTACCCATGCAGCATGAGGAATACCAGCTGTGGCTGTTCCCGCTACTGCTTCTGTCCCCGGGAAATTGTTGTTAATGGCTTCTGCAAGGCCATTTGCAATTTCTTTCCGAATGGCTGGAGAAGACATAGTTATACGATTATCACAATAGATTGGTGATTTAATGCCTGAAGCCCAAGTAAAAAGGTTGTTTGGCTGTAACTCTACTGCTCCTACCTCAAGTAGTGCCTTTGCAATTTTATGATCAAGTTTCATGCGTATTCCTCCCACATATTAAAGATAGTTTTGTAAGCCTCAACTGGATTATCCGCCTTTGTGATAGCACGTCCAACTACAATGTGAGATGAGCCTTGCTTTCTAGCATTAGAGGGAGTTGCCACTCTTACCTGGTCGTGTGCATCTCCAGAAGAAAGTCGTATACCTGGTGTCACTCGTAAAAAGCCTTCCCCACAAGATTCAACTATTTTTTTTGCCTCGAGCACAGAGCATACCACTCCATCTAATCCCGCTTTTTTTGAAAGCCTAGCATAATGAAGGACAGATTCCTCCAAAGAAGTATTGATAAGCTGCTCCTCCTGCATTTGTTGCTCTGATGTAGAGGTTAACTGAGTAACGCCGATAATAGCAGGTCTCATTTTTCCAGCTTGGGTTCCCGCTTCCAGTCCTTCACGAGCTTTAATCATCATTGCCTCTCCTCCAGCAGCATGAACATTGATAAGATCGACTCCTAAACGAGCTAGTCCTTTCATAGCTTGGCCAACTGTGTTTGGAATATCATGTAGCTTTAAATCGAGAAATACATCATGCCCCATTTCCTTCAGCTTATAAACTATAGCTGGGCCTTCCTGCATGTAAAGTTCCATTCCTACCTTAACAAAGAGAGATTCGTTAAAGGGGGTTAAAAAACTGTACACTTCCTCAGCAGAAGCAAAGTCTAATGCAATAATCGGATTGTTTATCATGATCGATGGCTCCTTCCAACTAAATCGTTTACTGTTTCATACCCTAGCTCGTCAAGCTTATCAGGTAACTGCTCGATTAACGACGGACAAATGAATGGATCAACAAAGTTAGCTGTTCCAATAGCGACTGCGCTTGCCCCTGCAGATAAGAAGTCAATAACATCATCTATGTTAGATACCCCACCCATTCCGATAATAGGTAGTGAAACTTGATTAGCAACGTCATATACCATGCGTAATGCAACAGGCTTAATAGCAGGGCCAGAGAGACCGCCTGTTACATTAGCAATAACAGGACGGCCCGTTCGAGTATCCAACCGTAAACCAAGTAAAGTATTAATCATTGTTATACCATCTGCACCACCGGCTTCCACAGCTTTGGCAATTTCTACAACGTTTGTGACATTCGGAGACAGCTTCACATACACAGCTACAGAAGATACTGCTTTAACTGCTTTTGTCAGCTCTTCTGCTATTTGAGGGTCTGTTCCAAACGTAATTCCACCTTGTTTAACGTTTGGACAAGATATATTCAACTCAAGTGCATGCACATTTGGAGCTTTGGAAATAGCTTCCGCAACTGCAACGTAATCCTCCGTTAAGGTGCCAGCAACATTTGCGATAATGGGTACATCAAATTGCTCTAACCAAGGAAGCTCATTTGCCATTACCTTTGTAAGACCAGGGTTTTGTAATCCAATTGCATTAAGCATTCCCGCAGGAGTTTCTGCGACACGAGGAGTGGGATTTCCTAGTCTAGTTTCTAGTGTGGTAGCTTTTATCATAACTGCACCTAATTTAGACAAATCATAAAGCTGTGCATACTCTTTACCAAATCCGAAGCACCCAGAAGCTGGCATTATTGGATTTTTTAACGACAGACCTGGTAACTCTACCGCTAATCTGTTCATACTCGAATCACTCCTGACTGGAAGACTGGACCATCAGAACAAACCTTCAAATAGTCAACATCCGTTTTTTCCGTTGTTTCGCATACACAAGCAAAGCATGCTCCGATACCGCAGCCCATACGTTGCTCAAAAGAAAGATAGCCTTCTTTATGTGGATACATTTTTTCAAGTGCTGCAAGCATAGGAGTCGGACCGCAGCTATAATATATGACAAAGTCGTCAGCAATTTTGTCTAAAACGTTTGTGACAAATCCTTTATGTCCATAGCTTCCGTCTACTGTTACTATATAAGTTTCACCTAGTTGTTTAAACAGCTCCTCATAAAAAACAACATCTAGCGATTGAAAGCCCAATACGTGGATGGGTTGCACACCTCTTTCCACCAGTCTTTTGGACAGTTCATAAAGAGGTGGAACACCAATACCCCCACCTACTAGCAGAGCTTTCTCTCCAGCTGTAATTTTATCTAAAGGAAAACCTTGACCTAAGGGACCAAGCACATCTACAATATCCCCTGGTTTTTTCTTCGAAAGTAGAACTGTTCCACTTCCCTCTGCACGATAAATCATTGTAAACTCTAAAGCTTCATTGTTTATAGAACAAATACTAATTGGTCTACGCAATAAAGGTTCTATTTGATCAGACACTCGTATATGAACGAATTGGCCTGGCTGTTTCATATCCTGCACGAGCTGACCTTTTAATGTAAGCTCAAAAATGTTCGTTGCTATCTTTTGCTGATGTACAACGTACATTTGCTCTTGTCTAATCATGCGCGAACCTCCTGTAATTTCATCGTATCTGTAGAAAAACTCATCGACTCAATTACTCGAACCATAGCTTCTGCAGTATCTAATGAAGTTAAGCAAGGTATTCCATTTTCGACTGACTCTCTTCGAATACGGAAGCCATCACGCTCTGGCTGCATTCCTTTCGTCAAAGTGTTAATAACAAATTGAGCTTCCCCTTTTTGTATCACATCTAATAAAGTAGTTCCCTTCGAGCCAATTTTGTCTACGATATCTACTGGAATACCTGCGGATAGAATCGCTTTTGCCGTCCCTTCTGTCGCAATGATACGGAATCCAATTGCGTGAAAACGCTTAGCAATATCTGTTGCTTCCTCTTTATCTTTGTCAGAAATAGTCATTAGTACAGATCCATGATCTTTAATTTCCATACCTGCTGCCACTAAGCCTTTATAAAGTGCTTTTTCTAGTGTTATATCTTTCCCCATTACCTCTCCTGTTGATTTCATCTCAGGTCCTAGTGTAATATCAACTCTACGAAGCTTAGCAAAACTGAAAACTGGTACTTTTACGAATACTCCTGGACTATTTGGTGCCAGTCCTGTTTTGTATCCCTGTTCAACAATAGAGTGTCCTAGGATCGCTTTTGTTGCAATGTTTGCCATTGGTATAGAGGTTATTTTACTTAAAAATGGTACAGTACGGCTTGAGCGTGGGTTTACCTCAATCACATAAACCTCATCTTTAGAAATTACATATTGAATATTCATCAGACCTACGATTTTTAAGCCTCTAGCAAGCCTTGTTGTGTAGTCAACCAGGGTGTCTATATGCTTTTGAGATAACTTTTGTGGTGGATATACGGCAATAGAATCGCCTGAATGGACTCCTGCTCGCTCAATATGCTCCATAATACCGGGTATTAAGACATTCTCTCCATCACAGATTGCATCTACTTCAACCTCTGTTCCAGTTAAATAACGGTCGATTAGAACCGGCTTTTCAGGGCTCGCTTCTACAGCATTTTCCATATAGTGCTTTATCTCATCTTCGTTATAAACGATTTGCATTGCGCGTCCACCAAGAACATAAGAAGGTCTCACTAATACCGGGTAACCAATTTCATTAGCAATTTCAATTGCTTCTTCTACAGATACTGCAGTTTTACCTAGTGGTTGAGGTATTCCAATTTCGTGAAGAGCAGATTCAAATTTATTACGGTTTTCTGCTCGATCGATATCCTCTAAAGTAGTACCTAGTATTTTTACTCCTCTTTCTTCTAATGCTTCTGCTAGGTTTATCGCTGTTTGACCACCAAACTGTACAACTACACCTTTTGGCTGCTCAAGATCCACGATATGCATAACGTCTTCCACAGTTAACGGTTCAAAGTATAATTTATCTGAAATAGAGAAATCAGTCGAAACTGTCTCTGGATTGTTATTGATAATAATTGCTTCATAACCGGCTTCTTTTATCGCCCATACAGAGTGAACAGTTGCATAGTCGAATTCTACACCTTGCCCGATTCTAATTGGACCAGAACCAAGCACAATCACGCTTTCTTTATCCGTACGAATAGATTCATTTTCCTCTTCATACGTTCCATAGAAATAAGGCGTTTCTGATTCAAACTCTCCTGCACATGTATCTACCATTTTATAAACTGGGACAATACCGCTTTCCTTTTTAAAGTTATATACTTCTATCTCTTTCACATTCCAATATTTTGCGATTGTTTTGTCTGCAAAACCCATTCTCTTTGATTTATATAAAATTTCCTTATTGAAAGGATTATCTTGAATTACCTTTTCATATTTAACGATATTTTGTAATTTATTTAAGAAAAATAAATCAATTTGACTCCACGCATGAATTTGCTCGATTGTCACTCCACGGCGTAAAGCTTCACCGATAAAGAATAAGCGCTCATCTCCTGCGCGGCGAATTCTCTTAGCAATCCATTCATCTGTAATAGAATCACTATTTTTCATTTCAAGATGAAAGTGACCTGTTTCCAAAGAGCGAACTGATTTTAGAATTGCTTCTTCAAAAGTACGACCAAGGGACATTACTTCTCCTGTTGCCTTCATTTGGGTTCCAAGATTACGTTTAGCTGATTCAAATTTGTCAAATGGCCATCTAGGTATTTTCGCTACAATATAATCTAAAGCTGGCTCGAAGCAAGCATATGTTTTTCCAGTGACAGGATTCATCATTTCATCTAATGTAAGTCCTACCGCTATTTTTGCTGCGAGCTTTGCAATTGGATAACCTGTCGCCTTTGAAGCAAGCGCAGATGAACGGCTTACACGTGGGTTAACCTCAATAATATAGTAATTGAAGCTATGTGGATCTAAAGCAAGTTGTACGTTACATCCACCTTCTATTTTCAAAGCACGAATAATCTTTAAGGATACATTTCGAAGCATTTGGTTTTCACGATCAGATAATGTTTGTGTCGGAGCCACTACAATTGAATCTCCAGTATGAATCCCTACTGGGTCTACGTTTTCCATATTACATACGACGATTGCATTGTCAGAAGAATCTCTCATTACCTCATATTCTATTTCTTTATAGCCAGCAATGGATTTCTCCAATAGACATTGAGTCACGGGACTATACTTTAAACCACTTGTAACGATTTCGACTAGGTCTGCATGATTATGGCAAATACCCCCTCCAGTTCCACCTAATGTGAATGCTGGTCTTACGATTACTGGGTATCCAATACGCTCCACAAAGGTTTTTGCTTCCTCAAGATTGTGGATAATGTCACTTTCAGGTACTGGCTCGTTCAGTTCATTCATTAATGTTCTGAACAAATCCCGGTCCTCTGCTTTGTGAATTGCTTCTAGCTTCGTACCAAGAATTTCTATCCCTAACTCGTCCAATATGCCAGATTCATCTAGCTGAATAGCCATGTTTAAGCCAGTTTGACCGCCTAAAGTCGGAAGTATTGCATCTGGGCGCTCTTTACGGATAATCTTACTTACGAATGGAAGAGTTATTGGCTCAATATATACTTTGTCCGCAATTTCCGTATCTGTCATAATAGTTGCGGGATTGGAGTTAACTAGTATTACTTTATAGCCTTCTTCTTTTAGGGAAATACATGCTTGTGTCCCCGCATAGTCAAACTCTGCAGCTTGACCGATTACAATTGGACCAGATCCGATTACTAAAATAGTTTTTATATCTTTACGTTTAGGCATGTGAAGTCTCCTTTTTGCTTTCTTTATTCATTAACTCTATAAATTGATCAAATAAGTGTGTGGAATCCTCTGGTCCACATGAACCTTCCGGATGGAACTGTACACAGAAGACAGGATATGTTTTATGTCTGACACCTTCAACTGTTCCATCATTTAAAGCTACATGAGTAATTTCAAGGTCAGTATTGGATATAGAATCTGCATCAATCGCATAGCCATGGTTTTGAGAAGTTAGCTCAGTTCTTCCAGTAGTTAAGTCTTTTACTGGATGATTCCCACCTCGATGACCAAATTTTAATTTAAATGAAGTGGCACCACTTGCTAAAGAAATTAACTGATGACCAAGACAAACTCCAAAGATCGGGACGTTACCGATTAAGTCCTTTACCATCTCAATTGCTTCTGGTATATCTGTTGGGTCCCCAGGTCCGTTAGATAACATGACCCCATCGGGACGCATTGCTAGAATTTCTTTTGCTGATGTGTTGAAAGGTACTACAATCACGTCACAGTCACGCTTGTTTAGCTCTCTTAAAATACCATGCTTCATGCCAAAATCTACTAATACTACTCGTTTTCCACGTCCAGGACTTGGATACGGCCTAGTAATAGATGACTGCTCGACTACGTTTTTAGGTATTTCAATAGCTTTTAGTATAGCTACAATTTCTTCCACATTTACTTCTTCTCCAGCGTTTGTCAGCTTACCCTTTAGTGAACCATGCTTTCGAATAATGCGTGTTAGCTTACGCGTATCTATTCCTTCAATTCCTGGTACATTTTTTAATGTTAAAAATTCATCTAATGTACTTTGGTTGCGAAAGTTAGATGGATGCTCCGCTAATTCACGAACAACGATTCCTGACAAGCCTATTTCAATAGCTTCAAAATCGTCTGGATTTATACCGTAGTTACCAACCATTGGATACGTGAAAGTCAGAATTTGACTACAATTGGATGGGTCCGAAATAGATTCCTGATAGCCTGTCATTGCTGTAGTGAAAATAACCTCACCAATAGTTCCTTTTTCGCTTCCAAAAGCATTCCCCTTAAATACCGTACCGTCCTCTAATATTAAATATCTAGTTTTCATGCTTGTTCCTCCTGCCATACGATTTCACCGTTAAAGATAGTAACTTGTGGCCAACCTGCACAAACCCAGCCTTCAAATGGTGTATTCTTCCCTTTAGATAAGAATGCTTCTTTTTCTATTTTTTGTTCTTTATTTAAATCTATCAATACTAAATCTGCTGGAGCTCCAATATCTAACTTACCGAATTCAAAGCCAAACACGTTCGCCGGTTTGATCGTTAAGAAATCTAAAAGTTGCTTTAACGTCCATTCTCCAGTTTTCACAAAATGTGTATATAACAATGGAAATGCCGTTTCTAATCCAACGATTCCAAATGGAGCCTTTTCAAATCCTAGTGCTTTTTCCTCCTCTGTGTGAGGTGCATGATCTGTCGCAATAAAATCTAATGTTCCATCTAATAGTCCCTCACGCAATGCCATCATATCGTCCCTTCCTCTTAAGGGGGGATTCATCTTCCAAGTTGCATCATTGGATGGAATATCTTCCTCACAAAGTATTAAATGGTGAGGACTTACTTCTGCCGTTACATGGATGCCTGCCTTCTTTGCGTCTCGTATCACTCGAACAGATTCCTTAGTGCTAACATGGCATACGTGATAATGTGCACCTGCAGCTTCAGCTAGTAATATATCTCTCGCAATATGTACTGATTCTGAAACAGAGTGGATTCCTTTTAATCCAAGCTCTTCATTTCGTTTCCCTTTATGCATTACTCCACCATATAAAAGTGAATTATCCTCACAGTGCGCTACTACAGGAATATGGTACTTTGCTGCTTCTTGCATTGCTTCTAGCATTGTCCCGGCCGTCTGTACTCCCACGCCGTCATCGGTTAAAGCAAATGCCCCAAGCTCTTTAAGTGAAGCAATATCTGTACGTTCTTTACCAGCTTGGCGTATTGTAATTGAAGCATATGGAAGCACTCTTACAAGTGCATTTTTTTCTACTAAGTTTAGTACATGAGAGAAGTTTTCAGCTGTATCTGGGACTGGACGAGTGTTAGGCATTGCACAGATAGTTGTATACCCACCCTTTGCAGCAGCTTTTGTACCAGTTTCAATCGTTTCTTTTTGTTCACCACCTGGCTCACGTAGATGCACATGTACGTCAATAAAACCTGCTGAAAGTAACATTCCTTTACCATCGATTACTTGTGCCTCTGCTAAAGTTGGAGTAGGGTGGATTTCTGCTATTTTCCCTTCTTTAACTACAACAGAAGTAGTTTCTAATTCACCTGATTGGTTTACTAGTTGAACGTTTTGAATTATTTTTGTCATGTTATTCTCTCCCTTTCAAGATCATCTCAATAACAGCCATTCGGATATAAACACCATTTTCCATTTGCTTAAAAATTCTAGAACGCTCACATTCTACTAATTCGTTTGCAATTTCCACATCACGATTAAACGGAGCAGGGTGCATAATAATTGATCCTTCTTTCATCCTGCTTTCTCGCTCCAAAGTCAGACCATAGGATTGATGGTATTCTTCCTTTGAAAATGATATCGAACCATCGTGCCTTTCATGTTGCACTCGTAGCATCATTAAAACATCACTTACTTCAATTACATCATCAAAATTATTAGTAGATTCAAATTCTGCTTGCCATTCACGTGGACACACAAAATGTATTTTAGCTCCTAGCCTAGTTAAAGCATCTGCATTCGATCTTGCCACTCTACTATGCGCTATGTCCCCTACTATTGTGACTATTTTATCCTTCAATCCACCAAATTCTTGCCAAATAGTAAAGATATCTAAAAGGCTTTGAGTGGGATGGTTTCCAGTTCCGTCCCCTCCATTGATGATTGCAGGTCTCACTTTCCCTACCAGTTCATTGAAATAGTTATTTTGTTCATGTCTTATAACTAATGCATCCAAGCCTATAGATTCTAGTACTTTTACTGTGTCATATAGTGTCTCACCCTTTAATGTACTAGAAAAATCCGCATCAAAAGGTAACACCTCCAGCTGTAGCTTTCTTTCAGCCATTTCAAAGCTCATTTTCGTTCTTGTACTCGGTTCGAAGAATAAGTTAGCCATTGTATATTTGTTTTTTAAAGTTGAGACGGCGCCTTCACGAAACGCTTGTGCTTGTTTTAAAATAGCTAGTATTTGTTCAACTGACAAATCTTTCATTGATACTAAATTTTTCATGAATATCCGCCTTTCTTTTATAAAAAAAACCTCCTCGAAAAATTCGAGAAGGTCCGTTAAGCATAACCAAAGTAGAGATTCTATAAGTAAAAATCTCTTTTTTGGTCCGAACCCTTCGCTGACTCTCTGTTCAACTTATTAAAAGGTCATTATTCTATTGTGTCATTTCCAGATGATTCAGCTTCTTTTCTTCCAGGAAGAATCCAGTTTAAAACTACTCCAACGATGGCAGCTAGTGCCATTCCTTCTATACTTAATGCTTCCGTTACGATAAATTTAGCTCCACCAATACCGATTACTAAGATAACAGATGCAATAACTAGGTTGCGACTGTTTCCAAAATCAATATTTGCTTCTACTAGCATGCGCAACCCACTAGAGGCAATAATCCCAAACAGCAGGATAGATACCCCTCCGAGAACTGCGGTAGGTATTGTTGTGATAAGCGCCATTCCTTTACCAAAGAAGGATAGCAAGATTGCAACAACTGCTGCTCCCATTATTACGTACACACTATAAACTCGTGTAATGGCTAACACACCAATATTTTCGCCATAAGTAGTCTTTGGTGGACCGCCGATTAGAGCACTTACAAATGTTCCTAACCCATCTCCAAGAAGTGAGCGATGTAAACCAGGCTCTTTAATATAGTCTCGATTTACAACCTTCCCTAATACTAATTGATGCCCAATATGTTCAGAGATAGTAACAATGACTATAGGAACCATAATGAGCAAGATTTTAGAAGTAACTTCAAAATCATAATGAACTCCTGGTACTAAGAAATCCGGTAACGCTAGGAAGCTTGCCTCTTTAACAGGAGTAAAATCTACGATTCCAATTAGTATAGAATAGAGATATCCAACTACTAAGCCAATCAAAATTGGCATAGTACTAATAATGTTTTTAAAGAAGATAGTACAAATGATTGCTGTAAACAATGTTACAAGTGCAGCAGAAAAATGTAAGAAACTATACTCTTTTAAACCTGTCTCTACATTTGTGATATTCATCGCCATGTCCACAGCAACTCCTGCTAATCCCAGACCAATAACCATAATTACCGGACCAACAACGATTGGTGGCAATAGCTTCATAATCCACTTGTATCCACTTTTCCAAATGATCAGTGACACAATACCATATACTAAACCTACAAATACTGCTCCAATCATTGCATTACCTGGATCAATAGCTTTACCCGATTCGCCAAGTCCATTTACTGCCAATAAAATTGGTGCTATGAAAGCAAATGAGGAACCTAGATAAGCCGGCACTTGAAATCGGGTTATCATTAAGAAAATGATTGTTGCTATACCACTAGTCAGTAACGCGATTGCGGGACTTAACCCTACAAGCTGTGGTACTAATATTGTTGAGCCAAACATCGCAAACATATGCTGAAAACTTAGAGTAATCAGTTGTCCGCTTGTAGGCTTGTCATTTACATCTAATATCGCTTTCGACATTTAAGGTCCCCACCTTTCTAGGATTATTCAAATATTGTTACAGCATCTACTTCGTCCGTCTCTGTAACTTTAACCACTATTTTTTCACTACTAGAGGTAGGAATGTTTTTACCTACATAATCTGCTCGGATTGGTAGCTCTCTGTGACCTCTATCTATCAACACGGCAAGTTGTATTTGGGATGGCCTTCCTAAATCCATTACTGCGTCCATCGCTGCTCGAACCGTTCTCCCAGTAAACAGAACATCGTCTACTAAAATAACCTTTTTGTTTGTAACATCATGTGTAATATCAACTTGTTGTACGAGTGGCTCGTTAGAAGCATTTTTTAAAGATAAATCATCTCTATACAATGTAATATCTAACTCACCCGTTTTGATTGGTTTACCTTCAATTTTTACGATTCTTTCTGCAAGTCTTTGCGCTAAAAATGTACCTCTAGTTTTTATCCCTACTAATATACACTCTTCAATTCCTTTGTTACGTTCAATAATTTCATGGGCAATTCTAGTGAGTGCCCTGTTGATAGCTTGCTCATCCAATATGCTTGCCTTTTCTTCCATACGATTACATCCTCCTATCCATAATATAAAAAAACCTCTTAAGCTAGAGAAGCCCAAGAGGTTGTATGTGCGCGATAAAATATAGTGAACCTATTAATCCGCAGAATAATAGTGAGTCACTTTCACATGTACCTTCTCAGCCTCTCTGGACTGTTATTAAAGGTGAAGCTATTCAATTTATTGTAATTAGTATAACGGACTATTCTTCTTTTGGCAATGATTGTTTTCGCAAGTCTTGCAACAAATCTGTAAAGTCCTCTGGTAGAGGATAAGAAAATTCTAAATACTCCCCTGTTCTTGGCTGTATGAAACCGAGAACTCCTGCATGTAGAACTTGACCATTAAAATCTATAGTCTTCTTCGGTCCATATTTAGGATCTCCTGCTAATGGATAACCGATATACTTCATATGAACACGAATTTGATGCGTTCTTCCAGTTTCCAACTGACATTCCACTAAAGTGAATTTGTTAAAACGTTCTAAAACACGGAAATGTGTTACAGCATGCTTACCGTTATCCACAACCGCCATGTTTTGACGCTCTTTTTTATCACGAGCAATCGGCGCATCAATTGTTCCTTTATCATGCGCGATATGTCCATGAACAAGTGCAGTATATTTACGAGTAACTGTTTTCTTTACTAGCTGATCAACTAACGAAACATGGGCAACATCGTTTTTAGCAACCATTAGAAGGCCAGTTGTATCTTTATCAATACGATGGACAATTCCTGGGCGCAAAACTCCATTGATACCTGAAAGGTCCTTAATTTGATGCATTAGACCATTAACGAGCGTACCACTTAGATGGCCAGGAGCAGGATGAACAACCATACCTCGTGGCTTGTACACTACCACTACATCCTCGTCTTCATAAACGATTTCAAGATTCAAGTTTTCTGCAACTATATCTAGCTCAACCGCTTCTGGTGGAGTTACTACAATTACATCACCCTCTTTTACCTTGTAGCTTGTTTTTGCAGGCTCATTGTTGACTAAAACACTACCATCTTTTATAAAATTTTGAATTTGTGTACGAGACCAATCTGTTTCAAAAGAGGCAATTGCTTTATCAATTCTCTCTTTTTCCTGGTCCTTTTCAATAATAAACGTTAATTCTTCCATTATTTCACCTTTTTCTTTTCAGCTCGTTCTTCTCGTAGTATAAAAATAATTACAACCACAACTCCTAATGTTAGGGCAGCATCTGCAATATTAAAAATCGGAAAATCATAGTTAACAACCGGAATGAGTACATCTACAAAATCGACTACTTCACCTTTCCAAAGTCGATCTATAAAGTTACCAATTGCTCCTCCTAATAAAAGCATTAATCCTACTTGAAAAAGAGGTTTCCCTTTTGCTTCCTTATGAAAGTAATAAATAATCGCAACAATCACAACTACAGTGATAACTGCAAAAAAACCTATTTGTCCTTGTAGCATACCCCATGCAGCACCACGATTACGATGTGAAAGCAGTGCAAAGTATGGGTCCCAAATCATAATTTGTTCACCAAGCGTCATATTTTTAACAACAAGCCATTTTGTCCATTGATCTAATGCAATGACAAATGCTGCTAGTCCATAAAATTTCCACACATTAATTCCCCCGATAATCAAATAAGCCTTAAAGACCTCTCTACGTTTGTTGCAGTGAATATTATATCCACCCACTAATTATTTAAAAAGATTTTTGCTGATAATATTAAACAATCTACAATAGTTTACCATAGAAACCTATCCTACGTAAAAGAGCATCTATGATTTACAAAAGAAAAAATTAATTCTTTTATCTATTATTCAAACTTTTAGTGTAATTCATATTCATGTGATCTATTTTTCTAATCAAATACTCTGTCTTAATTTTTTAAAAAAGTGGCCCTATTTAGCATAGGGCCACTTTGTATATATTATACGTAATGTTTTTCTACTACTTCTGCACAGCGAGAGCAAAGTGTCGGGTGAGCTTCACTTTCTCCTACTGTTTCAGCAATAGTCCAGCAACGCTCACATTTTTCTCCGTCTGCTTTTTCAACTACAACGGATGAATTTTCAAGCACTAAACTGTTTGCTGGTGCTTCAGATTGAGAACCACCTAAAACAAACTTAGATACGATAAACAGTTGCGCGAAATCAATTGCGTCTGTGTCGAACAACGCTTTATATTCATCACTAACATACAACGTTACTTTTGCTTCTAATGATTTACCAATTGTTTTCGCATTACGAGCTTCCTCTAATGCTTTTAATACATCATCACGTAATCCCATGATTTTTTCCCATTTTGGAGCAAGTGCTTCAAATGCAGGATAGTCAAGAGCTTCTGGCATATCTGTTAATTGAACACTTTCTTCCTTCTCAAACTCCAAATAAGCCCAAAGCTCATCTGCTGTATGTGGAAGTATTGGTGTCAATAATTTTAATAAAGCAAGAAGTGTATCATACATCACAGTTTGCATTGCACGACGATCTTTGTCATCTGTTCCGTAAATATAAACAACGTCTTTAGCGATATCAAGATAGAATGAGCTCAATTCACCAGAAACAAAGTTATTAACAGTGTGATAAACTGTAGCAAAATCATAACGGTCATAAGCAGCTCTTACCGTCTTGATAACCTCTTGTAATTTCATATACATATATTGGTCTACTTCACGTAAGTTCTCAAATGCAACACGATCACTTGTTGGATTAAAGTCGCTAATATTCCCGTGTAAGAAACGAAGCGTATTACGGATTTTACGATAGACTTCTGTAACTTGTTTAATGATTGCATCAGATACACGAACATCCGCTGTATAATCTACAGATGCAACCCATAAACGTAGAATATCAGCACCTAATTGATTCATTACTTTAGCAGGGACTACAACATTCCCTAATGATTTACTCATTTTTCGGCCATTACCGTCTAAAATGAAGCCGTGGCTTAATAACCCTTTGTATGGAGCATGACCATACATTGCAGTACTCGTAATTAGAGAAGAGTTAAACCATCCGCGATATTGGTCAGATCCTTCTAGATATAAATCTGCTGGGAATACTAAATCATCACGTTCCTCTAAGACACCATGGTAGGAAGAACCAGAGTCAAACCAAACGTCCATAATATCTGTTTCTTTTGTGAAAATTCCATTTGGACTATGTGGATGTGTGAACCCTTCAGGAAGTAACTCTTTTGCTTCTCTTTCAAACCAAATATTTGAACCATACTCACGGAATAGATTTGATACATGAGAGATAGTCTCTTCTGTTAAAATTGGTTCGCCGTCCTCTGCATAAAATACTGGAATTGGCACACCCCATACACGCTGACGAGAGATACACCAATCTCCACGATCACGAATCATATTATACAGACGAGTTTCTCCCCATGCTGGTGTAAATTTAGTATTGCGGATAGACTGCAATAATTCATCTCTGAAAGCCTCAATTGATGCAAACCATTGAGGAGTTGCACGATAGATAACAGGTTTTTTCGTACGCCAGTCATGTGGATATGAGTGAGTAAAGAATGTAAGCTTCTCTAATGCTCCTACTTTCTCTAATGCCTCAGTAATTGCTTTGTTTGCTGTATCATAGAATAGCCCTTCGAAGCCTGGTGCCTCAGCTGTCAGTACCCCACGCTCGTCAACAGGACAAAGCACATCTAGACCGTAAGCTTTTCCTACGTAGAAGTCGTCTTCCCCGTGGCCAGGTGCTGTATGAACACAGCCAGTACCTGATTCAGTTGTAACATGCTCTCCAAGGATTATTAAAGAGTCACGGTCATATAATGGGTGCTTAGCAACTAGACGATCCAATTCTTGACCAAGAATTGTTCGTTCAATAGAGTATTCTTCCCATCCTAGCTCAGCTGCTACAGATTCTGCTAAGTCTTTTGCAATTACATATTTGTTCCCTTTTGTTAGTACTACTGCGTATTCTACTCGTGGATGTAATGAAATTGCCAAGTTTGCAGGAATGGTCCAAGGAGTAGTAGTCCAAATAATGAACTTTGTCCCTTCTTCTAAAACACCCTTGCCATCTGTTACAGCAAAGCTAACATAAATAGAAGGAGATTTTTTGTCTTGGTATTCAATCTCAGCTTCTGCAAGGGCAGATTCACTTGAAGGTGACCAATAAACAGGCTTCAATCCTTTGTAGATGTAACCTTTCTTAGCCATAGCACCAAATACTTCAATTTGTCGCGATTCGAATTCAGGCTTTAATGTTACATAAGGATTATCCCAATCTCCACGAACGCCTAAACGTTTAAACTGTGATCGTTGGTTGTCAATTTGTTGGTATGCATAATCCTCACATAGCTTTCTAAATTCAGCCAGTGATAATTCCTTACGTTTAACACCTTTGTTAGTTAGAGCTTGTTCAATTGGTAGTCCATGTGTATCCCAACCTGGAACATAAGGAGCATGGAAGCCTGTCATCGATTTGTGACGAACAATCATGTCTTTAAGAACTTTGTTTAAAGCATGCCCAATATGAATATCACCATTGGCATACGGTGGGCCATCATGTAGAACAAAGAATGGACGCCCTTCCGTTCTTTCTAAAACTTTTTTATAAATATCCTGTTCTTCCCATTTTGCTTGGATATCTAACTCTTTCACTGGTAGATTTCCACGCATAGGAAAATCTGTTTTTGGCATTAATAGTGTGTCTTTGTACTCCATTTTTCTTCCTCCTTTGTTTTTCGCAGGTGCTGGTATAATTCTTGGAAAATAAAAAAACCCCTCATCCCAAAAGGGACGAGAAGTTATGCTCGCGGTACCACCCTACTTGCGATCACTAAAAGTAACCGCCGCTTAGTATGTCGTAACGGGACATAATCCGAAGACACTTAAAAATTCAGTATCCTTGCTCCAAAGTGATCCACTAAAACGTTTCATTGCTTGAGCTCACACCATCCTCAAGTCGCTTTACAGAAATCATTTTTAGACGTCTTTTTCAATGCATATATATATGATATGAAATTATTATAGGAAATGTACGACCATCAGTCAAGAAATCTCTTATTCCTCTGTAGCAGAAATACGATCTACAGCTGTTGTATCTACATCATACTCCATCAAATGATTCCAGTCATCAGTATTAATAAGATCTAGTTGTGCCTCTACAAGCATTTTAAATCGATTTCGGAAAACTTTAGACTGTTTCTTCAACTCTTCAATTTCTAAGGCTATTTTTCGAGCTTTGGAAAGAGCTTCGTTGACAATACGATCTGCATTTTTCTCTGCTTCTTTTACTATGAGCTTTGCTTCTTTTTGTGAGTTGCGTCTAACTTCCTCAGCAGCCTCTTGCGCAACTACAATGGACTTATGTAAGGTTTCTTCTATAGACGTGAAATGACCAACCTTTTCACTGGAGGACTTTAATTTGAGCTCTAACTCTTTTTTTTCTTTGATAAGTATTTCTAAGTCCTTCATAATCTGATCAAGAAATTCATTTACTTCATCTTCATTGTAACCTCTAAATCCCTTACTGAACTCCTTGTTATGTATATCAAGTGGTGTTAGTGGCATCCTATCCATCTCCTTTACATACTAATGTTCTTCCCTCTATTATACATTTCAGACTGGTTGAATACATCTAAATTTCAAATTAAATTTAAGAAAATTATTTTTTTGGCTCTATTCTACCAATTTGAAGTCTTATTTTGTCTTTTTTGGTTCTTCCCTCTATCATCAATAATTTTATGCGACCAAATCCACGAATAGAAATCATATCTAGCTCTTGTAATTCCATAGACGGTTGGTCTTTTTCAGTCCAATTGACCTTTACTTTACCACTTTGAATAAGAGAAGCAGATTTTTGTCTAGATATATTGAAAATAGATGAAATAACAGTATCTAGCCTTAAAGAACTCACCGTGTGATTTTCTGATACCCATTCCTCGTGTTGTCTGAAATAATTGGAAGAGTCATCTACTACTTCGATATGAACCTTCACTTTCCCAATCCCAACAAAATTCGCCCTCACATAATCTAAAACCTCTGTAGCAACAACAAATTGAATCGAGCCTTCCTCCACTCGAATGTCTCCAAATTTACTCCGGTCAATTCCTAGGGACATCATCGAGCCAAGCACGTCTTTATGCTTTAAGGTAACAAACTTTTGAGGATATTTTACTTCAACTACAGTCATATTATAATCTTCTTCTGTTGGTTCAAAATATGACGGATATAGAAGTACTCTTTTTCTTTCAGCATCTTCTAATGCTCCTGCTGCACTTGACTCAATAGAATCATATTGTCCTCGCACAGAATTTAAAATAAACTGCTGCCTAGGATCTAGAAAATCAGTTAGCCTTGGAGCATAACGATCTTCAACTTCTCGCATCATATTAGTGGTTTGTTCAATAAATGGTTGCTCTTCTTTTCTAAAATGCTGTAATAGATGTTCCATACTGCTGAGACCTCGCTGAAATTTATAGTAAGAAAACACGCTAGCATCCTTGCAGGGATACTTTTCCAAAAAATAAGACATGGATCAAAGTCTTTGTTTACGCTTTAAGCGCGCTTGGCATTGGTTTTATCGATAAGAGCCACTTGCTCCTACAAAAAAACCTCACTAATGTGAGGTTAAATGAATTGACCTAAAGATAAAATTCCTCTCATAGCTATATTTAAAACAAAAATAGCTACAATCGGAGAAATATCAATCATACCGATTGGTGGAATGATTTTGCGAAATGGCTCTAAATAGGGCTCACATATTTTCCCTAAAAACTGCCCTATTGCAGATTCACGCACATTGGGTACCCACGACATAAAGATATAAATAATCAATGCAAATGAGTATATTTGTACTAATTGAGCTAACAAAACTAATATTAAATCCATTGTAAGTAACTCCTCTATTAATCTAGATCGTTATAGTAATAATCTGAAATCGAACCTGCAACTTCTACGGAATCAGGAGCACATAGGAAAATATCTGTTCCAATTCGTTGAATGTCTCCACCTAAAGCATATACTGTTCCACTTAGAAAGTCGATTATTCGGATTCCTTGTTCCTTATCGATTCGTTGCAAATTAACTATAACGGCTTTTTTATTCTTTAAATGCTCAGAAATATCTTGCGCCTCCGCATATACTCTTGGCTCGATTAAGATTACCTTAGAGGATTTTTGCATATTTTGTATACTTACAAGATTGGTTGCAGCAGTTTCCTTAGGAGCAGTATTGAATTTTCGTTCCTTAGCGTAAGACTTAACAGGCTGTTGTTTTATTTGTTGAGGTTCTACAGGCTGCTGCTGTGGTCTTTGCTGTTGTTGTGGAACAGATGTATCTTCATCCTCTTCTAAATAGAAAAAGTTTTTTACCCAATTTTTCATACTCATTCATCCTCCTTGTCTTTACCGACTAATGCAGTTCCTATTCTTACAAATGTTGCTCCTTCTTCAATAGCAATTTCATAATCTCCAGACATACCCATAGATAATTCTGTACAAGGAGCATGAGGCTGTTGTTTTGCAGCTATTCTCGTTTGTAGCTTTTTTAAATCACTGAAAACCTGTCTTATAAGCGAATCATCATCCGTATTAGGTGCCATTGTCATAAGACCAACAACACGTATTCGAGAATAGTCTTTAAGTTCATCAATAAATAACTCGGCTTCTTCTAAAGAAAGGCCATGCTTAGACTCTTCCTTCGAAACATTTACCTGAACAAAGCAATCTTTCACTGTGCTTGCTCTTTTTTCAATTTCGTCAGCTAAGCTTTTCCGGTCTAAAGAGTGCAAGTAATCTATCTCATTAATAACCGATTTTACTTTTCTAGTTTGTAAAGAGCCTATGTAGTGCCATTTAACATCAGCTGAAATAGCTTCAATTTTTTTCATTAATCCTTCTGGTCGATTCTCACCAAGATGTAAAATTTCATTTTGTATAACTTCCTCTGTCCGCTCTACAGAAACTTCTTTTGTAACTGCGATCAGAGTTACATCCTTTATATTTCGATTAGCTCGTACGCAAGATTTTTCTATATTCTTTTGGATACTAATTAAATTACTTTTAACATTTGACATATAAAACCAACTCTTCATCTTTTGTTTTGTTCATTGTATCAATGAAATGGCGTTTTATCAATAAAGAACAGTACCTATTCTCGGTTTTTTGAAACGATTATTACATCTTTTCCAATTATCGCTATATTTTGTATGTCAATTTTTTTAGTTTCTCTTTTTTTATTAAAAAATGTGGGGTATGCCCCATTAGTTTCCACTATAAAAGAAGTTATAAAACCTGTTTCTTTGTCTATTTCAGCGTCTACTATAAACCCTAGCAATTGGCCGGAGTTTGCCTCGATGACTTCTTTTTGCTGTGCATCTGAAAATTTCATCAGTTCCCTCCCTTTTTCTTAGTATATTCATGAAAATAGAAAAAAACGCTTTTTCGAATGAAGAAAAAGCGTCAATTTGTTTTTTAAGTTACTTTGGATTTAACTGGCTTTGAATAGTAGATAACGCACTTTTTTCTAAACGTGATATTTGAGCCTGGGATAATCCCAAGTCTGTAGCTATTTCTGTTTGGGTAGCACCAAAATAAATTCTCTTCGTTAGAATTTTTCGCTGTCTAGAATCTAAATTCTGAAAGCTTTCCTTTACGGTGAAATATGTTACCCACTGATCTTCCGATACATCATTATCACATAATTGGTCCATCATATAGATAGCATCTCCCCCATCACTAAAAATAGGTTCTTGTAGGGAAACAGGGTCTTGAATAGCGTCTAAAGAAAGTAATATATCTTCAACAGGAATTTCTAATATTTTTGATAAATCTTCTAATGTCGGTTCTTCCAGATGTTCGTTAATATATTGTTCTTTCGCTTTCATCGCCTTGTAAGCGATATCTCTTAAAGAACGAGAAACACGTACAGAATGATGGTCACGTAGATGCCTTTTTATCTCCCCTATAATCATAGGCACCGCATACGTAGAAAACCGAACATTATGTTTTAAATCAAAATTTTCAATGGACTTAATTAATCCTATACAGCCGACTTGAAACAAATCGTCCGCCTGTTCTCCTCTATATGCGAATCGTTGAACTAGACTTAAAACTAGTCTTAAATTACCCATAACTAATTCATCTTTAACTGATTCTTCTCCACCCTGTAAACGTATAAATAATGCTTTCATTTCTTCATGGGATAGTAAAGGAAGCTTTGATGTGTCAATGCCGCATAATTCTACTTTTGTTCTCGTCATAGTTCTTCCTCCGGACTTTTTAATAGTTCTTAGTCAGTTTGTCCTGAGGTTAAAAGATTATTCCGAGCTCGGCTATCCAATTTCACCCATTAGGCGATTGGCTCGTTCAACACTTCTTTTAAATCTAATATGATTTTTTTCTCTAAACGTGATATATATGACTGTGAAATTCCGAGATGATCTGCAACCTCTTTTTGTGTCATTTCCTCTTGTCCATTGAGTCCGAATCTGCATTGCATAATATATTTCTCTCGATTCCCCAATAAGTTAATTGCTTCAAAAACATGCTGTCTCTCTAATTTTTTTTCTACATCCTCGATGATTAAATCCTCGCTTGTACCTAAAATATCAGATAGTAATAATTCATTTCCATCCGAGTCAGAATTCAATGGTTCATCAAAGGAAACCTCTGATTTCATACGATTTGTTTTTCTTAAATGCATGAGAATTTCGTTTTCTATACATCTAGAAGCATAGGTAGCCAGTTTAATTCCTTTATCTAAATTAAATGTCTCAACTGCTTTTATAAGACCTATTGAACCAATGCTTATCAAATCTTCTATGTTAGTGTTTGTTTGATCAAACCTTCTTGCAATATATACAACTAATCGTAAATTTCTTTCGATTAATACGTCTCTAGCATGCTCATCTCCATCCATAAAGGCTAACAACATTTCACGTTCCTCATCTCTCGTCAATGGTTTTGGCAGCGACTCACTTCCACCAATATAATGGACTCCCTTTCTTTTAAACGAGAGAATCCAAAAGTAAAATCGACGTAGCAAATTTAATATCATTATTTAACACTCCTTTTTTTAAGATGATAGTAAGTGGAACTATGCAATATCCCATCTGCTTCATGAGGAAATTTGTCCTTGCCTCTAGTTAAAACAATATAACCTTTTGGTAATGGTTGATCGTTAACAATCCATTCTTCATATTTAATACCTATAACCCACGACTTCTCTTTCTGCACTGTAGCAATCGGTATTAAACGTACTTTGCTGGCATATTCTTTTGGAAGCATATCCAAACCTTTGTAATGCGTACTATCCCAGCTATTAATCACTTCATAAAGAATATCTGGAAGGATTGGTTTGAGAGCTTCTGCGGCTATAAAATGTACTGGATCATTAGAAAGAGGCTCCGTGCATACGTTTCCCGAATCGATAAATAATATGAGTTCTTTAGTTTGATCGAATAGCCTGATGCTTGAAGGATAAATAAGTTCTCTTTCCGTTTGTGAGATATGAAGGTGCAGTACATGTTTAGTAAGAAGGTATAAACCACCTGTAGCAATAACTGCATAGTTAAGAATCATGAATGAATTGCTAGCGTTACTGTACATAGGGGCAATGGCTGTAAGTAATCCACCTGCAAAAATACTTGCGAGTAAAGTTAATGTAATAGCCTTGACGATTTGTGTCCTTTTTTTCCAGAATGCTATTCCTATCATGAGAAAGAAAGTTAAAAATAGCGTACTGAAATGATTTGAAAAAACAACTGTTATCACTCCCGCAACAAAGGCCGACAGAAGCAGGTATCTTTTTTGGTTTTCAATCCAGCCAATTCTGTTTGCAAACGCTAAAACGGTGTAGTTGAAAAATGTGTTTGTTGCAATCATAACTTCTGCGTACATAGCTCTCCTCCTTTTGATAAAAGCTTAACACCCAATTTATAAGAAATTTGTCAAAGGAACGTCCAAAAGTAAATTTTTTAAACGACAAAATCCCATAAGTAAATATTAAATAAGTAACGATTGTAGTTAATAAATAAGAGACTTTTAACAGGAAAAAGAAGACTAAATATGCAAAAAATAAGTGAAAGGTTATTTAATTGTTATTCGACTTTAAATATCTCTTGAATGGTCATAAATGTCTCCCGAACAGTCATAAATATTTCTATCCGGTCATAAATGTCGGCCCAAGGACGTATACTTGCTGATTCTGATATTATTTTCTTCAATATTATCTTCCTAAAAGATAGTAATGATTAAAGAATGCATCTTTCTATATTTTTTGGGCCATTTAATATTCTTTATTAAACACAAAAAAGCAACCACCATTAATGGTGATTGCTTTTTATCTATAAAACGTTTAGATTAGCTTCTACGATTACGATTACGCAAGAATGTTGGAATATCTAACGCATCGTCTTGTTGATGATGAGTTGGATTTGGACGTTCTTGTTGAAAAGAAGGCTGTTGTGGCTGTGGTTCTTCTTTTCTAGTTTCACGGTGTGGAGTTGTAGCTGCCTGTTGTGCACGTGCAGCTCCAAAGCCTGTCCCTCTTGGTTGCTTTTGTGTAATCACTTCTTCGTTAAAACCTGTTGCAATAACTGTTACAACGATTTCATCCTTCAGATTATCATTGATTACAGAACCGAAAATCATGTTAACTTCCTCATCAGACGCAGATGCTACAATGTCCGCAGCCTCTTGTACCTCAAATAGAGAAAGGTTAGATCCACCTGTAATATTCATTAAAACACCTGTAGCTCCGTCAATAGAAGTTTCAAGTAATGGGCTGGAGATTGCTTTTTTAGCAGCCTCTGCAGCACGATTCTCTCCAGCAGAGATACCTATACCCATAAGTGCTGCTCCTTTATTGGACATAATAGTTTTAACGTCAGCAAAGTCGAGGTTTATAAGACCAGGAACAGCGATTAAGTCAGAGATACCTTGAACCCCTTGACGAAGAACGTTATCAGCTTCTCTAAATGCTTCAAGCATCGGAGTATTTTTGTCTACGATTTCTAATAGACGGTCATTAGGAATAACGATTAACGTATCGACAGCTTCCTTCATCATACCAATCCCGCCTACAGCCTGTGTAGAGCGTTTACGGCCTTCAAATGTAAATGGACGTGTAACTACTCCGACAGTCAAAGCCCCTAAATCACGAGCGATTTGAGCGATTACAGGTGCAGCTCCAGTACCGGTTCCTCCACCCATACCAGCAGTAACGAAAACCATGTCTGCTCCTCTAAGCGCTTCTTCGATTAACTCTTTGCTTTCTTCTGCTGCTTTTTTTCCTACTTCTGGGTTAGCTCCTGCACCAAGCCCACGAGTCAGCTTGCCTCCGATTTGTAGCTTTACTTCGGCTTTTGACATGTTAAGAGCTTGAGCATCTGTATTAACCGCAATAAAGTCTACACCTTGAACTCCATGTTCAATCATTCGATTTACTGCGTTGTTACCGCCGCCACCTACTCCAATAACTTTAATAATTGCTAATTGATCTTCATTTGTTTCAAATTCTAACATGCTATTGCCTCCTATATCTTTCAACTATGATAAAGTTTTTTCATTCAAAGAACTTGTCAAACAGTTTCTTCGCTTTACTCATTGCACTCTCTTTGTTCTCATTGTTTGCATTTTTTTGTGGTTGTTTTTGTTTTTTAGTACTTGCTACTACTTCATTGTGTGCCGTTTGAGATAATGCATGGCTATTGCCAATTTTACCATAGAAAAGATCTTCTTTATAGGCATATCTTATAAGGCCAACAGCTGTTGTATATTGTGGTTCCCTAACGCCGATATAATCTGGTGTATATAGGCGGACACGTGATTGTAATATATGTCTCGCTAATTGACCAATACCTTCAAGCTTAGCTACACCGCCGGTAATTACTACTCCACCCGGTAGATCTTGCAAGCCCATGCGGTAGAATTCTTCTAAGATTAACTCGAACAATTCCTCTAAGCGCACACCGATAATTTCGGCAATATAACGTTGGGAATATTGTTCTTTCATGTCTGCTCCAATAACTGGTACTTCAAACAACTCATCATCTGAAGCATCATCGTAAAAGGCATGTCCATATCTTAATTTTATCATTTCCGCTTGTTCAGTTGGTGTTTTCAACACAATCGATAAATCTTTAGTAATATGGTCACCACCTACAGGTATAACAGAAGTATTAACTAAATGCCCTTCTCTGAAAATAGCAATGGTTGTAGAACCTCCACCTATGTCAATATAAGCGGTTCCGTGATTCTTTTCATCTTCTGTTAATGCAAAATGTCCTGCTGCCAAAGGTTGTAAGTAAATCTCTCTAATTTGAAGACCAGCTCTTTCCACACATCGTAGAACGTTATGTAAAATTGTTTTTGATGTAGTCATCATTATACCGTCCAATTCAAGACGAGTACCAATCATGCCTCGAGGGTCTTTAATCTCTTCTAAGTGATCCACGATAAATTGTTTTGGAGCTATGTTAATAAGTTCTCTTTCTGGTGGGATAGACATTACCTGTGCAGATTCTAATACACGATCTAAATCAGCATCTGTTATTTCTCTGTCCTCACGATTGACAGCTACTACACCTTTGACATTTTGTATATTTGCTAAATTAGCGGGTATACCTAGCACAATTTCTTGAATGGACATCCCTATCATTCTCTCAGCCTCACCAACGGCCTTTTTAATGGATTGAACAGTTGCATCTATATCAACAATGGTGCCTTTTCGTATACCGTTCGATTTAACATTTCCTACTCCTATTACATGCAGCGAGTCATCACTCATTTCGCCTATTAATACTTTAATGGAAGACGATCCAATATCCAATGATACGTACAATTCTGATTGATTCACCCGTGGCACCTCCTAATAACTCTTTATTTATTATTCTATTGTAAAAAACATATAAAGTCTAAAATTTTCTAAACAAATAGTAAATTGACACTTAAATCATTATCTTTTTGTTCTTTCTGCCCATTTAGTTAATAAAATTCGACGAATTACAGCAATATTTTGAAACAGTCGAACTCCAAAAGCAAAGATTGCCGCTAAATATAAATCTACTCCTAAATGAACTCCCAGAAACGCAAGAGCAGCTGCTAATGCAATATTAAAGAAGAAACCTGAAACAAATACTTTGTCATCGTAAACATGCTGTAATTGTGCTCGTATTCCACCAAACAAAGTATCTAGTGCTGCTAAAACAGCAATGGATAGATAGCTCTCATATATTTCTGGAATTTGAATATCAGTCATTAAACCAAGTGAAATCCCAAGTAATAAACCTAAAAACGGCAACCACATAATACTACTCTCCCCCTGGAACTTCTTGTAAAAATTGCATATTTACAGACTGGTCAAACGCTGGTATTGTAATGATATTTTCAGGTTGACCTATTGTCAGTCTCAAATTATCTATATAGAAATCATCGCCGATAGGGGATGCTTCTAACTGGTTATACATTTTTTTCGCATCCTCAAATGATAGCGTCCCAATTTTAATGGTGAAGGGGGCCTTTTTGATAGCCAGGTTATTCACAGTAGTCCTGCCATTTACATCACGAATAGCTGTGGAATAAATAATCCGTTTTCCATCCACCTCTACTGCTTCTGCTTTAAAACGATTAATTTCGTTTATGAGTCTTATTAACAAATCTGGAGAAATCTCTTCTATTTGTTCTCCTACAATCATACTCTCTATAGAAGGCTCAATTGTAATGGACAGCCCTGGCCCTTTAAACGCATCTAAACCAATTTCTTGCTTTAACTGTTTAATTGTTTCATTTAGAGCTACTTCAGGACTAGCATTGACCATATTTTCATACTTACCTACTGTTTCCTCTAAAACGCGAACCTCTGACAACAGTTCTGAATGTAACTGTGTTTCCGTGGCTAGCTCTTGTCGTATTTCCCATACATCTCGTGTATCACGGGTTTCTGGGTCTTTTACTGTATTATATTGAACTGCTATCATAAAACCAACGATTAACAAAATTATAGTAAACCGAATATAGACGGTTTTTTTCATGTATTCGGCCTCCTTCACCTTTGTTAATTTTGGTCACCTCGCAAAGCAGGCATGACTATTTTACTTTTTTCTTCTACTGTAACTACAATATTGTCACTTGTTAATTGATCGACAACACCACCACCTAAATTTACAGAGGCTAGTAAAACCTTTGGATCTCCAACTACCTCTATAACAAAAGGAGCAGGAAATGCTCTACCATCCACGGTAATTACAGGACCAGTACAGCTTATGTACGATTGTGCATGGAGCCTTTGTCCATTAATAGAAATGGCCTCGGCGCCGGATATTTTTAACTCATTTATCACTTTGAATATGTGACTTTCATGAACAATATAATCATTTGGATTTTCTTGTGAGGGATTATATTCACCATCCTGCAACGAAATAGATAATCCTTTTCCTTGCGACTGCATATCCCCCATTAACAAACGAAGCATCTCTGCCTCCTTTACTAACTCCTCAACACTTTCTTCACTTTCCACAAACGATTTTTCATATTCTCTAATCTCTTGCTGTTTTGTATTTATTTCTTCTGTTAATTCCTTGTTCATTTCTTTCTGATCAATCAGCTTTTCCCTATACTTTTCAAGCTCAAGTGAATAATCGCTATTTCCGCCCGTTTCTTTATCAGCAGAAGCCAAACTGTAGGAATAAGCTAGAATGAAACCTAAAACTAAACTAACCAGCGAAATCAGAATTCGTCCTCGAAAAGGGACATTAAGGAGCCTCCTCTTCTTCATCTTCAATCGCCTCCTCATCAGTTGTCTCGTTAAAAACCTCTACATAAGGTTCAAAAAATGAACCTACCTCCATATCGATTACGCCCTTTTGATCTGGATTTAGTTGCGAAACTATCGAAGGGTAGTAATTCATTTTTTCCGAAAAAGATGGAATCAAGGCTTGTACTTCATTCCCGTCATTCATGTATACCTGAATGGAATATTTGTCATTCTCTTTCGGTACATAACTTATTTGAGAAATCGTCAATAATACTTCATTTTTCATTTTTTTAAGTTCTTTTATTAGACGTAATCGAATCTTTTCGTTTTCGAATCCTGTGATAATAGGTCCCTCCATTGGAACAATATGTCCTTCTGGAGCTATCGTTTTGCCATTCTCCAATACTATTTGAAGAGTATTCTCGCTTTCCACATATCCAACCTGTTTATATTCTTCTACCTGGATATGTATGCTGGAAAGCCATTTCCTTTTAACTTGTACATTTTCAACCCAATCACTTTTCTCTAAAGCTTCTTCTATATCTTTTTCCTTGAAGCTCCACATAGAGTCCCCAATCGTCAAACCTGTCTGTTTAATATATTCTTCTTTAGAGAAAAGATTAGATCCTTCCAAATCTATTTGTTGTATTTGACTATAGGATGATTGGAAGTACAAAACAACGAGCAGTGTAAAGATAAAGAGAAAAAGTAGAATGGAAAATTTTTTATTTGTTCTACGTCTTCTTTTTTCTTTTAAAGTGGGTATACGATCTTCAATATCGATGATTTTTTCCATTCTACCGCCTCCCTTCTGTACCAGATGTGTTTGCCAAATTCAAAATAATTCCAATAATTCCCCAAGTCATGACTAAGGATGACCCTCCGTAACTGATGAAAGGTAACGTTACCCCTGTTACCGGAAGTAAGCCTGTCACAACACCCATATTTAAAAATGTCTGTACTACAAGCAAGGATGTTAATGCGACTATCATTAATTGAGCCTCTCGTGTCTTTGCTCGCGCCGCCATTGTATAGCTGGTTGTGAAAAAGACAACAAAGGCCATAATAACAATCAACCCTCCTATAAACCCTGTTTCCTCTAACAAGATAGAGAAAATGAAATCATTTTGTGGCTCTGGTAAGTATAAAAATTTCTGGCGGCTGTTACCATATCCAAAACCAAACAAACCTGCTGGACCAATCGCTAGTAAGGATTGAATAGCTTGAAACCCAGAACCAAGAGGGTCTTTCCAAGGGTCTAAAAAGGCTTGAATACGAACTAGCCTATACGGGGCAGAAATAATTAGGGCAGCTAAACCGATTACACCTGACAAACCAATAGCAAAGAAAAATTTTAAAGGAAGTCCTGCAACGAATAGAAGCATGAAGACTGCTACTACTAATACAAATGCTGAACCAAAGTCAGGCTGAACCATAATAAGCCCAATTGGAAGCAAAAGCAACAAAGCACTTCTCATATATAGTTTGCCTTTGTTTTTAGGCTCTTTTGCTAAAGCTAGCGCTAAAACTCCTAACACTGCAATTTTGGATAATTCCGCAGGCTGAAAATTTGTGAAACCAAGTGATATCCAACTTTGCGATCCATTCCGTACAACACCGATACCTGGGATCAGTACCCCTATAAGCAATACCACCGATATGATATATAAAACGTGCCAAAATGTGGTAAGCCGCAAAAATGATTTATTTTGAATAAAAAATGCTCCGGCTACTCCCACTATTAGGTACATTCCTTGTTTTAAAGCAAACGGTGTTTGTCCTTGATAATGTACCTCGCTCCAATAAGAGCCAGCAGAGTGTACAAACAAAATACCGATAATAGATAAAAATAATACAGACGATAAGAATAATAACTTTCTTTTATCTTTCGATTATTTCATCCTTTCAACTTGTCGATAACGCCTTTACGATTTCGATGAATTCATCTCCTCGCAGTTCAAAGCTTTCATATTGATCCCAGCTTGCACAAGCTGGCGAAAGTAGAACAACATCACCTTTTTGGGAGACTTCTACAGCTAAGCTTGTAGCGTCCTTCAAATTAGACACTTTTTTGACAAAAGGAATGTTGTTCTCCTCACCAAACTTTTGGAGCCTTTCACTAGTTTCACCAAAGTGTACTAAAGCACGGACATTTGGAAGATAAGGAATAAGTTCATCAAAGGAATGCCCTCTATCTACCCCACCAGCAATCCATACTACTGGCTCTGTAAAGCCTGCTAAAGCACTTTTAGTAGCCAGCGTATTTGTTGCCTTAGAATCATTGTAATATTTACGTCCATTAGATTCTAAAACAAATTGTGTACGATGTTTGACACCTTGGAAGGATTGCAATACTGCCTTGATGCTTTCTAAAGAGCAATCTAACAATATAGCGGTTGCAGTTGCAGCTAACACATTTTCTAAATTATGCTTTCCGCGAAGAGCAATGATAGAGCGTTCGAAAAGCTCCACCCCATTCCAGTATATATACTGATCGTCTGCACTTATTCCTTCGGTTGTTTTTTTACTCACGTAAAAAGGAACCTTTTGTGCTAAGCTTTTTTCTGCATAATCTTTAACAATTTTTTGTTCACCATTATAAACAAACCAATCGGAATCATCTTGTTTCTTAGTAATATTGAATTTAGCATCGGTGTATTCCTTATAGGTTTTATGATAGTCTAAATGCGCCTCATATAAATTCATTAGCACAGCTATTTTAGGTTTTAATAGTTCAGTTCCCATTAATTGGAAGGAAGATAATTCCATTACAATGTAATTTTCCTTAGTCGCCGTTTTAGCTACCCCAGAGGCAACCGTACCAATATTACCAGCGATTAATGGCTGTTTATGAGCGTGTGCTAGCATTTCATAAATAAGTGTTGTAGTAGTAGTTTTACCATTCGATCCTGTGATACCTATTATTGGAGCTTCACTAATACGATAAGCAAGCTCTACCTCTGTCCAGACAGGAATATTTCTTTTAATAGCTTCTGCAACCACAGAATTTGTATAAGGAATTCCTGGATTTTTTACTATCAAGCTAAACCCTTCGTCCAATAAGTCCTCTGGATGGCTCCCACAAATTACAGTCAAGCCTTTAGATAGGAGATATTGAGCGTTTTCATTTTGTTCAAAAGGCTTGGAGTCATTGACCGTTACAAATGCTCCTAAGTCATGTAGGATTTCCGCAGCAGCTGTTCCGCTTTTGGCTAAGCCTAGCACGAGAATTTTTTTATGATACACAAATGGTAGCTGATTCAATTTACATTACCTCCATGATTACTACAATCATTGCCGAAATAAAGTTAATTGCCCAAAAGGTCGTTACAACTTTACGCTCACTCCAGCCAGACAATTCAAAGTGATGATGAATAGGACTCATCTTAAATATTCGCTTTCCAGTTGTTTTAAAGCTGATAACTTGTAAAATAACCGATAAAGTTTCTATTACAAATATAATCCCCACTATAAGTAAAAGAATTTCTTGTTTTACAAGAATAGATACCATTGCTAATGCTCCACCTAAAGCAAGAGAACCAGTATCACCCATAAATACCTTTGCTGGGTTTTTATTGAACAACAGGAAGCCTAGCAAAGCACCTGCTACACTAAATGTGAAAATTGCTATGTCTGTTTGTTCGTAGATTAATGCAAGTACACCGAAAGTAGCGAATGACACTGATGCTGTACCAGATACTAAGCCATCTAGTCCATCCGATAGATTTACTGCGTTGGAGAAACCAACTAGCCAGAAGACTAAAAAAGCCACATAAAATTGACCTAATGAGAATCTAATATCTGTCCACGGTATAGACAAGGATGTATCAAATGGTCCTAATTTTAATAAGAAGTAGCCGATAATCGCTACAATGATTTGACCGATTAGCTTTTGCCATGAAGTCAAACCTAAATTTCGTTTTAAAACTACTTTTATAAAGTCATCCAAGAAACCTATTAATCCAAATCCAACTAATATTAATAGTAATACAATGGATTGAGTAGTAATTTTGTCAAAAATAAAGGAAATGGCAAGCGTTGTCACAATAATGGAGATTAAAAATATTAATCCTCCCATTGTAGGTGTACCAGCTTTTTTCTGATGAGACTCTGGGCCCTCTTCTCTAATACTCTGCCCAAATTTCATTTTTCTTAGATAAGGAATAATAATCGGGGCAAGTAAAACAGATACTAGAAAGCTAACAATAAGTGTAATAATCGTTGTAGACAATGTCATAAAAAAATCTCCTTAAATACGCACAACTATTTACGAATGTACTATAGTTATTTTTATTTTGTGTAAACATGTATCGTCCCATCTAACGGAATAAGACTGTTTTCTTTAGGTAATTGGGTTAAAATTTCATCCCCATCCCCGTGCCAAACAATTTTAAATGGATACATATAAGATGTAATTTCTTTTCTTTTGGTACCTACTAAGTCAGGAACTCTAACAGTTTGGACGTCACCCCATCTGTAATCTTTTTCTAGCTGAGTACCACTGCCAGTAACTTCAAGTGAATCTTCAATTATTTGACCAACAATTGGCGCTGCTATAACTCCTCCGAACTGTGTGCTATGTTTAGGATTATCAATCGCCACGTATACAATAAGCTCTGGGTTATCAGCTGGCGCGAAACCAATGAAAGAAACAATATATTCCCCTTCCATGTATCGACCGTTTTGAACCTTTTGTGCAGTCCCAGTTTTTCCACCGATACGCAATTGGTCTCGATAAGCATTTCTTCCAGATCCATGGGCCACAACATGTTCAAGAGCCTCACGAACCTTTTGAGATGTAGCCTCCGAAATTACTTGAGTTTTCATCTCCGGTTCAGCTTTCGATAAAACTTCTTTTGTTTCTCCATCCAATATATTTTTTACGATATATGGCTTATATAGATAACCGCCATTAATAGCAGCAGCAACTGCCTGTACTTGTTGGATTGGTGTTACAGAGATACCTTGACCAAAAGAAGTCGTAGCATGTTCGACAGGTCCGTATGCATCCTTGCTAAATAGAATACCCGAGGATTCTCCAGCCATTCCAGAACCAGTGGATTGACCAAAACCAAATTTTTTAATGTACTCTGAAAGCTTATCAGGTCCAACTCTTCTGCCTAATTCTATGAAGCCTGGGTTGCAGGAATTTTCAACAACCTCCAAAAATGTCTGACTGCCATGTCCTTGACGCTTCCAGCATCGCAATCTCGCACCCTCTACTATCGTATAACCTGCATCATGGAAATGATCATTGTCTAAATCCACCACATTTTCTTCTAAGGCTGCGCTCAATGTAATAATTTTAAATGTAGATCCTGGCTCAAAAGTCATCCAAACTGGTAAGTTACGATTATAAACAGTAGAATCGACTTCTTGATAGGAGGACGGATCAAAGTTCGGTGCGGAAGCAAGCGCAAGAATTTCCCCGTTGTTTGGATTCATTACTATAGCAATACCTTGAGTAGCTTCATATTTGTCCATAGCTTGAGACAGTTCTCTTTCTACAACAGTCTGTATCTTCATATCAATAGTCAGCTGAACATGGTTGCCATTTTGTCCATTTTTCCAGCCGTCATCTACATGGGGAAGTGGAATCCCCTTTGCATCCGTAAACATACGAATGGCTGATTCTTTCCCCTTCAGTACGGAATCGTATTGATATTCAATCCCAGCAAGTCCCTGTGCATCATATCCAGTAAAACCAAGTAATCTGGACAACATTCTGCCATGCGGGTAATCTCTTACATAGTCAATCCCAGCATACAATCCTTTAATATTTTTATCTTGAATTTGCATAGCCAAATCAGAGGTAATATTTTTTCCATCAGGAGCTATTTTAACAAGATATGCTCTTTTGTTAATTTGGTCGTATAATTTTTGCTCTTCTACCTCTAATAGTGGAGCTATCTCTTCTGCAACCTTGTCAGGCTCTTTGTTTTGAGATGGCATATAAAATAGAGTTGGTGATAGCTTATTCCCAACAATTACCTCACCATTTCTATCGAGTATATTACCCCTCTCGGAAGCATAGGGTAATTCTCTGTCCCAACTTTCCTTCGCTTTAGTAGTTAGTTCCTCAAATTGGACAAACTGAAGCTGAATAAGCTTTCCTGCTACCGCTATAAACAACAGAAGCGTGATAATCCATATCATCCGTAATCGAATAACTTGCTTAAGTTTAGATATAAAGTTTTCTCCTTTAGCCCGTTTTAGATAGCTTATGAAAAAACGTCAGTAACTATTCTATCACTCTTCTAGTCTTGTGGTAGTTGCTCTGTTTCTTCGACTTCTTCTGTTTCTTCTTTTTCTACGACTGGATCAGCTACTTCCTGAGGAGTAGATAGTTGAACAACTATCGGTGTCTCGCTTGTAACAATTGATCCTGCTGTTAAACTTTGCTTAGAAACATAACCATCACCAATTATTTCAATAGGTAGTCCAGAAAGTGACTTATAAATCATTAGATTTCTTTTAGACCAACCATTAAAGTTAGGAAGCTGTATTTCCCCACTACCTTTAACAAAGACCGTTCCTTTAGAAATAACTGAAGTACCCGCCTTAGGATATTGTTCAACAACCTTATCCGCCTGACCAATTATAACAGTTTTCAAGCCTTGTGCTTCTAAATCCATTTGGATATCAACCAAATTTTTTCCAACTAAATCTGGCATTGTAATAGGCTTAGACAATTCAAGATTTTCAGGTTCTATGTTTAAATACTTTAAGCTACTTTCTGTAACGGAATTAAATATCTCTGCTACTGGCTGAGAACCTACTTCCGTATCTTTAATCTTAGGTTTATGAACTGCTACATAAACTATTAACTGTGGGTCCTCTACCGGCGCCATACCTAAGAATGAGTATAGGAATAATTGTCTCCCCCATAAATAGGAACCATCACCTTTTGGAATTTGAGCTGTACCAGTTTTACCTGCAGAAGTATATCCTTCTAGCTTGAATCGTTGGGCAGTTCCATGATCCGAAGTAACTGTGCTTTCTAAAATGTCCTTCACCTGATTTGCAGTACTAGCTGAAATTGGAGATTTCTTTTCAACTGGTTCATTGTCTTCGATAATTTCGCCTGTATTGGGATTTACAATTTTATCAATAACAAATGGTTGCATCATAGTACCTTCATTTGCAATAGCTGTCATAGCTTGAACCATTTGAATTGGCGTTACAGTTACTCCCTGCCCATAGGTAGTGGTAACTCTATTGATAGGATATTTATCATTTACAATTCCAGCTGCTTCATTTGGAAGGTCTATACCCGTGGGCTGCCCAAAACCAAAACGACGAATATACTCTATAAAGGTTTCATCGCCAATCTTATTTAGTAAAAAAGCCATAGAAACGTTAGAAGACCTTTGGAAACCCTCTAAATATGAAATTGGTCCCCAACCTAACCCATTGTTATGGTCTCTAATTGTACGGTCAAACACTTTATAAGTACCCGATTTAAATTTTTCATTTGGATTCCAGACACCCTCCTCTATTGCAGAGGCAAGTGTAAAAATCTTCATCGTGGAACCTGGTTCTATTGTTTGCTCTATTGCTTCATTTAACCAGTTAGTTGATAGTCCTTCGCGTGTATTAGGTTCAAATGTTGGTCTTTGAGACATCGCTAAAATCTCTCCAGTTTTAGCATTTGCAACGATTGCTGTCATTTTTTCTGGCTTATACTTTTCTTCTGCTTTATTCATAGCATCTTCTAGAAAGTTTTCTATCGTTTTATCTAGTGTTAAATGAATGTTATAGCCGTCTTGTGCATCTGTGACCATTTTGTCTGCCTTAGGAAGTAAAAACCCTTTTGTGTCGCTTTGATATTCCACTTTTCCAGGTGTCCCAGTTAGTGCTTTGTCGTAAATATATTCTAGTCCCATTTTACCAACCGCTTTAGATTTGCCATCCTCTGTTTCTTCCTTTAAAGCAAATCCGATTAAATGAGAAGCAAAAGTGCCGTTAGGATATAATCTTTTTAAATCCTGGATAAACATAATTCCAGGTAATTCTAAACTCTTAATCTCTAACATTTTTTGGTGACTTAAATCCCGTCCAGCTTTCCCAAACTCTACCTGATACTTGTCCTTTTCTATTCCATTGTTCAATATTTCTAGTATTTCTTCCTGTGGGAGGTCTATATATTCAGCAAGTATGTTTGCTGTATCCCCTGGATCTACTACATGACGAGGAATAGAACTGTTGTTAGATACATCTTCCCTAGTAACTGCAATCATTTTATAACTAAGTGTATCTTCAGCGATGACTTCCCCATTGCGATCTAGAATTTCTCCTCTGCTCGCTGGAATTTCTTGAACTCTATTATATTTAGATTCTGCCTTAGTTGCCAAAGACTGTCCTTCTGCTGTTCCTGTCACTTGAATAAATACGAAGCGGCTAAGTAATACAAAAAAGAGCCCTCCATAAAGTAAAAACATTAGAAAGGCTCCCCATTGAAAACGAAATTTCTTATTCATTGTCCTGGTACTACCTTTACATTTTGCTCATTTAGTTTCAAGCCGAGTTCCTCCGCCTTTTTCCAAATTCGATCATAGGTAGATAATTCACGCACTTGTATGGACAAGTCTGTATTTTCTTTTGAAGTAGTATCTATTTGTTGTTCTAGTAAGGATATATCCTTTGTAGTTGCTCTTACAGTTGATTGAGTTTGGACAATCATTAAAGACAGAATAGTAACAATGCTTAATAAACCTAAAAACAAAACTTTTTCACCTTTTGAAAATATTTTACTTTTCTGTATTGCTGGCTTCTTTGGTTGTGGTGGTTGCTCCGGAAAAGAAGGCCTAGCTATGTATGGTTCGGATTGGTAATTACGTAAAGCCATTTAAACACTTCCCTTTTCGATTAGTTTTTCCACAATTCGTAGCTTAGCAGATCTTGAACGATTATTAACTTCTAGCTCAGCCTCAGACGGCAAAATAGGCTTTTTAGTAACTAGCTTTAACATTGGCTCCATTCCTGCAGGTATGACCGGCAAGTTTGGCGGTAAGTTTGGTAAAGATGAAGCTTCTTTAAAAATAGTCTTAGTAAGTCTGTCCTCTAAGGAATGGAAGGTAATCACACTTATTCTTCCACCTACTTTAATAAGCTGTATTGCGTCCTCCAGAGATTCCTCCGCTGCTCCAAGCTCATCGTTAACCGCAATTCTAACTGCTTGAAAAATTCGTTTTGCAGGATGACCACCTGTTCTCCTAGCTGCAGCTGGTATTCCTGCTTTGATCAACTCTACTAGCTGGAAGGTAGTTTCGACAGGTGATACTTCTCTTGCCTGTTCAATTTTCCTAGCAATTTGCTTAGAAAACTTTTCTTCTCCATAACGGAAAAAGATTTTAACTAATTTTTCATAGGGCCATTCATTGATCACATGATAGGCTGTTAGTTCGCTTGTTTGGTCCATTCTCATATCAAGAGGGGCATCGTAGTTATAGCTAAAGCCTCGTTCAGGGGTATCTAGCTGAGGAGAAGAAACTCCTAAGTCGTATAAAATCCCATCGACCTTTTCTATTCCTAAATCATATAATGATTCTTTTAAGTATCGAAAGTTCGCATGAACAAACGTTACTTGCTCTAGGTATGGCGCTAACTTAATCTTTGCATTTTCTATTGCTACGGTATCTTGGTCGAAACAGATTAATCTACCTTTTTCATTAAGCTGTTTTACTAAATACTCACTGTGACCTGCTCCGCCTAGCGTGCAGTCTACATAGATTCCATCGGGACGAATAGCTAGTCCATCTACCGTCTCGTGGAGTAATACTGTTGTATGATGAAACAAGCTCTTCCCTCCATTTCTTATATATCAAAGCCGATCATATTTTCTGCAATATCGTTAAATGAATCCTCAGAGTCTTCAAAGTATGTTTCCCATGCTTCCTTAGCCCATATCTCTAAACGATTAGAAACACCAAGGATAATACACTCCTTGTCCATCTTTGCATAAGACCGAAGATTATTCGGTATATTAATGCGGCCTTGCTTATCAATTTCTACCTCAGTGGCACCAGAAAAGAAAAAACGAGTAAATGCCCGTGCATCTTTTTTAGTAACGGGTAGTTCTTTTAACTTTTCTTCGAGCTTTCGCCATTCATTCATAGGATAACCAAATAAGCAATTATCAAGACCACGGGTTAAAACAAAACATTCCTCTAAATGCTCTCTAAATTTAGAAGGTATGATTATTCTCCCTTTAGGATCGACGTTATGCTGGTATTCGCCCATGAACATGCTACTCACCCCACTTTATGTCAATAACATACCACATCCCTCCACTTTCCTCCACATTTTTTTCTTAAATAAGCATACAATTTTTCAAAATGCGTAATAAGTACTTGTTGAAACAAGTTTAGAGCGAATACGACAGGGTTTTATAAGATAAAAAGCATACCCGTATTCATAAAATATAAACCTGTTTTATATTAAATTTAGAATAAATTTAAATGAAAACTGAAATATATTTTTCAAATCAAAAAAAGATATTCATTCTTCTCGTCTTTATAGGTTTCTTAATGACACTGAGTTATGCTGAATGTATAATTACCACCGAGAAATAAGCAATTTTTCTAATCCTAAAAAAATACCAAATTATCATTCTTACTATTTTTGTAATTAGCGAAAATAATAGAATAATAGATAATCCTATAGTTGAGGGCGACGAGAAATCTATCCATTCACCAAAATAACACCGTACATATCAAAGTAAACGCTCAAAGCTACAAAAACGAAAAAATCCCCCACCAGTTAAGGTGGGGAATTGATAAACCTTATAGAAAAACTACTTGATGCTTACCATTGAATTTGTATGGAATTTGCAACAATTCCTGGATGAGAGTTGGACCCATTTCATTTAACACTTGAACAGGACAGTAAACTCTTTCCTGTAAACCATCGTTAGGCATTAACTCCATCATTAATTGGTCGTAACGATAAATAGACGAATCTAATTTAGATAAAAGTGTATCTTCCACAGCATGGTCGATAAAGGTAAGCTGTTTGAAATGAAAATTCAAGTTTTTTTCTACTAAAGGTGTTAACTTAAGATCGTTTTCTAGTAGTAGTTCCTCAAGCTTTTCATACTTATTGGACAGCTCATCCTTAATAGACTGGATGTATTTTGGAATATCTTCATTTCTATTTTGTTCGATAAACTGTACCTTAGATTGTCCCACTACTCCACTCCATACATCTGGAACTGAAAATTCAAGTTTCTTAAGAATCGTCTGAACCTTAGGTGTAACAAGTGTTACGCTAAGTCTTGGTGTTATAACTGGCATTTTCATATCGAATAATTCAAATGCCGGCTTTAGGGTTGCCCAATACGCAATTTCGCCAGGACCGCCGATGAAGCTTAAAACAGGAAAAACCATTTCCTGCATAATTGGACGAGTAACTACGTTGTTGCTAAGCTTTTCAGGGGTATTTTGAGCGATAAGGAGAAGTTCCTCTTTTGTAAAGGCAATACCTTTTGCTTCATGTATAAAAAGATTGTTTTCTCTCTCTAGAAGGAATCGTTCGCCATCCTCTACATAAAACAGGTTTGCTGCAGTTTCTTTCGCTTGAATTGGCGTTCCGTAGTCTAATCGTTCAAGCTTTTGCTCTTGATGAAAAACTAATGATCCTAATTCAGCCGAGCGGTTAATCATTTCTTGAAAAAAAGCTGATTCTAATTCACGAAGTGGCTTATACGCAGCATCAATCATCAGCAATCCTTCTTCATTAAACAATTCATTCATTATTGCCGTAAAGAAAGATGTATAGGTTGAATGTTCATCTATAAGAATAACGAATTTATTATATAGATCTTTTGTGTATGCTGTTTCAGGTAAGCTTTTGAAAATTTCCTCTAAATATACAATCATCATTTCTTTCGTATATGTTGTTTCAGAGGCGATTTTCTTTAACTTTGATTTTTCAGGGAAGACGAGCTTATGAAGCATTCTACTTTTCTCTATGTAAATATGATTAATTTCATCGATATCATGATCTTCGCCCGCAATCCAAAATACAGGAATTACTGGTACTCCTTGTATTTCTCTTTGTTGCTTTGCAAGAGCAATTACAGAAATTGCTTTATGGATGGAATACATAGGGCCTGTCAGTAAACCTGCCTGCTGTCCGCCAATTACAACCACACCATTATTTTTCAATTCCTCTAAATGCTTTTTACTTTTTTCTGAAATTCCAAACATGTTCATATAGCTAGTAATTACTTCTACCAGTTCGGTTCTTTTATGATTAGTAAAATCAGTTTCCTGAATTCTTTTGTTTAAAGCCTCTTGGTTCCAGTTATAGTGAAAGAATGAAGATAGGCTTTCAGTATCCTCTAAATATGTTTGATAGAATGAGGAAACAAATGGTTGTGTGTATTGCTCTAATCGCACGATTTTCCACCTCTTTAATATAATCCTTTTAGAGTATATCATTTCATGATAAAGAGATAAAAATTATTAGCTTATATACTTTAAAACATATCGGATTACTCCGATTAACCATAAAAGTGCATAAGTAACGCAAAGCAAAATAAAAAATAGCCTCCATATTTTACGGAGTAATGGTTGGACCTCTATTTCTTTTTTGCTACGCCATTCCAAAATAGTTAGTAGCGTGGCTATCAGGATGGCAATAATTATGATTAAAAAGCCTATCTCCTTAACAAAAACAATATTGAAAACGATGGATACAGAGAAAAATAATAGAAAAGTAGTAATGTCTGCCGCAATTCCAATAGACTTTTTTCGTTTCTTTAGAGCATACTTAGCAACTGCGAAAGTAAATATAAATAAAATGGCTGGAATTAAAATAAATGCAGAAATTAGATTAATAATGTCATTCACCTGCTTTATTCATTTCTTTTAACAATAAATAAAAAGTATTTAAGATTGGTAAGGCTTTATTTCTATTTTCAGCTTCTCTTAAAATCGCTCCCACTATGGTCTCCACTTCCATGATACGACCACTTTGATAATCCTTTAACATAGATGAGTAGTTTTTTTCTGTATTTTGGCAGAGTGACACTACTTCCTCCCACGATAAAAGTTCCTTGCACTCAACGAATGCCTCTAAACTTTCTTCATAAATACTTCGTAATATCTCTTTATACGATTCATTTTTAATAAGCTCTCCGTTTTGTACATGAGCAATTGTCGTCAGTGGATTTATTAAACTATTAAGCAATGCTTTTTTAAACAGGATTTGGTATATATTTTGAGAATATTGAATAGGGAAATTTTCTATATTACTATGTAGGAATTGCTCTAGAGATGTCCATTTCCCTTTATATATCCCTATTGATGTCACACCGACTCCTAAATGTTGGACTGTAGCGGGGTTACTTTTGGTCGCTCCATGAAGCACAGACCCAAGTATAATGTTTGATTGTTTTAAAGTATCTATAAATTGTATATGGAGTAAACCATTTTGTATAAACATTAGAGGAATTTCTCTTGGTAAGGAGTCTAAATCTTTTTTTAAGGAAGAGAGATGGTGGTATTTCACTGCCACTATAATTAACTCCATTTGATTCATAGTTGCTATTGAAGAGACTATTTGACATTTAATCGGCTCTGGCTCAGACAAATTTTCTTGCTGTATGTATAGTTGTTCTATGTTTTTATTTCTTACTAAAAAGGTTATGTCATGTCCATGCTTTGATAAATAGCCACCAAATAACATACCTATTGCTCCCGCCCCTACAATTCCAATGCGCAAATTCATTTCCTCCCTATATTATTTATTGCATTTTGTTTAAGAAACTCTTTAAGCAAAGTACAAGTCCTATGTTAAACGACAAATATAAACCTTGAAAAAAATATATATCCTTTGAAAAAGGCCTACCTCTAGGGTAGACCTTAGTTAAAAAAGATTATACAGGAAGTACTGGATGTTTTCGAGGTGCAATTGTTATTTCTTTATTTTCATAATATCTTAAACGGTTAGCCAATTCATTGCGTAGATCACTTGGCTTAACAATCTCATCAATAATCATTTCGGAAGCAAGTTTATAAATATCAATTTCTTCCTTATATTCTGCATGCTTTTCCTGAACAAACTTCAGTTTCTCTTTTGGATCCTCAATTGCTTCAATCTTGTTTGAATAGACCGCATTTACAGCAGCCTCAGGTCCCATAACAGCAATTTGAGCTGTTGGAAGAGCAATACACACATCAGGCTCAAATGCAGGGCCTGCCATAGCATATAATCCAGCCCCATATGCTTTACGTACAATTACCGAAATTTTAGGTACTGTTGCTGAGCTCATGGCTGCAATTAGCTTTGCTCCGTGACGGATAATTCCTGCTCGTTCCACTTTGGTTCCAATCATAAATCCTGGCACATCTGCTAAGAACAATAAAGGGATAGAGAAAGCGTCACAAAGCGAAATAAATTTAGCTGCCTTGTCTGCCGAATCAACAAATAGTACTCCGCCTTTTGCTTTAGGTTGGTTAGCTATAATGCCAACAGCTTGTCCTTCAATTCGAGCGAATCCAGTAATTAACTCAGGAGCAAAAAGTTTTTTAACATCAAAGAACGAACCCTCATCTATTAGAGCATCAATTGCCTCGTACATATCAAAAGGAGCATTTTGATTTTCTGGAATAATTGCTTCAAGCGTTCTGCCAACTTTAATGTCCTTAGGTTCTATTTTTTTAGGCTTTTCTGTGTAGTTAGCAGGGAAATAGCTTAAGTACTTTTTCGCCTCTTCAATTGCTTCTTCTTCTGTTGATACAAGGACATCGCCAACTCCACTTACTGTGCAGTGCATTCTTGCACCGCCCATTTCTTCTAATGTAACCTTTTCCCCAATAACTTTTTCAGCCATACGTGGAGAACCTAAATACATAGAGGCATTGCCTTCTACCATGAATACAATATCACAAAATGCTGGAATATATGCTCCTCCAGCAGCAGAAGGTCCAAACAACAAGCAGATTTGAGGGATAAACCCAGAAAGTCTTACTTGATTATGGAAGATTCTTCCCGCCCCCCTGCGATTAGGGAACATAGCCAACTGGTCTGTAATACGAGCACCAGCAGAATCAACTAAATATAACAAAGGCACTCTATTTTTTTCAGCAATTTCTTGTATACGAATTATTTTCTCAACTGTTCTAAAGCCCCATGACCCCGCTTTTACTGTTGAGTCGTTTGCCATTACGCAAACAGTTTGCCCATTCACTTTACCAGTAGCAGTAACTACGCCATCCGCTGGTAGGTCACTAGCCTCCACGTTTGCAAAGCGACCATCCTCAACGTATTCTCCATTATCAAATAATAGCTTAAGACGGTCACGAACGAATAACTTGCCCTGTTCCTTCATTTTTTCATGATATTTAGAATGTCCCCCTGCATATATGGACGATAGCTTTTCTTCTAATTTTTCGTTATACCCTTTTGTTTCTCCCACTTTGCAAAACCCCCAATTCAAGTAGTTTCAGCCGGTCATTCCACCGACTGATACAAACTTGATAGAATAAACTACTAAACAATGATTTTATACATAGTTGCGTCAATTCCAATAATATTCAATAGAGCACTACCAATGTAAGTGGTATCCTCTGTTTTAATTATCTTGAATAATTACAAACTAAAAACTTATTCAAAGGTTACTAATACGTCACCTTCGTTAACGAAGTCTCCAACTTGTGCTTTGATTTCTGAAACCTTCCCAGAAGTGTCTGCTTCTACTGGTATTTCCATTTTCATCGATTCAAGAACCATTACTACTTGTCCTGCCTCTACTTCTTCACCAACTGCTACATTTACTGTAAATACTGTCCCTGCCATTGTTGATTCTAAATTCTTCATTTTTAAATTTCCTCCCTTTGTTTGGCCATCCATTCCCCTAAAACGGACGTTGAATATATTCCACTTGTAAAGTTACTATCATGTAAAAACTGATTAAACAGTGGAATATTAGTTTTTACTCCTTCTATTTTAGCAGAAGAAAACAATTTTTGTGCTTTCTCAATTGCTAATTTTCTGTTATCTGCATGGATAATGACTTTTGAGATCATCGGATCATAGAAAGGCGTTACTTTATCACCTTCCTCATACCCAGCATCTACTCGCACCTCAGTCAGGTCTCCCCATGAAAGAGTCGAGATAGTTCCCGGAGAAGGGAAAAATGTTTTTGGATCTTCAGCATAGATTCTAAATTCAAACGCGTGCCCATTGGAAGTAATATTTTGCTGTTCCTTAACAGGCAACTCCTCTCCCTCAGCAACCTTTAGCTGCCATTCTACCAAGTCAAAGCCCGTTACTGCTTCTGTGACAGGATGCTCCACTTGTAAGCGCGTGTTCATCTCTAGAAAATAAAATTGATGCTCTTGATCTACGATAAATTCAACAGTACCAGCATTTACATAATCGACCGCTTTAGCTGCGTTTACTGCTGCTTCATATAGTTTTAAACGAGCTTCCTCAGGAAAGTTAGGAGATGGAGATTCCTCCAATACTTTTTGATTTCTTCTTTGTACAGAGCAATTACGCTCGAACAAATGAACAATATTTCCTTTTGTATCTCCGAAGATTTGTACTTCAATGTGCCGTGAAGCCTCTATAAATTTTTCTAAAAATACTATATCGCTTCCAAAATAGGATTTTGCTCTTGTTTTAATGGAATCAAAATGCTTGCTAAGAGTCGCCTCATCATCACATTTAATCATTCCAATTCCACCGCCACCTGCACTTGCCTTCAGCATAATGGGGTAGCCAATTTGATTAGCTGCCTCTAGTGCAGCCTCTAAAGAGTTAAGCCCTTCTTCCGTACCCGGAACTACTGGAACATTTGCTTTAATCATTGTTATACGTGACTCAATCTTATCACCCATTTTTTCAATTGTTTCGGGCTTAGGTCCAATGAATTTAATCCCAGCAGCCTCCGCTTTTCTAGCAAACTCTGCATTTTCTGATAGAAAACCATAGCCTGGGTGAATAGCGTCAACGCCTTCTCTCTTTGCCAGTTCAATGATTTCGTCTGCTTTTAAATACGATTGCTGTACCTGGCTTGGTCCGATATGAAAAGAATAATCAGCCTCTTTTACATAAGGCAACTGTTCATCCGCCTCCGAATAAATAGCGACTGTCTCAATATTCAACCGTTTGCATGTTTTAATAATACGTCTTGCAATTTCTCCCCTATTTGCTATTAATAGCTTTTTCATATGTATCTCCCCTTTGTCAAAAAATTTCTCCCCCCTATTAGTCTATACGATAAATGAAAGCGAATTCAACTTTCATCCTAAAAATGGGTAAATTCCTCCTGTTTACTAGATGATGAATTTGTTACAGGTGCCAGGCACCTGTAACAAAGTTGTCATCTCCCCTCGAAAGCTAACATGGTCGAAGCCATAATAAAAAGTCTCTATAATTTAGAGACTTCTTGGCTAATTTCTGTCTATATGTTGAACACCTTGTTTGGCCCAGTTCACTAATACCTCGTAATCTCTTTTCAGTAAATTATACGCAGTAGATATTTCATCATAGGAATTTTTCATCTGGTCATAGCTTTGCATTGCAAGCTGCAAATGGTTTTGAAGGGAAGAGGGATCAGTTACTGTTTCCTTGTAGCTTTCTTCCTTCGGGGAATCTTCTTTTGGGAAAAGTTGTGGGCGAAGATTTTTGTTCCATCTAAATGCACAAGCCTGTTTAGAACGTCCTAACAAAACACTTGCTTCCTGGAATCCGGAGATTTGGGTGTGGCCTTGTTCAATCTTTTTTAATACTATTTCTTTTAGTAGATTGTCTTCTTCGAGGGTCCAGCTATCTTTTCTCAATTTAACATTCACATTAATCACCCTTTGCTTTTTTATTAATATATGCAAAGTGGGTATAAATAGACTCTTATTTTACTTCTTTTTTGTTAAAAAAGAATTTACTGCCTCATGGTGCACATCTGCCTCCCAAAGAATTGAACATTCTTTTACTTCCTCCATTATTCTCTCGAATAATTGAGATTGCTCCCATTTTCTTATGAGTTGTTTTTTGTATGCCTTCAAAACTGTTGAATGAGGAACAATCATTTTTGCGATAAATTCATTGAGTGCATCTAATTTATCCCCCTCAAAGAGATCAGTAGCCCAACCGATTGATAGAAGCTCATTTGAATCATATGGAGTTGCTTCAGTTAGCATTGTTAAAGCTTTGTCATAGCGCATTCCTTTTTCAAAAAGGTATGTTCCACCACCCCATCCAGTGGTAATCGCTAATTTTCCTTGAATAAAACCACATTTCGCTTCTTTTTTAACAAGTCTATAGTCACATAATGTAGCTATCTCGCAGCCTCCGCCAACTGCTGTTCCATTGATTAAGGCAACTGTCGGAACCTCTAGCGTAGCCACATCATAAAGCACCTCAGCGACAGTACTTAACATACTATAAGATTCCTCAGCAGTTTTTAGCTTATGAAAAACGGACAAGTCTCCGCCTGAGCAAAATGATTTTTCACCTACACCTGTAATAACGACCAGCTTAAAAGTTTTGTTTGTTCTAACATTATTAACAAGCTGTCTAAATCCTTCTATTACTTCTAAGTTGATAGCGTTATGTATATTTGGTCGATTAATTTCAAAAAATAGGATGCCTTCTTTTTCTATCATTGTATAAGCCACAAAACGTACCTCCTAAAATGAATATAGAGAAAAAGGCTACCGAAGAGCCATGGTCTCTTTGGTAGCCTTTTAAGGAACAAATACTGTATTATTTGCTCACTACTTCTTTCCCTTTGTATTGACCGCATGATTTACAAACTCGGTGAGCCAATTTCATTTCACCACAATTTGAACAAGCAACCATACCAGGTACGGATAATTTAAAATGTGTACGACGTTTTCTTTTTACAGTTTTAGAAGTTCTTCTAGCTGGTACTGCCATTGGTGGCACCTCCTTACAGATCTATTATTCGTCTGTTTGATCAAAATACTTAGCTAATTCAGCAAGTCTTGGATCCAATTTTGGTTGTTCATCTTCTTGCAAATCATTCAGATCTTCATCTGTTGTGTAGCTCCAGCCTGTACCACCCTCGTGTTTAAATTGGTCTGCACCTTCTTTATACACTTGCAATGGTATTTCTAAAAGAACTAGTTCTTCTAGAACAGGGTCGACATTAATGACATCCCCTTCTACAACATGAAAATTATCATACGCTCTTGCAGAAGCGAGTGCACTATCAGACCAACTGAATACTTCATCAGATTGAATCTCAAATGGATATTCTACATCTTCCCAAGTGCGTGCACATGGTAATGTTAGAGTTCCTGAAAGCTGAAAATGACAAGTCATTTGCGCTGCACCAAATGTGCAGTGCCCTTTTACATGAACGGGTGAAATCTTTCGAACGTCCTGATTTCGTTTCTTCACATTTTCGAGTTCCACGAATTCATCTAATTCTAGACCGTTCTCACGATATTTGGATAGCTGATGAATTGCCCATTTCATACGATTATCACCTCAAGACAACAAAGTTGATTATATAATGACTGGTTTTAGATGTCAAGATAATTTCTTGTCACTACTTTATTTTAACATTATACTTTCAGTAAGGAAAGTAAATGCATTCCATATATTTTTAACAGACGAATTAAAGATTCAGATGGCTCCACCAATGAAAATCTGGCTAGAAACACTAAATACGCCAGCGCCTTTCTATACCCCCAACAAGTAGAGGAGAAATTGTGAGTAGGCATTTTCTCAGCAACAGTAAACGCACTTATTTTAGATTTGCTTGCGCAGCTTTTTACCCATTTGAACTCGATGGGCAAAGTAAAGAAACTAGATAACAAGAAATTAAATATTTTTACCTTTAAAAAAGAAGGGAATGGAAATCATGAAGGCTACAGGAATTGTCGTTGAATATAACCCATTTCATAATGGTCATTTACATCATTTAAAGCAATCTCAAATTCAGACATCTAGCGACATAACAATTGCTGTCATGTCGGGCAATTTCCTCCAACGAGGAGAACCTGCCCTTGTGGACAAATGGACTAGAGCTAAAATGGCTTTAGACGCTGGAGTAGATTTAATTGTAGAGCTACCGTATGCATTTGCCACTGCTCAAGCAAGTGATTTTGCTAAGGGAGCTATTTTCCTATTAGACGCTCTAAAATGTGATACTTTTTGTTTTGGAAGCGAGGAGGGATCCATAGCATCCTTTGAACATACGTATAATTTGCTTTCTTCCAAAAAAATAGAGTATAACGAGGCTATTTCTCAATTTGTGAAGCAAGGGATCAGTTATCCAAAGGCTTTAAACGAGGCATACAAAAGTATTTCACGGTATTCTGAAGAACCACTTGTAGATCTCTCTAAGCCAAATAACATTTTAGGCTTTCACTACCTTGAAGCAGCGCGTCAATTAAATTCACCAATTCAGCCTGCGACTATACAAAGAATAGTTGCCAATTACCACGATGATGCGAGGGAAACAGAATCCATTGCAAGTGCAACTGGAATTCGAAAGGTGCTTTTTGAAGAGAAAGAGCTATCCAAGGTTCATTCTTTTTTACCATCAACAAGTATTGCTGGTCTGGAGCATTGGTTAGAGCATGCAGAAAACTTCGGTAGCTGGGAACGCTTTTATCCTTTATTAAGGTTAATTATTTTGCGTCAGAACAAAAAAAGCATAGCTAAATATGCTGAGGTTACAGAAGGGATAGAAAATGCAATTTGGAATGCCGCTGTCAAGAATGAACACTTCCAGCCTTTCATGGAGCAAATTAAGTCAAAACGCTTCACATGGACAAGGATTCAAAGAATGCTGACACATATCTATACTGATTTTACTTGGGAGCAGTTAAGAGCGATAGAGTATCCGACATATATTCGTCCACTAGCGATGAGTAGTAGTGGTCAAGCCTATCTGCAATCCATAAAAAAAGACTTGCAGCTCCCTCTAGTTAGTAGAGTGGCTGCAAGCAAGGAAAATATACTACTCCAACTTGATATTAAAGCTGCAAATCTTTATTATTTGGGTCTTCAAACAAATTATGGAGCATCTATGGTTGGAAGCGATTTTCGTCAAATTCCTTTCCGTCAATAATCATTTGGGCTCCAGCTTATCTAAATAAGCTAGTGCGTCATCAATAGTTTTCACAGGCACAATTTTCATCTTTGTGCCTATTTTTTCTGCAGATTTCACAGCCTCTTCATAATTAGAAATTAGATCAGGATTTTTAGCAAGAATTTCCTCTGCAATCTCATCATCAGGAGCAAACATTATTTCTGCTCCCTTTTTGTCTGCCGCAATCACCTTTAAATCAATTCCACCAATTCTTCCAACTGTACCGTCTGGTAACATTTCACCAGTTCCAGCAATATTGTAGCCTTTTGTAATGTCTTCTGGTAGCAACTGATTTAGAATTTCAAGAGTAAACATTAGACCTGCAGATGGTCCACCAATATCTTCAGAATGAATCTCAACTACAGGGGTAGTTTCCACTACCTTGTTTTCCGTATAGGAAATACCGATTCCTGCCTTTTCAAGCACTCCTGGCACCGCCTTAAGGGTTACCTCCTTTGTCAGCTCATCTCCATCTCTTTCGACCTTCAAACGAATTTTATCGCCCTCTTTTTTACTTGCCAGATAGTCAGCGATGATCTCACCTGTCAAATCAGTTAATTCATCCATTTCTAATATTTTATCCCCGGCTTTAAGGATATTGTCTGCTCCACCGCCATCTATAACATTAAAAATAAAAATGCCATGGTTAATAACCGTAAAAGGTTTTTTAGCCCGATCGAAGGCTACCGAAATAGCATTAAATTGAGAATCAGACATAAGCTTTAATTGACGGACATTATACTCCTCTTCATCCTCATCTTCTTGACGAATTTGATTGGCTTTATAAATTTTTTGACTATCCATTACTTTGGCATAGGCATACGTCAGTGGTGTCGCCTTGGACAAGGCAATTGTCAAAAGACTAAAAGTTCCTTCATCATCTTTATCTCCGCCATCGACCTCAACGAATGGCGTAAGCTCATAAGCTCCACCTGGTCTAGAAATATAGGATTCCATTGGATAGAAGCCCAGCACTAAAATGATTACAACAACAAAAAGAAGGATGATTGGTTTAATCTTCTTCATAAGTTATCCCTCTCTTTCATAAATAATTAAATGTAAGTATAAGTTTATCACTTACATTTTTGACTGACAAAACATATCAAGAAAATTTTACTAATGACGGGAGTAAAAATGAACACACAGCTCATAAAAACTGAGCAACTATAAAACTAAGCTTGAGAGAAAAGGCATTTTTCTCTTTAGAAGACAAGGAATGAATTAGAATGCATATTATTGTTACGATTGGCAGTTGGGCACTAATTATTCTCCTATTCTTGCAGCCAGGGGTTTCACATAAGGGTGCCTTAGAGGGTATGCGCATCTTTACTACTGCTCTCATGCCCTATTTATTGCCTTATTTAGTTATTACTCAGATGTTCATTCGCTCCCAACAAGGATTTTTAAAGACTGAGAACAAATTTAAACTTTATTTTAATATTTACCTCCTGACTGCTCTAGGAGGCTTTCCAAGCGGAGCAGCTATTATCTCTTCTTTAAAAGAAATAGGCACATTAAATGCAAGAAATGCGAGCTGGCTGTTGGCTATCTGTCATGCACCGAGTCCCATGTTTGTTATTGGATTTGTAGGAATTGAAATATTTAACGCCGAGATAGCAGGACTTAAATTGTTAATCATCATTCATGTGGTAAATATTTTGTTCCTCCTAGTATTCATTATTTTTTCAAAGCCTATTCAAATGAATAACCATGAAAAAGTAATAAGTGGATCTCCATTCCAAGAAAGTATTAGAGAAACCTCTCAAATACTATTGCTTATTGGGACGACCGTTATATTTTTTACAACTGTCAGCTATATCGTTTTTGAATCCTTAAAAGAAATCATTCCTTCTATTTCCTCCTTCGCTCTAGTGTTTGTATCATCATTTTTTGAAATGACTGGAGGAATAAGCCTTGCGGGAGATATACTTTCTGGATCTACTTCTTTGCCCTTTGTTGTTGCTCTTATCATTGCATTTAGTGGCTTAAGTATTCATATGCAAATTATTGTACTTGCCCAAAAAGCAGGGATATCTATTCGAAAGTATATCCTATTCCGAATTCTCCATATGTTAATCATTCCACTAATCTTTGTAATAATATAAACAAAAGTGTTACAGGTGCCAGGCACCTGTAACACTTTTGCAACAAACCTCTAATATCTATCTAAAAAATAGATATTTTCTTTTCGTAAAAAAAACCTCACCAATAGGTAAGGTTTTTAATGTTTATATTTTTCCTTTAGGGCTTGTTCCACTTGGGAAGGAACAAGTTCTCCTATATTACCACCGTACTTGGCAACTTCTTTTACTATACTAGAGCTTAAAAAGGAATATTGATTTTTAGTCATGATAAAAAAAGTCTCGATTTCATCATTTAAAACTCGGTTCATAGAGGTGATCTGCATTTCGTATTCAAAGTCCGACACTGCTCTTAGCCCCCTAATGATAGCACTTGCCCCTACTTCTTGTGCATAGTCCATTAGTAGACCAGAGAAGGTTTCCACTCTCACGTTTGGCAAATGAGCTGTTACTTCTTGAATAAGCTTTACTCGCTCTTCTACTGAAAACAGAGGGTTTTTAGAGGAATTATTCAAGACAACCACATAGACCTCTGAGAAAATAGAAGCACCTCGAGTAATGATATCAAGATGTCCGTAAGTAATGGGATCAAAACTTCCTGGAACGACTGCAATTTTACTCATCTAAATTCTCCTCTTCTACTTGATGGCGGTAAATTGAAATAACCGTTCCTCCATAATTCTCTCTACGTGAAAGCTCAAAATTACCATAGGAATCTGGCAAATCGACCATTTTCTCATGCTCACATACGATAATACCTGTATCAGACATAAGACCCTTCTCGACTATCTCTCCAACTAAGTTGTAAAAAGGGGTCTTACTGTAAGGTGGATCAACGAATAACAATTCGAGTTTTAATGATCTTTTTTCAAAAGCCTTTACAGCACGAGAAGCATCAATTTTATAAATCTCACTTGCATCCTCTAACCGACATTTTTTCAAATTTTCATTGATGGTTTGAACAGCCTTTTGATCTTTTTCGATAAAAATACATATATCGATTCCTCTACTTAACGATTCAATACCAAGACCTCCACTACCAGCAAACAAATCTACTGCAGTCCCACCGTCAAAATACGGACCGATCATATTAAATATTGATTCCTTTACTTTATCAGTAGTTGGTCTAGTGTTAGTACCTGGAACCGCCTTTAAAGGAAGCCCTTTTCTACTACCTGAAATAACTCTCATACAATTTCTCCTAGCATTAGTTAGACGTAGCTTCCTGCAAGTTTATTCGTTCTTCATTTTTATCAGTGTTCAATAAAAACAAACGAATCATCCACGTCTCTTCTATATAGAATTTTGAACCAATTTTTTCAAATGGCTCTGACATAGCATCATATCTCTTCTGATTATACACATAAAATGGCTCTTGAATCGGAAATCTAAAAGCTCTAGTTGCATTTTGAACATATAAACCTTTATCTGTGTCATCATAAGTATAGCCAAGAACATCTAACAATGGCTCCGCAGCATATAGAACCTTTCCATCCTTTAGTAACACATGTATATCTTTTTGCAGACTATTATTCACATACACTTCTCGAGAATCCTCAAACAGCAATGGAAATTTCTCTGTTGTCTGTTCATTTAAATGAAAGAACGATGTCTTTGAATCAATGATGGATGATAATAGATTATCTAATTTCTCTGCACTTAGCTGTTTCTGCCCCTCTAACTTAGTCTTCCATTCTAGAGCCTGGCTACTTGTAAGATAATTAGTAAGTGTCTCATACATCCAAATTGATTTTTCGGTTCCAACAGGGGATTCCATTATAAAGCTGCTTACCACTTCTGCAAGTAGAAGATTATCGGCAGGAAGCTTATAACCCATTTGAACATTTTTAACAATTAGCTCCCTCTGTATAGATGGTAAATCATCTGTTTGGACAAATAAAATACTGCTTGGATTCACATCATTCTTGTTTGGTGTAAATAAAACCGAGGAATGACTAGCATTAGGTAAGTGCAATTCATCCAATAGTTCTTTAAGTCCGGTTGTGATTGGATCCTTGGAGTAAATGGTAAAGTTCTGATTTTCGTATTGTATAGGTAGAACCTCTTGTTGCCAATATAAATCCTGTACTGGGCCTTCACCAAAAAACAGAGAATAGTCAATTAAGTCTAACGATGAATTACCAACATTGGGCAAACCACTTACCCAAACTCCTCCCCTTTTTAAAGAATCAGTAATATGTAGGGTAGAAAAGGAAACACCGCCATTTTCAATCTTACTTAGAAAATCTGAAAGAATAATTCCTTCCTGTAAGCCTTTTTTTAAAGGTATAGTGTAAGAAATACTTTGACTAGAAGATTCTCCCTCTTGAAAGCTAGCTAAATCTTCAGTTAATCTATCGCAGCTGTCTATGTTGTTGCTAATACAGCTTCTGTTTTCACTGGATAGTGGCCAAGCGATAGAAAGCTTTTCTGAAGGAAGATCGAAAAAGTGCTGATTCACTTGAACGCTATCCTTTAATAACTGAATATCAATTTCTTGTTCATATAAAAAGGCTTGTCCCTCTTCATCTATATTAGAAGAGTAAACCTCATACTGAAATAATAATAAAACACAGTTTGTAACAACTAAAAACATGGATAAAAAGCCAACAATAATTTTCATGGAATTGTCCTCCAACAAAGTGGTAAGATGGATTGGAAAGGAAGTGTTTTCATTGATCCAACGTTTTATAGAGCTTGGCGAAGGTTACGGAGATTCATTTGAGCTTTGTGAACTCGCACGAGTAAACAAAGATCGTATATACAGAGCATTTATCTTCACATCCCCAAAAAACGGGAAGGAAGTTATATCAATAGCAATTGCTCTAAAACCCGTGAATGATACTAATTTTTTCCCAATTTATATTTGCCGTGAAGGGATTCCCCAAACACTGCCTGAATCCAAAAGACTAAGTACATTTACAGAAACATTAAAAGAGTTACATGTGGAACCTATTCGGATTTCTATCAAGCATTCGTCTACTTTTGCAGACAATGATTTATTTTATCAGTATATTATTGGCATATTAAGATTAAACCATTATATACCACCATTCCATTAATGGGTATTTTATAACCCAATTTTATAATCGTACTCTTTCGCTTTATCTGGTTTACTATTTTCAAACTCAGTTTTTAAAAATGGTCGATACGATTCTAAAATTTCTTTTACAAAAGGAAGTTTATTCATTTTTTGTTTAGCTACTTCTATTTGGTCTTGGTCGCAATACAAAACTACATATTTCATCTTTTTAGAAATATAATGTACATGACCGTATTTTCTTAAAGATTTTGCCTGTTTTAAATGATGCACATAGACAATTAGTCCTTGTCGTTCTGTCATACGTTTCCCTCATTTCTTCCTTCAAGAATAACATATGGAGGATTTTGATAGCAACAACAACTAGCTGACAGTTAAATATACATTAGCTATAATAAAAGAAAAAAGACATTTAAAATTAGATAGATGAGAGCATATTATCTTGCTATAATTTTAGTTAGTTTATAAAAAGGGGGATAAGAATGGGGAAAAAATCTAATGTAGCTATCGCCATTGCAGCTGCCGCTGGTGCCGCATGGGCAAGTACAAAAGCTTTGTCAAAGCCAACTGGCCGTCCTTCAAAAGAAGCACTAAAGTATGATCATCCCATTATTCTTGCACACCGTGGAGGAGCTGCCCTGGCACCTGAAGGTTCGATGGCTGCCTTCGAAAACGCTGCAAAATTAGGAGTTCATGGCTTCGAGATTGATTTGAGATTAACAAAAGATGAAGAAATTATCGTTTTCCATGATGAAACACTAGAAAGAGTAACAGACTTCACAGGCAAAGTCTCCGATTACACATTATCAGAACTTAAGGCTGCTGACCTGGGTTATTATTTCAAAGATTTAAGTGATGCTTATTCATTTAGGGGAACGGGAGAACAAGTATTGACTTTAGGTGAATTGCTTGATGCCTATCCCCAAATGCTTATTAACATGGATATTAAGGACAACCCTGAAACCTATGAAGGTAGTCTAATGCCCTCTAAGCTATGGAGATTGATAGAAGAAAAACAAGCTTTCGATCGAGTGGTAGTAACTAGCTTCTTTGATGAGCAAATTGATCGTTTCAATCTTTATGCACAAAACACTGTTACCCTAGGAGCCGGGGAAAAAGAGGTTAAAAAAGCATATACCGCTTATACAAGTCAGTTTAGACATTTATATCACCCTAGATCAGACGTCTTCCAGCTACCATTAAAAGCTAGAATGGTATCTTTAGATAGCCCAGGATTTATAAAATTTTTATCAACTTTAAATATTCCTGTACACTATTGGTCTATCAACGATCCTGTGGTGATGAAAAAGCTCATCCAAAATGGAGCTAAGGGAATTATTACAGACAGACCTGATTTAGCTATTGACGCACTAAAGTTAGACTAAGGTATAAAAATAGCTTGCTTTCCAATTTAGGCCGACGCTTTCCGAGGTAGTCACCGTCTGTTACACCAATAAATAAAAAAATAGATAGCACGTATGTAATTAACTTCAATTTTTAAAAAATAATTCACCCCTTTTCCTGTTTGAAATAAAGGGAGCCTGCTTTAGTTTATACACGAATTGAAAAAGCATATGCTTTCTTGTCATTAAAAAAGGATGTGTGCAAATAAATGCACACATCCTTCCTAATTTATGCAGAACAAGAACACGAACCACCAGATCCACATCCGCTTCCACAGCTTGAGCTACTAGAAGCGAAAAATGGGTTGCTTACAGGGACTTTGACACCTTCTGATACAGATTTACCTACAATCAAGCTTACTTCATCTAGAAGGTCTTGTAATTCGTTTTCTGCTACTCTTAAAGCAGCTACTTCGTCTACCATATCAAGGTTACGTTTAGTTACACGAATATCCTTCATTACTCTTGAATAATCTGGATGGTATTTTCCAAAACGCTGAACCTCTTCATATTGGTCCTTCAGTCTGGTGAAGTTGTTGATCTCCCGAACGAGTTCAGGTTTTGTATATACAGCACGATGTGCATCTAAGTAATGGTAAAATTGTTCAGAGGATAAAACCATAGTACATAGTAAATCTGAGTGGTCCATAATATCGACCCATTCATCGGTCATAATCATAAATAAAACCTCCAATCCTGTCTATCATAACAGAAAAATGGAGACAATTGCTAAACTAATATCTTAAATGTCAGGAGAATATATTATGAATGAATTACAAACGCTCTTTGAACAAGTTACCAAGGAAGCTTCCGATACAGAAAAAGGATTACTGACTGACTTCATTCTAGGTCTACAGCATAAACGACAAGGCACTGCTCCTACTTATTTAAATGCAACATTTCAGATGGATACTCGCTACGAAGATAACCATTGTATCGTGACTCTTCCAGTTACTCCTTTAATCTATAATAGCTTTGATATGCCACACGGAGGAGTTATTGCAACGCTAGTAGACAATGCAATGGGATTCTTAGTCAACAAAGATCTCCATGCAGAAGGTAAAGGTGCAGTTACAACAAATATGACAATCCACTACATAAAAGCAGCATCTGAAAAACAACTGATTGCTACTTCTACATACTTACATAAAGGACGGCAAACGTTAGTTATGGAATGTACGGTAACCCAGCCAGATGGAAAAAAAATTGCTTATGCAACCGGATCATTTTTTGTTATAACACCGACATCCAATTCTTTAAAATAGGAATGGACAACTTCCACATCGGAAAAGGGTAAAACAACATCTTTGATAATTTGTTCTTTTTCGTGTCCCTTCCCAGCTACAAGAACGACGTCTCCCACTTTTGCGGTGGCAAGTGCCAATTCGATAGCTTTTCTACGGTTAGTCTCCACAATCACTTTGCTTGGCATAATGCCTTGAACAATATCTGCAATAATTGCTTCTGGTTTCTCATTACGTGGGTTATCAGAAGTAATAATTGCCTTAGTAGCATACTTTGACGCAACTTCTCCCATAGATTTTCTCTTTTGCTTATCTCGATTACCGCCACAACCGAATACAACGTAAATATTGTGCTTCGCATAACTATAAATAGAGCTTAAGCAGGCTTCTAATGCGTCGGGGGTATGGGCATAGTCTATTAGCACCTCAATACCCATTTTGTTTTCCACTCTCTGTAATCTTCCAGCTGGGAGGCTTACAGGTTTAATGGATTCACAGGAAATACCTAATCCTAACAAAACTCCAATTGCTGCTGCTAAATTCATACCATTGTGATAACCACTGTTTCTCATAGTAACTTCTGTTTGTCTGCCGTTCACATCATACTCATATTTAACGTTTTCATCTAAATGCTTCTCTCTCTTGAAAACCACATCATTTCCTTCCCGGTCTCCAAATCGGATAGTAGGGATATATGACTTTTGAGCAACTGAGCGACACCATTCGTCATTATTATTAATAACCAATTGTTTAGCTAATGGAATTAGCAGTTCTTTAGATTTCTTATATGGTACCATGCCCCCGTGGAACTCTAAATGATCCTTACCTATATTTAAAAATACTGCTATGTCCATTGGGTAACCGCCTAACCGATTGTCCAATAATCCTTGTGATGAGGCCTCTAAAACTATATATTCAACATCATGTTCATAACAATATCTCACAACTTGGATAAAATCGTAAAAAGGGAGCGTTGTATTACTTCTAAACTGTTTCTCTAATTTTTTTCCGTTGACGTATACACCTAATGTACCAACAACACATACAGATTTGTTTTGTTGCATTAACAGTTGTCCAGTAAAGGATGCAACAGTTGTTTTTCCGTTAGTTCCTGTAATTCCTACTGTTTTTATTTTTTGACCATACATTTTGTGCGTTAAGTATGCAATTTTGTCTTGCAAAAGGCACATATCCGAAGGAAGGACAATTTGGGGAATACTACAATCTGATACATAATATTTTGTAATAACTATTTTTGCCCCATTTTGAATTGCCTCTTCTATATACGCTCGATTGTTCGATTCCGAAACAAATACATCCCCTATTTGAATTTGCTTGGAATGATCAATAAAACGATCAATAGCCAAACCGCTTAAATCACCAAAAATTTTATACTCCAACCCGTCTAATAGCTCTTTTAATGAATAAATAGTAACTCAACTCCCTACACCATTCTAGTTACATCGCATACAGTAAAATGAATTCCTTGTATCGTATGAACGGAGTGTTTGAAATGTCACGAGAAGAGTGGTTGAAAATATGATTGTGCAAAAATATGGTGGTATTGCGATGCAGGATTCTTCGAATAGACGTCTAGTCATCGAAAGAATCCAAAAAGCAGTCACTACCCATAAGAAAGTGTTGGTTGTTGTATCTGCCATGGGAAGAAGAGGTCAACATTACGCTACAGATACTTTACTAGATCTTATTCCGAATACACCACATAGCATTGAAACAGATTTACTTTCTGCTTGCGGAGAGCTCATATCTGCCTCTGTATTAGTAGCCGAACTAAAAAATGAGGGGCTTCACTCAACTATTTTATATGGCAAAAATGCTGGAATTATTACAAACGAGTCATATGGTAATGCAAATATTGAATACGTCGATATATCTGAGATTAATAAAGCCTTTGAAACCTATCATTGTGTAGTTGTTCCTGGATTTCAAGGCGTCTCCAAATATTCAAACAACTTTACAACGTTAGGTAGAGGAGGAAGTGATTTAACAGCTGTTGTATATGGTCATTATTTAAAGGCAGATGTCGTAGAATTTTATAAAAATGTTCCAGGAGTCATGACATCAGATCCATCTACAAATAAACAAGTTGAATTAATATCTTATATGACCTATGAAGAGCTCCAGCTTAAAATAAATGAACCAGTTGAAGTCATACAAAAAAGAGCAGCAAAATTCGCTGCCCTTCATAGCGTTCCCCTTCATATTCGTTCTCTGTATGAAGAAACGAATGGTACGTTTGTATATCAATAAATAATCATTCAAGATTATCCTTTTTCTCAATAAAGTTTTGCGTGTAGTAATTACTGTATACTCCAACTCCTGTATGAGTATAAGATCTTCCTAGCAAAGTTTCTCGATGCTCTTTTGAATTCAACCATCCATTCACAGCTTCACCTGCATCAAAATAAAACGCTGCAGTATTACCCCCTGCTCTGGAGAAGTCTAATGAGGCTTCTTTAAGCTTATCTTTAAACTTCGGTATTTCAAATTTTTCGTTAGTTACAATATTATTCTTCGCCATTTCAGCACTGTGCTCGTAGGATATATTTTGTAATCCTACATCAGACTCTAACACCCGTAAACCATGGCGAAGTCTTAAGACATTGGTTATTTCTACAACTTGTTTAGCAGTTGCTCTGTCAGCTGCTGCTTGGAGAACAGAAGATGGTGTTTTGGATTCTATAACGTCCCCACTATATAAAATATCATAGGGTTTATGCATCAATAGAGTTTTGGAATCACTAAATCTCACCGCTTCCAGCTGCTGATCAAGTTGATCGATATAGAGTATTGCATATAAATCATCGAACTGGACTAACAGCCTTGTGTTAATGTCCTCTTCATTTAAAGAAAAAATATAAGTATTTTCACCAATGGTCATAGTTATTTCAGATTGAACAAGTGTAAATCGATATATATCCTCAAGTGATTGACCAATTTTGTATGGAGATGCATCCACATTTCTTCCTAGAGCATACGCTTGTGTAACTATATTATCTTCTACTCCTATTAGCTTATAAGTAGAGAACGAGTCATTATATACCCACCAATCATATCCAAAGGTTGAGGGATCGATTCTAGTCGGAGTACCATAAAGTGCTGTCACTTCTTCAGCTGCTTTACCGATCAGCGAAGAAATACCTTCCTTTGGTCTAGTGAATATATTGACCGCTTCTACTATTTCCTCTTTTTCCACAGGAATTAGTTGTCCTGAGTTATTTGAACCTGTTATTAGATCATTTTCTTGGATTGGTGTATCAAAATATATAAATATTAATAGCAAAATAGCAATGCCAACTAAAATATGAAAGAGAGTTTTCATTTTATCTTGGCTCCTTCGAAGTTACTTCGTATTCCTAGTATATCAAGGATATATACAAATACACAATGTTGTCATTGCAACATTTTTGAATTTGAATTAATATTAATAAGAACAGATTCTTAGGATAACTTCAATGTGAAGGAGGACAATTCGATGTATTTTGAAAATACAGGTATAGAAAACAAAGTCTTAGACCTTAACGTATTAGACGATGTTATGAAAAAACATGGCTTAATTCGTGCAGGGCAATGGGATTATGAGCGTGTGACTTATGATAAGAAATTTGAAATAAAAGAGGGTACATTTTATCTTCGAATTTTCGGCTTTACAAAAGAAGGCGATGTAGGCGCTCATGAAGCTAACATTACTCTTTTAAAACCGGTTTTAGGAAAACACTATTATCCACATGGTGTAGAGTACGGAGAAAATGAAGTATTTCCAAACCACTTAGTTAAATCTTGTGATCAAACGTTAAAAGCTTTGAGTGCTGAACTAACTGAGTTTGCTATTCAATCAAAATAATTTCTAGACGTTAGAGATAATTTCTCTAACGTTTTTTTAGCTGTTAAAACTGGTATTTCTTGTCTATACTTAAAAGAACGACCTACAAAGGAGCAAAATGGAATGGCTTTTAAAGCTTTAAAAAAAGAGCATATTAAATATATAATCCTCTTTCTTTTTATCCTGTTAATTTCTATTTTCATCCTTCCTGTATCGGTTCCAATTATTTTGGCTTTGCTTACCGCTATAATTATTGAACCAATTGTAAAATTTACTGAAAAGATATTTAAATGGAAGAGAAAACCTGCAGTTATTACTAATTTTATTTTTTTCATGACAATTATTTCAGCTCTCTTATACTTCACTGTAACGAAGCTGATAAGCCAACTTTTATATACTTCCAAAGTAATTCCATTTCATCTAAATAGCTTGACTGGTGTGTGGATCAATGTGCAAAATAATATTTTTAAATATACCGAGGGCTTACCTCTAGAAGTAGTAGAATCTATACAAGACAAGTTTGACTCTGCATTAACCAGCATGAGAGATGCCCTCCTAGATCTTCTTAGCTATTCTAACATCTCGGCATTGCTAACAAATATTCCTAACTTTCTTGTTAATTTTATTGTATTTATAATTGCCCTTTTTTTGTTTATGTTGGACTTAGAAAATATAAGAGCAAAATTCTTTTATTTCCTCTCTGAAGGAACTGCCGAAAAGGTACGTGTCATGTCTTCCAGCATAAAAAAGGTTGTAATCGGCTTTATGAAAGCTCAAATATTAGCAAGCTTTATCATATTAGGTGCTTCTTTAATAGGTCTGTTATTTATAGTAAGCCCTAAGGTGGCTGTTATTATGTCCATAGTTATTTGGATTATAGATGTAATACCAATTCTTGGTTCTATTGCTATACTCGCTCCTTGGGCAGGTTACTTGTTTTTAGTTGGTGACACTGTATTTGCCACAAAATTGACCGTTTTAGCTCTTATTTTACTAATCATTAGAAGAGCTGTGGAACCTAAACTAATGGGTACTCAAATGGGTATTTCCCCCCTTGCTATCCTTATTGCCATGTTCATCGGTGCCAAGTTGTTTGGCTTCCTAGGATTTTTAATCGGACCACTAGTAGTCATATTGTTTATTACAGCAAGAGAAGCAGGTATGATCCGCTTAAACTTTAAAATATGAATATTTACAAAGACATTATTATTAACGAAATAGCAATTTAAGGCCTTACTGTTCTTTTTAACAGAATGCCTTATTTTTTTGCCTGCTATCGGTTTAATAGCTTACGAAATAGACCGCTTGTATTTGTTTCACCTATTACATACGATTATAATAGTACAAAAACAAAGGCAATCAAGAATTAATAATCTTGATTGCCTTTGTGTATTTTAGTTGTTAATTATCCACCAAGGATTGCTTTAAAAACGGAAGTCGTTTCGCCGCCCTCATAAATTACGTAAAGTAACGCATAAACCGCTACTCCTGTTATTGCAACAAAGAACCATATGACACTAGTAATTGGTCCAAGTTTACGGTGTTTCTTTATATTATTTTTGTAGCCTAGATAAATTGTAACTAGCCCAAATACTGCTCCTGTTGTAGCTAAGATAATATGAAAAACTAGGAAAACCGTATAGTAAATTTTTATATCGTCTGGTCCACCAAAAGCAGTATTCCCTATAAACAATGTACGAGAAACATAAATGATAAAAAATGTTAATGCTGATATTGCTGCAGCAAACATCGTCTTTTTATGTGCCTCAATTTTCCTTTGCTTCACTAAAATCCAACCAATTGCAACAAGTACAGCACTTAAGACAATAAAAAACGTGCTTATTGTAGGTAATACTGGAACACTCATCTTCATTCTCCTCTAATATAAAAAATTATAGTTTAGCTTGTACCTTTAAGTCGTCTAATGCTTTTTGAGTTATTTCATCTGCATTATCCTGCTCATTTTTATACCATGCAAAGAATATGGAGAATAAGAAGGCAGCATATATAAGCTCTTGAATAATCTTCATCACAATTCCACCAAGCTGCTGATCCTCAAGAGGATCCAAGTTAGAAAATAACTCTGGGCCAGATAGACTTAGACCAGCTAAAGTGTCAGAAGGAACACAAAGTTCCATATTTTTTAGCCAAACATCTGAATCTGTATAAGTATCATACATTGGGTTACTAGAGAAAATGATTAGAGCACAGGCTGGAGTAATTAATATAGCACTAGCAACAATAAAACCAATTTTCTTTAGACCATGTAGTTTTTTCTCTGATTCAATTACGTCAACAATAGACCACCACATAAATACAGCTGCAAAGAATAACAATAATGTATATGTTCCATGGAGTACCTCATTCATCTTAATCGCGTCAAAGACTAATGGAATATGATAGAGCGAGAATGTCATGGTAAACAATACTAAAGAAAATAGTGGTTTAGTCAAGAAAGGAATCACTTTTCTTAAAACCGGCAGCTCAATAACTACCTTCCACACCCACCATGGAATCCCTTTCATAAGTAGTGGCGGAACTAATAATAACAATAGTGCCATTTGCACCATATGGAAGGTAAACATAATATGTGCCATTAAATCTAACGGAGAACCTTTTACAATATATAAAAGCAATAAACCAGATACAAAAAATACCGCTTCTTTTCTTTTTAATGGCTCAGAAACTTTAAAATCATTTCTCCATTTGACGGTGATCAAAAAATATAGAATAGCTATACAAACTAAAAGTCCTAATAAAATAGGACTCCATAAAGCCTGGAAGCCGAATATGCTAATTGACATTCTATTACGCTCCTTTTTAAGTTGCTACCTTTATTATATAGGGCAGTACAAGTAACATCAAATGAACGAACTATGACAATTATTACTATATACTTATGAGTTGAATGTTTCAAATTAATATCCAATATAGGCCCTCATTAATGGGGACAACTATTCCCAACAAAATTAATGGACGCTAAGGAGACTCCCTCATTCTTTCGAGCTTTGTACTCAATCAATCTTAACATAATTCTAGAAAAGTCTTTTGTTTAAAACAAACAAAAGAGAGCTAAGAAAATCTTAGCTCTCTTTTTGTAATTACCACCAAACAATTGTTATAAAAGTTAGTAGGAAAGTAAATCCAACCATTGCCGCAAAGTAAATAAAGTATGCTGGAATGTTATGATTTTTTTCACTCATATGCATGAAGTAGTAAAGTTGTAAAACTACTTGTACTGCAGCTAACAATAAAATAATCGGGATAATGTAGTATTTTGAGAAACCTGCAACCACTGCTGTGAAAGAGATTAATGTCAAGAAAATCATAATAGAGAATGTAGTTACTTGCGTACGCATACTCTCTTTTCTTTTTCGCTTCAAGTACTCAAATTCAGTTTGAGATCTTACGTAAACATGATTGTCGTGTGATGACATATTAACCAACAACTCCCATCAAGTATACTACTGTAAAGATGAATACCCACACAACGTCAATAAAGTGCCAGTATAGTGAAGCAGTATAGTATTTTGGTGCGTTATATAAGCTGAAACCACGTTTAGCATTACGTAAAAGTAATAGAGTAATCCAGCCTAAACCAATTACTACGTGAAGACCGTGAGTACCAACTAAAGTAAAGAACGCAGTTGAGAAAGCACTTTGTCCATAATGGAATCCTAAATGTACATAGTGATTAAACTCATAAATTTCTAGGCCTAAGAAAGTAAAACCTAATAGTACTGTAATAGCCATCCATGTTTGCGTACCACGGAAATTATGATTTTTCAAATGGTACATTGCATATACACTTGTTAACGAAGATGTTAACAGGATCATGGTCATAACAAAAACTAGAGGTAATTCAAACAATGTTTGAGTGGAGAATTCCATACCTTCTGGTCCTTTGTTTTTAAGAGCTAAATAAGTAGCAAATAAACTAGAAAACAGTACAGTTTCTCCAGCTAGGAACAACCAGAAGCCTAAGAATTTATTCTTACCTTCCATTGTTGCTTGTTCCGGATGATCTGGCCAAGTTTGTGGGGAGTACTTTTTATTCAAGTCCATTCTTATTTACCCCCTTCGTCATTCATTAAATCTTCTTTATGGATATGATATCCATGGTCGTCTTTCAGTGAACGAACAGCCATAGATGCAACTGTGATTGCTAAACCAAGTACTAATACTGGAACAGCCCAATCTTTTTCTCCGTTGTAAAGTGCACCGAATGCTGCGATAAATAAACCTAATGTCATTACGAAAGGAATGAAAGAGTTGTTTGGCATATGGATATCAGAGATTGGCTCTGCATATGTCATACCTTCTTTGTTTCCTTCTTGTTTTTCAATCCAGAAAGTATCTAATCCACGAACAAGTGGAGTTTGTTTAAAGTTGTAGAATGGAATTGGTTGTGGAATAGCCCACTCCAATGTACGTCCATCTTCCCAAGGGTCATTTCCAACTTTTTCGTTTTTAGCTACAGTCATAATAATATTAATTACAAGGATTATTACCCCGATTGCCATGAATACTGCACCACCAGAACTGATTGCGTTGAATAAATCCCAACCTTGATCTGCTCTGAAAGTGAATACACGACGCGGCATACCCATTAAACCTAAGAAATGTTGAATAAAGAATGTCATATGGAAACCGATAAAGAAGAACCAGAAAGTCCATTTACCTAATTTCTCACTTAACATTTGGTTGAACATTAAAGGCCAATATAAATGTAATGCAGCTAAGATAGCAAGTACTACCCCACCAACGATTACATAGTGGAAATGGGCAACGATAAAGTATGAATCATGTAATTGGTAGTCAAGTGGAGCCGCAGCTTGCATGACACCAGTTACACCACCTGCTACGAATGAAGGGATAAATCCTAATGCGTAAAGCATTGGAACCGTAACTTTAATACTTCCTCCCCAAATTGTAAGCAGCCAGTTAAATATTTTCATACCTGTTGGAACGGCAATAGCCATTGTCGCAACAGCAAAAATTGCGTTAGCTGTTGGTCCTAAACCAACTGTAAACATGTGATGGGCCCAAACCATGAATCCTAAGAAACCGATTAATACGGTCGCAAATACCATGGATGAATATCCAAATAAACGTTTGCGAGCAAATAACGAGAAGATTTCTGAGAAAATACCGAAAGCAGGTAAAATCAGAATGTATACTTCAGGGTGTCCAAAGATCCAGAATAAATGCTCCCAGATAATTGTATTTCCTCCCATTTCATGATTGAAGAATTGTCCTCCAAACATACGGTCAATGATTAGGAAGAAAAGACCAATTGTAAGTGGTGGGAATGCAAATAAGATCAATGCACTTGCCACGAATGTAGTCCAAGTGAACAATGGCATACGCATATACGTCATACCAGGTGCACGCATATTAATAATCGTTACAAGGAAGTTAATCCCGGCAATATACGTACCTGCACCGGATATTTGAAGTCCGAGTGCATAGAAGTCAATACCATGACCAGGGGATGCTAAAGATAGAGATGCATATGAAGTCCATCCAGCATCAGGAGCTCCTCCCATAAACCAAGAAAGGTTTAAGAAGATACCACCAAATAAGAATAACCAAAAACCAAGTGCATTTAAGAATGGGAATGCTACGTCACGTGCACCAATTTGAAGTGGTACAACGGCATTCATATAACCAAATAATATCGGCATGGCCGCAAGGAAAATCATTGTCGTACCATGCATTGTTATAATTTCATTGAAAAGACCTGCACTAACAAAGTCGTTATCCGGTTTAGCTAATTGGATACGAATTAGCATTGCCTCTATACCACCGATTACGAAAAATAAACCACCGGCAGCGAGGTACAGGACAGCAATCTTTTTATGGTCTACTGTTGTTAAATAGTCCCATAAAGTTGCGCCAAAGCCCTTTTTCTTAGCTATAGAACTCACAACTTTTACCTCCCTCATTTTTATCTATGGAATTATTTTTCAATAGATAGTCCCATTAAGTATTCTGCAAGAGCATCTAACTGCTCGTCTGTAAATTCTTTACCGCCATTTAATTGTGTATCATCAGGCATTACGTTACCTGGTTTGTACTTTTGAGGATCACTAATCCAAGCTTTTACATTTTCTTTCGTATGATCCATGAAGCCGGCTACACGATTACGATCTCCAAAAGTAGCTAAGCTTGGTCCTGTCTGAGGAGCCATACCTTCGCCACCCGTAGCATGACATCCGATACAAGAAGCTGTTTGGAAAAGTTCTTCCCCTTGTTTTGCAAGATCCCCTTCTGCAGTATGTACAGTGGTTTTCATTGCTTCAGCCCACTCGTTAAAATCATCACGGTTCATCGATTTTACTTTAAAGTCCATTAAAGCATGTGAAGGTCCACATAGCTCGGCACACTTACCGTAGAACACTCCGTCTTCTAAGCCCGCTGATTCTTTATCGAATACAAGGTAGAATTTGTTTACATTTTCAACGTTAGTATCTAATTTACCACCGATGGATGGAATCCAGAATGAGTGTTTTACATCAGCAGCCTTCAAATTGAAGAACACCTGCTCATCTGTAGGTACTACTAATTCTTGTGCTGTAACAATACCAAGCTCTGGGTACTCAAATTCCCACCAGTATAACTTTGCAGTTACGTTTACTGTAAGATGTGTTTTGTTTCCTTCTTCATCCACTTGATCCATTGCAGCAACATCTGCGTGCTTGTAAGTGTAATATACAGTTGGAATTGCAAGAATAACTAAAAGTAAAATTGGAATAACTGTCCAAATTATCTCAAGCGTATGGCTTCCTTCAACCTGTTTAGGAATCACATTTTCTCCAACTTTTTTGCGACTATATCTTGTTAGAGCAATTACATAGATTATTACTACCACTATAATAACTAATGCCATAATAGCAGATGCAAGTAGTAATAGATTGAATTGATCTCTCCCGACTTGTCCCGCAGGTGCTAGCGTTGATAAGTATTCTTCGCCACAACCCGACAGAAAAATCGTAAGAGCTGCTAACAGTGAAAAAAGTCGCCATTTTTTAAGCCCTTTCATCATAGCTAAATCAAACCCCTCTTTCATTATTGTGTTCAAGTACATTTGGACTGTGGTTCTTTTATATGAATTCTTGTTGACTAAGAAAGAATCCCAAAAATTAAACAAACATTGAGAAGATAATCATTGATACAAATAGAATAGTCATATAGTTCAATGAATAAACGAACATTTTTGTCGCCCATTTAATATCGTCTTCTACTTTAAATCCTTTAATAGCTAATACTAGCCATCCAACATTTAATGCTGTAGCCAATACGACAAAAGCAGTACCTAGCTCCATTAAAAACAATGGCAGTGGGAATAATAAAATCACCCAAAGAAGCATAGAAACCTTTGTACGCTTGAATCCTTTTACAACAGGTAACATTGGAATATTAGCTGCTCTATACTCTTCCGTACGTTTCATAGCAAGAGCATAGAAATGAGGTGGTTGCCAAGCAAACATTATTAAGAACAAGCCTAATGCACCCAAACTTAGTCCTGGCTCTACAGCAGCCCAACCGATTAACGGTGGGATTGCACCAGAAATACTACCGACAATTGTGTTACTAACATGCTTTCTTTTAGACCACATAGAGTAAAGAACGACATAACTGATTATACCAGCTAATCCCCAAATCCCAGCAGAGGTAGATGCCATAAATAAGAAAATCTCGCCTACAATTAGAAACGTGAAAGAAGTCATCAGCACGGCTGAGGGACTAAATCTTCCAGTGACAGTTGGTCTGCCTTTTTTACTCTTCATAACGGGGTCGATATCACGATCAATGAAATTGTTCATCGCAGCAGAACCTGCAATTATTAAAGCCGATCCAAAAAGCGTAAAGAACAATAAATCTAGTTCATGAAGAAAATTTGTATTAGTAAACTGGAAAGCTAGCCATAAACCTGTGAAAGTTGTAACTAAATTAGAATTCACGATTCCAATTTTTATCAATGAAAGAAAATCTTTCATAAAAGATGAAGCCACAGGCTGGCTCTCCGTTTCGGTATTAGCGGTTATAGAATGACTATTTGACATGCTGCACCCTCCTTTCTAAGTTGTAAGCATACTCCGCTACCTTATACTATAGCGAAAACTCTAACATATTTCTACACTCAAAGAAATTTTCGCATAATAGTCCTACTGTTAAGTGTTTCTTTACTGAACATATCAATAGTAAATCATTTCCCCCCCTTATGTGTGAATCTTAATCAACGATTTTATGAACAATTTGTGAATGTAATTTGTCATATTTAAGTGTTCGGTTGTTTTACATTGTTTTTTTGCTCAGGTTTCGATATTATCTAGTAGCAGACACCGCTTTTTGAAAGCGAGCATATATACATAGAGTAGGTGAGGTATTGCAAATAAACAAGTATTTAAAATGGCTGGCTGTAGCTTCTTCAATAGGTATGCTTCTTATACTTTTAGGTGGAGCACTTGTTACAAAAACAGACAGTGGCATGGGGTGTGGTAGACATTGGCCTGGATGTAATGGACAGCTTATACCCGACGTTATCACAGCTGAAGTCTTAATCGAATTTTCACATCGCCTAGTTACAGGGGCAGTTGGAATATTAATCGTAGCATTATCTATATGGTCATGGCGTGCATTGGGACATGTCCGAGAAACAAAGTTCTTATCATTTATGGCCTTCTTTTTTCTAGTATTACAAGCTTTAATTGGTGCCGCTCAAGTTAAATGGGGCCAAGGAGATTTTATCCTAGCATTACACTTTGGTATATCACTTATTTCATTTGCAGCTGTTTTACTTTTAACGCTTTTAATATTTGAGGTAGATAGGAAATTTGATACTGACAAAATTAGAATCGGTAAAACATTAAGGTTTCATACTATAGGTGTAACTTTATATTCTTATATTGTTATTTATACTGGAGCTTTAGTACGCCATACAGAGTCTAGTTTAATCTGTAAAGACTGGCCGCTTTGTAACAACAAGGAATTTGCTCTGCCAACCAATATGTACGAATGGGTTCAAATGGGACATAGAGCTGCTGCTGGCCTTATATTCATTTGGATTTTAATCATAGCTATTCATGTGATCAAGTACTATAAAAGCCAACGAGCAATATATTGGAGTTGGATTATCTCCTTAACCCTTGTTACTTGCCAAGTAATTACAGGTATGATTGTAGTGCTTTCAAGTCTAAATCTTTATATTGCATTATTACATTCCTTATTCATTTCTCTTTTATTTGGTTTGTTATGCTATTTGATATTACTTTTATCCAGAAGCAAGTTAAACAACCAAAAATAGAAAACAAAATTTCATTCCTCTACTTCTATTTTAAGTAATTATAGAAATAAAAGCATCAAATACGCCTTTTCAACCCTTTGCTTAGCCCTTTAGATAGAATTTATCTTGTAATACTGCGGAGTATAGCTTTATCTTTAAATTATCTACTAGGTTCAAAGTGACTAAGCAAATAGTTCAAGGCAATTTAGTTTAATAAAAACTAAAAACGTAAGCATACTAGATTCTCTAGCTTGCTTACGTTTTTTGTATTCTAGTATCTATTATTAGAAGCTTTGCTCCAGATTTTTAAACTTTACGCTTTATCCATTTCAATTAATAAATCCCCTGTTGATATTGCTTCTCCAGCGCTTACATGAATAGTTTTTATCACTCCGTCGAACGGGGCCTGGACGGTAGTTTCCATCTTCATCGCTTCTGTAATAATCAGATGCTGACCTCGTTTCACATTCTCGCCAGTTGCAACTACCATCTTCAGCACAGTCCCTGGCATTGTAGCACCAATATGACTTTCATCTGACACATCGGCCTTAAGCTTAGAAAGATGACTTACCTCTTTGTTCATATCCTGTATCTTAATTTCACGTGGTTGACCATTAAGCTCGAAATAGATAATACGATTTCCTTCCGTGTCAGACTTACTGATTGAAACTAATTTGATGATTAATGTTTTACCAACCTCTATTTCAACCTCGATTTCCTCACCTAATCTCATACCATACAAGAAAGTAGGGGTGTCTAGAACAGAAACATCACCGAAGTTTTTTTCAGTTGCACAATACTCATCAAACACTTTAGGATATAATGTATAGGCTAATATTTCTTGACTAGTTACAGGACGCTCTAATTTGTTAAATAATAGCTCCTTAACAGCTTGGAAGTCTACTGGTTCTAATAGTTCTCCAGGTCTTACTGTAATAGGCTTACGGTCCTTTAAAACGACTTTTTGAAGCTCCTCTGGGAATCCGCCATATGGTTGCCCTATATACCCTTCGAAAAATTCGATAACGGAATCAGGGAAGTCAATCTTTTTCCCTCTTGTCACAACAGACAGCTCATCTAAATTGTTTTGTACCATAAATAGGGCCATATCACCGACAATTTTAGAGGATGGAGTAACCTTAACTACATCTCCAAACATAAGATTTACACGGGAATACATTTCTTTTACTTCTTCCCAACGCTCACCTAGTCCAACTGCCTTCGCCTGTTGCTGGAGGTTACTGTACTGTCCTCCCGGCATCTCGTGTACATATATTTCAGAATGAGGGCTCATCATTCCACTTTCAAAGTCCTGATAATATTTGCGCACGTCTTCCCAGTAACAAGAAATTTTTTCAAATGCTTCTACATCACCAATAACTCCACGTTTAGAACCTTGCATCGCATAACTCAAACTGCTAGCACTCGGCTGAGATGTTAAGCCTGCCATTGTACTTAAAGCCGTATCTACGATATCTACTCCTGCATCTATTGCTTTTGCGTAAGTGTAAATCCCATTTCCACTAGTATCGTGGGTATGTAAGTGAATTGGAATATCTACTGTTTCTTTTAATTCGGAAACTAAACGATAAGCTGCTTCTGGCTTCAACAAACCTGCCATATCCTTAATCGCTAAAATATGTGCCCCTAATGCCTCTAACTCCTTCGCCATATCTTTGTAGTACTGAACTGTATATTTATCTCTGGAATCATCTAAAATGTCCCCTGTGTAACAAATAGCAGCTTCAGCAATTTTGCCGGATTGTCTTGTTGCATCAATAGCTACTTCCATTCCCTTTATCCAGTTAAGACTATCAAAAATTCGGAATACATCTATGCCTGCTTCAGCAGATTTCGCTATAAATTCTCGAATCACATTGTCCGGATAATTTTTATAGCCTACTGCATTTGCTCCACGGAAGAGCATCTGGAATAACGTGTTAGGAATCATTTCTCTCATTTTAATCAAACGGTCCCAAGGGTTTTCCTTCAAGAAACGATAGGCAACGTCAAAGGTTGCTCCTCCCCACATTTCATATGAGAAAAGATTAGGCATACCGTGAGCAGACTCTTTTGCAATGTTGAACATATCATACGAACGCACCCGAGTAGCAAGTAAGGATTGATGTGCGTCCCTGAAGGTTGTATCTGTTAATAATACATCCTTTTGCTCTTTCACCCATTGAAGTAGTCCTTCAACACCCTTTTGCTCTAATATATCCTTTGTACCTGGCTGAAGAGGAGCTGATAAATCAAAATTGGGTTTTCTTACTTGCCCAAATTCGGGCTTGATTTTCTTTTCTATGCCTGGGAATCCATTTATCGTCACATTACCAATATAATTTAATAATTTTGTACCTCTGTCTTTTCTCTTAGGGAAAAGGAACAATTCAGGAGTTGTATCAATGAAACTTGTATTAAATTGGCCAGAAAGAAAAGAAGGATGCTTTACAACGTTCTCCAAGAATGGAATATTCGTTTTAATACCACGAATCCTAAACTCTTGCAAATTTCTATCCATCTTAGCAGCAGCTTCCTTAAAGGACATTCCCCATGTAGATACCTTTACAAGTAAAGAATCATAGTAAGGAGAAATAATAGCTCCTTGGAACCCATTCCCTGCGTCTAGGCGAACACCAAATCCACCGCCTGATCGATAAACAGCCAGTTTACCAGTATCAGGCATGAAATTATTCAACGGATCCTCAGTAGTCACACGAGATTGTATCGCAAATCCGAAAAGCGGAATATTCTTCTGATCCGGTATGCCCATATTCGTATCCTTTAATGATATACCATCCGCAATTTTGATTTGAGCATGGACAATATCTATTCCTGTAATCATTTCCGTAATAGTATGCTCCACCTGGATTCGGGGGTTTACTTCGATAAAGTAAAACTCATCATCGGTTACTAAAAACTCGACAGTTCCCGCATTTATATAACTGACATTTTTCATTAATTTAACTGCTGCATCACAAATTTCATCTCTCAATTCAGTGCTTAATGAATTTGAAGGAGCAATCTCTACGACTTTTTGATGTCTACGTTGAATAGAACAATCACGCTCATAAAGGTGAATGAGGTTTCCTTCTTTATCTCCTAATATTTGTACTTCAATATGCTTAGGTTTGAATATACACTTTTCTACGTAAACCTCGTCAGATCCAAAAGCTGCCTTAGCTTCAGATTTGGCTCTATCGTAAGCACTCTCCAATTCGCTCTCTGTTTGGACAACCCGCATTCCCCGTCCACCCCCCCCTAGGGAAGCTTTGATCATTAATGGATAACCATGTTCATTGCCGAAAGCACGAATGTCTTCCAAGCTATCTAATGGTCCGTCACTACCTGGTATAACAGGAATGCCAGCTTTAACAGCTTGCTCACGGGCCTTCACCTTATCTCCAAACATATCTAAATGCTTAGAGGTTGGACCGATAAATATAATTCCTTCTTCTTCACATCTTTTGGCGAACTCTACATTCTCCGATAGGAAACCATATCCAGGATGTATAGCATCAGCTTTACTTTCTTTGGCAATGCGAATAATATCTTCAATGTCTAGATAAGCATCAATTGGCTTTTTACCTTTTCCTACTAAATAGGACTCATCCGACTTAAAACGGTGAAAGGCACCGCTATCTTCTTTTGAATAAATAGCCACGGTACGCAAATTTAACTCTGTACAAGCCCGAAAAATACGAATAGCAATCTCGCCTCTATTTGCTACTACTATTTTCTTAATATTATTCATTTCATTGCCAACTCCCTATGTTTTAGTCTTTTCTAGTTTAACAAACATTGATACATTCATCAGTATCCCAATTGCTGCCGATAAAATGATGATTGAAGTACCCCCGTAGCTAATGAATGGGAGAGGGACTCCTGTAAGTGGGATAATGCCAAGCATTCCACCCAAATTTACAAATGTTTGAAAACCGATGATACTTGCTATCCCAGCAGCTATCATTCTTGCTTGAGGATCTCTAGTTTTAATACTTATCATAATTGCCTTAAATACCAGAAAGAACAATCCACATAACACAATGAGGACACCTATCAAACCTAATTCCTCTGCTATTATAGCCATTATAAAATCTGTATGTGGCTCTGGTAAATATCCATATTTTTGATTAGAATTCCCTAATCCTAAACCACTCAAACCTCCGGACCCGATAGCTATATAGCCGTTTACTATTTGGTAACCGAAGCCCTGCTCATAATCAAAAGGGTTAAAAAAGGCTTCTAGTCTGCCTCTTCTCCGATCTGTAAGAAGAGAATCTTTTAAAAAATAGAGAAACACTAATGCCACAGTTAACAAAATTCCTATTAAACCAATAATTTTAGAAAATGACTTAAACTTTATGCCACTTGCTGCAATAACTGAAATAGCTACAAAGCTTATAATCAATGTATTACCAACATCCGTTTCAAGCATGATCAGAAGGAAGACAAAGAATAAAACGATTAATGGAGGACCAACTGATTCATTCAATTTGTCTAAAGTTCCATTTTGATATTTTTTTGTAAATATTCCTGCAAAATATAATACTATTACTATTTTAGCAATCTCTGAAGGCTGTATATTACCAAAACCAAGGTTAAGCCAGCTTTGAGAGCCACTCTCTCCCCCAACACCAATGATGTGTACGAGAATAAGGAGGATAAACATTACTCCAAGCATTAACTGCATCATAAATCTACTTTTATAATGTTTGTATGGAAACAAAGCAGCCACAAAGAATACAGGAATGGACAATGCCAAATTTATTTTTTGCTTGTTAAAGAAATGATCCGGCTCCCAGCCGTACCTTTCAACAGCCCAAACCATGCTGGCACTATAGATCATGACAAGCCCAAACAAACATAGGGCAATATAAACGAAAAACAAAGGGTAATCAAAATTTTTAAAAAAACGTTTAAAATAAATATTCATAATAGGTACCTCAATTTCTTTATAGAAAAAAACTCAAACAGTCTGATTGTTTGAGTTTCAACTTTATTTTTCTGTATGGATATCGTGTAAATTGGACAATTCTTTTTCAAGAGAAGCTATAATTTCTTTACCTTCACTCTTCTCTAGAAGTCCAAGTTTCACCGCAAAATCTATTTCGCGAGATAATCCAAACATTTGCGTGTCTAAAACCTCTTCATAAAGAGGGCATTGAGGCATTGTTAAGTTATCCATTTGCACTTTTATCAATTGGGCGATTTTTTCTGCATCTTTTTTTAAAAGCTCTAACGCCTTATCTTGATAGGAAAGTTGTATATTAGTATCCATGAGGACGCCCCCATTATTATTATTTCTAATTCTTCACCTCCCTAAAGTGTATCTTTTGATAAGCAAAATTGCAAGTGTTCTCTTATATAGATTACATATATAAGGAATTATTCTTTTTAACTTTAACTTTTATCTGTATACTAATATAGATTAGACAGTATAGAGGAGGCAATTTCCATGGAATTTATTATACCTATTACAGGAGCAGTTAAATTTAATATAACGCTTGATCCCACTGTGTGGATTTTTGATGATCGCCGAATCGATCTAGATGAGTTTTTTGAGGGCAAGTATGAATACAAAGATGCCGATGAAGAATATACAAAGGTAACATCTGCTCATTGGTCTCGAGAAATAATTGAAGGTTCAACAAATCCACCTACCTTAAAATCTGAAAAAAAATATGAGAAAACCAAGATGCTTTCAAACACTTACGGCATAGAGCTTAAACAATTTATCCTTAACGCCGAGCCATTAAATGAGGCTAAGAATTTAGTCATCGAAACAAATGAAGGTAATCATACCATTTCATTAGAGGAAGTAGACAATATTCTAGTTAAATTTAGTCATAAAGGAAAACCATTGCGAGAAGATGGTCCTGTCCACATTATTAAAAAAGATGGCTCTAACTTAAACGACCCAATCAGAAACGTAACTGCATTTCGATTAGAGTAGGAGTGAAGGACTATGAAGGTACAATGTGTTATTTGTGACCGAATCGATGAAATTTCTACCGATTTACCATTAGCAAAAAAACTAAGAAATCGACCGATTCATACGTATATGTGCGATGAATGCCACGACCGCATTGAAGTTAAAACAAAAGAAAGGCTTGCTACTGGTAAGTTTATCTTTTACAAAAGCTCTCGATTAATTGAAAATGAGTTTTAAAAAAACACTAGAGACACAATGTGCCTCTAGTGTTTTTTGTCGTCAAAATATTAAATGCCACAAAAGATTCCTTCTTTATATTTAAACATAAAAAAAAGCTCGACTAATTAAGTAGTCGAGCCTCTTTTTTCTAGCTTTAATCGTATTTTGTATATAATTAAAATCAACGCAGCAACTAACAATGCTTCTACTACCGGGAGGAAAAATGCCAAGAAAGTCAACATTAAACAACCCAATAATAAGAAAATGTAAATAACAACATTTTGCTTTAACTTCAGTTTCTTTGCAAACCCAAGCTTATACACTAGCACTGACAATAAAAATATAACGATAAATAAAATATAGCCTGCCACAGTAAAGGATGGCATTGTTTCATATATAAACCTAGCTATAGAAGACATTCTACCAAAGACTAGATCTTGTTCCTCCAAGGCTTGTCACCCTTTCAGTTACTATTCCTGATCTGCACTTTTCTTTTTCTTAGTTACACGTTCACGTTCGCTCTTCTCAAGAATTTTTTTACGTAAGCGAATTGACTCTGGTGTTACTTCTAGATACTCATCATCGCCTAGGAATTCTAAAGCTTCTTCTAGAGTTAAAATACGTGGGCGCTTAATAACATTAGTTTGGTCTTTATTTGCTGAACGGATATTTGTTTTTTGTTTCATTTTAGTGATATTTACAGTGATATCAGCATCACGAGTATTTTCACCAACGATCATACCTTCATAAATTTCAGTACCTGGTTCTACGAATAGTGTACCACGGTCTTCAATTTGCATCATACCATATGTTGTTGCTTTTCCTGTTTCCATAGAAACAAGCACACCTTGGTGACGCCCACCAACACGACCTGCAACTACTGGTTGGTAGCTATCAAATGTATGGTTTATGATTCCGAATCCTTTAGTTAATGACATGAATTCAGTTGAATACCCGATTAATCCACGTGCAGGAACCATGAAGATCAAACGAACTTGTCCGTTCCCACTGTTAATCATATCTACCATTTCACCTTTACGTGTTCCCATGGACTCAATAATAGAACCTACGCTATCTTCTGGTACATCAATTTGTACACGCTCAACTGGTTCGCATTTTCTACCATCAATTTCACGAATGATAACTTCTGGTTTAGAAACTTGAATCTCATAGCCTTCACGACGCATATTTTCTATTAAGATAGATAAATGTAGTTCTCCACGGCCTGAAACAACCCAAGCATCTGGTGAATCTGTATCTTCTACTCGTAGAGATACATCTGTTTGAAGCTGTGAACGAAGACGTTCTTCAATTTTACGTGATGTAACCCATTTACCTTCACGACCAGCAAACGGAGAATTGTTTGTTAAGAAAGTCATTTGTAAAGTTGGTTCATCGATACGTAATGGTGTTAATGCGTCAGGATGATCAGTAGGACAAACTGTTTCCCCTACGTTAATCTCTTCCATACCTGATACTGCGATTAAATCACCAGCTTTTGCTGTTTGAATTTCTTCACGTTTCAAACCGAAGAAACCAAATAATTTTGTAACTCGGTAGTTTTTAACTTTGCCATCTAATTTCATCAATGAAACTTGTTGACCAACTTCAATTGTTCCGCGGAACACACGGCCAATACCGATACGTCCTACATAATCATTATAGTCCAGTAATGCAACTTGGAACTGTAAAGGTTCGTCTGAATTGTCAACTGGCGCTGGAATAGATTCGATAATTTTTTCAAATAGACACTTCATATCTTCTTCTTGATTTGCAGGGTCTGCGTCTAAAGAAGCAGTTCCGTTCACACCAGAAGCATAAACTACTGGGAAGTCTAATTGATCGTCATCTGCACCTAACTCGATGAAAAGTTCTAAAACTTCATCTACTACTTCTAGTGGACGAGCAGAATCTTTATCAACTTTGTTAACTACAACGATAGGTGTTAATTTTTGTTCTAATGCTTTCTTCAATACAAAACGTGTTTGAGGCATACAACCTTCATATGCATCTACTACTAGTAAAACACCATCTACCATTTTTAAGATACGCTCTACTTCACCACCAAAATCGGCATGTCCAGGTGTGTCCAAAATGTTAATGCGTGTGTCATGATAATTTACAGCTGTGTTTTTTGCTAATATAGTAATCCCACGCTCGCGTTCGATGTCGTTTGAATCCATTGCTCTTTCGTCAACGTGTTCATTTGAACGGAACGTTCCAGATTGTTTTAATAATTGATCGACTAATGTCGTTTTTCCGTGGTCAACGTGTGCTATAATAGCTATGTTTCTTAAATCTTGACGTAATTTTGTCATATTTCCACTCCATATTCTTTTTTCATGTCCATAACTGTGCTATTATAACACAAGTGGAACTAAAGTTATATTATTTTTCATTATTTTCTTGGGGGTAATTGTTTTGGGTAACATAAAATGGGTTTTTGTATTGTTTTCTTTAGGCGCAATGTTGTCTATGGGTTTAATAGGAATTGCAATTGCATTACGTAATATTCCGTTGGCTTTACTGTTTTTAGTATTGTTATTTGTTGTCATGGGATTTGGCTTTAAAACGAAAAAGAAAATGCGTGAACAAGGATTATTAGAATAACTAAAGCATTAACAACTTTTAGTGCCATATCTCCTCATTTCAGGTAGACTTGCACTTAATCTATATTATCATCGCAGAACCTTTGAGAGGCTGTTCATGGCTTAAGTCATGAATAGCCTCTTTTTAGTATAAATTTTGCTCTTCCACCTACAGCTCGGAGAACCAGCTTAAAGATAATTTAGTTAATAAGGTCTATATTGCTTTAGTGATAGCTTTTCGGTTTATCATGCGAAACACTTCCATCTAGATTGGAAAGCAACTGTTGTTTGTTCATGCTTAGTTCTAAATTCTCAAAACCGCAATAAGCCTGTTTTCCATTTTACTTTAAAATAATATATTTTGATAACAGTTGTTCATGAAGATTAGGTTTAGAAACTATAAATGAATTTTGTTTTAACAGATTTATAGGTTCGTTAGATAAGGTAGTGACAATAGCTCCTACTTCTTTTGCTACTACCATACCACCAGCTATGTCCCAAGGTGAGAGTCTCATGGACATATAGGCGTCTAGTCTTCCAGTGGCAACATACGCAATCTCAATGGCTGCCGACCCAAATGATCTAGTACCTCTAGCTGTTTGCATTAGTTCTATCATTTGATCATGTTGGACAAATTTGTTGGGAATAACCCAGCTTGCGTTAACTCCAATTATGGATTTCTCTACACTAGCTTTTTCAAGCATAGGGATTCTCACATCGTTCAAATAAGCACCCTGTCCTTGAGCTGCACTTATTAAATCATCATCCATTACATTGTAAATGTAGCCGAGTATTCCTTCACCATCCTTGTAGATACCTAAGGATATGGCAAAGTTTTTCTTGAAGTGTATAAAGTTTGTAGTCCCATCTATAGGATCTAGCATCCAAACATAGCCGTCCAAATTATCTATCTTGTCACCAAAGCCTTCCTCCCCAAATATACGATGGTCTGGAAAATCACTTTTTATATGTCGAATAAAAAATTTTTCCGTTTCTTTGTCTATATTAGTAACCAAATCATTCGCTTCTGATTTAGATTCGATGATAAGTTCTTCAGAAAATGAACTTCTTATTTGAATAGCCGCTTGTTTAATCAATGATTTTGCATATTTGTCTAGCATATGTATGTTCATAAAAGCACCCCTTTTAATATTTCCCTAGTTATAACTTGTTCATCTGTTTTATCATTTCTTCAAAATGAGCAGTCTAAGTATAAGTATAAAGAAAAAAACACCGGCTGTCTTTTTAATTAGCTGGTGTTTTTTCATGGCACTATTGGAGAATTCAATTCACGTAAACGCATTTAATTCATCCAGTGACTTGTGAAGCTCTGACAATTGCATCTTCGCATCTTTAATCTCTTCTTCATTTCCATCTTGCATTGCATCATATAAAGTGGCTAATTGGTAATCCAACTCTAATTTTAGCGTTTGAATTTTTTCCTTTTCCATATCATATTTACGAATAATATGCACAACCTGTTTCATAGTTAACACCTCTCCATTATTTTATCGTAATATTCGGAACTTTTATCTTACATTATGCTATAAATTGAATTGTGTTAATAAAAACTACTTACAAGATTTTTACCCAAAAATCCGCTAAAATAAACATAGAAATTGAAAGGAGTTAATATATGAGTAAAACTTTCTGGCAAGATACAGATTTTGAAGTGTTTCAAATCGAAGGATTAGAAAATAGAATGACTGCGCTTATAGAGAATGTTCGACCTAAATTTGAAGAATTAGGGAAACAATATAGCCTTTATTTTTCAGGAGTATTAGGAGATGAATATTATAGTCATGTAGCTAAGCATGCTCGACGATCTGTTAACCCTCCAAAGGATAGCTGGGTTGCATTTGCTCCTTATAAAAGAGGATATAAGGCGCTGCCACACTTCCAAATTGGATTATGGGGTACGCATTTATTTATTATAGTTGCAGTTATTTACGAAGCTCCCGATAAAGTTGCAATTGCTGAGCGACTCCTTCAAAAAAAGAGTCTATTAAAAAAACTGCCAAATGATTTTATCGTTTCAGGGGACCATATGAAGCCTGAGGCTACTTCTATAAAGGATATTACTCCAAAGGATTTTGAAGAACTTCTAACGCGCCTTAGAGACGTTAAGAAGGGTGAATTTTTGGTTGGCCGTCACATTCCTAAAGAACAAGCGGTTAAATTAACAGAGGAAGAGTTATTCCAGTTAGTAGAAAATACATTTGAACAACTTCTTCCCATTTACAAAACCATGATTAATTTAAAATAAGAAAGCTATCCCTCCACTCTGGAGGGATTTAATTTATCCTTTAATAATTGATTCGCTTCCTTGTTCTTTCATTTTTTTTATTATTGGAAAGCTTGCATAGCCACTTTCTTTTTCAAATTCACGAAAATAAGTTTTTTCTTCGGCTATGGAAGGAACTATTTCTTTAAAGCGACGATATTTTTTCATAAGATCTTCTCGCTTAATTCCTTTCTCATATGCGTTTTCAATTGCTTCAAAAAACTGTACTACATCTACAATTTCTTCTGTAGACCAATCTAACGAAAAAGGGTATGTGTATTCCATTTTCAACTCTCCTATAATTCCCATTTTTTTCTAATGTCCATTGCCTCAACTACCATTCGATCGATTAACTCTTTAGTAGTTGGGATGTCATGAATCATACCTATGACCTGGCCTGCCCATGCAAAACCCTGGTCCTCTAATCCCTTATAAATAAATTGTTTGTTCGCTTCTCCACTAATATGTTGCTTCAAATGCTCATATGATGGATTTTCCTTTTCCATAGAAAGAATGGTTTCTGTCCACTCGTTTCGAATGGCTCGTGCTGGTGATCCCAACTCTTTTTTAATAACAACTGTGTCAGTTTCTTCTTTAGTTAATATGGCATTTTTATAAGCTTCTGATGCATGGACGCATTCTCTCGTTGCGATAAAACGAGTACCCTTCTCTATTCCTTCTGCGCCAAGAGCATGAGCAGCCATCCACCCTCTACCATCTCCGATACCACCAGAAGCAATTACAGGGATATTCACGGCATCCACTACTTGCGGGATAAGAACCATCGTGCCGACGTCATCTCTCCCTAGATGCCCTCCTCCTTCTTGACCTACAACCATTACTGCATCTGCTCCTAGTTGTTCAGCTTTTTGAGCTTGCCGCTTGGAAGCAACCAGCACCAACTTCTTAATATCTGTCTTTGCCAATTTTTCTAAAATAGGTGCCGGGTTGCCTCCAGTCATGGAAATTACTGGCACCTTTTCATCAATAGCTATTTGAAGCATATGCTCATAGGGTCTGCCTGTTTGACCAATAGCAAAATTTACTCCAAAAGGTTTTTCTGTTTGCTCTCTCACTTTATTAATCTCTTGGCGAAGCTCATCCGGCGTTGAGAGACTCATAGCTGTTATCTGACCTAATCCCCCTGCTTCCGATACTGCCACACAAAGCTCTGAGTATGCAAGATATGCTAGTCCACCCTGCACGATTGGATACTCAATTCCCAATAGATCTGTGACTCTTGTTTGAAATGACATTACTTAGCCCTCCCCTTTTATACTAGTGTAAAGATATTTTAAAAAGGATTCAATTGATCTATATCCTAAAGTAGGGTATCTCCAATATTTGTTTTAGGTGGATATTCCGATTTAATTTAAAAGTATTAATGTATTTATTTAATTTTCGCCTCAGTTATTAATTAATTCATTTACATATTAAAAACCAACACTTTTTTGACACCTGTGGGATGAGTAATCTCTCACACCCTCGGAAAGTGACCGCAGAAAGCGCAAATCAGCTATTTTTTATTCATATATTATTAATTTTCTCCTATTGCCCATGTTTTTTACAATTCAATTTAATTATGAAATTGAATCATTAACTAAATTTTGATGTTTTTTATAGTAATAAATTTCCTTAAATGCTATAATTCATTTGTTTTAAAATAGCATCTACGTCTCTATAACTACTAGGATCGTTTACATGCGCAAAATTTTAAATTAGAGGTGGTATGAACGTTGTCACAATTAGAAACTCCTATCTTCGATGCGCTATTAAAGCATCGAAATCGTCATCCAATTCAATTCCATATTCCTGGTCATAAAAAAGGGAAAGGAATGGACCCTGCATTTCGAGAGTTTGTTGGAGATAATGTACTTTCAATCGATTTGATAAACATTGCCCCATTAGATGATTTACATTCGCCTAAGGGAGCTATAAAAAAAGCTCAACATTTAGCCGCAGAGGCATTTGGGGCAGATGAAACTTTTTTCTCCGTTCAAGGAACGAGCGGAGCTATTATGACTATGATACTTACTATTTGTGGACCTGGTGATAAGATTCTCGTTCCACGAAATGTTCATAAATCCATTATGTCTGCCATCGTATTTGCCGGTGCTATACCCGTATTTATACACCCTGAGGTAGATAAAGAGCTTGGTGTTTCCCATGGCATATCTGTTGAATCCGTAGAAAAAGCGATAGAAGCGCATCCGGATGCAAAAGGTTTACTTGTAATTAATCCTACCTATTTTGGACTAGCTGCTGATTTAAAGAGAATCGTAGATATATCCCATGAAAAAGGTATTCCTGTAGTAGTTGATGAAGCTCACGGAGTTCATATCCACTTCCATGACGACCTTCCAATTTCAGCTATGGCTGCAGGTGCGGATATGGCTGCTACGTCTGTACACAAACTAGGCGGATCTATGACACAAAGCTCGGTCCTTAATGTAAGAGAAGGCTTAGTATCAGCTAAAAGGGTGCAATCCATTCTTTCCATGCTTACAACAACTTCTACATCCTATCCTCTTTTAGCATCATTGGATACGGCTAGAAGACAATTAGCTATACATGGTGAGGATTTAATAGGTGAAGCAATAACAATTGCCGAGGAAACTCGTAGACGAATAAATGAAATTGAGCATATTCATTGCGTTGGCAGAGAAATATTACAAAGCTCAGCTACTTATGATATTGATCCAACTAAGCTTCTTATAAGCGTTAAAAATTTAGGAATCACAGGATTTGAAGCAGAAATTTGGCTCCGCGAAAAAGCAAATATCGAAGTAGAACTCTCAGATTTATATAATATTCTATGCCTCATTACTCTTGGGGATACGAAAAAAGAAACAGATATGCTTGTTAATGCTTTATCGCGTATGGTGGTTGCCCATGAATCTGAAGCAACCATTGTAGAGTCATCTGTAACCCTGCCTGATATTCCTGGTCTAGCAATGTCTCCTCGTGATGCTTTCTACGCAGAAACTGAATCTATCCCATTAATAGAGGCAAGTGGTAGGATCTCTGCAGAATTCGTAATGGTTTACCCTCCTGGGATTCCAATTTTTATTCCCGGGGAAATAATCACACCTGGGAACATTGACTATATTCAAATGAATTTAAAGGCTGGATTACCAGTTCAAGGTCCAGAGGACGACACTTTAGAAATGATTCATGTGATTAAAGAGCATCAAGCAATTATTTGAACACACTAATCTAAAACAGTCATTTGACTACTGTCAAATGACTGTTTTATTTAATACAAAATAATTTTACTCTCATTAAAAAATTATAAGCGCAAATATCGGACATATAAAGGCTCCTAATATAGCGCTAAGAGTCATCGCTACCGATCCCATAGTCATCGTTTCTTCCCCGTATTCTGCCAGCTTAGATAAGCCTATTCCATGGGATGCACTTCCTACAGAGATTCCTCTACCAATTGCGGTATCTATCCTACATAATTTAAATAGCAAAGAGCCTGTTAATGCTCCTATTAAACCAGCTAAAATGACAAAAACTGCTGTCAAAGCAGGGATTCCTCCAATTGATTCACTAATTGGCATAGCAATCGGAGACGTAATGGACTTTGGTAATAAGGATCTTTGAAGAAAATCCTCGAAGGACATCAGTTTAGATAAGATAGCAATACTAATAAGTCCTGAAAGCATTGCTACTGTAACGCCTAATATAATTGGAACTTTGTTTTTTATGATTTTTTCTCGTTGTGTATATAAAGGATAGGCCATCCCAACTACTGCAGGGCCTAGCATACCATCAATCCACTTAGCTCCCGACATATATGTATCATATGTAACTCCAGATAAACTTAAGATAACTACCAAAACAATAGTAGTAGTTAATATTGGTAACAACAAAGGATACGTAAATTTTCTATAGACAAAGGTCATTCCGATAAAAATGAGAATTGTCGCTATAATCATTCCTATAGCAATCATTTAACATCCTCCTTTATCATTTTGCCTTCAATGTATTGACATATTTTACCTGTCAATACAATAGTGACCATGGTACTGATGATTAGTGCAAGAACAATCAATACTCCTGTGACTGAAAATAATTGAGGATAATCCATAATTCCAACTGTTGCAGGAACAAATAACAACGCAAGAAAGGCAAGTAAAAACCCTGCTCCATCTTTTATAAGATTAACTGGAACTATTTTTAGTAGGAGACATGCAAGTAGTATCAACAATCCAGCAATACTACCTGGGAACGAAAATGGTAGCAATCCCACAGTCAAAGATCCAAGTAGAAAAAACAAATATAGAATAATAACTTGAAAGATTATTTGAATTAATTTTGTGATTTTTTCCATATACACTTTAAAAGTTATATCTTTTAAAGTTTCACCTCCACTAAACGATAATAGAAATTATTTTACGCCTTCTCTTTTAGTATGTCTATGTAAAGAAAATCACCTCTGTTAAACAAACAGAGGTGAAAGAAATTATTCTTTTACTTTAATGGCATGTGGATCAATCAACTCGTACCCTTTTGCACGTAATCCATCTACAATTTGAGGTAAAGCTGCTAAAGTCCATTCACGGTCATGCATTAATAAATTTGCACCATCAACTAAGTACTCTGTATTAACCATTATATCTGCTAAACTAGTAGCCTCCATATATTGCTTTTCCCAATCGTAACCGTATGTCCAATTCATCAAGACCATATCTTCTTGTTCTACTAGAGATTTACTAAAATCAGTATTGACTCCAAAAGGCGCTCGGAAGAATTTAGGTTTCTCTCCAATCACTGATTCTACAGTCTCATTTACGTTTAATATTTCCTCTTGCTGTTGTTCTTCTGAACTATTTTTAAGGTTTGCATGAGTTTGTGTATGGTTTCCTATCTCAAATCCTAAATCAAAGATTTCCTTTAAGTTAGCTTTTTCCTCCTCTGAATCTATGAAATGACCATTCACAAAAAAGATTGCAGGAGCGTCAAGCTCTTTTAACAGCTTCGCCATTTCTAAAGCATATTTATCAGGTGCATCATCAATAGTTAAAAGTACCGCCTTAGGATTTGCATCTCCAATTGGTTTTATTGTCCAATTGGCTTCATTAATTTCATATTGTATTTCAGTAACAGGTTCTTCTACTACTTCTTCTGCTGATTCAACTTCTTCCGTTTCCTCTTCTAATTCTGGTTGTTGAGTAACTTCTATTGTGTCGCCAACTTCTTTTTCAACTTCTGTCTCCTCTTCAGAGCATCCGGAGAGTAATAGTAATATTGCTGCGGGTAATAACCAAGTTGTAAGTTTCAATTTAATCACCATATCCCTTCTATTTCCATTCTAACAGGCATAAGGAAAACCGTGTAGAGTAATTCTACACGGTTTTTTGGTCCTACATGATTATTTAGAAAGAATATGAATAGGGTGGCCCATTACTACTTCAGCAGCTTCCATTGCAATTTCTCCAAGTGTTGGATGTGCATGAATAGTCATTGCAATATCCTCTACAGTCATTCCAGCTTCAATTGCTAAGCCTAGTTCAGCAATCATGTCAGACGCTCCCTGACCAACGATTTGTGCTCCAAGCAATAATCCGTCCTCTTTACGAGAGACTAGTTTTACAAAGCCTTCTGTAGCGTTAAGTGCAAGTGCACGACCGTTAGCTCCGAATGGGAACTTACCAGCTGCTACATCAAATCCTTGTTCTTTCGCTTGAGCTTCAGATAAACCAACAGTAGCAAGTTCTGGATCAGTGAAGCATACAGCTGGAATTGCAAGATAATCAACTACAGATGATTGACCAGCAATTGCTTCAGCTGCTACTTTACCTTCGTAAGAAGCTTTGTGAGCAAGCTGAGGGCCAGCTACAACATCACCAATAGCAAAGATATTGCTAATGCTTGTGCGACATTGCTTATCTACTTCGATTAATCCGCGTTCTGCGAATTTAATACCAAGTTCTTCTAAACCAATTTCATCAGTATTCGGGCGACGACCAACAGTTACTAATACATAGTCAGCCTCAACTTTTTTCTCTTCGCCACCAACCTCATAGCTTACTACTACACCAGTATCTGATTCTTCGACACCTTTTGCAGAAGCTTTTACTACGATGTCCACACCTTTTTTCTTCAAGCCTTTTTTAACAATTGTAGTCATTTGTTTTTCAAATCCAGCTAAGATATCGTCTCCGCCTTCGATAATTGTTACTTGAGAACCAAGGTTAGCATAAGCAGAGCCTAACTCAGTTCCAATATAACCTCCACCGATCACTACTAGTTTTTCAGGGACTTCTTGAAGATTTAAAGCGCCAGTCGAATTTATAACGCGTTTTGTATATTTAAATGTAGGTATTTCAACTGGTCTAGATCCAGTTGCGATAATCGCATGCTTAAAAGTATAAGTTTGTGCAGATTTTTCATCCATTACACGAACTGTGTTAGCATCTACGAAGTATGCTTCACCAGAAACCACTTCAATGTTATTTCCTTTTAACAGACCTGAAACACCACTTGTTAATTTTTTTACAACGCTTTCTTTGAAAGCTTGTGCTTTTGAAAAGTCTATTTTAACATCACTCGCTGTAATACCCATATCATCTGAATGTTTAGCTTGTTCGAAACGGTGACCAACTGAAATAAGTGCTTTAGAAGGAATACATCCAACGTTTAAGCAAACTCCACCGATATGTTCTTTTTCTACAACTAATACCTTTTGACCAGTTTGTGCAGCACGAATTGCAGCTACATAACCTCCAGGGCCTGAACCTATTACTAAAGTGTCTGTTTCAATCGGGAAATCTCCTACTACCATTTTTTACGCCTCCATTAATAATAATTCTGGACTGCTTAATAAACGTTTTATATGGTTCAACGCATGTTGGGCAGTCGCACCATCGATCATGCGATGATCAAAGCTCAATGATAATGCTAACACAGGAGCAGCTACAATTTCACTATTTTTTATTACAGGTTTTTCTGAAATTCGACCAATTCCGAGAATTGCTACTTCTGGATGGTTGATAACAGGTGTAAACCATTGCCCTCCAGCAGAGCCAATGTTTGAAATCGAACATGAAGCGCCCTTCATTTCAGCTGGAGATAACTTACCATCACGAGCTTTTGTTGCTAAAGAGTTAATTTCATCCGAAATTGCAAATACAGACTTACGATCTGCATTTTTAATAACAGGAACTAATAAACCTTTGTCCGTATCTGCTGCGATTCCTATATTGTAGTAATGCTTTTGAATTACTTCATTTGACTCGTCATCATAAGAAGTGTTCAATGCAGGGAATTCACGTAACGTACTTACAAGTGCTTTAACCACATAAGGTAAATACGTTAACTTGATATTTTTTTCTGCAGCAATTTCTTTAAACTTCTTGCGATGTGCAACTAGCTCAGTCACGTCAACTTCATCCATTAGCGTAACATGTGGAGCAGTATGCTTAGAATTGACCATTGCTTTCGCTATAGCTTTTCGCATTGGAGATAGCTTTTCGCGAGTTTCAGGGAACTCTCCTTCTAAATTAACTGGAGCAGAAGCTTTCGTTTCTTGTACTTTTTCTTTTTCTTCAGCTACAGAAGTAGATGTATCTTCTACTTTTTGGTCTCCAGATAAGAATGCTTCGATGTCTTCTTTTAATATACGACCATTTTTTCCTGTGCCATTAACGTCTGCAATATTTACCTCGTTTTCACGAGCAAATTTACGAACTGAAGGCATTGCAATTACACGAGTATCACCTTTTGGCTCAGGCTTCGCTTCTTGAGAAGTTTCTTTCACTTCCGTTTTTGTAGCTGGTTGCTGATTTTTAGAAGCATTAACTGGTTCTTTTTCAACCTCCTGGCCGTTCTCTAGAGTAGATTGAACTTGCGCCTCTGTTTTTTCTTCGCCGTGATCTCCCTTGAATTGAAGATCCTCATAGCCAGGTGCGTCTAATTTGACAAGTACGTCACCAACTACCGCAACAGTTCCTTCACTAACCAATACCTCTGTTACTTTTCCTTTAACAGGCGAAGGAATTTCAACTACAGCTTTATCATTTTGTACCTCACAAAGAATATCATCTTCGTCTATTTCGTCACCGGCTTTAACAAACCATTTAACGATTTCTCCTTCATGTATACCTTCTCCAATATCCGGTAGGCGGAATTCAAATGCCAAAGTGCTCACCCTTTCTATTGTTTGTTTTTATTAGAAGTTTAATACTTTCTTCGCTGTTTCTACTATATCCTTTGAGTTTGGCAGCCAAACTGTTTCTGCTTGAGAGAATGGGAATACAGTATCTGGTGCAGCTACACGTAATACAGGAGCCTCTAAGCTTAATATAGCTCTTTCAGTAATTTCTGCTACTACATTTGCTGCTATACCTGCTTGTTTTTGAGCTTCTTGTACAACGATAGCACGATTCGTTTTTTCAACAGAAGCAATAATTGTTTCAATATCTAATGGTTGCACAGTGCGAAGATCAACTACTTCAACGGAATGACCTTCTTTTTCTAGTTCCTCAGCAGCTTTTAAGCTCTCCTGCACCATTGCCCCGTAAGCAATAATTGTTAAGTCAGTGCCCTCACGCTTTACATCTGCTTTTCCAAGTGGAATTGTATATTCTTCCTCTGGCACCTCACCACGGAAAGAACGATATAATTTCATATGTTCTAAGAAGATTACAGGGTCATTATCACGAATGGCAGATATCAATAAACCTTTTGCATCGTATGGTGTAGATGGAATAACTACTTTTACTCCTGGAGTAGAAGTCATTAGAAGCTCCAAGCTATCTGCATGCATCTCAGGTGTATGAACGCCTCCACCAAACGGAGAACGAATTGTAACAGGCGCATTAAATGCTCCACCTGTACGGAAACGCATACGAGCTAATTGCCCACTGATAGAATCCATTACCTCGTATACGAAACCAAAGAATTGAATCTCTGGAACTGGACGGAATCCTTGTAGAGAAAGACCCACTGCCAACCCGCCAATACCTGATTCTGCAAGGGGTGTATCAAATACTCGATCTTCCCCAAACTCTTTTTGTAGACCTTCAGTTGCACGGAATACACCGCCGTTATTACCAACGTCTTCACCGAAGACTAACACATTTTCATCATTTTTAAGCTCATTACGGAGAGCATCCGTAATTGCTTGAATCATCGTCATTTGTGCCATCGGTTACTTCGACTCCTTCTCTGTATAGTAAGCTAATTGCTCATCTAAGTTATATGGATTTTCTTCATACATAATATTAATCAAATCTGTCACTTTTTGTTTTGGAGCAGCATCTGCTTTTTTGATAGCGTCTTTAATTTCTTCTTTCGCTCTCTCAATTACTTCTGCTTCCTTTTCTTCACTCCAAATACCTTTACCTTCTAAATATTTGCGGAAACGTACTAGAGGATCTTTCTTTTCCCACTCTGAATCTGTTTCAGAAGTACGGTAACGTGTTGGGTCATCTCCAGCCATTGTATGCGGACCATAACGGTAACAAACTGTCTCAATTAGGCTTGGCCCTTCTCCTTTAACAGCACGGTCTCTTGCATCCTTTGTAGCCACGTATACAGCAAGCGGATCCATTCCATCTACAACAATACTTGGTAATCCCGCTGCAATACCTTTTTGTGCAATTGTTTTTGCTGCTGTTTGTAGCTCACGAGGAGTTGAAATAGCGTATTGGTTGTTTTGGACGATAAACACAGCTGGCACACGGAAAGCACCTGCGAAGTTAATACCTTCGTAGAAGTCACCTTGTGAAGAACCACCATCTCCTGTATATGTAATAGCAATAGATTTTTTACCGCGTTTTTGCATTCCTAAAGCTACTCCAGCTGCTTGAATAAATTGTGCACCAATAATAATTTGTGGTGGGAACACGTTTACACCTTCTGGAATTTGGTTACCCATAAAATGACCACGTGAAAATAGGAACGCTTGCCATAAAGGTAAACCATGCCATACTATTTGTGGAACATCACGATAGCCAGGTAAGATGAAGTCTTCTTTTTCACAAGCAAAATGAGATGCAAGCTGTGAAGCCTCTTGCCCTGCTGTAGGCGCGTAGAAGCCAAGACGTCCTTGACGATTTAAGGAAATAGAACGTTGATCCAGAATTCTTGTATAAACCATGCGACTCATTAGTTCTACTAAATCTTCATCAGATAAATTAGGGTTCGCTTGTTCGTTAACAATTTCCCCTTCTTCGTTCAATATCTGGAACATTTCAAATTTTTCTTCGATCTCATGAAGCGTTTTCATTGGGTCAAACTGTTTTTCCTTGTTTGAAGCCATAAAGCACCTCTCCTTTTCCTCTGTATTAAAATTTATTTACTTCTTGATTGGTACAAGCTCAATTCCATTTAAGTATACTCAAGAATAAATGGTCGGTCAATCATCTAGAATTCTACTAATTTTATATTAGAATATTATAAACATTCTTTTCTGTACTACTAATTAATTATGTCTGTACTATATCAGTTTGAAGTATTATGCTTAAAATTTATTTTATTAATAGTAATAATATACAAGGGGGATCTTTTTGCTGGTCGATCTTTTAGTCAATCATTACAGTTCACGCTTCTTTTTGAGTAATTTTATCGATGAAATTCGCTTAATATAGTAAAGAACATCCTCTAAACACCTTGTATGAAATTAAAATATTTTAAATCTTACTTATAACTGAAACAACATAAGCATATGGTTTAACAACCTCTTCAATATACATACCACCTCTGTTATTTTTTACACTTCCTATCTTCTTTATGCATTCTAATCAAAAGAAATCTCAAGTGCTTCATCACTTGTCGTGTGATTTTTCCAACAATAATCGCTGTAAGGTATTCTTATAATCCTTCATACTATAAATAGTCGTTAGATGTGTAACACTTTGCAATAGCTTCGAAATAATAAAAATACCATGAACATCTGTTTCATGGCGCTAAATTTATATTATTTTTTTACAAAAAAAGCAGCCCTTTAATAGGGCTGCATTAGTAGAAATTATTCTTGATTTTGAAGTGTTGAAAAGGCTTGATCCTTCACTTCGTTTAAATGCGTAGTTAAATCATTAAATTCCTTGACAGATTGTTGTACCACTTCATTTTGCTTATTGACCTCTGCAACCTTCTCCTGAATCGAAGTAACATTAGCTTCCTCATCAACCAGCATGTTATAAAGCGATTCTTGCAAACTAGCAAGAGAATTGTATTGTTCAACCAACTTATCATGGGCAGCGTAGCGATTCTTTAAGGCCTCTTCCACTAAACGTATACTTTCCTTGTCAGATTCCTCTTTTGCATCAGAGATGACTGCTTCTAAATCTACAAGTTTTTCATTTGCCTTAGCAATCGATTCTTTTTCTTTTTTCACCAATGCTAAACGTTCCTCTAAAAGAGTAGCAGTTGCCTCTACTTGAGCACTCAGCTCATCCTGTTGGTCTTGAGTTAACTCCATCATACTTTGAAAATTGGTTAGTTCTTTTAACTCAGTTTCCGCTAATAAGGGTTGCACTTCTCTGTACCCTTTCTCAGTTTCATAGATTTCGGTTAATACATTGGACAGTTTTTCCTCCGTGCTCTCTCCAAAAGAACAAGCCGTAAGGAGTAGAAGCATACTTAAAGGAATTATGAATTTAATTTTTTTCATACAGCAACCTCCTATACCATTTTCAACTATAATTGTTCTAGTTATTAAATTCAACTGACGATATACCTTTTTGTTTAGTAAAACGACATAATTCGATATAATAGGAATATGAAATTTGAAAGGACGATTATGATGATTTTAATGCAAGATATAATTAGAGATGGCCATCCTACTCTACGTAAGAAAACAGATGAGTTAACATTTCCACTTTCAGAAGAGGAACAAACACTTGCTCATGACTTATTGCAATATGTTATAAATAGTCAAGATGATGAAATGGTGAAGAAATACAACCTTCGACCGGGGATTGGAATTGCTGCTCCGCAAGTAAACGTATCTAAAAGGATGTTCGCCTTACATTTAACCGACGAAGATGAAAATGAAGTCAGCTTTGTGGCAGTTAACCCTAAAATTATTAGCCATTCTGTAGAGAAAACGTACATAGCGGCTGGAGAAGGATGTCTCTCAGTGGACGAAGTTATTGAAGGTTATGTTCCACGATATGCACGTATTACCGCTACAGGTTTTCATCCAGACGGTACTCCCTTCAAAAAACGTTTAAAAGGCTTAGCAGCTATCGCATTTCAACATGAATTAGATCATTTAAATGGAATTATGTTTTATGACCATATCAATCCACAAAATCCATATGAGGAAATTCCTGACGCATTCCCATATGAACGTAAATAGTATCTTATTATTGTTATACCGAAGAAAGGTTTGCCTTTAAAAAGGCGAACCTTTTTTGTATTGGAAAAAATAACAAGGTTAGAAAAAGACTATAGATAAACACCACCAGATGGATGCTGTACGTCTATAGTCTTACTGCAAATTATTTTAAATCAGATAGTCTTGGCATCGCAGATAGTGCACCAAACTTAGTTGCACAAATAGAACCAAGTTTATTTCCAAAAGCGATATACTCGATCCATTCTTCTTTTGCTTCTGGCTTACCCTCTGCTTGGATTTTCGATAAAATTCCAGCCATAAAGGCATCGCCAGCCCCAGTTGTATCTATAGCCACTACTTTTTCAACAGGGATATGAACCAATTCTCCGTTAATAAGTGCGTACGTTCCCTCTGAACCAACCGTTACAAGAACAATTGGAATATTGTAAGGAGCTAGCTTATTAAGTCCTTCCAATCGGGAACTAGTTTCTGTCAAAAAGAATAGCTCTTCTTCCGTCAATTTAAAAATATCTATATCATGAAGAAAAGAGCAAATCGTTTCTCTACAATTCTGTTCTGTTTCCCAGCGCAAAGGTCGTATGTTTGCGTCACAAGATAAAAGAGCACTAGATTTTTTTATTTTATTAACAATGTTCCGTGTAGTTTTACGTGCTGTTGGATGAAATAACGTCCCAGAGCAAAAATGGAATACTGCCGCTTGTTCAAAAGCTTTTTCGTTAATCAGGGAGAAATCTACTTGCAAATCAGGAGTATCATCAACGTACGTGTGAAAATGCCGATCATTATTTTCAGTCAAATGAACATAGACACCACTTACACATTTCTCTGAATTCACTTGGGCATACGAAAGATTTACTCCTTCTGCCTCCAATTCTCTTCTGACAAACTTCGAGGTTTCATCCTCTCCAATTATCGTAATAAAAGATGAGGAAGCCCCTAGTCTACCAATACCTGCAGCAACATTTACTGTAGCCCCACCTAAAAATTTTGTGAATTTTCTATTTGTCTGATCCTCTGCAATATAATCAACGAAGGCATCTCCATAAATTAATACATTTTTGTTTTTTTGCTCGTTCATATGTAACTCCTTTAAATTAACTCTAATTTCTTCATTGCATTTACTAACCCATTTTCAGCAACATGATCTGTCACTATTGTAGCGTGTTTCTTAAGTTCTTCCACTGCATTACCCATTGCGACTCCTGTACCTACAAATTTCAACATTTCTACATCATTTAAACCATCACCAAAAGCAATTGCATCTTTTCTGTCTTTACCTAAATAATCTAAAAGAATTTCTATCCCTATTGCTTTAGACATCCCTTTTGGAAGCACATCACATGAAACTCTGTGCCACCGTACAAACGACAAGTTGGGAAATGCCTCTTCATATTCCTTTTGGATTTCTTCATTGCAAAAGACAAGAGATTGATGAATATCATTGTTCAAATAGAAATCTTCTGCTTTCCGAGGAAAGCCAACTTTTAATGTTGAAATACTTTCAATTACATCTTGATGATCTGGAACATTGGAAACCATTTCATTGATGTCCATGTATACTAAAGGCTGATCTTTCAAAGCAGCAAATTCAGAAAGCTTTTTTAGTTCGTCCTTATCAATAATTCCTTTATGTATAGTCTTACCTTCAAATTGGACAATTTGACCATTGTAGCTAATATAGGAATCTATTTGTAACTGGTCTACGATTGCTTTGGCAAGAAATGGAGCTCTTCCAGTAGCAATCACAGTGATATGTCCATTTGCTCTTGCTTGTTTAAATGCTTCTTCTACACCTGTAGGTATATTTTTCTCCATATCTAAAATAGTGCCATCAATGTCAAAAATCAATACTTTTTGTACCATCAAAATTTTCCTCTTTTCCGATTCGAATTATTTGACTTTTCCGTTAAAAACCTTTACAAATTTAATTTTTTCGTATATAATACGTCTTAAGGAGTGGATTGCCATGTTGAAACGCCTGAAAAGGAAATTGTTGAGACGACTCGGCGGAATGCTCAGAAATAAAACTATTGCTTAAGTCAAATGTCTTGCCCTTCAAAATTTGGAGGGCTTTTCTTTATTTTAAAGAAGTGGCGTGATAATATAAAGAGAATTGATTTATTATGAACGTGAAAAAGGAGAGTATAAAAATGATTTATAAAGTTTATTATCAAGAAAATGCACTAGAAGTACCAGTTCGCGAAAACACAAAGAGCTTATATGTTGAGGGTGAATCCGAACGCGAAGTTCGCTCCCTTCTAAAGGACCGCAAGTATAATATTGAGCTTATCCAGCTGCTTGAAGGAAACCACTTGGAATACGAACAAGCAAGCCCAAATTTCAAAGTAGAAGAGTTATAATTTATGAAATTTGTAAAAAATGATCAAACTGCTGTTTTCGCCCTCGGCGGACTAGGTGAAATCGGCAAAAATACGTATGGAGTTCAGTTTCAAGATGAAATCATTCTGATTGATGCTGGTATTAAATTCCCTGAGGATGACCTTCTTGGGATTGATTATGTTATTCCGGACTACACTTATTTAGTTAAAAATGTAGACAAGATTAAAGGATTATTCATTACGCATGGTCACGAAGACCATATCGGTGGAATCCCTTACTTACTAAAGCAACTTAATGTTCCAGTATACGGGAGCAAACTAGCACTAGGATTACTTCGCAATAAATTAGAAGAGCATGGTTTACTTCGTCAAACAAAGATGAATGTGATTGAAGAAGACGATATAATTAAATTTAGAAAAACCGCAGTTAGCTTTTTTAGGACTACGCATAGTATACCTGATGCTTTCGGGATTGTGGTGAAAACCCCTCCTGGTAATATTGTGCATACAGGAGATTTCAAGTTTGATTTTACACCTGTTGGCGAACCAGCCAATTTGACTAAAATGGCTGAAATCGGACGCGATGGTGTTCTTTGTCTACTTTCTGATAGCACTAATGCAGAGGTTCCTAATTTCACAATGTCCGAACGTAAAGTTGGAGAAAGTATGGATTCCATTTTCCGTAAAGTGAATGGCCGTATTATTTTTGCAACCTTCGCTTCTAACATCCATAGACTTCAACAGGTTATCGATGCCGCAGTGCATCATAATCGTAAAATTGCTGTTTTTGGAAGAAGTATGGATAATAACATTACCATCGGGAGAGAGCTGGGATATATTACAGCCCCTAAGGAAATGTTTATAGATACAAGTGCTTTAAATAGACTACCGGCAAACGAAGTATTAATACTATGTACCGGTAGCCAAGGTGAACCAATGGCTGCCCTATCTAGAATTGCTAACGGTACTCACCGACAAATTCAAATTCAGCCTGGAGATACCGTTGTATTTTCTTCTTCACCTATTCCAGGTAATAGAGCAAGCGTAAACAGAACGATTAACCTATTGTTCCGTGCTGGCGCAGAAGTAATTCATGGTTCCTTAAATAACGTCCATACATCTGGGCATGGTTCTCAAGAAGAACAAAAGCTTATGCTGCGTTTGATGAAGCCTAAATTTTTTATGCCTATTCATGGGGAGTTCCGTATGTTAAAACTTCATACCGAGCTTGCTGCAGATTGTGATGTACCAATTGAAAATACATTTATTATGGAAAATGGCGACGTTCTTGCTTTGAGCTCAACTGAAGCTCACGTGGCAGGACGTATCCCTTCTGGTGATGTATATATTGATGGTAGCGGTATTGGAGACATTGGGAATATTGTGCTAAGAGATCGCCGTATTCTTTCAGAAGAAGGCCTAGTAATTGTAGTTGTTAGTGCTGATATGGAAAGAAAGAAAATTGTGTCAGGTCCAGATATTATTTCTAGAGGATTCGTTTACATGAGAGAATCAGGCACGATGATCAATGAAGCTCAGCAAATGTTAAACAAGCATTTAAGATACACTATACAGGACAAGTCTATTGAATGGTCTGAGCTAAAAAATGAAATTACAGATGTGTTAAGCCCTTATTTATATGAAAAAACAAAACGTCGCCCAATGATTTTACCAATTATTATGGAAGTATAAATTATATAAAAGCATCCAATATTTTATTTGATGCTTCGGACTGTAGGCAAATTCAAAGAAATTTGAAATTGTCTACAGTCTTTTTTTTACAATATATAGTAAGAAATCGTCGATTCAGATATTCATAAGCCACGCTTTCCAAAAGCACGACCTCAGACTCGGCGCTTCGGCTACGTAGGTTTCTTCAAGTCATTCACTCCAATCGACTAGTGTTAGCTAATAATAAAGTATTAAATTTCAAAATACTTGGAGATAATAATAGTATGATGAGAGCTCTTTCAGATTTACCATATTTAAAATAAGCATCGCCGATTCAAAGATTTTGCCAAACAAAAGAGAGCATAAACGATTTAACGTTTTATACTCTCTTTTTAAGACTTATAAACGAGCAATTATTGATTCTCATCTTTTTGCTGCTCAGAAGGCTCTTCACTTGGGTCCGGCTCATTTTCATCGGTACCGTTGCATCCGAATAGTATACCTGTTGATAAAATAACAGACATAATAGTAAGAACATACCTTTTATTCTTCATCCTAATCCCTCCATTCTTATGCTTAATGTGTCTATCTTTTAGAAAAATATACAAAAATAAAAGAGCGCTCCAATTGGAACGCTCTTAACATTTTAAGGACTCATCTATACTTTGTTTGTTTATTTCATATTGAACGAATGTTTTATAATCTAAAATTTATTTATTTTAATAAATATAAAAGCCAAGGGAATAGTCCCTTGGCTTAGTTAAGATAAAACTTTCTTTTCAAAACGATTAATATCAACATCTGCACCAATTATAATAAGTACATCATTAAGTTGCATTTTATCGTGGGCTTGAGGTGAGACAATGATATCCTTTCCTCGTTTAACCGCAACGATGTTGATGCCATATCTCGCACGGATATCCAAATCTATAATTGAGAATCCGGCAATTTTCTCGTTTACTTTGATTTCCATAATCGAATGCTCATCGGATAGCTCCAAATAATCTAATACATTATTAGATATGATGTTATTGGCAATTCGTATCCCCATGTCTCGTTCTGGATGAACTACTTGATCTGCACCTATTTTTCGTAACACTTTTTCATGATAATCATTTTGAGCCTTCACAGTAATTTTTTTCACACCTATTTCTTTTAGCATAAGTGTAGTCAAAATACTTGATTGAATGTCATCCCCTATTGCAACAATCACGTGTTCAAAATTTCTTATTCCAAGGGATTTTAAAACTGCCTCGTCTGTTGTATCTGCAATCACCGCATGAGTTGCTATTGTAGCGAACTCATCTACTCGTTCTTGAATTTTATCGATTGCCATTACATCCGCGCCTTGCTCCATTAACTCTTTTACGATACTTCCTCCGAAACGACCCAAACCAATAACAACAAATTCCTTATGCATAACTGCGCCTCCTAGAACTAATTGCCATTAGTTTAACACATCAGCTGTTCCTCGGCTATGAGATTTCACTATAGCCATTTTCATAACTAACGTTCATTTATCAACAACACAAGTCGCTTTTCTAGCATATGCCAACCGTACTCCCCTGTTTGCCTATGTCTTAGCTGTCCCTTTTTATCAAACAAGTAAAAGTTAGGAACCATTTGATTCTGATATTTTTTAGAAATGGTTAAATCATGATCTAAGAATATCGAATGATTTATACCGATAGCAGCAGCTGTAGATTGAACAATATTTGTATTAGCATCCTCTTGGAATCTTGGCATATGAACAGCGATTACATTAAAACGATCTCCGTATTTGCTTTTCCATAAGTTAATCACTGATGGAGCCCTTTTGCAGGCTTGACAGCTAACAGACCAAAAATAGACAAGAACAGGCTTTTCTCCCACTAGTTGTTCCTTTGACCATGCTCCGTTTAACCATATTGCCGAATTCGGAAACTCCGGTAACTCCTCTCTTAAACGCATTAAATTCTCTCCTTTTTCTGTCATCCATTGTTATAGTATGCAGTACAAAAACTATCGATTATTTCATTCAATAAAAAATGGAATAATTTTTTTTTGTAAAATCATTAAAAAGTTGTTAAAGTAAACTTAAAGTTATGTTAAAATAAACTTTGTTTTATGGAAAAGCTCTTTATTTCAAATAAGAGAAGGAGCGTAATTACATGCAAATAGGTAAAAAAATTAAGCAATTACGGTTGAAAAAAGGACTTACCCAAGAGGAGCTTGGAGAAAGGACAGATTTAAGTAAGGGATTTATTTCTCAGCTTGAACGTGACCTCAATTCTCCTTCTATTGAAACTCTTTTTTCCATCTTAAATGTTTTAGGTTGTAAGCCTAAGGATTTCTTTGATGATGAACACAGTAGAACAAAGGTTGTTTTTGAAAAAGAAGAACAAACCGTTAATGTAGATGAAGAAAAAAAGTATACACTGCACTGGCTTATCTCAGAATCCAATGAAAATGATATGGAGCCAGTACTTATTATTCTTGATAAAGGCGGGCAATTTAAAGAGTTCGAACCGTCCCTATCTCAAACATTCATATATGTTTTACACGGTCGCGTCCAGTTAACATTAGGCAAGCAGCACTACTTCGCATCAATAGGAGAATCCCTCTATTTTGAAGCATCTGATCACCATCTTTTACAAAATGCATCGGATGATATCGCGAAGGTTATTTATGTCGTCACCAATTCTTACTTATGAAAATGGAGGGTTATTATGTCAGAGACACCTATTATTCGCTTTGAAAACGTCACTAAATTTTATGATGAGGACACTACCGTACTTAGTAACATTAATTTTGAATTAGAACGCGGAAAATTTTATACGTTATTAGGACCATCAGGTTGTGGGAAAACAACTATTCTCCGCTTAATCGCAGGATTTATGCAGCCTTCAAGTGGGAGCATTTATTTTAATGGAAAACTAATCAACAATGTACCAGCCAACGAACGCCAAGTTAATACCGTATTTCAGGACTACGCTTTGTTTCCTCACTTAAATGTTTTTGAAAACGTAGCATTTGGTCTACGCATAAAAAAATTAGCAAAAAAAGATATAGAAGACAAAGTATTAGAAGCATTGAGATTTGTTAATTTAAGCGGTTATGAGTATAGAGAAATAGCAGAAATGTCTGGGGGACAAAGACAACGTGTTGCTATCGCCCGTGCAATAGTCAATGACCCTGAAATTATATTACTAGACGAGCCACTTTCAGCGCTTGACCTAAAGCTACGTTCAGAAATGCAGTACGAGCTTCGTGAGTTACAGCAACGTCTCGGAAAAACTTTTATCTTTGTTACGCATGACCAAGAAGAAGCACTTGCTATGTCCGATGAAATATTTGTATTGAATGCCGGAAATATTGAACAAAGTGGAACTCCTATGGATATTTATGATGAACCTATCAATCGCTTTGTTGCGGACTTTATCGGTGAATCTAATATTGTAGAAGGAACAATGGTCGCAGATTTCCGTGTGCATATTGGTGGTAAGGAATTTGAATGTGTGGACCAAGGGTTAAATCCAAATGAGAAGGTTGATATCGTTATTCGCCCAGAGGATTTAGAAATTACTGGAGTAGATAATGGGAAGATGAAAGTGAAAGTAGATACCCAACTATTTAGAGGCGTTCACTATGAGCTATCCACTTACGATGAAGAAGGAAATGAGTGGTTAGTTCATTCAACTAAAAAAGCAGCTGTAGGTGAAATGATTGGATTAGATTTCGATCCGGAGTCTATTCATGTTATGCGTCTAAATGAAACAGAAGAAGAATTTGACAAACGACTTGAGTCTTATGGGGAAGACGCTTATGGAAACTAAAAAAGCTAAAACGCTTTATCTGATACCCTACTATGCTTGGATACTATTCTTTGTCATAGCTCCAATAGCATTAATCGCTTATTATTCCTTCTTCGACTTAAGCGGAAGCTTTACATTAGAAAACTATAAGAACTTTTTTACTTCTGTATATTTAAAGTTAACACTTAGCTCTTTCTGGTACGCATTTTTAATTACCTTATTTTCTTTGCTCATTGCGTATCCAACAGCTTATCTTTTGACTAAAACAAAGCACAAACAATTATGGCTACTTTTAATCATTATTCCATCATGGATTAACCTTCTATTAAAAACATATGCGTTTATCGGGATCTTTGGTTTATATGGTCCAATCAATGCATTTTTAAATGTTTTTGGGATAGGTGAACAGCAAATACTATTTACTGATTTTAGTTTTATTTTTGTATCGGTGTACATTTTCATACCATTTATGATTCTCCCTATCTTTAACTCGCTCGATAAGTTAAATCCATCTCTGATAGATGCAAGTAGAGACTTAGGGGCTTCAAGCTGGACAACTTTTTCTAAGGTCATCTTTCCTTTAACTATTAATGGTGTAAAGGCCGGGATTCAAGCTGTATTCATCCCCTCCCTTTCATTATTTATGATTACTCGATTAATTGCAGGGAACAAAGTAATTACACTAGGTACTGCTATTGAACAACAGTTCCTTGTAACACAAAACTGGGGAATGGGTTCAACCATCGCCGTGTTTTTAATTATCTTTATGGTAATTGTCATGATCATTACCGGACAAAGAGAAAAGGGGGCCACTTCTAATGGAAAAAACAAGTAAGTCGGCAAAAATATTTTTAGCCCTGATCTTCGTTATTCTTTATGTACCTATTTTTTATTTGATATTCTATTCATTTAATAGCGGTGGTACGATGAATGACTTTGAGTCCTTTACTTGGGAGCACTATGCAGCAGTGTTTTCTGACACTCGTCTAATTATGATTCTTATCAACACTGTTATTGTGGCGTTACTATCTGCTTTAATTTCGACCGTAATAGGTGTTCTTGGCTCCTTAGGTATAGTTTATATTAGAAACAAATCCTTAAGGAACTCAATATTATCATTGAATAACGTATTGATTGTTAGCCCAGACGTTGTTATTGGTGCTTCCTTCTTGATCCTATTTACTATGGTTGGGGTTAAGTTAGGCTTTGCCTCAGTATTAATTTCTCATATTGCTTTTAGTATTCCAATCGTAGTCTTAATGGTATTGCCAAAACTTCAAGAAATGAACAGCTCGTTAATAGATGCAGCAGCCGATCTAGGCGCTACTAGAAGAGACATCTTAAGAAGAGTTATTATCCCTTTCATCAAACCGGGAATCTTTGCAGGATTCTTCCTAGCATTGACTTACTCATTAGATGACTTTGCAGTGACTTTCTTTGTCACTGGGAATGGTTTTAGTACATTATCAGTAGAGATTTATTCTATGGCTCGTGCCGGAATCACTCTAACGATTAATGCACTTTCAGGAATTATTTTCATCGTCACTTTATTGTTGGTAGTGGGCTATTACTTTATTAGCCAACGTGGCGGGAAAAACCCTACAGGAATGGGGGTAAGGAAATGAAAGATATTGTGAAAGCGTCAGCAGCAATTATTATTGTTTGTATAGGATTGTTTGTAGCGAATGACTACTTAGGGAAAAGCTCCGGCAATGCTGGTAGTGATACAGTTACTATTTACAACTGGGGTGAATATATAGATCCTGAGTTAATCGATCAATTCGAAGAAGAGTCTGGTTATCGTGTTGTCTATGAAACGTTCGATTCTAATGAAGCGATGATGACGAAAATTGAACAAGGTGGAACTTCCTATGACATAGCTGTACCTTCTGAGTATGCTATCGAAAAAATGAAGGAAAATGACTTACTTCTTCCAATTGATCAATCGAAAATCCCAAACATGGCAAATATAGATCCTTACTTTTTAGATTTATCCTTCGATCCTAAAAATGAATTTTCAGTTCCCTACTTTTGGGGAACAGTAGGAATCGTTTATAATCCTTCCCTTTTAGATGGCCAGTCATTTGAAAGTTGGGATGATTTGTGGGATTCTTCACTACAAGGCAAGGTCCTTTTAGTAGATGGAGCGCGTGAGGTAATCGGAATGGGGTTAAATAGCCTTGGCCATTCCTTAAACTCAACTGATGAAACTGAGCTTCAAGAGGCTTTAGAGAAACTTCAAAAGCTATCGCCTAATGTAAAGGCTATTATTGGTGATGAAGTAACACAGCTTATGGTAAACGAGGAAGCAGCCGTTGCGCTTACTTGGTCGGGACAAGCTGCTGATATGATGTGGGAAAATGAAGAACTAGATTACTCTGTTCCTGAAGAAGGTTCTAATCTATGGTTTGACAACATGGTAATCCCTAAAACCTCGGCAAACATCGAAGGCGCTCATGCATTTATCAACTTCATGTTAGATCCAGAGGTCGCTGCACAAAATGCAGATTATGTAGGGTACTCTACACCTAATACTGCAGCAATGGAGCTAATGGACGAAGAAGTCATAACAGACGAACGCTTCTATCCTTCCGAAGAAGCTCGAGACAATTTAGAAGTATACAATAACCTAGGACTTGAAATGTTAGGTGTTTATAACGAGTTGTTCTTGAAATTTAAAATGGGTTCAAAGTAAATTAGCAAATTAACATTTACCCTTTAATTAACTTAAATATTATTAAAAAATTATAGAGAGGATGGTCGCGACTCACGTCACGGCCATCCTCCTTTTGCCTTTCCAATGAAACCAGCAAAATTTTTTTTAGCTTAAACTACACCATAATTAGTACACCATATATGATTATAACTGCAAGCTGGCGGTGATGGCTTATCGCTCCCCCCCGCGAAAAGCGTTCGCCTAAAGCGAAAATCAGTCATCTATTATCCAAAATTTTACTGTAATTTTATTAATAGGATTGATCATATAACCATACAATATGTTCTTGAGGTAGTTTCTCCGTACTACTTTATCATTAATATATATGATTGTAGCGACAGGCGACGACTCCTGCGGGATTAGGGAGACAGATAAGACATCACAACCGACGCACAAGCGACGGGGATGGCTTATTGCTCCCCCCGCGGAAAGCGTTCGCCTAAAGTGAAAATTAGCCATGTATTATCAAGTTTTTCAAGAAGGTCGTAAGTGAAATTTTTTCGGGACACGAAGGTATGTATTATAGAGAAAATATGATATTATCGATAGATGATAATAGTATGAAAGAAAGCAGGAGCCATTATGACAGAAAAAAGAAATAAATTTGCATTATATATACTAATGTTCAATATGTTTATCGTAATGTCAGGGATAGGAATTGTTATCCCAGTAATGCCTTCATATTTGGAGACTTTTGGCGTCGCTGGGCAAGCATTAGGATTTATCATTGCTTCCTATGCTTTAGGACAATTTATATTTTCACCATTAGCTGGTGAACTATCCGATAAATACGGAAGAAAAAAATTAATCATTATTGGTTTGATCGTCTTCTCCTTATCACAATTATGGTTTGGTTTAGCCACAGACGAATGGATGCTCTATATTGCAAGGTTTATGGGGGGAGTTGGCGGAGCATTTTTAGTACCAGCTACTATGGCATTTGTCGCTGACTTAACAAGCCTTGAAGATCGTGGAAAAGGCATGGGCTACATTGGGGCTTCCATGTCATTAGGCTTTATGATAGGGCCGGCTATCGGAGGGTTTTTAGCAGGTGTAAGTTTATCCTTTCCATTTTACATGGCTGCAGTTGTATCTTTTCTTTCCGCAATAGTCTCCTTAGTTATCTTGCCTGACATTAAAAATGTAATTAGTGAACTAACACCTACTATTAAAAAACGTGAAAATATCCTTTCACAAATGAAAAGCTCTATATACACGCCTTACTTTATGATGTTATTTATCATTTTTGTTTTCTCATTTGGAATTGCTAACTTCCAATCAACCTTTTCATTGTATGTAGATCACAAATATGATTATAGTCCTCAACGAATCGCTGCTATTTTAACTGTGGGTGGATTTGTAGGGGTAGTTATCCAAACTGTTGTGATAGACCGACTCTTTAAACGCTTTGGCGAATTAAATGTTATTCTTGTTAACTTAGTGGTTGCGGCTGTATCATTAGTACTTTTCTTTTTAGTAGACTCTTTCTGGCTTATTTTATTTTTAGCAACTGCCTTCTCAATTGCTACAACATTGATTCGTCCAGCTGTAAATACAATTGTCTCTAAACTTGCTGGCAATGAACAAGGGTTTGCTGCTGGTATGAACAATGCGTATATGAGTTTAGGTAATATGATTGGTCCGGCTCTAGCAGGTATTTTATTTGATGTGAATATCAACATACCATTTGTAGTCGGTGCAGTAATCTTAATCTGTACTTGGATTATCACTCTTGTCTGGGTTAAAAAGAAAAATCCAGTCATTTTATAACATAAGCTATTTTAAAGCTCACAATAAAAGCGCAATGGAGGTACATCTCTTCCATTGCGCTTTTATCTATCTTTTTTTCTTTTCTCTCACAAGCTTTTCCATATTACTGGTCGTTTTTGTAGCGGGAGAAGTTGCTTCTTTTTTATTTTTTCTAAAAGGTGCTATAAGCTGTTTAAATCCAAATCTCCTAATTGTTATGTCTATAAAAAATAGGATGATTGCCGCCAAGATTAAAAACTGTCTTATAGGTTGCTTTTCCGAGCTAGTCATACCGATATCTCGAAATACCTCTGCTGGTTCACTTAAAAGTTCTCCATCAGTTCTACTAGTGATTAACTGAAGGTTTTGTACATTTGGCTGTTGAACCTTATATTCTTCACTGTAGGGAATGGATATCCCTGCTTGATAGAGGGCATCCTTTTCATTAGAAACTCGGAAAAATACTAGTCCCGGCTCGCTCTCAACCGTAACTCTGGATTTTCCAGGCGCCAATGGCTCTGAGGTTACAGCTAACTCTTCCCCTTTTTCATTAACTGCTGCCACCTCGATAAAGGATGAGCTTCCCGAAGGATCTGTCACCGTATAACTTCCATCGGTAGATTTTTGAATGGTAAAAGGTACCTCACTATAAGATGGAAGCATTCTAGAAATAGCTGTGTTCCAAAAATCACCCCAATTATTCCAACGTGCAAAATCTCCGCTCCAAGCACCCGTAGAATCAGAAGTGAAGGCAAGAGTTCTTCCTAAGCCATACATCCATTCAGCCAAAACTGGGTCTTCCTTCTCGCTCTGAGCTATTACATTTGCAGTTTGCTTGGCAGTAGTTGCTATATATGCATTCATCTGTGGAACACCATCAACGAACAGACTAGACCATGCAGGGTCTCCATAAATGGTAGGATAAAATGGGTTATCCTCTATATAGGTTCTAGAGATGATAGCTGTTTCAGTAGACATAATGGCAGGAATTGTAGATTCATCCTGTACTTCATAAAAAGTTCCCCCTCCCATTTCTGCAAGGCTTTCTAGCAAAGCACGGTCTGCATCCTGTCCAACGGCTACAGTTGAAACAGTAATATTATTCTCTTTTCCCTCTTCGATTAAAGTTTGATAGTCATTAGAGGAACTAGATTGACCATCTGTCAGTAAAATAATATGTTTTCGTTGTAGTTTTAATGGCTGTAACTGCTCATATGCTAGGGCAAGACTTGTATATATCTCAGTTCCTCCACCAGCACCTACAGACAAGATTTTTTCAACAGCTGCTTCTCTATCTTTAAGAGGCTCTGTCTCAATAATTTGCCATGGACGATCATCGAACGCTATGAAGCCTAAATGATCATCATCTCTAAGCATTTCTACCGAACGAGCAGCTGCCTCTTTCGCATATTCCATTTTCGAACCAGACATGCTTCCTGATCTATCCATTACAATAATAAGCCCTAATGAAGGTAATTGTTGCTTCCCTTTAACTTCCATCTCAACAGGTAATAACTTTTCGATTGGAGTTTTAAAATAACCACCTAATCCAAAGCTATTCTGCCCACCCACCATCATAAAGCCGGTACCAAAATTTTTAACTGCCTGCTCAATCACATTCATTTTTTGCTCGCCAACTATGTGTCCTGGCACGTTGTCAAAAATAATTGCATCATACGCAAGATAATTAGATAAATCATATGGAAGAGAGTTTGCGGTGATAACATCTGTTGTAATGGCTTCTTTGTCAATAACTAAAGGAATATTAGTAGAAGTATCCTCATTTGTAACAACCAGTAGCCTTGGAGAACTCTCTACATTAGTTACACTCGTAAGCTTATTATTTTCAATCAAGGCATCCCCCTGAACAATTACCTGTACTTCATATTTTAACAGACCCTCACCCTTGGAGGTGTTGCGGAAAGTATAACTATTAGATCCTTGCTCCAAGGCGACTTGCTCTCTACTTAGTAGTTGATCATTTTGATAAAGTAATAATTCGCCATTTGTAGCCTTAGTCGCTTGGAGTTCTACATTAAGCTGCTGTTGCTCTCCTTCGAAGGCTACAGGAGGTGTTTCAAAGGATGTAACAGCAACGTCCTCCGATGATACTCTCTCAAGCTGTACTACATCTACGGTTACATTACTGCCAGCTATTTTCATAAGCTCGTCTGCTATAGTTCCGCTAGTCTCAATTCCGTCTGTAAATAGAACAATTCTTGTTGCTTTGTTTGGTTCTATTATTCCGGTTGATAACTGTAACGCTCTAGCGATATCGGTGTTACCTGGTGATTTCATAGGACTAAAAACAGGAAGTTTTATTTCCTCATCAGTCAGGGGTATCTCCGTTTGAAAATCCTCTGCAAATGTATATACGCCTACTAAATGTCTATCTTTTCGAGAATCTAAGCTTGCTTCAATCCATTCACTTACCTGCTGATCAGTTCCTTGTACTGAAGCGGAACGGTCAATCAGAAAAACAATCTGTTCCTCTTTAATGGGCAGCAATAAATAAGGATTTGTAAGACCCAGCACTAAGCAAAATATAGCAAGCACTCGTATAAAGAAGACAGTCCTTCCCTCTTTCCTCAATATATTTCTGTCCTTTTTCCATGTCCAAACAAAATAAATGAGAATAGGTACTAATAATAGTAAAAGCAGTGGTTGATCAACTCGTAAATCCACGGCGTCTTTGCACCTCCCACTCGATAACAAACAACAATAATAATAAAACAATTAAAAATGGAACAATGGAATACTTTTCATAGTTCTCATCCTGCTGTTCTACTCCCAGTCCTCCAATAGAATATGAGGAACCTTTTATAATTTCTTTTTCTTTTTGAGATATTGCTACTGAAAAATATTTTTCTTTCTCACCAGAACGTATAACATATAAACCTGGTTTTCTAGGAGCAACAAATGCTCCTCCATTCTCAATAGAATATTCATAAGAATCGTCTAGCGTATAAATTTCCCACTCATTAGTAGCGCTACCTAAGGATTGTGGTTTTCTCTCATTCGGAGTGAAAGATCCTAAATAAGTATTACTATTAGATAGCTGCTCTTTCACACTCCACATAAACAATGGGAAAGAAGGACTTAACGGCCAATCTGTCATTTGTATATCGGAAAGTACAATAATATCTCCCCTTGGAGAGATCTGTATAAAGGGCTGCTCAGCAACTGTTGCTATCGTTTTATAGCCCTCCACACCCGGATATACGCTACTTACATAGATATCCGAAAGGTCAGCAAAGGAAAACAAAGGGTGATCATCCGTTTGAACAGTTCCATTAACCTCTACAGGATTTTCATCATTCCTTCCGATAAATAAGGCAGGTCTTTCTAATTGATCTACTAAGCTAAATTGATTAGTAACTAGAATTCCCTCCTCCTTCACTAGGCTTACCTGTTCAGCTGGTATACTACTCATGTCAACACCAAGTGATTGAAAGGCAGTGCGTACCAAAGTGTGAAGAGAGCTATCTATGAAAATCTTAGAGAGTTGATCATGCAAGAACACGGTCATCTCGTTATCCATGAGATAATCGTCTTCCACATCTATAGTTGCCTTCAGAAAAATTGCCTCCTGTAACTCATCAAAGGAAAGGGTGACTGTTTCACCCGCAGGCAATCTAACGGATTCTTTAACAAATTCACCTTCTCCATTTGACAAGGTTAAGGACACTGTTTGCTCTTCTCTATTTTGACTAGCTAATTGGATCAAGGCTGAAGTTCCATTTTTCATCTTGGTTGCCCCAAGGCGTTTGATAGATATGTTGGATACTTCCTTAGTTTGACCGATTACATTCCAGCTTACATTTTCATATTGTAACGGCAAGGTCTGACGATCTATCTGATCTGTAAACACATATACCGAAGTAGCTTTATTTTGAAAAAAGGATTGAGCAAAATCCAAAGTTTTTGAAAGATTCTCATCCTCATAAGTCACTTCTAACTTATTTATTACTCTTTTAATTTCATTGATATTCGTTTCCTGCCTTAAAGCTGCGACAGGTTCATTTCCCGTAGTAATAAGTGTCAATGGCTTTCCAGATAACTGTTCAACCAGATCGAGCATTTCCTGCTTATGTTTGTTAAATAAGATAGCGTCATCCACGTTAACCTCCATCGTGGCAGAAGTATCCACAATAAAGACAATTTGCTCACCAGCAAGTGCTTCTTTTTTCAAAAAAGGTTGAATAAGTGCAATTACGAGCAAAATCATTGCTAACATTTGTAAATAAAATAACGCATTACGTTGAAGATGCTGTAAATAAGGAGAGGCCTTTGTCTCTTTCATCACTTCATCCCAAAAAAGAGTTGAGGAGACAGATTGCTTTTTATATTTCTTTCGAAAAAAGTAATATAAAAGAACGGCAATCGGAAATATTACTGTCCATAAATATGGTAATTGACTAAAACCCATATATACTCACCTCATTGCACCCAATTTGCTCGTAGTAATTGATGAAATATTACATGAGAGATACCTTCATCTGCATTTACCTGTAGAAGTCTCACTCCGAATTTACTACAAATATTCTCTAAACCACGCTGATGTAACTGATGTTCTTGTTCGTATGTCTCTATTACTCTAGATGACATAGAAATATTTAATCGCTGAGAAGTTTCTACATCCTCTAGTTGAATATCTCCAGAATAAGACGGAACAAGTTCCTCATTTGTGACAACTTGTAAAATTCGTATATCTCCAGCAAAACGAGGTAGCTTTTGTATAAGAGATTTTAATGTTTCCAAGTCTTCTAGGCAATCTGTAATAAGGAATAATACCGTACTGTCTTTAGGTAGAAATGAGACGGCGTTTTTTGCAAAGGAGTCTGCCATGGTAGGCTCTTTTAAATCAGTTATTACTTGGGTAAATGCTTTCCGGTAGGTTGCTCCTTTTCTTCTAAAAGGTAAATTTTTATCATTAGTAACGGCAGCAAATGATAATCTGTCATCTCTTTGGAGTACAAGAATTCCTAAAGAAGCTGCTAACTGTCTTGCAAAATTCCACTTTAGAGGATCACCCATCGACTTAGATGAGTCTAATAAAATATGTACTCTCATTTCCTGCTCATCTAAAAAACGCTTAATAAAGTATTTATCTGTCCGAGCATACACATTCCAATCGATTTGGCGAACGTCATCTCCTGGTGTATATTCTCGGAAATCAGAGAAATCTAGAGAAGCACCAAATCTTTGCGAGCGATGAGACCCTTTATGTTGCCCGCGTAGTTTAGACTTGGTTGCTAAAGACAAGCGACTTAGCTTTCCGCTCCAATCCTTTGGGATTAAATATTCTTTACTCATACATTTTGTCCTTGCTTAACTGTTTGTAGAATAATTTCTATTAAGTCATCCGCGCTTTTACCTTCCGCTTCTCCCTCATAATTAAGCAGCAAACGATGCCTTAAAACTGGTTTTACCACTGTTTTAATATCTGCTATAGAAACATGATAGCGCCCTGCTACTAGGGCACGTGCTTTCGCCAATTTTATAAGGCTCTGTAAACCACGAGGTCCACTTCCATATTGAACATATTGCTGTACCTCTGAAACTACAGAAGATTCTGGGTGAGTGGCAGCGATAATATCTACCGCGTACTCCAACATATCATCAGCTATCAATACTTCCTTCACCATTTGCTGTGCTGTCACAATATCTTGTGCATTCATTATTTTACTCAACTCAATAATTTGGCTTCCAGTAGTTCGCTTAGAAATTTCCATTAACTCTTCCTTAGTTGGGTAAGAAACAATTATTTTACATAAAAATCTGTCCATTTGTGCTTCTGGTAAGGGATAAGTCCCTTCCATTTCTATTGGATTCTGAGTAGCTAACACAAAAAATGGTCTATCCATCTGCTTAGTTTCTCCAAGCACAGTTACTGTTTTCTCTCCCATTGCTTCTAAGAGAGCACTTTGAGTCTTAGGAGTAGCTCGGTTAATTTCATCAGCTAACACCATCTGACTAAATATTGGCCCCTTTTGAAAATTAAATTGCTGTTTTCCATTCTCTAATCGTTCAATCATGCTCGTACCTGTAATATCAGATGGCATTAAATCTGGCGTAAATTGAATACGTGAGAAAGAAAGGTCAAGCACTTCAGAAATGGTACGAATGAGCATAGTTTTACCTAGTCCAGGCAATCCCTCTAAAAGAGCATGACCATCTGCTAAAACACAATAAATTGAAAACTCTACTGCCTCTTTTTGGCCAACTATAAATTGACCAATCTCATGGCGCACTTCCTCTAATCGTTTACTCATATTCATATAGTCTTCAGTTGTTAACTCCATAGTTTCCTCCATTAATTATTATTTTCTACGGACGAGAAGTAATCCTGAACAATCCGCTGTAAATCAGAAGGTAGTTGCATTCGTTCTGAGCTTTTCAAATAGGAATCTGAATATTCATTAATAACTTCTTCATAAGGTTTGGCTGTGCCTCTAGTAGTTGGCGCCTCCGCTGGTTCTTCGCTAGAGAAATTTCCTTCACCAAGATTTCCACCATCTATAGTAGTTTCTCCAGTGCCCCCAATTCTTGATGGAATCGATAACAGATCTCTTCCTCCAGAACCTTTGCCAGCCCCCGTACCTTGGCCTTGACCTTGGCCCTGACCCTGACCCTGGCCCTGGCCTTGACCTTGACCTTGACCCTGACCCTGGCCTTGACCTTGACCCTGACCTTGGCCTTGACCCTGGCCTTGACCTTGACCCTGGCCTTGACCTTGCTGATTCTGACCTTGTTGGCCTTGTTGACCTTGCTGATTCTGACCTTGTTGGCCTTGTTGACCTTGTTGCCCTTGTTGATTATTAGAACTAGTATTAGGACTGTTATTATTAGAATTCTGATTACCTTGTGCTACATTATTTGATGAAAACGGAAGCTTTTTACCCATTTTGCTAAGAGTAGACTGCGCAGTGGCAGAACTTTGAGATAATGCGCTATTCGCTGTTTCCAAGGAAGCAAGTTCTTTCTGCTCTTTCTCTGACAAAGCTGAACTTTCTTTACCTTCATTGTTCGCTAATTCTTTCTTTTCCTCTAATTTTTGTTCCTTTAATGCAAGTTCCTTCTGTTTTTTTATTAATTCTCTAAGTGCTTCTTCGGCCAATTCAGTATTTTTCAGTTTCTCTTTTAATTCCTCTAAATCTTTTTTTACTGACTTAGCTAATTCTTTTTTCTCTAATTTTTCTACTTCCTTCTTAATGTCATTGATCACTTGCTTTTCTTGTTCAATGTCCTTTGCCTCTAACTGCGTGGTAGCAGGAAATGATGCTAATAAAAACACCACTGCAAGGGAGGTTAAAAAGCCTATGGACCACCTTGCCTGAAAATAATGCTTTTCTCTTTTTTTAAATTTATCCAAAGCTTCCTGGCCATTCTTTGCTGCTTTTTGCAAAACTCCATGAGCAAGTGGAGAATTATTATTTAAAAATGATACGGCAGTTAAAAGGACATTATCAGAAAAAAAAGAATCCAATTTATACAATGCTGTTTCTTTCGTAGGTCTCTTCCAAAAAGCTCTTCCTAAAAGAAGAAAAAATACAATACCCGCTAAAGACCAGGCATATATTGTGTAATAGGGAAAAACAAATAAGCGAGATACTAGTAGAATTACAGCAACAGAAAGAAAGGAGTAAAACAAAGCTCCTTGTAACATTTTAAAATAATGCTCTGTTGTAAGGCTGCGCTTTGCTCTTTTAATCCATAGCAATAATCTTTTTCTGCTCTCCATTTATTTTCCTCCTTACTTATATTTCTTCATATTAACCCGTAGTTTCTTTACTGCTATAAAGATTGTTAAAACCGTTAGCAAAACATAAAAAATTGCATATCCAGCCCAAATTGGAAAATCTATATTAGTGGTTTGGCTTATAAAGTCTGTTGAACTAGACATTGTTAAATTGATCATTAGTATAACTGGATTAATCGTTGCAAAAAAATGGGCAATGGGTTGAGGAGTCGTGGCCAATGCCCCAGTTGCCAAGCTATTCATTCCTGTAAGAACGAGATAAATGAAACCTGTTACCCCAGCTAGAAAAATCATCGTACCATATGTTGCAATCATCGATACAATCGTTTTTCGAATAATTGTAGAATACATAATCCCTATTCCACCGACCGCCAACATAGTTAAAAAGAAAAACAAAAATATTAGTCCGAGCTGCCCTGGTGAAACTCCACCGAATAGAAAAACAAAGCTATACACGGGTAAGCCCGCTACTAACAGTAACAGCAAGAATGCAATCGACGATGACAATTTACCCATAATAATTTGAAAAGAAGTTTGCGATGTTGTTAATAATATGTTCAATGTTTGCTTCTCACGCTCTGAACTGATAGCACCAGCCGTGAGACCCGGAGTGATAAAAAGTATCAAACCGAGCTGGATATATGTGAGCATTACAAACATGAAAAAGCTTTCCTCGGGTCTAAAATAACCTGTGCCCGTAAAAGAGGTCGTTAACAGGATAAAACCAAACACAAATATAGACATAGCAATAAGATAAAATAGGATTCCTGTGAAACTTTTTAGAGAGCGAAAACGTAATTTTATCTCTTTAATAAGCACTGGATTACTTAATGCTTGCTTCATCTTATTTCGCCCCCTTTGTAATTTCCATAAAGACATCCTCTAAATCTGTCTCTGTTTCTGCAAATGATATAACCTTTATTTCCTGTTCCACTGCCTTTTTAAGCAGACTAATTTGATCTTCCTCTGTACCTCTATAGTTGAAGGTAACTATATTTTTAACTGGGTCAGTCTCTACTTTAGAAGCAAAAGGATCCTCTTCAAAGAAAGTTGTAGCAATTTCAAGCAAACCTTTTACTTTGACGGTTATATGCCTTTCGCCAGCAAGTTGTGCTTGAATTTCTGACACCGAACCATGAGCAATCAATCGGCCTCCGTCAATGACTCCAATCTCGTCACACATTTCTGCAAGCTCTGGCAATATATGAGAGGAGATTAAGATGGTTTTCCCCATATCCTTTAACTGTCTTAATATGTCTCTCATTTCGATTCTAGCTCTCGGATCTAGACCAGAGGCTGGCTCATCTAAGATTAAAACCTTTGGATCATGTATCAATGCTCTTGCTAAGCATAGGCGTTGTTTCATACCTCTAGAAAGAAGATCTACATATTCGTATCTTTTATGTGTTAGGTTGACTAACTCTAATAATTGAGGAATTAGAACCGCTCTCTCTGCTTCCGTTATACCATAAGAAGCTCCATAGAAGTCCAAATATTCATTTGCCTTTAGTTGGTCGTATACACCAAAAAAGTCTGGCATATATCCAATCTGTTTTCGAACCTCATGTGGCTCTGTTTTAACACTTTTACCATTCACTAGCGCATCACCAGAGGTTGGCTGTAGTAGTGTTGCTAATATGGAGAAGGTGGTAGATTTACCAGCTCCATTTGCTCCAACAAATCCAAAAACTGTTCCCTCTTGTAAAGTTAAATTTAAATCATTTAAAGCATAGAACGAGCCATACTTTTTAGTTAGTCCTTTAATCTCTATCATTACTTAACCTCCCCTTTAATACGTACCTCTGGAAGTCGTGTATATGGATCTCCATTATTGGAATCCTTAATTAATTTATAAATAATTTCTCCATCTTGATTGATATAATCTAATATATTTTCTTTTATTGTAAATCTACTTTCTTCAATAGGCTCATATATTTCTGTTTTATTATTTAATAACTCGATAGTATGGGAGTTTCGATCTGTATTAGCTATTTGTAATTGTGTGTAATTTACGCCTTCTACAGGAAGATTCTGAGGTAGTTTCCAGGACGTAATGTATTCACCGTCGTCTAAATACCACTCAAAATTACTATTCTCCACTGGTTCCATATATTTTCCAAAGGAAGTTGTTTCAACATTTACCATAAAGCTAGTTGCAGGTAGTGTAAACTCGCCTGTTAAAATTGTCTCTGCCTCAAAAGGTTGTATTAGTAAGTTTAGAGCAGACATTTCTACTTTTTTACCTTTAAGTTCAATTGGAACAATATTCTCCTCTACTAATGCAGTAATCGCTGGCTTACCACCAGTTTGTTCAATTAATTTGCTTGTAGAGTATAAGGATTGTTTACGTTGTGTCATTAAATCTTCTTGATTCATTGTATTTTGTCCCCAATTACCACTAGTATTAATAAAAGGATTAGAGGTTGGGCTTAACATTACGGATCCTAAGTCTTTGTCGACTTGCATTTGTTCTCCAGGTTTTAGGTCTCCTAGCACAATTAGCTTTGAACCGGACCAAATCGAAACTTCTTTAAGAGAAAATGGAAAATCATTAGTTAAAGTACCGGTTATTTTACTGGCTTCCACTTTAAGGTCAGAAGCTAGTTGCCCTGCATTTGGAATATAGGTTTCTCCATAAAAAGAAGATACGGACCAATACCCTAGATCCCTGAATGTAAGATCTGAACTGTTGGAGCTTTTTTCTAGAATAACATTTTCATGTATATTAGTAGGATTCCCTGTAAAGGAATTAAAACTTCGTTGTGCGACCATAGAAGTTGAATTTGGTGAAGTAAAAGAGAATTCTCCACCCTTATTGCTTAAAATCGATTCGGCGTAATAGCCATTTAAACTACCGTCTTCATTAACATATAAGAAAGAGGATTGTTGCACTTGAGGTCGAGCGATGCGATCCTTTGCACCATAGCCAAATATCCCAGCAGAAGTTAAAATAGCGATCAATGGAATAATTCCCCAAGCATATTCTCTTTTATCCTTCCGTTTCAAGATAAAGTAAAGAAGTGGACCGACTAGAAGCATATAAATAATTACAATACCAATCATCAGTGGCGTCGAAACTTTAAAAGAAGCAAACAATGAATTTGTCTCTCCAATTTCATAGACTAGCTGATCCTTTAGATTGTTTCCATACATATAATTAGTTGCCTGCGTATTTACAGGCTGCAGCACTGCTTTTATTAGCTCTTTATAAACATCATCTTTTGCAAGAGGTGCATCCCCTAAGGAAAAGGTTGTTTGAATAATGGCTCCACTACCTAGTGATTTTTTAGCAGCTATCAATGTCCCATCTAAGTTGATTAAGGGCTGCCCTCCATCTGTTAATGTTGCATCGTGTAGAGTAAGATCTTGTGATAGTAATTTACCACCTGTTATAGTACTAATTTTTTCAGGTGAAAGATTTTTTGTGACTCCTTGTAAATTTAATGGAAGATGTTGCGATAGTAATCCAAGCTCAGCCGATGTATTTTCAGAAGCTCCAATAAGGATATATCCCCCAGAACTCACATATTCTATAAGCGCATTCTGCTGAACTTCTGAAAGATCCGCAAGGACAAATTCATCAATAACTATATAATCCGCCATTTGCCAGGCTACACCCTCTGATGGAAAAATAAAGTTATTTAGTTGACCTAAATGAATTACTTGAGCATTCGATTGCTTTAACTGATTTAAAACAGTTAAACGGTCGGCACTGTTAGTTAGTGTCATGTAAAATATAGAAGAAGGATCCATCATGTTAGCTTTAAGATTTTTAGAACCTTTATAATCAATTGACTTTCCTTTTTCCCAGCCACCTTCATAAAAATGAACAAGTTGAATATTGGAGCCTGAGTATAAGTAATCATCGCTTAAACCAGAAGAAGCTATTTGGATTGTTTTTGTTTCTCCAGCCCCTATTTCAAATGGTATAGCTTGACCATTACCTAAATTATAAGACTCGAACATATCCAGCACGATATCCCCAGAAAAGGGGTCACCTGAATTTTCCACAGTAATGGTTATAGGTAGTCCTTCCCCATACTTTGCCTTTCCGTCAAAGCCAAGATTAATCTTGACCTGTAAGCTTGGAGCTGCTGAGGCATCTGATGGATTTATACTAAAAATGATAAAAAGTGCGATGATGGCCAAAGCAAACTTGCGTATCTGCATATTTTTTCCCTCCTATTATGTATATATTTTAGTACGTTTTTCCCCAAAGAAAGTTCCTTTATTGGAATTTCTTCGCATGTTCATTAACAATTTTTACAAAAGCGTCAACTTGTGGAAGATCAAAAGAGGCGTCGTAACCTATTAACCATGTATCTCGAGTGAGTTCAAACTCTTTTTCGTTATTAGTTAAAGGTATCTTGTTCACATTTTCATGGCCTGTCAGCGTAATTGAAGGTAAAATAGCATAGCCAATCCCATTTAGCGCCATTTGTTTACATGTTTCAATTTGGTCGACAATAATTTGACGCTTAGGATTTACAGAAAAGTGCTTTTGCCACCATTGTTGAATTTCTTGGTAATAGTTCGAGTCACTCTTAAATTGGATTAATGGCTTTTCTGTAGTCAAAACATCGTCAATAGCTGTCATGTCTTTGTCAACCAAGTATAGCGTGTCTCTAAATAAGTGTATTTTGTTCCCTTTCCAATCTGTTTGCCCACGCACAATTCCTATTTGAGCTTCCCCATCATATATTGCTTTCACAATTTCGGAGCTCCAACCGGTTAACAAGGAAATTTTAGCCTCCGGATAAGTTTGTACAAAGTCCTTTAGCACTTTGGGTAGCCAGTTTTGACCTACAATAGAGGCACAAGCAATTTTTAATGTTCCATGAACCTTAGAGCTCAATGATTGAATAGCTTCGAATACTTCTTCTCTTTGCTGTAGCATATTATTGGCAAACTCAATTACTAGCTCTCCTTCTGGAGTAGCAGTGAGACCTTTTTGCGAACGTAAAAACAATTTTGTCTGCCATTCCTTCTCAATTGTTTGTAGGCGAAGAGATAACGCTGGCTGAGAAAGGAATAGTCTCTCTGCAGCTTTACGCATATTTTGTTCTTCCGCTAGTGTTTTGATAATAAGATAGTCCGAATTCATTTTTTAGCCTCTTTCTTTAGAATGTATTCTTTTAATAACAGGAGTTAACTATTAGGTGGATTCACTATAAAAAAAAGGCCCTCTGTAAAAGGCCTTTTTTTTTCTGTCTATATATAATTATACTTGAGATTCCTGGGATTGGTATAAATACTTCTTCATTTGCTTTAGAATAACTCTTCTAGTTAAAATTCCCATAAATGTTCCTTCATCATCCACGACACATACATATGGATTATTAACTAACAGATCTAAACCTTTTTGGAATTTTTCTTCAATATGAATAGAGGCAATGTCTTTTTTCATAATTTGATCAACTTTTAGATCTGGCAAACGCTCATATTCAATATGCTCTAAACCAAGTATTTCATCTGTAATCTGTTGAGTGCTAATCAATCCTTGAAGGCGATATTTAACGTCAAGCACAGGAATGGATGAATATCCAGTTTTCGTTAATACCAAAAGTGCATGTTCTGCATTGTTGCCTAATTGCACATGAGCAACCTTCTCGGCTGAAATAATGAAATCCTTAATAGGAATTTGTAAAAAATCCTTACTACTTACAAATATCATTGAATCCTACTCCTTTGTCTGTTTTCATTAATTGAAAACACAACCTATAAAACTATGATAGCATATGAAAGGAATAAAAAACTATGAAATCGCTTACAATTTATTTATATTTTTTTAGACTTAGTTGGTCAATTTAACACCAAGGTACTCCACTAATACTCCCCAGCATATCCCACTTATATTTTTATCTAACTTATATCTAAAATAAATGATTAGTTAAAATGGGAATTGATTTAACCATTGACCACCATCAAGTGTTACTATTTCTCCATTCATGTAGGATGCTTTATCGGACATAATAAATGTTGCCAGATCTCCTATTTCCTCAGGCTTACCTAAACGTTTTAAAGGCACTGCTTGAATTGTTCTTTTCGCTGCTTCTTCTGATTCCCACAGCTTTCCTGCTCCCCCAGTTCGCTCGATAGGACCTGGAGCGATTCCATTTACTCGTATGCCGTATTTACTTCCCCATTCTACTGCAAGAGTTCTAGTTAAAGACATAACACCTGCTTTTGCTGCTGCAGAGTGGGCCACACCGGCTCCTGCTCCCCATGCATATGTGGCTAGCATATTTATAATAGAGCCCTTCGTTCCTTTATTGATCCAATAGTTGCCTACAGCACTAGAACAATAAAAAGTACCATTAAGTACAATATCAATCACTGCCTTCCAGCCATTTGGAGAAAGCTTGGCTGTCTCTACAATAAAGTTACCAGCAGCATTGTTAACTAATCCATCTATACTGCCAAATGTCTTGTCAGTAAATTCTACCATTGCAGCAACATGATCGGGATCTCTTACATCCATTTGAAAAACTTCAATATGGTCCCCATGCTGCGCTATTTCTAGCTTTGCATTTTCAAGCCTTTCCTTGTCCCGACCCGTAATAACTACGTTCGCTCCCTCAGCAACGAAACTCATTGCCATGTATTTACCCATACCGTTAGATCCACCAGTAACAATAATCGTTTTCCCTTTCAACAACATACAAACACCCCTTTATAAATTGAATGAACATTCACTCAATATTTTAGCATAACAAGTATGTAAAAGCACTCTCCTTTTATTACATTGAATAAGTGTAAGAGCGGTTAGTTCACCTTTTCTATTCTTAATGATTTTCCTATAAGGCAATAAAAAATAACAAGCATCTCAAAATACTTCCCCCTTTATCTAGAAACACTAAACAAAGCCTTTACAATATTAAAGATTAATATCCATTAAAAAATCACCTCTCAGAAAATCAGAGAGGTGATTTTAATTTATAATCCAACTAAAATGTGAATATTAATGCATAACTTTACAACTACGGTTACTAACTAAGTTGTAAATGGACAAATTGTCCAATGACATTATAATTGGTAGCTCAAAATTCAATAGGTTTAAAAGTCCAAGTACAATTAAAATACGCGGTCATGCCTAAATATATAAACAAAATTTCATATTTTATTTCAGAAATGTCGTCTTTAAAAACTCCTGAGTTCGCTCTTCCTTTGGATGGCTGAAAAATTGCTCAGGGTTGCCGCGCTCGACAATTTTTCCATCGTGCATATACACAATCCAATCCGCTACTTCTCTAGCAAATTCCATTTCATGGGTAACAACAACCATCGTCATTCCTTCTTCAGCCAATTTTTTCATGGTTGTTAAAACTTCTCCCACAAGCTCGGGATCGAGTGCCGATGTTGGCTCATCAAAAAGCATAATTTCTGGTTCCATCGCAAGTGCTCTAGCAATCGCCACCCGTTGCTTTTGCCCGCCTGATAGTTTACTGGGATAGACATCTAACTTATCCTCCAAGCCTACTTTATTCAGTAATTGTTTTGCTTTCGAGATAGCCTCCTCTTTGTCAACTCCTTTTACCATAATAGGTGCTTCGATAATATTTTCCAAAACAGTTTTGTGTGGGAACAAGTTAAAATGCTGAAATACCATTCCTACCTTTTCCCTAATTTTATTGAGGTTATCGGTGCCTGGGTCGACTTCATTTCCTTTAATTATAATATTGCCGTTATCCTTCCTTTCTAAAAAGTTCAAACAGCGAAGAAGAGTACTTTTCCCCGAGCCACTCGCTCCTATTAAACAAACTACATCGCCCTCGTAAACTGTCATATCGATATTTTTTAATACATGTAAGTCTCCATATGATTTATTCAATTGATTAATTTTAATCATTTCCTTTGTGTCCAATGTCCTCGTCTCCTATCTGTCACTTACTGCTAATTTCAGTTCAAATCGGTTCACTACGAATGTCAACAGCGCCACTAGCAATAAATAGTAGACTGCTACAATGAGTAAATAGGTCATTTCGTCAAAATTATTGGATCCTAGTGTTGTCGCCACATTGAACAGTTCATTCATGGAGATAAATGCGGCTAACGAAGAATCTTTTAACCCGATGATAAATTGGTTGCCTAAAGGCGGTAGCGCCCGGCGGAATGCCTGCGGAAGAATAACCCTCCGTAATGTCAGTACTTTTGTCATCCCCAAAGAGCGTCCTGCCTCCATCTGTCCTTTATCGATTGCCTGAATCGCTCCTCGAAGGATTTCGGAAATATAAGCTCCATTATGTAACGCGAGGGCAAATGAAGCAGCCCAGAAATCAGGAAGGAGGAAAATCTCGCTTATTCCGAAGTAGAGGATAAATATTTGAACAATTAGCGGTGTTCCGCGGACCAAATAGACATATGCATCTGAAATGAATTCTAATATTTTTATTTTAGAGATTTTTAATAAGGCAAAGAAAAGACCAATAATTATTCCGAATAAGATAGAAACAGCAGTCAGCTCTAATGTTAAAATCATGGCTTGTATGAATACATCTTTTGTTTCTATAAGTGTGTGAAAAAAATGTGAAAAACTTGGCAATGTATCTTCTTCCTTTCTTTCCCTGGTATTGATTTATTCCGGTTTAATGGTAATATCCTCACCAAAATATTTGATGCTAATTCGAGTTAGGGTCCCATTTTCCCGGAGTTTCTCCAGCGCTTCGTTTACTCGCTTCAATAGTTTTGGATTATCCTGGGGCAGCACAATCGCTTGTTCACTACGATCGATTAACTGCTGCTCTTTAATCTTAAATCCTCCCTTTGCAGCATTTTTCCCAGTAACAAAATCTGTGATTACCGCATCATGACGTCCGCTGCTTAATGCTTGTAAAGCTGTAATATCACTGTCATATGTTTTTATTTTGTCTGTATACTTAGAGGCTGTATCGGCATAAGTCGAACCTTTTGCTACAGCAACTTCTTTTCCCGCTAAATCGTCGACAGTCTTAATTTGACTGTCCGGTCTGGTGAAAATTTGCGGTCCAGAATAATAGTAAGGCGTAGTGAAGGAAACATGTTCGCTCCGCTGCGAATTAATCGTGTGGCTAGCAACAGCTGCATCCGCACGGCCTGTTTTTACCCCTTCTACAATCCCTTTGAATTTAATTCGCTTTTGAACCGGCTTAAGACCCATTTCCTTAGCAATGGCTTCGCCAACCTCAATATCAAAGCCTGACATGGTGAGATCATCATTCATATAACTAAATGGCTTAAACTCACCAGAAGCAGCAAAAACAAATTGATCTTTATGTATAAGTTCAGATCCGTCGGCAAGCTTATCCTTCTCGGCACAAGCAGATAAAAAGCAAATCACGATCAAACTGAAAACCAATATTAACTTTTTGTTCAACCACATGCTAACTATCAATCCCTTTCACTCTTTTTTATTTCTACAATACCCTTAGCTAACTGAGTAGCTAACTAATGAATGTTTAATACCCCATTTACTCCCCGCATAAACAAAAGAGTGTCAGGCACCTTTAATGGTGACTGACACTCTTTGTATATCACATACCTTACACGTTTCATTTATGAAAGGGCTAGTCTCGTAGATGGGTACCTACTGCCTTTTTACTGCTACGGCTAGAAATGATCTAATTATACCTCATTTACTTATGATGTTTTCTCTAAGGAGCTCCGATTCTCTACCTGTAGTTGCTTTCATAACCATCTATTCTTCCTCTGCGTATAGTTCTGATTTGAGTTTTTCATTTAACCAAGCAGCTTGCAATAAAGCGCGACTGTCTTTAAGTATTTCCTCCGGTTGATTAGCTTCTCCAATAATATAAGATGAAAAAGGCATATTTAAAAAGTCAAATGTATATTGAAACTGCTGAATAAGAGGCAGCCCCTTTATCCTTGGGTCATCGCCACCAACAACTACAACGATTGCTCGTATTGTTTTTAAATGCTCTCTCAAATTTGGATATCTTTCATCTCGAATTGCTTGACTAAATCGGTCTATCATATTCTTCATTAAACTTGACATACTATACCAGTAAATCGGTGTTGCAAAGATTAACACGTCGCTTTTCATTATTGCTTCAACCAATCTATCATAATCATCATTAACTGCCTGAAAGCCATTTCTTGTATGACGTAAATCCTCAATCGGTCGAATGTATAAGTCTTTTATATACACTTTTTCATGTTCAATATCTTGTACTACAAAATCCGCCAAGAGTTCGCTATTTCCACCTTTTCTCGAACTACCAACAAGTATTGTAATCTTCATATTCCGTACTCCTTCCTATGCATCGCTGTGTAAAAAGTATATAATTGCCTCAAGAATCAATAAAGCTGAATATAATGATTAAATCAATCGGATATTTCGATATAGAGGTGGAAGCATTGGAAACAAAGCATTTATATACATTCTTAACTGCTGCAAAGACTTTAAATTTTACTCAAACAGCTAAAATGTTGGATTATGCACAGTCAAGTATTACAGCACAAATCAAATCAATAGAGGAAGAGCTAGGAACACCTCTATTTGAACGATTAGGGAAACGGATTTTCCTTACAGAGGCTGGTATGCAATTAAAGCATTTTGCCGAAAAGATGATCAAACTCGATAAAGAAATGCGCGATGCAATAACAGGTGAAAATGAACTTAAACCAATCTTGACAATTGGTGCACAAGAAAGTCAATGTACATACAGATTACCGGTTATACTACAGGAATTTATACAGTTGCATCCTCAAGTCAAACTAATATTTAAACCTGTCCATACGAACGAAATTGCAAAGAACTTATTACAAACTGATACTCTAGACTTGGCATTCATCACCGATACACGAAAGATTGTGTCAACCATCCATACTGAAACTTTGCTAGAAGAAGATATAATGCTAGTCGCACCCCCTACACATCATTTGCATAAAAAAGAAAAACTGACTTTAGAGGAAGTAGCAAAAGAAACGATTTTATTAACCGAAAAAGGCTGTTCTTATAGAACACAATTTGAAAGTAAGTTCCAACTAGAAGGAATATACCCTGACAACGTGATAGAATTTGTCAGTATTGAAGCTATTAAACAATGTGCGATTGCAGGATTGGGCATTGCACTTTTACCCAGAATGGTTGTGGAAAAGGAACTTAACAGTGGTTCGTTACTACAATTACCTATTTCTTTAGCATTGAATCAAATTTATACAGAGATAGCTTGGCATAAAGACAAGCATATCCCCTCTTATTTAGAGGATTTTATTCAAATCGTTCGCGGGCATTACAAGAACATTCAATGTAAAATGAAAGAAACCTGAAATACTGCCTTCAGGTTTCTTGTAAGTAAAGATACTGTACATCAATTTTTTCTTATTCAAGTTCTCCCCTCCCCCTTTAAAACTCTTATTAAATTAAACTAAACTGCTGCATAAGTTCAATAGAAAAAAAGCTTTACTCCTTCTTGGAGTGAAGCACCCATTAGTTGAACAAGATACTAAAAAATATTAATTATTATAGGCACACTAAATACATTATTTCATAACTCTCTCTAATATCTCACTAACAAATTTAGTTTTACCCTCAGTGTAAGTTGCTCTGTCTATCGCATTCTTTGCCAAATATTTCTTTAACTGTTCATACTCAGCAACTGCCTCTGTATTGTTACGAAGATAATTTCTAAATGCTAAATGTCTGGCTAGTTCTTTACTATCTTTAATGCACACATATAAATGGTGTTCAATCCAATTTGTATTTTTTTCATCCCACGGAACTAATGGATCCTTTCTTCCAAAGGCTTCTCTACCCTCAAAACTCCAATTTTCTTGATGATAGTAACCTATCTTTTTAAGACCTTCTATAACAGCAGGGAAAACACAATAATCTTCTATTACTACATCTATATCTAGAATTGGTTTGGCACTCAGCCCTTTAACTGATGTGCTTCCAACGTGTTCCACGCATATTATTAAATCACCTAAAGTTTTTTTAAGGAAACCTTCTAATAATATGAATGATTTTTCCCATTTCTCGTTGTATGTAACTATTACTATACCAGACAGATTACTCATCCGAATTCATTAAAACTAATTTAATCATTATTTTTCTCCCCCTTATAATTGTAACTTCTATAAAACAGTATTCAGTTCCTTCTTATTAATATCCCTAACCAGCCTCTCGGAGGAAAAGCATTTCCCATTGCAATGTCTTGGAAGGATGAACAATGTGCCAGCATTTTGGCAACATCCATTTTACCCCATTGTGGTTTTGAATTTCGGCTTAAATTGTCTATTCGGTTTAAAATTTCCTCTGAGTCCGATTGATTAAAAATATCCTTCATTTTTGTAACCCCTTTGCATATTTGTTACCACATATCGCTAATTGATTACTGAACTAAATGCCCATTTATTTCAACAAGAAAATAGCATTACCCCATCTTGAAGTAAAGCACCCGTTAGCCATCCATGAAGCGCAAAATCAGTGCTAAACCACAGAGAATGAGAATGATTAGTGGAGTCTATACTAATAATCTACCGGAAATAATAGACTTATTAATGTCCAATCTCACTTTTTCTAACTATTAGACAGGGGTCTTCTTAATTATTAATTTGGTTATATCTTCTTCCCCATAAAACACTCTAACTCCTCGATTACAAATTCTAAGAAATAGCTGGAAAAACAGCGGCTCCTTTACTTACTAACATTTTATAAAAAAATGATTAATTACGTTTAAAATATTCAAACCGCATCAGATTTCCATCACCAAAACTATTCAGCAGTTGATTATAATCGTACCCACTTCACCATTTGCTTCTTTTTCATCTGAGGGTTCGTTTTTAGAATAAGGTAGATTTTTTATTGTAGTTTATAATCCGAATCGTTTCTTGCACAGATGCCTGTTTCTTATTTTAACTGACAAAAAAGGCAGCTCCCCCATGAGGGATAGCTACCTTCGTTTAAGATTATTATGAAAAGGTAGGAGCAGGGAATTCATCAATTCTCATACGAAATAAACTGTATGGTTTTTCCCGCAGGTCTCTTCCATAATGAAATCTCGCCTGCCGATGTAATTGATTCACTATGACATATAAGTATTGATCGGGGCCAATCGAAAAAGTATCCGGCCATAAAATTCTCGGGTCATGTGCGATGGTTTCCATTACGCCATTCGGCAATATCTTCCGGATACTGTTGTTTTCGTAGTCTCCCGCATAAATGGTTCCTTTTGCGCCGGTGATCATTCCATCAGACGCGCCTTTTTCCCCCCAATACTGCACATATTGGGATAAATTAATGTCCTGTATCCTTCTGTCTCTTAGGGCTTCTGTTGAGATTGAGAACAGCTGTCGGCTGGTTAGCGGAGCATAAAATAAAACCTTTCCATCAGAAGAAATTGCTAAACTATCGGAAGCCAATTTAAATGGGAAAGTCGAGCCGTCCGGGTTTCGATTCATCAAAATTTCACCTTCTACTTTCGGTAAAAAATAGGGATCAGGTGAAGTTGATATTGCCCCATTTAACCGTCTAAACGCGTTCCCACTTTCTAAATCTACGACAATAATGCCCCCTGGCCCTCTGGAAGAAGAATCTGTTATATATGCATAGCCTGCTCTTCCAACCCGAAAATCCAAACGGACATCATTCAAATAAGTTGTTAGCAAGACAACATCTTCTGTAAAGGTATATACTCTCCTTATTGTATTCGTGCTTAAATCAACAGCAATTAATTTTGCTCCCCCTTGAATAGGTTCAGAAAAATTTGGTGCCCCTGTGTCTAATACCCAAAGTGTTCCTCTTCCATCAGCAACGATACTTTGGACACTGACGAAAGACATCGTAATATTTCTAGTATTAACCAAATTAGCTTCTAAACTGGGATAAGGCTGCAATTCACCCTCAACAATTTCCCCCACAGTAAATTGAACGTTGTCTCCCCATTTCGGAAAGCAAACAAAAATACGACCAGTTTCGGAAACGCTGACACCTGTAGGCATAGCCCCATAAAAAGCATGCACCAGTTCAAACTGCCCAAAATATTTTTCCATAGGTAAAATAGGTTGCATGTTATCCTCCTCATCAAATTTGAACGAATATACCTATATATGCTGAAGTTTTCTTTTAATGCCTAGTAATTGATAATTATTTCTATCGTGATTGGATGGGGACAATCCATGTTTATACAACAAATTAACAAATTCTGATTAAATAATATTTCATCACGAGCATTTTTCTATAAAGGAATAAAATTATTAGTCTTTCCAAAATCTAAAAAAGCATCTCATAAGAGATGCTCGAAAACTAACCCGGTATATTTACGGTTTTAGTACAACTTTTATACAGTCTTCCATTTTGGTGTCAAATATTTCATAACCATGCTTAGCTTGATCTAAAGGAAGTACATGAGTGACAATATCACTTGGATCAACCTTACCTTCCGCAATTAAATTATATATATGCGGCATGTAGTGAATAACTGGAGCTTGGCCAGTCCTAATATTCACATTTCGTTGAAAGATGTCACCCAATGGGAATGCATTATAACGTGCCCCATAAACTCCTGTAATTTGAATTGTTCCACCTTTGCGAACAGCTTGACTTGCAATTACTAGAGCTCCCATGGCTCCTCCTTGTAATTTTAGACCAGATGCAAGAAATTCCAGTGGAGTCATTTTTCCACTCATTCCTACGCAGTCAATGACTACATCTGCTCCACCCTTTGTTATTTCCTTTAAATATTCACCACAATTTTCATGATCTTCAAAGTTAACTATCTCTACGTTATTCGTACGTTTTGCATGTTTTAAACGATAACCAACGTAATCAACTGCAATAACTCTTTTAGCACCTTTTAGCCACGCGAATTTTTGTGCTAACAGACCAACTGGACCGCATCCTAAAATTACGACCGTATCCCCTGCTTTCACTCCCGCATTGTCTACACTCCAAAATGCTGTTGATGCAGCATCTGCAAGTAACACTAAACTTTCATCCGCTACTTCACTGTTTTCTGGAATCTTAAAAGGTGTAAAATTAGCATATGGAACTCGCATAAATTCCGCTTGACCACCTGGGAACCCGCCCGTCGTATCTGAGTAACCAAAATATGCGCCCATTTCTCCATTTTCATTCGCATTGTCGCATTGACTTTCTAATTCATTATTACAGTACCAACACTGACCACATGCTATATTAAATGGGATTATAACACGATCCCCTTTTTTAACTTTCGTTACATCCTTACCGACTTCTTCTACAATTCCCATAGGTTCATGTCCAATAACATAATCCTCTCCTAGGTTCGGTATCATCCCATGAATTAAGTGTAAGTCTGATCCGCAAATGGCAGTAGTAGTAAGTTTAACTATAATATCATCCGTTTTTTTGATGCTTGGGTCTTTCACGTTTTTTACCTGAACATTTTTAACGCCTTGAAAAGTAACAGCTTTCATTATTGAAATCTCCTTCTTTATTCATTATTTCTTCGGTGGGCTTGGAAACATTCCTTTCCGATTTGTAATGCCCGGAAAGAGATTTAAATTAGCTATATCTACTGCATTTTGAGCGGATTTAATATCCAAGAGTTTTTGAAGTTCCAAATCATATGGGTTTAACCATTGTTTTTTTATCATGAGATCTACAATTTCGGAATATAAGGCAATGGTTACATCAAGTTGCTCCTGTAATAACTTTCTAATTGTAGGTGTTGCCGTTTCTGTCAATGCAATTGAAAGGTTTCTAATCCCAGTTTTTGTTGATAACAGAAATTCAAGGGCTATCCCTGAATCAGTAAGTTCCGGCATGCCAACAGAATTTATAGGGTCTAAATAGTCATTCATACGAACCGACCTCCGATTATTTTAATTCAGAATTTGAATATAATTTAATCATTGCAGTTAAAGCAGGTATAGATTGTTTTACGTCCTTCTCCAGTAGTGCTTTTAGATCTTGGTCAAAAACGATACCTTGCATCATTTTAGATTTGAGTAAACATACTGTCTTAAAGTTAATTACTTCATGAAATTCCAAAGTTTCATGAAGTGCTAATTTTTTTTCAAACATTCCTCCACCTCCGAATTTTATCATCCATTGAAGATTGCCCTAAAAATGAGATTTATATTCGGAAAAATTAAGATCCTTAAACGGTGTGTATGATTAAAATAGATTTATAATCTTCAAGAGAAACCTTCCATTTACTTTTATTCGTGACTAATCTTTTTCCAATGTGTTTAAAAAGGTTCTTTCATGAACAAAATGGGATGAAAAAGAAAGGTATTTGAGCTATGTTTTCATTTTTAAAACGAAAGAATCCAAAAAATGATAGAAAGATCCAAAGGATAAACAATCAAAATCAATCCAACAATAGATCACCAAACCTCATTGAAAGCTCTTTGTCCCAGAATCTTGAAGGCATTAAACAAAAAACAGGAAACAGTTCTGATATCGTAATCCGCCCTTTAAAAATTGGTCATAATTCTCAAATAAAAATAGCCATTATATATAAAAGGAATGGTTGACAATCAATCGGTTAAGGATTTTATAATCGAATCAATTATGAATAACCAAAATTTAAGTGAAAAACTCATACCATAAGACGTGTTAGAAGTTCTCACCGAAGATGTAATTGCTGTAAGCGAAATTAAAGTAGTTAGCGACTGGAAAAAACTACTAATCGCATTAATGGCGAGTGAAACTATTAAGCTCATCGATGGAATAAGCAAAGGGCTTTGTGCAAGCACACAAGGTCGACAGGGACGGTCTGTTAAGGAAACTACTACAGATGTTTGATCATTCAAATTCGTTTCTAAAGAAGTCCCTTGCAAGTGTTGTGAATCTGATTTCACCTTCATATTCTCTTCTCTTTACCGATAAAAAATAAGATTAAGAAGTAAATTATGTTGGGTCATTAGGGGGTTACAATGAAAGAGCGAAATATAAAAGGATTAAGCCAGACAGAGTTGACTTTGATTGAATACTCATATGGTTTGGATTCTTCAATAGATGGAATTGGCATTACAGATGAAGATGGTAAATTTGTATTTGCAAATGAAGCTCATGCCACCATGTATGGATTTACTAAAGAACATCTGTTGAATAACACCTGGCATATTTGCTACGATGAAGAAGCATTGCAAGGAATTTTAAATTCTTCTGTTATTCCCATCTTAAATGAAAGAGGGCTTTGGAGAGGCGAAACAGTTGGAACCAGAGTAGACGGAACGAAATTTCCGCAAGAGCTTACGCTTTCCAAAGTCGAAGAAACAAACAAAATTGTTTGCGTTGTAAGGGATTTAACCGACATTAAAATCAAGGAACAACATATCGATTTCCTAGCAAATCATAATGAATTAACCAATCTTCCTAACAGAAGAAGTCTTGAAAGAAAACTTGCCGACATAAAGCATTCCAATACAGTTTCAGTTCTATTTATGGACATCGACAGGTTGAAGCTGATAAATGATAAGTTTGGACATAGAGTGGGTGATGCGTTGCTAGAAGGAATAGCTGAAACATTAAAATCAATCCAAAATGAATCCATCTCTGTGTTCCATTTAAGCGGCGATGAATTTATCGTATTAATCACCAATAAAAGCCAAGATGTTTCTCTTATGATTGCTGAACAGATTATTGAACAAATCAAGGTTCCTTATTTCATTGAAGGAAATGAAATATATGTTACTACTAGTATAGGCGTAAGCTACTTTCCTTCTGATAGTACCGAATTAACTGAACTGGTAAATCTTGCGGACATGGCTATGTACTCTGCAAAACAAGCTGGCAAAAATAATTTCAAGATCTTTAATAAACGCCTAAAGGAAAAGCAAGACCAAAAAATTAAAGTTGAAACAGAACTGCGGAAAGCAATTGAAAATAATGAGTTTCTTCTTCATTATCAGCCTAAGATAGATTTGGCCACTTTAGAACTCAATGGACTGGAAGCGCTAATTCGTTGGAGAAACCCCGTGCTTGGTAATGTACCTCCTATGGATTTTATTCCAATTGCTGAAGAAACAGGCTTAATAGATGAAATCGGGAAATGGGTTATCAAAGAGGCTTTAAATCAGATCTCTAGATGGGAGGCAAAAGGATATTCTCTTGTTAAAGTGTCAGTGAACGTTTCTCCTCATCAGTTTCGCTATACCAAATTAACTGAGTATATAGAAATGTGCATGATGTCCACAAAGGTGGAACCTAAATATTTTGAGGTTGAAGTGACAGAAAGCGTTTTTGAAGATTTTGAAATAGTACTTCCTATCCTTTCACAATTAAAAAAAATGGGTATTGGCATTTCTATAGACGACTTTGGGACGGGTTACTCTTCTCTAAGTCTATTAACGAAACTACCCGTAGATACGTTGAAAATTGATCAGTCTTTTATTCGTGGCGGAATGCACGACTCCAAGGACTTGGCTCTTGTTAAATCAATAATTGATATAGGAATAAATTTAAACCTAAATGTAGTTGCTGAAGGAATTGAAACAGACAAGCATGTAAATCTCCTTAGGAAGTTTGGATGTCCCAGTGGCCAAGGGTATCTGTTCAACCCACCTTTAACTGCGGATGAAATTGAAGAAACCTACCTAATTCCTTTAGTCCAATAAGAAAAACTTTTATGGCCAACAAAAAAATATCTCAAAACAGCCACCTACCAAATTAACGGTTGGTGGTTTCTATTTCATCTGACATACAACAATATTCTGTCAGCTCATCAAAGTTTTCATTTGATATATGTAGTAGTTGGCTTAATTTATCCATTGCTTTTTCTCGAGGCATTTTCTTTATCATGGCCTCTATCAATCGTTTTACTTCTTCTTTTTGTTTATTATCTCATGTTTAACAACTCGACTCTATTTTCATACAAAAATCTCCACATTCATCCAAATGTATTAAATGCGATTTAGTTTCAAATTGTTCTTTTTAGATCAATCCAGGTTATTCTTCCTCTTAGAAAAATGAACTTTCATTTTTTTCCTGTCTTGACTTCGATATCTACATTTCGTTAAATGGCAATTTGAATATGTTCTTGTATTTATATCAAGGTCCCAATCATCCAACGTGGATTTAGGTATTTTCTTTTGATTATCAACATATTTAAAAATAAGGTTCAAATGTTCCAGCATCATCATCCATACTTGCTAAAATACTTTTCTCGGTTGCCATAATTTCATTATCCAACGCTTGGATTTGAGCCATAATTTGGTCAATTTTGGACTCATTTGTATCAATCTTCGTTTCAGTTTCTTTAATATTTGTTTGAATAGAACATTTCTTTACTTGAATGTTTTGCTGTTCTTTTTAAGGTCATTCAATGAATAGAGCACTTGGTGTGTTAAATAAAAGCGCTCTAGATACTTCCACTGCAAATATGCGCAGCACCCATTTCGACTCAAATGAAGTTGCCAAAATACATAGGCATACAAAAAAAGGATTTTGAAAACAATCCTCAATTTTGGAAGAATCTCGTTTGTCCTTAAGATATGAACCTAGTTGAAAGTCATATAGAAAAGCTATTATTAGGTATGGCATCTGATGCTGAGTACAGAATTAACCGATTAGATGGGTTCAAGATAGCATCAATATTGTAAAAAAACAAACAAGGAAAAGTTGAATTAACTCTTGGTATATTACTGCAATTCATTTTGATTGGAATGTTTTTTAGTGTCCGTTTGAATCCGTCAAAGGCTGAATATTAAATTGATAATCAATCTTAATTTCCATCTTCTCGAAAAGTTTAATCCATTTTTTTTCATCCATTGGTTTTGAGAATGGTTTTAATGTATGAATGCCTAGCTGTAGTGGATCCACATTCAATTCTTGCATCTTTTTTACTAGTTCTTGTGTTTGTCTTTCAAGATTGGATTGAATATCTTTTTTCAAATCTTCTAAATCCTTTGGGTCAAATAATTGCTTTTCTCCCCGGTATTCTTCAATTCTTGAGTCTACATTAACTGTATAGGTCATTTTAGACAAGCTTTTATTGATATCCACTTTCGTTTTAGACCTAACATGACCTAGAACAACTTCTATTTCTGGGATCGGTAAAACCGCTAAGTAGTGATCGTTGTTTAACAGCTGGAAGATACGATCATCAAAAGTTGTTATTATTTCAGCTAGTTTATCATTTTGAAACAGGGCTGTACCTTCATAGCTGATAGCGTCATTTTCTATTTTGAATACAGGTAAGAAAGGATCTGAATAAGGAGTATATAACAAATTTTTAAATTCATGTAGATTAATGACACTTAATTCTCCCTGATTTTTTTCCTCATAGTGCTTCAGCATTCGGTAAAAAGAGTAATCAAGATTTTCTTGTTGGTCCAATTGATTTTCCAAGTATTCTTCAAAATTTCCTTTTACGATAACTAAATAGATTCTCAAAGAAATATCCGGATCATTCAATAACACATTAATAACGGACATAATCCCCTCTTTTCCGAGGTCTTCATTAATTATCAGCATTCGCATTTGCCCGGATTTCATTTCCTGGTAGAAGTTAAAATTAAAATCCATTAATCCCTCCTTTATTAAGCTTACTTCTTGCGTCTTTACACTCTTTTTTTCTTTGCTTAGAGGGGGCAATATCGTACTGATTTTTATTTTCCCTTCATCCCCTTTACTAAGTGATAAAAATGTGACTGGAGCAAGCTCTTCAATAATGTTATTTTCAGTAAAAGGAGCACATCCAGTTAACCATAATGCAAAAAATATAATTGAAAATTTTTTAGCCATTTTCTTTCGTAGTCTCATGTTTATTAACCCCCTTTATCTTCATCGCTACGATAATAATTGGAACCACTAAATAACTTAAGCTCCCTGCTAAAATTTGAAGATTAAGTAAAATAACCTGCTTTTCATCTGACTTCCAAATCCATTCATTCACAAGAATCATTCCAATTAAAATAATGAATACACTGAATAAAAAACCTACTCGACTGGGTGGTTTATCCACTTTTCCATTAGCTATTTTAGATGCTCCATAAAACAACAGAAGAAAAATTGAGCTCGCAAAGACGATGTTAAATAATTCCAAAGAAAGCATGACCATATCAATGCGTTCAATTACTGGATTTTGAAAATAACGGGCCATAGTGACAATTGGAAATGGACTTTTGCTTAAATAATTGGAACCGAAATAGAATAAGGAAGCCATATATAAGGATACATACTCTATAACGGTTAGAGCATTCCCATATGACAAATAACGAAATGTCTTATTATTTGTTTTAAACCATGGTCCCAATAATACCAGAAATTCAGGCCCGGAAAATGAAGATAAAATCAATAATATTCCTTTCCAGGAATCCCCACTTAATTCCATTGGAATAATTGGATACAAATCACTGAGTTGAGCTATTGGAGGAAAGAAGAAAAAAGCAAAGAAAAAGAACATCCAAAATGTGCACAAAAATGAAATTACGACAAAACGGATAGTTTTTTCAATGCCCTTCCATGCTACATACAAACAAGACAACAGGATAAAAAAGATAAGCCAATTTGAATCTGTAGCTGGAAACATAAATATTTGTACCATTTCCGTGAATCCTAACATAATCACGAAAAGTTTAAGCAGGATAAAGAACAAACCGAAGAATGAGAGGAGACGAACAAGTTTTTTTCCGAATAATTGGACAAATCCGTTGTAACCGGCACTAGAAAATCGGGTTAAAAACCATTTGGATAAAAGAAGAATGTTTAGTTGAGACAATATGCCGACCACTATAATCACCCAAATCATATATGAATGGATTAAAAACCTTGGCATAATCAAAAAAAAGTAAAGCATTTGGAGGCGATTTACCATCAACATGATATAGAACCCATTATAGGTTTCATTCTTATTAAATAATTGAAGGGCTTCCATCAGTTCATCTCCTAGTTTGATATCTCTTCATTTTCAGCGGTTTAAGATGTTCTGGACGCTTCTTCATTTTGACTAAAGGCCCTCGAATGAATAAGTCAAGCCAATCTTTTCCGTAGAAAGGAGCAACAGGAGATAAATATGGCTGCTTGAGTGAAGACAAACCATTAAGGTGGGCTAAAATGATAATCATTGCCAGAACAATCCCTACTATCCCAAGAAACGAAGAAAAAATAAGAAGAATGAATTGAATCAATGAATTCGCCTTTGTCACAAGGTAATTAGGAACAAGAAAGGATCCGATAGTTGAAATACCTACCATGACAATCAACACCTTACTTGCCAAACCAGCCTCAACTGCTGCTTGACCAATTACTATGCCCCCAATAACCCCAAGTGTTTGACCAGTCTTTGTTGGCATCCTTAAGCTTGCTTCTTTTATAATTTCAATAAAAATCAACATGATAAATGCTTCCCAAAAAGGAGTGAAAGGAAGCTTGCTCCTTGACTCCACCAAGACGAAAAGTGTTTGTAAAGGAATCATTTGATAGTGATGAGTTGTTAATGCCACGTAGAATGGGATTAATGTGATAGACAGAATAAAACTTACATATCGGATTATGCGTAAAAAACTGGCAACTACCCATCGATTAATATAATCCTCTGGTGATTGGAACAAATGAAAAATAGTAATTGGAGCAACGAGAGCAAAAGGTGTATTATCTACCAGAATCGTAATTTTTCCTAATCCCAGTGAATAAGCAACAACATCAGGTCGGTCAGTTTGCTGAAACTGAGGGAAAATACTGTCTTGATGTTCCTCAATGAATGCCGCTACTTGAGAAGAATCAAAGAAGAGATCATAACTAATTTCCGAAATCTTCTTTTTGGCAATTGAAACAAATTCTGGATTGGTCAGCCCTTCTATGTACAATAAGACCACATTTGTCTCACTTAAAGAACCAACGGTGAACTTCTCTGTTTTCAGATCATGTGTTGGAAGACGTCTACGAATGAGCGTAATATTTTGTTCTAGCTGTTCACTGAAGCTGTCTTTTGCTCCTAAAAGGATGGTTTCAGTATCAGATGGTTCAATTGCACGTCCAAGTGGATTTTTTAAAGGGATAGCGAACCAAAGGTTTGACGAATAGTCAAATAACAAGACTGATCCTTTAAACAGTTGCTTTTTTGCCTCTTTAAACGTGGAAATGGAGTTTATTTTTGAGTGAACATTGTATTCCTGAATGGATTGTTTGGAAAAGTTTGATAAAGGTTTTACAATGCTTTCATTTAATCTTTCTTGGTCAATCAGGGTTCTTACGTAGATAAGATTAACATTTTGATTTTCAGAAATGTTGATTTCCAAAAATTCCGCATCATCCATTTGAACGAGGGCTTTTTTTAGAGCTTCTATTGATAATTCTGATTCTGCGTTTGATTGAGAAACAGGCTTATTTTCATTTGATTGTTTTTTCCAAAACATGTACATCCCTCACCTCTATATGTTTTTGGAAGAACGGTAAAATTCCATATTAATCCCATTGTTAGCTTTTTAAGTTTAAAATATACGAAACTAAATTTATAAGATGCAGAGGCACATCCTTAACCACCCAAGAAATCAACGGCGATCCATAAAATAAATGGAAGGACAAAATTTAAATTTGCTCACTATATTCGTGTCATTCCTGTTTTCTCTTTAAATTTCACCTCATATTTTGCATTCCATTCCTCTATTGTCATTACGTATATTTTTATCCAGCTTTTTTTCTTTCTCAGACTGTCTCCTAATAACTTGAAGGAGTCCCTTGCATTGAGGAAATTTATCAATTTTTTTCTCAAATCTTGCTTGAATATCTAATCTTTGATAAATCTTAGTCTTTGTTACCCTAACTAGAGGAATCTTTATCGTTTCCCTAATGATCAATTTTTCTTGACACTCTATTAGCTGGTTTAGTTTAAGTACAATATTTCACAAACTTTCTTTTGGTAAAAGAAAAAGAGGGAATTCACCCCATAATCCATTCATATAAAAAATATCCGCCTGTACCTATTAAAAAGTATTTAAGGAAAATCAAAAGTTTACTTGGCTTATCGTAATTTGCAAGTAACATAACTAATCCAAATAGAACCCCAAATCCAAGTGATTTAAATAAAAGTATCATTTTAACCATCCTTATACAAAAGTTAATGTGAATATAAATTTCAGATAACAGTATTTTTTAAAAAGTAATCTGCCCCTTTAGTTGCATATCTGGGATCAACTTAATGTTTTGACATAAAAATAGACCATCTAAAAGATGGCCATATTTTGCTAAAGCACCCGTTACTTTAAGTACATCTTTTCACAATCTTTTAGGTATTTAAAATGAAGAACCCAGGAAGTAGGGTTCTTATAATACGTCTCTATTTTAAGTCTTTTATTTTTACCAATTCTTATTCTATTCCACTCATTATATTAAACATCCCATCGAATTCTCGCACCGCATGAACGAAGGATTTCAAACGCTACTTTTTTGCTGTTCCTGTGAGGTTCCTAACGAAACAGCAAACATTGCACCCCCCAGTGAAAAGCTAGTAGATTCTTATTACACATTACTTAAGAATTTTATTTCAATGTAACTTTTAGGATACCCCTTTATTTTGGTGAATTAAAAGATAAAATTATTTATAGAAATGAATCCTGACAGAACAGAGCATTTAAAGACAGGTATTTAATGTGAAATAATTTTACTATTTAATTAAGGAGGAAATAGCATGTCAGCTTGGTTAGAATCGTTACAAAAAGCAATTAACTATATCGAAGAAAATTTATTAGAAGAAATTTCGATAGAGGACATTGCAAATCAAGTAAACTCTTCTGCATTCAATTTTCAACGAACATTTGGATTATTAACAGAGATCTCAGTAGGTGAATATATTCGGCGGAGAAGATTGACTTTGGCGGCAGATGAGTTAAAAAGAACAGACTGTAAGATTATCGACCTTGCATTTAAGTACGGCTATGATTCTCCCGAGGCTTTTTCAAAAGCCTTTAGGCGTCAGCATGAGGTTTCACCAAGTGACGCTAGGAAAAATATTGGCAAGATCAAATCATATAGCCGCCTCGTAATAGAGGTGAGATTGAAAGGGGCAGAACCAATGAAATATCAAATCGTAGAACGTGAAGGCTTCCAAGCAATAGGTGTAAAGAAAGAATTTTTACTTGAGAATGAGGGCAATTTAATCGGAATTCCTAAAATGTGGGATGAATTAAATGGTGATGGCACTACTAACAAGCTAGCACAAATTAATAATGGACAAATTAAAGGAGTTCTTGGTATTTGTGTAGCAAAACCTAATGAGAAAATTGACTATTGGGTTGCTACAGAATATGCAGGTGACGTTAAAGAAGGATTTGAAGTAATCGAACTTCCAGGTTCTAAATGGGGTGTTTTTGAAGTACATGGTCCAATGCCTGATGCAATGACAAAAGTTTGGAAACAAATTTTTTCTGAATGGTTCCCTGCTAACGGATATCAACATGCAGGTACTCCAGAGTTCGAAATGTATACAGAAGATGATCCATTCAGTCCAGATTGCTATTCAGAAATTTGGGTTCCATTAAAATAATTTGAAATAGATGTCCCATTAGTCGACGCCAAAACGACTAGTGGGATTTTTGAATGGAGGCTAGATATCCTTTCCGAGACTTAACGGAGTGTTATCAGAGACCAAACCATGCAAGGAGGCTTTATCTTTGAGTAAACTAATATTTATATAAGCACGGTGTATCTGCTGGTTTTGAATAAAGATTGATTAAAACACAGCTACAAATGTTGATTCTAATAGTAAATTATAGCCCCTATTTTGAACAAAGATTGATTATTTCGGTAAGCGAATATTTAACGAAGCACCCGTTAGCCATCCATGTAGCGCAAATTCGGCGCTACACTACAGAGGATGAAAATGTTTGTAGAACGGGTATAGGATACTACGGCTGGGAAAGGAAGGTCGATCAACTATGGTGCCATAGAGCCCATCCGTTAGTCTGACTCCAATGACCACGGTGCATCACAGACTGTCGCTCCCTTACGGGAAGCACTCATGGGAGATTAATCCTACTCTGGTTATTGCACCAGCCTTCAATACTATTTGCCGTAGAAAGGATGATTACAATGGAAGTAATCATTGATCGTGCATGTAGAATGGATGTCCATAAAGACTCCATTACTGCTTGTATTATTACGCCTTTCTTATTGAACTAAAGGGGAAGGTTAGTTTAATAAGAAGTATTGAAGCTAGGATTAATACCTAAAGTAAATTGGAGGACAGATAATGGAGAGGCTTTACTCCTTCTTGAAGTAAAGCACCTCGTAAGTTGAATAAAGAATTGTTAACTTTGATGAAAACTTGTTTCATCGGGAATTAAACTTTTGATTAATGCAACATCACTTTTTAATGCATTAGGTACAAAGAATTCCGTCCCCCAGTGCCCCGAATGAAACGCAGACACCATATCCTTGTCTAAATTAACAGTGAACCACTTGAACTCTCCTATTTTATTTAAATAGTTATTCAATAAATAATCTGAAAGGGGAGCCTGTTTTTGACACCTAAATATAGTGAGATTTTTTCCCTTAACGATCTCTTGTTCATTTTTACAGAGAGATTTAATCTCTGAAATAGTTTCAATCTCTTCGTTCCAACAATGAATTTCAATTGTATTTGAACATGTTAAAAAGTGTTCGAATAATACTGTCCAATAATCGTAATTTCCGTTTAATGGCTTTGGAAAAGTTGATTCATCATCCGTGTAGGTTGGTATATTGAAAGCTAAATTATATTGCATACTATTCCTACCTCACATGCCGTTTTGTAACTAACCACTAATGATAATTCAATAAGAAAAAAGAATTGCCTAAGCAACACACATTTTTAACTAAAGCATTCGTTAGTTTAATAAGAATCCTCAAAATTGGCATTATATATGTTTATGAAAATGATCTTTCATAATTTTTCCAAATTTGCAAGTCCTGATTAAACAACCTGCACCTTTAGTTGAATAACATTAATGGCCGTTTACTGATAGCCCTGTTCCTATAAAGCACACCGTTAGTTGAACAATAACCCTAATTTTTGGGAATCAATTTCAACAATTTTTCGCCACGCTGTTTATAAGCCTCAATGTGTTCTCTTAATATTTCTTCATTATTAGTTTCTAAGATTTTAGTTGTATTTCTTACGAAGTTCCAATTTATGCAGCCAGATAACCATATTAGTGAAGATAGACGGCCAATATCATTTTTACAAAGAAAATCATTTATTTTGTAACCATTTATAAAGGCATTTGCAACAATTGGAGACATCTCAGTTGAAGCTATTCCATTTGTTCGGGAATACCATTTGATTAGCCAAGCTAACCCCTCAATCCTATCGCTGTAGCCTATAGACTCAAAGTCAACAATTCCTTTTATTTTTTTACTTTTATCCCAGATAATATTAAGTGGATTTAAATCTGATTGTATTATAAAGTCATAATGCTTCGTTCTTGCATTTTCTATATGATATTCGGTTGTTTCAAGATATTCATCGAACATTTTTAAATTGTTTAATGAAATGTAAGTTGATTTTAATTTATTTCGAAGATTATCAACAAATTGGGAATAACCAACAAGTTGAGATTTCTTCGGGAAAACAGAACTTTTACTTTTATATAAACTGGAAATATCGTGAATTTTTCTTGCCATTTTACCAAATTCCTCTGCAATGTACTCATCACAATGAGTTAAATGTTGGCCTTCAATCCATTCAAAAAGTATAAAACGATAAATTCCATTTTCCCATTCAATAGTAGTAAAAGGTATATCTTCTAAAGCGGGTAGTAACTGCATAAACGGAATTTGATTATTTACAAGGAATCGACAAAAGCTTGTTTGTTCAATTAAAGCATTATTTGAGATTTCACCAAATGCATTGTTTGGGGAACGATTATTACTAATGAATCTTGCTGAAAAAGATTTTCCATCAGCAATTATTTTGTAATGGAGGTCACTATTCCAACTTCCTTTGTGTAACTCTTTTTCAATGAATAATGATTCGTTTCCTAATGAGTAAGGTTCAAGTGCTTTTTTTAATAATTGGTACAATTTTTATTTCCCCTTAGAGTTACTTCTTTTAACTATAGAAATAAGGCTGTTTTACTTGTTCAATTAAATTGCTGCGTTCGTTCAATTAGGAGTAATGATTTTAATTTAATGGATCCTGTATTAATATGGGGAGAAGGTGCTATTTCTTCTTCTTTTAAATATCGTTAGTGCTACTCGTATTGAGCGCGATAGTCTGTAGTGCACCGTCGCTGTTGGAGTCAGGCTATTGAATTGTTGTATGCAAGTTTCTTCCGGTTCAAAATCTTAGCCCAAGAAGCTAAACTATTTACATTCAAGGATAAAAAAAGCCACATTTAGAAAAAGACGTCTCCAAATGTGACCTTCAAATTTAATAATAATTCATATATGACTTGTTTATGTCCTCTATCGGAACTGGACGACTGAAAAAGAAACCTTGGGCCTTTTGACAGTTGGCTGCTTTTAGTATTTCCACTTGAGTATCCTTTTCTACTCCTTCAGCTATTACTTCCATACCAAGGCTATGAGCGAGACGAATAATTGTAGTTGCGATTGCAGCACTCTTTTCATCTGTTTCCATATCCTTTATAAATGACTGGTCAATTTTAATAATGTCAATTGGATATTTTCTTAAATAGCTAAGAGAAGAGTAACCCGTCCCAAAATCATCAATTGAAATTACCACCCCTATGTCCTTTAATTCCTTAAGAATAGTGAAGGTATCCTGCAGATCAGTCATCGCACTTTCTGTAATTTCAACTTCTAACGATGAAGGCAATAAATTATACTTATTTATCTTTTCTCTAATTTTTGAGGCAAAGTTATCTTGCTTAAATTGCTGTGGAGAAATATTCATAGCGATTCTAACCATTCGGTAGCCCTTATCTTGCCAAAGCTTTAATTGGCTACAAACCTCTTCCAATACCCAATCTCCCAATTTGAAAATGATTCCTGACTTTTCAGCTATTGGTATGAAGTGCATAGGCGATACATATCCAAATTTTCTATTGTTCCAGCGTAATAAAGCCTCGAATGAATTAATCTCCCCAGTTAATAGATTAACTTGCGGCTGATAATGAATAGATAGCTCTTCCTTTTCAATTGCTCTTCTTAAATGCGACTCCATCAAGGCCTCGTTTGGAAAAGATAGATTCATTTGCTCCTGAAAATATCGATAATGGGCTCTTCCTCTATCTTTAGCTACATATAAAGCTTGATCTGCCTTTAATAAAAGTTCATCTTGTTTCTGTCCATCATACGGGAACATTGAAATTCCAATAGAAGCTGTACCGAAGTATTCTTGATGATCTAGATAAATAGGCTTGGCAAGCTCTGTTAATATGCTTTCTGCAAACTGGCTAGTTTCATCCTTCGTTTTACCTTTTAACAAAAAGACAAACTCATCTCCGCTTTGTCTATAAAGGTTACTCGATTTATCAATATAAAGGCTTAACCGGTCAGCAATTTTTTTTAAAAGCTCATCTCCAGAAGTGTATCCCAAAGATTCATTAATCAATTTAAACCGATCCAGATCTATTCGAATAATAGAGATTTCACTATTTGTTTTAGAAGCTTGCTTGATATTTTCACTTAGGTGCTCCTTCAATGCACGTCTATTCCATAAACCAGTTAAGTGATCATGGTATACAAGATAAAATAATTGGTCTTGTTCCTCGGAATCACTAATTGTATTACGAAGCACTAAATGTAAACCTTTAACCGTACCACCACTAATGATTGGTATTGCTTTTAAATAAGTGGAGATGAAATGTCCTTTTTCATGCTGAATTAAGCAATTTTGCATTTCTGTAGAATAACCACTCATTGTCTGTTTAATAATAAGCTGAAAGTTTCTTAGAGATTCCTCACTGATATATTGCTCAATCGGCTGATGCAAAAGAGTTTTCTCTTCGTAGCCGAAAACCTTTAAAATAATTTTATTGGCGTATTGAATAATACCCACTTGGTCAATAATAAGAACTGTATCTATATTATTCTCAATAAGAGAAATGTATTTATCTGTAATCTCTGAGGAATCATTTATAGGAAGTTGATTTGTTTTATCGTACATCATCATTCCATATATATCTTTCTCTTCAATAGCTATTATAGAGATATCAAAAGTGTATCGTTTATCATTTAACAACAATTCATAATTGCTATTAACATTTTGTTGTTCATCTTTAATACTTGTAAATAGTGGTAACAGTTGAGACAATAATTCCTCACTAAAAGTGTTGTTTTTTATATGTGCCTCTCCCCAAAAATTGGTTGCCGCTTTATTTGTATAAATAATCGTATAGGTACTGTTTTTGTTTTTTTTAAATAGGCAGGTTAGTAGGTTTTGCTGTTCATGAATCATATCTACTAAGTAATTATTCTTCTTAAGCTGTTCGTTATTGTTCATGTAATCCTCCAGTTGCCTCATACTAAGACATATCACTAAATCCACACATTATACTATATTATATCGTCAGATAATTACATCTCTTAACGTAGCGGTTACAAAATATTTTCATATAGTATTTTTTGATTAGTGTACACAATTTTTGTATAAGTTGGTATGATAGTATATAAGAGAGAAAGATAAAAAGAAAGGAGTGAACTATTTATGATTTCTGAATCAGACAAGCAATTGGCTACTGCTATATATACGGTTAATAGGCATGCAAAAACCGCTTTAGACAATAAACCACTTTATGAACTGAAAAGGCTAGCTATCAAAAAAATGATTAAAGAAAAAAGAGCAAGTAAAATTGGACTCCATTTTGTTAGAAACCCTAAAAATAGCCAACAGCAATCCTCCGTTTTAGTACAGTGCGCAGATTATTACTTCCATATTCTACCGGTAAAAGAAGATTTCAAAACTTTACAGCATCTTGGTCACTTAGATGATACTTATAGAAACCCTATCAGGAAAATGAATTTAAAAACGGCAAAACAACTATTAACCGATTATATAGGGCCTCCCCAAGCTACTACAAGAAAGTCCACTAATCACTCTACATCTTGCACCGCTAAGTTTACGCGTGTATCCAACAAGCGTCCAAGCTCGATGAAATCTTATTTAGATAGATGAATTGTTTTTGTCAAGAGGACAGGCCTTTTAAGGGCTAGCATCTATTAAAGAACGCTTATGTAATCTCATAACTAAAATACTGTTATGAAATTACAGTAGGTTACTTAACGTACTAAAAGAAATTAAGAAAGGCTACCAATTCATTACGAATTGATAGCCTTTTTTTTAGAAATATTACTCATAAAATATATTGATCAATTTTGAGAACAAGTTCTGTTATTTCTGGCTTACTTACTTGATCTTCTGCTCCAACTTGATCTCCTTTGTGACGCAAGTCGTCGGTGATCAAACTAGAAAAAATAACGACAGGAAGCTTTGATAAATTATTATTTCCTTTAATCATCTTTGTTAATGCATGACCGTCCATTTGCGGCATTTCAATATCAGTGACTACCATTTGGACATGCTCTGAGACATCAGGAGATATTTTTTCTAAACTCTCAAGATAGTTTAGTGCATCCTTTCCATTCTCGAAGAATTCTAAATTAACATAACCCGCCTCATTAAGGGTGTCATGAAGTAATTTTCTTAATAGAGGGGAATCTTCAGCAATTACAATTTTTTTGTTGGAGCGCTCCCGTTTACCCATTTTTTTCACGGAATCCACACTTATACCTGATTCGGGATTGATGTCCATGATAATTCTTTCAAAGTCCAGCAATAAGAGCATCTCTTCTTCTCTTTTGATGACTCCTATAACATGAGATGTTCCTCCCTGATAAAGGTCAGATGGTTTTTCGATCTGGTTCCATGAGATACGATGAATCTGTGTAACATTATCAACATGAAACACTACTTTTTGTTTATTGAACTCGGCCACCACATATTTTTCTTGCTCGGTATTGGATACTATAGGAAGACCTAAGACTTTCCCCACCTGGATAACTGGTAATACCTCTCCACGTAATTGAATGATTCCTTCCACATGAGGATGTGCATGTGGGATAAAGGTTACTGGTATAGGCTGAATAATTTCCTTTACTTTTATAACATTAATACCAAATCTATTTGAACCAACTTGAAATTCAACAATTTCTAACTCGTTTGTACCGCTCTCTAGTAATATTCCTTTGTGGTCGTTCACAAAACTCTTCCTTTCTATGTCCTTCGATTAATTCGATTGTATCATACAAAGGTAAAATATTACTATATTATTCATAGAACTTTATTAGTGCTTGAGTACCTTTATTTTCATAACCCTCTGCTAAGAGTTCCTCATACATCGACTTAGCCAGCTCCAGACCTGGCAATGTTAAATTCATTCTTTCCGATTCTTCTAAAGCTATCTTCATATCTTTAATAAAGTGTTTAATATAAAAACCAGGATTCAAATCGCCACCGATTATTCGAGGAGCCAAATTACTCAAAGACCATGATCCTGCAGCACCGGTAGTAATAGAACGTAGTACTTGTTCTAAGTCTAAACCAGCTTTCTTACCATATGCAAGAGCTTCACAAACACCAATCATATTAGAAGCAATAGTTATTTGGTTGCACATTTTAGTATGTTGACCTGCACCTGCTGTTCCTTGATACAGAATAGTCTCTCCAAAAAGCTCTAACACTGGCAATATAGAATCCAAGATTTGCTTTTCTCCCCCACACATGATGGAAAGCTTACCTAACTGAGCCCCTATATCTCCTCCCGATACTGGCGCATCTATGGAGTTCATTTCAAGTTCCTTCGCTTTGTCATAAATCTTCTTTGCTAACGTAGGGGTAGAGGTTGTAAGATCAACAACCGTTAAACCTTGATTTTCAATAGAAAAAACTCCATCATCTCCAAAATATACTTCTTCTACATCATGGGGATAGCCAACCATTGTAAACAAATACTGTGTATATCTAGCAACTTCACTTGGTTTCGAAGCCCAAGTTGCCCCCAAAGAAATCAGTTCGTCTGCTTTTTCTTTTGTACGTGTATAAACAATCACATTATGTCCTGCTTTCAACAAATGCTTTACTATACTTTTCCCCATCACACCAGTACCAATAAATCCGATATTCAATCGTTCAGACATTTCACATTCCTCCATTAACTATGTATTAAATATAGTGTATCAAAAAAAATAGTTCTGTATATTTCATTAGAATGTTTATTTTTCGAAAAAATATAAAAAAAGAGGGCCATCCTATAGATGGCCCTTAAAAAGGGGGAAATGAGAATGTTGCTGTGTTCTTTATTAATATGCCCCATTCACAATATTTTAAACCTCTTTTTGTAAAAAAAGTTTTTTTATTTTTTCTATTTCTTGCACAAATAATTCTGCCTTATCTTTTTTGACCGTATGGCCTCCATATCTTACTTCTTCGTATATAAAAAAGAACTCATCTTTTGCAAGCCATTGCATTCTTTGAAACCATTCCCTCACGGTTTCACTCTTCTCTCTCTCAAAGCCAAAAGAATTAGCCTCTTTTTCAAAACTCAAATATAATTCTCTTAAAAAAGAAGACTCTACTCTATATAAAGTATTTTCAGAAGATGATTCTTCTTGAAGCGGGACAACTAACTCCTCATTTTTATATATAATATCATTACTTGCCTTTTCTGTTGACTGCTCTATTTTTTTACTAATCAAATAAGCAATAACACCAAAAATAGCTAACCCTATCACTCCCAAAACAATCCATTCAAAATTGAATGTATAAGAGGAGGCTTCCTGTGTATTTGGAAGAAGATCTTCCATCATGGCTCCATTTGCTCCAACGTCCTTCTGCTCTTCCTCCGTTGGCTTTTTTGTTATTCCACTTAAAAACTTCTCTAGAATATTTAGAAGAGGCATTAAAGGAATCATTACTACAGCCAATATTCCTTGGAATACCCAGTTAAATAGTGTCCGGATTGGAGGGGTGAGAAAATACGTAAACAGAGTTAAGAGAAATATACCTATTATTCCTATCATATAAAAAAGTGAGACCTTTAAAAATGATTCATTTTTTTGTTTATGGGATGTTCTCCGTACATTAAATAATCGAGCCCCTGCAAAAAATATGACTCCACCTATAAATACACTATACAAAGGGAGTTTATAATCTTCAATAGCTAATAGATAACATAAGAAATGAACCGAGAGAAATGTTGCAAAAAATACTAATGAATATGGTGAATCACTACTTGGGTCAGATTGTATCAAATTATATCTAGCATGTAAGCTCCAAGCACTTATTAATACACTTATAACATATAACCATATTGGAATACCGAACAATAATAACACAGTTAATAAAACAGGCGGCAGACCTATTGCTACTAAAATATTTGGCCCAGATTTAGAAAAAATGTAATTGGCAACAAACACCGTTATGAACTGTAGAATAATCCATAAAAGAGGCGTGCTAACAATTGCCTCGTTTAATAATATGACAAATATAATTGCGAAAATCCACATATCCTGAAGGTATTTTTCAAATGACACTATTTGAATTTTATGCGTAGGGTTTGAATTATTAATCATAATTTTCTCCCTCGTATTCCAAAAGATAGTTAACACTCGTTTTTTGTTCCCAAGTCCTTAAAATTGGTTGATACTTCTCCATCTGTTGGGACAGGATATATGCAGACATCGGTAACTCCTCATGGGCTTCTATATATCTAATTATATTTTCAAAAGGAACAGTGATATTACTAGTTGATAAAATGGAAAGCCACTCTAACGCTTGTACTCTATGTGTATCTCCTGAACCTATTGGAATATAAATAAACGGCCTCTTTCCAGATGATCGAATGTTGATACCAAAAGCAAATGGGACATTTGCTTTGTAGCAAGCCTCTATATGAGAAGCAAGCCACTCTATCTTTTTTTCAAAATCATGGACCATTCTATACCCATCTGCAAGATTCACCAAAAACAATACAGACACATTAGCAACTTTGGTAAATACTTTTGTTTGAAGTTGCTGGGTTTTAGCACTTGCTTTCCAATGAATATGATTAAATTGATCTCCTGGCTCATAATCTCTCGTTCCAACAGGAAAGTAGGGATCAATAAACAAAGAAGAATTTAACTCCAACTCCCCTGACTTTAAACGTGAAGGATAAAATTCTTCTTTTATTGTATAAATAGTTGGATATACAATTGCATCCATTAATATGTATGGTTCATAATTCAAAATAATTGACCCTTCAGTCAATGGATGCGGAATATTAACTTCAATTCCTTTTATCCTAGAAAGTCCTCTTCGTATACCTACTACAGGAATTTGAACTGTGACTGATTTTTTGTATCCAATTGAAAAAGGAACATTTACTTCATAAAAACCTGAGGCAGAGTTATAATCTGCATCGAATGGAGCAATACAATCCTGAAATGTTAATACGATGGCACCGTTCCAAATTGGTAAACCATTGTTCTGAAAAGACAATTCCAAATAAGCAGTAGTCCCTTTCATTAAACGAACCCTTTTTTTGTCATTTACAAACACTAGTCCATTTCCAACCTTCCGAAAATAATACAACTGGAAAAGTACAAGAAATAACGGAAACGAAATAATAACAGGGAGTAATGTTTGTTTAAAGAAGAAACATGCTACAGCACATATTAATAATATCTCTACATATTTTTTTGTATATTTAAAACTTAAATCTTGCCGCTTCCAAATCATTGAATTTTCGCCTCAACAGGCACTTCTATTTCTCTAATCAATTCACTCATAATTTCTTGTAAATCATGAATGAGCATACCTTGTGAAGAAAGCCTTAATCGATGAAGACAAACTGGATCTATGATGTTCTTAATATCATCAGGAATAACATAATCTCTACCATTTAAAAAGGCGTACGCTTTAGCAGCCTGTAGCATTGCCAAAGAAGCTCGACTACTTAATCCCAGTTCTATGTATGGGTGTTTCCTTGAACTTTGGACTATTTGCACAATATAAGTATATATATCATCATGCACTTTAATATTATTTACTTGCTTTGACCATTCTTCTATTTGTTGCAAAGTTACAACTTGTTTTGTTTTCACTTCTCCAGGTGTTTTACCAAATTGTTTAAGAATATCATTTTCTTCCTTCATAGTTGGATAACCAATGTTAAGCTTAAAAAGAAAACGATCTAACTGAGCAGCTGGTAACGGAAAAGTTCCTTGTTGAGACTCTATTGGATTTTGTGTTGCTAAAACCATAAAAGGATATGGTAGCTTAATAGTTTCTCCATCAATTGAGACTTGCTTTTCTTCCATAGCCTCTAAGAGGCTAGATTGAGTTCTGGGAGTCGCACGATTGATCTCATCTGCAAGTAAAATATTGCTCATCACTGGCCCCACGCGTAATACGAATTCTTGTTGCTTCGGGTGAAAATAACTGATCCCTGTTACATCTGTGGGAAGTACATCTGGTGTAAATTGTATTCTTTTAAACACCCCTTGAATAGCTTCGGCAAATGACTTGGCCATCATTGTTTTACCAGAACCTGGAACACTTTCCAACAATACGTGACCTTGAACTAATAACCCTATTAACATAAAATCAAGTTCTCTTTCTCTACCAATGATTGAACTATTCAACTCTTTTTTTAGTTTGATTAAAGCTGCGTCCATTTCTAATCTCTCCCCAAATACTATTCAAGCTGTTCAGAAGTACTATGCTGCTTTACTTGAGAATGAAATTCATTCAGTAAATGATCAAGTTCTTCACTTAGGCGAATAGTTTCTCTATTAGTTACACCATTTTCTATAGCAGATTGAATCATCTTTTCTCTTGTAGTCTCTAGCCTATTTAAAATAGATTCCATCATGAGAGAACTCCCCTTTTTGCAAAATGTATATTTTCCTCATTTTACTTACAGTTAAACCTTTAGAAATCAGAATATACCGACTATTTTAGGTAGGTTAATGCACGAACACATTAACTTCTAGGATTATTAAGATAAGTATATATTATATTCCCACCTTGCATAGCGTTGCCACTAAAGTGTTTAAAATCCTCTCTTCTAACAAGTACTTCCCTAAAATTTAAAAAATCTTCTTTGGATACTTGAATGCTTTCTATTTCTCCTCGTTTTAACATATCAAGTTGTTCATCTATCGGATGCATAATGTTTCTCCTTTTGTCTAAGAAATGTATAGTTTCAAAACTTTTGATAAAAATACTTTACGTACCTCTTTTTTTAAGGCAAACTGTATTATATTATGTTCTTAAAGGGGATGGGACAATCTATGAAAATCGCTGAAGTCGGCAACATTATTGAGTTTAAAGATGGTCTTCAAGGTATAGTAGAAAAAGTAAATGAAAACTCTGTAATAGTTGATCTAACTTATATGGAGAACTTCAACGAGCTTGAACTAGAAGAAAAAACGGTAATCAATCATAAGCGTTATAAAATATTATATAGTAATGAAGATTAAACGTCATGCCGTTCCTCTTCGTAAGAAGAACGGTTTTTTTCTAAGTAGCAAGCAATTCTTTTTACTATACTGTCATGATTATCAATAAATTTCATTGTTGTGACTATGGTAAGGATGTGCTTTTATGAATAACCGCAAACTCTTTTTAGGATTAATAATATCCTTATTGCTGGCTTTTGTTTTTTGCTGGCTAACTTTTTCAAATGAAAAAGTATTTTGGTACTTTTATTCTTTTACAACTCTATTTTTAACAGCTGGTGCTTTCTATTTTTCAAAAATAGAAGATCAACTGAGAACGTTTAGTTACTTATTTTGGGGTATAGTATATGGTGTAGCAACTTATTTATTATTTGTTTTAGGTTATCAGCTATTAGATTTTCTACCATCTAAAACTACCAAAGAAGTTTCTAACTTTTTAGGAACCTTTGCACCTACTGCTTTGTGGCATTACATTTTATTATTCTTCATCATTATTCCCGGTGAAGAACTATTCTGGAGAGGTTTTATCCAAGTAGCCCTTAAAAATTGGCTTTCCCCTACTAACGCTATAATTATAAGCTCCATCTTGTACGGAGCAGTCTTTATTGCAAGTGGCTTTTACATTGGTGTACTCGCCGCTATTATAATGGGAGTAATTTTTGGCCTACTCTATGAAAAGAAAAAAAGTATGCCACTAAATATTGTAACTCATATTGTGTTACTATTACTTTTATTCCTGGTGCTACCAATAATATGAAACGTTGCAATTAATACCGTTACTTAAAAGGGAGCTGTTCATATGAAGAAAATTTTCTCTATTTTATCTATTTTGTTATTAACATTTCTAATTGCTGCTTGTGGCGCGTCAGATGAAGAAGCAACGCCTAACGATAACAATAGCCCGTCCGAAGATAGTACTAGCAATGGGGCTACTGAAAACGAGCAAGAGAAAGATTCTACCGAAGTTTCAGGAACTACTGTAAAAAGTGAAAACCAAGAATACTCTATTACAATATTAGATGGCTACGAACTAACAGCCGAAGAACCTAATAAGGACTTGTTATTCAACAAAGAAAATGATGTTCAATCTATGCGAATCGAAGTCTATAATGCTTCTGAGGTCAATATGGCTGATATAACAAATAATTTAGTAGAAATTTTAAAAGCTTCCACTTCTGAAGGCAAGGTAGATGAGATAACAGAAGCTAACCTTATTCCTTCAGGAAAACTTCTAGAAGATGTCAAAGCTTATGAAGCAGAAGGCACTGAGAACAAAGTATATGGCTACACATTTTTACAAGACGGCTTAGGCGTGAGATTGACGATCTTTGATACGAACGAATCTCCAGCTTTAGAGGATTTTGTTAAAATGGCAGAAACAATTAAAATCGATTAAAATAAAAACTTCGGGCCGTGCAAAGGCTCGAAGTTTTTTTTAGGATAAATTTTTAATCGATAAACCTAATTTTTTTAGCAGCTCAATAGCCTCTAATTTTTCCTCTTCTGACAAGGCATTCATTAATTGAATAAGCTGTTGCTCATGTCGGGGGAAAAGTTCGTTCATAAACTCTGTTCCTGCTTCTGTTATTTCCGCATAGGTAACTCGTCGATCCGTATCACTCGACACTCTCTTGATGAAGCCTCTTCCCTCCAGTTTATCCACCACATAAGTAATGGAACCACTAGCAAGCAAAATTTTATTGCCTATCTGTTGTAAAGGTTGTTTTCCTTTATGAAACAAAAGCTCTAAAACTGCAAATTCAGTTGGATTTAGTCCATTCTCTTGAAAAAAATGATTGGTACATTCATGTATTACTTTATGTGCTCGGGAAAGTACTATAAATAATTTTAAAGCACTACTCGCTGAATCATTTGTCATTGTCGTCATCCTCACCTATATTAAAAATTACATTACCAATTATTATATAGGGCAGACTAATAGATTGTCAAAATAGCTCAGCAGGTTCCGTGCAATGGAAGCAGAAAATTAAAGGTTGTACCTATTCCTACATTGCTCTCTACTTCTATTTTCCCTCCATGAGCTTCAATAACTTCATAGGAATGGGAAAGCCCAAGTCCTGTTCCTGCAGATTTAGTAGTAAAAAAAGGCTTGAAAATGTTTTCTATATCCTGTTTTTCTATCCCACTACCCTGATCCACAACTTTAACGCTAATTGTACAATTAGAATATAATGATATTCTAATCTCTATATTACCACTTTTTTCCATAGATTCAATAGCATTTTTAATCGCATTTATAAAAACTTGTTTTAATAAGTTTCTATTCCCAAAAACCTTATTATTGGGATAAATTTCATTAATTATATTAATCTCAATTGCTTTCATAAGAGATTGAGGGGACATGAAGCCAGCTACTTCTGTTATAAGTTGATCTACTTCAAAGTATGTGTATTCATTGTTGCACGGCTTGGATACTTGCAAGAATTCGGTTAATATATCTTCCATTCTGTTAATCTCGTGATCGATGACATCTAAATATCTCTTACCGTCATCCGTAGCTGTTTTGAGTAGTAATTGGGTGAACCCCTTTAAGGAAGTCATGGGATTTCGTATCTCGTGGGCTATACTAGCAGCAAGTTGTCCGAGAGTACTTAGCGATTCGTTATGATCGAGCCTTTTCTTCATAAACATTTTTTCAGATTCATCATGTATTTCCATAAGAAAGATATTGGAATCACTTTGTTTGGATACAATAGAATGTAGATACTTGTAGTCACCCATATACGTTTGAAGCTCACAAAAGAATTCTGCTTGTCCATTAGTCGATAAATCTTGTAGAAAAGTTTTCTTTATCTCTCCTTTAAGAGATAGCATATTCAAAAGAGCTTTGGAACTCATCTTCAATAATTCGGTGCGGTCCAGCCCCAACACTTTTTCTATATAAGGATTAGCATCTATAATTTTACCTTCTTCACTTATAAATATTAATCCACTCGAAAAGAGTTGAAAAACCTGTTCAAATCTTTGCTTGTATTCGTATTCTGCTAACATTACCTCACCCTGCCTCTCATAAGAATCTGAGAAAACCATTTCAAATTTTTAAATTATTAATTAATTCTGATTATTTCACATTAATTCTAATCTGGAAATGGTTATATTTGACTATATTGTCGACACGAATATTCACTGTTACAATAGTTAAGCAAACCTAAAGGAGTTAAGAAAAAATGAATATAATATTAACTACATTGAACGCAAAGTTCATTCATACTAATTTAGCCTTACGCTGTCTTAAAGCTTACGCTGAGCCTGAATATTCCCCCCTTATTGTCGAATATACTATTAAAGATCCTACTTTTAATATAGTAGCTGATTTGTACCAGAAAAAACCGAGCATTGTAGGCTTTAGCTGCTATATTTGGAATATTGAAGAGACTATAAAAGTGATAAAAATGCTGAAAACAGTTGATCCTTCCATAACGATTATCCTAGGTGGCCCTGAAGTCTCATACGATACGAATGTATGGCTTAGACAAGTGAAAGAAATTGATTACATTGTTGTTGGTGAAGGAGAGCAAGCCTTCAAGGAGACGCTGGACTTTCTTTCCGATAAAAAAGATGTAAAAGATGTACCTGGACTAGCATATGTCCAAAACGACAAATTTATTCTAAATCCGCTACCACCAAAATTAGATTTACGAGAGTCTCCCTCACCTTACCGTTTTGAAGAGGACTTAGCATATCTATCCAAGCGAATTGTCTACATTGAGACTAGTAGAGGGTGCCCTTTTTCATGTCAGTTTTGTCTTTCTTCTATTGAAGTTGGAGTTAGATACTTTAATCGCGAAAAGGTAAAAGAAGATATACGCTATCTAATGCAAAACGGAGCAAAGACGATTAAGTTTGTAGACCGTACATTTAATATTAGCAGAAGCTATGCAATGGAAATGTTCCAGTTTTTAATAGACGAACATTTGCCAGGGGTAGTTTTTCAATTTGAAATAACAGCAGATATTATGAGACCTGAGGTAATTCAATTTTTAAATGATAACGCACCTGCCGGACTTTTCCGCTTTGAAATAGGAGTCCAATCTACGAATGATTTAACAAATGAGTTAGTAAAACGTAGACAAAATTTTGAGAAACTTAAACGAACTGTCACAATGGTGAAGAGTGGCGGTAAAATTGATCAGCATCTAGATTTAATCGCAGGCCTGCCAGAGGAAGATTATACATCCTTTAGAAGGACGTTTAACGAAGTATTTGAAATGCGACCTGAAGAACTGCAACTTGGATTTTTAAAGCTCCTTAGAGGCACTGGCTTACGAGTTGAAGCAGAGAAATATGGGTACGTATATGTTGACCAAGCTCCTTATGAAATCTTTTCGAATAATGTCTTAAGCTTCAACGACATATTACGCATTAAGCAAGTAGAAGACGTATTAGAAAAATATTGGAATGCACATAGAATGGATCAGACATTAGAATTTCTTTTCAATCATATATTTGAAACACCTTTCGACTTTTTCCAACAATTCGGGACGTTTTGGGAAGACAGAAATTGGTCTAGAATCGGTCATCAATTAGAGGATCTTTATACACGTCTATTTGATTTCTTAGGAAATCTAGAGGGGATTCCCTTAAATACTGTTAAAAGTGTCATGAAGCTTGATTATTTATCCAAACAAAAATTTCAGCCTCGCAAGCCTTGGTGGGAAAACGATATGAGTAAGGAAGAGCAGTCTGCTATCTACAAGCTCCTTCTAGAGAGTCCGTCTATAGCGGGAGAAGAATTTGCGCAGATGGATTTGACCGAAAGAGAGATTTACAAACAAACATTTATTACACCTATTTCTATAGACATGAATTTGTTTAAACAAGGAGTCATAAAAGAAGAGCAAGGTTTCCTTCTAACAACTTTCCATAAAGGCAATACACCGCATTTTTCTTATATTCAAAAGAACAACAACTTAGCAGATTTTATTCTATAAGTTATTCTCTCAAGCGGTTTAATGGATAGAATGGTATCCCGTTTAAATGCTGTACTTTCAGTTTATAATGGGCAACCGAGTAGATAAAAGCTATGATATAAAAAATGAGGTTGGTTATGACTAATGTCATAACCAACCTCATTTTAATTTTCCGGTTATACATAAACTCTAGAGCCAGTGAAACAAATGGAATAAAGTTACCCGATAATAACTCTTTCTTTTGGAAAGTGATATTTTGTAATTTTTCTTTTTCCTCCTAATGTAAACAGGAAGGATATCAAGCCAACTCTTCCGATGAACATGAGGATCATAATAACTACTTTACCAAAAGAAGAAAGCTCCTCAGTAACACCTAGCGACATACCACATGTCCCGAAGGCTGAGGTTATCTCAAATAGAAGTGAAGTTACCGGTACATCTGGTTCCGAAATTGACAAAACAATAGTAGCTGCAAATACCATAAGGAATGCTAATACAATTACCGCAAATGCCCTGAAAACATCCAACAGATGAATTTCCCTATTAAATATTTGAATGTTCTCTCTGCCTCTAGAAAAATTAATCAAAAACAAAATAGCTATTGCAAATGTAGTAGTGCGAATACCCCCACCAACAGAACTAGGTGAAGCCCCGATAAACATTAGTGCACTCATTAGTAAATTGGTGCCTTCATTAAATAAAGTCACATCAACTGTTGTGAGGCCTGCAGAACGAGTAGAAACGGAATGAAATAAGGCAGTAAAGAATTTTTCATGCCAAGGCATATCTTTGAATGTGTTAAACATTTCTAGTAAGAATATCATTATCGTACCTAATACTAATAATGCTCCGTAAGTTAGTGTAGTCAGCTTTGTAAATAAAGAAAAACGAAAATTTTTATTTTTATTAGACAAAAATTCCTTGACCTCTATAAGAACAGGAAATCCAATTGCTCCAAATATAATCATCAAACTTGTAATAATTTGTACAAAATAATCATGATGGTAACGTACTAAGGATTCACCTGTTATATCAAATCCGGCATTAGTAGTAGCTGAAACAGAAGTAAACACCCCATGCATTAGGGCAACTTTAAATGTATCGTAGTATTGTGTAAAGTAAATGGTTAATAATATGGAGCCAACTAACTGAATTACCAAAAGAATTTTGACAATCTCCTTTATCAGTAAAACAGCGCCTGACATTTTAGATTGATTATGATCAACCATGATTAATTGTCTTTCTCTTAATCCGATTCTTCTTCCAGCTAGAAGCCAAATAAAAGTCCCTAATGACATAATTCCTATCCCCCCGAGCTGGAGAATCAAAATAAGCATAATATAACCAAAAGGTGTGTATGTATCTGCAACATTTATAGTTGTCAATCCAGTAACACTAACTGCGCTAACTGCTGTAAACAAGCTATCAATAAAATCTACATGTACTCCGGGTCTATGTACTCCGGGTAGGCAGAGTAATATAACCGAAACTGCAATTGCTATAAAATAATACGACACAATAATCTGGGCTGGTGTCATTTTGAACCTTGCTTTAAAAGTATTATTTATCATCTTAGATGTTCCTTTCAACAAGAAGCCTATTTCATCATTGTAAAAAAAAAAAGCATAAAAAGATAGCTTTAACTAAACTATCTTTTTATGCTTTTAACTTCTTAAACATCCAAGTGCTTCAATACAATATATTTACACTACTTTTTATTATATATTAAGCTGTCTTTTTATTTTTAGCTACACCTAGTAAATAACCACCTATTGCAATTACCAGTAATACTACCCAGAATGTCAATTTCCAGCCAGTTGAATGTGGAAAATGCTCATCTAGAATTCCTACATTAGGATGAGACAATGTCAGTACGGTCAATTTAACCCCTACCCAACCTACAATTAAAAATGCTGCAGTTTCGAGTGTTGGATATTTTTCGAGTAATTGAACAAATTTATGAGCAGCAAAACGCATAATAATTAATCCAATGATACCACCAATGAACATAACTGCAAATTGTCCTCCATTGATGCCACCAATCTCAAATTCTCCCCAATATGGTAAGGTTACTGCAATAGCCACAGCAGCAAGCATTGAGTCAATAGCAAAAGCGATATCCGCAAGCTCTACTTTTAATACAGTCATCCAGAAACCTGAACCTTTTGCGCCTTCTTCAAGATTGTCCGTTTCAATATGCGGTCCTGGATTTTTCCGTTGATCGTAAATATGTTTAATAGATATGAACAATAGATAAGCAGCACCTATTGCCTGTACCTGCCAAATATTAACCAAGAAAGTGATCATAAATAAAGCGAGAAATCTAAATACGAACGCTCCTAGCAAACCATAAAACAATGCCTTTTTTTGTTGAGCTTTCGGTAAATGCTTAACCATTACCGCCATAACTACTGCATTGTCAGCTGCTAGTAGTCCCTCTAGTCCTACTAGAACTAGTAAAACCCACCCGTACTCCAATAAAATTCCGTAATCCATTAAATATCCTCCTTTTTTTTTGCAAATAAAAAGACCCCTGCCTAAAAAGGCAAAGGTCTTGCTAAGCAAATTTTAAATAATTGCTATCATAACCGATGGCTAAGCCATGTAATGACGACTATGAAATAGGTTTCCCTATAGCTACTCCCCTTTGACAAATGTCAAAAGTCTATTTAGTTATATAAACTATAATAACACATTTTCCAAATTAGTAAAGAAAAATTACTTAATATGGATATGATAATTTGAATCATCTTTATGTTTATTATAAAAACAAATCATAGCGGGAACCGATTCAATAAAATCTGGACAAGTAATATTACCCTTTGATAAAACTTTTTCAGCATTTGTTGTATCAAAAGAAGAATTCCATGTAAGATAGTCTAATGTTTCTTTTTCTACTTGAAGAAATTTTCTTATTGGTAAAATAGACACTGATACCTTTGCTAGTCCTAGTGGTAATCTCCCCTTTGGATATTTTCCAGTAAGTTCTTTTACAAAAGCTCTATATACCTCTTCCACCGGGTAAGGTTTAGGGTCTGTTAAATGTATAGTCAATCCTTCTGCTTCTTTATCAAAGCAACTATATATGGACGCTTTTGTTATGTAATCTGATGGAACTACATTAATAAAAGATGATGATTTTCCCATATAAGGTAAAAATAGAAGACCTTTTAGCTTATTAATCATGTTGATAAAGAAATAAGGTCCATCAAATTTAATCGTTTCTCCTGTTTTAGAATGGCCTCTCACTATTCCCGGTCTAATAATAGTAAGTGGAATTTGTTTTTTTTAGTTTATCAACTAATACTTCTGCCTCGTATTTTGTTTCCTCGTAATGGTTTTTAAAATCATTAGGCTTAACGAGCTCTGTCTCTAATAGCTTGCCTTCTCTTCTTCCAGCCACGTATGCAGTACTAAAATACATATACCTTTTTAATTTTGGTAACTGAAGGACCAATTCATTAAACAGCTTCGTCCCTTGAACATTAACTTTCCATGCGATATCTTTAGGAACAGCTAAATCATAAATAGCAGCTAAATGCCAAACATAATCGATTTTATGCTTTAATTCTTCTAATATATGCCCATCTAACCCTGCATTAGGTAGTGTAATATCTCCTTCAATAACCACAATTCGTTGATCGTCCAAACCATCCGCGTATATTTCTGCTATTACTTCCTCTGCTTTTTTTAGTTGAGATGGTAGAACTAGCACATAAATAGTTGTATAAGCCTTTTGTTGCCTTAATTCTATTATGATATTTTTAGATAAAAATCCTGGAAATCCGGTCATTAGTGCATTTTTCATACTAGTAATCAGCCCCTTTTATAAAATTATACTGAAAAAGGGTCTTCAACAGAAGACCCTTCCTTATATTTTTCTGAATGTTATGATGATTTTATTTTTCTTGTTTCTTTATCAAATAAACTATAAATTACTGGTACTACATACAAGGTTAAGAAGGTAGAACTGATTAATCCCCCAATTACAGTTAAAGCCATAGGCTGATTAATCTCCGTCCCTTCACCAATCCCAAGCGCTAAAGGAATTAATCCCAAAATGGTAGTTAAAGCAGTCATCAATATTGGACGTACTCTATCTTTAACAGAGGTCGTGATTGCCTCATAAGAAGAATAGCCCTCTGCTTTACGTTGGTTAATATAATCCACAAGGACTATACCGTTATTTACTACAATTCCGACTAGTATAAGGATCCCGATAACTGCTGAAATGCTAATTGGTGTACTAGTAAAAAATAATGCAATAGCGATTCCGATAAGACTTAAAGGAACTGTAAACATAATAACCAAAGGATATATAAAGGATTCAAATTGAGCTGCCATTACAATGTAAACAAGAACAACTGCTAATAATACCGCCAAAATCATATCACTTTTCGCGTTATCTAATAGCTCGCGGTCCCCACCGAATTTGACATTTATTTTATCTCTAAAATTTTGATTTTCAATTACTTGGTCAATTTGATCGGACATATCTCCTAGTGTGTTTTCTGACTCATATTTTATAGAAAATGCCACAGCATTTGCTTGGTTTAAACTACGAATCGCCACTGGACCTTCTGACACTTCTATATTGGCCACTTCTTCTAAATTTACAAATTGACCAGCTGGAGTACGTAATTTTAACTTTTTAAGCTTTTCAATACTCTCCCGATCTGACTCATTATACTTTACATACACTCCATATACTTCATCTTCTTCTGAAATAATCTGGGAAGCTAAAACTCCTCTTGTCACATTATTAACCATCTGAGCAATTTGAGCTGGAGCTAAGCCTAATTCGTTAGCTGCGTCACGTTTAACCGTCATTTGTACTTCTTCTACAGTAGAAATTAAATCATTATTAACTTTTGTAACTCCTTCTAATTTCTCTAGGTCACTTTGGAGTTCCTCCACTGCCTGATAAAGCTCCTGTTTATCGGAGGAAGATACATTAAAGGAAACAACATTTGGCGAAGAGCCCGAAGCAGTTTGGACGTTAAAATTAATATCTGCTTTTCCATTAACAGCTTTTACGATTGTAGGCTGTACTTGATCTACAAATTCAAAAGTGGATTGACCTCTTTCACTCAATGGCTTAAGCTTCACGGATATCTCAGCCATATTAGATCGAGATGTTCCTCTCGACATACCTTCTTGACTACCGCCAACAAAGCTTACATACACATCTACTTCTTCCTGCTCTTTTAGTATATCTTCAATTTTATTTACTATTTCGTCTGTCGCAGTAAATGATGAGCCATTTTCAAGCTTTACTGAGATAGAAACAAACCCTTCATCTGTAGGAGGTAAAAATTCTGTTCCAACTCGGAATACCCCTAGTACAGAAAGAACTAGCAATACTACTGTAAGGGAGAGAACAATTGCCCGATGTTGCAATGACCATTTGATAGACTTATCTAAATTATTGTATGCCTTTGACCTTCTTCTTCTCGCCTCAATGTTACCTTTTGGCTTCTTAAGCATTCGGCTTGCCATCATAGGAATAACGGTTATTGCAACCACAAGGGAAGCAAACAAACTAAAGGATATAGTTAAAGCAAATTCTGTGAAAATTTGTCCTATAAGACCAGAGAGAAAAATGACTGGCAAGAAAACAGCTACCGTTGTTAGAGTCGAAGCGGTAATAGCTCCAAGCACCTCTTTTGTTCCAGTAATTGCGGCAGCCTTTGGATCCTTTCCTAATCCCAAATGTCTTTCTATATTTTCAATAACTACAATCGAATTATCTACTAGCATCCCTATTCCTAATGCCAGTGCACCAAGCGTCATAATGTTCAAGGAGAAGCCGGCAAAATACATTAATACAAATGTCACAATGACCGAATAGGGAATAGCTACCCCAATAATAATAGGACTTCTAACTCCTCTAAGGAATACAAATAACACTAGCATTGCCAGTAATCCGCCAGTTATTAAAGTGGAACCAATATTGTTTATAGCAATTTTGACGTAATCTCCTTGGTCAAAGAGAATATCTGCGGTTACACCCTTGTACTCATCTTTTTCTAATTGCTTGTCCAATGCTTCTTGAAAAGCTGTTGAAACCTTCGCAGTATTGGCACTAGACTCTTGGAGCACTGATAAAAGTACAGCAGGATTTTCGTTTGCTCTTGTTTCGGTATTAGTTTCCTGCTCCGCTAACTGAACGGTTGCTACATCTGCAATCGTCACCTTGGATCCATCTAACGGATTTACCGTAACAACCAGGTTTTGAATATCCTCCACAGATGTGAGAGTGCTGATGATGCGAGTTGTCAGCGACATATTTTCTTCTGTCTCTACGGGGTTTCCAGGTAAAGAGATATTATTCGCCTGAATAAGCTGCACAATATCACTCTGTGTAAGACCTTTACTTTGGAGGTTCTCTTGGTTTAATAGTATTTGAACCTCTTCCACTAAAGTTCCAGAAATATTTACACTTGCTACCCCTTCCGTGCCAACTAATTCTTTTTCTAGCTCTTCCGCTATTAATCGAATATCTTGTTCTCCCGTTGCTCTAAGAGATAGCTGAATAACTGGAAATTGAGCAGGATCAAATTTTAAAAATCTAGGCTTCTCTGCTCCATTGGGTACCGGCACCATATCAATACGCTGCATGATATCTAGTTGAACATCGTCCATATCCATAGACCAGTCAAATTCTAATAAGATGAAATTGGCCCCCTCTTGGGAGGTACTGTTAATGGACTTAATTCCTTGAAGCGTACTTAGGGAAGTTTCCAATGGTTTCGTTATTTTTTCATCCACTTCCACAGGACTTGCACCAGGGTAATTTGTTACAACAACAGCTATAGGAGGGTTAAGCTCGGGGATTAATGTGATTGGTATTTTGAAAAACGATACCCCGCCTAAAATAATTACTAAAAACATAATAACAGTAGTAAATACGGGTCTTTTTATGGAGAAATCACTTATTTTCATATATAGGGGACCACCTTCTTTTTAGCTATTTCTATCATATGCTCTAGAAAGCAAGAGTTCAAATTTTATTATTATCTATCGAATTAATTAACTTACTTTTTTTGTATTTTATAGATAAGAATCACAAACGACGTCTAAACGGCGGAGATAATGGCTTATCGATCAGAGCGAAATATTCAGCCATATCTATTTTATATTTAAGTAATATGACTTGATGTTGAGTTAGTTGAAACACACACAACTCTCCCATTTTTCTTAACTTATAATTGGAGCGACAGGCGGCGACTCCTGTGGGATGAGGGAGACAGATAAGACCTTACAAACGGCGCGTCAGCGACGGGTAGGGCTTATCGCTCACCCCGCGGAAAGCGACCGCCGAAAGCGGAAATCAGCATCTCTAAGCTATATTTAAGTAATAAGTATTTAGATGTTGAGTTAGTTGAAACCATACAACTCTCCCATTACTCTTAACTTATGATTGGAGCGAAAGGCGGCGACTCCAGTGGGATGAGGGAGACAGATAAGACCTTACAAACGGCGCGTCAGCGACGGTAAGGGCATATCGCTCACCCCATGGAAAGCGACCGCCGAAAGCGGAAATCAGCCATCTCCCAATCAAACTTCCATACTTTTAAAGAATAGATTCATATACTTTATAACCTTCCACTCTAAAAAAGCGAGAAAGTGAACGATTTGTCATTCACTTCCTCGCATATATAGGAATTTTATTATAGTAAGTTATACAATTTGATATGCTCATATTTGTCCTGGAACCAACGAGTCGCAAACTCATTTTCAAACAGGAACACGTAATGATCATAGCGATCTTTCACAAGCATACTTCTTGGACCTGTCATGGATTCTTTTACTTCTTCCTCATTTTCAATCCATCGAGCTACCTTCGAGCCAATTGGTTCCATGCGTACATCCACATTATACTCGTTCTTCATACGATGCTCGAATACCTCAAATTGCAACTGTCCAACCGCTCCAAGAATTACTTCTTCAGTATGAAGTGTTTTGTAGTACTGAATAGCTCCTTCTTGTACAAGCTGTAAGATCCCTTTATGGAAATGCTTAGACTTCAGTACGTTTTTTGCAGTAACCTTAACGAACATTTCAGGAGTGAATTGAGGAAGCTTTTCATAATTGAATGCCTTCTTCCCTCCAACTACCGTATCTCCAATTTGATAATTTCCTACATCATAAAGACCGATAATATCGCCCGCTACTGCTGTTTCAACAGTTTCGCGGTCATCCGCTAAAAATTGAGTGGATTGAGTTACTTTAAATGTTTTACCAGTACGAGCTAAAGTAACGGTCATACCACGTTCGAATTTTCCGGAAACGATACGGACGAAAGCAATTCTATCCCGGTGAGCAGGATTCATATTCGCTTGAATTTTGAATATAAAACCAGAGAAATCTTCGTTAAGAGGATTTACTTCCTCTTCCACATCTGTCATTCGAGGTTGCGGAGTTGGGGCAAACTGAAGATAAGTTTCTAAGAAGGTTTGCACACCAAAATTTGTTAATGCACTACCAAAAAATACAGGTGTTAAATCTCCAGAAAGTACTTTATCCTTATCAAAATCATTTCCAGCCTCATTTAACAGCATAATATCTTCGATAGCTTGAGTATAATACGATGTTTCTTTCATAGAATGCTCTACTGCAAGTTCTCCCTCTTCGTCTAGCGGAAGGAATCTTTCAGCTTCATCGGTGCGGAATTGTTCAATACGACGATTAAAGCGGTCGTATATACCTAAGAACTCTTTACCCATACCAATAGGCCAATTCATTGCATAAGATTGAATTCCAAGTACCTCTTCTAGCTCTTCCATCAATTCTAAAGGTTCTTTCCCTTGGCGATCAAGCTTGTTTATAAATGTGAAGATAGGAATACCGCGCATACGACAAACCTTAAATAGTTTTAAAGTTTGCGCCTCTATCCCTTTGGCAGCATCCACAATCATTACTGCACTGTCCACGGCCATTAACGTGCGATACGTGTCTTCACTGAAATCCTGATGTCCTGGTGTATCTAGTATATTTATACGACAATCATTAAAGTCAAATTGCATAACAGATGATGTTACAGAAATCCCACGTTGTTTTTCAATTTCCATCCAGTCTGATGTTGCAAATTTCCCTGTCTTCTTCCCTTTTACTGTACCTGCATCACGAATTGCTCCTCCAAAATATAGCAGCTTCTCCGTTATAGTTGTTTTACCAGCATCGGGGTGGGAAATGATTGCAAAGGTTCTTCTTTTTAATATTTCTTCTTGTAATTTATTGTCCATATTTGTATATCTCCTTCTTATTCACTTTTTTATCATATGGATTTAACGCCAAAAATACAAGTAAAAAAAGAACTAGCAAACAATTTTACAAATTTCTCGTAAAAATGTCTACTAGTATCCATTACAATATTTCAGAATTAATATAAGAATATAGAAGTTTAGCGGTATTTTCTAATGAATCTACATGAGTTCGCTCATAAGCATGGGATGCTTCAATCCCTGGACCGAACAGTGCATGTTTGACATCAAAACCAGCTCTTATCGCTGCTGAAGCATCCGAGCCGTAATATGGATAGATGTCTAATTTGTAATCGATTCCCTCTTTTTTAGCTAGCTCTACAAGATTTCGCGTTAGTTCATAATGGTATGGACCAGAAGAATCCTTCGCACAAATTGAGACTGTATACTCATCAGAAGCCTGTCCGTCACCAATAGCTCCCATATCTACAGCAATGTATTCTACTGTCTGTTCTGGAATACTAGAATTTCCCCCAAAACCAATTTCTTCATTATTAGAAATATAAAAGTGGGTAGTATAAGGAAGAGTCCAACTGTTTTCCTTAATAGCTTTCATTAATTGAAGTAAAAGGGCTGTACTTGCTTTGTCATCTAAATGACGAGACTTGATAAAGCCAGTGTCCGTTTGCTCAAATCTAGGATCGAATGATACAAAATCCCCTACTTCTATTCCTAGCTTTCTTGTTTCGTCTGCATTTGTAACTTTTTCATCTATTCTTACCTCGATATTTTGCTCATCTCTAGCTAATGCAGTTGCGTTTTTGTATACATGGACCGTTGTTTGGTGCATAAGAATGGTTCCTCGTATTTTTTTACCTTCTGCTGTGTGAATAGTACAATACTCACCTTCTACTGCGTTCCAGTTAAAACCACCCACCATAGAAAGCTTCAATCGTCCAGAAGACTTAACTTCCTTAACCATTGCTCCTAAAGTATCTGTGTGAGCCGTCAATAAACGATGTTTTGTGTCATTATTTCCTTTGATTGTGGCGATTAATGCACCCTTGTTTGTACGTTTATAGTCAACATTAATTTCCTTTAAAAATTGCTCCATAAAATCCATGATTTCTTTTGTGTAACCAGAGGGACTTGGAATTTCTACTAATTGCTTTAATAAAGAAACTGTCTCTTGCTGTTGAAATGTAAATGACATCGTTATTCCTCCTTTAATCTTACTTAATTTTATCAAAATCTTGTATTTTCAGATACCTATAAATACGCTAATATAAGAAGTAACTGAAGGAGGTGGAAAAAATGGAATTTTTTAATACTACAAAAGACAAAAATAAGCTATTTCTCATTATTTTTTCTGTTTTTACAATATGCCATATTTTCTTTGCAGCCCTTTTACAAAACAAGGACATCTTAACTTATCTTGTCGTTTCAATTATTTATTTATTAATATTAGCTCTGTTGTATTGTGGGAACTCCGAAAATGAAATCATTCAGTATGTTATGTTCATATCCTTAAACTTGTATCTTTTAGTCGTCAATATTTACAGTGAAAACGTAGTAATGATTGCTTTTTTTATTTATCCCATTTACATAGCGGTTCTCTATTATTCTATTGGACCAAGGATATTCTTGTTCTTTCTCACATTAGCAGAAATTTTCGGGCTAATATACTTCAAGTATTCAACCTATACATACATATTTACTCTAGGTGACCTTATCGCATTTATACTGCTCCTCATGATGCTTATCTTTACTTCTATATTAAATACATACTTTGATAGAAAATATTGGAACAAAATAACTGAGTTAAATTCTTCAATGAGGCAGGAACGATATTCACGTGAAAGTTACTTACAGCTCTTTTTCGATAATGCCAAGGATAGTATAACTGTTTTCGATAAAAATAATAAAATAATTGAAGTAAATCCTGCCTTTGAAGAATTATATGGGTGGAAAAGAGAAGAGGTTATTGGACAAAGCGTAACCATTATTTCTCCCCAGTATCAACTAGACGAGGCTAGAAGACAGGAAGTATTAAACGGTGCTAGCTATCACTTTCTTGAAACAACAGATCGAAAAAAAGATGGTACTTATTTTGATGCTCAAATCACTTTTTCTCCTATATATGATTACAACAAGAAGCTTATTGCTCTCTCTATCATTAGTAGAGATGTCAGCTTTAAAAAAGAGACAGAAACCTTATTATTACAATCAGAAAAGTTGAAAATTGCTGGAGAAATGGCTGCTGGAGTAGCTCATGAAATTAGGAATCCAATTACCGTAATTTCTGGGTTTATGCAAATTATGAACGGTGATCCATCCCAACCTTATTATCGCTACACAAAAGTAATTGAAAATGAGATTGAAAGAATAAATTATATAATTAGTGAATTTCTTGTTTTAGCAAAGCCTCATGCGAAATTACCTAAAAAGTATGACCTTAAGAAATCTTTAGATGATATTCTCGTTTTGTTTCAGCCGGAGATTAACTTAAATGGTATCCTTCTTACAACTGAGCTATTAGAAGGACCTATCATTCTCTATGGAGAAGAAGGTCAGATGAAACAAGTACTCATCAACCTTGTTAAAAACGCAATTGAGGCAATTACTGACAACGGAGAAATTCATATTAGCTGCTCCATTGAACCATCAGAAATTGTAATAATTAAAATAAGAGACAATGGAGTTGGAATGGACACGCATACTGCTGGAAAGGTATTTGATCCGTTTTTTTCAACTAAAGTTAATGGAACAGGGCTTGGAATGATGATTTCTGAAAAGATTATATCTGAACACGGTGGAAATATTTTGATTGAAAGCGATAAAAATCACGGAACAACTGTGACTATCCAATTACCTTATAGTAATAATTCCTGACAATAGAGTAGCGTTGTATAACAGTGGTATTTAAACAAAGATTATTAATCATCATTTTAGACAAAATATTTCCTTGTAGTAATTGAATACTTAATAAGGCGGTCACTATAGCGGGATAAAGTAGACAGATAAGACATCACATACGACGCATTGATGGCTTATCGCCCCTCCCGAGAGCCCGCCTATTTATTTATTCTTCATCTATTTGAAGAAGAGGATAACCATAATCTCTGTACTTTCTTATTAAATCCTACCATATTTTATTTGACCATTAGATTGAAGTCGGGTACATCTCTGGCATTTAAAGGCTTTGAGTAATAAAAACCTTGAACAATCTTACATTTATGTCGTTTTAAAAACTGAATAACTTCCTCTGTCTCTACACCTTCAGCTACTACCTCTAGTCCAAGGCTAAGCCCTATTCGAATGATAGAGGAGACGATTACTTCATTTCGCCTTTCAAATATACGGTTCATAAACATACTGTCTATTTTTAATGTATGGATAGGGAGTTCACTTAAATAGCGAAAGTTAGAAAAACCTGCCCCAAAGTCATCCATTGCTATGCGAATTCCGTAGTTTTTTAATTCTGTTAGAATGCTCAATAGCTTATTTAAATTTTTCATTAAAACATTTTCCGTTATTTCTAGCTCTAAATATTGAGGTGGCAGTCCCGTTTCCAAGAGAATATCTTTAACATTGTTTACAAAATCGTTTTGCTCTAATTCGGCAGGACTTATATTCACAGACACTGTATCAAAAGCTATGCCTTTATGTAGCCATTCAGCAGCTTGTCTACATGCCTCATAGAGAACGTACCTACCTAAAGGGATGATTAACCCAGTCTCTTCAGCAAACGGGATGTAATCATTTGGAGGAATGATATTTTTACCCTTTCTATTCCATCGGATAAGAGCTTCATAACCATGAACTTCATTAGTAACTAAATTTACTTTAGGTTGGTAGACTAGGAAGAATTCATTGTTCTCTAATCCAAAACGGATATCACTCTCTAAACGAACCTTATTAATATAACCTTCTTCTAAATTTTTTTCATATAATACTGCAGTTCCTCTTCCCTGCTCTTTAGACACATTCAATGCTAAGTCAGCTGCCCTGTGTAAAGTAGCATATTCAGAGCCATGAAGAGGAAAGCAGGATAGCCCTATTGAACACGAAATGTACAATTCCATTTCATCTATATAAAAAGGCTTTTCAATTTCTTTTATCAGTTGCTGAGCATTATGTAAGTAATTTTTACAAGGGAATTCTTGATCATCCAAAAGGATTACAAATTCATCTCCACCCATACGATAGATTTGTGCTCCTTCTTTATAGAAGGATTTCATTCTTCTGGAAACCTTTTGCAATAAAATATCCCCAGTGACATGGCCTAGTGAATCGTTAATATTTTTGAAACGATCTAAGTCTATATATAGAAAACTAAAGGGCTCCTTTAGTAATATTTTTAGCTGTATATCTCTATTTAAAGCCGCCGTGTTATATGTATTGGTCAGGTGATCTTTGTATGCAAGTTCGGATAGGGTTGTTCGAGTGTTCTCAAGCTCGGTTATATCATTTCCAATACCAATCGCACCAGTTACTTTCCCATTTTGCTCAATAGGAGAAATAGTAATATGAATACATTTAGAACCAAACCATTCCTTGTAGGCAACTTCTTCTCCTAAGAAAACCTTTGTAATATTTTCATTTAATTTATCGGATACTTCCTTAGGGAAATAACTCATTGCTAACTTTAAGCTTTGAAATGGTTGTTCTCCAAACATTTCACTAGAGGGATGGATTGCCTGTATTCCTCTTTCCTTAAAATATTCCGTAGCAATTTTACCAGTTAATAAGGAAAAGTAATACTCATTATTATAATCTTTATCTACTCTAAAAATCAGATTATTTACGTGGCTTACCACGGTCTCAAAGGAATTTAGTAAACTTGCCTGCAGTCTTTGTTCCTTTTCTTTTTCAGCTGTTATGTCCGTACGAATACTTAAAAAATAAGTATCCTTGTATTCTTCGCCAATTGGAAGAATATATGTTTTAACCCAATATAACTCACCATTTTTACGTTTGTTGCATATTTCGCCTTCCCAGGTTTGACCCTGTAAAATCGTATCCCACATTTCCTTAAAAAATTGAGTGGAATGATGAGAGGATTTGATGACACGGTGAGTTTTACCTATAAGCTCTTCAGGTGAATAACCAGAAATTTCAACGAATCTGTCATTCACATATATTATTTGTCCAGCTCTGTTTGTAAGGGCTAGAATCATCGTTTCATTTACTGCATAGCTCATGAGCTTCATCTTAAAAAAAGCATCCTCAAGCATTATTTCAAGTTTATCATGTTCTTTAATAGATTCTTTACGCAATGCATTTTTTACTGTTAGCAATAAATCTTCAGACTCTGTGCCAAATATGGACTCCATTTCTTGTCCTCCATTTTATTTAATCAATAAAATACAAACCTTTGTCTACATATTAGTAAATAAGTCATTTCATGTCAATAATTTATTGATAGAATAGAATTATAACAAGTAATTTAATGGTCTAATATTAAATCTAATGAACTAAGAGTTGTGGTAAATTAATACCACAACTCTCGGATGTATCATTATTTTAATAAGCCTCTTACTAACTTAATTTTATTTTTATACGGAGGGAACGCTACGTTTAATGGGATAGCTGTACTTTTTTTCACAATTGATTTTTGATGGGTGAACATTTCAAAGCTTGATGCGCCGTGATAAGCTCCCATTCCGGAGTTTCCAACCCCACCAAAAGGTAAGTGGGCACTACCAGCATGCATAATTGTATCATTGATACAACCACCACCAAAGGAAAGCTCTTCTAGAAAATAATTTTGTGCTCCTTCATGCTCACTGAACATATAGGCTGCTAGGGGCTTTGGAAATTTTCTAATTTGGCGAATAATAGTAGGTAAATCTTTGTAACTAATCACTGGCAAGATTGGCCCAAAAATCTCTTCCTGCATAGAAGGACTAGAGAAATGTACTCCATCTAAAATGGTAGGTTCTATATATAAATCTTCCTTGTCCATTTTACCTCCAAAAACAACATGGTCTTTCTCTTGTAAAACCATTTTTTGTAATCTCCTAAAATGATTGGTATTTACTATTCGCCCATAATCAGGGCTTTTTTGAACGTTTTCACCGTAGAAATGTTGAATAGCTTCCCGTAATTTTTCAAGAAGCTTTTCTTTGACAGTTTCTTCTACGAGTAAATAATCTGGAGCAATACAGGTTTGTCCAGAGTTAACTAATTTGCCCCAAATGATTCGCTTTGCAGCCTGGTCTAAATTAGCCGTATGATCAACGATAGCTGGGCTTTTTCCACCTAACTCTAATGCAATTGGAGTCAACCTTTTAGAGGCAGCCTCCATCACTACCTTCCCAACGTTTACACTACCAGTGAAGAAGATAAAATCGAAAGGAGCATGTATCAATAAAGAGGTTTCTTCTTTTTCTCCCTCAACGACTCTAATATAATGAGGATGAAAGGCTTCAGCTATAATCTTTTTTACTATATTGGTAGTAAAAGGAGTTGTTTCAGAAGGTTTGATAACTACACAATTTCCGCCTGCTATAGCTCCAAGTAAAGGCTCCATTATTAACTGAAATGGATAGTTAAATGGAGCAATAATTAAAACTGTTCCATAAGGCTCGCTAATAATTTGGCTTTTTGATGGCATGAGCGCCAATGGTGTTTTCACCTGTTTTGGCTCCATCCATTTATCCAAATTTTTCTTCATATGAGTAATACTTTCATATATCAACCCTATTTCAGTTGTATATGCTTCAAACTCACTCTTCCTTAAATCTTTATAAAGTGCTTTAACTACTTCATTTTCATATTTTTTAATCGTTTTTTTCAAAATGTCTAATTGGTCGATTCGAAACTTTGCAGATTTAGTTATGCCTGAGTAAAAATACGCTTGGTGTTCCTCTAACATCTGATCTAGCTGCTGTGATGTAAAATTCACATTATCATCTCCTCATCAACTTTTAATTGCACTATGTTTGGTGAACAAATAAACCTTTGACTACTTTTTGTTATCATATATAGTCTACTCTCTAAAGCATACTATTATTTTTCAGTTGACGAAAGAATTTGTATTTTTATCCTTGTACATTAAATAACTTTAAAATGGCATACTACTTTCATAAGGGAGATTTGAAACCATTCAATAAGTCCCTCTATGTACTCCATCCCTTATGAAAAAAGTCATGTTTTTGAAATAATTGTTTGGTTATGAATCATATTGGGGTATATGAAAGTCAAATGATAAAATTAATAAGTTTTTTGGAAAAGGAGAGGAAATATAATGACTGAAACTCAAACTTGGTGGGAGCCTATTTTTCAAGGTCCGAAGTCTATCGGATTAAATAAGGAACGTTTACTAAATGAATTAGAAGAGGAGACTTTCTTATATTTCCAGCAAGATGACTCAGCTTTAATGGAAACTGCTACAATGGAATAGATTATAATCCATAAATTCATCTTTCCTCTTACTAGGATGGCTGACTATTATGGAATACTTAGCTTGAGTAATCTACATTAGCTTGTTGGATTTGACTTAAGCAATTGCGCTTTTCAAATTAAATAAATCATTATCAATATTTTATCGAAGAGGAGATTCTGTTTAGATTCTCCTCTTTTCATATGTCTTCATATTGTGAGCCGTGTGCTTTTCTCCATAACAATCTATGTATTGAACACACTCAACTATATTTGAAGGACTGTAGTGAATAGTAAGCTCTTCATCCACAAATTCAGTCTTAAAAGTAATACTCAACAAATCCTGCTTCACGGGTATTAGTTTATATTTGTATAGCGCATTAAACATTTTTGAAACAGTTAAGAAAATACTGTTATTTTCTTGAGATATTGATATGGATTGAGTGGGTCGATCTATAACTTGATATTTCCCGATTATACAAAGTCTTTTATGTGAATCGTCCACTCCAATTGCATCTATAGATGCTGGCAGAGACACACTTCCACCAAACATTACTTCAGATATCTCTTCAGTTAGTTTAATTACGGGTGTTATACTCAAATTACTTAAATAGATTACCGTTATATTCTCCTCAGAAAATCGAAGAAAATTACTACATAAACCACTAATATCTCCATAATGATGCGAACATTTTTTGTTAAATTTATTTGAAATTACCCAACCAGAAGCATAATTACTTCTATTTACTTCAAACATTTTTTTCGTTAACACTTCGTCTAATATAGTAAAGGAGCTTAACGCCTTGTCCCAAATGAAAAGGTCTTCGACTGTTGAATAGAGACCATAAGCACCAAGAGGAAAAGACATATCCGAATATTCTGCTCGGATAACTTTCTCCCAAACCGAATACCCTGTCGCCATATCAGCTATTACTTTCCTGCCATCATCACAGCCAGTATTAACCATCCCTAACGGATTAAAAATATAATCGCTCAAATATTTTGCATAAGGGATATTTGAGACCTGCTCAATTATTGCCGTTAAGATAGAGTAGCCTGAATTAGAGTATTCAAATTCGCTACCTGGTTTAAAATGTAGTGGCTTATCTTTAAAGGCGTCAATTAGTTGGGCTAGAGTTAGAGGCAATCTCATATTCCTAGACCAAAAATCTGAGTCTGCTGTAAAATTGGGAATCCCCGAGGTATTTGTTAAACAGTGATAAATGGTGATTTCCCCTCCATTAGGATAATTCACTAAATATTTTCCTATAGCGTCATTTATATTTAAGTTACCATTTTTATGTAACTGATAAATTGCAAAAGAAGTGAAAGCTTTGGACAGGGATCCTATACGAAATTTAGTATGAGAAAAATTAGGAATTTTATGTTCCCAGTTCGCAAATCCATATCCTTTATTCACTATAATTCGATCACTTGACGCTACAAGAATTGTTCCATTTATATACCCATTTTTATCGTAAGCGTCTAAAAGCCGTTTTACTTTCTCATCAATCCCCATACTTCTTCCACCTCAAAAATTCATTTTATTCTGTTTTTATTACTGTAGCATAGAATGAACATGCTGATTTCAATATTCGGCTTAGACTTTGGCATGAAGTATGCGATAGTGTAAGCATTGCTCAAAGCAAATCACGCGTGTATATATGTACGATTAGCTAGATGAGTATGGTTAGTAACTTATTTTTAATACTTTCTAGTCTAAAAAAAAACAGCCACGAGTGGCTGCTCTCTTTTTAAGTAGTCGCTCCCTTGATATTAGTTTCCGGTGCTGTTTCTTCTGGAGCTATATCCTCGAAGGTTTCGTCAGCCTCTTGCAAGTCTCTTGTTCGATGAGCAAGTCTAGATGCAGCACTTGCCGCTATACTTGCAACCAAGTCATCTAGAAAGGTATGAATGCTACCTCCTGCCTTTGTATCAAGCTTAGATATTATACCAATCTTATTTTTGTCTAGATGTCCAAACGTGGTGACGGCTATACTTCCGTATGTAAATACAGCGCCTAACGCAATTGTTTCATCTACGCCAAATAATCCTTCATCTGCTTCTACAATCTGTTGTAGTGGAGCTGATAACATTTTTTTCTCTGCAAGTTCGTCTAATTCAATTCCTACAAGAATTGCATGTTGCATTTCTCTTTTTTTCATGACACTCTTGATCGACTCAATACAGTGTTCAATTGTTAGTCCTTTGTTATATGGAAATTGCATTTCATACACTATTTTAGCAATCTCTTCGATTGTAACTCCTCTACGCTTTAACGCATCCACCGTTGCTTGCTCTACTGTGCGGGAATGCACTCTAGATGTTTGATTATCCAAAAAATAACCTCCTTTTTCTATTTTGAGTCTGTAAAAAGAATACCTATAAGCTGCTCTCATTATACCTCTTTCCCAGTATATGTTACAATTTCTATATAACATGACAACGAGGTGTAAGAATGAACAAAGGGACTTTACAAGATACAACTATATACAGCAAAGCTTTGGATGAAGAAGTACAGTTATTAATTTATTTGCCGCCAAATTACTCTCCATTATATAAATATTCAGTCCTTATAGCATCTGACGGTAAAGATTATTTTCAATTAGGAAGAATTTCTCGTGTAGCAGATGAATTGTATGATAATCAAGAAATAGAAAATCTAATAATTGTCGGTGTTCCTTATAAAAGTGTCAAAGAACGTAGAAGCATGTATCACCCAGATGGAGAAAAACAGCTAGCATATTCACGTTTTATAGCACAAGAGCTAGTTCCTTATATAGATGAAAATTATCCGACTTATCAAATTGGAATGGGAAGAGCTTTGATAGGGGATTCCTTAGCTGGCACAATTTCCTTACTTACAGCCCTTAGGTATCCAAATACTTTTGGGAAAGTTATAATGCATTCCCCTCTCATCAATGAGGACATATTAGAAATGGTTGAAAATCATAAAGAAGTACATGCATTTTCTCTATACCAGGTGGTTGGTAACCAAGAGACTGCTGTTAAAACGGGAGATGGTTTAGAAACTGATTTCCTTACACCAAACAGAAAATTGCATAATTTACTCCTAAATAAAGGGTTTTCTACTTTTTATGACGAATTAGAAGGAGACCATACTTGGAAGCTATGGCAACCAGACATTAAAAGATCACTGCAAAACAATTTCAGTCTTTAAGATGTTTTTGGTATAATAGAAATATATTGTAAGATAATTTTAAGGAGGTCATGATTATGAAATACGGTATTGTTGCTTTTCCATCAAAAAAGGTGCAAGATTTTGCGAACTCTTATAGAAAGCGTTATGATCCCCATTATGCTCTTATTACTCCTCATATGACTTTAAAGGGAGTTTTTGAAGCAGATGAAGCCCAAATTAAAACAATAGCTAACCAAATTAATGAAATAGCTAAGACCCATAAGCCCTTTATAATGAAAACAACAAAAGTAAGTTCTTTTGCTCCTGTAACAAATGCTATCTACTTCAATATTCAATCTACACAAGAGCTTGAAAAATTACATGAGGATCTGAATTCAATTGAGTATCATGATGATGAAACCTATTCATTTGTACCTCATATTACTATTGCACAAAAACTTAGTGCAAGTGAGCATGACGATATATTGCCACAATTAAAAATGATTGGAGCAGAATTCGAGGAAGAGATAGATCGAATTCATCTGTTGTATCAGCTAGAAGACGGTTCCTGGACCGTATATGAAACATTTAGATTGTCTGGAGCTGAGTAACCTTTGGTATTTGCAAAGATTGTTGAAACTGAGAAAGAGTACGATGATGCAATATATATAAGAAGAAAAGTATTTGTAGAGGAACAAGACGTTCCTCTGCATTTAGAGTTAGACGAATACGACATGAAAGCAACACATTTTGTTGCTTATGACGGAGATACTCCTTTTGGAGCTGGTCGGATTCGCATTGCTGAGCCCACTATTGGTAAAGTAGAACGCGTATGTATCTTACCTGAATATAGAGGGAAAAAACTAGGTAATTTGATGATGGAATGTATGGAAGATTACGCAAAGGATCATCAATTTAAAAAACTAAAGTTAAACGCTCAGAGTCACGCAATACCCTTTTATGAAAAAAGAGATTATGTCATCACGTCTCCTGAATTTTTGGAAGCTGGTATCCCTCATAGAGCGATGGAAAAAGAATTATAAAGAGTAAAACCCGCTAACTATAGGTTAGCGGGTTTTACTCTTTGCTTAAATATAGGTATTCACATAGTTACCTTTACCTGATATTTCTGCAATGATAGGTGATAAATTAACGGGATTTGGTTGGATAAAGCCTTTAGATAATGGCAAGCTAGAAAGTTCTTTATTACCCGATAACTGCTTTTCTTCTTGTTGTTCTATTCCTTCTTTTTGTTGAAGGTCAGCTAAGTGATCATCGAAAATCGATTTCATTTTAACATTTTGAACATTATTGATTTGAGCAAAATTATATTCTTCCATTTGCATACGATTCGCATAAATTTGCGACTGCAAAGGTTGAACTGGAATAATATACCCCATTCTTATCCACCTCCATTATAAAACTATATGCTCTTTACCCTTGTTTAATTTACCTTAAACCTATTTTTTAAATATTACAGCATTTTTTCAATATCGGTTAAACTGATTGAACTTCCTTTTTGGAGGATTGAGTTCGTCAGTTGATCTTCTAATTCTTTAGAAACAGGTTTGTTGGCAAGCCTGCCTACTTTTCTTACGATTTTACGAACTTGATGTTCATTGGTAAAATCAGCATTTGAAATTGCGTTAGCTAGTGTGAAAAGCTCATCCATTGATACACCGGTTTTATTCTCAATCGCTCTGAAAAAAGAATTTTGCATGTAATTTCCCCCTCGCATTATTTATAATCAGGTTTAAGGGAGAAAGCTAGCTCCGACAATGATCAATAAAATGAATAAAACAACGATTAATACAAATGTTGAGCCTGCACCTTTATTTCCACCGTAGCCACCCTCATATCCGTAGCCTCCGCCGTAACCGTAACATCCTCCATCACAATAACCGTACATATCCTTTCCCCCCTTCCTTTCAACTTATAGTATGCAAGGGGGGCGCAAGAAATAGGGCATTTTGCTTAATAGGTTGTTTTTCGTTTTTGGAATATAAAAGCACCAATTATTCCGAATAATATAGCTGCACTGATACCGGAACTCGTTACCTCAAACATTCCAGTTATTACTCCAACTAAGCCATGTTTTTCAGCTTCTGCGAGTGCACCATGGGTTAATGAGTTCCCAAAGGAAGTGATCGGAATTGTTGCCCCCGCTCCTGCAAAATCAATAAGGGGCTCATATAAACCAAAACCATCTAAAATTGCCCCTGCTACCACCATACCGCTTAATGTATGAGCTGGTGTTAGTTTACAAACATCCATTAGAATTTGTCCAATTACACAAATTAAACCTCCGACGATAAAAGCTGTAATTAATGATGAAATCATATTATCCCTTCTTCTCCATTCGACATTCAATAGCATGTGCTATGCATGGGATGGTTTCTCCCTGTTGATAAGTTAATGGAGAAAGCAATGCACCTGTAGCTATTAGTAAAACCCGTTTAAATGTACCTTTTTTGAGTTGACTGTATATATGACTAAAAAATACTGAAGCAGAACAGCCAGGACCACTCGCACCGGCATTAAAGAATTGGTCATCTCCATAATATTGAGCTCCAGCATCCTGCAAAATTACTCCGCTATTTTCATCCTGAAACATCTCTTTTAATATAGAAAGTCCTATCTTTCCTAAGTCACCTGTCATTATCAAATCATAATCTGACATTTTACTGTTTGTGTTTTTTAAGTGACGTTCGATTGTATCTCTAGCAGCTGGGGCCATAGCAGCTCCCATATGGAGAGGATTCGATTGCTTTCCATCCACTACTCTTCCCATCGTCGCATGAGAAATATAGGGTGCATTTTTAGCATTGCTCTGTAAAAGAGCAAAAGCAGCAGCCGTTACTGTCCATTGTGCAGTCTTAGGCTTTTGCGCCCCATACTCCAAAGGATATCTGAACTGTCTTTCCACAGTGGGATGATGACTTGAAGCACCAGCAAGGATACTTTTCGAATTTCCCGTTTCTAACAGGAGGCAGCCAATGATAGTTGCTTCCATAGAACTTGCACAAGCAGAAAATACGCCAAAGTAAGGAATTGCAAGCTTTCTTGCTGCAAAGCTGGAAGGCGACATTTGATTGACTAGGTCTCCTCCAATAAACAAATCAATATTATCCATCTTTTCATGAACCTTACTAACAGCAATTGAGCAAGCCTTTTCTATAAATCGACTAGCGGCCTGTTCATAAGTTTCGTTTTTTTCCTTTTCTGTCGTTAATATTTCATCAAAAGACTCCGCAAATGGGCTCACTTTTTCCACAGGTCCAACAACAACGCCTGCACTTGCGATGCTCGGCCTTTGTGTAAATGAAATAGTTCCACCGGTATTTACCATGAGACCACTCCCAATTTGACGAGAATTGTTTTAACTAGAGCCACAAAAAATGCAGAAAGCACGCCAAATACGATAACTGATCCTGCAAGCTTAAACATGTTACCACCGACCCCTAATACATAACCCTCTGTTTTATGTTCTATGGAAGCGGAGATAACTGCATTACCAAATCCGGTAACGGGCACCGCAGATCCCGCTCCTCCAAACTGGGAAATTTTTTTATATAAGCCTGTCCCTGTTAAAATCATAGCTATGAATATCATAGTTGCAACAGTAGGATTCCCTGCTGTTTTTTCAGTAAAAGGAAAAAAGCGCATATAGAAGAATGTTATTAATTGACCTACTGTACAAAATATTCCACCTACTATAAAAGCTTTTAAACAATTCATAAACACCGGGGCTTTGGGAGTCTGCTTATCAACAACTTTTTGAAATTGTTTTTGATCCATTAGGTCTCTTCCTTCGATAGGGTTTTAATTTCTTCGATAGCTTTTTTCAATTTTTCATTTTTCTTTTCTTTATTCATGACTTTTTCAATTTCCCATTTGATTTTGATATCCCCTGTCACTATAACCTCTTTATCCGGGAACTCTTTTTCAATTTCTTTTTTTACTTCATCTTCGATTTTCACTTTTTGAAATCGTTTTAATCTTGCTATATCAATCGCTACCAGAACATCATTGTTATCCATTACACTTTTATATCCAACAATTTTATCCTGCTCTTTAAGGAGCTCTTCAAGTTTGGAAGTATCTCCATCAGAATACACCTTATACTCTGGGCCTGAACAAGCAGCCATTAAGAATAATAACAGGAGAACACACACTATTTTTTTCATAGGTTCTTTGCTCCTTTTTTAGTTAGTATGTACGCGCAAAATTGAATTATGCAATTCTATCTGAGCTATTTGCCCCTATCCAAAACTGTACCCCTACATAAATTACTTAAGAAGAGACAAAGGAGGTGAATATTTATGGGTTGTGGAAATAATGAACACGTTTCTGGTCACCATGATAAAAATCAACGTTGCGTATGTGACGTAGTTCGAGCTATTAAAGATATACAAGATCAAGCAGAAAATAATTGCGGTCCGTGTCCAACTAGTTGCTTTTTAGAGCCACTTGGAGGACTTGTAAGTCCATCAAGAAATAATGCAGATACACGTGTTTTCATGTTATTGACAAAAGATGGAGATCCCTTCAAAGCTTTTTTCCGTGATTTAACACCTAGACCACATGATAATGATTGCGTATCAGTATTTTTCCGTGTAGAAGATATCTTTGATAACTGTTGTGCTACATTAAGAGTTTTAGAACCACTTGACGCTCAACGACACGGAGTAAATTTATTAAACGGTGATGGTACTAAAATTGATTTCAAACAAATTTGTAAGGTACGTAATTTCGATTTAACTGGTAGCTGTGTAACCGTAGATTTAAACTGTTTCTGTGGTATTGAATGCGTAGCGGATGTATTTTTAGATGTATGTGACTAATCGTTTCAATAATGTAGTGTCTATTCCGTTCGGGCTAACCACCGAACGGTTTTTAATCATTGTTTTTTTAAAGCATTAGCTTTACTTGTACTACCTTCTTTTGATCTTATTTGGATTTTTTTGTAAATGATTAGCAATTATTGAATAGATAAAAGACACGTACCCTTAGGGACGTGTCTTTTATCTACTGCTTTTCTCGTAAAAAAGCTAATCATATATTAACCATCATTTATTTTATTATACTTCCTCGCCAAGTAATTTTTATAACTTGCTCAATTGGATAGACAGCATTTTCTCCTGAGTTTAATTTAATTGTAACGCTTTTTCCGTTCACTTCCTCAACTTCTCCTTGCAGTATTCCCCCACCTTTTAAATGAAAGTTTAACGGGCGGTATACTTGGCGTTGAAATGGCTTTGCTAAAAAATATAATTTATCTAAAATAGCTGAAGTTGTGCCGGACATTTCTCTGTTTTTTTCATAAATCGAAGTACTTTCTTCCTCTCCATCTTCTACTAGCTTTTCGAATTCTATAACTTCTTTAAATTCGGGAGGAAGATGAAAAACCGGTGGCCCTTGTATAAAAAGTAAAGGATCATTTAATGAGCTCATTGACACATCCTTTTTCCTTTACCTTATGCAAAAAACATTGAATTGGTTAATTTATAAAGAAGAGATGAACAATGTCGCTAAGCCCAGATAGATTAAAATACTAATTAAATCATTGATGGTCGTTATGAATGGTCCAGATGCTACAGCTGGATCGATTTTCATGCGATGGATGAGTAAAGGAATAAATGATCCTCCAAGTGTAGCAAAAAATATTGATCCAAATATTGCAGCTCCAACGAGCATCCCGATTAAAAGATCATGTTTCCAAAAGTAAATAACTCCTATCACAAGTAGTCCGCAGATTAATCCTGTTATTAAGCCTGTACCAGCTTCACGAAATAATAGTTTAGTTTTACTTTGCTCCTCGATATCGCCTGTTGCGATCCCGCGTACAGCAACGGCTAGCGCCTGTGTCCCACTATTACCGGCCATACCCGCAATTAGAGGGATAAACACCGCAAGAAGTGCAACCTTGTCTAATGTTTGCTCAAAAATACTCATCAGATTTGCCGTCATCATCCCCAAGAATAGAAGAATGATTAGCCATGGAAGTCTCTTTCTTGCAGCCGAAAATGGACCCTTATCAAATGTATCCATATCAGATACTGCGGCAAGTTTGGAATAATCATCTGACGCTTCTTCATCTAATACGTCGATAATATCATCTACTGTTACAATTCCAAGTAAATGGTTCTCAAAATCTAGAACAGGGACAGCTAAAAAGTCATAATCCTTAATCATTTTAGCGACTTCTTCTTGATCTTCGTTTACTAGAACACTTACAACACGCTCATTCATAATATCTTTTATCAAAGTATCTTCATCTGCTACGATAAGGTCTCTCAATGATATGACCCCTGCAAGCCTATGTGATTCATCTACAACGAATAAATAATAAATCGTTTCGGCATCAGGAGCTGCATTTCTTAATATTGTCATGGCAGAACGACAAGTGGAGTTTTCTGGAATAGCGACATATTCAGTTGTCATTATAGATCCAGCTGTATATTCTTCATAATCTAACAGGTCCTTGATTTCCTGTGCAGATTCTTTGTCCATAATATTTAAATAACTTGCTACTTGTGCATCCTCTAGTTCGTTTAGTACGTCTACTGCATTATCAGCATACATGAACGAAAGCATATCGGCTGCATACGTTGTGTCCATTTCTTTTAAGTAAAATTCATACAGTTCTTCATCAAACTTAGTTGCCTCAAAAAGCTCTGCCATCTCTTTCGGAGAAAGATAATGAAAGATTTTCTGTCGTAATTCTGGCTCTACCTTCTCAAAAAATATTGACTGATCGTAAGGATGAAGTTCCATAAAAATCTCTCTAAAATCATCCATTGAATCTGTAAGCAAAAAATGAATTAAATTTGATTCCTCAAGTTCCAATAGATCCACTTTTTCCTCTTTCATATCTTTCCCTCCTTCCGGCATATAACCTTTACTATTGTATGACCACTGTTTTTAATAAGCAATAGCTTTCTTAAAATGGCAACAAAAGTTACATCAATATATTATTCCCTGGGAAATTTTTTTGAAACTATATGGAAATAATGAACCTCAAAAATGTTTAGGAAAATTATTCAAAAATAATCAAGGGTAGTGATCATTGTCACTCCCCTTGTTTTAATATTTCATTCACTTTTCCTTTTAAATGATATCAAAAATAGCTTGCAAGTCCATAGGATATTTATCTTCTATATATAATGGTTGTTTAGTAAAAGGATGAACCAATTCTAATTGTTTGGCGTGCAAAGCCTGACGGCATATTAAATTAAGTCTTCCACCATATAGATCATCTCCTAATAGTGGGTGTCCAACAGACATCATATGTACCCTAATCTGATGGGTTCTACCAGTAAAGAGCTTTAATCTGACATGACTCAACTTTTCACCTTTAACAGTAAATCGACTCAACACTTCTACCGATGTTTTAGCCTGTTTTCCTTCTGGGTCTATCATTCGCTCGATTATACTATTGTCTTTTCGTCCAATGGGTGCATCAATGAGGAAGGAATCTTGTCCTACATAACCATGTACAATCGCTTCATAAGTTCTTGAAATTGCACCTGCCTTTTGCATTTCACTCAGTAAGTGATGAGCATGACGATGCTTTGCAATACACACTATTCCTGACGTATCTTTGTCTAGCCTAGTAACAATATGTACAGTTGAAGCAGAAGAATTCTTTTCTAAATATCCACAAATCCCATTCGCTAATGTTCCCATAGGATGTTCCCGGGAAGGAATTGTACTTATTCCAGCTTTTTTAGATATAACAAGTAAATGCTCATCTTCAAATAATATAGGAAAGAACATTTCCTCCGCGATTAATCCTTCGCTTTTTTTCTCTCGTGGAAACACGATAGTGACTATATCACCCTTAGCAAGAGTATGTCTTACTGTCTTTTCTTCCCCGTTAACTAAAATTTGACCGCCATCATATTTAATACTTGTAAGAGCTTTTTTGGATATTCCATACTGACTGATAGCATCTCTTAGTAGAACAGATTCGTTAATAGAAAAAGAAAGCTTTATCTGATTTTCTGTCATTATTTTAAATCACTATCTATGAAGCTGTCATGTACCCTTGTCCAAAATGGGAAGGAACGGAATCTAGCAAAACGAACTCTTTCCTCTGCTACTCTATATTCGATTGAAGCAACATCTTTGTGCAACAAGTGAAGATGATCCACAGTTACCATAAAATCTGGACCATTAACAGGTCTCAATAGGCACGTATGGTGTTTTGGTAAAACTAAAGAAGAGCCAACTGTCCTAAATACTCGATTGTTAATTGAAGCAATTTCAGCTAACTGCATCGCCTCTAGGGATGGATGTACTATCGCTCCACCAAGTGCTTTATTATAGGCTGTACTACCCGATGGAGTAGACATACACAAGCCGTCTCCTCTAAATCTTTCAAACAAACTTCCATTTAACTCAACATCCATTACTAGCGTTACATCTGGGGATTTAACGGTAGATTCGTTTAACGCCAGATAAACGGAGTTATCCTCTTCGTGCTTATAGTTAATAGTAACCTCCAATAAAGGATACTCTATTACTTTAAATTCTTTTTTCGCAATACTAATCACTAGCTTTTCTATTTCTGATGGCTTCCAATCTGCATAAAAACCAAGATGTCCGGTGTGGATACCAACAAACGCAACAGAATCTGTCATATGTTTGTATTTATGAAAGGCATGCAACAAAGTTCCATCTCCACCTATTGATAGGACAATATCCGGGGTCTCTTCATCTAATACAAGCCCAAAGTCAGTAAGATACATTTTGGCAGTTTCCATTAATTGATTGGAGAGTTCATCATTTCGAGACTGTATAAAAAACTTCATTATTACCACGGCCTCTCTTTATATTTTTTCTTCTTTGATGCGAGGAGTGGATAGCTCCTTGTTTTCACTAAAATACTTTTGGGCTTCCTGTATTTCCCCTCTGATAAGAGACATCTCTTCATCTAAACGAAAAGCAGCCTCAGCTGCATATTGCAAACGATTTTTTATCTCTTCTGGAAATACACCTTTATATTTATAATTTAACGAATGCTCAATGGAGGCCCAAAAATTCATTGCTAAAGTGCGGATTTGAATTTCCGCTAATATATTTACCTCTCCATGAATGGTTTGAACAGGGTATTCAATGATCACATGAAAGGATCGATAACCACTTTGTTTTTTATGACTTATATAATCTCTCTCTTCAACAATAGTGATGTCTTTTCTACTTCGAAGTAACTGAACCACCGTTTCTATATCATCGACAAATTGACACATCATTCGCAGTCCCGCAATATCCGGTATTTCTTTTGCAAGCGTTACAGAAGGTTCAAACACAATTCCCTTTTCTAATGACTTATCGTATATACTTGCGAGTGGTTTCACTCTACCAGTTACAAATTCAATCGGGGAATTTGTATTCTCAATATCAAATTGAGTACGCATTCCTTTTAATTTAACTTTTAACTCTGCAACTGCCTGTTTATATGGTTCTAAAAAACGTTCCCATTGGCCCATACTAATAAACCTCCACTTGAACACTTATTCCGCTTTTAAAATTTCATTAAAAGCATTCTCAACTGACTGAGCAAAATCTGCTCCATAGTTATCATTTCCTTCAATATTAAATATAAGCATTTCTAATTCTTCTTTAAATTTTTCTAAGACGATTCTTTTATCCCCAATTTGTAATACGGGATCTTGCACCGCCTTAAGTGTGCTGACAAGCAATGGCCAAACATCCTGACCGAATTTCAGATAGTGATATTCAGTCTCTCCCTCCAATAAATATACGAAGGCTAATGAATCAGAATCTGTAATCATCTGACCACCTGCTTTTATAGTCAATCCTTGAGGTACATCTTCTAAAGTAAAGCGAATATCATTTTCCAGTTGTACTCCGCTTTGTACTTGAAATGTAATAGGCAAAACACATCGTTCCCTTCTGTCTATTCTGTAACTATTTTAACATATTGAAACTCCTTGCAAACCGTCTATAATGAAATAATAAGAAAGGTGTGAGACTATGCAATCGGAGCAAGAGATTGAATTTAAAAACTTATTAACTAAAGAAGAATTCACGAGAATAAGTGATTTCTTTAACATTAAACCAAATGAATTTAAAACTCAGGCTAATTATTATTACGATACAGCAGACCAATTCTTTAAAAATAATCGCATGGGGTTTCGTTTAAGAGTTCTTGATGATCGCAATGAGCTTACACTGAAGACTCCAATTGAAGAGCATATTATGAATGAGCAAACAGTTTTGGTTACTGATGATGAAAGAGATATAATTATACAGAAAGCTATTTTTCCTTCCATTCCGTTTATAGAGGAGATTATTTCTACTAAACCTCTTACTTGCTTTGGTAGCATACAAACTAATCGCGCCCAATTGAAGTTAGAAGAAGGAACACTTTTCTTGGATCACTCCTTATACAGTAACGTAGAAGATTATGAGATAGAATTTGAATGTAAAGATGTCGAAGAAGGGCAAAAATTCTTTTTTAAATTACTGGATAGGCATCAAATTCCCCTTCGTTCGACCGATAAAAAGATTGCACGCCTTGTAAAGGCTATGAATTCTTTGAAAGGTTGATGACTTATAGATATTAAGTCTTTAAAAACATTGATGGATATAAATGCAATGCAAATACTGGGAAGTGTCCAAAGCACCCAAAACAATAGCACATCCGCCCTGTTTTCAGAAATGCTTGGCCAGGTTCTGCAAGGTAATACTAATAGCAGTTCATCTGATAATATAGATTCACTATTTTATAGTGGCGACTTACCAGTTTATATACCCGAAAATGGTATAAATAATTCCTTAAATATAAGACAAGCCTCTACTTCTATAGGTTCCTCATCAATAGATGAACTTATAAATAGAGCTTCAGAAGCATATAATGTGCCAGCAAAGCTTATTTCTTCTGTCATTAAACAAGAGTCCAATTATAATCCAAATGCAGTTAGCTCTGCGGGAGCTTCCGGATTGATGCAGCTAATGCCAGGAACAGCTAAGTATTTAGGAGTACAGAACATTCTTGACCCGGAACAAAATATTATGGGTGGGACAAAGTATTTGAAGCAAATGCTTGAACAATTTGATGGTAATATAGAAAATGCTTTGGCTGCCTATAACGCAGGACCCGGTTCAGTAAAAAAGTATAATGGTATTCCTCCTTATAAAGAAACAGAGAATTATGTGAAAAAAGTTCTAAACAACTTCTTGGCATAACGTATAAACGACCTTTAAAAATGGTCGTTTTTTCTATATTTATTTTTATCACAGTCTAATTGTTTGAGATATTCGTATTAGATTGCTAAAATGTATTTAGCGCTAAAGCAAAGGAGTAAACAACTATGACACAGAGCCCGATTTTACCATACGACGAGATAGGTGCAGAAAAATTATCACTCCTTGTTGATACGTTTTATAGCAAAGTAGCAAAACATCCAAAGCTAAAGCCAATTTTTCCAGATGATTTAACGGAAACCGCGCGTAAACAAAAACAATTTTTAACCCAATATCTTGGGGGACCTAACTTATATACAGAAGAACATGGCCATCCAATGTTAAAGATGCGTCATAACCCTTTCTCGATTACACCTGAACGTGCAGAAGCATGGCTAAGCTGCATGTCAGAAGCCATGGACGAAGTCGGACTGGAAGGAAAGGTGCGACATGATTTATATAGAAGACTTGTGCTTACTGCCAACCACATGGTCAATCAAATGAGTCATGAGGAGGAAAAGATGTGACAAGAATACAAATTCCGGTTGAGCCGATCGCAACTCCTATTACAAACAAGCCACTTGAAATGTATATGTTTTTAGATCCACTTTGTTCTGCTTGTTGGGATTTGCAACCGATTATTCGGAAATTGCAAGTAGAGTACGGTCAGTACTTTACAATTCGTACAGTCCTTAGCACTCGACTTAACAACTTGAATACTGTTTGCAACGCCACAAGTGAAACATCAGTAGACGATAATATAAACTATCCATATAGCCAGCATTCTGTCTTACCTTCAATTGCAGTAAAAGCGGCAGAATTTCAAGGTAGAAAAGCAGCACTTCGTTTTTTCAACAAAATACAGGAATATTTATTTCTTCAAACAAAGAATGTTACTTCCTTTTCTGTATTACAGGAGCTAGCTAGTGAAGCCAAAATTGATGTAGAGGAATTTTCACGTGACTTTCAGTCGAAAGAATGCCTACGTTCCTTCCAAAGTGATTTATCCATCACATGTGAAATGGAAGTAGACACATTTCCTACGATTGTCTTTTTCAATGAACATATTGAAGATGAAGGCATTAAAATATCTGGCACTTATTCTTATGATATATACGTACAAATTTTACAAGAAATGTTAGATGATCTTCCAAGAAGACAAGATCCACCCGGACTAGATAAATTATTTAATCGTTTTCATTCATTAACCACTAAGGAAATCGCCGATTATTATGGTTTAACAGAGCAACAAGCTGAATTTGAGCTCAAAAAGCTTCTCTTACGACAAGAAGTCGAAAGAGTTTTGCTCCCAAATCTAGTATTATGGCGTTTAAAAAATAGATAAATATATACTGAAGCTAACTGTAAACAATTCTATTATGAATTGTTTACAGTTATTTTTATTACATTGGATTTTATATAAGAATCATTGAAAAATAGAGGGACATTTCCGTTTTACGGATGCTTTTTGCTGAGGAGTAGCCATCTGTTGCTACAAATAACTAGGTTGGAGTAAGCATAGTTAAATTATATGCTAATTTGAAGCCCTGAGGTGATTGTTAAGCCATCATAGCCGCATTCACGTTTGTTTGCCTTAGTCAACCCACTGGAGTCGCGGCTTGTTTCTTTTATCAAAACATATAAATGTACGAGTATGATTTACAAACTACTTATTTAAGTTACTTAAAAGAACTTTTTTCTTTTTTATCAAAAAAAGAAAAAGCCCTTTCCTCAGTTAGGAAAGGGCTTTTTACAAAGGGGATGGGAGAAATGTTCACGTTCAAACAAAGGGGTGTATGTTATCTTGTGATTTATTTCACACTCTTACTTTAGCATGCTCCAGTGATAAAAACAACCGATTAAGCTCCACTTTCACAAATTCGTCAATATTAAAGAATACATCTAAGTTTCCTTAAGTTTGTATGAATTAAAAAACGTCCAATCCTTTAATGGATTGGACGTCATAAACAATTACGATAATAGTTTCTCTAACTCATTTAACTTCTCTTCAAATACACGGCAAGCCTCTTCTATTGGAGCAGCTGTATTCATATCTACTCCTGCTTTTTTCAATACTTCAATTGGATAATCCGAGCATCCGGCCTTTAAGAATTCATTGATATAGCGTTCAACTGCTGGTTTGCCCTCAGATAAAATCTGATTGCTCAGAGCGGTTGCAGCACTTAGACCAGTAGCATATTGATATACATAATAGTTGTAATAGAAGTGTGGAATTCTCGCCCATTCTAATCCAATTTGCTCATCAATTACTATATCATCACCAAAATACTTTTTATTCAATTCATAGTAGACCTCTGTTAACTTATCTGCTGTTAAAGCTTCTCCGTCTTGGTCTAATTGATGAATAATATGCTCAAACTCTGCAAACATTGTTTGTCTGAATACTGTCCCTCTAAATCCTTCTAGCCAATGATTTAACAAGTAAATGCGCTTTTTAGGATCTTCTATTGTTTTGAGTAAGTGATCATTCAGCAATGCCTCGTTACAAGTAGAGGCAACCTCTGCAACAAAAATAGAATAATCTCCATATACATATGGTTGATTTTCTCTTGTATAATAGCTATGAATACTATGTCCAAACTCATGAGCAAGTGTAAATAAGTTATTCACATTATCTTGCCAGTTCATTAGAATATATGGATTTGTTCCATAGGTACCCGATGAATATGCTCCTGACCGCTTACCTTTCGTTTCTACAACGTCCACCCAGCGATTCTCAAGGCCGTTTTTTACTATTGATACGTATTCTTCACCTAATGGTTCAAAGCTCTCTAGCATCGTCTTACAGGCCTCTTCATACGTATACTCCATTTTAAGCTCTTTAACAAGTGGCGTATATAAATCCCACATATGTAACTCCTCTAGGCCTAAAACTTTTTTACGTAGACTAACATACCTATGAAGTAAATGAACATTTTTATTTATTGTTCCAACTAAATTATCATATACAGATTCAGGAATGTGATTTGTCGATAGTGCAGCTTCTCTTGCAGATGCATAATTTCTAATTTGAGCATTAACATTATCGCCTTTAATATTTCCACTTAAAGTGGATGCAAAAGTATTGCGAAACTTACCATAAGTTTCATACATAGCTTTAAATGCATCTTCCCGTACTCTTCTATCTTCACTTTCTAAAAAGCGTGAGTAACGACCATGTGTTATTTGTACTTCATTACCCTCTTCATCCTTTATAAACGGAAATTCTAAATCAGCATTATTTAATTTTCCAAAGGTATCTGCCGAGGCTCCAGCAATTTCAGCAAACTGCGCGAGTAAAGCCTCCTGTTCTTTTGGAAGTACATGCGGACGTTCCTTGTTTATTTCTTCAAGCATTTGGCGATAAACTTGTAAGCCTTTATTTTCTTGTAAATAATTTTTTAGAGTCGTTTCATCTAAAGATAATATTTCAGGCACCAAAAATGAAAGCTCTGTAGAAACCTTTACAAATAAAGATTTTATCCGACTATCCATCGCTTGATATTTGCTATTTGCAGTATCTTGGTCACTGCGCATATGGGCATAAGTGTAGAGCTTACGCAATCTCATAGTTAACTCATCACGATATGTTAATACATTTAATAATGCTTCCGGTCCATTTTCTATCGTCCCTTGATAAGAAGATGCCTTTTTAGCTAATTCTGCTACCTCGCTAAAATCTTTTTCCCATTCATCCTCTGTAGGAAAAATATCCTCTAATCTCCAAGTAAGATTTTCTTCAACTTCATTTCTTGTTAATATTTTATTCTTAACGTCTTCTGACATTTTTACCTCTCCTTCCATTGTTTCGTGCTACGAATCAGTTCTATTTTCTCAATTTTCTGCTCCCTTTGCAAGGAAATGCTGATAAAGTAGCTTATACATTTTTGGGTAATTAAATGTACTATCTGAGATATTTTTATCCGTCTGTTCTAAGCATTCCTGAATTACATCTATATATGCTTGTATAGCCTTCATTCGTTTTTCTATTTGTTCTGACTTTCTCCAACGGCTAGTTGCTAGGAATGAACTATAATGATGAACAGAAACTGAATTTAAAGCAATCTTATTTACTTGTAAGAAGTCGATTAATTGTAGCTGCCATTCACAGCTATGTTCAAGAAAGGCTTCTGCCTCAAGTGATGGTATGCCTATGAACATAGGTATCTGCTGAGGATGAATTCTCCATCTATAGCAAACCTTCAAAAATTCGGATTGAATCCCCTTTCTATTATAAAGATATAAATTGTTTAACCGATTTAGACGTTTTTTATTGTAAATAATGAGATATTCCTGGAATTCTTCCTCTGTTATTTTTTTTACCATTGCTAATGGCCATGTTTGTAGACTAATGGGTAATTTATTTACTTTAACGACAAAATAATTGGAATAAGCATGGAGAAAATTAGATAAGTAGGAAAAGTTTTTTGTTTGAGGACAAAATGTGATAAGAATTCTACCATACGCTTTGGTAGACAGGATAAATTCAAGTTGAAAAGGAGCTATTTTCATCGAACCTATCGATTTCGAAGAAAAATCGGCTAAGTCGGGGGTTTTTAAGATCCAAAGGGGTTGGATATTTGAGTTTTGATATCCCAAATTACGTTTTCGAATAACCTCGGGAGTTATTTTACTGCACTGATATTCTAATGCTACTTTTTCGTGGGCTTGGACTAAAATATCTGGCCTTTGTTTAATATCTTGGAGATAGGGCTCCAGTTCACAAGGAATTTTTAAGCGTTCTAGAAAATCATAAAGCTGGATTTTTCCATTCAAATGATCTTGGCTTTCTCCTTCTGAAAAAGAATGGGCACACGACGAATTGCGGTAATGTGCAAAATGGGGCACTTTTATATTCCCTATTCTTAATATTACCTTTTCACGACATTCAGCACATTGAAAATGAACGGAGCGCTTACTATACTTTAAAATGTCATTCGAATAGTGAGAAGGTATAAAAACCTTACCTTCCGTAGTTAAAGCTGTTAATATGAAAATCACCTCCAACTCCTACTATACATAGGATTCAAAAAAATCACAATAATGTAATTTTTATATGTTAACTACTTTTTCATATATTTTTTTTGAATCATTCATAAAAAAAGATTGTAGAAAAAGTTAAAAAATAACTTCACCTACAATCTGAAACCTTCTTTAAAGAAGGCATTAAAAATGTCTATTAAGTTCTTCCATTACATTATTAGCAATTATTTCTTTGCCGTATTCTTGAATTATGTGAATGGTTGTTTTAGTGCTTTGTCCAAATTCTGAAATAACACTTAATGTATTTAATATAGCTTCTAACTCAACCAAATCCATATCAAACGCTACATGTAAGTAATATTTTTCGTTATAATGATATAAGGAAGTATCAAAATCTAAATCCTCAAGTTTTTTAGACAAGCCAATTACATCTTCAAAATTTTCAAATACAAATGTATATTCGGAAGGTATTTCATCTAGGTCATCCATATAGTTCGAAAAATCATCAAACTCATGTGGCCCCATATTGGAGACAGCATTCTTAAAAATCTTATTTGATAAATCTTCTGATCTTAAGCTATCGTCTGATTGTTCATCTTTTGCCATTTCTGTTCGAGTGACAATCACTTCTAAACCTTTTTCCATCGCATGAACTTGTATCCACAAAGGACCATCTAACTCTTCAAAATGATCATCATCATGAACTTCATCCATCATTTCCCAAAAAAGCTGCTCGCTCTTATCTTTATTAAACCAAATTTCATCTCGGCTGAAGCCTCTTTCTTCAATGTCGATGTATGAAATGTATACTTTGAAAGTGTTGTCATTGATGCGCTCGATATCCATTTAACACATCTCCTTTCGCTTCTTACCGCCTCATTACTGTAGTGTCTAATACTATTGTATGTTGTTTAAGAAAAAAAGAAAAGGATTCCAGCTTCACTTTTAAAAAAATTGATACAACATTTTACAGTATGTAAAAATTATAACACGCGGCGAGTAAAACTGATAAAGAAAAGCTGGTGGTTTTTCAAATTTTCTTTGAAAAACCACCAGCTTTATTATGCACTAATTAACAAGTCGTTGTGCTTCCAATAACTGATAAGCACGGACCTTTCTAGGTAAAAATCTACGAATTTCGTCTTCATTATATCCGACTTGTAAACGTTTTTCATCTAATATAATTGGTCTACGTAGTAAACCAGGATATTCTTGTATTAACTCGTACAATCTTTGAAGTGGCAAGCTCTCCACATCTACATTTAACTTTTGAAAAATTTTAGATCGGGTTGAAATAATTTCATCTGTACCGTCTTCTGTCATGCGAAGTATTTCTTTAATTTCACTAATACTCAAAGGTTCTGAGAAAATATTACGTTCCGTGTAAGGAATTTCATGCTCTTCTAACCATGCTTTTGCTTTTCTACATGAAGTACAGCTTGGTGAAGTAAATAATGTAACCATCATTCAAAAAACACTTCCTCTCGATTGTTACTTGTGTTATATAAAGTAGATTATAATTAATTTAATTAAGTTGAATACTTTTATTAGTATACACTAATATATAGGTATTTAAAATACATTTATTTGAAATATTTTCTGAAAGCATTAGTATTTGAAAGAACGTTCATAAAGTGTACATTTTAATATATTTCTAAAATAATAATGTGCCTTTTAATACATTAATACCCATTTTCATAAGATCCTAAACATAATTTTATAAAAAATATCATTCTCATTTAGTCAGCTACTAATGAAAATTGCTGTTACACTATATAGTACGTTTTCCATGAAGAAAAGTTTCATTATGACAAAAAAACTACATTTCTCTGATGGCAAAATTCTTAAAATGAATTGATCTAATCATTGCACTTCTATTATATAATTAGTTATTCCCAAAGATACAATTTGTAAAACCTCTCTGTTGCCTCCTTTCGAATAAAAAAATTGCTTGAGAAGCACAGATAACTCTGAGTAAAACGATTCTTCTTACTTTCTAAATCAAAAAAAGTAGGCAATCGCCTACTTTTTAATGGATTAATTTATCGGAGTGTAATCTACACCAGAAGAATATTTATTGCCTGCATTCCATAATAAGAATTCATTTATCCCTGCTTCATTTAACGCCTTAATTTGTGCTTCAACCTCTTCTTTTCCGTATACAAGGTAATTGCCTTTACCTAGGTATGAAGCTGTAAAGTCTTGAAGCCATGGTCTTGATACCGGAGGGCTTTCTAATTCTGCTAGTTTAGCATTCTCCACCTTTGCATACTCTTGAACAAGACGGTAAGGCTCTAAATCCGGCTTAGCAATGCCGAAATAGGATGTCCAGTGACTTGGATAAATCATAGATGAAATCACATCTACGTTTTCGGAGATTTTAGAAAAATTTTGCCCAATACCTGGTGCTTCAGGAAGTGTTGCTGAATACCCAAATATATCCACAGATACTTGGACTCCATAAGGCTTAAGTTTTTCTCTTGCATAAGCAACAAAGTCAGTTACCGCTGATACTCTTTTTTGCGTAGAATCCAAATCCGATTCGCCATATTTACCTATGCCATATTTAAGTGTTGTATCCCTTTTTTCAAAGCCCTCTGGAAAACGAACATAGTCAAACTGTATTTCTTTAAAGCCCATTTTTGCAGCTTCGATAGCAATTTCTACATTATAATCCCATACTTCTTGCATAAAGGGATTGACAAATGCTTCACCTCTTCCATTCTTCCAAACGGAACCGTTCTCTACAAACGATAATTCCGGTTTTCTTTCAGCTAGTTCAGTATCTTTAAATACTACGACTCGGGCAATTGGATAGATTTCTTTTTCCTCCATCGTTTCAAGTACTCCTCTAAGATCCTTTATGTATGGTTTACCTATTTCATATTTAACCAAAGGAGAATCCTCTTTAGGTTTATAAGTAAGATTTCCAAAATCATCTTTAATGTCAATTACCATGGCATTTAACTCTGTTGCATCCATTAACTCGACTAATTGATTGAATTTCTCCCCGCCCGCAGAGTGACCTGTCACATAAACACCTCTTACTGCATCTGGGTAGTTAAAAGTCAGACCTGAATCGTAGACAAATAGTTTGGACGAGGTTACTAATGATTCCTCGATTGTTTTGTAGCCATATTCTTTTGCAGTAAATTCATTTGAGAAAGATTTTGTCTCTGCTGCAGTTACTAAAGGTGCTGCGATAAACACACCTAACATTGTTGCAAAAATCCCTTTTATTATTGTGTGCATGATAACCGTCTTCCTTTCTTTACGTCTAACATTTTAACAACTATATCCTTCGATGAAAAGAGTCAATAAGTCTAATATGGATATAAAATTCCTAATTAATCAAAATTTTAACTTTATTATTTTTCTCTCTCCGTATTAAAGTTTAATTAGACTTTTTTAGGGTATATATTTATTTATCCATAATAACATTTAACTAAACTTTTTTTGAGAAGTTTAGAACTTTATAATTTATAACCTTCCATAGAAATAGGTTACTATCTAGTTTTATTAACAAGGTGTTACCTTTGTACAAATAATCCAACCTATAAAAAAGTAGGCTAATTCGAATTTCTTCGATTCAGCCTACTGTTATTAAAAATTTTATTAAGCACGTGATTGAGAAATAGCTTTTAGTTCTTTGAATTCTTTCTCTGAACAAAATACAAAGTGACCTGGAGTAACTTCTCGCATTGCAATTTCTTCTCCATCTGCATAATTATGAACTGACGGATCATAAGATTTACGCACACGTGTACGCTCGTAATTAGGATCCGGAAGAGGTATAGCAGACAATAGAGATTGCGTATAAGGATGTAATGGGTTTAAGTACAATTCTTCAGCAGGAGCAAGCTCCACTAGCTTACCGAAATACATAACTCCAATTCGATCCGAAATATATTTAACCATTGAAAGGTCATGCGCAATGAAAAGGTAAGTTAATCCTTTTTCTTCTTGCAGTTCCTTCAATAAGTTAACTACTTGTGCTTGGATTGATACATCTAGAGCTGAGATTGGTTCATCCGCTATAATAAACTCAGGTTCAACTGCTAACGCCCTTGCAATACCAAGACGTTGACGTTGACCTCCAGAGAATTCATGTGGATAACGTTCAGCATGTTCTTTATTAAGTCCAACTGTTTCCAATAACTGAATAACCCGTGCCTTGCGTTCTGTTTGATTTTTAACTAGTCCATGAATATCTAAACCTTCCGCAATTATATCCAACACTTTCATACGTGGATTTAATGATGCGTAAGGATCTTGGAAAATCATTTGCATTTTACGATTAAAGATTTTCAAATCTTTTTTAGATTTTTTGTCATGTACATTAACACCATCATAAATTACTTTTCCTTCAGTGGCGTCATATAGTCGAATAATAGTTCGTCCAGTTGTGGATTTACCACAGCCTGATTCTCCTACTAAACCTAACGTTTCACCTTTATAGATGTCAAAGCTAATGTCATCTACGGCACGAACTTCATTTTCTTTACCTTCATTAAAATATTGTTTTAAATTTTTTATTTCAAGTAATTTTTCAGCCATTAGTTTACACTCCCTTCGTAGTAACGACTTCCAGGGAACTTTTTCATACGTTCAACTATTGATGCAGGTGGCTCTACTTTTGGTGCATCTGGATGCAATAACCAAGTAGCAGCATAATGTGTATCACTGACTTTAAAGAATGGAGGAGATTCCTCTAAATCTATTTTCAGTGCATAGTCACTACGAAGGGCAAAAGCATCCCCTTTAGGCGGATTTAACAAATCAGGAGGTGTTCCTGGAATTGCATATAATTTTTCTTCTGCAGTGTCTAAAGAAGGCATAGAACTTAACAAGCCCCATGTATATGGATGCTGAGGATTATAGAAAATCTCATCTACAGTTCCTGTTTCTACAATTTTCCCACCATACATTACCGCTACTCGATCTGCAACATTAGCTACTACACCTAAATCATGTGTAATAAAGATAATTGATGTATCAATCTTCTTCTGTAAATCTTTCATTAACTCTAATATTTGCGCTTGAATAGTTACATCTAATGCTGTTGTTGGTTCATCTGCAATTAATATTTGTGGATTACAAGCAAGAGCAATAGCTATAACAATACGTTGGCGCTGTCCGCCAGAAAATTGGTGAGGGTATTGTTTAATACGTGCCTCAGGCTTTGGCATACCAACTAGTCGCAATAAATCTACTGCTATTTTTCTAGCCTCTGCCTTACTTACTTTACGATGCTTTAAAATTGGCTCCATAATTTGCTTACCTATTGTCATCGTTGGATTCAAGGATGTCATAGGATCCTGAAAAATCATGGAGATGTCTTTCCCACGAATCTTTTGCATTTCTTTATCAGTAAGCTTTGTTAAATCTTTTCCATTGAAAAGAATTTGTCCATTTTTAAATTCTGAGCTAGACTCAGGTAGTAAACGCATAATCGCCTTAGTTGTAACTGACTTACCAGAACCAGACTCCCCTACAATTGCAAGTGTTTCACCTTTTAAAAGATCGAAATTAACACCACGAATGGCTTTAACCTCTCCTGCAAAAGTATGGAAGGAAAGCTCTAGATCTTTAACTTCTAATATTTTTTCCATCCTTGCTTTCCTCCTTTAGTCTTTCATCTTCGGATCTAGTGCATCCCTTAAACCATCACCTAGCAAGTTAAAGGACAGCATTAGTAAGCTTATGATTACAGCTGGGTATACTAAAATATGTGGTTGGAATTTAAGTAATTTAACACCATCATTAATCAACGTACCTAAAGATGCAGCAGGTGGCTGTAATCCCAACCCGATAAAGCTTAAGAAAGCTTCGAAGAAAATTGCACTAGGTATTGTAAACATCGTATTTATAACAACAATACTCAAAACATTCGGAAGAATATGTTTTGTTATGATTCTATTATTTGAAGCACCTAGCGTACGGGCAGCCAAAACGAACTCTTGGTTCTTATATTTCAAAACCTGTGCTCGAACTACACGAGACATACCAATCCATCCGGTTATCGTAATGGCAATAATAATCGCTGTGATACCAGGATCCATAAACATAATCATGAGAATAACGATTACTAAATTTGGAATACCGATAAGAATTTCTACTATACGCTGCATGACGTCGTCTACACGACCACCGTAGTAACCAGAAATTCCTCCATAGGCTACTCCAATTACCATGTCAATTAACGCAGCCATAAAGGCAATGAAAAGAGATACCTGGGTTCCTTCCCATACTCGCGCAAACATGTCACGGCCCAAACCGTCAGTTCCGAACCAATAATATGTGTCTACTTTCTTTAATTCATATAAATCTACTTCTTTACCTGCCAAGTTGCCGTACCCATCCATAATACCCAGTTTTTCAATTCCAGGAACTTTTGGTGGTAAGTTAGCATGGGTAATTGTTTGTGTCTCTGCATCATGCGGGCCAATATGTGGACCAATAAGTGACATAACAAGAATAATCAATAGTATAAAAACACTAACGATAGCAGCTTTATTCTTTCTAATACGGTACCAGGCATCTTTCCAAAAGCTAACACTTGGCTTAGAAATTTTTTCTGCTTGGCTACTATCTACTTGAACTCTGTTAAATGATTCAGCAGGTAACTTTTTTAAGTCTTGACTCATTAGTTCTTACCTCCTGACAAACGAATACGCGGATCAATAATTCCATAAAGCAAATCTATAATGAATATTACAACAATTAAGAATACAGAGAAGAAAATAGTAGTACCCATAATAATAGAATAATCATTCGTATTAATAGATTTAACGAATTGTTCACCGATTCCTGGGATTGCAAATATTTGTTCAATTACTAATGACCCAGTTAGCAATCCAGCTGCCATTGGACCAAGTACTGTCACTAATGGTATTAAAGCATTACGTAAAGCATGTTTAAATGCGATTTCAGTACCATTTGCGCCTTTAGATTTTGCTAGAGTAATATAATCAGAGCTTAATACTTCGACCATCTCTGTTCTGATAAAACGTGCAGCGGTAGCTAACGGTCCCATGGCTAATGCAATAGACGGCATAATACTTGAAGCCCATCCGTCTTTCCATAAAGCTACAGGAAGTATTTGCCACTTCACACCTAACCAATATTGTAATAATGTTGCAAACACAAAAGATGGTATAGAAATACCAATAATAGCAACGATTGTACTGCTATAATCCCAAATTGTATTTTGTTTTAAAGCAGCAATCATTCCTAGAATAATTCCTACTAGAACACCTGCAATCAGACCTTGAGCACCAATTTGGAAAGACGGTCCGATTCGGCTAAGAATTAAATCAGTAACTTCAGCATTTTTAAACTGAAACGAGTTACCTAAATCACCTTGAACTAAGTTAAGCATGTAATTTGCATACTGGACGGGAATGGGGTCATTCAATCCATATTTCGCTTCCACTATTTCAAGTTGAGCTGGGGATAGTTTTGAAGCAGAGCTTATAGGGGATCCTGGTAGCGTCTTCATCAAGAAAAAGGTAGCTGTCGCAATCAGGAAAAGCGTGATAAACATATAAAAAACACGACGCAGAATATATTTTGCCATCTTTGCACCTCCTAAATTTTATAAATAATTTTACTAATCTATATATTAAACAAAAAAAATAGTAATTTGTCAAAATTATATTTTATAGTAAAAATATTTCGTATATTTCGACTCATTTAAAAAGAGAGTATATGTTCCTAAAGGAATACATATACTCTCATTTTATGAGATTTTTACAACTTTATACTAATTAGTTTTTACCTTCGATATATGCCCATTTGTAGCTATAGTCTCCACCAATTTGGTGAGATACAACACCTTTAACATATGGTTTTAGAAGTTGCATAGTACCACGTTGGTAAATCGGTCCAATACCGAAATCTTCATCAATTAGAAGTTTTTCAGCATCAGCAAGTGCTTGCCAACGAGCTTCTGCGTCTAGTGCTAATTCAGTGTTAGCAGAATTTACTAGCTCATCATATTTAGGGTTTGAATAAGACATTTGGTTGTTACCACCGTCAGTTAACCATAAATTCATGAAAGTGTAAGGATCTTGGTAATCTGGTCCCCAACCTGCAACTTGAATGTCATAGTCTTGATTTGTGTCAAGATCTAAGCGCACAGCAAATGGTACTTCTTTAAGAGTAATAGTTAAACCTGGTAGGTTTGTTTCTAATTGGTTTTTGAAATACTCATCCATTTTTTTAGAAATATCAGTGTCTCCACCAAGAATTTCTAAAGTAAGTTCTGTAACACCTAATTCTTTTAATCCTTTTTCCCAAGCTGCTTTCGCTTCTTCTACGTTAAAAACAGACATATCTCCATTTACATCGCGGAAGTCATTAGCATCAGCATCAAAAGTAAATCCTTTTGGTACTAAGTAGTGAGCTGGAACAGAACCATTAGCTAAAACTACATCAACTAAATCTTGCTTATTGATTGCTTTTGAAACTGCTTCACGAATATTTACGTTAGCAAGTGGAGTTGGCTCTCCATTACGTTGTTGATTGTACTTGAAGTAGAATACAGATGCATCCATTTCAGTTACTAGTTCTGGATCATTAGCATATTGCATTGCGTATTCACCAGATAGACCAGCACGGTCTTTTTCACCATTACTGTAAAGGTTAACAGCAGTAGCTGTCTCTTTTACTACATCGTAGTTAATTTCAGTAAGTTTAACAGTGTCTTTATCCCAATATTGTTCGTTTTTAACTAGTTTCCAGTTTAACCCTGTTCCATCCCAATCTTGTAATGCGAATGGACCGTTGTATAAAAGTGCTTCAGAGTTTTTAGAGTAATTTGCACCTTGAGTTGTAACGAATTCTTCTTTTTGTGGTAAGAATGTTCCAAATGACATTAATGATAAGAAGTAAGGAACTGGTTTTTCAAGAGTAACTTCTAATGTTTTCTCATCAAGAGCTTTAACACCTAATTCAGTATACTCAACTTCACCTGCAACAATTTGAGTTGCATTTTTGATAACGCCTTCCATCATGTATGGACCGTATTCAGATGCAGTATCTGGGTTCATAGCGCGTTTCCAAGCAAATTCAAAGTCATTTGCAGTTACTGGAGAACCATCAGACCAATTAGCATCACGTAATTTGAACGTATAAACTAATCCATCTTCAGAAATAGTTGGCTCACCTTCAGCAATTGCAGGTATAGCTACGTTTTCTTGGTTCAAACGATAAAGACCTTCATTTATGTTGCCTAGTAGATCGAAACCTACTGAGTCAGTTACTAAAGCAGAGTCAAGAGTTGGAATTTCAGCACCCGCGATTAAGTTTAGTACTTGCTCTTCATCAATTTTAGCATCTTCTGGAGCTTCTGTTTCTGGTGTGTCTGTTGAGTCTGGTTTGTCAGCTGGTTCTGCTTCCTTTTCGCCGCCACATGCAGCTAGGAATAGCCCTACAACTAACAGTAGGCTTAATAGCCATACTAATTTGCTATTCTTCAAAAAAATAACCTCCCTAATATTCAGAAAAATTCATTACATTTATTATTATACATTTTATAAGAGAGTTGTACATAGCTTTTTATAAATATTTTTACAGTCTTGTAACAAAATCATTACATTGTCCTAACGATTGTGAAAATTTAGTAACTATTTTGTTAATTATTTTCTTTGTTTTTTATTAGTTTTGATTATTTTAAACAAATCTTCTATAATATTTTTGATAGAGGTGAAATATGAAAAAGAAGATAATATATTTTTTAAGTGCACAGATTATAATCTTTTTGCTAATACTTTTAATATATAAACATATCGATTTGGAGACATACGCTAATATTTCCTTCTATATAGGAGGAGGTATAACATTTTTAGGATTAGTAACATATGTTGTTTCAGGCGGATTTTTTGATTTATATGTATCTAGCTCCAGAAAATTTTTTACGCGAAAGCACTTAAGAGATGAAATAGAAAATATGCGACTTCCTTCCGAAGTTTTCTCCTTCTCCCCTAAGCCAATTCTCGCGTTAGGGTTATCTATTTTAGCTTGTACTTGTATTGCATTATTTTTCTATTATGGATAATTTTATCGCTTGATTTTTGAGTTTCTTCTATATATAATAATCAAAACTATATAAAAGAGCTTTGAGGAAGAAAAGTACATTTATAACGTATGTTTAGAGAGTCTGCGGGTGCTGTGAGCAGATCATACCTTAAATGGAATGGGCTTCTGAGCAGTATGAGTGAATCTTAAGTAGCTTATACCGTTTCCTTCACGTTATGAAGAAGAGTGGCTATTTTTATAGCAAGCTGGGTGGTACCACGGATATTACATCATTCGTCCCTTTTTAGGGATGCATGATGTTTTTTTATATTCTAAGGAGGAAAATTGAATGAAAACACTTTTTTCAGGCGTACAACCAACCGGTACAATTACATTAGGGAATTATATTGGTGCATTTAGACAGTTTATAGATTTACAAAATGAGAATGAATGTATTTTTTGTATCGTGGACCAGCATGCGATTACAGTTGCACAGGATCCACAGGAGCTACAAAAACATATTCGTTCCCTAGCAGCCTTATATCTAGCTGTAGGAATTGATCCAGAAAAATCTATTCTGTTTGTACAATCAGAAGTTCCCGCTCACGCAAAAGCAGGATGGATGATGCAATGTATTTCTCATATTGGGGAATTAGAAAGAATGACTCAATTTAAAGATAAATCGGATGGCAAAGACGGAGTTACTGCTGGGCTATTAACTTACCCACCGCTAATGGCGGCTGACATTCTTCTTTACCAAACAAATATTGTGCCTGTTGGGGATGACCAGAAGCAGCATATTGAACTAACTCGGGATTTGGCTGAACGATTTAATAAAAGATATGGGAATGTTTTAACTATACCCGAAATTCAGCTACCTAAATACGGCGCTCGTATCAAATCACTTCAAGATCCAATGAAGAAAATGAGCAAGTCGGATCCCAACCAAAAAGCAACCATTCGTATTTTAGATACACCAAAGCAAATAGAAAAGAAAATTAAAAGCTCTGTCACCGATTCAGAAGGTATCGTAGCCTTTGACCCTGAAAACAAACCAGGAGTTTCAAATTTATTAACAATAGAATCAGCTTTAACAGGTACACCGATTCCTACGCTCGTTGCAAACTACGAAGGAAAAGGCTATGGAGATTTTAAAGCATCAGTTGCTGAAGCAATTATTAATCATTTTGCTCCTATTCAACAAAGATATGAGGAATTACTAAATTCATCAGAATTAGATTCCATTCTAGATCGCGGAGCAGAAAAGGCTAACCAATTGGCAAATGATACGCTTGTTAAGATGGAAGCCGCAATGGGTCTCGGTAGAAGACGCTAATCGTTAATCCCAATATTGATATACAAAAGATGATAAAGTCCTTAGAGTTAAGCATATATAGTAAAACAGAACTCCAAGAATAGCCTAAAGATAGAAAGTTTAAATATAACACTAGGTGGGAGCAGCTGATAATTGCTATTCCATAGCTTATTAAGAATATTAGTAGTCTCATTAGTATCACATCCTTCTTAAAACATATGAAAAACCGCACCTAAACTTTCGTCTAGGAGCGGTTTTTTTATCAATATTATTTAGCAGATTTAATTGGCTCTTCAGCAGTTAGCTCAAGTTCATGTAAGTAAGTGCCTTCTGAGTAATCAATATTATAGTTTTTAAGTCGTTTGTTAACTGGAATGATCTCAAATCTGTAAGTTAGTGGAATTACAACTGCCATTTCCTCCATATGCTCTTGGAATGCTCTAAATTGCTCAGCGCGATATGCTGAGTCAAAAGCTTTTGGTGAGTTTATGTTAGCTAATGTATCCTCTAAGAAGTCAGATGTGTAACGACTATAGTTAAACTTTGCTTTCTTTGAATATAAGCCCGATGGTGATGGGTCAGATCCTGTTCCAAATGCTGCCGTATACATGTCAATTTCAGGATCATCTGCTTCTACCATGTCATAGAATGCATTAAATTCAATTGTGCGTCCAGTAGTTAACTTAACATTTAAGCCAACATCTTTCCAATTTTGCAAGAAGAATTGAGTGATATCTTCCGCTATATCATCACCAGCAGCTGTAGCATACTTAATTTCAAATGGTTTACCTTCTGGATCTTCGCGAAGACCATCATTATTAACATCTTTATAACCAGCTTCATCTAATAATGCATTCGCTTTATCTGGATCATAAGTGTAACCTTGTAAAGATTTATCATAGAATGATTTAAATACTGGCGGTAACATAGAGTTCGCACGTTCACGGAGGTTATTATAATATACTTCAGCAACTTGTTCTACATCTAAAGCATATCCCATTGCTTGACGTAATTTTTGATCTCCCATTTTAGCGTTTTCGATGTCTGTTACTACTTCCCCTTTTGTAGAATCCCATTTACCTACTTTAAACGCTAGGTATTGGTAATACAATTCTTGTCGTCCTAAAATTTCAAGATTATCAAAGTTTTTAATTTCTTCAATTTTTGCTGCACTGAAATTTGAAGCGATATCATACTCTCCAGATTGCATAGCAACTGAAATAGAAGTTGGTGGTACTACTTTTACTAATACGCCATCTAATTTTGGTTTACCTCTCCAGTGATTTTCATTTGCTACTAATTGTACTGATTCACCAGGGACAATTTTTTCTATCACGAATGCACCAAGTGTGACTGGATTTTTTCGAACTGGATCAGATTCAATTAGAGTAGCCACTGGTAAATCTTTAACAATATGGCTTGGCTCTGCATAAGTCCACAGTCCATCTCCTCCACTAAATATTGCCGGTGAGACTTGAATTAGTGAAATTTCTAAAGTTGTTTCATCAATTTTCTTTAACCCGGAAATAGTATCTGCTTTACCATCATGATACTCAATTGCGCCAACTATATTTTGAAAATCTGCATCATAACGTACACCAGTATAATCTGGATGACCAATAATTAAATATGGTTGAATTAAATCTTCCACTTTAAGAGGTTCTCCGTCAGACCATTTTATACCCTCACGGATTTTAATAGTTGCTTTTTTGTTTTCTTGATCTACTTCTAGGCTAGCAATTCCTTTATCACTAATCAAGAAGTCTCCATCTATTTCAAAGATAGAATTAGATGCATATTGTAAAATTTCTGCATCATAGGCATCTTCATAAAGCGAATAAGCGAATACCCCTTGGAATGGGCTATCCTTAACTAACGCAACTTTTAAGGTACCTCCAGAAATTGCGTTTCCTTCTGTTTCCATAGAAATTGGGAATGGAGAATCATTTTCTTCAGTGGCTGTCTCTTTCTCCGCTTCCTCTTTCTCATCCTTCTCTCCATCATCTTTTTTCCCAGAATCGGAAGTTTCAGCTGGAGCTGGAGTTGTTTCTTCCTTATTATTACACGCTCCAAGGACCAACATAAAAGCTATCAATACTACTAATAATGTCCAAAGCTTCTTAGTCATTCATATTCCTCCTTTTTAGTCTCTTTTTTCTATATTAAACATGTTACGTCTAATACCAATTATTAGTTATCTGATGGTGTTATCCCAGACGTTGTCTTGCATCTGCCGAACGTCGTAATGCTTGCCCAACGTAGTTTATTCCTAACATCATTAATAAGATGAAAAGTGATGCTGGAAGCCATACCCACCATTTCTCCTGTAAAACGAGCGGGTTATTTGCGTAAGCAACCAGTGTACCCAAACTAGGAGTTGCTGGAGGTAAACCAAACCCAAGATAACTCAGCCCAGTCTCGATTCCTACGTTACCTGCAAAGTTAAGAGTCAACTCAACTATTAATATAGAACTGATATTAGGCATAATTTCTTTGAATATTATGATAATTCCAGGCGTACCCATTGTCTTCGAAGCATTTACATAATCCCTTCTACTTTCTGTTAGTGCCTTGCTCCTCACGAGTCTTGCTGTGGAGGTCCACATGAAAATACTCATTATTATTACAAACGTTGTCATTGTATATTTTGGTACAATTGTTACAAACACAATTATTAACATTAAAGATGGTATAGTGATAAAGAAATCTATAATTCTCATAAAGATATTATCTATCCATCCTCCAAAGTATCCACAAACCAAGCCGACTACTATCCCTACAAATCCCGTTATCAATGTAATAGCTATTGCAATTCCTATGGAGTTTTTTGCTCCTATGATCAGTTGTCCCAAAATATCTTTCCCACCTTGATCTGCCCCTAAAAAGAACTTATCACCTGGTGATGCATATTTATCTCTTAAACTTACTCTCATAATAGCTTCCTTATCAATCGTATATGCCCATATGAATACACCAACTATAATGATGACTAATGATATAAGAGAAAACATTGCAAGTTTATCTTTTTTAAATTCCCTTAATATAACTTGAAATCCGGTAGGTGGAGCATTCAAGGTTGCCTCTTTTTTTACGTTCAATTGTTTTCCCATATTATTCACCTCTCCTTAACATGTAATCTCCTACTCTATCCTAATTCTTGGGTCAACAATACTCATGATAATATCGGACAGTAGACTACCTAATAATGTTAAGAAGCCATATAACATAACAAGTGCAGTAATTACACTATAATCACGAGATAGTATAGATGAAATAAACAACTGTCCCATTCCTGGATATCCAAAAATAGTCTCTATAAAGATAGAGCCTCCTAGTAGTCCCGTAATCGTGAATCCTAAAAATGCAGCAATTGGTAATAAAGAGTTTCTAAAAATATGCCTAGAGTACACTTTTCTTATTGGTATTCCTTTACTTCTTGCGGTTCTAACATAATCCATCGATTTAGAATCAATAATTTCCGAACGTAAAAACTGAATAACAGTAGTAGTTGCCAATATGGCATAAGTGAGAGCAGGGAGCATCATATGATAGATTTTGCTCCATAGATACCCAAATGTTCCAGCATCATATTTAATATCCACGCTTCCTATGGTTGGAAACCAATGTAATTTATAACCAAAAAAGAACAAAAATAATAGAGACAATACAAATGTAGGAATTGCATAAGTAATAAAACTATATAAGACAATCGTTTTATCTAAGAAAGTGTCTTGAAAACGTCCTGCTAAAACTCCTAGCGGTATTGCCAAAAGGTAAAGTAGCACTACGCTCAATAAAGATAACCAAAAGGTATTCATTGCTCTCTCACCTATTAGAGCTGAAACTTGAACCTTGTAAGTATAACTTTTGCCAAAATCTCCTTGGACTGCATTAACCATCCATCGGGCATATTGCTCATACCAGGGGTCATTTAAACCTGCTAGTTCTCTCAACTCGTCTAATCTGTTAGGGTCAGTTTCAGGACTAATCATTCCAGTGAAAGGATCCCCTGGCATAAATTTCGCCATAATGAAAATTAATAAACTTAAAGCAATTAGTTGTGGAATCATTATCAATACTCGGCGAACAATCGTTTTCCACATATTAACTGCCTCCCTTCGTATTAGCATTCATTGCTACATAATGGGAATCAGACAGCTTCATCAAATCAAACACTTTTCCAGTTTCGTCATAATAGATTTTATGATTGGTCATATAATCAGATTCCACCTGCATCCTTTGCACTTTTCGATCTTCTCTTCCTATAGGATTGATATCAGGAATTGATGACAACAAGCGTTTAGTATATATATGCTGTGGATTAGTATAAATATCATTTCGTGTACCTGATTCAACAAATCTTCCTTTATACATGATGGAAATATGGTCACACATATGTTTAACAACCCCAAGGTCATGCGATATAAAAAGGTAACTTAAGCCATATTCTTGCTGAATTTCCTTTAAAAAATTTAAGACTTGGGCCTGCACGGATAGGTCAAGAGCTGAAACAGGCTCATCACAAATAATTAGCTTTGGATCACATGCAATTGCTCGAGCAATCCCTATTCTTTGCTTTTGTCCTCCTGAGAATTCATGAGGATATTTAAGCTTTGCATCTTCACTCATTCCTACAATTGCCAGCAATTCATTGATCCTTCTATTCTCTTCTTCTGGAGTTAGATTTAAGAAATTACGAATTGGTTCCGCAATAATATCCCTTACTCTTTTTCGAGGATTCAAACTAGAGTGAACATCTTGAAATATCATTTGAATATCACGGTTGTAAGAAGAAGATTTATTTCGTTGTTTATTTGTTACATCTTTTCCCTCATAAATAATACTTCCTGAAGTTATTTTCTCAAGACCTATTATCGACTTACCAGTAGTGGATTTTCCACACCCTGATTCTCCTACAAGGCCATATGTTTTTCCTTTTTCAATCTCCATATTTATCCCATCGACAGCATGTACTCGATCTATAATTGTGTTGAAAAATCCTCCTCGTATTGGATAATGTACATGAAGGTCATTAATTTGCATAAAGCTCATTGAGCATAGCCTCCCTCTTCACCTTCAAAATGGAAGTGTTGCCAACAAGTACATCTTACCAAGTGTCCTGGGGAAACCTCATGAAGGGCTGGTTGCTTTTCATGAGCATTTTCTGAGATCCAAGGTATGCGTCCTGAAAATCTACATCCTTCTCTAGGAAGGTTCATGAGAGTAGGTACCATGCCTTTAATCACTTCCAGTTTTTCAGTCTCACTATTTATTTGTGGAATTGAATTAAATAATGAACGAGTATAAGGATGTAAGGGATTTGAAAATAGTTCCGCTACTGGTGCTTCCTCGATTATTTGCCCCGCATACATAACGGCCACTCTATCAGCAACTTCTGCAACAACTCCTAAGTCATGAGTAATAAGAATTATTCCTGCCCCTGTCTCCCTTTGAAGATCCATAAGTAAATCGAGAATTTGCGCTTGAATTGTCACATCTAAAGCGGTTGTTGGCTCATCGGCTATGATTACCTTAGGTTTACATGCAATTGCTATTGCTATGATTACCCTTTGTCTCATCCCTCCAGAAAGCTGGTGTGGAAATTGTTTTACTGTTCTTTGAGGATTAGTTATTCCCACCTGATTTAGTAATTCTATTACTCTTGCACTTCTTTGCGCTTTACTTAGCTTCGTGTGGTAGACTAGACTCTCTTCAATTTGTTCGCCAACCCTCATTAAAGGATTGAGTGCTGATAAAGGATCTTGAAAGATCATCCCTATTTCTTCCCCTCGTACAGCATTAAACTTTTCATCATTCAGTTTGGCTAAGTTGACACCGTTATATATAATTTCTCCCTCAACTCTAGTTTTGTTGTGATCATGTAGCCCAACAATGGATGTAGCTAAAGTAGATTTACCACAACCTGATTCCCCCACTATCGCAAGGATTTCATTTTTCTTTAAAGAAATTGAAACTCCATCAACGGCATCATAATATGTATCTTTGATTCTAAATCCTGTATGTAAATCGTTAATGGTTAATAGCTGTTTTGAATTGTTCAAAGTAATTCTCCTTTCACAATCAATACTATTTTATTTCTCATTTCATTTATTTGACTTTTTGAACTTTTCTGTTTATTTGATTCTTTATTTGTAAAGTCTATTACAGTATGATTACGAGTGCAATAATATTTTTTATATAATTATTTAATCTAGTATATTAAAAACAAATAGATTTTATTAAAAATTTAGAAGTGATAAGGATTTAATATATATAATTTTTGGAAAATATGTATTTTTATTTTTTAAATTAATATCATTTTTAAATCATTATCATCAATTTATTACTATTTATTCCATTAAACTAAAAAAATCCTTGTTTATAAACAAGGATTCAAACATTAAACCATCTGAAGAAATTGGAAATTGTCTTCGACATATTTCTGCAGGAATCTTCAAGAATTCCAATCCAATCGCATAATGTTGTTTAATGGAAGGTACTGTAGGAATTACGATAACATTTTTTCAATTTGTCTTCGGCATACGTTTAATGCGTGGACCATCCAAGAGATTAAAACGAACCAAAATAAAAGGATTGGAAATCCAATTGATTTCCAATCCTTTTGTCTATACTATGAAACCCTTGATTAGGTAACATGCATTTCTTTACTTATTTCATTTTTTTAAATAATATACTAGCATTATGACCGCCAAACCCTAAGGAATTGCTCAATGCGTAGTCAATATCTTCTTTTCTTGCAACGTTTGGTACATAATCCAAATCACACAAAGGATCTGGTGTTTCTAGATTAGTTGTAGGTGGCAAGATGCCTTCGTGAAGAGCCAGTACGCTGAAAATAGCTTCTACTCCTCCTGCAGCTCCTAACAAGTGACCTGTCATGGACTTTGTTGAACTCATTGCCAAGTTATATGCATGTTCACCAAAAACTGTTTTTACTGCCATTGTTTCAAACTGATCATTGTAAGGTGTGCTTGTTCCATGTGCATTAATATAATTAATTTGTTCAGGAGAAACTCCCGCGTCATCTAAAGCTTGCTTCATTGCTCTAGCTGCTCCTTCTCCTTCTGGGGCTGGAGCAGTTATATGATGCGCATCTCCAGTAGATCCATAACCAATAATTTCTGCATATATTTTTGCTCCACGAGCTACTGCATGTTCATACTCCTCGAGTATTATTATTCCTGCACCTTCGCCAATGACAAATCCATCTCTATTAGCATCAAATGGTTTAGATGCAGTTTGAGGGTCTGTATTTAAAGAAAGTGCAGTATTAGAACAGAAGCCAGCTACCGACATATGAGTAATAGGGGACTCTGCTCCCCCAGTAATCATGACATCCGCGTCGCCTCGCTCGATTACTTTAAAAGCATCACCGATAGAGTTAGTACCTGATGCACAGGCTGTTACTGTACATGAGTTAATAGCCTTCGCTCCAAAGTGAATAGATACCTGACCAGCAGCCATATCTGGAATCATCATTGGTACAAAGAACGGGCTAACTCGTCTAGTTCCTTTTTCTAAAAATACTCGGAACTGATTTTCGTATGTCTCCATTCCACCGATACCTGAACCAATCCATACTCCTGTTCGTAGACCGAGCTCCTCGGTAATAGTCAAATTCGCATCCTCCACTGCCATAATCGAAGCAGCTAAAGCGTAATGAGTAAAGCGATCCATTTTACGTGCATCTTTCTTTTCAATGTACTTTTCTATATCAAAGTCTTTTACTTCTGCAGCAACCTTTGCTGGAAACAATGATGCGTCAAGTCTTGTCAGCATTCCAACCCCTGATTTACCTGCTTTAATGCCAGCCCAAGTAGTTTCCACATCATTACCTAGCGGTGTAACAGCTCCAAGTCCTGTTACTACAACCCTGCGTTTTTTCATATATTTTCGTCCCCTCGAATTTTAGTTTATTTTCCCCATTTTAGAGCTATTGCTCCCCAAGTTAAACCGCCACCAAAACCTACCATCACGATAACATCATCATCTTTTACTTTTCCACTTTTTACTTCTTCTTTTAAAGCCAATGGTATAGAGGACGATGAAGTATTACCATATTTATGAATAGTTTTAGCCATTTTCTCTTTTGGTAATTCTAGTCTTTCTCTCGATGCTTCCATAATACGAATATTCGCTTGATGTGGGATTAACAAATCTATGTCTCCCTTTTGAAGGCCAGCCTTCTCTATAACATTAAGTGCAGACTCACCCATTTGTCGTACTGCGAATTTAAATACCTCTCTACCATTCATTGTAATGTAAGGTCCATCCTGCAATAAATATTTACCTCCACTACCATTCGCTCCAAGCTCAAATGATAAAATACCTCTGCCTTCAGATACTTCTCCAATTACTACAGCACCAGCCCCGTCTCCAAAAAGTACTGCAGTGTTGCGGTCTTCCCAGTTTGTAATTTTAGAAAGTTTCTCTACTCCCACTACTAAAATATGAGAATAAGTTTTGGACTCTATAAATTGCTTGGCTGTAACTATCCCATACATAAATCCTGCACATGCTGCAGATATATCCATTGCAGCAGCATTCGTTGCTCCTAATTGCTCCTGAATCATTGTAGCTACACTAGGAAAAGGACGATCTGGAGTAACTGTCGCTACCAAAATAAGCCCTATTTGTTCTGGAGAAATCCCTGCATCCTCTATTGCTTCTTGAGCAGCCTTTACAGCCATATGTGAACTTTCTTCTTCTGGAGCAGCTATTCTTCGCTCCTCTATACCAGTCATTGTTTTGATCCATTCATCTGAAGTATCCATTCTTTTTTCAAGATCTTCATTCGTTAAGATTTTCTCAGGTGCATAAGTTCCTAACCCTATAATTCCTGCATTCATGGAATTCCTCTTTTCTTATAATCTATTATTAGTACCTGGTATTAATAATAACGAATATATGAACATTTTTCAACATAGTTGTTCGATTGTAAGAATAATTCTTTTGTATAGAACCGCCATGTGTTATGATACTTATAGATAAATTCATTTTTGAGGTGAAAATTTTATGCATTATATTATGACAGTTATCTGGTCATTTATCTTGGTTACCATGTTAAATTATGTAGTAAGCTCTGTTAATGGCGTTGATTTTAACTTTTATCATGGTTTATATATGACTATTCCAGCAGCCATCATAATTATCCTAATTACTAAAGTTATTCCGGACGAGCCTGTAGCTGCTGAACACCATTAAAAAAAACTCCCTTTTGATAGGGAGTTTTTTTATTGGATATAGTATAGTGACTGTTTATTTAACTACTAGCTGACCATCTTCCACTACTGCCACAATGTTACTACCAGGAACCACATTTCCTCCAATTAGCATTTTCGCAACAGCAGTTTCAAGATGTCGTTGTATAAATCTTCTTAATGGTCTTGCACCATAAGCTGCATCCGTTCCTTCCTCAACTATCCATGCATAGACATTTTCCTCGACTTTCAAAGTAACTTCCTGTTCTAATAAACGATCCTGCAATTGTTTTACATACTTTTTTGCAATCATTTCAAAATGATGAGTCGTTAATGAATGGAACATAATAATATCGTCCATCCGATTTAACAGTTCTGGCTTGAAGTGTGCACGAAGTGCTGACATGACAAGTTCCTCGTCTGATTCTGAAACTTCTCCAGTTGTGTTAGATAAATATTGCGAGCCTATATTAGATGTCAGAATCACTACAGTATTTGTAAAGTTGACAATGCGACCTTGGCTATCCGTAATTCGACCGTCATCCATTAGCTGCAATAAAATATTCGCTACGTCCGGATGAGCCTTCTCAATTTCGTCCAACAATACAACAGAGTATGGGTTTCTTCGAACAGCCTCTGTTAGCTGACCGCCCTCCTCATATCCGATATATCCTGGAGGTGCCCCAACCAATCGGGAAACGCTATGCTTTTCCATGTATTCAGACATGTCTATTCGGATGAAATGCTCTTCAGAGTCAAACAGGTTAGCTGCCAAAGATTTAGCTAGCTCTGTTTTACCTACTCCTGTCGGTCCTAAAAATAGAAATGAGCCTATAGGTTTGTTAGGATCTTTTATGCCTGCTCGTGCTCGCCAAACAGCCTCTGTCACTAATTGAACTGCTTGCTCCTGGCCAACTACACGTTCTCCTAAAGTCTCTTTTAATCGAAGTAGTTTTTCTCTTTCTCCTTCAACAAGCTTAGTAACAGGTATCCCGGTCCACCTAGAAATAATATGTGCTATTTCATCGGCGGTCACCTCTTCACGTAGTAAGCGTGAATCATAATCGCTATTTATTTCATCCTCATAAACTTGCAACTCTTTTTCTAAAGGTGGTATTTTTCCATGACGTAGCTCCGCAGCTTTATTTAAGTCGTAATTGTTTTCAGCTTCCTCAAGTTCTCGGCGGTAACGGTCTAGCATTTCTCTCTTTTGTTGGACTACTTGAATTGATTCCTTTTCTGTTTCCCATTTTTGACGCATATCAGCTGAAGATTTCTCTAACTCCTCTAATTCATTACGAAGTTGTTCTAATCTTTTTTTGCTTGCTGCATCCTTTTCCTTCATCAAAGCTTGTTCTTCAATTTGTAGTTGCATCATTCTTCTCGTTACTTCGTCCAGCTCCTGAGGCATAGAATCTATTTCTGTTCGAATCATTGCACAAGCTTCATCTATTAAGTCAATCGCTTTGTCTGGTAGAAAGCGTTCCGTAATATAGCGGTTTGAAAGCTGTGAAGCCGCCACGATTGCCCGGTCATGAATGCGAACACCATGATGTAATTCAAATCTTTCCTTTAATCCACGCAGAATAGAAACAGTATCCTCCACAGAAGGTTCTCTCACTAATACTTGCTGAAAACGACGCTCTAATGCTGGATCTTTTTCAATATACATACGATATTCATCTAAAGTAGTAGCTCCAATACAATGAAGCTCCCCTCGAGCAAGCATTGGCTTCAGCATATTCCCGGCGTCCATTGCTCCATCCGTTTTGCCCGCTCCAACAATAGTGTGAATTTCATCAATAAATAAAATAATTTTACCTTCACTTTCTTTAATCTGTTTTAAAACCGCTTGAAGGCGTTCCTCAAATTCACCACGATATTTTGCACCTGCAATTAATGAGCTCATATCCAATTCAAAAATCTCTTTATCCTTTAATCCTTCAGGAACGTCTTTTTTTACAATACGTTGGGCAAGTCCTTCGACTATAGCTGTTTTCCCCACTCCTGGCTCGCCGATGAGAACAGGATTATTTTTTGTTTTTCTTGATAAAATTCGTATTACATTTCTTATTTCCTGATCTCTACCGATCACTGGATCCATCTTTCCGTCCTTTACAGCGTTTACTAAATTACGACCGTACGTTTCTAAAGGACTTTTTTGATCTTGTTGGTTCATTTGCATATTTAACAGCTCCGTTTCACAAAAGTTTGACCTTTATTGACTAATATAACTATATAGCTTATTAGCATATTTTGTAAAGAAATTAGCTTAATTTTTATGAAATTATGCTATTATTTAAAGGTATTAGTAAAGGCGGTGATGGGGTGGATAATAGTTTAGTATCCCCGAATATAGGCTTATTATTTAAACAATATGGCTCTATTATAAAATTGGAAAAAGATCGCTCCGTTTATGTTGAAGGTGAGCTAGCAGAAGAGATTTATCTTGTGATTAGCGGATCTATTGCTATAAATAAAGATACAGAAGGCGGCAAACTACTGACTCTGAGAATTGTAGGTCCAGACAACTGTATAGGAGAATCTGGTGTTTTTGCAGATAATGCGCATCATAGTTTTTCTGCCCATACATTAGAGACCACTCAGCTATTGATGCTTCCTAAGAATAAATTTGAAAGTTTTCTCGTGAGTTCTACAGAGCTAATGGTAGAATGGACAAAATATATACAACTCGTATACTTAAAAAATCAGACAAGATTTCGAGATTTAATGCTTCATGGAAAAAAAGGAGCACTATTTTCAACTTTAATACGTCTGGCTAATACTTATGGGGAAAAACTCCCTGATGATAGTATTAAAATAAATTTTCAGCTAACTAATCAGGAAATAGCTAATCTATGTGCTATGAGTAGAGAAGTAGTCAATCGTATGCTAAATGATTTGAAGAATGAAGGTATTGTTTCTTTTCAAAAAGGAGTTATTACCATTCACGATATAGAATTATTAAAAAGAGAAAACCAATGCGAGAGCTGTCCTCTATGTGTTTGTAGAATAGATTAGTTTTATTTTTTGATTTGACTCTAGGTGGATGATTTTCGCGGAGGAAGCGATACTATGCTCCGTTTGTGATGTTTTATGTGTCTCCCTCTCCCGCTAATTCGCCACCTAATGCTTCAATAACAGTTTGTGTATTAATCCCGCAAATAAAAAAACATTCCGCCCACATATGGACGGAATGTTTTTTATCTAATACCTAATGCAATTTTAGCGTAACGAGACATATTGTCTTTTGACCATGGCGGATTCCAAACAATGTTAACCTCGGTTTCTTTTACTTCTGGTAATTCTCCAAGCGCAGTTTTTACTTGATCGACAATCATCGGTCCCATTGGGCAACCAATAGAAGTTAGCGTCATCGTAACTGTAGCCTGTCCTTCATCTGTTAAATCTACATCATATACTAAGCCTAAATTGACAATATCAACGCCCAGCTCTGGGTCAATAACATTCTCAAGTGCAGACATCATACTATCTTTCATATCTTGATCCATACTGATAACCTCCTTACTTCTTTCATTCATCATAACAAAGAAGTAGCTTTTATGCCAAACAGTTTGCTAGCCATTCTGTAGCTCGTAGCATACCTTTTCTGGAAACAGCATGGCCAGAATTTTTTTCCTTCATAAATTCAATCTGAGACTCACCGTATTTTACAATCAAATCATCAACAAATTTCGAGGTTGGTGCAAAAGGTACTACTTCGTCCTTCGAACCGTGCCAGAAAAATAGCGGCTTGTTTGCTAACTTTTCTAGTTGGTTAGATGCATCAAATACAGACAGCGTTTCAAACATTTTTCTTTTTTCTTCTTCATTCAATGGAACTTTAAAGCCTCTTTTTTCTATTAATTCAATTTGAGCTTTTGCTAACTCTACATATCCTGGAGTACCCATCATAATTGCTGCTGTATCTATCCAAGGATACGCAGTTAAACACCCAAGAGTAGTTATGCCCCCCATAGAGGTTCCAGCAACCCCAATTTTTTGTCCATTATCATAACCACGAGTACTTAGCTCCTGCTTTAGTTTACCAAGCTCTTCTATGGAAGTTAAAACTATTTCCCAAAATCTAAGGCTTATTTCTACTTGGTCTAACTTCATATCGCGATCTCCATGTAAATGAGCGTCGGGCATAATCACTCTACAGCCTTTACTAACTAACTGGTACGCATAATGAAGATTATGTTCTTTTCCACTTTCAAATCCATGTAGGAAAAAAACTACTGGTGCATTTTTATCAAAGTTATCATTAAATATATGTAAGACAGGAATTTCTCCCCAATTTTCTAAATTAGTAATCATTTAAGTCACCCCTCATTTGTATTATTACTATTTTAACAAAGCAAATCTTTTTTTACAAAATCGCAACATTCTACATTTTGACGTTGTCTTTGGAACAAGATAAACTTTATATAGAATAGAGGGGGAATTTTCTCATGGAACGTCACTTAATTGTATTAGATTTAGATGGTACTTTGTTAACAGACGAAAAAGTAATATCGGAAAACACTAAAACTACATTATTAAAAGCTAAGAGTGAAGGTCATGAAGTTATGATTGCAACAGGCAGACCTTTTCGATCTAGTGAAATGTACTATAGAGAGCTTGGCTTGACTACACCAATAGTTAATTTTAACGGTGCCTTTGTTCATCACCCAAATAATCGTTCATGGGATATGATACACAAACCGATAAGCCTAAACGTAGTAAAAGAAGTTGTAGAAGCTGTTCAGAGCTATTCTATAAAAAATATGCTCGCTGAAGTTCTAGATGACGTATACTTACATTATCATGATGAACAAATGTTATCTGCCTTTGCACTAGGAAATCCACAAATAACAACTGGAGATTTACGTACTTTTCTTAAAGCTGATCCTACTAGTCTTCTCATACATGCTGACGAAAATTCTGTAGACCTGGTAAGGAAGCATTTACGGGATGTACATGCAGAGGTTATTGACCATCGAAGATGGGGTGCGCCATGGGATGTTATTGAAATTGTTAGGCATGGCTTAAATAAAGCTGTAGGCTTAGACCATGTTTCTAAATATTTGAATATCCCTAAGGATAGAATTATTGCATTCGGAGATGAAGACAACGATCTTGAAATGATTGAATATGCTGGAGTTGGAGTAGCTATGGGAAATGCGATTTCACCGCTTCAAAACATAGCCAATGAAATTACTTCCACAAATAATGAAGATGGTATTGCAGAGTTCTTAAAAGAAAGATTAAAATTGAATTAACAAATTCACAATTTTTAGGAGGGTTAAAATGAAATTATTTGCTGACAGTGCTTGTGATTTGCCTAAGTCATTTTTTGAGTTAAGCCAAGTTGAACTAGCACCTCTTCGTGTTCATGTTGGTAATAAAGAATATGAAGATATTAATGATATAGAATCTACAGAGGTGTATGCGGCTATTCGTAGAGGTGAACAGCCTAAAACCTCTCAGGCTTCTCCAGAGCACTTCCTTCGAATTTTTGAGGAGTTAGCTAAATCAGGCGATGAGGGACTATACATAGCTTTCTCTTCTGAACTATCTGGCACATACTCTACGGCTGTCATGATGAAGGAACAACTATTAGAAACCTATCCCGATTTAAAACTAACGATAATCGACTCCAAATGTGCTTCACTTGGATATGGTCTTCTTGTGAAGGAAGCAGTTAAATTAAAAGAAGAAGGTCTTGATTTAGCATCTATAGAAGATAAAATTAGAAGAAATGCTAAGAATATGGAGCATTTGTTTACGGTAGATGACTTAGATTATTTGGCACGTGGTGGTCGAGTATCGAAAGCAAGTGCTTTTATTGGTGGACTTTTAAATATTAAACCAATTCTTCATGTAGAAGATGGCAAACTTGTACCAATCGAGAAAATACGCGGTACAAAAAAAGTGATGAAACGTATTATTGAATTAATCGAGGAACGTGGGGGAAATCTTGCAGGTCAAGTAGTTGCCATTAGCCATGCCGAAGTAGAAGAAAGAGCTAATGAGCTCAAACAAATGATACAAGAACGCTTTCAACCAGAAGATGTAGAGATTCATCTGATAGGGTCAACTATCGGAGCACATACTGGACCTGGAGCAATCTCTGTGTTCTTTTTAAATAAAGAAGCTTAAAAGTTTAAAAGACATTTCTATTAATAGATTTGTCTTTTTTATTTGTAAGGATATTTTACACCTCTTAGCACATAATAAGTTGGACTTATGTCGACATTTGCTGAAATGGAGTGAAATAATGGGTATTTTATCTGGAAATCAAAAAGAACAGCCTTTACATTGTGGTGAAGTGTTTGCTATTTGGACCAATCTAACAACAAACCAAGGTTTAATCGCAGCTCACCAAACTTTTTATAACCACACTGGAGATACCGAATTAAAGAAAATCATTGAAGACTCTGTTGAAGACATGAAAGAAGAAAATAAACAATTAGAAAAGATTTTGAAAGAAAATGGGATTGGACTACCTCCTGCTCCACCTGAACGACCAGTAGCAAATTTAGAGGACATCCCTACAGGTGCTAGATTCAATGATCCTGAAATTGCTGCCGCTTTAGCTATTGATGGCGCTGCTGGTTTGGTAGCATGCAGTAAAGCAATGGGTATTTCCACAAGAGAAGACATCGGCATGATGTATGGTCAATTTCATATGAAAAAGGCGCAATTAGGTGCTAAATTATTGAGATTGAGCAAGGAAAAGGGCTGGTTAATCCTCCCTCCTCTTCATCCAGAGCCTAAATGATTTTAAAGGGACGTGACTATCACGTCCCTTTAATCTTTTCATCAGAATATCAAATGTTGAGTTGTAGGAATAAGTTCTATAGATGATGACAAATTCTCTTATTCGAATTCTCAGCTCATACTTGAAACAAAAAATTCGAAGTCCTTCAAATTAATTAAATCCTTAATAAAAAAACTATCTCTTAGCTATAAGCCAAGAGATAGTCATTATTTTCATTTCGCTTTTTTACGATCGTCATCTCTTCTTCTTTGTTTTCCTTTTTTCCAAACTACTACTAGGAAAACAATGAATAATAGGTATGAGATTCCCATAGCAACAATATAGGCTGTGTTTAGACCTTTTCGTTCTGTTACTTGGAAGACTTCTACTATTTCACGGTCAATAACTAAACGGTAAGATCCATTATCTGAAGGCCTAACGATATCTGATTCAAAAAGCCCCTTAAGCTCTTTATCTTCTCCAACAATATCGCTAGAAAGATCAATTCGCTGTGTGGCGCTTGTATTATTGATTACAATAATAAAGGTTTCATCATTTGAAGAACGTTTATAAACAACATAACCGTTTTCATTTTTTAATAGTTCTGTATCTCCTGAGCGTATGGTATCTGATTTTGCTCGAATAGAGTTAATATCTTTAATATATTCAATGAGTTCCTCATCTACTCGAAAGTTCATGATTTGATGACTTTCTTCTGGAATTTGTCCATTCATCGCAATCTCTGTACCATACGTCATATAAGGCACTCCCGGTAAAGTCAGCATTGTCCCAATTGCTGTACGAATACGAGTTGGTGGAAACATGTTTTCCAATGCACTATGATAAGTAAATCTTTCAGACGTTAAACTATCAATCATCAATAAATCATTGAAATCTGTAGCGCCAATTACCTCAGAAGGATAATCTGTATTTTTAAAAGCATCCCTAAAATCAATCATTCGCTGTTCTGAATAATTGACATCAAAGTCTGCCTCACTCTCTTCTAATGCAATAATGTACATTGGGTCACGCACTTCTTTTAATGCTTCTATTAATTCATTTAAAAAATCAGTAGGAGCCCCTTCAAGTTCTGATAGCTTAACACCATCAAATTTATATTTTGTAGCAAACTCAACAATACTTTCCTTTAAGGCTGCTTGTACTTCTTCATTTTTCAAGTCTAAAGTCAGTTTTCCATTGTCAGTCGAAGTTATCCAGTCTTGTTTATCTGCTTCTGAAGCCCAAGCATGGTTAGCACTGTAATTATTCAATGGGAATTCAATCATTAATTTCATTTCTTTATCGTGCGTAGTCTTAATAAGCTTTTCAAACTCTTCAGAAGTCCCAAATTGCTTTTCTACTTCATTAAAATTTAAAACTGCCTTTCCATCATAGGATTCAGTGGAAAAAACCGGACCAATCGAGATAATAGTAAATCCCATGTCTCTTATATGATCCATCTTATCTATTATTCCTATAAAATCTCCCCCCGCAAAAGCAAGGTGGTCTTTAATATCTACATTGTAGTCGTTAGCTACGGTACTGTTAAAGTATCGGTCAACATATAAGTCATAAATACTTTCATTATGTATAGATGAACCTGTTTCCGCTTGAGCGCTATATGCTGTCGTTATCCATAGACTACTAATAAGTAATATAGAAACAAGCCATTTTTTAAGTTTCAAGGTAATCCTCCTCTACATCGGGTTAACATATAAAATCATCTTGTCTATTTATACCCAAAAAAACAAGACTTATCACCGTTAATTTTAACAAAGCTACGTTTTAATCGCTATGTTTTATACTGAAATAGCTAAAAAATATAAAAGTATTCGTCCAAACTGTGTCTTAAAAAGAACTCCCATTTAGTGATTGTAAATTTAACACTAAGCACAATGTATTAACTCTGAAGGTTCATTATAAAATATTTGGTGGGTTGAGTGAGCAAGATAAGACATTACACTCGACCGGCTTATCGTTCTCCACCGCAGAAAGCGTCCTTCTAAAGCAGAAATCAACTATACTATATTCTGTAGAACAAGATACTTTTTTAAAAACAACCTATATTATTAATTTTCAAGCTCAATTTTTACAAATAAAAAAGGCTCTCAAGATGAGAGCCTTTTGTTTGTTACGCTAAGAAATTGATACCCATTGGTAGCTTAAATCCTAGGAATAACGTGATAAGGAAAAATACAAACACTAGCACAAGGAAGGTTGTATAAGGTTTTCCTTTTGTCTTTTTAACTAATGTCATTTCCATCATTCCGATTACTAGAAGGCCTGCTATAAACTTCAAGCCATAAAGCATACCTTCACCAAAGTCCATTCCTTTCATGAATAGAGCAACTCCGGTAATGATGATTAGTAAATAGTCTAAACGCAAAATCATGTGAACTACCTTCGGGTTAGCCATTGCTAAAGCAACCAAAAATAGGATTAGGGCTACTACCCAAGTTGTTATGTGTAAGTGCGTGCTTGCTAAGAAATCCATTGTTTCACCTCAACGTTAATTTTAATATATCTCTAATATACCACTTCTAAACTACCATTACTCAAATTTGTTTACAAGCGTTCCGATTCCTTCAATGGAAACTTTCACAATATCGCCAGATTTCAAAAATTTTGGAGGGTTAAATCCTTTTCCAACCCCTGCAGGAGTTCCTGTTAGAATGACATCCCCTGGCTCAAGTGTCACTACTTTAGAAATTTCACATATAATATTCTCTACAGAATATATCATGTCTGATGTTACGCCGTTTTGACGGATTTCATCATTCACTTTAGTCACAATTGTTAAGTCCTGTGGATTTGGAATTTCATCCTTTGTAACCACGTAAGGACCCATTGGACATGAACAATCTAAGCTTTTTCCAAGGAAAAATTGCTGATGTTTCTTTTGTAGGTCACGAGCTGTAATATCATTTGCAATAGTATATCCAAATACATAATCGTAAGCTAATTTAGTAGGAATGTTCTTCCCTTCCTTACCAATAATGATTGCTAGCTCTCCTTCATAATCTAATGAGGAAGTTAGCTCCGCATGAACTGGTAATGTTTGTTCGTCAGCAGCAATGGAAGTTGGAGCCTTAGTGAATACTACGAAATCCTCTGCTACTCCACCCATTTCCTTTGCATGGTCGGCATAGTTTTTACCAATAGCCATCACATTTTTAGGAGTACGAGGTATAGGTGATAACCATTCAATTTCCGTAAATGAGCGTTTAAAACGATTAGGATCCTCTTCTTTTAAAGCTGTCTCGACTAAAACTCGAATCTGTTCAATAAAATCCATCCCGAAACTGACACCTTGGACAATAGTAGCTGGAAAGTTCGGTAACACTTGTAGTTCTTCTTGAATGGAAAGAACATCCCATACTGCCTCTTCCTTTTTCACTTTTGGTCCAAAATAAATTTTGTCGTTTACTCGGTATGACAATAGCTTCATCCATAAACACTCCTCTAAAGAAATTTGAATCTATTAGTATAGTCTATTACAAATAACCTTTATTTTCATCTTTTTCGAATTAAATTTTTGAATAAGTCAGTTTTCTCCACAATGCTTCCACAGGCCCTTGTTTAAATTTAAGGAACCAAATTTCTGCAAATATAACTTGAATTACATAAATACCTACTGCCATCCATGTACCTGTAGCCACATCTACTTGACCATATAATCCGAAGCCGTAGCTATAGAAAATAGTCGTTGCAATAATAGATTGCATTAGATAAATCGTCATCGACATTCTTCCTGCTTTTCCGATTGGCGAAAGTAATTTCCCAATAATAGGTATTGTACTGATTAAAGCAATAATCCCTCCGTATGCAATTGCCTGAAGTGGTCCGCCAAACGTATCCTGTACTGTCATTGTAAACAAGTCATCGCCTTTACTAAACGGAAGCCACTTAATAGCTGTACCTGCTGCCATTGTTATCAATATGGTGATAATCCAGAAAAGCTTTAGCTCTCTTGCTCGTTCGATTAACTTCAGCTTTGCTGCAGCCGCTCCCACCATCAAAAGTGGAAGAATTGTACATATAATTAGCACTATATTTAATCCGTACCCTTGCATATAAAGCCAGTCAGTAATTCTTTGGCTAGATACATCAAACCAAGAGCCTTGGGAAAATGCGACGATGGAATTCTCTACTTCTTGAATTCCTGTATAAAGAGTAGCTTCCTCTGGAGCCGCTTTTACTAAAAAGTATAAAAGCCCACTCAACAAGCCATTTGGTATTAAAAATAATAATGCGCTGATTAAAAACAACCAAATCGGCTTCAATTTCATCAGTACAATTAACAACAATCCTGCTAGGGCATAAGTTATTAATATATCACCAGACCAAATAAGAAAAGCATGAATACATCCGATTCCTAGCAATATTAACAGCCTTCTAACTGCTAGTCGGTTAAAGGATGTTCCCTTTTCCTCCGATTTCATAAACTGCATCGCTAATCCATATCCAAATAGCATTGAAAACAAAGGATAAACACTGCCCTGTACAAAAATATCAATCCACTTATAGCTTTCTTGGTCGCCTGGGGTCTGATACCAGTCATATGGATTCACATAAATATAAGGACCATGAAAAAACAACATATTGACGACAAAAATACCTAATAAAGCAAAGCCTCTCATTACATCAATGGATATGATTCTTTCTTTCTCTTGCGTTGGTATAATCACCAAATTTCCCCCTAAAGTGTTACAGTTTTATTTATGTCAAATAGATATAGAACTCTCTCTTTTATCTCTACTTGCATGATGTCTTGAATAGCCCTTGCATACAAGGAAAGCTGTAGCTCGTATCTATTTTTCAATTCCTGAACTAAATGATCATCATTATTTTGCAGATGTTTTACTCTATCTGTCTTATAATCTAGCAGCACCCATTGACCATCTTCTTCTTGAAACAAGCAATCTACAACCCCTTGAATAATTTGCTTGTCACCATCTGGATCAACTAAAGCATATGTGAAAGGAAATTCTCTCATTACTTGTGTAGCTGCTCTCAATCGATCCGCTATTTCTGAATGGAAGAATGGAACCATCTTGTTTGGGTCTATTGCCGCTTGCTCCGCAGCAGTTAATATCTCTCTCTCTTTTAAACGCTCAGCAAAAGCTAAAACTTGCTCCGACGTTTTCTTTTCCTCTAAATCTACGTTTTGCATGAATGCATGGACAGCGGTACCAGCCTCGGCACCAGTCAGCTTCTCTTCCTGTTGCAAAAAGAATGGTCGTTTTGCTGTCTTGTCACTTAAAGTGTTTGTAGTTGGACCAAAAAACTCTTCATCTTCACGCTCTAACAAAAGTTGAATTTTTTTCATGTCACTTACTGATTGCTTTGAACGCTTGTGGGTAGAAACCTCAAATGGATAAATTGTGTCAAATATATTTTTGATATCCTCTAACATCGCTGGCTCTTCCGTTTTAATGAGTTCGGAAAGCGTTACTTGCTCCTTTTCTTCCTCTACATGTTGGACTTTAAACTCTTCTATATGCTTAGCGATAATGTTCCATTTAGATGGACCCTCCAATAAATTGGCCTCGTTTACTTCAGATAGTTGTTTATAGTCTGGATGACGAGCAAGGGCTGGACCAATCCAGTCTAAATAACCTTTTGCTTTAGCTCGTACATAGTCAGGGATCATTTCATCGCTCAGCAGTGTTTGAGAATCCTCCCATTTTTCCAATGTTTTTGCCAGGTCCTTGATCGTAGCAACTAAATATAAATGTTCCTTGGCACGGGTCATCGCCACATATAGAACTCGCATTTCCTCTGCCTTTAGCTCCATCTGTTTTTTTTCCTTAATCGCAAGAAATGGTAACGAGGTAAAAGAAATACGCTTTATAGGGTCAATCGCCTTTACTGCTAACCCAAAGTTTTGATCAAATAAATACGACTCATTGAAATCCATTTGGTTAAACGGTCTGCCCATGCCTGCTAAAAAGACTACAGGAAACTCGAGACCCTTCGAGGAATGAATTGTCATTAATCGAACAACATTTTCTTTCTCACTGATAGCACGAGCAGCTCCCAGGTCATCCCCACGTTTTCTCATACGATCAATAAAGCGAAGGAAACGGAAGAGACCACGGAACGAGGTCTTTTCATAAGTTACTGCTCTGTCATGTAAAACACGCAAATTTGCCTGTCGTTGCTTACCGTTTGGCATAGATCCTACAATTTCGTAATAATGTGTATCTAAATATATTTGCCAGATTAAATCTGCTAGAGATCCTCTTCTACTTAGATCCCGCCAATCATCAAATTGCAGAAGAAATCTTTGCAACTTCTCTGCAGTTTCTACTGTCAGTCCTGCACCCCCACTTGAGACAAATACTTTTAATGCCTCATAGAACGGCTCCTTAGGCGCTGCTAGTCTAATTAAAGCTAATTCAGATTCTGTTAAGCCTACGAATGGAGCACGCAAAACAGAAGCTAGTGAGATATCCTGATATGGATTGTCAATTGTTCGCAGCGTATGTAGCATGATTAGTACTTCTACTGCCTCAAAGTAACCCTTAGAAAGCTCCGCGTACAATGGAATACCTGCTTCCTTAAATTGCTCGTTGACTTCTTGAGACCAAGTCATGGAGCGCATTAAAATAACGATGTCGCTATACTGTAACGGCCGTTCTTTTTTCTTCCACGGATCATAGACAGTATGACCGCTGCCAATCATTTCTTTTATCTTAGAAATAATATAACGAGCCTCTGCCTGAGATTTTTTTAACTCCTCCTCAGCGTCAACTGTTTTAAAATCATCCTCATCTTCCTCTGATTCTGCGTTGCCATCTTCTACCTCATATAGCAAGGCGAGTTCAATGGCCGCATCTCTATCATCATAAGGAGCTTGTGGCTTCAAGGAAGCAGCATCGTCGTAGTCAATTTCTCCAACACTTTCTCCCATTACTTGCTGAAAAATATAGTTTGTTCCGTGCAATACCTCTTGACGGCTACGGAAGTTGGCATTTAAATCTATCTTAACTCCTGAGTCATAGGGCTCTTCTTTAAATTTTCGATATTTCCCTAAGAAAAGCATCGGCTCGGCAAGTCTAAATCGATAGATGGACTGCTTTACATCTCCTACCATAAACATGTTTCCCGTGAGTTCTTCTCCACTCTTAACTAGCTGTAGAATTGTCTCTTGGAGTCTGTTTGTATCCTGATATTCATCGACCAGTACTTCCTTAAAGCGAGCTTGGTAATCCTCCGCTATAGCAGAAGGCATTAAATGACCTTCCTCATCGCGCTCCGTTAATATTTCCAGAGCATAATGCTCCAAGTCAGAAAAATCCACTAAACCTTTTTCATTTTTTGCAGCAGTATATCTTTCCCCATAAGAGATTGCCAAATCTACTAAGGTTTTTAAATGAGGTGCCATTAGACGCATTTCTTCTAATAAGCGTTCAGGTGTACGGGTAAAATATTTATCCTTAAGATCATTTACGATCTTTTTCACTTTATTTCGTTTATTCGCTGCCTGCTTTTTGAGCACCTCATCGCAGGAATCTTTTCGAATAGATGCTGCTTTTCCCCATTTTAACCCTTGAAAATAGTAATACACTTCTTGCCAAGTACCCATTTTTAACAAGCGGACTGCTTCCTGTATTAGGGTTTGATCGTTAATAGCAGTATCGGCAAGTGGGGCTGGTCCGTTCGGAAGATTAGCAAGTCTTTTAATTTCCTCTGATACGGCAATTGCTTCCTCCAACTGATAAGTCAAAGCAAGCTTCAATGGTTCAATAAACGGAAGCTCATCAATAGTCATCTGCTCATCTAATTCGTATTCCTTTGGAATTGCTAATAGCCATTTACTTGGCTCCGGATGAACACGAGCATAGCTGTATAGTTTGTCTATCATAACCTCAATCGATTGATCATCACGGTCTGAAGTAAAGCTATCGGACAACAAATACATGGCTTCTGGATTGTCTGTTTGATATGCTTCTTCTAGAATTTCTGCCAATACATCATCTCTCATTAGTGCAGCCTCTGTATCGTCCGCTATTCGAAAGCCAGGATCAATCGTGAGCATATATGAATATTGCCTTACGATATTTAAGCAAAACGAATGCAAGGTGGAAATTTGCGCCTTGTTTAACAAAGTCAGCTGCTTTCTCAAATGAGTAGAATCTGGATCTAAGACGATTGCCTTTTCTAGTGCCTCTCTCATTCGATGACGCATTTCTGCTGCGGAAGCATTTGTGAATGTTACTACTAGTAACTCATCCACATTAATCGGATTTTCTTTTGCAATTACTTTCTGGATAAGTCGATCGATGAGTACAGCTGTTTTACCAGAACCTGCGGCAGCTGCTACTAATACATCTGAACCAGTAGCCCAGATTGCCTTCCACTGTGCCGGGGTCCATGTTAAATCGGCCGGCATGTTAGGAATCTTCATTTGTACTCATCTCCTTTTGAATCTTTTCCGTTATAACGTCTGGTTTTTCTACTTTAATCACTCGAACCTTTTGCTCCGGGTCCTGAGGGTCAAATTGACATACACTTTTGTATGAGCAGTATTGGCATGGCATCTTGTCCTTCATGACATACGGATAAACTCGAGTGTCTCCCGCATTCATACCGTTACCGGCTTGTTCATGTTTTTTACGGACAAAGGATTGTAAAAGTTTCATTTGTTCTGGTTCTACTACTTTGGAGGAGGATTTAGAAAGATTCCCATCCTTGTTCATGCGAACCGGTATCACTTTTGAAAATCCATCTATTTGCTCGTCCATTTCCATAACTACCTCCGGATCATCCAAAAGCAAGCCATTCATCTTATATGACTTATAAATAGCGTCCTGTAGCTCTGTGTCTTCAAGTTCCTTCTGGCTTTGAATAAATGGATTATGCATATGCACGTATAACACACCTGCTGGTTCAGCTTCCTCTTGCAACCAAATTTTTGCATTTTCTACTGCTACATCTAAATAGGTTAAAAGCTGAAGTGATATACCATGATATACTTCATTCAAATCAATGCCTTTCTTAGATGACTTGTAATCTATAATTCGCATGAACATATTACCATTCACGTTTGCAGCGTCGACCCTGTCAATTCTTCCTCGTAACTGCATTCTACGGCTATTTTTTAATGGAATTTCCATAGGTGGTAATATCTCACCTGGACCAAATCCAGCTTCAATGGCAATGGGCACGAAGCCAGATACTTGTGAATGTCTGCTTAATGCCACTAAGGTATTGCCTACTATCTGCTCTAATTTTCGTTGAATGTAACGATATCTATTTGTACTTAACAAGAGCTGATGTACAAAGACCGGAACTATATGGTCTACAGCCTTCTTTGCAAGCTGCATGCACTCTGCTTTAGTTAGCTGGCCCCACGTTAAATTTAAGCGTGATGTCTCGTCAGATATCCACTTCATAGCAGCATGGAATAAGTCGCCCATAGCTGGTGCCTCCAAGCGATACTCTGCTCGCTCCTCCAACTTTAGTCCGTAGCCTGCGAAATGAGCGAAAGGACAGCTATAATACTTTTCAACACGCGAAACGCTTGAATTGATAGTTTCACCGTATAACGCAGCGGTTATATCCTGAGACAACAGCTCGGTTTTGTTTCCACGAAGCATCGGTCTAATAATCCGCTTTAAGAGCGTGGACCAGTATGGATCCTCCATATAATACTGATACACTGCCTGCCATGCATCCGCCAATTCACCGGTTTGTAAAGCCTGACGGAGCTGCATCGACAAATACGCCAGAGTTGTTCTAGGATGACTAATTAATGTGATATCAAAGCTCTGATCTTTAATATCAGAAGGATCGATTACAGCTAATTCCAATGGAACACCATCTACTAACTGTTGAAGCTTGCTAATATACATAGAAGGCAGCTGAGCCTTCCCTTCACTATCCGCAATAGCATAAGATACATACAAATAATGAGAAGGAGTTGCAAAAGCTTTATACGTCAAATAATTTTCATCGAGCAATCTCATCCGAGAGGTTGGCGCTAGCTCAAAGCCTACTTTAGAAAACCATTCCCGCTCAGTATCGGATAGCAACCCCTCATGATCTATTCTTTTTGGGAACACGCCATCGTTTACACCGACTACAAATACAGCTTTTATATTTGTCAGACGCGCAGTATCTACGTTTCCTACGATTACCTGATCTATTGTAGGAGGAATTCGAGAAAAGGTCAGCTGGTCATAGCCTTCATCGAGGATTTTCATCGTTTCCTCTAGTGACATTTCTTTCTCCCCAAACATTAAAACAAACTGGTCAAGTACATCGACCCAATCGTTCCATGCCTGGTCATGCTCTGTAGCCAACAGTAGCTGTCCGCTCTCCTCCTCCGCTTTTTTGAGACTTTGCAATTTTTCATAAACCTGCAAGGATTCCATAAAGGTATAGAGTGCGGTGGCTATTTCTTTTCCTGTACTGCATTCGCCTAAGGAATCGGCCAGCTTCTTAATAGGTTGAATGAGAACATCTCTTACTGCATGGATCTCCGCTTGTATACTTAGTTCTTCATCAGTCTGGACTTTCGAATAAAACTCCAATCCACGATACTTTTTATAAGTCCATCTTCGTTCATCAAACCAACGATCGCCGTATATACCAAAAGACAAAACAAAATTTTCTAAGCGATCCGCACGTTCCCTCCACATCGTTTTAGGCGCATCTAGCGGAAAAAAGAGATCAGTCTTAATCGCCCGGAACATGGGTTCATATTTCCAATCCGTTCGAATAATCTCTAAAACTGTTCTACTAAGCTCGATGAGAGGATGATGTAGCATGGATTTCTTTTTACTTATGAAAAAAGGAATTTCATATTGCGGAAAAGTTGTCTCAATTAGTCCTTCATAGTTTTCTGCATCACGATGCAATATAGCAATCTCGTTATATCTAACGCTTTTAAACTGAGCTAAGTCTCTGATATGTCTAGCTACCGCATGAATTTCTGCACGTTTATTCATCGCCTCTGTAAGCCTTAAAGCTCCTTTAGAGACAATTTCTGTTGGTGGCAATTGATCAAAATTTGCTTCGATATGAGCTAGCTCCGCAGCAACAAACCTTCTTTGCTCGCTAAAATGAACTGTGTTCTCCACTTCTACACCCAATGACTGAGCCATCTCTATTAATCTAACTGCTGTATTGGCGGGCTGAAAGAACAAGGATTGCTCATCATAAGCATCAGACAGGCTCCCTAGTGGAAAAGCGATAGAAATTCTTCTTGCTTTCTTCATCAACGCTTGAATGATTTCAAGCTCTCTTGTTGTAAAAGAGGTAAAACCATCAATATAAATTTCAGCAGTTTCTAGTAAATACGAGTCTTCTATCTTATTGGCAAGCAGAGTTAAATAACCCTCTCCATCTACATAACTCGTTCCTAGCTTCTGTTCAATTAAATCTAACATCATCATGATGTCAGATGATTTGTCTAACAATGTTTGAGGCGCATCTACAGCCTTTAAGTCACTAACTGCATTGCTCATCGAAGAATAATCTAAGCAATACCGACTAAACTCCTTTAGTAAAACCTCTATTTGATCTGTGAATCCCCGTTTAGTAGAGGCACGCTTAAATAAAGTGAATTCCTCTTTATTTTCCTCTAGCAAGCTACGGATGAGCATTCGATAACCGAAACCGCTAATCTCTTCTTTTGCGATTCCCCCTGTTTCCTGAAGGACACGCCAGGCAAGACGTTTAAAGGTGGTCACTTGAGCACGGATGATTCCGCTTAACCCTGAGTCTGCAGCCAAGTCATATTCACTGGAAAAAGACATTTGGTCAGGAACTATATATAAAATAGGGTCTCCAATCGGAGCCGCTTTTACTGTTTGGACGATTTCTTCCTGCATAAATTTTGTTTTACCAGAGCCCGATCGACCACTAATAATTCGTAATGACAAGCTAAACTAGCTCCTTTCATAAAAAAACCGAATAATTCCCTACTCTCATTGTACAAAACATAATCGAGTGAGGGAAATTATTCGGATGAAAAATTAAACGTGGCATCAGCTATTGGAAGATACTTCATCTTTACTTCACCAATAACTTCATCTTTATCTATAAAATGAAAATAGCGGCTATCGAGACTGGCCATTCTATTGTCCCCAAGTACAAATAGTTTACCTTTGGGTACAGTTTTATAACCCGTTAAATCATATAATTCAAAGTCTTCTGTAAAATGCTCGTCTGGATTATTATATGCGATGTTACCCTTTAAAAAAGGCTCATCTACCTTTTTTCCGTTTACGAATAGTTCATCATTTTCATATTTAATCGTATCTCCAGGTACACCAATGACACGTTTGACGAAATCTTCTTCTCCATTGTTAAAAATAATTATGTCCATGCGGTTAATCGGTGAAATCTTACTAATTAGGACCCTGTCTTGATCTGAAAGCGTGGGCATCATTGACTTACCACTAACTTCATAATTAGTTACAATAAACAGTCGAACTACGAGTACTATAGCTACAGCAATTGTTATGGCAATTACCCATTCAATTGTCTCCTGCTTTAATTTACTCAAATGTCTCTCCTCTTTTTCTCTTTCTTTTGGCCTTGATGCCTCTAAAATCATCTTCTACTTTCTTTTCAATTCTTTTTTCCACTCGCTTTCCAATGAACCATAATATTGCAATGACAATAACAACTATTGCTGTTCGAATTGGTTGGGTCACAAGTGCTTTAAGGTCAGACCCGATAAAGCTCACAACAAAAATCATGATCAGTTTACCGGATGCTACCGTCCATAAATATGTATGCTTTTTAATATTTGACAACCCAGCTACTATATTTACCAAGGCAGAAGGAGTGAAAGGAAAACATATCAATAAGAATAGTGGACCAAAACCATTTCTCTCTACCCATAATATTAATTTTTGTATTCTTTCATGCCTAGTTATAAAACCTAATACGCGTGCTCGTCCATATTTTCTAATGACTAAGAATACTGTATAAGCTCCAACGAAGGAACCAACCCACGATATTAAAAAACCAAATAACAACCCATAGGCTGCTACGTTTGCCACAATAAATACTACTAAAGGTAAGAATGGTAAAAAAGCTTCTAGAAAGGGCAGTAGGATACCAAATATCGGTCCGAGCGCCCGATAGTCATGCGTTAAATTAGTGAGTGTGTCTAAAGAAAACCAATCTGGCATATTTCTCTCCTCCGCCTATGTATATTTGTACTTTTCCCTTTTATTTTATACATAAAACTATTTTCTTATAGTATAATTTTTTCATTATGTAAAAAGGATGTGAATATTTTGTGAATAAGCATTTTGTAAATGGACTCCGAGATGGATCAAGCATCGCTATCGGATATTTTCCTGTTGCACTAACCTTCGGGCTTTTGGCAAAAACGTCTGGATTATCTCTGTTAGAGGCAACTGCCATGAGCCTCTTTGTATATGCGGGAGCTGCTCAATACATGTCTTTGACTCTTATCACAAAATCGGTAGATCCGATTTTAATTGTGTTAAATACTTTTGTTGTAAACATTCGTCACTTCCTTATGACGGCATCATTGAATGAAAAGATGCAAAGTGAAAAAAGATGGATCAAAGGAATTTATGCTTTTGGAATTACAGATGAAGCCTTCTCTGTTCTTGCTACTAAGAAAGAAGACAAGATTCCAACCCCCTTCGCATTTGGTGTTGTCGTTATTGCTTATACTAGTTGGGTTGTTTTCACTGCGATAGGTCATGTTATCGGGGCAAATCTTCCTGCTTTCCTTCAAGCGGCTATGGCCATCGCTTTATATGCAATGTTCATCGGTCTATTGGTCCCATCTATGAAGGGTAACCGAAAAGTTGTTATGTTAGCCCTAATAGCCGCGCTAATTAATGCTTTTTTTTATTGGACTAGCTTGCTATCGACTGGATGGTCCATTTTGGTTGCGACTCTTGCTTCTTCTATCATAGTTGAAATCGTTTATGCAAGAAAACAAAAAAGTTTGCCGAAAGGAGTTTAATGAATGAGAGATTGGTATTGGTGGATGCTTCTTGGTATGGCAATTGTGACTTATATCCCTCGGGCGTTCCCTTTAACCTTCTTGGAAGGTAAGGAGCTTCCTCCTGTTATCTCTGGTGTTTTACGTAATATCCCCTATGCTGTTTTAGGAGCATTGATATTTCCTGCTGTTATATACATACAAGAAGGCAATATATTATTTGGTGTCTTTGGTTCTATTGTTGCCTTTGCGCTTGCTTTTTTGTTTCAAAACGTAATGATTGTCGTCTTAGGCACTATAGGATTTTTAGCCATTTATAGTTTATTATTTTAATAGTCTGAATTATTTTACTTTTTAAATATACTTGACTACTAGGTTTTGATTGTTTAAAGTTGAAAACAATTCTTACAACAATTAAATAGCACATCACTTTCTTATCTAGAGAAACCGAGGGATCAGGCCCTATGACGTTTCGGCAACAGGTTCATTTGAATACTGTGCCAACTCCTGCAAGCGTAATGCTTGAAAGATGAGAAAAGTTGGTTTTTCGTATATTTTGAAGAGCTTTCTTTTTCTTATCGTTTATTAGATAAGAAAATGGAAGCTCTTTTTTCTCGTGATAGAAAGGTAGATGACTATCATTTGTCTGTAACGAATGATGATGCCTAAGGAGGTTGTTATTAATGATTGAGTTTAAAAATGTTTCTAAGACTTTTCGTCTTGGCAAACGGGAGGTGCATGCCGTTAAAAATGTCTCTCTAAAAGTTAATGCAGGAGAAATATTTGGCATCATTGGGTTTAGTGGAGCTGGGAAAAGTACACTCCTTAGATTAGTGAATATGTTGGAACGACCATCTAAGGGCTCCGTATTTATTCAGGACATTGATGTAAATTCTTTGTCATCAAAAGAACTACGAACTAGAAGAAGAAATATCGGTATGATTTTTCAAAACTTTAACCTATTCCATTCTCGTTCAGTTGCTGGTAATATCGCTTACCCATTAAAGCTTGCTGGTCTTAGTAAAAGTGAAATTAATACACGTGTTAATGAGCTATTAAGTTTTGTTGGCCTCTCTGACAAGGCAAAGGATTATCCAAGTCAGCTATCTGGGGGACAAAAGCAAAGAGTAGGAATAGCTCGTGCACTAGCAACTTCCCCAGATATTTTAATTTGTGATGAAGCGACATCAGCTTTAGATCCAGAAACTACTGGTGAAATACTTAGACTTCTAAAAAAGGTCAATAAAGAATTTGGTATAACCATTTTATTGATTACTCATGAAATGCACGTTATCCAGTCCATTTGCCAAAGAGTAGCAGTGATGGAGGACGGTGTGGTTATTGAATCGGGAGATGTGTTCGATGTCTTTACCGAACCACAGCACCTTACCTCACAGCGTTTTATCCAATCAGTACAGCAGGACCTTCCCTCCCCAAGGATATTAGAGGAATGGCGTGCTCGAGGTGGCAATGGCTTCTACCGAGTGATTTTTAAAGGAGAGATCACTAACGAAGCGGTTTTATCGCATATAACTCAGAAGCACAAGGTTCATTTTAATATTGTATACGGCTCTATACGCGAATTGCAGGAAAGACTGTTTGGAGACTTAGTTATCTCGTTCGAAGGTGATCCAGTAGCTATTCAACATGCGATTGCAGAGTTAGAAACTATTGTGGATATAAAGGAGGTGGCAAAGCATGAAGGTTGATTGGAGTACTTTTTGGCCAAGAATTGTGGAGTCGACAGGCGAAACAATCATAATGGTAATCGCCACCCTTATATTCGGCTCTATTTTAGGAATAACGATTGGATTACTGTTGTTTGTCACACGTGAAAGGAACATATTAGAAAATAAATTAGTTTTTCAAGTTTTAAATATCTTGATCAATATCATACGTCCGATACCTTTCATTATTTTTTTAGTAGCTATTTCACAGCTTACAAGATTAGTAATGGGAACAACAATAGGTACAGCAGCTGCAATTTTCCCCATGACAATTGTTGCGAGTTTTTCGATTGCTAGAGTAGTTGAAAATAACTTAGTTAGTATAGATCCGGGTGTTATTGAAGCAGCGCAAGCAATGGGAGCAAGTCCCTTACGCATTATATTTACGGTATTAATCCCTGAAGCTTTAGGGCCTCTTATCCTAGGATTAACATTTATAACTGTTAGCTTAATAGACTTTTCAGCAGTGGCAGGAACTGTTGGTGGCGGTGGTCTCGGTCATATTGCTATGACATACGGCTATCAGCGTTTTGACGGAAGCGTAATGCTCGTAACAGTCATTATTCTTATTATTCTTGTTCAGCTTGCGCAATGGTTAGGAAATGCTTTGTCAAAAAAATTCATGAGAAGATAAGGAGAGATTTCGATGAAAAAATTTAGTTTATTATTTTTCGCTCTAATAACTGCTTTAATACTGACGGCTTGTGGTGACTCATCTGCTGCTAAAGATAAAGATACAGTTAAAGTGAAAATTGGTGTAAATGGTTCAGATGGCATTCAATGGCCAATTTTACAGAAGAAAGCTGCTAAGGAAGGTATTGAAATTGAACTAGTAGAATTTGCAGATTATACATTACCGAATAATGCATTGGCTCAAGGAGATATCGATTTAAATGCTTTCCAACACTTATCCTTCCTATCCCAATACGTGAAGGAAAGTGGCAATGATATTGTTCCAATCGGCTCTACAATGTTTGCACCTTTAGGAGTTTATTCGGAAAAAATTAAAGACATAAATGAAATAAAAAAAGGAGATAAAATTGCTATCCCAGATGACCCAGCTAACCAAGCGCGTGCTCTTCGTCTTTTAGAGTCTGCAAAGCTCATCACATTATCAGATGATTTTGGCCTATTCGGAGATCCCACTGGTATTGTAGAAAACCCATTAAATTTAGATATCATTCCAATGGTTGCTCAACAAACTCCACGAGTATTACCGGACGTTGCTGCCTCCATTATCAATAATGGCGTTGCCGGCCAGGCTGGGTTTTCCCCTGGAGAAGATCCTATTTATAGAGAGGCTGGAGAAGATGAATCTATCTATCCTTACGTTAACTTAATAGCAGCTCGCGGAGAAGACAAAGACAACGAAGCCTATCTTCGCATCGTCGAACTTTATCAAGAGGAAGACATTCAAAAAGCAATCTCTGAGGACACGAAGGGTGGCTCATCTCTAGTAATTTTAACTCAGGAACAACTAGATGAGACATTTGAAAATCTATTGAAATAAATAAATGAAAATATAAGGAGGAAAAAAGATGAGTATTGTAAAAGAACCGAAAGAACTTCTGATTAAGTCAATTGAGGAAAATAAAGAGCTGTATATTCAAGTCAGCCAAGAGATTCATGCTAACCCGGAGATTGGTAATCAGGAATTCTTTGCTAGTGCCAAGCATATTAAGTTGCTACGTGACGCTGGCTTTGAGGTAACTACTGCCGTTGCAGGTCATGAAACCTCCTTCTATGCTATAAAAAAAGGAGTAAAAGAAGGTCCTACTGTAGCTTATCTAGCCGAGTATGATGCTCTTCCAGGCATCGGTCATGCCTGTGGTCATAATATTATCGGCACTACTAGCGTAGCAGCTGGTATTGCTCTAGCAGAGGCACTTCCCCTTACAGGTGGCAACGTGGTCATACTAGGAACCCCTGCCGAGGAAGGTGGCCCCAATGGAAGTGCAAAAGGAAGCTTCGTAAAGCATGGCTTCTTAAAGGATGTAGATGTCGCATTAATGATTCACCCTTCCGGGAAAACATCTTTAACTAGTGAGACATTGGCTGTAGATCCACTAGATTTTCATTTTTACGGTAAAGCTGCACATGCATCTGGATCTCCAGAGCAAGGAATAAACGCTCTAGATGCAGTCATTCTGCTATTCAATGGTATTAACGCACTTCGTCAACAGTTACCAAGCAATGTACGTATTCACGGCATTATCACTCACGGAGGGGATGCACCGAATATCATACCCGATTATGCCTCAGCCCGCTTTTATATCCGTGCTGAAAGCTGGAAACAAACGGAGGAAGTAGCACAAAAGGTTCATGCTATCGCTAATGGCGCAGCGTTAGCAACCGGTGCCTCGGTAAGAATTGAGCGATTCCAAAACGAGGTTCAGGACTTTGTATTAAATTCAAAATTGGACGAAATCCTACATTCCGAACTAGAAGCAGTGGGAGAATTCGTGCATACGGAAAAACGAAAAGGAAAAGGCTCCACAGATGCTGGAAATATTAGCTACGCAGTCCCTACTGCCCACCCGCATATCAAGATTGGCCCTGATGATTTAGTTGGTCACACAATCGAGTTTCGGGAAGCAGCTAAATCCCAGCTAGGTAACGAGGCACTCATCAAAGGCGCCAAAGCTCTAGCCTCCACTGGCTACCGCATCCTCACAGATGCAGAATTGCTACACAACATCCGCAAGGACCACGAAGTAGCGCTAGCTAAGAAAACCTGTGGAAATTGAGGAATAGCCGGCTCGATAATAGGTAGGTAAAGTTGGGTGTGTAGGGATGTATGGTAGGAGTGTTGCTGGTTTATGAGAAGTGTTGCAGTGATCGCGTTAACTATGCGCGTTTTTCACAAAGTGTTGCGCAAATGGTTTAAACTGTTGCGCAGAAAGGAAGCGTTGCGGGTTTGCTGAGAAGTGTTGCAGAGATCGCGTTAACTGTTGCGCATTCTGCCAAAGTGTTGCAGTGATTGCGTTAACTGTTGCGAGTTTTTCACAAAGTGTTGCGCAAACGGAGGAAACTGTTGCGCGTTTGATGAGTAGTGTTGCAGATAAACAAGTATCTACAAATGGTTCCCCCCAACCTAGAAGATAATTAATAGCCTGCAATATTACTTTAACGTTGCACAGATGAGAGTAAACATTGCAGTAATCACTAATAACCTTGCACAGATCACTATAAACATTGCGGTATTCGCTTCAAACCTTGCAGTGATGACTCACAACCTTGCACTTACCAAAATTCCTTGCACTATGATGTGAGTCATGCCCTTTCTCAATTCCTTTCACCAAAAGCAAAATAAAAAATCCGCCTTCAAGAGGCGGATTTTTTGTCGCGTGCTTTCATATGGCTTGCATACCAGAATCCAACTGTCAGGGATGCTGCATCTAAAATGTATATCCACCAACGATGGGTGTATCCTGCATAGACCGATGCTGCAAATAGCGCGACAGTTAGTAATAGGGCAACATAGCGGTTGAAGGTTATGCGAGTAAATAGCACAACTAATAAAGCAGGTGTCACGATAGCCAGTATCACTTGTGTTGGTATAGATAAAGTTTCCATTATTTCTCCTACCTTACTAAGATTAATCCTAGTCTGTAATGATCGTGTCTAAACAAAACATGCTGTCTCAATCGTAGCTCTCCATTGTGATCCAATACTTCTAATCTACAATGTGCTGCATTGATTTGGACGGCTTCGTATAGCTCTTGCTCATCTGTTACTTTTTGTCCATTTACTTTAACGATGCATTCTCCAATTTTTAAGCCCATTTTTTCTGCTGGAGAGTCCGATAGCACACCTGCAATCATCACTCCATTAGATTGAGGTGAAACGGCATACGAACCATTACGCTCTTTTGTATATTCAATATAAGATATTAATAGTCTCGCTATAACTCCTAATCCCACCGCAATTATAGCTATAAGTGGTTCTAGATAGCCAAAAGCAGCGATGACCGTCACTACTATTCCTAACTGCCAAACTCTTTTTCCATAGTGAGGGAAAAATTTCTCTGCCAACGAATGCCTGCTTTTTTGTTGGAAACCTATCACAAATGGGAATAATATTAAAGAAAACGTTGATTCTCCTAAAGTAAACTGCGGCCAGTAGGGTAGATATGTATGTATAACATCTCCCGGTATGACTAATAGAATCGGTAACAACCAAAGTCGTTTGGTTACATATTCCATTGCCTCGCTGCCTCTTGCCGTTTTTACCAATTTAGGTGACGCATTAGTTGCTCCATGCTTTTGAATGATGAATCCCTCAGCCACTAATAGCAATCCTGCTAAAATAGCAATTGGTACGATCATTTCACTAAATATATCTTGTCCAATAAAATCCCATGTCAATAATTCGAAGGACCACTCATACAAGTACATGATATATAAAGTAACTGCTCCTAATGCGATTGCATATATCGCAGAACCAGCCTGATACATAAAGAGTATCACAAAAATAATCATCCATACACTATAGACCATCAACCATGAAGAAGGTACAACTAAACCCGCTGCTACACTTATAACAGATATAATAATTGCCCATACATAACCGTCTAACAAGAAATGCTTGGCCTCTGTCCAGCCCCAAAGAATTCTAGCTCGGAACTGTTTTCTCTCTCTTTTTACTCGAAAATATCCGATTAACACAGAAAAAAGAAGCGTAATATATACGGCTGGATGAAGGAAGAATCGTCCTATTCCTTTTACCAATTCTATTAATATTTCTTGTACCATACGCATCCTCCTCGCTCGTAACATAGTGTAACTATTATTGTATCAAACGAGGAGAACTTCCGTATAGGTTTATTGTATCAAGTTATTTATTTAACTTATGAATTATATAACTTACTCCCATTTGTAACTGTTGATCGTTCTCTTTTCTAGACTTATAATTGTTAATTGTGTTAGTCATATTCTGAAAGAATACCTCATCAAGCTTTGAATTTACTTCCAATTTATTCGTCTCACGATATTTGTCTACTGCTTCTAGAGTATTTTCATCAAAATAGCCATCCTTGCGAGCTACATTATAGCCAAGCCCCCCAAGTACTTGCTGTACGTACTTCACTTCCTCACCATAATCTCCAAGCTGGAACTCACCGTGATAGTATTTCATATCGATATCGAATAATTCGTCTTGCTCCACCTTCAGATCTGCCTCAATCCCTTTGTGATGAATCCATTGTTGTTTGGGAGTTAACCATTTATGTGTAGATATTTTTAATTTGCCACCGTTGGATAATGGGTGAGTTTCTTGAACAGTTCCTTTACCAAAGCTTGTTTCACCAACGATCATGGCGCGGTTATTATCCTTCAATGCACCTGCTAAAACCTCACTGGCTGAGGCACTTCCACCATTTTGCAATAAAACAACTGGTACCTTGTTAAGATAAGGTGTGTCCTTATTTACTGTATTCAACATTTCTAAAACTCCATTGGAATCCTGCATATATGCAAATGTGCTACCATTTTGTAAAAGTGTACCTATAATAGAAGAAACACTAAATAAATAACCACCTGGGTTACCTCGGACATCTACAACTAGTCCGTGTATGCCACGTTCTACAAGAGCTTTTGTTTGCTTCTCCCACTCTTCAGCTGTTTTCTCTCCAAAAATAGAAATCGTTACGATTCCAATAGACTTACCATCGACCTCTAAAACCTCACTAGAAACAGTATGCAACGCGATTGTGTCTCGTTTCATATGTAACTCCACATGACGATTCTCGCTTGGACGATATACCGTCAATTTAAGACTACTTCCTTTTTCGCCGCTTAACAGTTGGACTAACTCCGCCATTGATTTAGCAGTTAATCTTTCTCCGTTTACTCGAACAATTTCATCCTGAGGTTTTAAACCCGCTTTAAACGCTGGGGAGTCTTTGATTGGTGCAACAACGATAAACTTGCCACCAGACTGCATAATTTCTACACCGATTCCTACTCGCTCTTCTGCAAGAGAAGATTCCTGAACCTCCGCTTCCTCTTTTGTTAAATAAGAAGAATGTGGATCCTCCAGTGCATCAGCCATACCTCTTATAGCACCTTCCACTAATAGTTTCTCGTTCTTAGAAAAAACAGCTTCTTTCTTTATTAAGTCATAAGCTTCATCAATGACCTTGCTACTACTAACCTCACTCTCCTCACCCTTAGATGATTTTCCTGACAACCATAAATACCCTAAAACTAATGCGACAACTAATATAAAGCCGTATAAAAAAATCCGATTTTTGCGCAAATTCAACCTCCTACTTTTCCACTAATATATGTGAGAAAAACGAAGTTTAATACTTGCCCAAAAATCAGATTCTTAATTTAATTTATTGACATAATCTATAATCATTTGTTCATCCATCGGTCCAACTATTTTATTTTGTATCGTTCCAGTCGTATCGATCATGTAAGTAGTTGGGATAGTAATGGCTTGATATACATCTCCTATCTCCCCTTCTTCATCCAGTGGGATAGGAAAAGTTAAACCATAATCATCCACGAATGAACTAACCTTATCAATACCATAATCACCTTTTGTAAGGTTGACCGCAAGTATCTCTACGTTAGCTTCTTCTGCCATATCCTCATAATAGTTTTGCATATGAGGCATTTCGGCCTTACAAGGTGGGCACCACGTTGCCCAAAAGTTTAAAACAACTTTTTTTCCCTTATAATCTGAAAGCGATACTTCTTCACCAGCCAGAGTGGTCAGAGTAAATTCAGGTGCAATATCTCCTTTACCAGTCCCTTTGTTTGCAGGGTTTTCAGCAAGATCTGTGCCCATCTGTTCCCCTTCAAACGGATCTGCTTTTTCATCGATATTCTCTTTGACAAAGGATATAGTAGCAATAGCTACTAAACAACCAACAATTAGTAACCCAATGATTTTCTTCACTTTGTACCTCCATATTACCTATTAAATATCATTACCCTAATTATATGCATAAGTAGAATTAGAATACTATTCTATTCCTTTTGTTTTGTTATAAATGTGTACAAAAAAAGACACTCCTAAGTAATAGAAGTGTCTTTTCATTTTATAAAGAAATATATCTTAATGGGTTAACTGAGTTACTTGCCATACCTTCCCAATATCCTAGATGAGTTTCGAAGTGAAGATGTGGTCCAGTTGAGTTACCAGTAGTTCCAATCGCGCCAATATGCTGGCCTTTTGAAACAACTTGTCCAACGCTTACTTTAATGCTGCTTAAATGAGCATATAAGGAAGTAATAGTCTGGCCATCAATAGAATGTGTAACCATAATAACATTACCGTATGTGCTTAAAGGTGATGCATATGAAACTACGCCATCAGCTGCCGATAATACTGGTGTACCTGTGCTGTTTGCAATATCGATTCCGTAATGCATTTTGCCTTTCCCATATATCGGATGCATTCTATATCCATATCCAGAAGTAAATCGACCGGATGCAGGTTTAGTCCAGTTACCAGAAGAAACTTCTGGGATAGATGTTGTAGATCCGCTAGCGGCTTGCTGACGCTCACGTTCTGCAGCCTCTCTTTTCTTTTTCTCTTCTGCTGCTTTTCTAGCTATTTCTGCTTGTCGTTTTTGTTCTGCGACGATTTTATCTTGAATTGCTTTATCTAAGTTTAAAACTTCTTCATATTCAGTTTCCATTTGCTCTTTATCTTCTAAAAGTTTTGCTTGTTCTGCCTCTAGCTGGTCAACCAAAGTACCCTTAGAAGATTTTTGGCTATCTAAATTAGCTTTTAATGAAAGAAGTTGTGCTTTGCTATCTTCTTGCTCTTGAAGTTTTTTCTCTAAGCTTGCTGTTTGCTCTTCTAGTTTTGCTTTATCTTCCGCTTGCTCTTTTAAAATTTTTCGATCGGCTTCCATCAATGTATTAACTGCTGAAAAACGGTCGATAAAATCTACGAAGCTATTAGCTCCAAGTAAAACATCTAAATAATTTACAGATCCACCACTAACTTGAACTGCGCGAATTCTTTCTTTCAAAAGTTTATCACGGTCTGCAATTTTCTGTTCTAGCTCAGCAATAGAAGCCTTAAGAGCTTCTATTTCAGTCGTGGTTTTTTCAATCTCACTTAAAACTGCTGAAATACTTTTCTCGGTTGCCATAATTTCATTATCCAACGCTTGGATTTGAGCCATAATTTGGTCAATTTTGGACTCATTTGTATCAATCTTCGTTTCAGTTTCTTTAATATTTGATTGAATAGAACTTTTCTTTTCTTGAATGTTTTGCTGTTCTTTTTTAAGGTCATTCAATGAATTGGCAAGAGCACTTGGCGTGTTAAATAAAAGCGCTCCAGATGCTGCCACTGCAAATATGCGCAGCACCCATTTCGACTGTTTTCTCAAATCTCCCTGCTCCCTTCAAGCTACCTACTTATACTCGTAAAAATTTTCGTACAGACATGAAACTGCCCCATACACCGATTAAAACTCCCATTAACAAGATCAAGCCGTTTAACTGATAGATAAATGGGGAAAACTCTAGTAAATTAAATAAATTTCCTGATTCTAATTTAGGCTGCAATGCATTATAAAGATTATAGTAAAGCACCGTAACTAGTGTGATTGGTAGTATCGCTCCTAATATACCAAGCCACATACCCTCCAATATGAAAGGAATACGGATAAACCAGTTTGTAGCTCCAACTAGCTTCATAATCTCTATGTCTCTTCTTCTAGCAACTATCGTAATACGAATAGTATTCGATATTAAAAACATCGCTGTGAACAATAGCGCTAAAATAAGTACAATACCTACGTTTCTACCCATATTTAAGGCAGAAAATAGTCTTTCTATTTTTCCTTCTCCATAACTAACCTCAAAAGTGTTATCTAACTGATCGATCTCCTTCGCAACCTTTTCAGTTTCTTGAGGGTTTTTTGCTTTTACGTAAAAAACATTATGTAAAGGGTTTTCTTGCTCGAATAATTCAAGGTCTTCCCCAAAATCCATAACAAGCTTCTTTAATTCTTCTCCCTTAGTAGCGTAAGTTAACTCAGAAACTCCGGGAATGCTTTTTATATTTTCTTGTAACGTAGTGACAGATGCTTCGTCTGCAGTCAATTCCACGTAAACTTTTATCTCTACGTCTCGTTCTAAATCATCGGCTACTTTATTTAAATTCATCATAATCATGACGAACACGCCTACAAGTAATAATGTAACGGTTACAGCACTAACGGATGCAAAGGTCATCCAACCATTTCGGCTAATACTTTTCAAACTATCTCGGAAGTGTCGTCCTGCTGTTCTAGCCTTCATATCCGTAATCTCCTCCGTACTCGTCTCGAGTGATTAATCCACCCTCAACTACAATAACACGGTGTCGAATTGTGTTTACAATTTCTCTATTGTGAGTTGCCATAACAATTGTAGTTCCACGGGAATTAATCTCTTCGAAAATATTCATAATTTCCCATGATGTTTCGGGGTCTAAGTTTCCTGTTGGCTCATCTGCAATTACTAGTTTAGGAGTATTTACAATGGAACGCGCAATCGAAACACGTTGTTGTTCTCCACCTGATAATTCAGTTGGGAACATTCTTGCCTTATTTTTTAATCCAACTAACTCCAACACATCCATTACTTTTTTACGAATAATCTTAGGGGATTCCTCGATTACTTCTAATGCAAAAGCAACGTTTTCATATACATTCAAACGTGGGAGTAATTTAAAGTCTTGAAAGACAACTCCAATTTGTCTTCTCAAGTAAGGAACATTTTTGTTTTTTAATGTAGCTAAGTTCATACCATTGACTACAATCGTACCTGACGTTGAGCGTTCTTCTCGATACATCATTTTGATAAATGTCGATTTACCTGCTCCACTTGGGCCAACTACGTATACGAATTCACCCTGTTTAATTGCTACGTCAATCCCATTAGCAGCAACAATACCATTAGGATATTTTTTATAGACGTTAGTCATTTCTATCATTTGTATACCACCTAATTACTTTCTTTGATTAAATACAACAATGCCTATTATAACACTTGAGACCTTTGTTAATGTTACAATTAGATTTCAATTTGTAGGTAAATATAGTCAAAAAAACTAAATAATTATCGATTTTTCAGTTTTTTTGGTATTTTATGCTCCCTTACAAAAGGACTATACCCCTTATTTCTACACATTCATTCAAAACTCCTGCTATAAAATCGATTAAGAGAAAATTTTTACAGTAAAGTCTATTTTCCACCAATAAATTGAACATTTCGTGATATTACTCTGATTATTTAAACTATTTTTCATTAATTTCCTTCAATATATGTCATTTACTAGCATTTAAAAGAGAGTATTTAGCATCATACAGGGCAGGTATCCGTTATATTTTAAAAAGTAGACTGGATCTCCACTTTCCGAGGAGTGAGCGATATGCCATCACCTTTGCTTCCGCGTCCGATGTGATTGCTTCTATTTCTCCCTCCTCCCACTGGAGTCGCCGCCTGTCGTCTCAATCAATCAATAATGAATGCTATTGAATAATGCAAACTCAAAATCTTAGTTCCTGAAAAATGCTCTCATTCTTAAGTTGCGTCATTGATCGATTTTAAATATATACTTTGAATTCATGTAGTATTTACTTCATTTATTTCTTGTCTTTTAAGAAGGCTGTTTTATTTCTGCTAAAATTATTTAAACGTAGAAAAATAGGAGTGGATTAGAATGAAAGTAGAGTATTTTATAGGAATTGTCCCACCAGAAGAATATTTAGAACGAATTGAGCATTTTCAACGTAGATGGATTAAGCAATTAGGTGTTGAGCCACATATTACTTTGAAAGCACAAGGGGGATTAACCGCAGATAAAAAGTGGAAAGACAAAGTACAAAAGGCGTGTAAGGATTTTAAGTCTTTTCAAGTGTCATTAGATAAGCCAAAGTATTTTGGAGATAACATTTTATATTTTGAGTGTTCGCTCAAATAGTTTACACGAATTGCATCAAAAAATAGTAAAGGAGGTTTCACCGTCAGAAGTCTCAATAAAACAGTATTTTGAACTCGATGACTTTGTACCTCACTTAACTCTTGGGAAAGCACAGTATGGTGGAAACGTTTCTACTGGGCTCTCAAAAAAAGAACTAAAAGAAATGGAAAGATTAGCAGATATAGAATTGACACCATACCCTCAATTCGAAGTTAATTTTATTAGAGTTTATGAATTAAACAATGGAAAGCAAAGATATGAAAGACATTTAGATATTTCTTTAAGCAATTGACCTCTCAAAAATTAGTTTTACATATGTACTACTCAATATTTTTTTTACATTCTTTTCTTATCATTCAAAAAAGCAGCTACTTTTACAAGTAGCTGCTTTCGTTCATTTAATTATTTTTTCTCAGCTAACCATGCAGCAACTGCTTCTGCTTCTTCGCCTTGAATGATTTTTGGTGGCATTGCGCCTTGTCCATTTAAAATAACATTTAAGATTTCATCTTCAGATAAGCGAGAGCCTACATCAGCAATTGCTGGGAAGCTACCTTGTCCTTCTAAATTTCCACCATGACAGGTAATACATTTAGAATTGACAATCTTCTCTGCATCTACAGAAGCAGTTTCAGAAGAACCTGTTGATCCATCATCAGTTGTTGAAGTGTCTTTTGCTTCATCGTCTCCACCACCACAAGCAGCAAGCATTAGACCTGCTCCAAAGATGACAGCTAGTAATTTTTTGTTCATTAATTTAACCTCCCTCAACATTATGGAATTGCATTCTTATTATACCAAATTTAGTACCTTTTAAAACCTTCTCCTAATACCTCATAGGCATCAGAAACTATGACAAACGCAGTGGGGTCAATGATTTGGACTACTTGTTTCAGCTTTGTGAACTCTGTTTGATAGGCCACCACCATAAGGATAGATTTCTCTTCATTGGTATATCCGCCATAGGCAGGAAGCTTCGTCACACCTCGATCAATCTCCTTATATATAGCTTCCCTTATTTCATCCTGTTTATTCGTAATTATATAAATCATTTTAGATTGGCTAAATCCTAGCTGCACGATATCTATCGTTTTTGTTGTAACAAATAACCCAATCAACGCGTATAAAGCCTTTTCTATATCAAATACTACTGCTGCACTCAGTACAATTAAGCCATCGATAAGTAAAACACTTCTTCCTAATGAAAAACCTGTGTACTTGGTGATAATTTGAGCAGCTAGATCCGTTCCACCTGTGGAAGCACCGCCTCTGAAGACAATTCCTAATCCTAGCCCTACTGTGATTCCACCGAACAAAGCGCCTAACAATGGATTATATGTCCATGGTTCCCAGCTTGCTGTTAATAAGACAACAGCTGGTAGCACTAAGGTTCCTACTAATGATTTGATACCAAACCTTGCTCCAAGAAATATTAAACCTGCTATAAATAATGGAATATTGAAAGCATATTGAACAAGTCCTGGCTCCCAGCCAAATACTCCTGTTAATATCGTACTTATTCCACTAACTCCCCCGGAGGCTACTTGGTTCGGCAATAAAAATACGTTAAAGCCAAGAGCTATTATTGCTGCTCCTATTATGACGTAAAAATAATCTCTTGCTTGTACCATCCATGGAGCCATTTCTTTATGAACTCTATTATTTGTCGTTGTAGTCATCGTAATTCCTCTTTCATGTAAATACTTTTATTCAACCTGAAATAGTATAACAACAGAAGACATTTTTGTGAACTTCAGCAAGATGACGTATTAATAGATTGATTTGATTAGTATGTACTATATAGTTAAATAAAATCATACATAAAAACTGCGTATCTAAAATTAATTAGATACGCAGTTTAAACATAATAGATTAGTTATTAATGGACTGTGCTTCCTTATAGGTTTCCTCAATATAATCGGCAATGGCTAGCTGATCCTCTGTAATATTTACTAGTGTCGCATTTAGTTCCTCTACAGTTGCCGTACTTTCCTCGATAATTGCAGCAAACTCGGTAGTACTTATGTTAATTTCTTCACTGTTTTTTGCAATCGTATCAATCTCTTTTAAATAGGTTGCCAACGACTGTTGAAGTGAGCTCATCGTTTCAAATAGATTTTTGAACGATTTGTTAGATTGTTCAGCTGTTTCTGACTGATTGTGAATTTGTGCTAAACCTATTTCAAGCTTTTGCAGAGCTGCCTCATTAAACTTGTTGACATTGTTTAGATTATCGTCTATTTTCTCTACCGTTTGATTGGTTACACCTGCTAGTTTTCGTATCTCTTCAGCAACTACCGCAAATCCCTTACCGTGTTCTCCAGCGCGTGCAGCTTCTATAGATGCATTTAAAGCTAAAAGATTTGTTTGCTCTGTAATTTGACGAATGTCGCTGGCAAACCGATTTGTTTCAGTAATTTTTTCAAAAAGATTTTGAAACGTTTGGTTTAATTCCTCGAAAAAGATTGTAAATTGGTTAATGTCTTTCGTCATTTCCTCCATGACCAGTGACCCATCTGAAGCGTTTTTTCCTGCTACTTCTGCCTTCTGAACTATCGACTCTAAGTTAATAGCCATTTCTTTCACTGAGCTAGAAGTAGCTTCTGTATTATGGACAATATCAGCTACATTGTCAGCTTGACGTTGAGCCCCGCTACTGACTTCCCCTACAGCAGTTAGCATTTCCTGTTGAGCTATATTAGCAGATTGTGTACTTTGACGAATTTGTTCTAAATTTGAAGTGATGATATGTACTGCATTTTCCAATTTATCGTTAAGAAGACTGTCTTCTTTAGCTTTAAGAGCGGCTTCACCCATTAATCTTTCTACATTTGAGAACAAAGATTTACTTTGAGTAACCTGTAAATAGATGCCCAATGCCATTATAAAATGTATAAAGAACACATTTACTGTTTGCCCCTCAAATAAGTTTGGCTCATCCCTTACAACATTTATAGACATGGCAATAATTGATAAAACAAAACCATATATAAAAACGAAACGATCATTATGAATACTACTTAATATAAGTACGAAGAATGCTAAAATAATTGTCGCTATACTGATTACATTGAAATAAGCTGTACTACCTGCAGTAATTGCGGTAGCCAATATAATAATATAAGGAAACATTTTGGCAATATTCATCGATTTTCTAGCAAAATAGTAAAAAATAAAAGAAGCAACAAAGGGTATACCTATTGAAATAATAATTGCAGTTTTCGCTTGCATCATAACTTGCACTAATAGCCCTAATCCAGCTGCTAATGCATAAGCAATATAAAGTATGGTATTTTTTCTTAATAGATCTTTCTGCTTCAACTCATTAATGTTCATTTCCTTTTCTCCATTCCCAATATAAAATAACACATAAAAACTCCCATGTAATTTTATTATAACATGGGAGTTTTTACCGTCTATTAATTTATTTTGGAGCGTAGGTATGCATGAATGAATGGGTCTATTTCACCATCTACAACCGCATGGACGTTTCCACTTTCCTCATTCGTACGGTGGTCTTTAACCATTGAGTATGGATGAAATACATAAGATCGAATTTGACTACCCCATCCGATTTCTTTTTGCTCTCCACGAATCTCAGCAAGCTGTGCTTCCTGTTCTTCAATTTTTAATTGGTATAGCTTAGATTTTAAAAGCTTCATTGCGTGTTCACGGTTTTTAATCTGTGAACGCTCCGTTTGACAAGTTACTACTGTGTTGGTCGGCAAGTGAGTAATTCGAACTGCTGAGTCAGTTGTATTGATATGCTGACCACCGGCACCTGTTGCACGGTACGTATCTATTTTTAAATCTTCTGTGCGGATTTCAATTTCTATTTCATCATTAAACTCTGGCATAACCTCACACGAAACAAACGATGTATGACGGCGACCAGATGAATCGAAAGGAGATATACGGACAAGACGATGAACGCCTTTTTCTGCTTTTAAGTAACCGTAAGCATTATGACCCTTTATCAGTAAGGTAACGGATTTAATACCAGCTTCATCACCAGGTAAGTAATCAATTGTCTCAACCTTAAAGCCGCGTTTATCTGCCCAACGCTGATACATACGTAGAAGGATGGAACCCCAGTCCTGTGATTCTGTTCCACCCGCACCAGGATGCAATTCTAAAATAGCATTGTGCTTATCATATTCTTCACTTAGTAATAATTGAAGTTCAAATTCTTCTAGAGCAGTAGTGAATTCTTTTAACTCTTTTCCAAGCTCTTCTTGTAATTCTTCATCTGGCTCTTCTTTCAATAATTCAAGAGTCATTTCCAGATTTTCTTGTGTAGATACAAGATTATAATATTGTTCAACAATTCCTTTTAAACCATTTAACTCATTAATAACCTTTTGAGCTCCTTGAGAATCATCCCAAAAATCTGGGAAAGTCATTAACTCCTCTAATTCCTGAATACGAACCTCTTTATTTTCTAAGTCAAAGAGACCCCCTAAAGTCTTTTAACTTACCGGCTGTACGGTCTAATTCATTTCTTACAACTGAAATTTCTATCATTTTTTTGTTCCTCCGAATATCTCTATTATCTAACTGCACCATGACAGTTTTTAAACTTTTCTCCGCTACCACATGGACATGGCTCATTGCGACCTACATTGGCCTGCTTGCGAACTGGTTTTTTCTTAACAGGACCGCCTTCTTCTTTTGGATTCACAGCTTGCCCTTTAGCTACCTCTTCACGCTCCAGGTTGTTGCGGATTTCTGCTTTCATAGCATACTTCGCTACATCCTCTTGGATAGCCTCTACCATGGATTCGAACATGGCGAACCCTTCACTTTGGTATTCACGAAGTGGATCATTTTGTCCATATGCACGTAAGTGAATACCTTGACGAAGCTGATCCATCGCATCGATATGATCAATCCATTTAGAGTCAATTGAACGAAGTAAAACAACTTTTTCGAATTCGCGCATGCGCTCAGCAGTCATTTCCGCTTCTTTTGCATCATAAAAGCTAATTACTTCATCTTTAATTTTCTCAATAACTTCATCTTGAGAAATATTTTCTAACATTGCTTGAGTGATGACACCTTCTGGAAGCAGATTAGCTTGAACATAATCCTCTATTGCCTTATAGTTCCACTCTGCTTTATTTTCTGCATTGGTATGAGCAGTAACTAAACGCTCAATAGCAGCAAAGATCATTGTCTCAACTAAAGCACGCATATTTTCTGTTTCCAATACTTCGTTACGTTCTTTGTATATAATTTCACGTTGCTGACGCAAAACATCATCATATTGTAATAGACGCTTACGAGAATCGAAGTTGTTACCCTCTACACGTTTTTGAGCAGATTCCACTGCACGGGATACCATTTTAGATTGGATAGGCTGTGAATCGTCCATTCCAAGCTTAGACATCATAGTGCGCATATTGTCTGAACCAAATCGACGCATCAATTCATCTTCCATAGAAAGATAGAATTGAGTCACACCAGGATCCCCTTGACGACCAGAACGTCCTCGTAGCTGATTATCAATACGACGCGACTCATGACGCTCAGTACCAATTACTGCTAACCCACCAGCATCTAAAACCCCGTCTCCAAGCTTGATATCTGTACCACGCCCAGCCATGTTAGTGGCAATTGTTACAGAACCAAGATGTCCTGCAGTTGCGATAATTTCTGCTTCATGCTCATGGTTTTTTGCATTTAATACATTATGCTTGATGCCATGCTTTGTTAACAGCTTTGAAATAATTTCAGAAGTCTCGATCGCAACAGTACCTATTAAAACTGGTTGTCCATTTTTATGACGTTCTGCTATATCAGCTGCAACCGCTTCGAACTTTCCATTCATGGATGCATAGATTAAATCTGGACGATCATCTCTAGCAATCGGTTTATTCGTTGGAATAGCAATAACATTCATATTATAAATATTACGGAATTCCTCTTCCTCTGTTTTAGCAGTACCTGTCATCCCTGACAGCTTGTCATACATACGGAAAAAGTTTTGGAAGGTAATCGTAGCCATTGTCATCGATTCATTTTGTACTTCTAAGCCTTCCTTAGCCTCAATCGCTTGATGCAATCCGTCACTATAACGACGGCCCTTCATCAGTCGTCCGGTGAAGGAGTCAACGATGACTACGTCACCTTCTTGCACAACATAATCAACATCTAAATGCATGGAAACATGTGCTTTTAGAGATTGGTTGATCGCATGATTCAATCGAACATGAGTTAAGTCGAATAAGTTCTCGATATGGAAAGCTTTTTCTACTTTTTCAACTCCTGTATCAGTCAAAGTTACACCTTTAGTTGACTCTTCATACGTATAATCTTCTTCTTTATTCAAGGTACGAACAAATGCGTTTGCTTGCTTGTAAAGTGCAGCAGCCTTGTTTGCTTGTCCGGAAATGATTAAAGGCGTTCTCGCTTCATCGATTAAGATGGAGTCAACCTCATCTATTACGGCATAGTGTAGCGGACGTTGTACTTTTTCTTCCTTGTACAACACCATATTATCTCTAAGATAATCAAATCCTAGCTCATTGTTTGTGGAATACGTAACATCAGCAGCATATGCTTCACGCTTTTCATCTTTAGAAAGAGAATTTAAATTTAGTCCAACAGATAGACCTAGGAAATTATATAGTTTACCCATTTCCGCAGCATCACGGCTAGACAGATATTCATTTACTGTTACTACGTGGACTCCTTGTCCTGTTAGGGCATTTAAATAAACAGACATAGTAGACGTTAGGGTTTTACCTTCCCCAGTTTTCATCTCTGCAATATTACCCTCATGCAGTGCTGCTGCACCCATGATTTGCACTCGGAATGGATACAAACCTAGTACTCGTTTAGCTCCCTCACGCGCAACGGCAAATGCCTCTGGTAAAAGCTGATCTAAAGTCTCACCCTTAGAGAACCTTTCACGGAATTCCTCCGTTTTTGCGCTTAGTGCATCATCAGTAAGAGCTTCCATTTCACTAGCCAATGCTTCTACTTTATCAGCGATTTTTTCTAATCGTTTTAAATCACGTTTATTTAAATCGAACACTTTATTAAGAACATTAAGCATTTATATTCACTTCCCATTTAGTCTTACTCTCCATTTTACCATTCGTTACATACTCACGCAAATGAGGTGAGCCATAAATACAAAAACTCTTCTCCATGAAAAGAGAAGAGTTTTTGTCACTTTATGTCGATATGCTTACTTTAGGTATAATTTTTATTGGTTTAATTAATTTGTTTCGATTAAACCGTATTTTCCATCCTTACGTTTATAGACGATATGCGTACCATTTGAATCGGCATCAGTAAAGATAAAGAAGCTGTGACCAAGCATATTCATCTGTAATACTGCTTCTTCCTGATCCATCGGTTTTAAATCAAACTGTTTTGTACGGACGATATTGTACTCGTCTTCCTCTGAAAGAGAAACTGGAGCATCCGGTGGATCGATAGCAGCAAAATATGCTCCTACTCCCTCACGCTCACGGCTTTTACGATTTACTTTAGTTTTATATTTTCGAATTTGACGCTCTAATTTATCTACTATAAGATCAATAGCGGCATACATATCAGTATGACGTTCTTCCGCTCTTAAAGTTAAATTCTTCATCGGGATTGTTACTTCGACCTTAGTTTGTTTGTCATTGTACACTTTTAAGTTGACGTTTGCAGTCGCTTGAATTTCTTCGTTAAAGTAACGACCGACTTTTTCGACCTTACCTTCAACGTACTCACGAATTGCAGGAGTCACCTCAATGTTTTCTCCACGAATGTTAAAGTTTAGCATGTAAACTCCTCCTTTAATTTAACTCTATATAATATTTCAACATTTCCTTTTAAATATCCTTCTTTTCGTAAAATAAAATAATTATTTTTTGTCGAATCTTGACACATTTTTGGTTTTTAATTCCATTTCTTTTCGACTTCGTACTTTAAGGTCATTTACGATTTTTTGCTCGTTATTTTGATTTCCACTCAATCGCACTCCGTATTCGAAGCCATTGACATTTTTCTTAGACCACACGAGTTCCCCAATCATACTAAGTGGTGTCTCATCAATGATAAAATTCACTTCTATCACTTTTAATAGCTCAATTACAATAGAAAGCTCTGTAATTATCCTTAAGCCATTGGGACTTATATCTATGATTTGACACTTCCCTTTATTCGAGAATTCTGTAGGGCGGTCACCTCCCGTGTCCTTTATTAAACGAAATGTTGCCTCACAAGGTTCACCGAAAGTGTATCGAAAATATTCATTTCTCTTATACTGCATTGTAATTCCTCCCACACACACCAATATTAACCTATTTCTTCCCTCCATTATGACTAACGGAAGAATAATTATCAAGAAATTAATAGTATGCAAACTCCATATTGTAGTTATAGAGTGGAAGTTATTATTAACCTATATACCTCTCTTTAGTTATCTTAAAACCACCGCATAATTATTCAAACTACAAAAGTTCAAAAGCGCTTATGCTGATTGTCATTCGCTGTAGCGCCGTATTATTTATTTAGTAATAAAAAAATACCTTATCGCACTATACGATAAGGTATCCGGGTATATGTTTTTATTTATTTGCTGTCATTGTTACATCTGCGACTCTTTTTGCTCCAACAAAGCGTTTGCCCCAATAATAAGGATCACTTAACTTATCTACCTTCACGCCTTTAGAAGTCGATGAATGAATAAATTTTCCATCCCCAATGTATATTCCAACATGTGAAATGCCTTTACCAGATGTATTAAAGAAAACAAGATCTCCTGAAGCTAGGTTATCTTTTTCAACTTTAGAACCAGTCGCATACATACCTGCGGATGATCTTGGAAGATTAATGCCTAAATCATCAAATACGTAGCCTACAAAGCCTGAACAATCGAATCCAGCAGTTGTAGTTCCGCCTCCGCGATATTTAATACCTATTAAGTTTTTAGCGGTTGCTACTAATTCAGATGAATCTATTGAGCTAGAAGCTTCGGTGCTTGCTGCAAATGGAAGTGTGACTAAAAGCATGGATAAAATTATTATACCAATGACTTTTTGCGATATAGACTTCAAGTTCATGTAGTTCCTCCGACGTCATAAATTTTCTGAAAACTTAACTGAATTCATCTTATCACTTTTTAAACCTTTTTTATTTTACAGTTATGTAACAATTTCATTACAAAGAACGTCTAATGTAACAGAGCTTTTTTCATTGGAAATATGGACAACCCTTGGTATAAAGGGATTTATATAAAAAAACATCGACAAAAAGTCGATGTTTTTCATTATTAATATTGTGAAATCTTTTAAAATGGATATTGGGACAATTATCATAAATTAAGTTCAAAGAGCATATGAAAAAATTTTATCACTAGAAGGTGCAATTTTAAAACATTTAACAAACTATTTACCTATATACTTTTAAGTCATATTTTAATCTCATATACATGATATTTTTTAAAGTTCGAAGCGAGTTGTAGATTGCTCTAAAATTTCTGCTTGATCGCTTAAATCACTAATTAGCTTCGATAAGGACTTAATATTTTTGACATTAAGGAAAAGCAATTGAACTGTTTCATCCATATAGCCTGAATTTATATCGATTGACTTTGCGAGTTCTATTATTCTATTTTCTGTTTCGTTTTTATCATTCTCTATAGTCTGCATAGATAAAGCCATTTGATTGTTTTGTTCGTTTGATTGATGGATATAATTAATGATGACCTCTAATTTTTCCTGTAATAAATGAAACACTAACTCACTGGAATTTGCTGTTGTAAGACCTTCGGCAAATACTTTTTTCAGGTCATTTCCTTGCTCCGTTATATAGATGGAAGTTTCGCGAATAATTGCTGCGGTTTCCGAGACATCATCTGCTAGTTTCTTTACCTCCTCTGCTACCACGCTGAACCCCTTGCCATGTTCCCCAGCTCTCGCAGCTTCAATCCCAGCATTTAATGCTAATAAATTTGTTTGCTTAGAAATAGATTGAACCTTTGAGGTTAATCTTACTATTTCTTCTGTTTTCTTCTGTAGTAATTTTCTTTCTTGGTCAGCGGACTTAAATAAAGATCTAAGAATCCCAACCTCCGAAATTGCATTATTTAAAGCGATTGCACTTGCATCTGCAATACTTACAGCACTTTTAGCTTGTAATTTTACTTCATTGGCATGATCCGCTACCATTGTTAAGGTCTCTGAGAATCTTTCTAGGAAAGATTTTATATCTAATGACATATTTCTTTGCTCGTTCATATTAACGCTTGCCTCTTCGATTGCCTCCTGTACGCTGTTAACTCCAGCAACGGATTGGTAAGAATTCTCTTTTAATAAAACGCTATCTTCACTTAGCTTGTTAGATGTAGCTTTTATAATAGTAACCATCTCCTTGAGGTTATCCTTCATATCGTTCATAGCACTCGAAACCTCTCCTAATTCATCCTGACTAAGTATAGGAATTGGAGCTATTTTTAGTTTTCCTTTAGAAATTTCTTTAGCAGAATAGGCAACTATTGATAATTGCTCTTTAATTTGCCTGTTAGTCAAAAGTAGCAAGCCAATTGAACAGACTCCTGATATAAGAAACGAACCAATCATCCATTGGATTGTTTGTAATTGGCTTTCATTCATTTCTTCTATAATTGTTTCTCTATTATTCGACTCTTTCTCTCTTTGATCATTTAGGAGAGATGTAAGATCATTGTATTGAGTATGTATAGCATTCAGTTGCCTTCGTTTGGCAACGTTTTCTTTATTTAGTACAGATGTTCTAAGATTGGTTTCATAGATAGTTTGGATACCTTGGATCGTACTTAACACCTTTTCCTTCTCTGCTTGAGTAAATCTGTTTTTTTCATTTAAAAGTAACTCCAGGTTCTTTTTATATGTTTGATAATCAGTTTCATACTGCTCAATTGGATCTCCTGTAAAGTGAGTAATGGCAATATACATTCCTGCATTTTCATTCATCATCCTGTCTACATATTCCACATTCTTAGAAGATAATTCTAGCTCATTTGTAAGATTGTAGTTTTTTGTCACTTGGTATATTAACAATATTGTCATGACTCCAAACAAGAGAAAAGAACTAAAAAAAGCAACGTTATACTTCATTCTAATTGGCATTTTTGACCACTTCAACATAGGTATTCAGCCCCCCTAAATGAAAATATAGCATATAATTTTCTAAAACAGTTTTGATTTACGTATTCTTAATATTACCTTTACACTGACAAAACAGAATATTAAATGTAAAATTATTATTAACATATATTTACGGAAAGGCAGTGATCAATAATGGATTTAGGACTTCAAAATAAACGCGTGGTTGTGACTGCATCAAGTAAAGGTTTAGGAAAGGCAACAGCTTTACAGTTTGCTAAAGAAGGAGCTAGGGTGCTTATCTCTAGTAGAAATGAAGAAGAATTAAAAACAACATTAGAGGAAATCAAACAAAATAGCGGTAATGCTGAAATATTTTATACCGTCTGTGACGTTACGAAGGAAGAAGATATTGTTCAATTGTTCAAAGAAGCAAAGACAAAGCTTGGTGGTGTAGATATTCTTGTCAATAATGCAGGAGGCCCGACACCCGGTGGATTTGGCCAAGTAACCGATCAGGACTGGGCAAAGGCTTTTGAAAAAAATTTGCTTAGCTATATACGCACTATTCGACAAGCTCTCCCACACATGCAAGCGCAAAATTTCGGCAGAATAGTTAACATTTCGTCATCTTCTACAAAAGAGGTCTTAGATGGTTTAATTTTGTCGAACACTTTCCGTTTAGGTATGGTTGGTTTGTCGAAAAGCATAGCGAGAGAATATGGGAATGATAATATTCTGATTAATACAGTGGGGCCAGGCCGGATTCAAACAGACCGCGTAACAGAGCTAGATGAAATTGCTGCTAAAAAGCGAGATATCACAATAGAAGAAGTTCGCCATGGATTCAAACAAGTGATTCCGATGGGCAGATATGGGGAGCCAGCAGAATTTGCCAAAGTGATAACTTTTTTATGCTCCGAAGCAAATACTTATATGACTGGTCAAAATTTAGTTATTGATGGTGGAATGTTAAAGGCTCTTTAAAATGAGGGAGAAGACGTGCATTGCTTTGAAAAAGTTTATATGTTGAGATAACCTCTATTTACTTAAAGAGGTTGGAGCGTTTTATGGATAAACATTAAATTGGTGAAGCTGTCTTATATAGAAGGAAATGAAATTATACGCAAAATGCCCCCTAGAATTTAGGAGGCATTTTTATTTATTTAACAACCATCTTTATTTTATTTTCAGAAGGGTCCTTTGTATAAAAGATATCGTTTTCTTCAAGAATAGAAATATTTTTTGTTCTTAAATTAGTAATCGCAGTATCTCTTTCTTGTATAGAAGGATAGATAATATTAAATGCTTCTAATCCGGTCATTTCTTCTGTAGCGGGTTTGGACCCTGCACCAGCCCAAGTGTTCAATCCAATATGGTGATGGTATTTTCCAGTGGACATAAATAGTGCACCTGGGTAAGGAGTAACAACTTCAAAGCCCAATAGCTCATAGAACTCTTTGGCTTCCTCGATATCCACCACCTGCAAGTGAATATGTCCCATTACTGTTCCACTAGGCAATCCTTTCCACTCTGTTCCTGCTCCAGCTGCTAAAATATCTTGAGCATTAATTGCCAATGTATCCATTGCAACAAACTCATTATCCCACTTCCATCCAGAATCAGGCCGATCGCTATAAATCTCTATTCCGTTCCCATCTGGGTCATTTAAATAAAGTGCCTCACTCACTAAGTGGTCTCCTGCACCAATGCGAATTCCGTTTTCTGCAAAGAATCTTAAAACAGCGCCCAAATCTTCACGACTAGGTAATAGTAATGCAAAATGATAAAGACCCGTCGTTTTAGGTAGCTTTGGCTCTACATTATCAGGCTGTTCAATTGATAACAACGCCGTTTGTCCATCAGCCGTTAGCCATATCTTGTTTGCTTGTTTATCTAATACTTTAAACCCTATTACTTCTTCATAAAATTTAAGTGATTGCTCTAAGTCTGATACCTTTAACTCTACTAGCTCTACGTAAGTCCATGGTTTTTGATGAAATTTCATAGTTATTGGCTCCTCTAATTAACTTACTTTTCGTAAGTAATTATATTTTAATTACCTAAGAAAGTCAACTCTCTTTCATTGTAGACAAACATAGGAATTATATTACCTGTTTTTAAAAGCTATTCTCGCAATGGGGATAACTTTTGTTACAAAATGAACCTGCACCGAATGCGGGATGTCTACGCTAAATCCTCTTTTCTAGATAAAATAGCCATTAATTGCATTGAGAATTGCCTTTATTGCAAAATAAATCTGCTCCAAAGTCTATTTTTGCTGCGAACGGTTATAAATTTTTCTATGCGGTCATAAAAAAATCTATCCGGTCATAAATCTCTCTTGAACGGTCATAAATATTTTTATCCGGTCATAAATGAGCTCTATCCGGTCATAAAGCTATTTTATGCTTAGAATGTCTATGCTAAATCCTAGTTCAGCTGCAAAAACTATGTTTTATCAATAAAAAGCCACTAATCTTCTTTAGATTAGTGGCTAAATCTTTATAATTGTGCTCCTGCAAGTTTCTTTTCTTCGTAGTCTTTAATGTGGTCTTCGTATTGGAAGGTTAAGGAGATTTCATCCCAGCCATTTAGGAGCATTTTCTTTTGGTAGGGGTCGATTGGGAATGAGTATGTTACTTCATCTTCTCCGATTATTGTTTGTGACTCTAAGTTTACTTCCACAGAGTAGTTTTCCTTGCTGAGGATTGCTTCTACTTCTTCAACTGATAGTTTAATAGGAAGAATGCCATTTTTCATGCAGTTGTTATAGAAGATATCTGCAAAGCTTGGCGCGATAACTACTCGGAAGCCATAGTCCAAAATCGCCCATGGCGCATGCTCTCTTGAGGAGCCACAGCCAAAGTTATCATGTGCTACTAAAATAGTTGAATCTTTATAGCGTTCATCGTTTAATACAAAATTTGTTCGTTCTTTTCCTTCCTCGTCGAAGCGCCAATGGTAGAACAGGTATTTACCGAAGCCAGTGCGCTCGATTCTTTTGAGAAATTCTTTAGAGATGATTTGGTCTGTATCGACGTTTTTTCTATTTAAAGGTGTTATGACACTTTTAATTTCATTGATTGGCTCCATGGTTCTCCTCCTTATGCATGCGTTAGCTGAAATTTGCGTACATCTACAATATGCCCCTCTATTGCAGCTGCAGCTGCCATTGCTGGACTCATTAAATGAGTTTTCGCTCCTGCTCCTTGGCGGCCTTCAAAGTTGCGATTTGAAGTTGAGGCACAATGCTCACCTGAAGGTACTATGTCATCATTCATTGCTAGACACATGCTACAGCCAGATTCGCGCCATTCAAAGCCCGCTGCCTTGAAAATTCGGTCTATTCCTTCGTCTTCTGCTTGTTTTTTTACAGTTTGAGAACCTGGTACAACAATTGCTTTGACATTCGGATGCACCGTACGTCCTTCCACTATGTTAGCAGCATCGCGTAGATCACTTAGACGAGCATTAGTGCATGAGCCGATGAAGACGTTACTAATATGAATATCAGTTAAAGCCATACCTTCCTGCAGGCCCATATAAGTAAGTGCTTTTTCATGAGCCTGCTGATCGGATGACTCATGAAAATCTTTTATATAAGGAATGCTTTGGGAGACTCCAGATCCCATAGATGGATTCGTTCCCCAAGTAACAAATGGTTCAATTTCATTGGCATTGATTTCTAAGGTTTTATCGTAAATAGCTCCATTATCCGATGCCAACTGTAGCCATCGTGACGCTTCTCGGTCGAATGCTTCACCTTCTGGTACGTATTCTCGACCTCTTAAAAATTCTACAGTAGTCTCGTCGGGACTAATCAATCCTGCTCTTGCTCCTGCTTCAATAGACATATTGCAGATTGTCATGCGCTCCTCCATAGTTAGCTTGCGAATAGCTTCACCAGTATATTCCACGATATAACCCGTTCCCATATCGATTCCGAATTTAGCGATAATAGCCAGAATAATATCTTTAGCTGTTACTCCTATCCCTAGCTCACCAGTTACCTTTATCTCCATTGTCTTTGGTTTAGCCTGCCAAAGAGTTTGTGTAGACAGGACATGCTCTACTTCACTTGTTCCGATACCAAAAGCGATTGCACCAAAGGCACCGTGTGTCGAAGTATGGCTATCACCACAAACAATTGTCTTTCCAGGCTGTGTTAGCCCTAGCTCCGGGCCAATTATATGAACGATCCCTTGGTCAGGATGACCGATATTAGCTAAAGGAACTCCAAATTCATCACAGTTTTGCTGTAATGTATTAATCTGTTTACGTGCAATTACATCTTTTATTTCTTCCCGGTTTCTAGTCGGCACATTATGGTCCATTGTCGCGTAGCACAGGTCTGGTCGGCGAACTTTACGATTATTTAAACGTAAGCCCTCAAACGCCTGTGGAGAAGTCACCTCATGAAGCAAATGAAGATCGATATAGAGAAGGTCTGGTTTCCCTTCTTCCTCATACACAATATGTTCATCCCAAATTTTCTCAATAATCGTTTTTGCCATTTAGTCCCTCTCCCTTTTAAACGTATGAATACATAATGCTTTCTGAAACAAACTCTGAATCCAATTCATCCAACACTTTGTCGGTCCAATCACTTGTTGAAAGAACGCTTATTCCTTTAGTCTGCAAGTCTCCTGTAAAATATCCATCATTTAATACACTAAACACAGCCTCTTCAATTGCCGCAGCTTCTGTTTCCATTTGGAACGCCTCTCGTAGCATCATTGCCGCTGATAAAATGCAGGCAGCTGGATTTGCCTTATTTTGACCAGCGATATCTGGTGCAGACCCGTGAACCGGTTCATAAAGTCCAAAACCATCACCTCGTGTACTTGCGGATGGCAACATTCCTAGAGATCCTGTGATTACAGATGCCTCATCACTTAAAATATCGCCAAACATATTCTCTGTAACGATTACATCAAATGCACCTGGTTTTGTAATCAGCTTCATCGCTGTTGAATCGACTAGCATATGCTCTACCTCAACGTCCGGATATCCTTGCTTTTTCTCTTCCACTATTTCTCTCCATAGCTTACTGGAGTCAAGTACGTTCGCTTTGTCTACAGAGGCCAGCTTTCCTCGTCTACTTCTTGCAAGTTGGAACGCTGTGTCAACAATTCGTTCAATTTCTGGTCGAGTATAAACAAGCGTATCCAACGCGTAATCCTCTGTTTTCTTACGAGGCTCTGCAAAATACAATCCACCTGTTAGCTCACGAACAATAACCATGTCAACATTCTCCGCTATTTCTTTTTTGAGTGGAGAAGATTCTAGTAAAGCAGGAATTGCCTTCACTGGACGAATGTTTGCATAAAGACCAAAGTGCTTGCGAATTGCTAGCAATCCTTTTTCGGGGCGTAAATGAGATGGGTTTTGATCCCATTTAGGCCCACCTACAGCACCTAAGAGGATGGCATCACTATCACTACATAAGCTGATTGTTTCTTCTGGTAGTGGATTTTCACAAGCATCAATCGCTGCTCCTCCTATTAACGCAAATTGCAGCTTGAATGTATGATTATATCGCTTTGCAATTGTTTCAAGCACCTTTACCGCCGCTTCCGTTACTTCAGGACCGATTCCATCACCAGGTAATACCGTTATCGTTTTTTCCATCCCATTCACTCCCATAGATTTATTTATTGATTGACTGCCACACGCTCTTGATAATGTGCATTCATTAATTGTCGATTGACTGCATTGATATAAGCTCTTGCAGATGCTTTTAAAACGTCTTGCGAAGCATTTCTTCCAGAGGAAGTTACGCCATTATAGGTTAGATTAATAACTGCCTCGCCTAAAGCATCTCGACCTTTCGAAACAGATGACACCCGATAATCTAAAATTCGAACATCTCCATTTACTAGTTTTTCTAATGTATTGAAAATTGCCTCCACTGCCCCTGAACCGCTACATTTTTCTTTTATTTGCTCTCCTGTTGGAACCTTCACTGTAATAGTTGATGTCGGTATGTTGTTTTCATAATTAATGATTAATTCCTCTAATTCATAAACCTCAACTTCTCCATTGTCGACTTGCTGATCCGTCAATAAAACAAATAAGTCCTCATCGGATATTTCCTTTTTGCGATCTGCAAGCTTTTTAAACGCTGCAAATGCTGCATTTAGTTTTTCCTCGCTAAGCTGGAATCCCATTTGCACTGCACGGCTAAAGAATGCGTGACGACCAGAATGCTTTCCTAGTACTAGCTCTGTTGCGACATCTCCGATTAACTCTGGAGTAATAATTTCATATGTTTCTGGATTTTTCAGCATACCGTCTTGATGAATGCCTGATTCATGAGCAAAGGCATTTTTCCCTACAACTGCTTTGTTCGGCTGGATCACTACTCCGGTAAGCTTACTTACTAACTGGCTCGTGCGCTTTGTTTCCTTTAGGATAATTCCTGATTCCGCTTGGTAGTAATCGCTACGAATATGTAAAGCGACTGCGACCTCTTCTAGTGCAGCATTACCTGCTCGTTCACCAATTCCGTTAATGGTTCCCTCTACTTGTGTTGCACCATTTTCAATTGCTGCCAGTGTGTTGGACACTGCAAGACCTAAATCATCATGACAGTGAGCGGAAAGCTTCACTCTCTCAATTCCTGTCACATTTTCAGACAAGTATCTAAATAGCGCACCGTATTCAATTGGTGTTGCATAGCCTACTGTATCTGGGATATTGATAGTAGTAGCTCCTGCTTTAATAACTTCATTGATAATGCGAACTAAAAAATTCTTATCCGAACGCGTTGCATCCTCGGCTGACCATTGCACTAAAGGAAAATACTTACGCGCCAGTTTAACTGATTCAACTGCAATTTCAATCACCTGCTCTGGTGTTTTATTGAGTTTGTATTGCATATGGATTGGAGACGTAGCGATAAATGTATGGAGATGAGGCTGGACCCCTCCTCTTAATGCCTCCCATGACGTTTCAATGTCGCTTTTTATAGAACGAGCGAGACCTGTGACGACCGAATTTCTTACAGTATTCGCAATTTGTTGGACTGCGTTAAAATCTCCTGGTGACGAAGCAGGAAAACCTGCCTCGATAATAGACACTCCAAATTTCTCTAGCTGACGAGCAATCTCTAACTTCTCTTGGGAGTTTAGGTTAATCCCTGCCGATTGTTCTCCGTCTCTTAAGGTTGTGTCAAAAATATCAATTTTGCCCACTCGTCACCACTTCTTTCTTCGCTTTTTTCCCTTCATTGATGAAAGGCATCATTTCTCTTAGCTGTGCACCTACCGTTTCAATTTGATGCTCTGATTCGGCTTGTTTGATTGCATTATATTTTGGACGCCCTGTTTCATTTTCTTGAATCCATTCCTTCGCAAACTTACCATTTTGAATATCTGTTAATACATCCTTCATACGATCCTTAACAGATGAATCAATGATGCGTGGGCCTGACACGAAATCTCCCCACTCCGCTGTGTCGGAAATAGAAGAGCGCATTGTTGCCATTCCACCTTCATACATAAGGTCTACAATCAGTTTTAATTCATGTAATGTTTCAAAGTAAGCTAGCTCGGGCTGATAGCCAGCTTCCACTAGCGTTTCGAAGCCTGCTTTTACGATTGCTGTTGTACTACCACATAAAACTGCTTGTTCTCCGAATAAATCCGTTTCAGTTTCTTCCTTGAACGTTGTTTCTAATACTCCTGCACGTGCAGCCCCGATGCCTTTTGCATAAGCTAAAGCTAAGTCTTTTGCTTGCCCGGTCGCATCTTGATATACCGCAAACAAGCCAGGTACTCCTGCTCCAGATTCAAATGTACGGCGAACTAGATGTCCTGGTCCTTTCGGTGCAACTAAGAATACATCCACATCTGCCGGAGGAACGATTTGGTCGAAGTGAATGTTAAAACCATGCGCGAATACTAAAGCTTTACCTGCTGTTAAAGCTGCTTCTATTTCTGCCTCATACACTGCCTTTTGTCTTTCATCTGGCAATAAAATCATAATCACATCTGCTTTTTCTGCCGCCTCTTGAACGGAGTAAACCTCCTGCCCATCTTCTGCCGCCTGGTCAAATGATTTTCCAGCACGAATTCCTACGATAACGTTAAATCCTGAATCCTTTAAATTTTGTGCATGTGCATGACCCTGTGATCCGTAACCGATGATTGCAATTGTTTTTTCCTTTAAAGTTCCTTCGTTGATATCCCCGTTATAATACATTTTCGCCATTTTCTTTTCCTCCTCAGAATGTTTGTTTTGTTATTGCAATATAGAAAGATAAGGTGCATTCGTAACCTTTTGTGTTTCTCTTACAAAGGCAGTCACACCTGTTCTTGTTAGTTCTTTAATGCCATAAGGCTTGACGAGCTCAATAAAAGCGTCTATTTTCTCTGGGTTTCCAGTGACCTGGAATGTGACAACATTTTTTCCTGTGTCAATGGTAGATGCTCTGAAAGGCTCTACTAAGCTATTAATCTCTGCTCTTGCAGACGGAGGAGATACTACCTTTACTAAGGCGAGCTCCCTAACTACTATCGATTTTTCCGTAATATCATTTACTTTTAAGACATCTACCTGCTTTTGTAGCTGCTTTAACAGCTGCTCCAGCTTCTGTTCATCCTCCACATTTACAACGAAGGTCATTTTAGAGATTTGAGGCTGCTCTGTATGTCCTACCGTAATACTTTCTATGTTGAATTGGCGCTTCATGAGTAGACCGGTAACCCGATTGAGTACACCGCTTTGGTTGATAACCGTTACGGTAATAATGCGTTTCATTCTGGCTTCACTCCAATCATTTCATGTAATCCTCTGCCAGGGGCAACCATTGGCAGAACACTTTCCTTTTGTACTACTCGGCAATCGATGAGCACTGGCTCATCCGAAGCTAATGCTTCTTTTAATTGAACCTTTGCATCTTCGTATGTCTCAATCTTGTATCCCTTAATATCATAGGCAGCAGCCAGCTTGACGAAATCGGGTTGAACTGAGATTAATGACTGAGAATACCTTTCTCCGTGGAACGTCTCCTGCCACTGACGAACCATTCCGAGTGCCTGATTGTTTAAAATAATGACCTTCACTGGTATACGCATTTCTTGTAGCAGTGACAGCTCCTGAAGCGTCATCTGAAAGCCAGCATCTCCAACAATGGAAACAACCTTTGCATCCGGCTTAGCAATTTGAGCCCCAATTGCCGCTGGAAATCCAAAGCCCATCGTCCCTAGGCCACCTGACGTTACCCAATTATGTGGCTGGCTGAATTTGTAGTATTGTGCAGTCCACATTTGGTGCTGCCCAACGTCTGTTGTTACAACGGCATCACCATTCGTGTACTCCTGTACTAATTCCAATACTTGCTGTGGAAGAAGTCCTCGATCTCCACTTGCATCGTAATGTAATGGATATTGCACTTGGTTGACCTTCAAGCTCTCAAGCCAAGCTGCTGTATTTCCATTAGGTACATTTTGGTTCAATAAAGCCTCTAAAGCCTCTTTCGCATCACCGACAATTGGAATCTCTGTTGGAACGTTTTTTCCGATTTCTGCGGGATCTATATCAATGTGAATTACTTTTGCATTAGGAGCAAAGTAATTTAAGTTCCCTGTCAAGCGATCATCAAATCTTGCCCCCACATTAATGAGTAGGTCGCATGTTTGAATGGCCATGTTTGCTGTGTATGTACCATGCATACCAGCCATCCCTAAAAATAATGGGTGTGTACCTTCTATACTTCCTAGTCCTAGAAGTGTATTTGTAATCGGTATTTGATATTTTTCCGCTAGCTCTTTCAATTGCTCGTTGGCTTTCGCAAAAAGTACTCCTGCGCCTGCTAGAATTAATGGCTGTTTGGCGTTTGTAATCGCCTGTGACGCCTTTTGAATTTGCAGGAAGTTCGGCGTAGTTGTCGGTTGATAGCCTGGTAAGTTTACTGCTTCGGTTGCCCCTTCCTTCGGGACAAAAATACCTGTTGCCATATTTTTAGGTATATCTACAACGACTGGTCCTGGACGACCTGTGGAAGCAATGTGAAAAGCTTCGTTTATAATTCTTGGGAAATCTGCTACATCTTTTACTTGATAGTTATGCTTCGTAATTGGCTGAGTAATACCAATGATGTCTGCCTCCTGAAAGGCATCTGTTCCGATGACTGTTGTAGCAACCTGACCAGTAAACACAACTAAAGGAATAGAGTCCATCATTGCATCTGCAATTCCTGTCACTACATTAGTTGCACCTGGGCCAGATGTTGCAATCACGACTCCAACTTTACCGGAGACCCTTGCATATCCTTCTGCCGCATGGATAGCACCCTGTTCATGCCGGGCCAGAATATGCTTAATCGGATTTTTATAAAGCGCATCATAAATCGGTAAAACCGCACCACCTGGATAACCAAATACTACTTCCACCTGATGCTTTTTCAGTGTCTCAATAAATACTTCTGCACCATTCATTTCCTTGAGAGCTACACTGGTTGCAGGTTCTTCTTTTAAACGTTCCGCTTCTACAGTAAACTTCATCATCATTCCTCCTATTCCTCAATCGTCCAGTTACTCTTAAACCTAGGACACCCTCGTAAGGCAGGGGCCAGAAGCTAGATATGAATCATCTAGCTCATCTAAATAAAAAGAAAAGAATTTCCTCCCACACAAAGAAACCATAGTTCTTTTGTATAGGGATGAAATTCTTTTCATGGTACCACCCTAGTTCGCAGCGCAACCGCTACCTCGCAGACATACGACTAAGCATCGAATGTCCATTTTTAACGAGAGTAGCTTTTTACTACACCCGGAAGTATCTAAAGGGGGAAATCCCGTTCAACACCTCACTCCGAGGGGATGTCGTTAAAGGTTGTATTGCCGGCTCCCAGCTATACCAGCTCTCTGTGAATACAAAATTCCTTTAACTTTTACCTCATCAATGATTTACAGCAATATTTATATTTTCATGACTCCACCTGTGCTTGCAGATGTAACGAGTTTTGAATACCTTGCTAAATATCCTTTTTTAATCTTTGGTTCGAACGGTGGAAGCTCTGCTCTTCTGCTAGCGAGTTCTTCTTCACTAACCTGCAGCTCTATCGTTCTATTTATAAGATCAATAGCGATAATATCGCCATTCTCTACTAAAGCAATCGGCCCTCCATCAGCCGCCTCTGGTGAGATATGTCCGATGGAAATTCCTCTAGAAGCACCTGAAAATCTTCCATCTGTGATGAGTGCTACCTTTGTTCCTAATCCTCGACCTTGTATCGCTGATGTCGGAGCAAGCATTTCTGGCATACCAGGACCACCTCTTGGTCCCTCGTAGCGAATTACTACTACATGACCTGCCTTAACAGTTCCATTGTCAATTGCTTCCTGTGAAGCCTCCTGTGAATCAAAGACAATTGCCTCGCCCGTAAACTCCTTAATAGAAGGGTCCACAGCGCCAACCTTTATCACACCACCCTCAGGAGCAATGTTTCCAAACAGTACAGATAATCCACCTACAGGACTATAAGGATTTTCTTTTCTTCTAATTACTTGCTCGTTCTTAATCTCACAATCTTTTACGTTTTCATAGAGTGACTTACCGGTAATCGTCAAACGATCTGGGTGAACCGCTCCAGGTATTTCACAAAGTTCCTTTATAATGGCACTGACTCCTCCTGCTAAGTGAACATCATGCATGGAGTAATCAGATGCTGGCATGATTTTTGATAAATATGGAATTCTTTTAGCTACTTCATTAATTTCATTTACGTTATATTCAATTTCTGCCTCGTGAGCGATAGCTAATGTATGTAATACAGTGTTAGTTGATCCACCCATTGCCATATCTAGCGCAAAAGCATCATCAATTGTTTCTTTCGTGATTAAGTCTCTAGGCTTTACATCTTCTTTAACCATTCTTACAAGATGCTTTGCAGCTTCTCGAATGAGCTGGTGTCTCTCGTCTGATGTAGCAACAATCGTTCCGTTACCTGGTAAAGTTACTCCTAGCATTTCCATTAGAGAGTTCATCGAGTTTGCTGTGAACATCCCTGAGCAGGAGCCGCATGTTGGACATGCATTTTGTTCGATATCTAAGAGCTGCTCTGCAGTCATTGAACCAGATTTATAAGATCCCACACCTTCAAATACGGAGGTTAAGGAAAGCTGCTTTCCATCAGCAGATACACCTGCCTCCATAGGACCGCCTGACACAAATACGGATGGGACGTTCGTTCTGACTGCTGCCATTAGCATTCCTGGAGTAATCTTGTCACAGTTTGGAATGTAGAAGACACCGTCAAACCAGTGAGCATTAATAACGGTTTCCGCTGAGTCTGCTATCAACTCACGACTCGGAAGTGAATATCGCATTCCGATATGTCCCATTGCAATTCCATCGTCTACACCGATTGTGTTGAATTCGAATGGAATTCCACCTGCCTCACGAATCGCCTCCTTTACAACCTCTGCAAATTTATTTAAATGCATATGGCCAGGAATAATATCGATATAGGAGTTACATACACCAATAAATGGTTTATCTAAATCTCTTGTTTTTACTCCCGTAGCATAAAGTAAGCTACGATGAGGAGCTCGATCTACGCCTTTTTTTATCATGTCACTTCTCATTTAAATCGCCCCTATACTTTACCGCTTCAACGCGTTTACCTGTGCAAAATTCGTGAAATTCATTTTTAAATACTATGTGAATTTTCTTGCAATATTTAATATATTGAAGCTATCATAACGCCTTTAAATCCTTGCGTCAACAGTATTTTGGTAAATTTTCTGTTAGTTTTGAATATTCGTAAATGTTGTAATCGCTTACAATAGCGATATATCGCATTTTAAATAAAGAAAAATTATTTTTAATTTTATTTATACATAACATGATTGTGGGAGGCATATGCATGTTGGTCTTTGAAGCGAACAAAAGGAAGGTGGAAGGATTATTTTCAAGAATTAGACGAGAGATATTATAGGAGAATCACTAGATTGATTTTGCAGTGATATGACAAAATAACCCTGATTTTCGCTCTATGCGGACGCTTTCCGCGGGGGGAGTGATAAGCCATCACCGTCGCTTTCGCGCCGGTTGTGATGTCTTATCTCTCTCACTCATCCCGCTGGAGTCGCCACATGCGCTTCAATCAGATATGTAAAGAAGTAATATAGTGTAAATTAAATCAATTTATAAATTAGCCTGTTATATGAATACTCATATAGATGCAATTCACATGAAAAACATATATGTAAATCTTGATTTTCGCTCTATGCGGACGCTTTCCGCGGGGTGAGTGATAAGCCATCACCGTCGCTTACGCGTCGGTTGTGATGTCTTATCTATCTCACTCATCCCACTGGAGTCGCCGCATATCGCTTCAATCAACAAATAATGGATGACTTGTAGAATGAGAAACTACTATCCTACCCATTAAAGAAATTAAATACTTTTTTGCCTAAAAAATACCATGAACACAAGGTTCACGGCATAAATATTAAATCATGATGAAATTCTTTAGAAAAAGATACGCATTCTTAAACAAGATCCTTTAGAAACAATTTTTACCATAGGATTGGTTTTGCAACCATGAACCAAAGCATAATCATTAGCAGGAAAATATACTTCCATACGGAGGAGCGTAGCTTTGAAATAAGTGTCTCTACATTCATCTCACCAGCATAAAACTGCCGAATTTTCGGTTTAAAGGCTCTAGCTAAAAAGATGATAGAGCTTACCATGACAATAATTGTCATTATTACCCATGAAGTCGTCCATTGCCAATTCCCTTGCCACATAAGCAGGATACCAGAGAAAACCAAGACATGTCCCGCATGCTTTACAATTCGAATAGCTGCCTGAAATACCTCTATCTGTGTATCTAACTCTATTCCTGCTTTGCCTTTCATACGATTCAGTAATGGAAACAATACAAAGAATGGACCTACGGAAAGAATAGCGCTAATCACGTGCATATACATAATGAATGAATACATAGTTGATCACCTATCCTTATTATACTAAAAAGTTTTCCTTTTAATTGTGACTAGGTGAGGAATTATCATGATAAATAGAATTTAAAATTTAAGCCTGCTAGACTACACTAATTGTTCGGTTGAAGAAAACTTATAAATCTCTTCCTCTATCATTAAAGAAGGCATTGCCACAGTATGTGACAATGCCTTAGCGCTCATGAGATTAAAGCTTTTCTGTCTTTTAGTTAAGACAAGTGGACTCTACCCAATACTTTATTTATTAAATTTTAAAATGACTTACTTCACTTTGTAATTTTTCTGCAAGAGTAGCTAAAGTTTGAGCGTTTGTAGAAATTTCCTCGTTTGCAGCTAATTGTTGCTCAGTTGCTGCGCTCGTATCGCTTGCTCCATCTGCAGCATGACTTGCCAAGCCTTGGACCTGTTGAGCATTATGTGTTACTGAGCTAGCCATTTCTTTAATTTGCTCGATTGCAGTAGTAACTGATTCAACCTTTTCAGCTACGGCTTCTACACTAGATTCAATTTCATTGAAAACATCTAATGATTCAGTAGTTTTAGACAGACCGTCCTCTACTTTGTCACCACCGGTTGTAATCGCCTTTACAGCCTCTGTTGAAGCAGACTGAATCAATTTAACCATAGATTCAATTTCGGAAGCAGAGTTTTTTGATTGCTCTGCAAGCTTACGAACTTCTTCTGCTACAACCGCAAAGCCTTTACCATATTCCCCAGCGCGAGCTGCCTCGATTGCAGCGTTCAATGCTAGTAAATTCGTTTGTTCTGAAATATCCGTGATCAATGCAGTAATCGATTGAATTTCATGGGAATGCTTAGCCATATTATTCATAATCTCTGTTGTTTCTTTGAATGTTTCATGGATAGTATTCATTTGACTTGCTACACCAGATACTACTGTAGAGCCTTTTGTTACTAATTTTTTCACGCCATCAGTTGCTTGAAGCATCTCGTTATTGTTTTGCGAAATATCTTCCACACCTTGTTGCATTTCTGACATAGATCTAACAGAGCTTTCTAAATGCTTCACTTGCTCCTCGCTCGCTGCCATTTGTTCTTCTGCAGATTTTGCAACCATTTGAGAGGAAGCTAAACTTTCTTCTGAGCTTGCTGAAAGTTCTTCCGCATTTGCAGCAAGCTGCATGGAAGAATCACGTACATTGGAAACGATACGCTGTAAATCGCTCGTCATTTTGTTGAATGTTAAAGCCATTGCTCCAACTTCGTCTCTATTTTTTATAACGATTGGCTCTACATTCAGATTACCATCCGCTATTTCTCCTAAGCCTTCTGTAACCTTGCGGATTGGGCTAGATATACCTTTGCTAATGAAATGTGATACTAAAACCCCAATAATAATACTTGCAATGGCTAAAATAATAATAGTTATATTAACGTTAGTTTGATATGTATCTAAGTCTTCTCTAGTTTTTTGCATATTTTCTTGTTGAATTTGCTTTAATTCACCTAAAATCACTAATGTCTTCTCATTTAATTCCGATGATTGAGCTGCATATTGATCAAAGGGCTGGTTGCTTTTTTTCAATGAGATAATCTTATCATTTGATTCAAACAGTTGAACTGTCTCCGTTTGTAGGTCTTTCATTAATTTTAAAGATTCTTCATCCTTAACAGACTCTATTAATTTACGAGCTGCTATAGAACCCTTTTCTATTTCCTCATCAAATTTATCGGTAGCATCCTCCGAGCCGAACATGACGAATTCTAGTACAGCAGTCGCCATATCTTTTTGAATTACTTCAATTTCTGATACTAGATTAATTTTTTCAATGTCCTTATCAATAATAGATTTATATTTGTCTGCAACATCATAAGAAGTAAAGATAGATATAACACTTATAAAAATTAATAAAAGTAAAACAAATGAAAAACCGAACCACATTTTCTTTGAAATTGACAATTTCATTTTGGAACTCCTTTTCCTTTAAAATATTTAGCGCTAGTAAAAATGCACCTCTATAATTATACTCTTTTTAAGGTATTTAGACATAGATAAATGTACATATTTATTCATAATAAAATAAAAAAGATCTATACTACGAAACATAATATAGATCCCTTTTACCTATATCTTAAAATGACTTACATTATTTTGTAATGTTTCAGCAAGGTTTGCTAGAGACTGGGCATTAGAGGTAATTTCTTCGTTAGAAGCAAGCTGTTGCTCTGTTGCGGAGCTTGTGTCATTTGCTCCTTGGGCAACGATTTCAGCAAGTCTTTGAACCTCCAAGGAGCCATCTGACACCGATTGAGCAATTGCCTGAATTTGCTCAATTGCTGTAGAAACAGATTCTACTTTCTCTCCTACCTCCACTACCGCTGATTCAATAAGCTGGAAGACCTCTAAAGACTCGTTTGTTTTGTTCATGCCCTCTTTGATCTTGTTCTCCCCAGTTGTAATAGCCTCTACCGCAGTACCAGATGCTCCCTGAATCAATTCAATCATTTTAGCAATTTCAGATGCTGCATCTTTCGACTGCTCCGCTAGCTTTCTTACCTCGTCTGCAACGACCGCAAAGCCTTTGCCATACTCTCCAGCCCGGGCAGCCTCAATAGCCGCATTCAATGCTAGTAAATTGGTTTGCTCTGAAATTTCTGTAATGAGAGAAGTGATTCCCTGAATATCATGTGAGTGCTTCTCCATATCTCTCATATTATTTGCCGTTTCATTGAACGTATTATGAATCATATTCATCTGAGTGGCCACAGCCGCTATTACATCAGAACCCTGCTTCACTAGGTGTCCTACATTTTCTGCGGAGTTCAACATTTCCCCATTACTTGCTGCAATGTCACTAACGCCTTGAGATAGCTCAGACATGCCTGCCATCGAAGTGGTCATATGTTCTACTTGTTGCTCACTGCTAGTCATTTGCTCATGTGCCGAGCTTGCTACTAATTGAGAGCTAGCAAGACTTTCTTCTGCAATGGCTGATAGTTCCTCCGCATTTGCTGCTAGTTGCATAGAGGTGTCTTGGACGTTGGAAACAATTGTACGAAGATCCTCTGACATTATGTTAAATGCTGCTGCCATTTCGCCTGCTTCATCCTTGTTCTTAATATGAATTGGCTCTACATGCAAGTTGCCTCCTGCAATTTCTGTAAGACCTAAGGTAACACGCTTAATTGGACGTGCAATACTTCTGCCTATGTAAAATGCAATAATTGCCCCAAGGATAGCCCCTACAATCGTAATAGCCATGATGAAAATGTTCGCACCACGCTCGTAGTCCTGCAGCTCATTAACTGTTACAGCCATATCATTTTGAAGTTGTTCCTCTATCTTGTTTAATATAGATACCATATTGTCATTAATAGTTTTTACATCTTTCGTTAACGTATTTATTTGAGTCGGGTCAACAAGAATTTGGTTAGAGATGAGCTTTTCATTAGCCTCTACAAACATTACGTACTTTCTTTCATAGTCCTCGATGAAAGGAAGAGACTCCTTTGAATTTATCCCCTGTTTGAGCTCTTCCATCAGCGTCCCAGTGGTCTCCAGATGCGAGCTGACTCCCTTTCGAGAAGCATCCATTTTCGTTAATAAAAAATCATAAAGATTTTCTGTAGTTTCATTTTGAGACATTTTGATTTCCTGGATAAGCCTCACATTTACGCTATCCACCTCAAGAATCTCTCTATACTGTTTATTTGTTTCCTTGCCTGCTAAGCTACTGAAAAAAGAAACAACAATCATCAATAGGATAATTGCGGAGAAGCCCAACCACATTTTCTTTGTAATTGTCCACTTCATAATATATCTCCTGTCTGATTATTTACTTTTGAACAAAACGGTTAAAGGATACAAAATGCTCTTTCCAATACACATTATCTAGCTTTGTGATCTCTACTCCCTTAGATCCTGCATGGACAAATTGATTGTCTCCAAGATAGATCCCCATATGAGAAATTCCTTCTTTATACGTGTTTTGGAAGAACACTAAATCTCCAGGAATCGGGTTAGTCACCACAATACTTTCTAAATAGTAGGACTCGCTACTCTTACGTTCGATTTTCATACCAGCTTGCGTATGTAGGAAATAAATAAACCCACTACAATCAAATCCAGCCATCGTATTACCAGCATACAAATAAGGAATGCCCTCCAGGCGTTTAGCAAAATCAATGATCAATGGGTAATAAGCATAACCTTCTCCAGATACATTGCTAGGTACTGTAATAACAGGAGCCGGTGAGACAACCAACTCATTTTTTACAGGTGCTGTTACTACAGGAGCTGTTTTAACTGGCGTTGTATTCGTTGTCCCCTTAACAGTTGCCGGCTTTTGAACGACAAGCTTTTGCTTAATAAAAATATTATCCTTTGTCAGCTTGTTCCAAGTACGTAAATCAGCGACTGTTACATTATGTAATTTAGCAATTTTAGTAAGCGAATCGCCTTTTTTCACTTCATAAAGCGTACTAGCACTTGCAGTTTCTGTAATAAAAAACAGTATAAATGCTATAATCAGCACTTTCTTTCTCATACTTTAAACCCCCTTTCTTTTTATATCGGTAAAACTTTGGTAACATCCACAACTTTCAACAAAATATTACCTGGGAAATAAATGCTCGTAAATTATCAGAAAATATGGCATGATAATTAATGAATAACCATTCAGTAAATACAAAGGGGACATGATACATGAACGAAACCTGGAACCAAATCGAAAACACAATGAATAACCACCCAACTCCAATCCAAAACCAAAACGTCCGTTACGAATTCCACCTAACCGGCGACGAACCATCCGTCAAACAGCTAGTCCTATCTGACGGTCGAGCATATGTAACGGATGATACTAGCACAAAAGCTGATTGCACCCTTACATTAAGCTCAAAGGATTTTGTAAAGCTCATTAATGGGGATTTAAATAGCACTTCTGCATTTATGTTTGGGAAGCTGAAGGTTGACGGGAGTATTGGATTGGCATTGAAGCTGGAGGGATTGTTGAAGGAGTATAGTTTTTAAGAGAAAAAGAAAAACGACTTTCATAGCGAAAGTCGTTTTTTGTATTATTTTTTATTATCAAAATACATACCATCGATCATTTGAGTAGCCGCATAAGGATTAGTGTAAGAACCTTCATGGCGTTTCTTTTGCTGAAGCTCCTTAATATCTTTCTTAACAAGAGCCATCACAGTAGTTAGCTGTTTATTTATCCCATGATCTAACTCTATTAATTTGCCATAAACTGATAGCTTGGATATTTGTTCAAGATCTAAGGATTGTAATGCCATTTCACGAGCATCCAATAACTCATTAATTTTTTCAATAAATTCTGTACGCTCATCATCAGATGGTGTTTTTAAAAGATGGCTGTATAGCTCTTCAGAGACCGCTAAAAATTGGTCGACACTAGCCATCACGCTTGTCCGCCAGTAGTAAATTGCTTTTGACGATTCAATTGAATGACTTGCTTCCATGTGTCGCGGAAATCAAGGACATATGCTTCCACTTCCTCAATAATAGCAGTGTCATTCTTCATATTTGCTTCAATTAAGCGATGGTTCATATATTCATACATTTGCATCATTGACTTAGAAACTTCAATATCCATATTTAAGGTCATCATAAGCTCTTGAATAATTTTCTGTGCCTTCTGCAAGTTTGTATTTTTTTCTTGAATATTCTTTTCTGCTATCGCAATTTTTGCTTTACCTAAAAATTTTAAACAACCATTGTATAACATCAAAGTCAACTCACCTGGCGATGCAGTACTCACACTATTATTTTTATAAGCTTGGTGGACCGATTGTGCTGACAAATCTTACAACTCCTTTTGTTGAAAAACATAATTATATTTAGCTTTGGCCGAATTGTGATAGATAACCTGATTGTGAATTGGCTTTGCTAATTGCCTGCTCCATTGCAGTGAACTGTTTCCAGTAACGAGTTTCTATATCTTCTAATCTGCGTTGGAAGTTAGAAATACGAGTATTCATGTCAATTAAGCTTTTACCAAGAGTATATTGTTGATCAGTGGCGCTAGCCTTCCCTGCCTTAGATTCAATTTTGGCAGTTAATTCCTTCATAGAATCACGAAGTCTATTGACAATACCACGAGTGTCTCCTGTTGCAGTTTTTTCTCCTGATTGAGTTAAAGTTTGTACCACTTTATCAGGATTGTCTGTTATTGCTTTTCGTAGTTTATCCTCACTAATTACTAGTTTACCACCATCTGAGTAAACACTAGAAGTAGTAATCCCCATTTCAGCAAGAGTATCAATTAAATCGTCACCTATACCATCTACTCTACCATAAATTGCATTACGCATACTAGATAAACCGCTGCTAACTATGGAATCACTACGAAGAAGTCCACTTTTAGCTTTTTCATCCCATAATTCTTGCTCTTTATCAGACATATCTTTGCGCTGTTCATCTGTTAATGGAGGATAATCACGATATTTCTTTTCTTTTAAAGAATCATTCATTCCAGTAATTAATTCGTTATACTTTGCAACAAACTCTTTTACTTTATCTACCATGGAGTCTATATCAGCACTAGCTGTAAGTTGAACAGGAGCTACAGTTGTATCAGGTGATGTAGCATTATTTTTAGCAACAGCATCATTATAATCATCATTCAACTGAGTACTTTTCAGTTCTTTTGCTGCTAGATCATTTGTTGCATTCGTTGCGGTCAAAGTTGCTATTTCCGCTTGAATATCCTTTTCAGCTACATTTTTTAAAGCAGTAAAATCTCCTGTGCTCATTTCCTGTAAATTTTTTCTCTCATCAGCTGATAAATTTTTCAGCATTTTTTTTTGCTCAGCAGTTAGATCAGAACCATCTATATCTTCATCTGAAGTAGAAGCAAGTGCTTTATATTTTTCGAAATTTTCTTCACTTAAATTTGCTAAAGTATTTTTAACATTAGAATTTCCACTAACAAAATCTGTATAGGTTGTTTGCAAACTAGAAGATAAATTCTCATAAGTAGATGTATAGTTTGCATTGGCGACACGTTGAGCCTCCAACGCAGCTGTTTCGGAGTTTTCTGCATTCACCACATCTTGAGCGGCTTGATTTTTTGCTATTTCTAATCGTGCCACTTGTTCTTGCAAAGTATTTTTAACATTAAATGTAGAATTTAATGTCACTGTATATCCTGAGATATTGAAAGTGTTAGAAGATCTTTCCGTTGTAATACCGTTCACTTGGAAAACAGCATTAGTTCCTCCAGATGCTAAATTAGTTGAATCTGCCATGCCTAATTTTGAAAATACATCATTCCCTGCAACTACTTGGACTTCAGCTCCGCCCTTTACATCACCTGTATTTTTTGCAGTAATAGATAGCTTACCATTCTCAAATAATGCTGATACTCCCGCATTACTATTATTTATTTTAGATACTACTTGAGCAATAGTATCCGTAGAACTTATTTCTATCTCTGTTGCTTTTGCTGCAAGATTGCCATCTGCTTGGATAGCCTTCAAAGAAATTGTCGTATCCCCAACACCAAGCTCGCTCATTTGAGTAGTACCAGATACTGTTCCCCCGCTTGTAGTAGAAATAGTATTTCCAATCTGTCTCGCTGCAGTAGCCAATTGGGATACCCCTTCAAGAGATAAAGCACTTGAAGCAGAGGAATTTGCAGTTGCAGTTACTAGACTTGAATTAGAGCTTTGTACAGTTTTTTTGTTAAAGTTTCTGGACAATGTGAAATTATCAAGTAAGTAATCACTAAAAGTTTTTAATTTTGTATTTATAGAACGATAAGAATCTCTTTGCCATTCCGTTGTTGTTTTCTTTTGAAATAATTTATCTAATGGTATTCTTTCGGCTTTCATCAAATCTCCAACAATTTGATCAATATCCATTCCCGATGCTAATCCACCAACTCTTAAACCTGCCATTTAATAACCCCCTAAATTTTTTCGTCAATTATCATGCCTAAAAATTTTTGCATCGTGTAAAATGCATCCAATAGCTTTCGAGGTGGAACTTCTCTTATTACCTCTTCCGTCTCTGCGTCTATAACTTCTACATAGTAGCGATCTAAACCATCATGCATAACAAATTTTGAGTTTCTGTTTTGGATAGTCATAAACTCATTTAATGCATCTATTGCCTTTTGTACTTTTTCTTTTGGAATTAATTCCTTTTCATTTGCTTTTTGTTCAGCTTGCATAATTTGTCTTAGAGAATTTTCTGTTACATTTGATTTTGTTATATCTCCCACTACTTCTTTTTTTAGCTGAGATGTAATTGCAACATCTTTTGACTGTGCCTGTGCTGATAGACGCATACTAGGCTCTCCCCCTATGCTAACAATGTTCTTATATTCATTATCGGCAATTTAATATTAATTTTCAGTTGTTAGCAAAATTTCCATTTAAACTGACGATAATAATAGAGTAGTAAAATAATTCACATGGAGGTGAATGAATTGAAAATACAAAACCAGGCAGGGATAGCCTTCTCTATCAATCGTTATCAGAAAAATGACAATGCAATAACTAGAACACTAGAAAAACTTTCAGGTGGCGACAAATTGACTCGTGCTGCAGATAATGCTTCAGGTTTGTCCATCTCGGAAACAATGCGTGGGCAAATTCGTGGACTTGCAAGGGCTCAGCTTAATATGCAGGATGGGCTTTCTGTACTTGAGACAACGGATGCGGGTCTTCAACATGTTAGCGGTGTCTTACAGCGGATAAGGGAATTAGCAGTACAAACATCTACTGATACTGTTTCAGATGAAGACAGAGGAGCAGCCCAAAAGGAATTAGACCAGCTTCTCCAATCAATTGATGATACTGCCGACAAAATGGAGTTTAACACTCAAAGTATTCTCGGTGACGTCCGACCATTGTACATACACGTGGGTGCTAACACTGGACAGGCACTTCGTATTGATACAGTAAATGTGAGTACGGCTTCTTTAGGTATAGCAATCGCTGAGCTTTCTACACGCGAAAAAGCAGAGGATTTAATAACAAACGTGGATAAAGCCCAAGGTATTATTTCTAGTCACCTTGCAAATACTGGAGCAGACTACGAAGCACTAACTCACCATAAGGATAACGTGTCGAATACCGAGGCAAGTCTTCAAAAGTCAGAATCTCTTATTCGAGATCCAGATTTGGCTTATGAAATGATGGAATTTGTTAAACAAGGAATACGCCAAAAGGGCGATGAAATGCTAATTAAGCATACGAATCAGAATATTAATGATGTACTGAGATTATTTAGTTAAAAAAAAGACTAGGAAACCATTTTAAGGTTTCTAGTCTTTTTTTATGAATTCCTACAATAACCTTCTATTAAAAATCGGAAGTCCCCGAGAGTAGTCAACCTGAATCATTGTATTTGATAATGTAATTTCATATTTAGTTGATAGGTCTATATCATTAAGATGTACTCCTAATTCTTTAACTCCACAGTCAAACATTGTCAAAAAATCAGCATCTAATCCATGTTTATTAGATTTAAATATTTGCCCATCTACTCTTTTTTCATCAACTAAAATAAACTTTGTCCCAGGTATACTTTTGATTAGTTTTTCTTTTTCCAAATGGTTAATTAAATTATCATTATTTCCTTGAAATGAAATAATTTTTGCCACGTTATTAAAGTCATTATACACAGTGAATAAATTAAGTGATTGTTTATCTTCTATAATTTCTTTTGCAAAGTAATCAAATTCAATTTGTAATATCATTTCCCCATACTTCTGAAATAAATAGCGATTAGCAGTTAAATAAACTGGTTCAATCCATGCAGAGTTATCTATAATATGAGAAAAAAGATGAGGTGCTAAACGGTTACTTAAATGAATTAGATAAGCACCATGAGAATGACCATATCCTATTATTTTTTTTTCGTTAAATATAAAATTATTGTCTTTTAATATAATTCGTATCGCTTCAATTGAGGTAATAATATCAATTGCTTGCATATAGCCCATATCATTAAAGTAATCATTTGTTTCTTTTATATCTGCTTTTACAGAGAGATTTATTGTTTTATTTGATAATATATCTAATAGTTTAGATGTATTATTCTTTATAGAATCTCTTTCCTCAGGAGTTAGGGAAATCATTACCTGTTCCAAATCACTTTTTAAATTAAAGGATGAAGCACTTTGCATAAAGTCACTGCCAAAATACTCACATTGTACTGTAACTAAATTATGTTTTTCTGCAAATGTTTCTCTCATCTTCTTATACACACTTGAATCAATATTTCCCCCATAGCCTGGAGCTAGTATTACAATGCCAGTAGTCTCATTTGTTCCTTTTTCAGGAAGCGAAAAGTCAATTCTCAACTCTCTATTTGAGTACCCAGTATATATGTTATGATGTGCTGGGATTTTGATGCTTTGATTTTCAGGCAATTACTCTCAACACCTAACTTTAACTGAATTATAATATTCTAAGGAGATAATAAGTACTTCTTTTTTTCATTTATTTTCGACCTTTAAACACTAATTATCTATATTATCTTTTAACAAAATCAATTCAAAAAAAAAACAATAATAAAAGATTAACAACTTCCATTAAATTTACAAATCTATTTTCAAACGATTAAAAATGAGTATAGATTTTAACTCAATTATTTTTATTTATTTTCCCAAAATATAATGAATCTACCCAACGTCCTGTTGTCCAATGAGTCTCTTTTAAGTGACCTTCCTGTTCAAATTGCAATTTATTAAAAAACTTTATTTTCTTTTCATCAATTGAGTAGATTTCAGCCCAGAGTCTATGAAGATTTAATTCTTCAAATGCATACTTTTCCATTGAAAGAGCAGCATCTATTGATAATATATCATCAATATATAAATCATTTTTTCCTATATATATTGAGAAATCTGCGCTTCTGTTCACCCAATCAATATAGCAAAGACCACAAGCGCCAATCAACTCTTGTGTGCTTAGTTCGATAATTGCAAACATTCTAGTATTAGAATCAAGTATTACATAATTATCGAACCAAGATTGTTGATTTTCCATATTTAGTTCTTTATGTTCTCTAAAAAACATACGAAATTCAGGTTTATTCCTCCATTCTAAGAGAATGGGCAAATCTGTTCTTTCAATTGCTCTAAGTCCAGTAAACTTACCCTTTATCATTGTAAATCTCCTTTAATTAAAGGCTCTCCTACCTTCTTTTCATATTTCATTTCCATTCCAACAAGTTCTTCTGCCTCATAAGGAAGGTATCCATTCTTAAGTGCTGGTCTTAAAAACTCAAAATCTTTTATAGTAAGGAAATGTCCTTTAGTCACATTCTCTTTTAAATAGATTCCTCTTTGTTGAACAATAACTGTTTCCTTTTCGTTTTCTTCTATTACTTTAACCCCGTCACCAAGGGCATTTTCTAATTCTCTTGTCCTATTCACCATTTCACACCAACTAGATGGGTTCATAGAAAATGGATGATCTGGTCCAATACGGTTATTATCATCTGTGAAATGCTTCTCTATTACTCTTGCCCCCAGTGCTATGGCTCCTAAAACAGTAGAGTGGCCTGGTGTATGATCAGACAAACCCAAAATCATATTTGGATACATTAAAGAATAAGTTTTTAATACATTTAGATTAATATATTTAAAATTTTCTAAACTTCCCGTATAATTTGTATTGCACTGCATTAGTACAATCTTAGGATTAATATTCGTTATTGCATTGACCGCACGCTTTACATCAGAAAAATCTGATGCCCCAGTTGCTAATAAAGTCGGCTTACCTTTTTGTGCTATATATTTAATAAATTCAATCCATGAAATATCACCAGAACCAATTTTAAATGCAGACAAATGATTATTTATTTCATCAACAGCATCAATATCATATGGTGTTGTGAGAAATTCAATTTTTGCTTTTTGGGCTTCTTTAACTAATTCTAGATTCCAATCTCTGTTTAGCTCATATTTTTTAAAAACATCGTATACACTTTTCTCCCATTTCGATTGATGACTACTTTGTCTTCCAAGACTCTTAAATCCTTGATCACTTACTATTTTATCAGCATGAAAATGCTGAAATTTTACTGCATCTGCCCCAGCTTCCTTCGACAACCAAATCAATTCTTTAGCACGAGCTAAATCTCCATCATGATTCGAAGCAACATCTGCAATAAAATAAGTTGGATCATTTATAGAGATTTTTTGACTACCTATATTAATCTCACTATGATAATTCATGAAATTCACCTTCTTTAAATTTTTCGTATAATCGGTTGATAACCTCTTTACTTGAAGGAACCTGTTGTTTATGAAGAACTTTTTGTAATTTAGAAATGTCTAAACCTAATGAATTTGCTCTTTTAATTTCTTGAAAATCGTTTAATTTCCCTCTAACTACATTTCCTTCTTTTCCAAATTTCTTTGCAAGCTCATAAATAAAATCATACTTACTATATACATCTTTAGCACCTATATTAATGATACCTTTATATTTTTGCTCAATTAGTTCTATTAAAATATTTGAAAAACTATAAATATCAATACTTGATGTGTAAAAATCTTCAAAACCTACAATAGTTTGTTCTTGTACTAATGACTTAATAACCCATTCAATAAAAGTTGGTTCATCCTTTTTATTTCTAAATCCTACTATGTTTGTTCTTACGACAAGAGAATTGTTATTTGTTAATGCAAAGACTTCGCCTGCATACTTTGTTCGAGCATACTCATTCAATAAAACAACAGTATCATTTTCAGAGTGTTGTAGATTCTTATCATTTTCATAGTAATGATCAGTAGAAATTTGAATAAAATAACAGTTAATTTCACTACAAGCTCTTGCAATAATGGATGGTAACCTAGCATTTAACATATATGCATTATTAACGTTTTTTTCACATTCTTTTAAATTTATCATTGCTGCACAATTCACTACGATATTTGGTTTTTCTTGGGTGATTAAATCTGTTACCTTTTTAGAATCTATTAATAAATCAACATTATTTGTACTGTTTGATCTTGATATGGTCAAGATCTCAAAATCCTTTTGCGAGAACTTTTTGTACAACTCTTGCCCAAGCATTCCTGTTGAACCGATTAATATAATTTTCATTATAATTACTCACCCAATTTTTTTTGCTCGATATGAGCATTAATTTTAGCAAGACTTGTATCTTTTTCTAACTCTTCAATAATATTATTTAAACCAAAATCTCCATTTTTAAGATACAATTTTTCCAATAAGATCGTTATCAACTCTAAATCTTCTTTTGTATCTACTGTAAGGCGAAAATTGCTTTTATCATCTTCATATATCACTTGCCCAATTGAAAAAAGCTCCTTATTCAAATAAAAATAAGGGGTAACATGTTCTCTTTCATAGTCTTTGCTACCATTATTAAAAGCTAATTCTAAATCTTCAAGAGAAAATACTTCTGTATCCATTCCTCTAGGGAAACTTCTCACTTGTGTATTTGAAACATAATCATAATTATGATTAAGATAATAATTAATTACTTGATCTATTATTTCAGGATCTATAAGTGGACAATCTGATGTAAGTCTTACTACTATGTCCGCTTTATGTTCTATTGCTGCTTCGTAGTATCTTGAGAGAACATCCAATTCGGAACCGCGATAACATGATATGCTTAACTGCTCACATAATTCGACGATGGGTATATCGGTATCATTTAATGTTGTTGCTACAACAATCTCATCAATAAGTTTTGATAACTTCACACGTTCTAACTGATATGCTAGTAACGGCTTATTCATTACTTGCATTAAAACTTTTCCTGGTAAACGTGTGGAAGTCATTCTAGCTTGAATTATCGCTACTATTTTCATAAAACGTCACTCTTCGCTTTCTTTCAAAAAATTATCTGATATGTAAATGCTTAAAACGGTGCCTAAATCTCTTCCACCAATTCTTTTAATTGTTCAACAGATAACCATTCATTATTAATATCGCTTGCATATTTAAACCCTTCTGGAAGAAGCTTTCCTCCCGTAGCAAATTCTTTGGACCACCAAGAAAATTCAGGTTGTATGATAAAATAATCATCAAACTCAACTGTATGACGAGCGTCATCTTCGGTAATCATAGCTTCATGTAATTTTTCCCCTGCACGAATCCCTACAATTTTAGTTTCACATTCAGGCGCTATTGCAATTGCTAAATCTGTAACTTTCATACTTGGAATTTTAGGAATAAAAATCTCTCCACCATGCATTCGCTCTAAATTATCTAAAACAAACTGAACTCCTTGATCAAGAGTAATCCAAAATCGTGTCATACGCTCATCAGTAATAGGCAAGGTACCTGTCTCCTTTAACTTTTTGAAGAATGGTACTACACTTCCTCGACTACCAACGACATTTCCGTATCTAACAACAGAAAAACGAGTTTTCTTTTCACCAACGTAAGAATTTCCCGCAACAAATAATTTGTCCGATGCTAGTTTAGTTGCTCCGTAAAGATTCACTGGGCTACATGCTTTATCTGTACTAAGAGCTATGACTTTCTCTACACCACGGTCTATAGCAGCTTCTATAATATTTTGCGCACCATGAATATTTGTCTTTACAGCTTCAAAGGGATTGTATTCACATGCTTCAACATGCTTCATTGCTGCTGCATGAATGACAATATCTACTCCATCAAATGCACGATAAAGTCTATCTTTATCTCTAACATCACCTATAAAGAACCTAATTCTATTATCATGAAATTCCTGTGCCATCTCATATTGTTTTAACTCATCTCTACTGAAAACAATAACCTTTTTTATATCAAATTCTAGTAATTTACGTATAATTTTTTTCCCGAATGATCCAGTTCCACCCGTTACTAATATCGTTTTTTTAGATAATGTCTTATTTTGCATTGATTTCACCTTTTTTAGTTTTTCAACTTATTTTCTAATACTTGTTTAAACTGACAATCTGAAAGAGATTGGAGATATTCTACAAAAATATCTTGTTTTATCATTGGAACATTCTCAATTTTAGCTCCATCTTTTGCCGTGTTAAAAATTTTCATTTTTGACTTTCTTGCCTTTCTTTCTATCCAACGATGATAGGTACTTAAATTAGGAGTTGTATTAATCATTTCCCCGTTGTTAGAAAGTATTTTTCTAAAGTTAAAACTTTCAGCTATTTCAATCCCAGAAGTGGATGTATTAGAATGTGTTCTCTTACCTTTAAACCCCAAATCTTGACCAAATAAAAAAAGTTTTTTAAAGCCTAAATATTCAATAAGCGAAATTGCAGTGGTTGCAACAGACCCACCAGTCTCCATTAGTGGACTTTCGTTTTTTAATACATATTGCTCTGCCAGAAAATATCCCTGCTGAAATAACAATATTTTAGGACCATCATGTTTCTTTGACATTTCATTATTAGCTGTTGATAAATAAAACAAAAGGCCTTTATATCGACTATCTTCTATTTGTTTTACAACATTTATTGACGGATCCGTGATGATAATTGCATCAGGAACAACATCATGCATTAATAATGTTTTCAATGAAGAACCTACACTTAAAATGAAAGTTTTGTTTTTTGCTTTTTGAAGCCATTTCACAGTCTCATTTAAAGATGGGCCACCTGATACCAGACAGGCACTTTTATTTTCAAAAGTATTTTTTAATCCATTAACATACAAGTTTCTATTTTGAATATTACTTAAAAAGTTACTTTTTAAAAGTTGCGCTGTAGAGTTATAACTCATTTGTCTAATTTTAATATCCTCTAAAATTGTAAAATATGGATGGTTTTCAGAAATTGCTTTTAACCAGACATTCGGTAAAATCACTTGATAGTCTAAATAGTCTTGAATTTTATCTCCTGCTTTAATAAGCTTAACATTTTTCTGACAGATTATTTGCTTGTCTCTGGAATGTTTTTTAAAAATATTCATTTCTTCTATGTCTAACAATAATAACAATATATTTTTATTGGGAGCTAGATTTAATAAACTTTCTAAATGATAACCTAATCCTAAACCAACCAATAAATACCCTTTTGCGTCAAAGTCTACTTCATTCTCAATAAACTTTTCGGCATCTTTGGAAGGATTATATTTGCTATAAATATATTTTCCATTAAAGAGTAAGGTGTTTTCCCCATTTTTGGCAACCTCAACCTTAAATTCCATAATCAGTTTGTAAATCCTATTGCTGGACATTCGTCAAAAAAAGGTTTTATTTCGTATTCAAACATATCAGCAATAAGAATATAATCTTGAATTTCTAATCCACTATTTACTTCGTATAAAAACTCATGAATTTTTTTAGCATTTAATTCACTTTGTAAGTTACTCTTTAAAAAAAAGTCGTTAGCAGTTGTTAACCATATAACTCCTTCACTAAAATTAGTAATTAAATTCATGGCATCCATAATATGATCTTTTCTAAGTAAGTCCGAAATTTCTTGGCAACCTATAGGCAATCTTACTAAATAATTATTGTAACTCTCTACTGTATCTTTTAATAAATCGCTCATTAATTTCATCCTCTTCAACTCTCTATTTTTTTTACTAAGTTCTCTGTATATTTTTTTGATATTATTGCAGCTTCTAGTAATCTAGAATAAAGTTCTTTATTTTGGTTATAAATTCGATTGAAGGTTTCAATTGTTGTTTCACCTTCTTTTTCTTGAAATTTTTTTAAAATATCTATTGTAATAGGATTTATTATTGTGCTCATAGACACTTTAGAGAACAACCTTCCTATTTCCTCATCCACATTTTTCAATTTCCTTAAACTATTATTTGAAAAAGCTACATTGTTTTTATTATTATTCAATTCCCGTAAACCTATATTTAAATAACTAATAATTTTATTATAATTTGTCATTTCCTCTTTAATTTTTTCTGTAAATCCATTATAATCATTAATTTCATTAGGAAATAAAATATCCTTTTGAATTTTGTTCCCTACGTATTTTCTGCAGAAATTATTAAAGGTATCATGTTTAAATCCTTCTATAAACACACCACCTTCTGTACAATTATAGATAGAATTTTCATGTTTTACTATACTCACAAGTCTTTCAAAAGTGTCTTTCATTGACAAAAATGCATAATCAGTAAGGACATCTTCGTTATTATAACCCTTAACGTAAAACATCCCTCTTTCTTCTCTATATTGATCATCAATTATCTTATAGTGTTTATTATGCTCTGCATGTGTTTTATTGGAAGTATATGCTAGGTCTTGACCTATCAATGCTATAGGTCCATTTGAGATGTAACTTGCTATGGAAAATGCATAGTTTGCTACAGAGCCTCCACCAAATATGATTGGAACTTCCCTATTTAAAGTATACTCAATATTATCCTTTGAGTTCACAAATTCATTTGAAACGAAAAAGAAACACTTAGAATGAAATGAGTCTCTAATTTTATAATGATTTGTCATACTATATATAAGGTGTGGCTTTTTTAACTTTAATTCTTGAAAATGATTGTAATTCTCTATTCCACCATCAACTGAAATTACAAAATCAGGTTCAATTCCATGTGAAAGCAGAGTATTTACAGTTGAACCCGCTGCAATTAACAAGACATTTTCCAATTTTTCTTTTAACATAGGAATTTGTTTTGTTAATGATGGTCCACCTGATGCTATGATAACGGGACAGTTAAATTTTTTATTTAATATTTTCACTGAGTAATCCTTCTGAGCCAAGAAGAGATTATTAATATAATTTTTCTGCCAAGTGTCAGCAAAAAAACGAACTGTATTTTCATTTATGATATTTAAATTTAATTTATTTTTGACTAATTTTAATAGTTCTTTGTACTCTTTTGGGAATAACTTATCGTAATTTGGTGAAGAAAAAATAGTGACATTTCTATTATAATTATCCAGGCTTGCTCCCAAATAAGTTCCAAAGTTTTCGTTTGTAAGTTGCTTTATAATAGTTGCTTTATTTGTATTTTTACTATATTTATATAATTCATCTACTAACGGATCCACTACCAATAATGTACTTTTAGCGTCCATTTTCGAAAGTAAAGCTTCTGTTATATACCCCAGACCATTACCAAACAGTATATGGATATGATTTTTTTTTAAATGATTAATGGCTAATTGTTCGGCTTCTTTAACTGGATTATATTTACTATGCAAAAAATATCCGTTTATTCTCAAAGTAAATCCATTTGTTTTAGTTTTAATATTTTCTATTTCAAGATTCACAAATTCCACCTCTTGTTCTATATCGGCGAGAATAAATAAATATCAATAAAAAAAACCGAATTCCAAAAAGGAATTCGGTTTTTCATTTACGATTATTGTAATAATTGAAGTACACCTTGTGGTTGTTGGTTAGCTTGAGCAAGCATAGATTGAGCTGCTTGAGTCAAGATATTATTTTTAGTGAAGTTCATCATTTCTTTAGCCATATCTACGTCACGGATACGAGATTCAGCTGCAGTTAAGTTCTCTGATGAAGTTCCAAGGTTGTTGATTGTGTGTTCTAGACGGTTTTGGTTAGCACCAAGTTTTGCACGCTCAGCAGAAACATCATCAATAGCTTTTTGAATAGTAGTGATAGCAGCATCCGCAGTTGCTTGTGAAGAGATAGTAATAGCATCTACACCTAAAGCAGTTGCTCTCATATCAGAAATAGCTAATGTAATACTTTGTCCTTCGTTAGCTCCAATATGGAAGTTAAGTGCAGAAGCAGAACCATTTAATAATTTCTTTGTATTGAATTCTGTATCGCTAGCAATACGTCCAATTTCAGTGATTAATTCTTTAACTTCTTTTTGTAATTCTCCACGGTCAGAAGTTGTATTAGTATCATTTGAAGATTGAACTGCTAATTCACGCATACGTTGTAGAATTGAATGCGTTTCGTTAAGAGCACCCTCAGCAGTTTGGATTAGAGAGATTGAATCTTGAGAGTTTTTAGTAGCCATATCTAAACCGCGGATTTGTCCACGCATTTTTTCAGAGATTGCAAGACCAGCAGCGTCGTCTCCAGCGCGGTTGATTTTGAAACCTGAAGAAAGTTTTTCTAAGTTTTTAGCAGATGAACCTTGGTTAGCTGTTAAGTTTCTGTGTGTGTTTAAAGCTGAAATGTTGTGTTGAATTCTCATTGTGAGATTCCTCCTTGAATTTTGGTTTAATTAGTTCCACGTCCTTGTGGAATTTGTTTGGCAGTATAAGGTCGGCCGCCCCATTTCTGCCTTACACTAGTATTATCGTACAAGTTAAAGATAGTTTAATAGTTTATTAAATATTTTTTTTTGAAATTTGTTCAATTAATGATTTAGAGATATTTAATGCCTCTTTGTTTTGCTGTTGAATGCTTTCATACACTTCAGAACGGTATACTTTTACATTTTGGGGAGCTACAATTCCTAGCTTCACCTGATCTCCGTCTACGCTCAATATTTTTAATTCTATCTTATCACCAATCATTATAGATTCATCTTTCTTTCTTGAAAGAACAAGCATTAAATAGCACTCCCTTCAATAGGAAACCTAATCGGATAAGTGGTTGCATCTTGTAATACTAATTGTTTTGCAAGTCGCTTTTTGTAATTAATCAACAAGGGTGCTTGTAAATTTAAAGTGGAACTATGGAATGGATCTCTTAATGTAACAATGGAGTAGGTGATTAAATCTTCACTTTTTTCTATTTGCAAGTCCTCTTTATCGTCCTCTGAAACATCAAATGTATAATCATTTTTAAATGCAAAAGGGAAAGCAATAACAAACCCAATTTCTTGTTCTTTAATTGATTGAAGTACTGCGAAAGGTGAATCTTTTTCTAAGGGTAAAATTACAAATTCCTTTATTTCTTCAAATCCTGGTATTCCATCTGGAAATTGAATAATATCTTTTTCATCTATTGCCATTGATCCTAAAAATTTTGTTTCAATGTTCATGTTTTTTACTCCTTTAGACTATGAAGTCGATTTCAATCGTTGGATTTTGCATCATAACCCCTGATACTTTACCTGGTGTATAGCCATAAACCGGTTTGTTAATTTGAGCATTTATTATAGGCTTTTGCGTTTGAACATTTATATCCAGCTTAGCTGGCTCATAATCTAATTTTACAGAACCTACCGATGGAATAAAATCTATACCTAAAGCCTTTTTATGAGGAAATGTGTTTTGCTTCGCAATAGATGGTACTGCATTTTGGTTATGTGCGATATCCATCATTTGGTTTCCTTCCCTAACACGCCTGGCTATCCCTTGCATGGCTTTTTTCCGACCCTCTGCCGCAAAGTTAGAAGCAGATTCGAGGGGTCCTATTAATCCTATATCTCTTCTTGCTTGAGAAGAATCAATCTTCATAATACCACGAGTTGTTTCTATATCTACAATAGCAGCAGGTTGTTCAATATGTTGAGTTGCCTTCGGTTGTTTAATTGTTTGCTTAGCATTAACGATATTAAGTCCTAGCTTTGCATCTGTGGTCCGTATTTGAAGCTTTGGAAAATTCATTTGTCTCACCTCGAAAGAAAGCGTTTGAACAGGTTGTCCAAACGCCTTGAATTATCTAATAAAATCTACTAATGTGGATTGAATGATTTTGGCACCTACTGAAAGTGCTGCTTGGTGAATAGATTCTTGGGTAATCATATCTGTAATAACACGTTCATAATCAATGTCTTCGTTATCAGAAAGCTGCTTTGTTACAACTACTTCTTGTGTTGCAAGACGATTAATCATCATATCTACTCGATTTTGTCGAGCACCAATATCTGCACGGTTTTCAAGCACTTTATTTTGCACAGTACTTATTGTACTTAAATGACTTCCTATTTGTGCTCCGCTAGTACCCGCAGTAGATAAATCTTTTTGTATATTTGTGAGCATATCGTCTATTTGAGCAAACATTTCAAGTGTATCAGTGTTTACATTTAGATTAACACCATCATATACTTCAATTTCAACAGAATTAGTAAACCCACTTGCAGGAGGAGTATCTTCTATTGAACCTTCTATTCCTCGTGCTGGGTTTATAATTACTCCCGCAAAAATATCATTTGTACCATCTGTTGAAAAAACCGGACTCAAAGTATTTGTACCACTAAATAAATACTTTTCTCCAACCTTTGTATTCGCTAAATCTCGAATCTGCAATTTAATTTGATCTATTTCTTTCTTCATTTTTTCTCGATCTTCATCTGTATTTGTATCGTTCGGGGCATTTGTAACAAGCTCTTGAACACGACGAAGAGCGATGCCTACATGATCAAGGGTATCATCAGAAGTATCTAACCAATTTTCTACTTCCCCCATATTCCGTTTATATTGCTCAACCTTGTTTAAGTTTGTTCGATAGCCAATTCCTTTTACAGCCACAACTGGGTCATCTGAAGGTCGAGTGATTTTGGAACCTGAGTTAATTTGGTTTTGCAGCTTCCCCATTTTTGAATAGCTATTAGAGAGATTACGAAGCATATTACTAGAAAGCATTGATTGTGTTACACGCATTTAAATATCCCCTTTCTACAAGCCTACTCGACCCATGCCGTTTATTATTTTGTCTAGAGTCTCATCAATTACCGTAATCATACGGGCATTCGCATTGTACGCTTGTTGGAATGTAATCATATTGGTCATTTCTTCATCAAGAGATACGGAGCTTACAGAAGCGCGATTATTTGCAACCGTTAGAAGTATTGTTCCAGCATTCGTTGTTAATCGATTCGCTTGCTCTCCATCAACTCCAAGTTTACCAATAACTCCTTGATAAAAAGATTGTACTGTTGCTCCACTTAAATCAGGTAATTTATTAAATTTCATGTTCGCTAATTTAATTGCATTTTTTCCGTTTCCTACTTCCCCAGCAGCGTCAGAAACAGCAATTAAATTTGGATTTTTTATAATATCTTCTAGAACTTTAATTCCAGCAGCTCCTACTCCAGTAAAGAACTCCTGATTATTAGTACTAGCAGTCGCCCCTTCTGCAAGAGTGAATCCTTGTTTATGGATATCATTAAACTCTTTCACAAATGCATTGGCCATAGCATCTAATTTTGCTAATGTTTCTGTGAAATAACCGGTGGCAGGATCTCCGTGACCAAATGAGTCAATTAGTGAAACTAACTTTCCTTTTGAAGGATCTAATTGATCATAGGTAATTGTTTCGCCACCTAAACCTGTAATTTTAATTTCCTTAAATCCTGCTGAGAGGTCTGTACCATCCAATTTATTATTAGAAGTATCTAAAGTTTCAAGCTGTGCAAATTCTTTCCCGTTAACTAGTTCTACTTTAGTACCATCTTTTAACTTCATAGTAACAGTCAAGCTTCCCTCTGCAATCGCTAAAGCGTTACCACCTGATGGTACACGTTCAGTTTCAATTGGCATGTACTGGGATAACTCATCGATTAGTGAATCTCTCGCATCATATAAATCATTGGGCATATAGCCATTAGGCTCAATTGCTTGAATTTGTTCATTAATAGAGGCTATTTGTTTTAATATAGAATTAATATCGTCAGTAGATACTTTTATTTCATTTCCTAGATTTGCTTGAATATCAGACAGTTGCTTATTTGTATAGTTAAATGAATCTGCTACATGTAATGCGCGGTTTATTACAACTTGCCGTGTTGCAGCATTTTCTGGACTTCCACTTAAGTCATGTAAAGAGCTCCAAAATTGATCAAGGGCTGCATTTAAACCATAATCTGAAGGCTCTGTTACAATATCCTCTATTTGGCTAATCGCATTAGAACGTGATTCCCAATAACCAAGTTTTGTGGTTTCTTGTCGATATTGTCTATCAATAAAATTATCTCTTATTCTTTGTACTGACTGTGCCTGTACACCCGTACCTATATGACCGGCAGTCTTTGGTGCATTTAAACCTGTCCCTGGATAACCTAAAGTAGCTTCCATGTTTACTCTTTGACGAGAGTACCCAAGAGTGTTGGCATTTGAAATATTATGTCCTGTTGTATATAGTGCTGACTGCTGTGTGAATAATCCTCTTTTACTTGCTTCTAATCCCATAAATGTGGAGCGCATGGGTTGGCCTCCTTAAGCTTGAGAATCGAAGTAGGATTTATCCTTTGAAGGACGCTTTACTTCGTTCTTTGAGTAGTTTATTTGGTCTGGCTTTGGTCGTAGCATATCTAACGTCATATTGACGAATTGTAATGATTGGAATGTTAGCTTTTGATTTAAGTCATTTTGGTTTTTCAATGTTTCCAATGTGAGAAGAAGCTGTTTACGTGCAGTACTTAGCTGCTCCTTTTCTTCCTCAGTGTTGGTGTTTTCTAAGACATGTGCAACAGTTGGGTTGTCGATCGGAGCAATTCCTTTTGCTCTAAGGTAATCCGTTACCTCTAATTGACGCTGTTGCTCTAGCTGAGAAATACCGGCTACGTGCGCCTGCTCGTCCTTGAGCAGTTGGTTAAGACTGTCCATGTCCCCAGTTTTGATGGCCTCTGTTTTTTTGTACGCAATTTCTAACAAACTTTTGTGAAGCATATTTAGGTTTGTTAGAGAGTGCAGAATCTTATCGATGGACATGCTCGGGTCTCCTTTAAATTTGGTAGTATTTCAAAATGTTTGTAGCTAGCTGCTTCGCATCCACTTTGTAAGTGCCTGCTTCGATGTCTGCTTTAATAGCAGCAACGCGCTCTGCCTGCTCTACCTCTATCGGAGATTTCGTCTGCATACTTTTTGCTGCTGATGAAATTTCTAACTGGTCTGCAGTTGTCTTCAAAGCATTTTGTGTTTTTTCTGTTTGCATTTGATTGCGTTTGTATGGATTGATCTGATTGACACCTAGATTTGTGATTTTCATGTACATACCCCTTTCTTTCTATTAGTATCTATTCTATATTTCGGTAAGTTTTAAAAAGTGTTTAGAGTTCTTTTGTAGGAAAAGATTGGTATAGGAAATGAGCCTTAGGGCATTACCATTTGACTAGACTTCTATGACTGAAGCAAGTAGGTAGAACTATCGACCGAAGCTTATTCCAGTTGACCTTAAAGGGCACTTAGTTTGAACCAGATAAAAAAACTCCCACACATGGTGAGAGTTACTTTTGATCCTTATAATAGACTGCCTCTTGATTATTTACCTTATCACGAAATTCTTTTGCGGCCTCAAACTGGCGTAGCCCAGATTTCAATTCATCGGAGCATTTTGCACAAAGCTTTCCTACTTGTGTTAATTTGCCACAGCTGTCACATGGATAGCCTAAGTTTGGAAATAGAGCTGGCTGTAATCTTCCCTTGCGAACCCATTTATGTAAGAGGTCCTCATCCACTCCTGTCACCTCTACGATTCTATCAACAGTAGCTGCGCGATTTTCTCGTTTTCTTAAAAATCGATAGACGATTTCGTATAGCTTTTCCTCATTCATCGCACAAGGATTACAAACTTCTCTTAACCCAGTATAGTTAAAAAACTCGCCACATGATGGACAATTCTTTAGTTCTCCCATGACCATACCTCCACTATTTCTGCTAGTTGTCTTTTATATCGGCAGATTACCCTTTTATTAAAGTAATTGCCTCCACACTCTTAGCACCAGCATCCTTCATCACTTTTGCAGCATGATGAATGGTAGCACCTGTTGTGTAAATATCATCAAATAAAATATAGTGTACTGGCTGGACATCTTTTATAGATTCAAATAAAATCCCGGCTTCCAGACGTTCCTTCTTTGACTTTTTTCCCTGCACACTACTAGTAGTTTTCACAAGAAGGTTTTGGAATGGAATCTCGGCTTTACTTAGAAGTTCCTCCACTTGGGAGAAGGTTCTTTCCTTTAATTTTTCCGGGTGCATAGGTATAGGGACAACCATTCCTTGCTTAATGCGAAGAAGTTCATTTATTTCACGAGCAAATACGCCAGCAAGTGCAATATCCTGTAGAAACTTGTATTGATGGAGATAGTTTTTCATCGCATCATTGTAAGCATAAAATGATGTAACTTGATCGACTGCTCCTTCGTAGGCGGTCCCAATAAAGTCAGAGAAATCAAATGAGTCTTCCGCTCTCTCAAATTTTTGGTGACATCGATCACAGCTAGCAATCTCGATTTCATAGAGGAATAGTCGCCTCCATGTCGCTGGGCGTGAAAATATACTCCCACAAATCAAACAGTTTATAGCTCATTCCACCTTTCAATTTCCTCCTTTGCCTCATCCATCGCATGACTTATTCCATGATGAAAGAAAACAATGTCTCCGTCTGGATGCTTGACGGAGCGTCCTACTCTCCCGCTAATTTGTATGAGAGCGTTAGCAGTAAAAATATCCTGCTCTGCTCCTACTACTGCAACGTGAACATTTTCTATAGTGATTCCTCTTTCTAAAATTGTAGTTGTTAATAAACCAGGCACTTTCTTTTCGCGAAGCTGCATGACTCTTTCCTTTCTATCTGGATGCTCAGCATAGACCCGAGGTAAGTCACCAGGGAATTGCTCTAGCATTTCAATAGTTGGGAGGAATACGAGAAATGGGATATTTTTTTGAATTTTTTCATCTACCCATTGCTGTAGTTTGCGCGGGACTTTACCTTTTTTTAATTGTCTAGCGTATCCCCAAAGGCTATCGAATTTAGGCACAGGCAATGGATAACCGTGATATCGCTTGGAGAGAATGGATTGGTTGACTGTTTGAAGGGAATCGGTGGGCGTGGCTGTTACATAGTGAATAGCGGCATTTGGTTTTGCAGCATTTACAACCGCTTGTCTAAGAGTCTCATCTGCATAATAAGGGAAGGCATCTGCTTCATCGACAAATACGACATCAAAAGCATCTTCGAATCGGTATAGCTGATGGGTAGTAGCCAGGATTAATGTGGCAAAGCCTTCCTGGTCTGTTGCTCCTCCGTAAAGTGCATGGATGATAGTTTTTGGGAACACCTTTTGAAAACGAGGGAACAGCTCTAAAATGACATCAGTTCTTGGTGCAGCGACGCATACTCTTTTGCCTGCTAGCAAAGAGGCAAAGATAGATGGAAAAAGTAGCTCTGTTTTGCCTGCTCCACAGACTGCATGTAAAAGGTGAGACTGATTATTTTGGACACTGTTTAAAAGCTCTTCACTTGCCCTTTGTTGAAGTGCAGTTAACTGACCGGACCAATCAAAAATGTCCTCGGTTGTTCCGATAGCTGGCTCCTTGACCCAAGTTATCAGTTCAGAGCAACTACTAACTCGTCCCATACGGATGCAATGACGACAGTAGGTACAGGTTTCATTACAATAGGCGCATTGGAAAGAGTAAAATAATGATGGATTTGTGTTGTGACATCGATTGCAGATGTGTTTCGTTGATTGAAATATTGTTTGAGGTTTAATCGTTTTGATTCCTGGTTTTAGATGAATGTGGCCGCTGAGGATATGGTCGTCTATGACCTCGCGCGGAAAAGGCGTGTGTGCGCGAAGCCATATGCGTCCAGTGAGAAATTGCTGTAATTGCTCGTTTACTTGTTTCATTATGATTCTACGTGGTACCAGCCTAGTCCCATGGAGCCTTCTCCAAGGTGCGTACCGATAACCGGACCAAAGTAGCTGATTGTAAATTCAACGTTTGGCATAATTGCTTCTAAAAGAATTTTCCATTCTATAGCCTCTTGCTCGTTGTTGGCATGAATAATAGTAGCCTTGATTTTATCGTATTTGCTTGCATCTTCCTCTAGCATATCTGCAATTCGTTTCATTGCCTTCTTGCGAGTGCGAACTTTTTCAAATGGAACGATGACTTTATTTTCAAAATGAAGGATTGGTTTCACTTGAAGCACAGATCCAATGACACGCTCGAAGCCGTTTAGACGGCCGCCACGGTGAAGATGATCTAGGTTGTCCACCATGAAGTATGCACGCATCGATTGTTTCATCTTGTTTAATTCTTGTAAAATTACTTCTGGAGTTTCACCGGCCTGCGCCATTTCTGCAGCACGGATTACATAGAAGCCTTGAACCATACAAGAAATCTCTGTATCGAATGTATACACATCAATACCTTCGACCATACCTCCTGCTTGCTCTGCTCCTGCCAATGTTCCACTAATTCCGCTAGAAAGATGGATAGAAATGATGGTGTCATAATCTTTCTCTAACTCTTCGAAGGTGTTAACGAAGTTTCCTAGAGAAGGCTGTGAGGTTTTTGGAAGTGCTTTTTCATTTCGGATTTTATCGTAAAATTCATAAGCGTTAATATCTATTTCTTCTCTATATGTGTCGTTACCAATTACGACACTAAGAGGAACCATTTTAATGTTTAAACTTGCTCGTTTATCTTCTGGAATATAAGCTGTACTATCAGTCACTATTACCGTTTTTGTCATGTAAGAAATCACTCTCCTAACTCTAGTTTACTGAATATGGATTGGAAAGGAAAGCATAAAAAGACCCCAAACATGATATTTGTCATATATGCTGGGGATATGGTGATTTATTCAGTTGTTTCGCCTATAAAATAGACACTTGTTACCACCCATTTGCCTTCTTCCTTCACAAAAACCGTCACCTGACGACCATTACGATCGAGTTTTGCTCCAGACCCTGGCTCGTGAAGTGCAATATGGATATTTGAATATACTTGAGCTTCTTTGTCATTATATTCAATAATAGTAACGTCCTCAGCTGTACGTACAGTATCGTAGTTTTCGAAGGTCTCCAATACTAGTTCTTTTTCGGATTCATAGTTGAAGCCCTCTGGCTTTTTGGAGATTACACTTAAATAGCGGTCTATATCTTCTTCGTTAAATGCTTCAATGTATTCGTTAAATGCATTTAATACTGCTGTTTTTTCTTCCTCGGATACATTAGCTGCCTCTTCAATGTCTCCACCAGAAGACATTTGGAAGCCTACGTCTGATTTATCCTCTGCTCCATGATCGATTGCTGACTCCGTTTGTGATGGGGTTGAATCGTTCACTGATCCCGAACTTGGATTTACCTCTTCTTTATCATTACAAGCAGCAAGTCCTAGTGTAATTGCTGCGAGAGTAAGTACTTGGATTATTAGTCTCATCTGTTTCCCTCCTGCTGTTGGTTATTTTGTCATAGTTATGACGAAAACTCAATGAATAAGTTTCAATTTATAAAATAATGAAATTTTCTGACGTTTGAAGTAACATATATAATTAGAATGGAGGTGAATATTAGTATTGTATCCTGTACAGAAGATTTTATTAAAAAGATTGTTAGGTGAGCATGAGAAATATATGCTGGTGGCAGATGATATTCGTCGTAGTGAAGCTGGTGACCGAGGAGAAGATCGGTTGGTAGCTAAGCTAGATGAATTAAGGCTTTCTGGAAATTTACAAGTGTTTTCTGATGTGGGATTGGTGTTAGAAGATTGGAAAGTACAAATTGATTGTTTAATAGTTAGCGATCGCTGCTGTATGGTTATCGAATCCAAAAACATGAGTGGTAACTTGTATTTTAAAGAGGAAGAATTTTATAAAGAAGTTGATGGAACAGAAACTCCCTTCCCTAATCCCTACTTTCAACTCACACGCAACATTCGCTTCATGAAAGAATTTCTCCGAAACGTGTGCCCTACCATGAAAGTTACTGGTGCAGTCATTATAACCGCTAAATCCAGTCGCATTCGCCAGAAACCTTCCCACTATCCTATATTTAAGCTAGAAAGCATGATGGAGAAAATTTATCAAATGCATAGCAACGGCTTAAGTGAGCCAGTTTCTTTGGTCAAGTTTGTAGAAATTACGTCGCACATCGAGAAAAATCTATCACCGTATATTATGCCTCCGTTATGTGAATATTATCGTATTTCACCTAGAGATTTAGTGCGAGGAGTGGAATGTCCAAAGTGTGGTACGTTTGGAATGCTTAGACACTACTCCACTTGGAAATGTCGGAGCTGTGGGAAGAATGATCGGAATGCACATAAGGTAGCTATTAGAGAATTCTATTTGCTAATTAGCTCTCAAATGACCGTTAAGGATTTTCGTCACTTTTGTCTTGTGGAATCTCCTTACACAGCATCCCGTTTATTAAACAATTTTGAGAGTTTAGAAGGTCATGGAAATGGTAGAAAGAGATATTTTGTTTGGAAGCAATAATTAAAGGTAATCTTTATGCAAGGTTTCGTGCTATTTCCGCAAGGTTCTGTCCCTTCTTTGCAACATTGTTCTTTTGTGCAACTTTCGTGCTCGTTTCTGCAAGATTTAGCTCTTTCTCTGCAAGGTTTCATGCCGTTTTTGCAAGGTTCTGTCCCTTCTCTGCAACGTTTTTCTTTTGTGCAAGGTTCGTGTTCGTTTCCGCAAGGTTTAGCTCGGTCTCTGCAAGGTTTCGTGCCGTTTCCGCAAGGTTCTGTCTCATCTCTGCAACGTTTTTTCGTTTGTGCAAGGTTCGTATTCGTTTCCGCAAGATTTAGCTCTTTCTCTGCAATGTTCTATTCCATTTCCGCAAGGTTCTGTCTCGTCTACGCAATGTTTTTTCGTTTGTGCAACGTTCGTGCTCGTTTCCGCAAGGTTTAGCTCGGTCTCTGCAAGGTTCTATTCCATTTCCGCAAGGTTCTGTCGCTTCTCTGCAACATTTTTATGTTTACTGTTGGTTCGTTACTTCTCCCAATAGTTTAGCTTCTCTTCTCCCCGGTATTACCAAAAAAACAAAACCCCCTCCAATCAAAAGATTAGAGGGGGTGTAAATGTCATATGAAGTATTATCGAACTTCAACCCAACCGTTTTTGATGCCGGTTACTACGGCTTGGGTACGGTCGTTTACGTTCATTTTTTGTAGAATGCTAGATACATGGTTTTTTACTGTTTTTTCGGAGATGAAAAGTGTTTCTCCGATTGTGCGGTTGCTTTGTCCGTCTGTTAATAATTGTAAAACTTCACATTCGCGTTTCGTTAATAAATGGAATGGACGACGGATTTCTGTTTGGTGGAAGTTTCCTTTGTTTTCGCGCTCGCTTAAACGACGGAATTCTGCCACTAGATTACGTGTTACTTTTGGATGTAAATAAGAGCCGCCTTTAGCTACTACTTTAATCGCTGATACGATTGCCACAGCATCCATCTCTTTTAACATATAGCCTAATGCACCAGTTTTCAACGCGTGCGATACGTATGATTCATCGTCGTGGATAGAAAGCATGATAACTTTTGCATCTGGAAATTTTTCCATTAGTTCTTCTGTAGCGTCTACGCCATTTTTTGTAGGCATGTTGATGTCCATTAGTACAACATCTGGTAAGTATTGTTCATATAAGCGTAGTACATCGCTACCGTCGCTTCCTTCTGCCACCACTTCAAACGTATCTTCGAAGTCTAGTATTCTCTTTACTCCCTCGCGGAAAAGTTGGTGATCATCTATAATGATAATTTTTGTCATTGGTCATTTCCTCCTATTAAAAACGGCTGTAGTTACTATTCCTCATTTAGCGGAATACTAAACAAAATTGTTGTTCCATTTCCTGGTGACGATATAATTTTCATCGTACCGTCTAATAAATCGACTCTCTCTTGCATACCGATTAAGCCAAATGATTTTTCTTTTACTACCTTTGGATCAAAACCGACCCCATTGTCTTTGACGATAATGTTTATTTTGTGTTTCACCCATTCAATCTTCACCCAAGCTTCTGTAAATTGACCATGCTTCAGTCCATTTGTCAGGCATTCTTGGATTAGACGGAAAATAGCTACTTCAAAATTTGGCTGTAAGCGAAGTTCTTCTCCAAACGTTTGAAAATGTATTTTTTTTGCAGGGTTGTATTCCCCAGTAGTTGTAATATATTTTCTAAGCGTTGGGATTAAACCTAGGTCGTCCAAAGCCATCGGACGGAGATCATAGATGATTCGGCGAACTTCAGAAAGGGCATCTCGAACGGTGCTCTTCAATTCGATAATTTCTTTCATCGCCTCATCCCCACCTCGTTGCTGATACGTAAGGTTGATCAAATCTGTTCTGAGCAACACATTAGCTAGCATTTGAGCTGGGCCATCATGAATTTCTCGTGAGAGACGTTTTCTTTCTTCTTCTTGGGCTTCAATAATTTTCAATGTAAAATCTTGTTTAATTTTTGCGTTTTCAAGCGCTTCTCCAACTTCCTTTAAATCAGAAGTAAGATAATTGATGACAATATTGACTTGATTGACAAGCTGATCTGCACGTTCTATCATTTCTAATAGTCCTTGCAATCTTCGTTCTAGTTCATCTCTACGCTGTCTTAGTTGTTTTTCTTCATTGCGTTTGATTAAAAGATTAATTTGAAGCTCATTTGCATTTTCGTAAGCGCTTCGGACTTGTGGTTCATCATATGAGTTAAAATTCTTCGAAACCTCTGCTAATCTGTTACGAGCAAGTCTCGATTTTGCCTCAAGCGAGTCGCCTTCCAGTATGACAGCCTCAATGCTTCCGCGAATTATTTCCAACTCAACTTTCATTTCTTCGAAGCTTTGACGACTTTGTTCGCTTATAATGAATATATCCTTTTTCGAATGGTCCATTACTTCGACCATTCTATCGAAAATAACATCTAACGATTGCAATTCGAGATTCTTGTTCGTCATCTGTTTTTTCTCCTTTAGACATTCAACATGAGTCTTCATTCATTTTTACTGACAAACTCTATTATAGCACTAATTGACTAAAAATAAATTAAATTTACTTTACAAGTATGTTTCAAAGCCTTTAGGAGGGAAATTTATTATGAGAAACAATTATAAAACAGTTAAGGGTCACGGAGAAAGTGAAATTATTATTCAAAAGTCCCGATTTATTACTTATATAGAACGAGCAGAGTCTGAGGAGGAAGCGCAAGATTTTATTAATAAAATTAAACAAAAGCATAAAGATGCTACTCATAATTGCTCTGCCTACATTATTGGAGAGCATGACCATATTCAAAAAGCAAACGATGATGGTGAGCCGAGCGGTACAGCCGGAGTTCCTATGCTTGAAGTCCTTAAAAAAAGAGCACTAAAGGATACAGTAGTAGTAGTGACGCGTTACTTTGGTGGTATTAAGCTGGGAGGCGGAGGCCTTATAAGGGCTTATGGAAAAGCTACTACAGAAGGGATAGATGCAACTGGGGAAGTAGAATGCCAGCTTCATCACTTAATGAAAGTCTCCATAGATTATACATGGCTAGGTAAAGTGGAGAATGAAATAAGAAACTCTATTTTCCAATTAAAAGAAATTGCCTATGCAGATTTAGTGGAAATTTATGTATACACAAAAGCGGAGGATGAGGTAAAATTTTTAGAGTGGGTAACAGAAATAACAAACGGACAAGCAATAATCGACACCGTAGAGAAAGTATTTTTGGAGTTTGACGTCGTTTGATTTATAATAAAGTAATGAGGAGTGATGGAAAAACATGAAAAAATTCTCAATTTTATTTCTTTTATTATTCGGATTAAGTATTGCTCCGGCAATAACTTTTGCAGCTGATTGTCCAGAAAAGGTCGTCTGGGACGGAGTAGAGTTAAAAAAAGGACAAATTGGTAGGGTGCTCATCCAAAAGCCTACAACCATATACAAAAATGTGAATGGAACCTTTGAATACTCTCGAACAGTAAAGCCAGGTGAAAATTTTCGAGTTTACGCAAATAAATCTACATACTACCATCTTGGTGGCGGATTAGTAATTAAGGACGATTCAACAATTTTATATCAAACGCCGTCTAAAACTAAGCTCAATCAATTAAATTGTAAGCCGACAAAGGCTGCAACTACAAACTTTACAATTGGTAACAATATTTCAACTGTGAACGCTCAATTGGGAGCAGCCAAGAAATCAGTAGTAAATGAGTTTGGAGCTATTACTGGAATTTACCATAATAATTACGATAAATTTTATGCAATCAGTACATTAAGTGATAAAATATCTTCCATATATACTAAGGACAAAGCCTTTCAAGTAAACGGAATTTCCGTATCAAATACTATAAGTCAGCTAGAAAATGAATTTGGTAAAAGCTACGAAACTACTGGAAACACATATCCTGTGGAAATCATTACGTACTCCTTACCAAAGTATGAAGCAAATTTCTTTATAGACGTGCATAATGACAATAAAATCTCGGCAATCTACTTAGTAGACTACCAATTGATTAATATAAATCCAAATCTATATCCTAAAAAATCTACTACTCTAGAAACAGGCTACGAGAATCTATTATTTCATTTGATTAATGCAGAAAGAAAAGCTCATGGGGTTCCTGTGCTACAGTCCGCTCCAAAGGTAGCAGATGTGGCAAGAAAGCATAGTGTAGACATGGGTGTTAATGATTACTTCAATCATAATAACTTAAAAGGTGAATCTCCTTTTGACCGCTTAGCAAATGGCGGAGTACAATTTAGAAATGCCGGGGAAAATATCGCAATGGGCTACACAGATCCATATTTTGCACATGAAGCATTGATGAATTCATTAGGACATCGTAAAAACGTTATAAACACTGCATACACTCATGTAGGAGTTGGCGTCTACTTTGCCAAATGGACACATGGCTCCATTCCTTATTACACTCAAAACTTTATCAAACCATAATAATAGCTTTCAGAGTGGAGACAAAGTTATTTTTTACTTTGTCTCCACTCTTTTTTATGAATAATAACATCAAGAATAATGAGGGAACTGTATGAAAAAAAATTTTGGAAAAGCACTTGGTATTCTTATAGTTATCCTTATCGTCATCGGGACACTTGCTATCTCCATTGCAGCTGAGATTGGAATCCTATTGCTTGTAGGCATTGATTTTGAACGTTGGTCAAGTTTAATTTGGTTTATTATTGTTTATGGAGTCGTTGAATTTATCGTCATAATGGCGCTAGATGCTTTCATAGAACTAAAGTCAAATAGTCATCAAAAATTCCATAAATATTTTGGGCATATGATCGTATCATTTACTCTCATTATGACAATTTCACTTTTCATAGAGACGATTTACTTACCAATTACGGGGGCAGTCATTTTCGCTATTGCTACGGCTACAATGTATTTACTGTTTAGTTTTGGGGATAAAAAAGAAATACATGAAGACTAGAACTCATTAAATATATAAAGGCAAGAATGTTGATTTAACAACATTCTTGCCTTTTCTTTTGGTAGGTTAATATTTTTCAATTGTAACGCCTTGATAGTAATGCTTCAATATCCGATCGTATGTCCAACCAGCTTCTGCACGTGACTTCGCTCCATACTGACTCATACCGATTCGGTGTCCGTAGCCTTTACCGTTCACTGTAACTGACTGAATGCCTGTTTGAACAGTATCTGTGTTTACGACTCCGCTACTTGTTTGAATGCTTACTGAGCCATCCGGTATAGATACGACACCGTTAGCAGTTTGAACAGAAACTCCATTTAACGAATCTATCGGAGTCGTTCCATTTACCTGCTGCACTGTAATGTCATTTACACCGCCTGTTGGCTTGGTGAATGAAATATCAAACCAGTTCGATTTTAAAGATTTGTTGCCTGCATCTAAGAAAACGTTTCTCATTACTGTTTCGTTACCTGTGATAGTTTTCTCTCCAGAGTTTGTGACAGCTGTTACTGCTGTTACCTCTCCATTTGCTCCGCCCTTTGTTAGCTTAACATCTAGCAACTGATCAGATGTGCTAAAACCAAACTTCTTCAAAATATTAGTTGCTGAAATTTGAACAGACCAGTTTTTGTAAGGGGATTGCTCAATTGAATCATCTACTGAAACAAATTGTGGCACCTGTGTTGAATTCCAAACATCACTAATATTTGCCGTTCTACCTCCACTAGTGGAATAATAGTATGCCTGTACAAGCTTACCATTATATTTAACTACTAAATCCTTCGTAGCATCTACAGCTGCATTTGAGTTTTTGTGCTCAGATGTATAGCCTTTGTACATCTGGTCCTTAGTAGTACTACTTAAGATTCCCGCTTTGCTCAAAGTGTAACTGCGTGCTGCTACTGTTTGAGCTTTTAACGCTTCAATATGCCAAGAAGCAGGCGACTCATTAGGAATAACGCCTTTTAAATAATTTTCTAAGTCTAGTCTGTTAACAATTTGTACGTTAGTTGCTGATTTTACTACATTGAAGCTACCTCGATACTGTGTTCCAGTTGGTGTTTTACCAAGTGGTTGAGATACAACAGATTCTACGGTTGCATTTGTTGCTGGAACCCAAGAGGAGGCACCTTGTTCATCGGTTATAGAATACCAAAGCTCTCCCTTTACATTCGTGAACTCAGCTACATATTTTGCACCTTGGAATGGCTTATAGGACTTAACAACTGCATAATCTGCGGTTGCACCCTTTCTTCCATCTACCGGAGCATTAAAAACAACTATTTTTTCATTTCCTGTAAGAGCATGTAACGCATATCCTTGGGAAGAATACATTGCTGCTCCCTTTTGATAAATGGAAACCTCACCATTTACCTGTGAAAATGTTATAGGTGTATTAGGTAAAGCAAAAAACATTTCTTTTGTTGTAAGATTTTCTAATTTATATATACCATTTAGGTTCAAGGAGGATGTAAAGGTGTTGTGTACCTCAACTTGTATTTGCTTCGAATAAGTCTCTTGATTATATGCAAATGCTGTATTAGCACAAGCACAGCTTAAAGAAATTGCCGCTAATACTGCTATAAATTTTTTATTCAATTATCTCACCTCAGTTAGCGTACTCAGCACCCAACCTTTGTTTCCTTTTGGGGATTGAACATTATACCATGTTTCACCTTTTGCATTTTTAAAGGAGCTTATGTATTTTAAAGAAGTTCCTTTAGCTACTAGCTCGATTGAAGCATAGCTAGTTGTAGCACCTTTGCGTATATTAAGTGCTTCTTTTGCTACAACGGAACTTGGTGTTGCAGTGCTAGGTTTTGTTGTTGTAACATCCTCTGAATGAACCCAACCTTTTACAGTTGAAGATATTTCTACACGGTACCATAAATTAGTGCCTGAACCATGCTTGTCAATTACGTTTAATGATTTGTTTGCTGTAAATGTTGCAAGCACCTTGTAATTACGAGTTGCTCCACTATGTACCTTCACATTATTAGCATTTGTATACACAACTGATGGTAAATCCGTAGAGTTATCAGGTGGAGTAGGTGTTGTAGTAGGAGGAGTTATAACTGTTCCACCCTCTGCAACTGCTTTTTGTAGCTGCTTAATCAAAGCATCCTGTTCTTTTATTTGTTTTTCTAGAGTAGATACTCTTGTAGTTAAAGGGTTCAATTGTGATTGTACCCAGTCAACGGAAGCTAATAGTAGATTAGAATTTGCTTTTGTAGTCGCTGGTGTATTAATTGCAATTAGAAAGCTTAAACCTAATACGATACCAACCGTTGCTAGAATTTTCTTTTTCATTTTGTTTACCTTCCTCGCTCTTATTATTTTATCGCTAGAAATAACACAACATTTGGACATATCGACAGAGATTTTTGTTATAAAAAAGCTGCAGCGCCTATGTGCCCCGAAAAGCAAATGGAGAATAAGCAAAGAGGCAGCTAACAAGCCACCACAGTATTTTCCCATTTTCCTCGAGAGACAAGGCGCTGGAGCTAAACTAACTATTTGAAAAAAATCTGTCAAAAAAACTCCGGATATGCCCTCCTAGGAACTATTCCTAGGAGATTTATCGGTTACTTTTTCCTAATCTTAAATTTTTACTGTTTAAAGAACTCTTCCATTCCTTTACGAATTCCAACTGCTGCTTTTTTACGGAATGCATCTGAAGCTAATAATGCCTCTTCAGAAGGATTTGAAATGAATGCCAACTCTACTAATACTGATGGAATTTCATTCATACGGTTTACATAGAATGTTTGCTGTTTCACGCCACGATTGTATGTTCCAACCGCTTTGACAAGGTTCGCTTGGACACTCTTTGCAAGGGTAAAGCTCTTAGGACCATTAAAGCTTACAGACGAATTGTAGTAAGTAGTAGTCCCTTTAGATGTAGAAGAGAATGAATCTGCATGGATACTGATAAATGCATCATAATCAGAAGCATTAGAAATATCTGTTCTGTCCTTTAGCTCTAAAAATACATCTGTGCTTCGCGTTAAGGTTACAATAGCACCTGCTGCTTCAAGCTCAGCCTTTAGAAACTTAGCTGTTCCAAGGTTTACATCCTTCTCCTTTGTACCTTTAGATCCTACTGCGCCAGGATCCTTCGCACCATGCCCAGCATCAATAATTATTTTCTTACCTGCCAATCCTTTAGGCACGACTTTAATCGTTAACTCTTTATCGTAATCTCTTATTGTGTACGTATAATTTGGATCAAATGTCACAGTCAATACTGATGTTCCACCGGATACTTTTTCAACCTTCATGCTTTTTACTCCCGTTAAGCCTGAGGCAATCTCGCTAATATTCGATAGATTACCATTAACTTTTAATACATTTGCTGAAGGCATTGTGTAAGTAATATTAAACTTTGAAGGCTTCGTCCAAACTAAATAATTTTGCCCATTGCGTACTTCTGCTCTTCCATTGATAAGTGAGATTGGAGACGCATCGCCTACTAGAGAAGCTTGAATCCATCCGCGTTTTCCACTTTGTGTTTCAACGTTTAACCAGCTGTTTAATGAACGTAAAATTCTTAGTGGCGAGCTAGCAGAAATAGATTCTATCTTTTTAGAGGTAGCACTTGCACTGCTGTAAACAGTGGACGCCTTTGTAGCATACTTAGTCGGTATACTTTCACTTACCTCAAAATCTGGAACCCAACCTACAACAGAGCCTGCTTTAATGTTTAACCACTTCGTCCCGTCCGTACCAGTTACTTTATTTAACACAGTGAATGTTGTATTTCTCGGTAACCCCTGTAATACTGCTGAGTTAAACTTACTATCTGCATAAATTAAAGCATTATATCGTTGAATAGTGCCAGTTTCCCCATTGCCTGGATTCACATCGCCACCAACGGTTACTACTGATTGATGTAGCCATGCTTCTCCGCTTGTTGTACCTACTTTATACCATTTTTCATTGTTTGCATCTAATGCATAATGGGTAGAGATAAATGAATCGTTTAATCGAGATTGAGTTACAACATCGTAGGAAGTACCAGGGCCTGAACGCATATTAGCGACAGAAACGGAGACTACTAGATTTGTATTCTGTTCAATAGCTTGTCCAATATCAGGTGTTTCAGTTGGTGGTGTTTCTGGTGAAGTAGATACACTATCAAATGCTTCTCCAGATATCCATCCTTTCTTGCCTGTAGCATAGGTCACTTGATACCACTTTTCCTTTGCGGCATTTGTAAATTCCTGATGGATAGTTAATTTTGTTCCTACTTTAATCGTAGCTACGACCTTATAGCTTTTTGTAGCTCCTGAATGTACTGTAGATGCTTTTACAACTGTCTTCGAATCAACTGTAGCTTGTTCAAAAGCTGTAGCTTGAATCCAGCCTTTTTTACCTGTTGCATAGGTTACCTGCATCCATTTTTCTTTAGCAGCATTTGTAAACTCTTGGTGAACAGTCAAAGTTGTTCCTGCCTTTACTGTAGCTACTGCTGCATAACTTGTGGTTGCTCCTTTGTGTACAGTAGATTGTTTAACTACCTTCATAGAAGTCGCAGTATCTCCATTCGTAGCATTTAAAAGAAATAGCTCCGAAAGCACCCACCCTTTTTTGCCTTTATACTCAACATTAAACCAAACTTCATTTTGAGCATTAGTAAAGCTGCTTAATATTTTTAGTGAAGTTCCAGCAGGAATTGTCTCTATTAACTTATAGGAAGTAGTTGCGCCACTTCTCAAATTTGTTGCAGACTTTCCTATTTTCTGTGTCGAACCGACATAAGAGTTGCCATTTATAGTCGAATTTCCACCAACAGCATTGGAAACCTCTTTTACATAATTACTAATCACCCAGCCAGTCGTTGAATCAAAGTTCACTTTATACCATAATTCACCGCTAGCGTTTGTAAAGCGGTCAATTATAGTAACTAGCTGTCCATTTTGGACCTTTCCAACACTGCTATAGCTAGTTGTAGCTCCTTTTCTAATATTGACGTTGTTAGATGTTATCATTGCCTTACCTGATAACTGAGCAGAAGTGATCGCTGAATTAGTAGCAGCACTTGTGTGAAGTGTATCACTCGTTAGAAGATTAATGGGCAAAAGGACAGAAGTTGCTAAAACAGATGATGCGATTACTTTTTTCATTTGTTCCTCCTTGAAACGTGTGTTTTCTACATTTTAATGCACATTTTACCATAAAACAATCCAACAAATGGATTAATAGGTGTTTAATTATCGGTTAAAATAGCAAAAAGAGTAAAAGGAACAGTCCAAATGACTGTTCCTTTTACTCTCCTATTGTTAAATCTGTAATTTTAGTTGATTGATTCAATTCTGTTTTAGCATTTTGTCCAAAATCATCTAAGTTAAGTTTCAATTGCTCACTGATCTCATCTAAAGCTTCTTCATCAGGAATAAAATAGTAAACTCCATTACGTGTGTCATCGTAACCCTTTAATTGGAGTTGTTCAAATGGAGTAGATTTTAACTTTTGATATGTTTTGATCAATCCAAAATATTCAGATGATGGTATGTTCGTTTTGACATTGTTACCAATATCCTCGATCATGTTATCTATCTTAGTTATGTTTGATAAGTTCGTGCCTTTATCAATTATTTCTTGAATAATTTGCTTTTGTCGTTTATTGCGTCCTAAATCGCCCTCTGGATCACTCTTTCTCATACGAACATAAGCAAGAGCTTCGTTACCGTTAAGATCCATTGTACCTTGTGTATACGTCTTCCATTTTAAACTACCTGTTAGCTGCGCTTTAAACGTAAATGGCACATCTACTTCAATTCCACCAACAGTATCTACGATGTCCTCGAAGCCTTGAAAGTCTGTTGAAACATAGTAATCTATTGGAATATCTAATAATTCTTCTATCGTATTAATAGTATAATTTATACCACCGTTTGCATACGAGTGATTAATCTTATCGTTATATCCTAAATCAGGAATATAAACTCTAGTATCACGTGGGATGCTAACCATAGATACTTTATTTGTCTTTGGATTTACTGTTGCGACAATAAGAACATCGGAACGACCATATTTTGCTTTTTCTTGATTTTCAATACCGGCTAACAAAATGGTAAAAGCAGAATCCTCCGCCTTAGCTTTGTCATATTTGTCTATTGCCTCGTTCTCTGTTTTTTCCTCACGCTCTAGTGGCTCATAAATTTTATTTACAGCATTTTTGGTTTGAAACGACAAATTAGTTGCAAAGACGATAACTCCAGACAATAACACCATCGCAACGATAAGTATTGTATATAAAATTTTTCTTCTCGTCTTCGTTTTCCTGTTCTTTTGACGTGAAGTAGTCATATTAGTTCCCTACTTTACTTTTAAATTTTATCTAATTTATTATACATAATTTAATGGATGGTGTATATTGCAAAGAAAATTACTTTTGTGTAATATTTTGTAGTAATTCTTTTACGATGGTAGTCCAACTAAATTCTCCCATTGCTAGCTGTCTTCCATTTTCTTTCATGGCATTTCTATCATTTACCTGCATTTCCACAAATTCAAACATTTTTTCAGAAATTGAGTCAACATTTTCTGGTTGTGCTACTAAACCTATGTTATTTTGAGTAATGATATTCGCACTTTCTCCTTTTCCACAGTAAAGCACAGGAACTGCTGATGAAGCAGCCGGAAAAATTTTAGAAGGTCGAGCTCCCTCAAATAATTGTATATCACGAAGTGGAACAATACTTACATCACTCACTGAAAATAGTTTAGGCATTTCTTTTAAAGGTAGATGCCCTAAAAATGTTGTATTTTGCAAGCCAAGCTCTTCTTTGAGCTTATGTAGCTTTTCTTCTTCAGGACCCGCTCCTGCAATTAGGAAATGTGCATGAGGAACTGTTTCTTGCATCTGTTTAGCAGCGTATAGAATGTACTCTAAGCCTTGCGCATAACCTAGATTCCCTCCATATGAAAAAACAAATTTTTCATGGAGATTGTATTTTTCTAAGAATTCTACATTTTTTTCCTGTGGATAAAAGAAATTTGTATTTACACCATTCGGCAATACAAATACTTTTTCCTCCGGCTGGGAATGGTTAATAATATATGATTTAATGCCATCTGTGGCAGTTGCAATTTTCCATGAATGCTTATATAGAAACGACTCTAATATCTCAGCTAGCTTGATGAACATTTTGTTTTTCACAAGTCCTAGCTTTACTGCAGATTCAGGCCATACATCAGCTACATTAAAAACAAATTTTGCTCCTTTAAGTTTAGCGCCAATTAGACCTGTTAACCCTAAAAAGATCGGGGGAGAATTGACGATAATCACATCTACCTTCCCTGTTTTCATCAATCCATAGAAGGAGCTAAAGGTGAATGAGAAATAGGAGACTAAACGCTTCCAAAAGGTACCCTTTTTAGAAGGATAAATCCATGTGCGATGAACGGGAATGTCATCCCACATTTCAAATTCATATTTTTTCCCCTTGTACTCATCCGGTATAATCCCATGAGGATGATGTGGGAATGCAGTCACGACTTGAATGTCATGTCCTTGAGCAAGTAATTCTTTACTTACCTCATAAACACGGATTTGGGGTGCACCAGTTTCAGGTGGGAAATGTTGACATAAATATACAATACGCATAGCTATCACCGTTAATCTTTCAATTTATTCTTCAAATAAGCAAGTAACGGTTCTCTTAAATCGTCACGCTTTAATGCAAAGTCAAATGTTGCTTGTAAAAATCCAAACTTGTCCCCTACGTCGTAGCGTTTTCCTTCAAACATATAGGAGTAAATTGATTCTTTCTTAACCAAAGAATCAATAGCATCCGTTAACTGGATTTCTCCCTTAGCGTCCGGTGCTACTTTTTCTAATTCCTCAAAAATTCCAGGGGTTAAAATATATCGGCCAACAATAGCTTGGTTAGATGGTGCCTCCTGAGCAGACGGCTTTTCCACTAATCGCTTTACCGAAAACAAACCATTTTCAGCAGCACTGAAATCCACGATTCCATATTTATGTACATCTTCTGTAGGTACTTCATTTACTCCTAAGATACTGCTATGTACTTCCTCATATTTTGAAATCATTTGCTGCAAGGCTGGAACCTCAGCATCGATAATGTCATCCGGAAGTAACACTGCAAATGGCTCGTTACCGATGAATTTTTTCGTACATAATATAGCATGCCCAAGTCCAAGCGGTTCTTTCTGTCTCATATAATGGATATCAACTAAATTAGAGATATTTTCTACCTGCTCTAACAGCTCTAGTTTTCCTGTATTTTTTAGTAAAAGCTCTAATTCAATGGATTTGTCAAAATGATCTTCCATTGATTTTTTGTTTCGTCCAGTGACGATGATAATATCTTCAATTCCTGAAGCGATTGCTTCCTCGATGATATATTGAAGGTTGGGCTTATCAACTATTGGAAGCATTTCCTTAGGCAATGCTTTTGTTGCAGGAAGAAATCTTGTTCCAAAGCCTGCTGCAGGGATAACTGCTTTCTTAATCATATAATCACCTTTTCTTCTTGAGAGCGTAAGAAGTAACCTTTATCGCTCTAAATTATATTTTTCATACAATGTCAGCATATAATTTGCGTTATCTATCCAGCTGTAATGATTCTTAACATGAGCGACACCAGCTTCACCCATTTTCATTCTCATCTCATTATTTCTAGCTAGCTTTTTAAAAGCAGCTGCGAGTTGGTCTGGACTTTCCTTGTCTGTGACAATGCCAGTAACATCCTTAACTACAACCTCGGGTAACCCACCAACATTTGAAACGACGACGGGAACGCCACATGCCATTGCTTCAACTGCTGCAACTCCAAAGCTTTCACTGTCTTCTGTAGAAGGTACAGCAAAGATGGACATCTTGCGAATTATATTCGGAACTTCTGTGTTAGGAACCTTCCCCGTGAAAGTCGTCACATCAGAAATTCCTAAATCAGTTGCGAGTTGTTCATATTCTTTTCTTTGAGGACCATCACCAGTGATAAGCAATTCTGAGTTAGGATATTCTTTATTAAATAAGGCAAAGCCCTTTACTAAGTCTGCAATCCCATACTTGTCCTCTAATGCTTTCACCGTTCCAACAATAATTTTATCTGTAAACTCAGTATCCTCTTGAGCAGGGTGGAATATCCCTAAATCAACTCCAAACGGTGTAACATAAACCGGACGATCTGTATAAAGATTAGTTTCTTTTGCCATAATATGGCTTGTAGAACATATGGCAGTTGCCTTACTTAAAGTAAATCTTACTAGCTTTTCATTTAACTTATTTTTCTTAGGAAAATCAAATATATCTTTACCCCATACAGAAACAAAATGTACTTTATAATCGACTATTGCTCCTAATAAACCATAACTTGAGATGAAATGAGAGTGCAGAATATCTGGATTCCATTCCTTAAGAAGCTTCTTTAAAGCAGGTGCTGCGGCAATATAAGAAGCCTTACCTGGTAAAACCTTTGGCAATATTTCTGTTGGCACCTGTTTTGCATTGTTCTCTGAATAGTGATCCTTAAATGTATAAACTTTCACATCAATACCTTTAGACTGATAAAATAAAGCCCACTTATGAGTATGAATTGACTTACTTGGAGCTAATACTGCTATTTTCATTTTTTACCTCCTAGAAGTGCTTGTGCAGCTTGTTCAGCACGTGTATTCCATGCATGCTGCTGTAAAAAGCTTTGTTGAATATTTTTCTTAAACTGCAAATAGTCTGGTTGTATAGCCTGCATACCTTCTACTAATCCCTCTGCGCTGTCCTCTGTGATAACACCGTAGGGACCCGATTGGATAAAATCCTCCTGAGCGGAGCAATTTGTAGCTACAATTGGCAAGCCTGCAGTTAAATACTCTACTAATTTGATTGGGACAGCAAAATCATTATATGTAGATCTTTTACGTGGGATAAAAGCAAAATCAACCTGCTCATACAATGCTTGAAGCTCTGTTCCACTCACATGCTTTAACTCAATATATGCTTTGTTTAGCTTTTCTTTTTCCTCTTTGCTTAGCTGCGTGTATTCTTCTTCTCGACAGACAATTACCAATTCACCATTAGTCTGCGTTTCATTTAATATTGCATACGCTTCTACTAAAGTTGGCAAACCATAATCCTCACTGTTTATACCACCCACATAGATACCCTTAAATGGTGATTGAATATTTTGATCATTAGTAGTTATATCAGTGAAGCGTCCTCCCGGGGGAAGTGCCATTTTAGCTGTATCAATATTAACAAATTTACCCATAGCGTCACTAGGCAAAAATAAAGTGTGCACATACTTTTTATAAAACTTTTCTTCCATCTTATAAATGGTCTTCATAACAGTCTTTTTAATACCCTTTAACTTATAAAGCTCGTCAAACTTCCAATATACATCTCTATAAAAAACACCAATAGGTACATGAAGTCTCTTCAATGTCTTAAACACATCATGATCGATAATCCAATCCTTCGGAATATGTCCAGGATCTGTAAGCCATAAGGGAATCGTCTGATTTTCAGAGTAGCAAAACAATGTTTGCTCTTGCTTTTTCTCGGCTATCATCTTGTTCCAAAGCTGTCTTCTTTCGGTACTTGTGCCGGAGATGACAATTACTTCTACGTTATTTTTCTGAGCATAATTTTCAAATGCTTTAATCATTTCAATGGGACGAATTGCAGAACCACTTTTAGGATTAGTAGCAAGAGTAAAAGGATAGTAAATTAAAATATTCTTCATTGTGTTACTCCTTTTTTTCGTACTTTGCTTAATAGGAATTTCCAAATAACATGGAAATACTGCTCCAGAATAAACAAACCTCCTAATACAACGGTCATAATAATCCAAATAGGATTAAAGAAAAAGTCTGCAACTCCCCCTACAAGCGTTCTAGGAATATTAATCGTAAAGTAAACAAATAATGCAATGACAACTGGTGTTTTCGGTAAACGTAAAAAGATAATATATAACACCTGAATGACAGTAGCGATATAAATGATAGCTACAATAACCCCAAGATATCCATATGATGCAAAGGCTTCACCAAGGAAAATAGTGTTAAGTACTCCACCCGTACCTTTATCTATATTTTCCGGAAACACATTTTCCATTACCATTCGTGCCGAGCGCACTTGCTCAATATCAAAAATACCAGCGATAAAAGATGGTAATCCCTTCGCCTCTAATGGGCTCAAGGAATGAGAGAAAGTATCCAGATGTAAAAAGAAAGGAGAAATTTGTGCTAACAATATTCGTCCAATTGGTCCGGAATTATAAGCCAAAAAGCTTTCTAGCTCAGTTACCCCTTGTATAGCTACATACATAACAATCAATAATGCGCTACCTGCTATAATATAACCGCTTATTCTCTTCCAATTTAGCTTGAGCTTTTGAGTATATACACCCGCCAACAATAACATGATTAGATAGAAGAATATTGGAGATTTCGCTAAATCATAAGTAGAAATCAATATACTAGATATAAACAATGTGAAAAAAACTACTTTCCAGTATAGAGCTCTCGACTTAGTCATATATACAAATGCAACAATTGAGAGCACTGGTGTTAATGCAATTCCAAAGATGTTTCGGATATATACATCAATTCCACTAAAGCCTCTGCTAGCATCAATCCGAAGCTTTGCAAGCTCTGATGTGTTCCCCTTTAATAGTTCTAACAACGGAACGTTCGCCGTCTTCAATAAGGTATAAGCGACTGCTAAAACAGAAATAGCGGATAAAGCCCCAAATGCCAATCTAAAAATACGCTTATTTTTATCTACACTTGTACGAACGGGTTCTTGTAGATACTTGTTGAATTCTAGTTCCGCATTAAAGCCTAAAATTCTACCTACAACTAACTGAGTTAGTGGGAATAAAATCATTAATAGGGTCAATAAAATAAAACCTATGATTCGATATTCCTCATGGTCCATTCTTTTGATCATATAGTAATCATCTATTCCTAAAGCTATTAATAATCCGCCAATATAACTGGAGATAAGGAAAGAATAATAATAAACGATAGAAATCATGTTTGGCTTTACAAGAGAAAGGCTTCCAGAAACCTTTTTGAAAAGGTATGTGGAAGCCACCACAGTAAAGAGCCATATGCTAAATATTAACAATGCTCACACCTACTTTATTTACTTGAATATTCCTTTAGTAAAGCTAACACTTTTTCCGATGTTTTTCCATCACCAAAAACAGGAGTATAAGAAGGAGTTACTTCTTTTTTAACCGCTTCAACGATTTTGTTTGTATCAGTTCCAGTTAAAATGTTGGCATCCTCAATTAATGTCTCTACCCACTCTGTTTGATCACGAACTGTCACACAAGGGACCTCTGCAAAATAGGCTTCCTTCTGAACGCCACCGGAGTCAGTTACGATTTTCTTTGCATTTGTTTCTAAAGAAAGCATATCTAGGTATCCAACTGGGTCAATTACTTTTAAATTAGGAATTTCGTTTAATTGGAATCCATAATCCTCTAACTTTTTCTTAGTGCGTGGATGTATTGGCCAAACCTTTTTCTCAGGTATTTGAGTAAACGCATCTAAAATGGCTTTCATACGCTCTACATCATCCGTATTTTCAGCACGATGTATCGTTATTAATAAATAGTCTTTCGGAGTAAGCTCTTCATTTTTTAAAATAGTAGAAGAAGACTGTGCCAATGTTTTATTGTACAGCACTGCATCATACATAACGTCACCAATATTATAAACACCAGCAGTAATATTTTCGTTAGTTAAATTTTGGATAGCAGTGTCTGTTGGACATAGTAACAAAGTCGATACATGATCCGTTAAAATACGGTTAACCTCTTCTGGCATTCTCATGTTAAAGCTGCGTAAACCTGCTTCGATATGCACAATTGGAATATGCAATTTAGCAGCGGCAAGCGCCCCAGCTAAAGTTGAATTAGTGTCGCCATATACTAGCAAGAAATCTGGATTTTCCTTTAAAATAATTTCCTCAATTTTTGCTAACATTTCACCGGTTTGTTTGCCGTGATTCCCAGAACCAATTCCTAAGTGATAATCTGGCTTTGGAATATTTAACTCCTCGAAGAAAATATCAGACATATTGGCATCATAATGTTGTCCAGTATGTACAATAAGCTCCGTTACCTCTTCACGAATAACGCGTGAAACAGCGGCGGCTTTAATAAACTGAGGTCTTGCTCCTAATATCGTTAGAACTTTCATTTTGTAATCTCCTTCATCATTTGAATCATATCTTTTACGATAAACGAATTTATATTATACGGATGCTCATACTTCTGCCCATTTCGTTTAAATGTCAGAGATTGAACATATTGCTTGTAGGTTGGATAGATCCCATACCATTCCATCGGCTCATCAAAATATTTGCGATATAGATTTTTCTTTCTATATATTTTGCGCAACATAGGGTAGAGAATTCCATATTTATTTTTAAGAGAATTTTCAGGTCCGGGTTTTTGTGGCAATGGATAATATTCTGGATACATTTGATGCAATGTATAATCATATAAATACTTTTTATACTTTAAATTCGCTGGTATTTTACTAAAGAAGTGAATCAAACGGTCATCCCATAATGGAATGGACCATCCTTGTCCAAAATACTCATATACCCGAACAGAATTAATGATAAATTTTGCTTGTCTTTCACGCCAGTTCCATTCGTCTATTAATGAAGTAACTCGTTCATTGGTATAATTCGAATGTGCTTCAATATCTTGATACAACCCTTTTCCAATAGCCGTTTCTGCGTAACTATCTTTCCCAGAAAGCTCCCACAAACGGAAATGTTTGTTCATGATAAAGGTTTGAATTTCACTCTTTTCAAATTGCTTATCTACAATGGATTCATAGGGCAAATGACCGCCAGCTAGATAATCTAATGAATGACCTGGTAAAAATACAGCATCCTGTAAGCCTTCTTGCTCAACAAGTAACTTGGTACTTGGAAAGTCTTGCAAGTGTGCTACTGAAACACCATTGCTAGAATACACTACATAGTCCTTCCATTCCTCAGACTTGTACATATCTTCCCACATCTTTTTGTCGTAGGCAAAATACTTCCACTTTAAACCAAGTTTGTCGGCAATCTGCTTACTTACAGTGGATTCTCCATTTCCTGGCCTACCGTATGTAAAGGCAGTAATATTATCCTTTAAACCACGTTCCACTAAGTTTAATGCTATTAACCGTGAGTCATACCCACCACTTAGCGGAATGACAATTTGACGATCCTTTAATCTATCTGCTAAATCATCAAACAAGTCATTGAAAACTTGCTTAAGCTCTTTTGCGAATACATCAATTGGCTCTGTCTCTTTTGGTAATACATATGAATAATAATAGTGTTGGAATGCTTCTTCTTTTAAAATAAGATAAGACACTGCAGGAACTTGCTTCCATTCCTCAAATAAGGTCTTGTCTCTAAAAACAAAGCCCGTAATGAGGAATTCTTCCTCTGCCTCCGAATTCATCTTCATTCCTTCATGAGGCTGTATGAAGTCTTGTACTAGCCAGTTTCCTGAGTCATCCATTGAATAGAACAGCGGAATAGAACGTTTCATATCCGTAACAAGAGTTGTGCACCCATCAGTAGTAAAGACAAGTGCATATTCTCCATTCCACTTAGCAAAGTCCTTGGAAGCTAATATTTCTTCATCAATAATGCTAGCGAAGTTTTCATGGGTGACATATTGATTTTCATAGTAGAAGTATCCTCTCAAAAAACCTTCATACCCAGCGCCTTTTATAGGATAAAAATCTTTATGCCTAAGGTTAGTTATACATTTTTTCGACATGCCTTATCCCCCATTACTTTCTTTTTACAAAATATTTATCCATGCGAACTAGTAAAACCAGGATGATAAATGCTATCCATACTCCTAGGATTAACCAGCTATTTAAATCATTTAATTGAATATATACAATTCCAAGTGTTGCAGCTATTAGCCATAATATTGTCCAAGCCATTTTAAATCCCGAAAAAGGTACATAATATAGTTTCTGACTTTTACGAAATACCATAAACAAGGCTAAACAATATGCTGCTACATATGAAATAACAGTTCCCCAAATAGTAAGGTACGGCACGAATATAAAGTTCAATACAACCGAAACAACTGCTGCAATACCAAATGCTATAGAAATATGTTTTGTCTGTTTAGAGTAAAATATCCCTGTAGAAACAATCATATAGTAAAAACTTAAAAATGTTGCAATCGATATTGGTGCCACATATTGAAATGCAATTCTAAAATTCTCCGGCATAACCAAAATAATCAGTGGCATGAAGGTCGCTAAAGCTAAAACTCCAAAGCTGCCAATTATTAAAAATGCCGCATATAATGTTGCAAATAATTGAGGGCTATCTTTTTTATCCTTTAAAGACATAGAGAATGGTCTCCAGGCTAGCTGGATCCCACTAGTCAATAATGTGATAAATGTTGCAAACTTAATAGCTGTCCCATATATACCAACATCATCTAACGTACCATATGCGCGTATAAAGAAATTATTGGCATTGGCAATTATCCAAAATGCTAAAGACGCTGGCACTAAAGGAGCTGCGTAAACTAAGATTTTCTTTAAAATTACTTTATCGAACAGTGGTTTTAAATATACTCTAGTAGGCTTTATTAAGACTACTACAATAATTGCGACACTGATTAAACGTGCTACAAGTATTCCTTCTAGAGAAGTCCATACAAACATTAAGAAAAGTATCGAAACAACTGCGATTAATAACATTTTACCTATAGTTGTAAATACCACTCTTTTAGTATGAAACTCGTATCTTAGAATGGTTAAAACAAGTGTAATGATTGTATCTAAACACAACGTACCTAAAGCAATATAGAATAGCTGTGAGTAGCCTGCCGATTCTAATATTATAGCAGCCAGCCAATCTCCACCGATTAAAAATATGGCAAAAAGTAAGATAACCATAGATAAACGGAAAGTCATAACTGAGCGAACGTACTTCTCCCGGGTTTCTTTGTCTTTATATTCAAAATAATAATAGGCAAGAGCAGAATCGGTTCCAAATATCACTAGGAAGGTAAGCATAGATACGGTAGTATCTACCATTTGAAGCACACCAATTAGGGATTCTTTTTCAAGATAATGTGCATACAAAGGAAACAATATAAAAGCGATTAGTTTAGTTCCTACGTTCATAAATGCATAAAGGAGCGAATCCGCTCCTAAACGTTTTAACTGAGAGAACACTTAGAGAAGCTCCTCCTCAGGTACATTTTTCAAGAATTTTGCTGGGAATCCCTTAATTACAGTTTTTTCTTCCGTATCCTTTGTCACAATTGCTCCAGCCGCTACGAATGTTTCTTCAGCTATTGTTATACCAGGTAGAATAATAGATGCTCCGCCCACACGAGCACCACGCTTAACAATTGCACCTTTAATCTTGTCAAATCGTGCCTCTGTTCTACCCATGAAGTTATCATTAGTAGTAGTTACACAAGGCGCAATGAATACATGATCCTCTAAAGTAGAATGTGCAGTAATGTATGAGTTAGATTGAATTTTTGTACGATCTCCGATAGTAACAAAATTTTCAACTGTTACATTGCGACCAATGATTACATAAGAACCAATTTCCACATCTTCACGTACAGTTGCTAAATCAGCGATTAATGTACTTTCTCCAACTTTAGCCCCTCTATAGACAATTGTATTTGCACCAATTGTACATTCCTTACCTAGCTCAAGCGGCGGTATCTCTTTAGTGATTTGCATTGTGCTTGTTTTAGCAGGCTTTGGCTGTTTACCAACTACTGCACCATCATCGATGGTGGTACCATCTCCAATGATGGTACCAGCGTGAATTGTAACACGATTGCCTACGCGAACATTATCGCCAATTTTTGCTCCTTCTTCTATTACAGAAAAATGTCCAACTGTCGTATTTTCGCCTATTTCGGCAGTTTCATGTATAAAATTCATTTATAATCCCGCCCTTAAAGTTTAATGTAACGATTTGGTGTTTCGATTCCTTTAAACGCGTTACGAGTGTCAAAAATAACTTTAGATTTTTGAGCAATGTTCGCATAGTCAAAACCAGTATGATCCGTAGCTAACACAACGATATCTGCTGACTCCAATAATTCGTCAGTTAACTCAACTGTTTCAATTACTTGTCCTGCTACTCTGTATGAAGTTACATGCGGATCGACCGTTTTAAATTCTGCACCTTGTTGCATTAATAACTCAACTAATTTTAGGGATGGAGATTCACGCATATCATCGATATCTTTTTTATAAGCTACGCCCAATAAAAGAACCTTAGCATTACGTAACGCTTTACCATCATCATTTAAAATTTGCATTGCACGAGTAATTACATATTCCGGCATTGAGTTGTTAATTTCACCAGCAAGCTCGATTAGTCTTGTGTGATAGTTATATTCTCTTGCTTTCCAAGTTAAGTAGAATGGATCGATTGGAATACAGTGACCGCCTAGCCCTGGCCCTGGGTAAAATGCCATGAAGCCGTATGGTTTTGTTTTAGCTGCATCAATTACTTCCCATACATCGATACCCATTTTTTCGCAAAGAATTGCCATTTCATTAGCAAGTGCAATATTGATATGACGGAATGTATTTTCAAAAATTTTCTCCATTTCAGCAATAGCTGGACTAGAAACTTTATGTACGTCTCCGTCTAAAACATTGCTGTATAGAGCCGCTGCAACTGTTGTACAGTTATCAGTTATACCACCAACTACTTTTGGAGTGTTTTTAGTATTAAAGCTTTTATTACCTGGATCGATACGTTCAGGCGAATAAGCAATAAAGATGTCTTCTCCAACTACAAACCCTTTCTCTTCAAGCGCTGTTTTAATAATTTCCTCTGTTGTACCAGGGTATGTAGTAGATTCAAGTACAACTAATGTTCCCTTTTTAGCGTATTTAGCAATTTCATGTACTGAGCTTTCTACATAAGAAGTATCAGGCTGTTGATAAATATCTAAAGGTGTTGGTACGCAAATAGCTACAGCATCAACGGAACTAATTGAACCGTAATCAGAAGAAGCTTTTAAATGACCAGACTCTACCATTTGCTTCAAATCAACATCTACTACGTCACCAATGTAGTTAATACCTTCATTTACTTGTTGTACTTTAGATTCCTGTACATCAAAGCCAATAACGTGATAACCAGCTTTAGCTTTTTCTACTGCTAGCGGTAAGCCAACATAACCTAAACCTACAACCCCAATAACAGCGGTATGATTTTCAATTTTTGCCAATAATTCTTCATAATATGTAGACATTATTTTTCTCTCCTTTTATAGGTGTTGCTCAATTATTCACTAATCTAAGATAACTCAAAATATCAATAGTAAATTATCACACCATCATATCCTAAGCAATTTATCATTTAATATTCTTCACTTTAATAACGTACAATAGCATCTCTAGGATTCATATATCAACCCACTATTTAATAATTGATGCTATTGTCACGTCTTATAAGACTGGGTTCTTTATTTAAGCTCTTTTGCTCTTTCTAGCATCTATAATATACTTCCACATAGATAAAGTAAGAATTGCTAATAAAATCCCTAATATGAATCCTGCTATTGCACCTTCTAATCCATATGTCTTTGTTTTTACAACATAAGTTTCAGCAGCAAGGCTTGGCTTTTCATAAGCAATGATGTCATTTCTAACTCTTTGCTCTGTTGCTAGTGCATTAGTTAAATCCATCTCTGCTGTGGATAACAATGTTGTGAAATTATTAATTACTGTTAGATTATCTGATTCGTTTAATACTTTTCTGTAATCCTCTATAGCAGTTTTTAGAGATTCAATACGTTCTGTTTGTATAGATGCATATTTTTCTGTTCCACCAATGACTTTATCATGTTGCTCCATTAAACCTGCGAGTAATTGATCATTAAATTGCGTTAATTCTTTTGATACTTGTTCTTCATTATCTCCAAAAGTCTCTGTTTTTATGTAACTTCTTGTAGGAACAAAAACTTCTGTCTCACCAGTAAAATGTTCTCCATATTTTGTCATAATATGGTCTGGATTAGTTAAGGCCTCTAGCTTTACCGAGCCGGTAAAGATTGTGCTTTTACCAACATACTTTCCGTCTGATGGCACTAGGAATGATGCTCCGTAACCTATTAAAGCTGCAATGATCGGTATAATAATGAACCAAATCTTTTTCCTCCAGAAAAACTCTAGAGAGTCATATAGACGATACGATTTATTTTCTGACATATCTCTTCTCCTTTAAATACATTCATATAGGTAGTTAAAGGGAAACGCAAAAACGTCTCCCTTTACTTGTTCAATCATTATTTTCCAGAAAAGAATTCAGCAATTTTTTCTACTACATATTTTTGCTGTTCTTCTTTTAGCTCAGGGAACATTGGTAAAGAAAGAGCCTCATTGGCTGCTTTTTCAGCTTTAGGATAATCCCCATTTTTATACCCTAAGCTTTCAAATACCGGTTGTATATGTAGTGGAAGTGGATAGTAAATCATAGTTTCCACACCATTTTCTTTTAAGTAAGCTTGAAGCTCATCTCGACGCTCAGTTAGAATTGTGTACTGATGGAATACATGATGGAAACCTTCTACCTTAACAGGAGTTTTAACATAGTTTCCAACTTTTTCATTCAATAGCTGAGTATAAAAATCCGCATGAGTTCTGCGTAGTTTACTCCAATCTTCTAAATGAGGGAACTTAACGTTCAATACAGCAGCTTGAAGTTCATCAAGTCGGCTGTTGTAACCTAATACACTATGATAGTATTTTGGCTTACTACCGTGTACACGGATTACACGGCACTTTTCAGCGATATCTTCATTATTAGTAACGATCATACCACCGTCACCATATGCCCCAAGGTTTTTCGTTGGGAAGAAACTGTAAGTTGCAGCATCCCCTAACTCTCCAACAGTAAAATCTCCTTGTCGAGCTCCTATTGCTTGTGCGGCATCCTCAATAACAATTAAATTATGCTTGTCCGCTATTTTACGAATACTTACCATATCAGCCATTTGGCCGTATAAATGGACCGGTATAATCGCCTTTGTTTTATCTGTGATATGCTTTTCTATTTCAGCTGGATCTATATTGAAAGAAACAGGGTCAATATCTGCATAAACAGGTGTTGCACCAGCTCTAACGATTGCTCCACCAGTAGCAAAAAAAGTAAATGGAGTTGTAATTACTTCATCTCCAGGTCCTACTCCTGCTGCTTGTAGTGCAATGTGGATTGCATCACTACCATTACCGCAACCAATACCATGCGCCACATGGCTATACTCAGCAATATCTGCTTCTAGTTTTTTTACATTGCTTCCTAGAATAAAGACCGAATTACTCATAACTCCATCTAATGCTTCTAAAACTTCTGTTTTCAGCGATGCATATTGCTCCGATAAATCTAACATTGGTACTTTCATTTTGTTTACACCAACCCTGTATGAATTATTTAATATGTGAAAAGCGTAAACCACTCATAAGTGGCCAAATGAACTTCTAAAGAGTTTTCTAGTGGTTAATTACGCTTATACCCAACAACTTTTTGAAAAACAGAAATAATTGGTCGATATTCCTCATTCACAAGTCCAATTTTCTCTGCAATTATTTCAAATGCAATTAAGATAAATAAAATAATGAAAATCGCCCAGCGTAACGTTAGTGTTTCAAAAGTAATGGCTGATATACTAAATATCAAACCAAAACCATATATTACCAACACGGTATCTCTGTGCGAAAGTCCAAGAGCTAATAACCTATGGTGTAAATGTGATTTATCTGCCATTGAAATAGGCTTCCTGTTAACCAATCGCCGTATTATCGCGAACGAAGTATCAAAAATTGGTACTCCTAAAATCATAATTGGAACTACAAAACTAAAGAGTGTAACACTTTTGTATAGTCCTAAAAGAGACAAAATAGCAATAGCGTACCCTAAAAACATTGAACCCGTATCCCCCATGAAAATTTTCGCAGGGTGGAAATTATGAAATAGAAACCCTAATGTACTTCCAAGTAATATTAAAGAAAGTGTAAGGATTAACATTTTATCTGCAGAAAATGCTAAAAATGCGATACTTGCAAATACAATGGATGAGATTCCAGCTGATAGTCCATCTAATCCATCGATTAAATTTATAGCATTAGTAATTGCTAAAATCCAAAAAAGAGTTACTACATATGAGAAGATACCAAGATCAAATACTCCTAAGAAAGGGATATTTAAAACCTCAATAGTTAGTCCACTACCCATTACTGCACAAGCTGCTAAAATTTGACCTAATAATTTTACTTTGGCGGAGATTTCATGTCTATCATCGATAATACCTAAGACAATAATAATTATAGCCCCAACCATAATTCCAGTAATCTTTGCTTCATACAATCCCGCAACGAAATAACCAACTGTTACTGCTATAAAAATCGCAAGTCCGCCTAAACGAGGCATCACTTTTTGATGTACTTTTCTTTCAGAAGGTTTATCCACAGCCCCTATTTTATGAGCAAGCTTGATTACTAACGGGGTAACTGCGATTGCCGTGGCCATAGATATGATAAAAGCAAGAAGTAATTTTATATCCAAAAATATCATCCTTGTTTTTTTATTTTCATTTATCGCTAGGTTCTACAAAATAGACGAACTAACGACATGAAAGTTTCTTCAATAAATGATTATACTATAAAAATAGCTTTGTAACCAAATTTAATATAAAGAAAGAAAAGACTGACTTTTCGCTTTAGTATGAGCAAAAATCAGTCCTTTCTATTCCAGTAAAAAGTTTTACTTGTTCTCTAGTACTTTATTACGAGAATTCTGGCCAATTAACCTGATAAGTGTCGCCTTCTATCTTTTCAATCGTTCGATACTTAAGTGGAAGCAGTCCTTCCATTTCAGGTTCTTCTAGCAATATCTCTAATGGCAATAGTTTAAAGCTATCATCTTCTTCCATAATCATATAAGCCCCAGCTACTTTCCCATTTTCTTTCAGGTTTATTCTCATAAAGGCAGGAAAGTATAAGTTGTTGCTTGATTGAATAATAGAAGAAACAAGTACTATTCCATTTCCATCTTCTACAATATTTTCTTGTTCTATTTTTTCAAAAACCTTAGCCGCCCAAGCCTGTCTCTTATAGAAACCTATTACTTTCTGGGCACTTTCTTCAGTTTTGTTTTCATTACTTTTTTCTTCCGAAGTCATGTACTTCCCTCCAAGTTAGCAAAAATCGATACTTATTAAATTATCATACCTTAAATTGCTACGCAACAACTACTACTATTTACTCATTTTAATCCTTGTAAATAGCTTGAATGTCATCAATGATAATCTCACCATTTGCTTTCTTAGCATTTTCTGTTTGCATATAACGAACAGGAAGGTCCATTTTTAACGGATAAGAAAGTCCAGCGGGTACCTCAGCAGTAACAAATCTCCAATCAGTCCAAGTTACGTTTTTATCAAAGTCCAATTGTACCGTTTTACCTGTAGCATCTATTACTTGGGACCTTAACCAGTTCCCTTTACCATCTCCTTTAACCCACATACCAACTTTCTTTAAAGGAGTACTAATTGTTAAATTAGTTTTAGCATTAATATATGCACCGGAAGTTCCCGTAGTATTATTAAAATCATAAGTTAGTTTTATAGCTTTCGAGCCATCACGATCATTGGTTACAGATGAGATAGTAACATTATTAGCTCGGTCGTTAGTAGCTTCATAGTTAAATATCCCTTTGTTAAATGATTCTAGAATAGTTGGTGGAACGTCACCTATTATAATAGGAATACTTAACGATTTAGAACCATATTTAACAGTTATAGTACCAATACCATCTTTATTTAGTGCAGTATATTTACCGTTTGCTTGGACTTTACCTACCGAACTAGTCCAAGTAAACGCGCTTGCATCTGTTAATACCGCTTGTCCATTTTTCATACCGCTTACTGACAGCTGTACAGTTTGTCCTTTAGCTACTTGCAGAGAGCTTTCTGAAGCTTTTATACTATCAAGCGTGTTTGTTACTCTTAATTGTATATTAGTAGTTTTTCCTTCATAATTGACTATCCCTGCATAGGTACCAGGTTTTGCATTTACGACCTGCTTCCCATTTGAGTTAGTTAAAATAGAGGATGTTACTTTTCCTGATCCAGAAATTGCTACGGGATTCATAAATTGGTCTATCCCTTTAACAGGTACTGATAAATTAGTATAAGAAGCACCTTGGAACACTTCTACCACATCAGATGCAGGAGCAATTGTTGCGACTGGACCCGTTTTATATGTGCTAACAAATAGAAGAGAATTAGCTACAGAACGTTCGTAGCCATCCGAGGGTTTGTTGGCAACAGTTACTTTATTGTTTCCAAGCTCTCTTACTACTATTGTGGAAGAGCCCCCGCCGTCAAAAGTCATCGCGTAGTTAGCTCCCAGATCTTTCATTAGCTTTGCAGTATTTTGTAATGTAAGTCCTTTACTTCCAGTTGTACGCCCGTCTACTACAGCTGTAAATAGACTTCCGTCTTTTCTGACTCCGACCGCTGTTCTAGGTGCAACTCCCGCAACTTTAATAGTTTGAAGTGCCCCATTTTTAACTAAGTGATATCTTCCACTTACTGATTCTCTAACATCATTCCATTCAGCTGGAGTAAACTTAGTAGCAATTTGAATTTGGTCACCAACAGTTATACCTTGTAAGAAATCACCTGCAAAATGATGTCCAGACAAAATAATCTCATTTGGATTTAAAGCAGCATTTCCAGCGCCGCTTATTATCTCTGTAACTGTACCTACTAGCGTCTCTCCGCCATTGAGCTTCCCTGAGTCAATTTTGACACGAACTTCAGTACCTAACTCATTCGTATTAGTAGTTGGAGCAAAATCTCTTGTATATACTACTAAATGGTTGGCTAACCTTTTTCTATTAACAGAGTTAATTGGATAAGATTTTCCGTTTACAGAAAGGTTCATCGCTACTTGAGGAGCACCAATAATTGCCTTTCCGTTCGATGTAATACCTAGTACTGCTAGATCACTTAATGCTGTTTGTGGTGTCGATACAATTGTTCCATCAATCATCATTAAATCAACAGGCTGGCCTTGCTTATCAAAATAATCTCCATTGACACCTGCTACTACGTGATAAGAATCATTTTGAGGAACACTATTTGCTTGAGAAGAAGTAGTCTCAAACCCGATTATTTGATCTTTAGCAAGCTCTGTCTTCATTTGGATATTGGATGTTTTACCATCATAATCAATGACAAATAACTTTTGAGGACCTACAGCCCCCTCAATATCTATAAGCTTCTTCCTTACTCCAGGAGCTATTTGCGTAATTGCCTGAGCTGCTACCTTTCCAATAGATAGGTTAGGAATAGCTTCCTTGGGAAACAGATTTGATGAAGGATTTCCTACTGAAGGAGTTCCTCCCTGAGCGTTTTCCAATTCTTTTAGCTTTGCTTTAGACGGTGTTTTGTACTCCACATATCCCGCCATTTTTGTTATATACATTCCTCCACCTAGACCGTACTGGCCACCGTATAAATTATCATATCGGTAAACACGATATTGTTCCCCTGGCTTTAGAATTTTCTCAAACACTAGACCATTTGAAGTACGTTTCCATAGGTTGATCGGTTTTACTACTTTAATTTTTCCCACTTGACCTGGAACCATTAAAATACCGTCCCAATATACTTTCGTTGCTTGCGCTTCTACTTGACTTGGTTGGAATAGTGAACTCGTGACAACTGCAAAAACGACAAAAAGGTATAGCAATTTTCGTTTCATTTTAATTTAATTCTCCTTTAATTCTCAGCTTTTTCAGCTTGTTTTCCTCTATTCTTCTCAATCGTATATCTCCAAAGGTTGCTTCCATCGTAGTAATAAAGGTTACCGTTTAAGTCCTGTTCAAGCCCATAAACTCCTTTATCCTTCAACCATTCAACCTGTAAAGTATCTTTAGTAACGCGGAATAGCTTACCTTCCACACTTCCGTAAATGTAGCCATCGACACCTTCTAAGATTTGTGCATTACGGAAACGACCGGATATAAGAGGTAATAATTCAACTGTTTTTACATCTGTCCATTCATCTGTATAATTAAATAGCTTTCCATCTGCCATACCCCAAATTTTATTCTCTTTATCTACTATTAAACTTGTAATCATACTTGCACTAAATGGAAGATGAATGTATTTTTTATCTTCAGGGTTGTATCTATTAAAGTAGAATAGTCTTGCTCCACGAGGATTTATTTGTTGGTTCGCATGAATAGAAGTTCCTCCAAATACTTGTGTACCCCGGCTTACCAATGAAACGATGCTTTGGTTATAAATGTAGTTTTCAAATATCTCCGTTTTATTCGTAGCGGTATCATAGAACACTAATGCCCCACCACCGACGCTTGTATCAGGAAGCGTGCCTAATATTATTTCTTTACCACCGTTGTATGGTGTAACAGCTGTTGAACGTTCTTGTCCATATTCACTCATTCTAATGACTTCTGTTGGATTCCCATTTCCCCATGGATTAGAGCGATCGTATACTAGCAGTCTAGCAAGTGGATACGCACCAATATAGAGCTTGTTGTTAATGTCATACATGGATTCAATTTGACTCACATTTCGGTAAAGTTCTTTATTTCCAGTTTGAACATCATAAACCCCTAGACCTCCGGACATATATCCATTTGCAAAAATCTTTTTCCCATCGGAACTGGATGCTAATGTATATAATTCCACTGGTTGCTCTGGCAAATCAAAAGATTGATGTTTAATTTCACCTGTTTGCGGATTATATTCAAAGATTTGACCTAAGTTATCGACCATCCCTGATAAAATCCATTCTTTCGTTTCCTCTTCAATAGGTGCTTCAATGTTATCTTCTTCAGTCGGATTCCCAATAACCGGAGGTAATGTAGTAGTGATATTAGAATCCACGGTAATTTTACCTGAATTGTTTTTAATTGATGGGTCTGTTACCTTTGGATTTTCAGGTAAGCTATTTTCCTTGGCTTCAACATTTTCATCTTTTGCAGGTTTTGGGCTTGTTATAATGAAATCTAAATTAATCGCTTCAGTTCCCTTAGGTAAAAACAGGCCAAGTTCTGTATGCTCTTTAGTATCAAAATCATACTTTACCAACTGTTGACCTTTTGTATAATACATACCTTCTCCGTTAGGAGATATTGTAGAGACAGTCTTTGAATTCAATTCAAATTCATCAACTATCTTAAGTGTTTTTCTATCAAAAATTACTGCCATATTGGATGGATGCAATCTTGCTATAACATAATCCTCTGTTAGAACTAAATCTTGAGCATACTTCTCTGACATGTACTTAACAGGAAGAAAGCTTGTAAAATTTTTTGTATTTGGCTTTTTAATAAGTAAGTCCATAGGAGAGCCAATAGAAACATACACTTCATCATTTTCTTCATCTGCTACAATAGCTTTTACAAATTCTTTGCGTTTACGAATTTGTCCGAACTCTTCAATCTCTTTTGTTTCCGTATCGAAAGCTACCAATGATCCTCCGTATGCAGAGCCTGCATATACTTTTTTACCAGATACAATTAAATCCTGAATAGAAGTGTCGCTTTTGTTTGAAAAAATAGCTCCATGTTTTTCAAATACTTCCTCATTAGGATCATAGCTATAAAGCACACTAGAAACAGATCCACCAATCCAAAGCTTACCGTTTTCATCCACATCTAATCCCCATGCACTTTTTGAATCTTCTAACGTAAACGTATGTAAGATTTCCTTTGACTTATAGTCAACAACAACTAGAGCCGCTGGAGAGCCATGCATGATGTAATAAATAAAATAGTCGCCCTCACTATTTGGTGCGATTTTGGCAGATACAGCAGAAGATTTAAAAATCATAGGCCCTAAATTTTCATAGCCTTCTTCAATAACTTCTTCCACAGGTTTTTCTTCAATGATATCGTCCAACCATTCTTCTGAGTTATCTACCTCAACAGTTTCCTCTATTGGCTCTTCTCTTACTAAACTTTCTATCTCTTTAACTTGTTCAGCACTTGTCTCTTTTACAATATTTTCAGCATAGACATTACTCATTGGCGAAGCTAACATAACAGCAATCATCGTCAAACTAATTTTTTTCAACATTCTAACCCCTTTCATAACTATTCTAACTTTAACATGATTTGGTAACTTTTAAAATATAATCATGTAACTAAAATGTAATGTTAGCAATATATATAGCAAATGCTACCACTAATGTTTCATGATATAATAATACTGGAAATAAAAGATAGGAGATTAGACATATATGCTAGAATCTATTAAGAAAATGATTTCAGGAGAAATTATAGAGTTAAAACAGCTGAATAAGATTGTAAATAAAATAAATTCCTTAGAGGAAACTTTTGCTCAAAAAAGTGATACAGAACTTAAAGCATATACTGATAAATTCCGAGAGCAATTAAATAATGGAATATCTCCTGAGGAACTAATTATTGAAGCCTTTGCTGTAGTGCGTGAAGCTTCTAAGAGAGTATTAGGAATGAGACACTATGAGTCTCAGTTAATGGGAGGCGCTGTCTTAACTCAGTCGCAAATTGCACAAATGCAAACAGGTGAAGGTAAGACTTTAGTAGCCACTCTACCTGCTTATGTAATGGCTGCTTATGGTAAAGGTACTCATATTATTACTGCCAACGAATATTTGGCTACACGGGACTATGAGCAAATGAAACCACTCTTTGAATTTCTAGGTCTTACAGTAGGGTTAAATGTAGCAGGCTTAGAAAGTGATGAAAAACAAGCTGCTTATAATAGCGATATCACTTACGGAACAGGAACAGAATTTGGTTTTGATTATTTAAGAGATCATATGATTCAAAGTAAAGACCAGCTAGTTCAACGACCACTTTTCTATGCATTAATAGATGAGGTAGATAGCATCTTAATCGATGAGGCAAGAACTCCGTTGATTATTGCCGGCAAATCAAATGCAAGTTTAAACCTTTTTCCAATAATGCATATGGTGATCGACACTTTCGAGGATAAAAAGGAATATGATTATTATCCAGAAACAAAACAAATTGTCCTATTAGATAAAGGGGCAGATAAACTAGAAGCAGCATTTGGAATAAAAAATGTCTATGATAGTGAACATCGTGAGTTCATGCACATCGCTATGCAATCACTTCGAGCAAAAGTGATAATGCGCAAAGACGTAGATTATATTGTAAAGGATGACAAAATTCAGATTGTTGATCCGTACACAGGTCGCATAATGGAGGGCAGAACTTATAGTGATGGTTTACATCAAGCTATAGAAGCTAAAGAGAAGGTTTCCATTAAAGAAGAAAACAACACCCAAGCATCTATTACTATTCAACATTATTTTAGACTATATCAACATGTTTCTGGAATGACAGGTAGTGCTGTTCCTTCGAAAGAGGAGTTTTGGGAAACTTATAGCTTAAGAGTAACGGAAATTCCTACAAATAAGCCTAACAAAAGAATTGACATGGATACTCTAGTGTATTTAACGCATGAAGATAAAACCAAGAGAATTGTGGAAGAAACAAAAAAACTTCACGAGACTGGTAGACCAGTTTTGATTGGTACAACTTCAATCGAACAATCAGAATTGCTCTCTTTACGTCTGAAAGAAGCTGGTCTTGAACACAACATTTTAAATGCTAAAACTGAAGAAGATGAAGCCGCTATCATTTCAAATGCTGGTCAGATGCATAAAATCATGCTCGCTACAAACATGGCTGGTCGAGGAACTGATATTCTACTTGGTGATGGAGTTGCAGAACTTGGGGGCTTACACATTATCGGAACCGAGCTACACAGCAGTGCTCGTATAGATATGCAACTGAGGGGGCGTAGTGGTCGCCAAGGAGATCCTGGTAGTACGCAATTTATTGTATCTTTAGAGGATGAGCTATTTTATTATTATGACGAAGAAGAGTTTGCTAGGTATAAAAACAAAGTAAAAACAGACGAAACGGGCCTTATTGTTTCACCAAATCCAACAAAATTTGTTTATAATGTTCAAAAGGTTATTGAAGGCATTCATTTTTCAAGCCGCTCCCACCTTTTAAAACTAGATGAAATAAATAATGACCAGCAAAAAGTTATTTATAGCTATCGGGAAAGAGCACTTCATGTTGAGAACATGAAGCATTTAATTGAAAAAGCACTTCAAGAACGTTACTTTGGCTTTGTACAAGAGATTCCTGAATTAAACTCAGAAGAGTCCACTTCGTCAATCCTTAATGAAATTATGGATGAAGTAAGAATAATGACAATGCTGACTACAAAAGATGATAGTAAATTTACAGTGTTAGACCCTGAAAACAAAGAACAACTAACAAAAGCATTGGAGTCAGTATACAATCAATCTTTTGAAACACTCGAAAGTATAGATTCAAAAGACGAAAGTTGGAATGATATTCAAGCCATTTATATTGAAACCTTGGATCGTTACTGGATTACCCATTTAGATAACTTACATCATTTAAGAGAAGGAATTTCCATCAGAGGATATGCGCAAGAAGATCCTTATCGATTATATTCATTTGATGCTTTGGATCTTTTCAATAAAATGATTAACTCCTTCTTCCGTGATGTCATTCGTTATTACCTACAAGTACAAGTAACAAAGGATATGGAATAAAAAACAGTCTAGAGGATTTCCTCTAGACTGTTTTTTTATAGTGTTTGTGGAACCATTTCAATTTTCCATGAACTAAAATCAGGATTCTCTTTTTGGAAAACTTCTTTTGAAAAGGAAAGGCTAATTGGTCTTGCCTGTTTAGATGCGATTTGAAATTCCCCAATTGGGAAACCAAGCTTACAAACTATAGCTCCTGTAGCATCAAACAATTGTATAGGCAGATTTTCTATAGTTAATGATTGAGAAAAAGCATTTCGTATAATGATAAATATATTAACAGCTTGTTCAGATTCTTCGAAATGGAACCCTACTATAGAAATCTCATTTACTTTAATAGGCTCTAGACTTGATACTAAATTTTTAACATATCCTTGTTGATCTACTGTAAGGCCGTTAGACCAGTTTTCATCTAAATATAATTCAAAGTCACTTATAACTTTTTCATAATATTCAAATGCCATTTCAAAGTCCATCTCGTTTTCAATTTCATCAAGCGGCACTAATAGATCAGCCTCTTCAAATAAGAACTTCCATGGTCTCGCAGTACATGGTTCTAATTCTCCGAATAAAGCCATATCAAATTGCTTTTTAGCAAGCTCTTTACCATCCTTATTTTTTACTAGTAGGACGACTTGTTCTAACAATAACTTTTTAGGAAGGGAGTGTCTTAAAATTGCTGTAACGACTATACTTGATTCTACTTTATATAGCTTTACTCCATGTACATGTAATTGGTTAGCTTCTAAATCCTCTAATTGTTGATGAAAAAATTGGAAAATATACTTATCCTGTGTTGAAATGTCCCAGTCATTTGAGAAATTAATTTCTGTTTTATATTTTTGGGGTGAATTTGACATCATTTAAAACTCCTCTATTTAATAAAAATATGTATCTATTATAACATAGAAAGAAGATAAACCATATTTTGCATATTCTATTATAGGAGTTCGAATGTTCCATTAGTTATGAAGTTATAACTATCAAATATTTCATTCAAATCTCGATACCAAGTCATGCATGTTTTCTGCCTCATCTTGAAGTTGAAGAGCTGAATTCATAATAGAAGCAATTGCATTACTTTGTTCTTCTATAGAAGCATTCATCTGCTCAGTGGCAGCTGCAGATTCCTCTGCAACTGCAGCAATATTAGAAATTGCTCCGACAACTACTTCTCTATTAGAGTACATTTTATTCATTAAATCGTTTAAATAAATAAGCCCTTCCTTTATTCGTTGGATTGAATTAGATAGTTCGAGGTAGGCCTGTTTTGTATATCCTACTGAAATAATTTGTTCATTTGAGATAAATTGGGTTTCTCTCATTTTTTCTTCTGCCGAATGTGTATCCTGTTCAATTTGTTTTAAGAGACTGCCTACACTGTTCGTAGCAACTTGGGTACCTTCTGAAAGCTTTCTAACTTCCTCTGCCACCACCGCGAAACCCTTGCCATGCTCTCCTGCCCTAGCAGCCTCTATACTAGCATTTAAAGCAAGTAGATTAGTTTGAGCAGAAATATCATTTATCGTTTGAACAATTTGCCCTATTTCTCCCATCCGACTAGTAAGCTGAGTAAAGTTCGACTGAAGCACATCCATAACGATTTGAAATCTATCGGTATTGTTAGTCAAAATATTTATGTTAGATACGGCATTCTCTTGCACGTTCGTCATTTGGCTAACACCATCTATAATCTCTTTATATTGCTCAAGCGTTTTTTCTATCACAGCAGAAAGGTCATTTACTTTGCCAGAAGCAACTTCCGCATCTTCCGCTTGTATAACTGCCCCCTTAGAGATTTCTGTGATGACATGAGAAATTTCACTAGTTGCTGCAGTTGTTTCTTCCGTCACCGCACTAAGTGCTTCAGAGGAATCTCTCATATGCTCTAATGATATTTTTGTTTGACTTACCATTTCCTCTAGACTCTTTTTCATGTTATTTACATTTATAGCTAGCTGACCTAGCTCGTCCTTTGTTTCTATAGGAATAACGTTTCCGCTAAGCTTTCCGCCCGCTATATCCGAGGTTGTAACCATAATCTTCTTTATATAAGAGGTCATTTTTCCCGCAAAGAACCAGAAGAGCCCAATTCCCAATAAAAGAGATATAATAATAGTGACAATGGTAGTAAGTAAAATGGTGTTTGCACCTTTATTAAATTCCATTTCATACGTGCCAGCAACAACCACCCAACCCCAGTTAGGTTCTAATATGCTGTATGTAATTTTAGGCTCCACTTGCTCTTGGTCACTAGGGAGTGGCCATTTATAAGAAACGAACCCCCCACCATTTTTTGCTTTTTCTATTACATCTCTTATAAAATACTTACCATCTTCGGATTGATTATTATATAAATTTTCTCCTTCCATGCTAGGGTGCACCAATAATGTACCTTTCTCGTCCATTACATAATAATAGAAGTTGTCCCCAAAGGTTGCCGGATTAGTGATCGATCGTTTGTCGTCTTCATTTAAAGGGCCTATGATTTTATCGGCCGCTCGGCCCTGTGCCTCTTCTAAAGTTAAATTACCTTTTTCTACCTCTTTGCTTAACTCATCAATTAAATCCAAAATTGCGTAGGTACCATTTTGAATTCCTAATTTGCCTAATTCATCTAATTCGTTTTTTGCCAATAAATAATTGTTTAGACCTACCATTAGTAAAGGTATTGATATCACGATTGAAGCTAGGACTAAAAGTTTACTTCTCACAGACCCCTTCATATAATTACACCCCTTTCACGAATAATTATACCTATATTCAATCGAACACCCTGTGATAATTATCACAAAATTACATTAAACAACTATTTTTTAATCATTTTATGAATCGGTGCTGATGGAGAATGCAGAAGAATCTAAATCAAATATTCAATAAAAATCTATCTATATATTGAAATATTCAATTTACTAGCTCAAGCATAAAAAATACTTTTCTAACAGGACATATATTACTACTACTTACTTCAATAAATTCATACAAATACATAAGAATATGTTATTTAAGGAGACTTTTTATGTCTAAAAAGAATATCATCCTGTTAGTTCTATTATTTTTCTTTTGTATTTTTATAGGTTTATTTTTTTATGCCCAAAATGTATATAGTGACGTTACGACCACTCTTCAAGAAATACATGAGCCAGAGCTAAGAAAAGTTTCTGTATTAAGAAAAGATGAGATTGTGTTACAGAAGAAAATCCCTTTTTCCTTATTAATCTTAGGCGTGGATAAAAGAGAAGGAGATAAAGGACGTTCTGATACAATTCTCTTCCTAACAGTGAACCCTACTAGCGAATCCATTAAAATGGTTAGCATTCCTCGCGATACTTATACAGAGATCATCGGAAAAGAAATTCAAGACAAAATCAATCATGCCTATGCATTCGGGGGCATAGAAATGTCTGTAAATACAGTTGAAAATCTACTAAATGTTCCAATTGACTATGTGATTCAAATAGATATGGAAGGATTTAAGGACATTGTGGATTTTATAGGTGGCGTGACAGTTAACAATGACAGGAGCTTCCAGGTGAATGATACTATCTTCAAAGAAGGAGAAATTAGCTTACACGGAGATCAGGCTTTAGATTATGTACAAATGCGTAAGGATGATCCACGGGGAGATTTTGGAAGGCAATTACGTCAAAAACAAGTAATTCAATCCCTACTAAAAAAGGGAGCCAACTTTAACATACTCTTAAAGCATAATGAGCTCCTCTATATTATCGAAGAAAATATACAAACCAATATGACCTTCGAGCAGATGCTAAATATACAAAAGGAATATAAAAAAAGCATAAATACGATTGAATCTTTATCCTTTGAGGACGGTGTCGGAGAGTTAAAGAATGGTATTTGGTATTATATGATGAACGAGGATGAATTAAATGATATTTCCAGGGAAATGAACGAGCATTTAAAAATGTAGTGAAAGCTCTGTAGAAGCGCAAATATTATCTTTTACAAACCAGCTATAAATATCATTTTTTAGAACTGTCATAAAATACGGTAACTCTATACTCGTAAATTATGACAGTTTAGTTATATAATCCATTGAAAATGTATTATACCACCAATTTTCAACTGAGAAACCTTCCACAAATCCTCCTCAGCTATCTTTCCTATTGTTGCGTATCCGCCAACTGTCTGTGCATCTGCCATTAAAATAACAGGCTGACCATTATTAGAGACTTGGATAGTACCAAACTGTGTAGCCTCGGATAAGATGTCTCCATTTGAAACAAATTCCAGCTCTGGGCCCTCTATGTAGTACCCCATTCGATCACCAGCTTTATAAATGTATGCCGAGTCCAAAAAAGTCTCGATACTTTTTGGTTTAAACAAAGACAAATGGGGGCTTTTCCATACATTTACAGTAACTTCTTTTTCATAATTAGGAATAAAAGATGGTATTAAACCAGTTTGCACTTTACTATAAGGGATATCTGGGACAAACAAGATCGTTCCTGGCTTCAACAAACCCCCTATGTCAGCTCGTGGATATGCAGATTTACTGTTCATGACTGTGTCAGCACAAAACCCTCCTACTGGTATTATATATGCAATACTTCCACCCCTTGGTCCTTTAAAAGTTAAGACTTGTCCCTTAAAGACACTAAAAGACTTCCATAAAGTTATGGGCTTTCCATCTAAAGCAGCTTCGAGGTCTGCTCCACAGATGACTATTTTATGAGTATCTAATACTTCTAGAGAAATTCCTCCTAAAAATATTTCTAAAGTAAGGGAATTTGGAGAATTATTCATTATTTTATTACCTATTTGAAAAGCAAACTTGTCCATCGCCCCCGCCACTGGCATACCAAATTTTCGATACCCTGTTCTTCCTAAATCTTGATAGGAGGCGTATACCCCCTCTTTTATTACTTTAAATAGTGCTTTCACTTACTCAACTCCACAGGTGCAACCTTTACATTATTTTCCTCTAGCACCATTCTCACTTTCTTAACTATAGACGAGACATTTTTTCCATCACCATGAAAGCACAAAGTATCGGCATGAATACTTATTATATTACCTGTCTTGGTCCTTACTTCATTTCCTTTTACAATTCGTAATGCTTGATTGACAACATCCTCCACAGTAGCTAACACAGCATTTGGTTCAGTTCGACTAACGAGATAACCTTCTTCATCATAAAGTCGATCAGCAAAAGCCTCTTGGGCAGTTTGAAGTCCAAGATCTTTCCCAGCGACTATTATTTCACTGTTACTTAAGCCAAATAGAATCGCATTCGGTTCTATATCATAGACTGCTCGAGCTACCGCTCTAGCAATAGAACTATTTATAGCTGCCATATTATATAGTGCTCCATGAGGTTTTATATGAGCAAGCTGTACATTATGAATCTGACAAAAAGCCTTTAACGCCCCTATTTGATAAATGATCATTTCATAAATTTCATTTGGAGACATATTCATATTTCTACGTCCAAATCCTTGTTTATCAGGAAAACCAGGATGAGCACCAATAGATAAATTATTTTTCTTTGCCCCTTGAACTGTACTGTTCATTACCGTGAAATCTCCAGCATGAAATCCGCAAGCAATATTTGCAGATGTAATGACTTTAAATAATTCTTCATCCTCTCCTACCTTAAAGCTACCAAAGCTTTCTCCAACATCAGCATTTATGTCAATCCTCATGGTCACAGCTCCTCTACAAAACGATAAATTGCCTCTGGATCCTTTTCCAATTCGATTTCTAACTCTTTGTAGTCATTCAAAGAAATAGGATAAAATTGAAGAAGGTCTCTTGCTTTCAATAAAAATGGTGATTTTCGATTAACCGAATATATTTCCAAAGGGGTCCTACCAATTATATTCCACCCTCCTGGGGAGTCGATTGGATATATACCTGTTTGACTTCCACCAATTCCAACAGATCCTTTTGGTACAAAAGCTCTGGGTTTATCTAAACGTGATACGCAAATATCTTTATTTAAATCACCCAAATAAGGAAAACCAGGCAAGAATCCAACCATATAAACGGTGTATAAAGTTTGCGTATGAAGTTTAATAATCTCTTCTTTAGATAATTTATTAATAGAAGTTACTCTATCTATATCAATTGAAAATGACTCTTCATAACAAACCGGAATATGTACTAATATAGTCGATTTGTTTTTATCCATTTGCTTTTGTTGTTGCCATTTTATTAGTAATTCCTCTATATTTGCCTTCTCTAAAGTAGACGAAGTGTAGAAAAAAACAGTAACCGTATGGTAGCTTGGTACGATTTCTTCTATATAATGACTCCATTCCAAAGAAATCATTTCGGCAAAGGAATGTACGTTATTTAGTATTTCGTGACTAATAGCCTCCTGGAAACTAAAACGCAGGGTTCTCTCACCTGTTCTAAAGAACTTAGGCTTATCTCTATTCATTAGAATCTAAAACACTTATACAAGTGATAACACTATTTTTTAAATCTTCATGAGACCAGCTTGGAACTTTACCATGCTCAATAGCCAGTTCATGAGAGGCTGGGATATGAATAAACCCTGATATTATAGAACTATTAGTCGTATTCACGTAATGTAATGCTTCATACATCACATTATTACAAAGATAAGTGCCAGCGGTATTAGAAATTTCTGAAGGAAAACCATTTTCTATTAGCTTATCAACCATTTTGCGAATTGGTAGCGTGGAATAGTAACCTGGCTCTCCCTCTGGTTGAATAGGTTCATCAATTGGTCTATTTCCTACATTGTCTGCATCTCCATCTTTAACATTAATAGCAATTCTCTCCGGTGTGACTTTATATCTGCCAGCTGCTAAGCCCAATGAAATGTGGACATTTGGCTTTTCATCCTCCAATAATTGAAGTAATTGTTGCCCAGACAAAAGAAAGTCTACCGTTAGGATTCTACTAACCACTTTATAACCATTGATTTCTAAACCATCCAATTCATCTACAATTTTCATAGTTGGATTCACTGTATAATTTAAAAACGGTTCAAATCCTGTTAAAAGAAGTTTCTTCATTTATTTTCCTCCTCGAAAGCAATTATAAAGTTATTAGAATTTTCTATATTAATAATTCTAACATTCTTTCAAACAAAAAATAACAACCAACAAGTTTATAGCCCATTGGTTGTTAGAAATTCATATATTAGTAAGGAGTAAAAATATCCACAATTCTCCATTCCATACTTTCTTTTTTCAGTAAGTATACATTTAGAATAGATTCTTTCTGATTCCCAGTTGTCGCCAAGTCCTCCACTTCAACATAGGCATAATCACTAATGATTGTATAGACATATGCATTTAACAATTCGAATTTTGTATCATTTTCATTGAAAGAGCCTTGAATATCTTCTTTCAAATATTGATAGTCCGGAAATTCCTCACTATACAATGCAAAAACTCCAGCTATATCCTTTTTATTTATTAGCTGATTCATATGTTCAAAATAAGCTGTTAATTCTTTTTCTTGAGAAAGAAAATTAGAGTCTTTTCGAATTATCTTGCTGTATTCATCAAATAATTGATAATACATAGAATCATCTTTTAGCGCTTCTAAACTTAAAAACAACTGATTTAAAATAGAATCCTTTTCCTGTTGTTTTGCTTTCTTTTGAATCGCCTGATCCAGGTCATTGATTAAGCCTGTAGCTGTTTTCGCAGATTTTACATTAAGTAGCATCTGTTCGGCAGGCGACTTATATTTAGTAATAAAAGCTTCACGCGTAGACTTGCCGTATACTTTATAGAGAAGCTTTCCTTGTTTTTTAATCTCCTCAGACAAGGCACGATAAGCTGTTTCCGTAAGTTTAGAGCTTGGGTCCTTCCTGTACTCTAGTTCCAGGGTATCTGATAGTTTCTGAATTTTATTTCCAGACGTGATTGCATCCACGTATCCCATGGAACGCTTATAATGGCTCCCTACCGTTTCCTCTAACCTTTTTTCTAGTTCAGCTCTTTTTGCAGAGTCATTGATCGATGCAATTTCTTTTTGTGCCGCTAGGTAAGCTGATTTAGTCGAATTAAAAACCCTCATATCTGGAGTTTTAATAGAGTTAGTATGCTCGTAGGAAATTTGCCATTTTAGAGCCGTCGCTTCTTTCTGCGCTCTCTGAACAAGTGTTTCCGCTTTTGTTAGAGAAGCCGCATGTACATTAGCCACTGGAGTAAAAAGAGCACTACTAAAAATACCAATTGCAAGTGAATACGAAATAATTTTTTTCATTGTATTCTCCATTTCGTCATGTAATAGAAATCTTTGGGACTATTAATTATAGTTTTTCTATAAAACGTTCTAAACGATTTAAACCCTCTTCTAAAACTGCCATGGAATAAGCGTAGGAAATTCTAATATATCCTTCTCCATATGGAGTAAATGTACTACCCGGAACAACAGCAACACCGCCTTCATGTAGCAACTTAGTAGCAAAATCAAATGACTTTATGCCAAATGCTTCTATAGAAGGGAATATATAAAATGCTCCGTTAGGCTTAATGACAGGTAGGCCCATTTCTAACAAACGATTATATACATAATCACGTCTTGTTACATACTCTACATTCATCGCACTTGGGATATCTTTCGAATTCGTTAATGCCTCTAACGCACCATACTGTGATGGCAAGGAAGCGCAAATTGAATTGTATAAATGTACTTTAAGCACATGCTCCATAATTTTTTCAGGACCTAATATAAATCCAATTCTCCAGCCTGTCATTGAATGGGATTTTGAAACACCGTGGATATAAAATAATTTCTCTCTTAGCACCGGATATGAAGCAAAGGAAACATGCTCTCCTAAAAAGGTATTTTCACTATAAATCTCATCAGAGACAATATAAACTTCCTTATCCTTCAGCATTTCAACTAGGTCATCCATTACGTTCTTTTCAATGACCATGCCCGTAGGATTTGATGGATTATTAAACAAAATAGCTTTTGTTTTATCGGTTATAAGTTTTTCCAGTGCATCGGCTGATGGTTGAAGACCAGTGTTTGTCGTATCTAGATAAATAATCTTAGCTCCACAAAATTTAATGACAGGTTCATAGCCGGAATAGATAGGAGCTGGCAATATAACTTCATCGCCCTCTTCCAAAATTGTTCGAAATACTGTGTCGATGGCTTCACTGGCCCCGTTCGTAATGACAATTTCCTTAGCAGGATTGTAGGAGAAACCATATTTGTCTGTAAAAAAATTATTAACTGCTTCTCGTAATTCTATTAATCCAGCATTATGAGAATATCCAGTTAAATTATTTTGAATAGCATTTATTCCAGCATCCTTTACTGCCTGTGGAGTTGGAAAATCTGGTTGTCCTATTGTAAGATTAATAGCATTTGGGAAGTTAACGAGCTGATTAGAAAACTGACGAATGCCAGGTTGTTCAAGTGCTCTTGCACGTGGATTAATGTTTAAAGACATATCTATTTATCCTTCTTTCACAATTATTTATTGCCTAGAATGCTTGGAAGCCATAAAGATAGACTCGGTAAGAAAGTAATTAGGATTAAGCAAACGATCATGCTGAATAAAAACGGAATGACAGCCATTACTATTTTTTCAAACTTTACATTACCTACACTAGAAGCTACAAACAAGTTTACACCAAGTGGTGGTGTGATAAAACCAATCGCTAAGTTGGTAACTAATATTACCCCAAAATGAATAGGGTCGACACCAACGGCAATAACAATTGGCAAAAGGATCGGTGTTAGGATGACTAATGCAGATATTGTATCGATAAACATTCCTACTATTAATAGTATGATGTTAATAGCTATTAAAATGACAATTGGATTGGTAGATAATTCAGTCAAGAAAGAAGAAATATCATTGGGTACCTGTTCTAAAGTCATAAAATACGCAAAAGATACTGAAAGTCCAATAATAATCATCGTAGTAGCATTAATGACGACCGCTTCACGAAAGCATTCAAAAACGGATTTCCAAGTAAGCTCCTTGTACACGAACAATCCAATAATTAATGCATAGACGACTGCTACTACTGCAGCTTCTGTAGGAGAGAAAAAGCCCCCGTAAATCCCACCCAAAATAATTATAGGTATTAGCAATGCCCATTTTGCATCGTATGTAGCTTTTAATACATCCTTAAATGAAAAGCTTGCGTTGTCCTCTGACTTATAGCCACGTTTTTTAGCAATAAAATAAGCAGTGATCATAAGACCAATACCGATAATAATACCAGGTAATATTCCTGCAAGGAACATACTTCCTACGGACACACTCCCAATTACTCCATAAAGAACAAAAGGAATACTTGGTGGAATAATCACACCTATGGATCCTGCAGAAGCGGAAACAGCAGCCGCAAATCCACCATCATATTTCTTTTTTTTCATTTCAGGAATCATAAAACCACCAATTGCTGCTACCGTTGCAGGTCCTGATCCTGATATAGCTGCAAAAAACATAGATGCCACTATAGTTACTAAAGATAACCCTCCAACAATCCAACCTACTAAGGCTGCAGCCATATCCAATAACCTTTTAGAGACTCCTCCTTTACTCATCAGAACCCCTGCTAACATGAAAAAAGGGATTGCCAATAGGGGGAAAGAATCCAAAGATGTAAATGCTTTTTGAGCTATAATGCCGAGTGGAAGGTTCGAACCAAAATAAATAGCGACTAAAGCAGAAACCCCTAACGAAATTGCAATAGGAACGCCAATCAATAGGCAAATAAACAAAGTACCAAACAAAAGAGCTACCGTCATAGTATGATCTCCTCTTCTTCAGGTTTTTCATAATTGCCGCGTATGACTTCTTTTATTTGAATCACTAATCGGATTGCCATTCCAATTCCACCAAGTGGTATAGCCAAATAAGGAATCCAAATAGGAATTTGCATAGCGGGTGCCAGTTGACCATGATTAATGCTACTCAGAACAAGTTCTGTACCAAATACCGCCAAAAATAGTGCCATTGCAAACCAAATCAGGATAGATAATATTTCTAGTACTTGGCGAAACACCCCGTGGAAGCGAGTAATAAACGCTTCCACTCTAATGTGCTGTCTTAATTTGACCGCATAGCTTGCGCCAATCCAAACTTGGAAAATATGAATATATCTTGCCATTTCCTCTGTCCAGCTTGGTGCTGAGGAGAAGACATATCTGCCTATTACTTGACCAAAAATTAGTGCAACCATTAAAACTAGGGAGAAGACTAGCAATATCTCTTCGAACTTGGCAAATTTCTTTAGCATATACATTTCACCCCTGCTCCATTATTGTTTGTTTGCTTCCTCTGCCATATGGACAAGATCCTCTCCTATTTCAGTTACGTATTTGTCATAAACGGATTGAGTTGCATCTTTGAATTCTTTGCGTTGCTCTTCAGTCAGTTCATTGACTTTCATTCCTTCTTCTTGTAATTTTTTTAGGAATTCTACATCTTGTTTTTGTGCAATTTCTCGTTGTTCTGTTCTGTATTCCTCAGAAGCAGTTTGTACTAGCTCCTGCAAGTCATCAGGTAAGCTATTATAGAAATCATTGTTCATCAACAAAATAGTTGCAGCGTAAACATGACTAGTAAGAGTTAGATAATCCTGAACCTCATAAAATTTGTTAGTATAATACAAAGAAATTGGAGACTCCATTGCTTCGTATGTATTTTGTTGAAGTGCTGTGTATAATTCGCCAAAAGCAAATGGAGAGGCATTTGCCCCAAAGGCCTTAAAGGTATCCGTATGTACGGGGTTTTCAAGCGTTCGATATTTCAACCCCTTCAGATTTGCTATACCTTCAATTGGACCTTTGTTATTAGACATATGACGAAAGCCGTTCTCAGCGAAAACCAATCCCTTCATATCATTACTCTCTAATTCCGCAAGCAACTTATCCCCTAAATCTCCATCAAGCGCTCTATATGCTGCCTCATGATCATTAAACAAAAATGGCAAATCAAAAACCATGAACTTTTTATTGAAAGATGCCAATGGTGCTACTGCTGGAATAGTCATTTCGATGTTACCTAACTGAACAGCTTCAATAGCCTCTCTGTCTGAAGGGTATAGCTGTCCATTTGGAAATAACTCTACTTTTAAACGTCCATCAGATTCTTCTTCTAGCTTTTCCTTAAATGTTTTGGCTGCTAAATGTGTGGACTGCTCTTCGGACACCAAATATGCAAGATTAATAGTATATTGATCTTGTTCTTCCCCCGAGCTAGATGTTGATGTATTGGTGGATGGTCTTCCACATGCACTTAACGTAATTAATGTAATAATTAGTAATGTGAATAATTTCTTCATTTCTTATCCTCCTCATTAAAATATGATAAAAATCTTCTTTCTACATTATCTAGATGACGAGTCATAAGTTGTTTGGCTAAATCGTTATGATGTATTCGAAGCGCTTTTAAAATTTCTTCATGCTCATAATAGGCTTCCTCTGCACTGACCTCTAACGTGTTGGAGAGTATTAAAAAAGCACGATTACTTCCAGCATTGGCTTCATTTATCAGCTCACTCAATTTGCGATTGGCTCCTATACTTCCGATTAGCAAATGAAATTGTTGGTCTAAGTCAATAAATGTATTGTAGCTTTCGTTTTTAATCGATGCTAATTGCTCCACTAGGTTATCCTGTAAGGCGCACAGTATCTCCTCAGAGATTTGATGGGCATGTTTGTCGATGTTGTAGATTTCTAAAAGCCTTCGTATCTCCATATAATGGAGTCCGTCCTCTTTCTTAAAAGTTGCTACAGTTGCTGGTTTAGACTTATTTAACTGTACAAGACCCTCGACTGCTAGCCTTTTTATAGCTTCACGTATTGGAGTTCTGCTAATCCCTAAATCTACCGCTAACTTTTCTTCTGGTAATTCTTCCTGCTGGGGAAGTTTGCCCGTAATAATTGCATCCTTTAAAGCCTTAAAAGCTTGATCAGCAAGAGATTCTTTTGGAAATAGCTTTTTCACAAAGAGCATTCTCCTTTCTGTATACTGTATACATGAATAATATATTATGTTAATATTATTGTAAATAAATATTTTGAATTTTTAGATTTACAGGAGGATTGTCATGGAAACCTATTTATATGAGCAATTTGTAGAGGTACTTGGAAAAGAAAAAATAAGTAAAAGCGAATCAGAATTATATAGACATAGTCGAGATGAATCCTCCCATCCCTACGTGGAGCCAGATTTTGTGTACTTTCCAGAAGGCGTAGAAGATATTGTGAAAGTATTGAAAATAGCAAATGAGCATAAAATTCCTGTTACCCCCTATGGAGCAGGATCCGGACTAGAAGGTCAAGCTATTCCGATTCACAAAGGAATTTCTATGAACTTCGATAATATGAAAAAAATTATAGAATTCTATCCTGAGGATTTGATGATAACAGTAGAGCCAGGCATCACCCGACTTCAGCTAAACGAATTTATAAATAAGCATGGACTTTACTTTCCAATTGATCCAGGTGCGGATGCATCGATTGGAGGAATGATCGCAAATAATGCAAGCGGCACAACGGCCGTACGATATGGGTCTATGAGAGACCAAATATTAGATTTAGAGGTTGTTCTAGCAAATGGCACTGTCATACATACTGGTTCAAAGGCGAAGAAGTCCTCTTCTGGCTACAACTTGAATGGAATAATGGCTGGCTCCGAAGGGACGTTAGGAGTTATTACAAAGGCTACACTCAAGCTACATGGCATACCTGAAAAGGTTTTAGCTGCACGTTGTACATTTAATACACCTGGAGAATGTGCAGAAGCTGCTCAGGCAGTCTTGTCCTGTGGGATACAAGTACTTAGAATGGAGCTAGTAGATGCTGAGAGTATTAAACAAGTGAATAGTTATGGGGGCTATGCGTTCCCAGAAGAGCATTCACTATTCTTTGAATTTGCAGGTACACCTAACATTGTTGAAGAGGAAGCTTCGGTTGTAGAAGAATTAATGAAGGAATTCGGTTGTAGCAATTGGGAACGCGCCAATACCCCAAAAGATCGTGCCGATTTGTGGAAGGCTCGTCATGAGCTAGCCTATTCTTACAAGCATATTAAAGGAAAAGCTTCTACTGGTGCCGATGCATGCGTACCTATCTCTAAGCTAGCCGAGATGGTAGTATTCGGTCGTACACTATTAGAGGAAAGCGGTCTTATCGGTGGTGTGTTTGGACACGTAGGTGACGGTAATTTCCATACGATGGTCATGTATGATCCTAACGATCCTGTAGAAAAAGCTAAAGCAAAATATACAGACGACCAAATTGCCATGAAAGCAATAGAATTAGGTGGGAGCTGTACAGGTGAGCATGGTGTAGGTGTCGGGAAGATGAAGTATCAACTAAAAGAGCATGGCGAAGCGGTAGAATTGATGAAGTCTATTAAATTACTTTTTGATCCGAATGGTATTTTAAATCCAGGCAAGATATTTATTTAAGATAGCGTGTGGGAGAGACTATGGGCTCGATCCGTGCCCTAGGAAAGCGTCCACTGTAGCGGAGAACACCACTATGTAATAGAAAAGAGTCCCGAAAATTTACTAATCGGTAAATTTTCGGGACTCGTAATTTTCTAAGGTGGGTTTTGTCCCATCCTCTTTAAAATGTACTAATGGTTATTCATTTCAAGGCTCAATTGCCACTCAATCCCGAATTTATCTGTTACAATTCCGTAGCACTTACTCCAAAAGGTTTCTTGTATATCCATACCAACTTTTCCACCCTCTTTAAGAGTTTCAAAAGCGGCTTTAATTTCTGCCTCGTCTTCGCTCATATAAGCTAAACTAATATTATTTCCAACAACAAAAGGATAATCAGGGAAAGTATCTGAAAACATCACATTACTACCACCAATATTAAGACGAGTATGCATAACTAAATCTTTGACCTCATCTGGAAGACTAAAGTTTGGATCTTTTGGTGCTTCACCAAAAGTCATTATTTGTGGCTCTTCTGTTTTAAAAACTTGGCTATAATATTCTACTGCTTCTCGACAATTCCCATTAAAGTTAATATATACATTAACAGCCATATGAAACACTCCCTATTTTTTGTTATTGAAATAATAATAATCTCAGAGAAATTGTACCATATCACCTTGTTAATTAATAGAAATTATTTCCAAAATAAGATACTTTTTAATATACTTTATCTCCATTAAAGATGGAGTTTTTAACGACTACATAGTCTACATTACGTATAGCGTCAAGTTTGTTTCCACCTGCATAAGAAATAGAAGATTGTAAATCCTGCTCCATCTCTCTTAAGGTATCCTCAAGATTCCCTTTATGCTCAACGAACATTTTTTTGCCTTCTACATTTTTCTTTTCACCTTTTTGAAACTCAGAAGCTGATCCAAAATACTCTTTAAAACGTTTACCATCTTTTTCAATTGTTACTCCAGGAGATTCCTCGTGTCCTGCAAATAGCGAACCGATCATAACCATGGATGCTCCAAATCTTACAGACTTAGCTATGTCACCATGGGTACGAATTCCACCGTCCGCTATAATTGGTTTACTAGCAGCTTTTGCGCACCAGCGTAATGCAGCTAATTGCCAACCGCCAGTTCCAAAGCCAGTTTTGATTTTTGTAATGCACACCTTGCCTGGTCCAATTCCTACCTTCGTAGCGTCTGCACCAGCGTTTTCTAACTCACGCACAGCTTCAGGTGTTCCCACGTTGCCAGCAATGACAAAGCTTTTCGGTATATGTTTTTTAATATGCTTTATCATATCGATTACTGCGTTAGAATGACCATGAGCAATATCTATTGTAATAAATTCAGGAACTAATGCTTCATTAGCCAATTGTTCAACAAAATCATATTCTTCTTTTTTTACACCTACACTAATAGATGCGATTAAACCTTTGGATTGCATATTCTTAATAAAATCTACACGTTCCTCTGGCTGAAAACGATGCATAATATAAAAATATCCATTTTCCGCTAAATACAATGCAATTTTTTCATCAATGATTGTTTGCATGTTTGCAGGCACAACCGGTAATTTAAATTTATGTCCACCTAAAGAAACTGTAGTATCACATTCAGAACGACTGTTAACCACACATTTCGCAGGAATTAATTGAATATCCTCATAATCAAATACGTTTTCCACGTTACAACACTCCTAAACACGAATATTTTTATTGTATAAAATATAAATTGTTCGTCCATTGGATAATTTACACGATTTATTATAGCTTGTCAAAGGTTTTATAACTTTATTTCCAGGAGGTCAGAAAAACCATTAGGACGACTGAGACAGTTACAGCATCAAAAAGACGCATAGGCTTCATGGAGAACTTGTCGCTTTCCAAAGCTAATGCGTTCATAGTTAGTAGAAATCACCATACTTTATGCAACTTAACTTCTGCATTTGTTATCTCATACTTTATGTGAAATTAACATTTGTAAGAGAGATACTAAATTCATAGCTTTAGCATGCCATTGTTAACATTTTTACATTCAATAAAAGTCTAATAAATAAAAGATAGACATTAGTGGAGTTCTTTTCCTCTCGTCGCAATATGATAGAAAAGAGGAGGTGTTATGATGTTGCCAGCAATATTTTTACAATTAGCATATTTGTTTATTTTCATATGGTCAGTAGCTATGACTGTACAGGATTTCCAAAGCTCGAGCAAAAACTGGTTAACAGTTTTAATGCACATCTCAGTAGCAGTTGTTTCACTAAACTTTTTACTACTTTCTACCGGTATTAGCTTGTAGCCGATTTGTTTTGAATCATGTTTACTTTTATGTAAACATGATTCATTTTTTGGGCTTTTTGAGGGGTATTAGCTACGTTCGCGTTCTACTAGCAACTGTATAATGATAGAGCAAAAAAATCCTACCTCGAAAATTACTTTACTTTCTATATGGAAAAATTAATTCAATTCGTTTCATTGACTCGTTTATAAATTCTTTAAAATACCATTCATCAAAAAGCTTAAAATATAAATTTTCATCATCTAAATATTTAAAATTAGGAACTTGATTTGCATCATCTACAGGTAAGTGTTCCCAATACGCCCACCAGTTTAAGAGCTCGGGATTTAAATGAGGAATATGAAGTTTAATTTCTTCTTCAGTTAAAACCTGTTGAGTAAGCTCTGAATTTTTAGCCACGACAAATCCAGCATCTAAATAATCTTCTATTTCAAGTCGAAACCAAATATCCACTCCTGGCTTCACATTTTCTTTATATAAATAACTAATCCCTGGACAAGTACTGCCCTTTACATCATAAAAGGTTTCTATTTTTTTCATGTTATTAAATTCATAATCATATGTATTATGTAATTTTCCCAACCCTATGCGTTCTTCTAATCCTTTAAATATACGAAGCAATAAATCAGTTTTTACCCCTTTTAAACTCTTCTCAATTGCAACAGCACTTTTCATTGATGCAGACGAGGTTTTCAGCAGCTCTTTTATTTCCATCTCTTGCTCATCCTCCAATTGGTTTGTAAAATTCCTAATAGCTGATTGAAACTGAAAAAGTACCTCTCGTATGGATGCAACCTTGATAATATCACGGTGCTCAAGACATTTATCTAACCATTTGATAATATCTAGAGAAAAAGAGATTGGAGTAATGTGTTTCTTCTCTATAATGCTACTATCAGAAGGCATTTCACCAAAACGAGTTAAATAAAAAACGTTGGCATTTTGGGCTACTTTTAAATAGTCTGCGCACTGATTTTCTTGATCTGTTGCAAAAATTTTAACTTCAATTGGAATAAAATAATTAGGCGTCTGAATGACTAAATCAATTCTCCGATTATTTTCAATTAAGAATTCACGATATACATTAACGTGTTCTATTTCCGTTAAAGGTATTTCTAATTGAAGGACATGTTCGATAAAAAGTTGTAAATAAATATTTCCTTGATAATGACTACCCTTCGGATTTAATAAATCATAGAGGAAACGGCATATCCGTACCTCATCATGAGCAATATTGGTAATCTCAAAAATATTATAGTAGCCTCCAGTTTTCCGTTGAATAAGTTCATGATTTCCCTTAATATTCTTTACTTCATTTAAAAGCAATTCTAATTTCATTTACATACACAATCCTTTTGTATTTATTACCTATTAGTTACTAAAATCTTATGTATATAAATCCCTTTACACTATATACATTCCACATTGTACCATTTAAAAAGACAAATAGAATATAATTATATTTATATATTTTTCTATACAAACTAGATGTTAACTCTGCTTTATATATAAGAAAATATAATACTAAAGCCATTGATAACTATTAAAAGATCAATTATTGGGTAAAGTACAAATAAATCATTCTTACAGAAGGAAGTTGATTTAATGCCTAATAATAAACCTAATAGACTAATCACTGAAAAATCTCCTTATTTACTGCAACATGCTTATAATCCAGTCGAATGGTTTACATGGAGCAAGGAGGCATTTGAAAAAGCACAACTAGAGAACAAGCCGGTCTTTGTTAGTATTGGATATAGTAGTTGTCATTGGTGTCACTTGATGGAACAAGAATCTTTTGTGGATCAAGAAATCGCCGACATTTTAAATAAGTATTTTATATCCATAAAGGTTGATCGAGAGGAACGCCCGGATATTGATTCTATTTATATGACCGTTTGCCAGATGCTAACTGGAGAAGGAGGATGGCCACTCCATGTCTTTTTAACACCTGAGCAAAAGCCCTTTTATGCAGGAACTTACTTTCCAAAGGAACAAAAGTACGGAAAACCCGGCTTGCTTGAATTGCTGCCACGATTACATAATGTATTTCAAAACGAATTTGAACATATAGAAGAGATTAGTGAAAAGCTCACTGCGGCACTTCAAGCTACCGAAAAGGAAATGGGTCAAGACAAAACTCTACCACCTTCTATATTTGAAACTGCGTTCAAACATTTATCGAGTATGTTTGATTCCCAATATGGCGGATTCGGAAAAGAGCCAAAGTTTCCCTCTCCTCTTCACCTGCTCTTTTTGATGAGATACTATGATACAACAAAGGATGCAGACGCTCTAAACATAGTAGAAACTACTTTAGATGGGATTGCTCGTGGTGGAATTTATGATCATCTCGGCTATGGATTTGCTAGATACTCTACAGATGAGGTTTGGCTTGTACCTCACTTTGAAAAAATGTTATATGATCAAGCCTTACTTCTAATGGTTTATACAGAGGCGTACCAAATCACCAGAATCCCGCAATATGAAGAAATTGTTTATAATACGGTTAAATTTCTTAAAAGAGAAATGTTACATCCAAATGGTGCATTTTATTCTGCTTTTGATGCAGACAGTGAAGGTAAAGAAGGTACGTATTATACTTGGTCTTATCATGAAATAATGGAGGTCTTAGGAGGCGTGGAAGGCTTACTTTTTGCTAAGACCTATGATATTACGGAAGAAGGAAATTTCGAGGGCGAAAACATACCGAACCTGATTTATATCGATCCAGCTTCTATTCTAGAAGAGTTTAATATATCAGAGGATGAATGGGAGGAACGTATAGAGAATTCAAGGACCTTGCTATTAATGCAGCGTCAATCACGTGTCTCCCCTCATTTGGATGACAAAGTGATTACTTCTTGGAATGCGTTGATGATCGCTGCACTTGCAAAGGCAGGAGCCGTATTTACTAACTCTCCCTTTATCGAATTAGCAAAAGATGCACTTCAATTTATAGAATCCCATCTTATAAGGGAAGGCACACTATATGCAACATATCGAGAAGGCGAGACAAAGCATATCGCATATTTGGATGACTATGCTAATTTATTATGGGCATTTATCGAACTATATGAGGCTACAGGAAAAGAAAAATATATAGAAAAAGCTAAAAAAACAGCAATAATAATTACACAGCAATTTAAGGATGAAGTAAACGGAGGATTTTATTTTACAAGCAATAATGCCGAAAAACTATTGGTTCGAGAAAAAATCGTGATGGATCAGGTTATTCCTTCCGGAAACGGAACCGTTGCCTGGCAGTTATGGAAACTAGCAAAAATTACAGATGACATGGCTCTACTGAAAGAGGCTGAAAGAACAGTCACAACTTTTGCTGAGGAAATCACACTGTACCCTACCTCTCATCTTTCTTTACTAATTGGCTTTATGTCACAAAATAGTAATGGTAGACAAATAAAATTAAGCGGTCATCCATTTGGAGATATTACCACTCTCCTGCAGACAACATACAGACCATTTGATGTGTGGTCAATGAACGATTCGCCACAGGCCTTATCTGTGCAAATATGTCAAAACAATATTTGTCATCCACCTTTGACAGAGATCACAAAAATTGCTGAGGCACTTTCTTACGAGTCTTTATAACCTGGGCATGCTTAAATATTTGTTAAAAGAAATGACATTAAGAGATGTCTTTTCTTTTTTCCATATTAATATATGTTTCAATCAGTTTTACTTTTTCACTTAGTTCTAGTAAAGCTTGCATAATTTGTTGTTGTTCCGCCTTAGTCATACTCGTTTGAAATACCATTTGTTCTACAGATTTTTCGACATGACTAATACTTTTATTCATTCCATGGACAAAATGTTTAACTGGCACGATTAACGCTCCCCTCTATTAATTTTATTTTACTATTTCATTTTATTTTTACAATTATCAGAATCATTTGTGATTTAATTCCTGCACATAATACAAATTTAAGCAATTTTTTATGGACAAAATATTTTTTTGGACTTTTTTCTTTTTTGAAAGAATATATTGAAGTAAAAGTTGAGAGGGGATAATAATTGCATTCAAATCCTGTTGATCCGAATGAAATGAAAAGAAGGCGAGATTTAGATGAGATCGCCTCTCTTAACATGGTTGGAGAAGGTTGTCCTGATTTTATCGCCGAAGAGGATAAAAAAAACGAGAAAAAAGAAAATACAAAATAATTTCAACCCACTAATAAGTGGGTTTTTTCGTTTTACGATTAAGCTATTATAAACAATTTACGTAATAATTACCATTTACCAAAAAGTAATTGTAATCAATGGAATATTATGATAAATTAAGCAATAATAGAAAATGAAGCTTCTACTTCAAAAAGGATCTCAAATAATGCCTTAACTTCAAAAGGAGAACAATGTGATATTACATAATCTGATTCGAGATAACTTCGTTAGTATGTCTAAAAGTCAAAAAAAGATGGCTACTTATGTACTAGATCATCCTAGGGATATTGCGCTTTGTTCCGCCGCCGAATTAGGTGGAAGAATAGGGATAAGTGAATCAACTGTTATACGATTTTCATATTCTCTTGGCTTTTCAGGCTATGTGGAGCTTCAAAAACGAATGCGAGAACATTTTTTTATAAATGAACCCACGACTAGCCCCTATCAGCACACAGAAATTGAGCTGTCTCAAGAAGATAGCTTTCATAAACAGGTTATGGAGAAAGATCGCCAATCCATCCTCACAACTATGGATCAAATAGATGCTGCTTCTTATTATGCAGCTGTTCAGCGCCTGTCAAAGGCTAAAGCAATATACGTTTTGGGTCTACGTACTTCATATCCAGCAGCGAATTGGCTTTCCTTTTCTTTAGGGCTAGTAAAAGAAAATGTTCACTTTATAAGACCAGATACTGAAGATGTGATTAGAACTGTCTCCCAGATGAACTCGAATTCAGTTGTCATCATTATATCGTTTCATCGTTATTTGAAGGAAACACTTCAAATTGCTGAGCTTGTCAAAAAACAAAAGGCTTATGTTATTGGTATCAGTGATTCTATGCTCGCTCCTATTCATGAATTTAGCGACGTATTATTTCCTGTGTTTTCTCAAAATAAATCGACCTTTGATGCAGTAGCCCCCTTATTTTCATTTATGAATGCTATCGTTTCTGGGTTAATTGTGGAGCAAAAGGATGCCTTCAAAAATAGGCAGATTATGTATCAAAGTATTCCGAGTCATTTTCTTTTTGAAAGTACTGACGAGGATTCATAAAATTACATGGAATATCAATGAAACAGTTATGAAAAAGTGGTAGATTAAGAGTGAGAAAGTGGAGGATAATTGGATGTCGGAAAATAAAACTTTTAAACAACCATTTCAAATTGCCATTACAGAACATAATTATCCAGTATTAATTGAACCTTGTTTATTTATTCCGACAGAGGAAGCATATGAGGTGCCAATTCCTCAACTGATACAGGAAATGCGGGTTACCGAGCCTGATTTAGCATTAAAGTGGAATCTGCAAATTAGAAAAATTATTCAAACTTTATTTATAGAGGATTACTCTATTATTGCAGTTCGAAAAACCAATGAGCCGGTGAATTATTATCAGTTTATTAAAAAATCCTGAAGTACCTCCAAACAAAGGAGCCATATAAAATTGATCATTCAACAAATAACGTTACATCATCTGAATATGAATATGAAAACCCCTTTTGTCACTAGCTTTGGTAGTGTTCAAGAGAAGCCTTTCCTACTCGTTGAAGTCATGGATAAAGAGGGAAATATCGGCTGGGGTGAGACTACTGCCTTCCAAGCGCCTTGGTATAACGAGGAAACCTTTCAAACCAATTTACATATCATAAAAGATTTTTTAATCCCTTTAGTGTTAAATAAACAAATAAACCACCCTGACGAAGTATCTGCCATATTCTCTCCTATAAGAAAAAACAATATGGCAAAGGCCGGTATAGAGGGAGCCATTTGGGACCTTTACGCAAAAAGAAATCACTTAACACTTTCCGAGGCACTCGGTGGTTCAGTTAAAAAAATTGAAGTAGGAGTAAGTATTGGTTTACAAAAGAGCACAGAGCAGCTATTAAACGTAGTCCGTCGTTACATACATGAAGGTTATAAACGTATTAAAGTCAAAATAAAACCTGGACAAGATGTCAATTTAATAGCAGCTCTAAGAGAAGCTTTCCCAAATATACCTTTAATGGCCGATGCTAATTCAGCTTATACACTTAAAGACATCTCATTATTAAAAGAGCTCGACCAATATAATCTATTAATGATAGAGCAACCACTAGATTACGATGATATTGTAGACCACGCTAAGCTACAGAATGAAATACAAACTCCCATCTGCTTGGATGAAAGTATTCTCTCACTAGAGGATGTTAAAAAAGCAGTAGAATTAGGCAGCGCTAAAGTTATTAATATTAAAATAGGTCGTGTTGGCGGACTGACAGAAGCGAAAAAAATACATGACTATTGCATGGAAAAAAATATACCTGTTTGGTGTGGAGGTATGCTAGAAGCCGGTATCGGTAGGGCACACAACATTGCGCTTACAACCTTACCAAACTTTACTCTTCCAGGAGATACATCTAGTTCTTCCCGTTATTGGGATGAGGATATTATTAGTCCAGAGGTTATTGCTAAAGATGGATACATTACTGCCCCGACTGGATACGGAATAGGCTATGAACCGAATATGGAGACTATAAAAAAATTCACAATAGACCGTTGGATATTTAAATCAGCATATTAAGAAATCAAGTTAGTAAACAATTAAACGACCATCTACTATAGCTTTTTCTATAGAGGCTCGCTGTAGATAAAAAGAAAGCATATACTTTACTAAAAGGGTTGTAAGTGCCAAGCTACACTTACAACCCTTTTATAAATTTTATTCTGTTTAAGCTATCAAATTACAACTTTAGCAAGTAAGGGAGATCACTTTATTAAAGCCTATAGTTGCTTAGAGAAAGTTTGATCTGGGAGATCATTTTTTACATTTTCCTCTAAAGCATTTACTTTATTCACTATGTCCTTTTGTAAAGCATTGTTTTCCACATTGTCTAATTTGCTCGCTAGTACTTTAAGTTTCTCAATTTTTTTCCATGCCTTCGCTACATTACCTTCATCCAGCTCTTTTTCAGCTTGGACTAGTCCTGTATAAATGGACAATGGTAAAGCTAGCTTTCCCCTTGCTTCTTCTGCAGGTGCTTTATAGTTAGCGATCAGGGTACTTCTATTTTCTTCACCGGTCGTTTTATAAAAAATAGCCGTGCCATATTTTAATTCCTTAGATAGCAGATGATAATTTTCTGCAAGGACTGGCCAATCTAATTTTGCCTCTGCTGTATTAATGTTTGCTAACAGTGGCAAAATAGTATTTTTACCATAAGCGTCTGCTACTGCAAAAGTAACTCCTGAAACTTCTGGCATATTTGGTTTCACATGTTCCCTATCCTGATGGGCCACTCCCGCATTTCCTTTACTTCTATCAATTTTTTTATCCTGTACATTACTGACGTTATCAACATTATTGTTCCACTGGCCACGTTTCTGCTCTAATCCGTCTCTACGCTCATCTTTCTGCTGTTCCCTTTTCTCCATCATTTGATGAGATTTATATCCGTTTTTTGAATGTCCCTTATCTTTACTAGGGCCACCGTGATCTCCTGGTCCTCCATGTGCACTGCCAACTAAAGGTCCTCCTAAAATTGTAGCTGATAGAAGGGCTGTTGCAGCTGTTGCTTTTATACCTGTTTTCTTCATAAGAAAACGCCTCCTCTTTCTTTTGGAAAGTAAGCACTCGCTTCGACTTGAAGCTGGAAGTTAGATATACACCTAAGTGTAAATATCAGGTGCCTAATCTTTAAAATACCCCGCATAATTCTTACTAAACGGTTGTAAAATCATTGTTAATCAACTGTTATGAAAGAGAAGGTTCTGACATAATATTACGAACAAATAAAAAAGAAGTGAATTTTAGAGTAATAGAAATCCATTTCCGACCACACATACAATATATTTGTTTATTTTTTACGTTATGTTGGAAATAAGTGTGCATATAAAAACCCCCTATCTATTTTAAAAAGATAAGGGGTTTAAAGGATTTATTTTATTTTTTTACATCAACAATTCTACCTTCAATTTCTGTAGGTATTTTAACAAGAGACTCTAATTGTTCACGTAGGTTTTCCCAATCCGAAAGACCTAAATCAGTTACTTTACCAGCTTCGTAGATTTTCTTAAACACATCATAGCTATCTCCACCTTTAGCGGTGAACGCATTTGTGGCAACTACATATGTCTCATTATCCTTAATATCTACTAATTTACCATCTGCTCCATAGTATTGAATGGAAACGACTCTCTCTCCAGCAGGTTTAGAAGAATCAAATGTTACCTTACCACCTGCCACATGTAAGAATCCGCCATTTTCCTTTGGATAGGTTTTGAAGCTAATCTCAAATGCTGCTTTTAAGTCAGCACCACTGATTTCCATTGTAGCTAGTGTATTACCGAAAGGAAGAACAGTAATTACATCACCAACTGTGAGTGGTCCCGCTTTGATTTCTGAGCGTATACCTCCGCCATTTTGAAGCGCCATAATTACTTTATTATCATACTTTTTAGCTTTAGCTAGCATACCATCTGTAATGATATTACCTAAAATTGTTTCGTTTTTACGTACGCTTGGCTGTGAATCATCTTCGCTTACTCGAGGATTTTCTAAATCCTTCTCCGTAGATACACCAATTTCTTTTGATTCAATTTCTTTTACTTTAGTTGAGTACTTTTCAAAAAGCTTTAGGGCTTCCTCATCATCTTTTTGATCTTTAATTGGAATTAACTCACCTTCATGAGCAATTACTTTACCTTCTTTATCAAAGTCTACCTCTAAAGTTCCTAGGAAATCACTATATTGATAAGCTTGCACAATAACAGTAGGATCCTTTTCAGCACCTTTACTATCTTTACTTACAACTACAGGCTTTTTCAGCTCTGTATGGCTATGTCCACCAACTATTACATCAATTCCAGTAACTGCAGCTGCTAGCATTAAGTCATTATCTACTGCCGGGTTGTCATCATAACCAATATGAGTGACAGCCATAACCTTATTAATTCCTTGCTTTTCGAACTCATCAACCATAGTTTGAGCTGCTTTAATGTAGTCAGTGAATTTTACTTTTTCTGGACTTGAGATACCTTCTGTTTCAGCAGTAGTTAAACCGAAGATACCAACTTTTTGACCGTTTATTTCTTTTACAATACCGCTGTAGATTTGTCCATTTTTAGGATCATCTGATACTTTTACATTAAATAACCCTTTGAACAAATCATCTTGTGAGAAGTCCACGTTTGAACTAACAAACGGAAAATTAGATTTTTCGATAAACTCTTTTAATGCTTTATGTCCTTCTGTAGAAGTTCCTAAATCAAATTCATGATTACCAAATGTCATCACATCATATTTCATTAGATTCATAAATTCTAAATCTGCTTGGCCTTTAAATTCATTGAAGTAAAGCGTTCCAGAGAATACATCCCCTGCATCTATAAGTAGAGCGTCTTTGTGAGAAGCTCTATACTCCTTTACTGCAGTGACTCGCTTTGGTGCTTTCTCCACATGACCATGAGTATCATTTACATGCATTAGAGATAGAGAAAAATCTGCGTCAACTTGAGAATTTAAGCTGTGTACCATCTCCAAAAGCTGGTTAACCGCTGGTAGATCCTTTTCATTCGGGAGTTTCTCTAGAAGTGGCTGGATTGTTGCAATCACTTTGTTTGCTTCATCCTGTTTTCCTGCAGAAAGTAGGGCTTCAGCTTGGTTAACTTTCATAAATACAGTTACAGGAACCATCAATTCATTTCTTACTTCGTTAGCTGGATCTTTATATTGAGTTAGTAATAGACGACGAGCGTCTCTTCCTGTAAAGCGGTATAAGATAGCAGTTCTAGTTTTTAATTGAGCAGATAGCTTATGGTAACCTTTTTCGATCTTAGCCCAGTCTTTGTTAGCTTCTGCTGCTTCAATTTCATTCATAATCGGTGTTAAATATTTGTCAGCATAGTTATACGCATCGATATACGGAATAAGTCCTTTTGTTACACGTTCATAATATAAATCGTCTAAGCTTTTTAGAAGTGCTGCTTTATTCTTTACATTAGATTTGTTAATTTCGTTTTTAGCTTTTTGATAATTTGCTTTTGCTTTATTTAATATAGGGTATAATTCTTTGCTCGTTGCCAATTTGCCTGCTTGAGCAGGTGTCGAATAAGAATAAGAAGCTTGTTTGATATCTTTTCTTGCGTTGTCAATCACCTGTTGGATAGATGTACTTGCGAAGGAAATACTAGATGCAGAAAATAATGATGTCGCCACAATTGCAGCTACCGCCGTTTTTTTGATCGTCTTGTTCTTCATGTCTTACCTCCTAGTTTATCTAATATATGATCTGTCAAAATATTCATATACTACTAAAAGTTATCGTAATTCAATAGATTTAGCAAGATGTTTTCAAATATTTATAATATCTTAATAATTCATCATTTTTCTTGTTAATTCCCTGTCGACTCACGCTAATTTTTACGAATGAAAGTGATTTATGTTATAATTAGTTATCCCAATAGAGATAGGAGTATTATCATGTTAAAAGATATTTTTATGACATTATCAGAAAACAAAGCATTAAACGGAGCAGCTAAAAAATATGGTTTAAAAATGGGTGCTCAACATGTTGTAGCAGGAACGAATATCGAAGAAACAATGCAAAGTATTAAAAAACTTAATGCTCAAGGTATCTCTTGTACGGTAGATAATTTAGGTGAGTTTGTTTTTGAAAAAGAAGAAGCTTTAGAAGCAAAAGCTCAAATTATCGCTGTTATTGAAGCAATTGAAGAACATCAGGTTGATGCTCATATTTCATTAAAACCCTCTCAATTAGGGCTAGATATAGATTATGATTTTGCATTACAAAACTTAAAAGATATCGCAGCAGTAGCAAAAAAATACGATACATTTATTAATATCGATATGGAATCTAACAAACATTTACAACCTTCCTTTGATATCCTAGACGAATTGTCTAAGGAATTTGATAACGTAGGTACAGTAATTCAAGCATACTTCTTCCGAGCTGCTGAAGATATTCAAAAGTATAAAAACTTCCGACTTCGAATCGTAAAAGGTGCTTATAAAGAACCAGCAGATGTAGCCTACCAAACAAAAGAAGAAATCGATAAAAATTACATTGAATTAATTGAATGGCATTTATTGAATGGTAAATTCACTTCAATCGCAACACATGATCATAATGTGATTAACCATATTAAACAATTTATCAAAGACAACAATATTTCATATGACAAATTTGAATTCCAAATGCTATATGGTTTCCGCACGGATATGCAACTAGAGCTTGCTAAAGAAGGTTATAACTTCTGCACATACGTTCCTTTCGGTAAAGACTGGTATGGATACTTCATGCGTCGCCTTGCAGAACGACCAGCGAACATGAACCTTGTCGTAAAACAAGTTTTCAACAAAAAAACAAATACAATCCTTGGTATTGCAGCTGGTGCATTTGCCATCGGAAGACTAACAAAAAGAAAATAGTAAACAAAAAAACTGCACTACCAACAGGTAGTGCAGTTTTTTTCGTTAATAGCATGAAGATAATTCAAAAATATTTTATTTCTTAATTATATTTTATGGTTTGCCTCTTGGAACTGAGTAATATCCTTTAAATCTGGAAGAGCAGGTATGCCACCTCTCTTAGTAGCAGCTAATGCTCCTGCAGCATTTGCAAAGAGCACACTAGATTTTAGACCTTCTATATTCATTTCTTCAATAGGAGATTTCTCTAAAATTTTGTACAACAATGCTCCGAAGAATGCATCACCGGATCCGGTTGTATCAATAGCTCTCACTACATAAGGTGGAATAATTTCAGTTTTATCCTTATATCTAAAAAAGCATCCATTTTCTCCAAGAGTTACAAAAATTAATGAGATTCCGTAGTTTCTATATAATGTTTCTGTTCCCTCTTTATAGTCAGATGAATCGGTTAAAAAAAGAAGCTCTTCTTCAGATACTTTTAATATATCCGCAAAGTATAAGCTATCGGAGATTATTTTCTTCGCTTCTTTCAAATCCTCCCACAGGTTTTCACGTAAATTGGGGTCATAAGAAATAAGTAATCCTTTATCTTTAGCATATTGAATTGCACTAAGAGTGGCTTGCCTTGCAGGTTCATTAGTCATTGAAACAGAACCAAAATGAAATAATTTGGCTCTGTCTATTAATTTGTAGTTCACTTCTTTTTCCTCCAAAGTAATATCTGCACCTGGTTTTCGATAAAAACTGAAAGAGCGATCTCCATTAGGCTGCAGATGAACAAAAGCCAAAGTGGTGTTCACTTCGTCAGTTATAGCTAGTCCAGTTGTATCTACTTTATAGGAATCTAAAGTTTCCTTTAGAAATTTTCCGAATTCGTCTGCACCTACTTTACTGATGAAGGACGTTTTTAATCCAAGCTTACTCAGCATAACTAGTACATTTGCTGGTGCTCCGCCCGGATTTCTTTCAAATAAAATATTCCCATTTTCGGATTTACCATAAGGAGTGAAGTCGATTAATATTTCACCTAATGCTACTACGTCATACATTTGTCTTTCACCTCTATTAATATTGTAAGCTAAAATTATTCAGTACTTTTATTTAGATTATTTATTCAAAACAATTTTTCCATATTGCTCCTATATTGTCCATTTATTTTAAACTAGGAATAAAAGCGAAATCAAATAGAGGTCCGATCATACAAATTGTATACTCTCTAGGCAATTATCTTTAGACATAATAAAAACATCTCATTCTACGGGGATGGTAGAATGAGATGTTTTTCCTTGTTATCGCTCAAGGGTATATTTAAATCGCCGTAATTTTTTACCTTCGTTACTTCCACATCGTTTTATCGCTCGTGTGTAAAAAGTATCCCCTATTATGCTTAGTTGGTGAAAAAGCTCCTTCAAAACTTGTTCAACAACTTATATTAATTTTGCTATAAGTTCATCATATAGGAACTAAATGAGAATACACAGAGAGTTTTATTAGAAATTGATGAGAATTAATTACTCCCATGTCACAGAAAGAATTTTTCCAGAAATCGCATGCACCTGAATCGTTGCTTTCGTTTTCTTATCCTTACTATCCTTTGACTCACCATCTGTAGACGCTGTTTGCATTACTATTAAATAGTAACCGCCTTCGTTTGTTTTTATAAAGGAATTACTTTCAACTGTACCCTTATGTTGTTGCTGTGCTATTTTTGTTGCTTGCTCAGCTGTGATCAAAACAGTAGCTGGCTTCTCTGGTTTTAGTTCTTCAGGCTTTTTAGACTCACTTTGAGTAGTGCTAGTAGTGGAAGATTTAGAGTCATCCTCTTCTTTTTTTACTTCCTCTTTTTTTGCCTCTTCTGCTTTGGTCGTTTCTGTTTTACTAGTCTCAGTTTTAACGGATTCCACTTTACCAGACTCCGTTTTATTACTCTCTGTCTTCGAAGTTTCAGTCTTAGAAACTTCATTTTTTACAGGTTCTGATTTTGATGAATCTGTTTTGATACCCTCGATTTTAGTAGAGTCTGTTTTTACTTCTGTTTTTGTGTCATCCGCTTTTGCAACGTTTTCTTTGACGGTGTCTTTTTTAACTTCCTCTACTTTAGTATTTTCAGTTTTCAAGGCATCCTTTATTGCATTTTTAATCACTTCTGTTATCGGCTTATCAACTTTAGTATCGTTAGTCTTTTCCTCAATCTTAGAAGTTGCAGAAATACTAGACTTGATTAACTTAATCTCAGTTGCTTGGGCAGTTTCTACTTTATTTATAGAGTTTTTATTGTTTTCTTTTATTTCAATTTGTGTGATTGGACTCATTTCTACCACAATATTATTATTGTTTTCTATTTGTCGAATATTGCTAGTCAATGGGTATTCCATTACTTCAAAAGTATCGTCAAATGTAGCACTTTGTGTTTTACCTGCATAATAAGCTGAATCCTCAATCATATATTCAGTAGTTTGCTCCAATGAATACACGTCACCGTTTTCAGGGTTAATCTCAACTAAATAAACTGTCCCGCTTTTCATAATAAGTGCTTTATACACATCTTCTTTTAATGTTATATCTGTTACCTCTGCACCATATAATTGCTCTAGCTGGGAACGAACTTCACTTTCTGATATAGAATTTCTGTTCGATTGGGTGACATTCAACAAGAACCCAGTGCCCACAATAACTGTCACTGATACAAAAATCAATGAGTACTTTTTGATTTTAGTAAATTTCATTCATGCTTTCCCTCCCCCCAATTCTATTTTAAAAGACAAACATTAAAAATTGATGAGAATTGGAGATTTTGGAATAAAAATATAAATTGTAGTACCAAATCCAACTGTGCTATCTATTTCCAATTTTATAGATAGTCGATTTGCTATCTCTTTAGCAATAGATAGTCCCAGACCCGTTCCCCCAGTTTTCCTATTTCTAGCCTCATCCACTCGGTAAAAACGATCAAAAATATAATTAATATCTTTTTTAGGAATTCCATTACCGTAGTCCAGAATCGCAACCACTGTATTTTCCTCATACTCTGATATTGTTGTTTTTATTTCCTTTTCACTATATTTTCTAGCGTTATCCAGAATAATAAAAAGAAGTTGCGTTAGCTGCTCCATATCTGTGTTTACATAAATTGGTCCCTCACCTTTTAGGATAAAGTTTCGATTATAAGCTGTACGCATAGATTGTAGAGTGCTTTCAACAAGTTCGTATAAATCAATTGTTTCTGTTTTTTGTGTTTGCTGACCATTCCCTTTAGCTAATACAAGCATTTGAGTAATCATCTCTTTCATTCTGGCCGTTTCATTAATAATCGCATTCACTGATTCCTCAGCTATCGCTTTATTCTTAAAGCCATGTCGAGACAATAGCTTCGCATAACTCTCTATGACAGTTAGAGGCGTTTTTAATTCATGAGAGGCATCAGACACAAATTGCTCCTGCTTGTTGTAGTTTTCCTCTAACTGCTCCATCATTTCATTAAAGGCAATGCCCATCTGTGTCATTTCATCTTTACGGTTTTTACTTAACTCTATTTTTTGATATTTTCCAGATAGTCTGCTTTGAGACATCGTATTGATCAATTTGTTAATAGGCTTCGTAATGATGTTTCCCAAAGCGACACTTGAAATAGTCATAAGCAGCATCCCTATTAATGTCACACTGATTAAAGTCCATCGTAGAAAGTCCAAGTTTTTATCCACTTCAATAAGCTGTTTCATAGTTTGTACTTCGACTACTTCACCATTCGCCCAAATTACCGGCTTTATAATCGTAAGAACCGGAACACCATGAAAATAACCTGAGGTATATCGTTCTCCCTCTTGTAATTCTGGAAAATATTCATTCATCTCTTCGATAGATTCTACAAATACAATGGGGGTTTTTTCACTATTGAAAACCCTAATACCCCCATTTGGTGGAATAAAAGCTCTCAGAATTGTAGCCGGGTCATCATCTACTCCCATCTTACTGAGAGCTGAGACTAGCTCGTCCACGTCACTATTCAATTGATTGTATTCAGTGTCGAATGCCATTTGTTCATATATAAAATAGATTCCTACATTCATTAAGCCTAAAATAATTAACGTCAAAAAAGTTGAGAATAAATGAATCTTAACTTTAAGCTTCATTTCTCAGCTCCTTTAAAACATATCCAACGCCTCTTACCGTATGAATGTAAGAGAGGCGATCGTTTTCCTCTAATTTTTTTCTCACATATCTTATGTAAACATCCACTATATTCGTATCACCATAATAATCAAATCCCCATACCGCATCCAACAGTTGTTCCCTTGTTAACACTTGGTTAGGATGCTTCATTAGATACAGCAACAAATCATATTCGCGCGGAGTCAGATTTACCTGATCCCCTTCATTAGTAATCTCTCTAGTTTGCTCGTTTAAAACGATAGAATGAAAGACATGAACATTCTCCTGCTTAACCGGTATAGGGAGAGAGGACTTGTTGAAGCGAATGGCAGAGCGCACTCGCGCAAGTAATTCTTCAATTTCAAAAGGTTTCGTCACATAATCATTCGCTCCTAAATCCAAACCCTTTACTTTGTCTTCTAAGCCGCTCTTTGCTGTCAACAAAATAACTGGAGTATTAGCCTCAGTCGCTCTTATGCGTCTTAAAACATCCAGCCCATTTAAGCCAGGTAACATCAAATCTAGCAACACAAGATCCCATGCTTGCTCTCTATATTTTATAAGGCCATCTGTACCTGTATAAGCAATCTCTACAGAATAACCCTCGAATTCCAGCTCCAACTGAAGAACACGCGCAATATTTTCCTCATCTTCTATAATTAATACATTCTCTTTCATACGCACCCCTCCTCTTTATACCTATTTTAACACAATCTACTACAACCTATTTAAGCAACCTAAACCAAACATTACGAGAGTATTACTGGTGCCAGGCACCAGTAATACTCTCGTAATAAAGCTGCTTTATAATATTTTAGGCTATAATTTAGCGACAAAATAGGAATTCAAACGACTTTTTACACCAAAAATCAAATTATTATGAATATTACATAATTTAAGTCATTGAAGAACTGAGAGCTTTATAGTATGTTAGTTTAAAAGGACAGATGGAGGTAACTGGAATGGGCAGAATGAGGAGGATTTGGCAGCCGGAGCTTTATTATCACGTAACAATGAGAGGGAATAATCGACAGAATATATTCTTAAATGAGGGCGATGTATCTCTCTTTTTTAGAGCTTTACAACGTACATATAAAAAATCAAAATTTACTATTGTTGCTTATTGCATTATGAATAATCATTATCACCTTTTAATACGCTCCCCTGAAACACCACTTTCGGATGTTATGTTATCCATTAACAAGACCTACTCTGAATACTTCAAACGAAAATATAATTATTTTGGACAACTTTACGAAACAAGATTTTTTTCCAGTATGGTTTCTGATCCCATTGGATTATTAAATGTTAGTAGTTATATTCACCAAAATCCACTTACAACTTCTAAAGCTATGGCTAGTAGAATGGAATATTATCCTTATAGCTCCTTTGCCTTTTACTTTTACGATAAAAAAAGTGACTATCCTTTTGTAAACACCGAACTACTCCCCTCTTTGATAGCAAAATATCCAGAAATCAAAGAAGAAAACTATGTAGCTTATTGTGAAAACTTTCGTACTAGACAGGACTTGCACTTTAGTTACGAGATGAATTTTAATTGATATAATTCAAACTTAAGAGAGCCATAAAAAAATCGCTCCTAATTTTAGGAGCGATACTTATTACTGCTTTAGTTCAACGACCCATCCAAATGGATCTTCAATAGTGCCATGTTGTATACCTGTCAAAGTATCATATAGTTTCTTAGATATCTCGCCAGTTTCTCCATTATTCACATAGAATAATTCGCCTTTCCAACGTAACTCACCAATAGGAGAAATAACTGCAGCAGTCCCGGTACCAAATGCCTCATCTAGCTTACCGTCTAAATAAGCTTCGCGTATTTCCTCCATAGACACCTTACGTTCTGTTACTGGCACTCCCCAATATTTTAATAATTCAATAATGGATTTTCTAGTAATACCATCTAAAATAGAACCATTCAATGATGGAGTAACAACCTCTCCGTCTATTTTAAAGAACACATTCATGCTTCCTACTTCTTCAATATATTTACGTTCAATTCCGTCTAACCATAGAACTTGTGAATAGCCTTCTCTGTCAGCCACTTCCTGCGCCTTTAAGCTTGATGCATAGTTTCCAGCTGTTTTAGCCATTCCTGTTCCACCTGCAACAGCACGAACATATTCACTTTCTACTAATATCTTAACAGGATGAATACCTTCTTTATAATAAGAACCAACTGGCGACATAATGATCAAAAAGCTGTACGTTTTAGAAGCGGAAACACCCAAATGAGCCTCCGTTGCAATCATGAATGGTCGAATATATAGAGAGGTTCCTGGCTCAGTTGGAATCCACTCCTTATCAATCTCTAGCAATTCTTTTAATGCTTCCAAAGCAAAATCTTCATCTATTTGAGGCATGCTCAATCTGTCACATGAACTATTCATTCGTTTCATATTTTGTTCGGGACGAAACAGTCTGACTACTCCATCCTCCGATAAATATGCCTTCATTCCTTCAAATACAGTTTGCCCATAATGTAATATCGTAGCTGAAGGATCTAACGTAAGCGGTTGATAAGGGACAATACGGTGATCATGCCACCCAATTCCTGCAGTATAGTCCGCAATAAACATATGATCTGTAAATTTCGTACCAAAGGCAAGTTGACTAGCTGGCGTTTTTTCGTTCTTCATTTCATTTTCAGTGATTCTAATTTTTACACTATTCATGACGTATTTCCCCAATCAATTAAATATTTTGTAAATTGCGACTTTTATAGATGTGCAATATATTATATGCAATTATACTCCTTTTATTAAATTTGAAAATACCTTTTTATAAAATTTTCAAAACATTTTGTGGATTTTTTAGGAATATTTATTTTCCTCCTATGATTAATTAAATTGAAGCTTTGCTGTCTAAATATCCCCTTCTTTAATCCGATAGATAAAGTATATGAAAATACCAAAAGATAGGAGGTAAATATGTGTTTAGAAATACTTTATACATATTCAGCTTATTACTTTTAATAAGCACCATTTTTTCGTCCACTCCTGCTAAAGCATCTTCGATGGTAAGCGGCGTGTTCGTCAAAACAATTTATGAAGAGGTCATACTAGCTGACAAAACAACAGAGAAAAAATTGACTCACATAATTTTGATGAATCAAAACGGGAAAGAAATAACGTTAAGTATAGACAAATATACCCCTCTATACATGGACTCAACCCCTACCTCTATTGGAGCCTTTAAGGAAGGTGTATGGGTCGAAGCAGAGCTTCAGGGAAACAAAATAATAGAACTGAACGGTCTGGTTCAAATTGAGCAAGATTCACCTGACAAGAGTGACCTTGAAGCCATTGGTCAAAGTCTTACAGGTACTATAAACGAAATAGACAAAAGCGGAAAATTTATCTCAATAAATTTAAAAGACAAAAAATCAACCAGGTTCTATTTAGATTCTGAAACAGAATTATATAAAGACAATAAAATAGTAGATTTAAGTGTTTTATATGTCGGAGATCGAGTGAAACTCCAAACATCCGAATATGACAATTCTATTTTATCCTCCATTGAAATTACTAAAGATGGTGTCAAGGTAGAAAATATATATAAAGGTGTCATTCAACAAATTGACTCCAAACAAAATAAGCTAGTCATTAAAGAAGAGAAAGCATTTATTAATTGGACTTGGAGCAACACTAACGGCAATACTATAAATTCAAAGAGTTTTACAGATAAGACACCAATCTTTCTCGGTACTAAAAAAATTGATAAAAGCCAACTTCGTAATTATCGAAACAACGAGATTTACTATGTGACAGTGAAGCAATCCGGAAAAGAAGTAATCCAAAAAATGATTATTAAAAAGACAAATGAGCGAACACTTCACGAGAATTTGAATGCAGTAGATACGAAAAACAAGACAATTAAATTATCCGCTTCTGGAAACATTCCATATCATAGTGGAACAATTATTATTAGAAATGGCCGGTTAGTGGATCCTATTGCTCTTCAGCCTAGTGGAAAAGCTTTTGTCATTTCCAATGGAGCTTCTTCTAATCAATATGCTAATGTCATCCATATAACAAACGACGGTTTCCAAAGCGCTAACTTATCTGATCATCAATTGTATTTTGGACAAATTAGTTATACGAATCAATATCATCTTTCATTAACTAATACTCAAATGCTTTCTAATAATTATTGGTACTCAACAGGGAACGCTAACTTCAGCTTCAGCAATGATACAGTAGTAACGGAGGATTCTAATAGCTCTACAAAAGATTTTACTTATAGTACGGGGAAAAACGCTTACTTCTACGTGAAGGATAACCATATTGTTGCGGCTAAAATAGTTGGTTATACTACACCGGAAACATCCGTTTCCATTGGTAGATTAAATAATTTATACAACTTTAATAATTGGGACCACCGGCTTAGTCTAAAAGATGTAAGTGAATGGCTATACGGCGATTGGCTTGCTGCCTCTCAGCGGAACTATATAGATTTCACTAACGCTATGTTCATAAAAGAAGGAAAAGTGATAAAAGCAGAGGATATTAAAAGAAATGATCGACTTTATATGATCCACAGCAGCTATTACCAGGCAAAAATTATTTTAGTAGACTAACAACTTGGAGGGTATGAAGTTTCATACCCTCAATTACATACAGAAAGAGGTAAATGAAATTAAAATGAAAAACAAATTAATGAACAAGACAATTGTTTCCTTGATGGCTATATTCCTTGTACTAAATCTAGGTATAAATGAGGCTAGCGCCAAGGTTCCAGATTTTAATGGTGGCATTTTAGATGAATATTCCTATGAAGAGGTTTTCTTTCTAGATGGTTCTCCGATTACATTCACAGGAAAAGCAACTGTAACTGAAAAAGAAAATAAAAATCAATTAACCTCTACCTACAAATTCAATTTAAGTAATCAGTATGGAGATAAATTAACGAGAAGCGTTGTCTATGTTTCTGATTTAACAATTCATACAAAGAAGAATCAAACGACTGCTAACACTACTATTAAGAGTTATTCCGAAAAAGTGACATTGGCTAATAAAACTACATTTACATTAGATGATTATCAGTTTTCTCAAGGTTCGGTTATTGATAATCGTCCAGCAACTGATTATTATTCTGGGAATATAATCGCACGTAAAATTTACAAACGCACTCAAAAAAATGGAAAAACAACAACGAATGATTTAATAACTGTCTATATGGAAGGAAATAATGTTGGTTACAAAAATTTCTGGGGCTCTACAGACACCCAATTGATTGATTATGAAATAGATTCTCCAGAAGGGACATCATTTGTGACTAGCAAGGTTTCTGACAGTAAATCTAGAGTGTTAGAATATGAAAAACATATTCCCTCTCTTTCTAGCTTTGTTGGAGGACACTCTGTTATAAGCAAGTCTAACATGGTTGCCCAGTATGATTATCAAATACCTTTTAATCTGTATAACCCCACGGGAACTGAGTACTTATACAAAGATAAAACACCTACCGTGGAAAGATTGATCGTCCCTAAATTCCGAGACATCGAAAAACATTGGTCAAAACCAAATATAGAGAAACTTTATTCTTTAGGTATTTTCGATGAATCAAGTAACTTCTTCTCTCCAGACGCAGCAATGAAAAAGGATCTCTTTACTGTGGCGGTAGCAAAGGCAGTAGATTTACGTGTCTTAGAAGAAAAACCAAAGAATAATAAAAATGTAAAAAAAGCTATATTTACAGATTTAGATGTTAAAGATCCCAACTATGTCTATATCGAAAGTGCTTTAAATAAAGAAATTGTGAATCCGGTGAACGCTGACATTTTTGGTGCAAATAAATCCATCACTAGAGCAGAAGCAGTAACTATTATTGTACGCTCGCTTGGTTTGGAAGGACGTGCTCCAACTCCTGGCTATACAACGAAATTTATCGATGATAACAAAATACCGAAAGCTGCAAAAGATAGTATCTATGTAGCAAGTGAATTAGGATTAATCGATCCTGACAAAAAGAATCGTATTAACCCTAACGAAGTTCTTACTCGAGGAAAAGCTTCACAATTGCTCGTTCGTTACATGAATTTCCTTGAATCTGACTTAAAACAAAACTATCGCGACGACATGATGAACTTCAAGTAAATTCTAAAACCCCGTCTAAGCACTGGCAAGCAGTGTCTAAATGGGGTTTTTTACTTTGCAATTTTTTATTTTACAGGGTGTATTATGTTACAGGTGCCAGGCACCTGTAACATACTAGTCAACCTCTTAAACGACTTACACAAATATGAACCAAAGAATTGCTGTGACGATGATAGTGGTAATACCTTGCAGTAGTGTTGCCATTGTTTGCGCCTTGTAAGCATCTGTAACTTTCATACCGCTAAATTGTGTCACTACCCAGAAATAGCTATCATTGACATGGCTGACTGTCATTGCACCTGCTCCTACCGCCATTACGACTAATGCAAGCGGTAATGCTCCCTCTATTCCTAAAGTTGGAAGCATTGGGGCTACTAAAGATGATGTAATAACAAGCGCCGCTGTAGAGGAGCCTTGAGCAGTTTTCAAAGCTGCCGCAATTAGGAATGGTACTAACAGGAATAATGCTCCATTTGCCAGAACTCCTAAATCCATTTCTTGCAGTAATTCTGCTACTCCCGAGTTTTTAATAACAGTACCAAACGCACCACCAGCTCCTGTGATTAATAGAATCGGTGCTGCCTCTTTTAAACTTTCACCGATCCAGCCTGACAACGTTTTTTCACTAATTTCAGGTAACAATAGGAAAGATGCAAACACACCAAACAACAGTGCTACTGTAGGTGAACCTAGGAATCTAAGGAAATTCGTCCATCCTGACTCATCCCCAACTAATGCAGCTACTGACCCGATTCCTATTAATAATATAGGCAAGACGATTGGCAAGAAAGATTTAAATGTAGAAGGCATTTTCCCAAAAGACTTGATAACCTCTTCATAATCTAGCGCCTCTTCATGGTCAGCAGGTACATCAATTTTTGTACCTACCTTAACAGCCCATAAGTACCCAACAATAGTAGCTGGAATTGCAACAAATAAACCAACTAAAATAATTGTACCTAAATAATCTGTTGCCCCAATGTTACCTGCCGCTGCGATAGGACCGGGTGTAGGAGGAACTAATGTATGAGTCGCATAAAGACCTGTAGATAAAGCGACTGCCATTGAAGCTACCTTGACCTTCGCACGTTTTGCTAATGATTTTTTTAAGCTTGATAGAATAATAAAACCAGAATCACAAAATACAGGAATTGAAACAATAAAGCCTATGATTGACATAGCGAGCTGTGGTCGTTTTTCACCTAAAATACGAAGGACAACCTCTGCCATCCGATATGCTGCACCAGACTTTTCTAGGATAACTCCAATAATTGTTCCCGCAACAATTACAATACCAATACTTGTCATCAACCCACCAAAACCACTGTTTACGTTCTCTACCACTGTTAGCAATGGCATACCAGAGGCAATTCCTACAAAGAAAGCACTAATTAATAAAGCTAAAAAAGGGTGGAGCTTAAAAATGGCTGTAGCAACAACAACAAAAATTACCCCTAACAATATAACTAAAAACAACATCTTCCTACACCTCTTTCTTTAGGATAGCTTGCATTATTTCCTTTGTTTTTGCCTTCAAATGATGAATCGGATTTTCCATAGATTCATCTACACTTACGGAATCGTCTACTATACTCACAAGCTTATAAAAGTAGGATGACAATTCACCTTTATCTTCAGCCTCTATGAATCCTGAGACTAATATAACCGGAATACCTCTTTTATTTGCAGCTTTAGCAATACCCATTGGTGCTTTTCCAGATAGAGTTTGTTGATCTGTTTTTCCTTCACCTGTAATAATAAAATCAGCACCCTCTATTTGATTTTCAAAATGAATGGCTTCCATAACCACCTCAATACCAGGCTTCAAATGGACAGGAAAAAATGCAAGAAATGCACCTCCAAGTCCTCCAGCTGCACCGGCACCAGGTGTATGATGCACATGAATACCTGTTACTTCAGCAATTTTGTCTGCTAGAACATGTAAATTCGCATCCAAATGACTGATCATATCAGGGGTCACGCCTTTTTGAGGACCAAAGACAGCAGTTGCTCCATTAGCACCTATCAAAGGATTGTCTACATCACAAGCCAATTTAAACTGGGAACCTTGCAATCTTTCGTCCAATCCACTAATATCAATTTCTTCTATGTCCCCAAGATAGCCCCCTCCATTAGGGATTATCTCTTTTACTTTATTCTTAAATTTCATACCTAATGCACGAAGCATTCCTACCCCGCCATCATTGGTTGCACTTCCACCTATCCCAATGATGAATTTTCTAAATCCCTGATCGAGAGCATGTCGAATAAGCTCTCCAGTTCCATAGGTAGATGTCTCTAGCGGATTTTTTTCCTGTTCAGTTAAAAGAGTAAGACCTGAAGCCCTTGCCATTTCTATGACACAGGTTTCTCCATCTCCTAAAACGCCATACAATGCCTGTATAGGTCTTCCTAACGGGTCACTTACAGTAGCATTCACAAAACGTCCCTTAGTTGCAAAAATAAGAGGCTCTAATGTCCCCTCTCCACCATCTGCTACAGGAAGTAATACAGTTTCAATAGTTGGGTTAATTTGATTAATAGTTTCTACAATGGCTCTTGCAACTTCAGTTGCAGACAATGAACCCTTGTAGGAATCAGGGCTAACAACAATTTTAATAAGATCTCCTCCTTTTAAGTGAAGCGCTTACAAAAATTATAGTGCAAAGGAAAAGTCATTGCATTATACTTAAAGTATAAATTATCTGTATTATAACAGAAGATTTTTTATACATTGAGGTGAATACTTTGATAACCAAACAATTAGCCGAGCAAATTGTCCAACAGACTATGCTTCGTCTTCACCGAAACATTAATATTATGCAAACTAATGGAGTCATTCTTGCCTCGGGAGACAAGATGAGAGTTAACCGAATTCATGAAGGAGCAATTGAAGTAGCCCGAACTAAGTCTCCTCTATGGATTACAAAAGATAATAATCACCTTTTTCCTAGAACAAAACCAGGCATTAATTTGCCTATATTTTTTCAGGAGGATTTAGTTGGAGTCATGGGAGTCACCGGAGAGCCACAAGAGATTGAAGAAATCTCAAAACTCGTTCAACTCACAACAGAAATGATGGTTCATCAAGCCTTAATCGTTTCAGAAAGAGAGTGGAAACGAAAAATTCAAGAGTTGGTATTTGAAGAATTAATGAGTGGACAGCCTATCCAGAAGTATTTACAGGAACGACTAAATAAAATTGGCTTTCAAAATAAAGCTCCATTTTATGCTATGATGCTTGAGGTTGATCCTGAGTCTCCCTCCTATCAAAATATTATAGAGGAGATAGAGTTTTATTTAGAAACTGACTCCATTTTAGTAGGACATTATCAGGCGAGTGAGCATTTTATTTTAATATCTGGGTTAGATCAAGAAACGTTTTCCCGTAAGGTTTCTTTACTCGCTGATAAATTGACAAAATATTATTCTATTTCTTTAGGATTGGGAAGAGAAGTTGCCAACCTAGAACAGGTTCATTATGCATACCAAACTGCTAAGCTTGCCCATCAGTATGGTAATCCTAATAAACCAATCGTTTCCTTTGAGGAAGTAGAAATATATTCACTTTTCAAAAGTAAAGAAGCCTTTGAAATTCAAACGTATACAGAAAGATTACTTCAACACCTTGACTCGAAGTTACAGCTAACTTTACAAAAATATTTTGAAAGCAATCTGCAACTAGGTATTTGCGCGGAAGAACTAGGAATTCATCGCCATACGCTTACCTATCGATTAAACAAAATAGCCCATTTGACAGGCTATAATCCTAATAACTTTCAGGATGCATTAGCACTCCAACTAGCCCTATTATTAAAAGACTAACCTTAGAGTTTATGCACACAAAAAACCGTTTCAGCTTTAGCCGAAACGGTTTTATTTATCTCATTATTTTTTCGCTACTTGTACGTTCGCTACTTTTTTAGCGCCTACGTATTTCTTGCCCCAATAATATGGATCGTTTATTTTATCAACTCTTACTCCTTTTGAAGTAGAAGCATGAATGAATTTTCCGTTGCCGATGAACATTCCAACATGTGAAACACCTTTACCTGATGTATTAAAGAAAACTAGATCACCAACAGCTAAGTTAGCTTTTTTTACTGATGTTCCTTTACTATACATTCCAGCAGCTGTTCTAGGAAGAGAGATTCCGTTGCTTTTGTATACATATCCAATAAATCCTGAGCAATCAAATCCTGCTTTAGTTGTACCACCATATCGATATTTTATTCCTATTAAATTATTCGCACTTGATACTATTTTGTTGGACGCTACAGTGCTAGCAGCTTCTGTATTTCCTGCAAATGTTCCCATGGCTAAAACTAGAGTCAGAGTAAAGATAGTGATGATTTTTTTTAACATAGATTTCAAAGTTGATGTTCCCCCAAAGAAGTATTGAAAAATTTCTCTATTACTTTCTCGTTGAAATTTTATCTATACCCATCCTAACATGGAATAAACACTAGCGCTTTTACATTTGTGTAACAAAAAGATTACAAGCAAAAATTATGCTAATACTCTCTCCCTAATTAAAAATATGTATTTTTAAGTAAATATGCCTAATTATTATGTAAGTATTATAAGTAATATGTACATTTCCTCTATCTTTTATTAGTAAAAACGTGTTATAAATAGAAGGTTAATAAGTTTTCATCAATTAAAAAATAGAATAGGAGATATCTATTGTGAAATGGAAATGGAAGAATACTCTTACAACCCATCTTGGGGCTATTATTGTGGGCGTAATGATTGTCATGCTAACTATCACTTCTATCGCTACCTATAAAACTGCCTATGGGGAACTATATAAAGCAGCTGGTATTGAAGCATATGGGTGCGCTAATATAACTACTGGCCTACTGACGCCAGAGGATGTCCAAAAAATTCTATCCGGAGACTCTGCTGCAGTTAACAGCATAGGTGAAAAGCTAAATTGGACAACTGCACACAAAGATATATTTGAAACGCAATATATACTAGATTTAGATGGAAAGATATTAGCTCTAGACGATAATTTAAAAGAAACCGGCTTTAAAGCAGGAGATCAATTTTACATAGACGAAGAAGCTATAAATATGCTTGTCTCGATGGGTCACTCTACTTATTCAGAAAGCTACGAATATGCTGGGATGAATCGCTTATCAGGATATGCACCTATTTTTGAGGATCACGATCCTACGAAAGAAATAATTGCAATTAGTGTAATAGATTTCAATGCAGACATCGTATCGGAGCGTACTTGGGACGTAGTAAGCAAGGGATTATTAGTAAGTATAATTCCTTTAATCTTAGCTTCTCTTGCGACTTTATTTTTAATAAGAAGAAAGACGAAACCTTTATCGGTTTTGATTGCTCACGCTGGAGAGATTGCAAAAGGAAATCTGTCCGTTAAGGATACGAATTTTACTAGCAAGGATGAGATTGGCGATTTAAGTATAACGCTTAATACAGTAGCTGAAAATTTACGCACTATCATTGGCACTGTCCAAAATACCTCCTCCCAACTTACGAGAAATTCCGAGGAGACTTCCTTCTCTTTAAATGAAATGAAGGAAGCCATTCACCAAATCGCCAATAATATGAGTGAAAACGTTGCATCTATTTCTACTGGAACAGCTTCCGCAGAAAGTTCCTCCGCTATTTTAAACAATCTAGCAGAAGGGTTACAACATTCTAAAGGAACTGCAGACCAATGTGCGACACACTCCATGTCCACAATGCAAACTGCTCAAGAAGGGCTTAAACGTGCTGCAGAAACAAGCAGGGATATGGAGAAAATACACAGCTCCTCCATTGAAACTGGTGCAACAATTGTAAAATTGAATGAAGCAACTAATAAAATTCAGCAAATTACCGGATCCATTGCAGGAATTGCAGCTCAAACAAATCTATTAGCTCTAAATGCATCAATAGAAGCCGCTCGTGCTGGAGAGCACGGAAAAGGCTTTGCAGTAGTAGCAGAGGAAGTTCGTAAGCTTGCAGAACAATCTAATCTAGAAGTCAGTCAGGTTGAAAAAATTGTAAGTGAAATCACTGAGAGCATTGGCCATGTAGTTAATTCCACTAATGAAAGCACAAAGCTAATCGAAAATGGAAATGCTACAGTTCAGCAAACCTCTCAATCGTTACGTGACATCTCTACAGCAGTTTCTAAAACAGTTGAAGAAATTTCTCTTATATCCAAAATGACAACCAAAGAAGCCAACAATTCTAAACAAGTAGTGGCACTTATTGAAAGTCTGACTGAATCTATGCGTGAAATAGAAGAGGTTACTACTAGCATCTCAGCAGTGACAGAAGAAACAACCGCTTCTATCGATGAGATATCCAATCGTTCAGCAGAAACCCATGAGGTTGCACAGGAACTCCAAAACCTCATTAACAAATTCAAACTATAAACAACAAAGCTGCTCATTAAACCTGAGCAGCTTTTTGTATTAATCGGCAAATTATATTACAGAATTATTGCAGGTGCCAGGCACCTGCAATAATTCTGTAATGCCTATTCCCACTTTTAAAGGAAGAATGTATACTTACTAAAAAAGATTTGAAGGAAGGAAGTTAATTTTTATGAAGATTAGTACCTCTTTAAATTCATGGATTGTTGAGCAAAGAAGACATTTACATAAAAACCCTGAATTATCTCATTTCGAGACAAAAACGAAAATTTATATTGAGGAGAGACTCAATGAACTTAATATTTACACCTATTCTATTACCGGTAAGGATATAGTTGGAGTTATAGAGGGAGCTCATCCTGGGAAAACTGTCGCTATCCGTTCAGACATGGATGCCCTACCAATATTAGAGGAAACCGGCCTATCATTTTCATCAGACAATAGTGGAGTAATGCACGCTTGTGGCCATGATGGGCATATGGCCATTTTACTTGGAATCGCCAAAGTTTTAGTAGAGAACAAAGATAAAATATATGGAAAAATTCATCTTTTATTTCAGCATGCTGAGGAAGAAGTTCCTGGCGGTGCGGTAGAAATAGTTGAAGCAAATGGACTTCAAGGTATAGATGCTATATTTGGTTATCATTTGTGGGAGCCAATTCCAACAGGAATAATTGGTGTAAGAGAAGGAGCAACAATGGCAGGAGTTGATCGCTTCTCTATTAAAATCCTTGGACGTGGAGGTCATGGCTCTATGCCAGAAACTACTATTGATCCGACACTTGTCATTTCACATATCATTACTCAGCTTCATACTATTGTTAGTCGCAGTATTAAGGCAATAGACCATGCCGTTATCAGTATTGGAGAATTAAGCGCTGGCAGTAATTACAATGTTATTCCTGACACTGCTTTTGCATCTGGAACTGTTCGCTACTTTAACAAAGACATCTCCCTATTAATCCATAAGCGAGTCGAAGAAATTGTAGACGGCGTTTGTAAGTCATTTGGAGCTAAATATGAGTTAGAATACCTTCATGGTGATCCACCGTTAATGAATGACAAAGACCTTACTCTTTCTATAAAACAAACATCAACTCGTTTATTTGGAGCAGAGAGAGTAATCGATATAGATCCAATTCTCGGAGGAGAAGACTTTGCTTATTATTCACATGAAATCCCTGCATCATTTACATTTATCGGCATCGGAAAAGAAAACTCTTTCGGTCATCACCATCCAAAATTCGATATTGACGAAAATATGCTTTCCGTAGGTGTAGAATTATTTACAACCGGCGTTCTTCAATATCTAAAAAACCACATAGAGAAAACAGAAGAAGCCCTTTCGTGATTAAATTGTTACAGGTGCCTGGCACCTGTAACAATTCATTTATTTCCCGGTCAATAAATTTTCAGAATGGCAAATTCTAATCATGAACCAATAAAAAAGGTGTAGAAAAAGTCAAAATGACTTTCCCTACACTTTTAAGAACCAAGCAATATTCTGTATATATCAGTATAAACTTTTGATGAGTGTTTCCAACATTACAGGCATTTCAACAAAAGCACTATCTATATGTAATCTCTCTGTTTTTTGATGAGCATCTTTCCCAAATGGACCAACGTTTAATACCGGTCCTTTTAGTTCTGCCATGTCTCCAAATGGAATGCTATACGTATCACCCCATACTGGCGTGTTACTTTCAAATGAGGTCCAGCCATTTCCTTCGTCCTCATAATTTACATAGCTTAAATCACATATTCCATTAAAATAGTGAACTTGCTTTACTGTATTATCAAAGGATTCGGCCGATTTCTTCATTAGCTCAACCGCATTTTTGATGATTGAATCATGAGAAGTATTCACTGCAGGATAATAAGGTGGTGCAAATAGTAGAACCGTCGCTGGCGCCAGCTCCTGACATTGAATCATCAAACTATCGACTATACGAAGAGATTTTTCTCTGTCATCCCATTCCTCATCTAGCAAAGCCTCTTGCTTTAACCTAAGTACTTCTTCTTCTCCAAGCTTTTTATTTGCATAAGCAAGCAGTTCTTCATATTTTAAGACTTTGACCTGTCCTACCCCTTTTACATGTTCACGCTCGCAAATATTTTTATAAGTTTGATTCAACTCCGTCATTGCCTCATTAGCTACCTGTTCAAACAAATCCATAATTTCTTTAGCTGTTCTTTTAAATAAAAATACATTATATAGAGCAACTGCTCGGTAAGGAGTCTGTGTAGAATAAGACATTTTCAAGTCCTTTTGCTGCAAAGATACAGGTAGAGGCGTACTTTCACCAAGATCCTTTTCTGTAAACAAAGGGTTAAATTCCATACGTTGCGTTAAGAAAGAAGCAATATAGTTTGCCGTCATCCCCTTCATTGGCTCTCCTACATGTGTTTCTTTACCATAGAACAATGCGGCAGGCATTATTTTACCGATAGTTCCTGAATATATATATTCGTCTATGTCAGTAGGATTTTGAGAAAAGGAAGGCTCACTGTTTAAAAACAGTTTATAGTTAAGTCCAAATTCTTCTCGCAGCCTTACTAGCTGAGTTACTGCGGCTCGCATCCCTGCAGAGTTTACCTCTTCGTCTGGGACACTTGTAAGAATTAAATTAATTGGCCACTCTTCAAAAGTTGCTTTTTCTATTAATTGCATATGTAAGGCTAAACCCATCTTCATATCCATAGTCCCACGGCCAAATAAATATTTACCTGTTTCTAAATCAGCGCGTGCTCCCTCAGGCAGTTCACTTGGATTCTCCATTAGCACTTTCGTCAGTTCCTCTGGGAAATATGCCAGTGGCTCCAATGTTCCATACTCTTCCGTTTGAACTGTATCAAAATGACTGATAAGCACTACTGTCTCAGTCGCTTCTGGATGCTTATATAAAGCTGTAACCGCTTGTCTCCCCAAACCAGCATCATGCATTTGCAGTTGACTTGGATGATTTTTAAAATATTCTATTTCTCTAATTTTTTCTAATAATTTTGGTGCAAATTCTCTTTCTCCGTCAGTTAAGGTGATACTATTCCAGCTCACTAGCTCGCATAACAATTCGCGAAGCTTTTGGGGAGTATTCCATAATAGTTGTGTCACTGTATTCCCTCCATTTCAATAAATATAATTAAATCCAAGCACCCATTTACCTCAAAGGATAGGAGCTGGGCTAGAATAAAAATTAAAACTTTTCCTAAAATAATATTATACTCTATCTTTAAAGTTAATTTTATATAAATATTAAAAAAATTCAAAGAACTATAAAGTTAATCAAGTTTTTGTACAAATAAAATCTCTCAAGCTATTTATATAAAGCCAGAAATCATGTATTTTATAATAAAAAAAGGCCAATCATCTAGCTCGATTGACCTTGTTCTAAAAGGTTACTTTAAATTTTTCCACTCTTCTTCTAACCAGTCTAAGCCCTTTTCACCCTCATATGCATCATAAACATCGATTCTCATTCTTTTTAGCTTAGTTAAATACTCATCAAAAGTATGATCTTTTGGTAAGCTTTTTTTCACTCGAACGAACACCTTGTTCGCTCCTTTAACTAGTTCAAACTTTTTACGCTTAGGTAATTCTACATTTTCTCCTAATTCTAGCAATGCGCGGAAAGCCTCTTCTTGAATTTGGAATACAGGATCATGGGTTAATCTAACTTTTAAGATATCTATTACTTGGCTTGTATTATAATTTCCTAATTCTTCAACGGCACTAAGACGAGTTCTCCAGCTTCCAGTACGATTGGCTGCTTTCTTTAGCTCTTCATAGTTTTCAGGCAACTCATTTTTTATAGACTTTTTACTCAATCAATTCAAACTCCTTTTAGCTTCTATTAAAACAATTATGTTTGTCCACTTATTATATACCAAGAAAGGGCTTATACCTATTTATATTTACTCAGCAAATACAATGAGTAAATTTTCACACTTTATTACCAATTATATTGAAATTAATTTATTCAAATGATACTATCGATTAAAAGGGGGTGAAAAATTGGAGAACGTCGATGAAATAAAAAAATATAAATTTTTATTATCTTTTCACGATGGCCATCAACTATTATTTGAAACAAACACGGATATTAGAACAGCAGAGCGCGAATACATAAATGGTGGAATGTTCGTGGTGACAGATAACCAATACACCATTAATCTAAACCAAGTTGCACGAATTCAAGTTAAGAAACAGCGATAACCACGTTGGAGCTAGAAGTTAACATTAAAGAGTCATTCTTATACCAAATAAAACGAAACGCATCCTTCTTAAAAGGATGCGTTTTCAAAATGTCTATACTCTTATGAATTATGACCAATATATTACAAGTGCCTGGCACCTGTAATAAATAATAAGCAAGCCCATACCATCTCGGGTACAGGCTTTAATAAGGGCTCTTGAATTTTCATCTTAAAAATGCTACAAACCGGGCACTTATTAACCTTAAAATACGCCTAAGCTCATTTCCACGTATGTAGAATTAGTTGTATGCATTTTTTTCATTTGAATGAAAAGTGGGGTCTTCTGAACATATTTTTTTTGCTCCATATAGCTAAATAACTCCCAGTATTTTTCTTGAGATTTTAAAACGAAATCATCTTTTACTCTAGTCATCAGTAAATTGTCTACGCAAAAATAGCTAGTAAATTTAACAGCTTCCTCACTAGGAATAACTAAGCTATCTTCATTTATTGTCAAAAATATCTCTGCAGTCATAACCTCTGCGGTTGGTTCACTAAGAATAGTATAAAATACTACACCTGCTGGTGAATAATTATGCTTCGATAATAGCTGTACGAAGTCTTGAAAGGCTAATTCAATCTCTTCTGGAACAAAATTATATTTTTTTGATACTACGTTACGATAAGCAATTTGATGGTCCTCTACTATCATTATTCATCACCCTGGCTTTTTAATGGTACATATAAATCTACTATGTATTCCCCATAAACATTTAGAAGGATACAATAATAATAATCCTCAATTTCTATATTATTTAAATTGGAATAGGATTTTATTTCATCGAACGCAGTGTTTATATTAAGTTTTTCATCCGCCTGGCGTAATAATAATGCTCTATCCACTTTAAAGTGTTTTTGAAAAGAAAAGTTCGCATCTTCTGCAACTTCCACTTGACTATTTATCGGAAGATAATAAGTAAATTTTCCAAAAGACTCGTTATCTTTCACACTTTTAAACGAGAAAAACAAAGGTCCATTTCTATATACATCCTTGGTTAATGCAATATCCTCTAAATGATAAATACCTTCCTGCCAATCTTCCTTATTCCCCTCGGCATTAAAGACTAGCAAATTTTCAAACATTAGTGCACATAATTCAATCCCCATCAAGTTCACCCTCTCAGATCAGTTTCCAAACCATTTAAATAACCACGTTCATTATAATTAAAGCTTTTAAAACGCATTTTACAATATAGAATAATAAGCTGCTCCGGAAGAATAAAAAGCATAACATAAAAAAGAGTTATACCAATTAGGACTACACCGTACATATTGAAATCATTGATAGCAGATTTCCTAATGATAAATTGGAGAACCAATACTAAACCAATTCCCACAAATATAGCAGTAGATAACAAGGACTTCTTCTCAAATTTTGTTCGAAGTTGCTCTTTACGAGAACCCTTTCTATACTGCCCTTTTCTTAATAAAATATAAAATCTTATAAATGTTACAACAAAAACCAGTAAACCAATAAATAATAAAACATATGTAAAGTTTAGAAGAGATTCAGGCGTAGCCTTCATCCCTTCTCCGTCTCTCCCGATGAAAAATAAAGCACAAATAAATAAGGGAAATGTAAAAAGATTTTGAGAAACTAGTATGCTTAATAAATATTGGAATTTTTGGCTTCTACGATAAATGAATGGAATAGCATAAACAATTGACAAAGCGGCTAAAATAATTGTAAACCAAAAGTGCACATTCAGAATTTCCTGTTTATAAGGAAAAATACTATCGTATGATGCCACATAGTATTCTAAAGCATATATCAGTGGCATAAAAATTGCCCCTAAAATTAATGCTACTGCCAATTGAGCTGGCCCTTGTCTCCCGGACTCTAAAGGAATCCTTAATACCTCAAAATCCTCTTCCTTTAACCTACTTGCCAAATTTCTCTCCTCTTTCTTAATGGAACCATCCCTTCAGTGTATCCAAAGCGGATTTACCATCTTTCCCTTTAGCGTTTAGTAACATATTGACCCCAACTCCTGCTATTGCTCCAACAAATGTTCCTAATCCTGGTATTGGTATAAATGCAGTACCAGCTGCAGTCAGGCCTACTTGAATGGCACTCCCAATCGCGACATCAGCAGCGGTATCTGCTGTAGCTCTTGCTACGGCTTCTCCTCCACTCAATCCATCATCCTTAGCGGTATTATAATTATCATTAAAACTCAACGCAGCAGTAAGAGGGGCAACTCCTTTAGTAGCTCCTTTTAGTAATCCTTTTGCCACACCATTTTGTGTAACTCCTTTAAAGTCTACTAAATCAGTAAAACCAGTTCCAGCTCCTTTAAACGTTGCAGAACCAACGGTCTTTACCTTCTCACCAAAAGTGGCGCTATCTCCCCAATACCGAAGATGGGGATGTTTTTCTAAAACCATTTCTCCTTTTGCTGACCAGCCTGACTGTCCAGGTTTCTTTCCAGCATATTTAAGCATTCCTCCAGATTCATTGGGAAAACCTAATTTCCCCATAGCTGTAGCACTAGCATTAATTCGGTAGGAAGTTTTACCATATTCAGGAACAAAATGCCTAGAAGTAGATAGTTGCCCGTTTTTAGTAGCATTATACATGTGAATACCCGATTTAGTGTCAGTTATGATAGTGCTAGCATTACCATAATGACCTACATACTCACTAAAATTACCATCTTTTGAAACATCCCCAGTACTTTCAGAAGCATCTTTTTCCGCTACAGAACCTGGATCGTTTACACTGCTCGATAGATTACTCAAAATTGGGGTATAAGCCGTATATTGAGCCCAAGCTTCCGCAGGAAAATGAATGTCGGAGAGCCCTGAGCTCATCATTCCTTCCATTTCCTGTAACCATGTATCCATTGTTTTTATATTCGATTCGACTGATAGCATAGAGGATACTTGAGTTGAGTCAAACTCGTTCAAGTCAGTTATTGTGTCATCTTTCTTTTTTCTAGAATCGATGACCCCTTGCTGAACGTCACTATCATCTAAATGAGGAAGTGCCACAATATCGGACACCTGGTCCATTATGGCATTGGACTCATCTGTTAAATTACCAGTAATTCTAGATATTTCAGCTAATCCTTCTTCTACCTCATTTAAAAGGAAACTTTCCTGAATATACCCCTCTGTGTCTGGCTCCAATGAATCTAAAGCAGATTTTAGCTGGTCAAGCTTTGTTTTAAAATTTTGTTTAAATTGTAAAAAGAATTTCAGAAAAGGAAGATGGCAATCATTGTAATAGGAGCGAATAGCTTCTCCACCCTGCCCTTTTAGACTACTATCCATTCCCACTAAGCCTGTTATAGTCTTCTCTATTTCTTTTATTTCTTCTTCCAAACGAGTCAACATATCCAAATTGCTCTTTATACCAGTTTGAAGTAAATCTACATCTAGTACCTTCATTGCGCCAACATCCTATATCCTCCAGAGCCTTTGATACCCGTGGATAATGTTTCATCCGTTTCTTTCATAAATTCAACAGAACTAGTAGTAGTAAGGATATTTTCATTCAATAAATTCTGGTATTTAGTCAATAAGGTTTCTAGATTTGTAGAAAGTTCATTTAGTTTATCAACGACATCTAATACATTTCCTTCAATGGGCGACTCTTTTGTAGGATTTAGTCCCTCATTTGCAGCCGTCATTTCCTTTAATTGATTTTCTACATCAGCGTAGACAATTTTTACCTCAGTCATAAAAAGACCTCCTTTGTTATACTCCTGTATATCTTCCCGGATTAGCAGCTTCCTCCGCCGCTATTCTTGCGATTGTTGCCCTAAGAGCGGCAATTTCTGCTTGAATTTCTGCTATTTTAGCTGAAATTGCGCTAAACACCGCGCTAAATTGCGTCCCAATAATTTCTTGGTAAGGAGCCTTTATTCCTGACTCACGTATTTCATCAAAAGCAGTGGCTAGCGTCCCGTACCAGGTTGTAGTAGTTAACTCCGGTTCCATACATTTCGGTTCATTCGATGTAAACTCAGATTGTTTTCCAGTTAAAGAGGATTGACACTCGTTCAATCTTCTTATTTCCTCTTCTTTTTTTGCTATCATGGCATAATAATGTGCGATCAATTCTATTACCCCTCTCCTAAAGGTTTTTGATCTTTTCTTCTAGAAACACCGTTTGCTGGTTGAGCAAGCTTTGGTAAAAATACAGTGAAAAGAATGATAATCCCAATGACTATAATGGAAAGAAAAATGAAGATAAGAAGATTGTTGCTTGAGCTTTCTTCCTCTTGAAAAGAGGTGTTCGTTTGTACTTTTGTCTCTTTGTCGCCTGAAGTAAATAGCTTTAATTCTACCGATCTTGCTGCTACCGTACTATTCTCTCCTCTTTCAGCATGTTGAAATAAGAAAGCGGAGTCGTTTCGATCAGGTAACTTATTTCTACCATCAAAATAGATATTAAATTGCTTAACAGGAATAGTATTTTTCATTTCGGTCTTCTTTACATCGTGTAGATAATCGGTATTCTTCTTGAATTCTAATTTTTCATATAGCAAAGGTTCTAATTCATCAATTGTTTTATTTTCATCTGCTAGCACTTCTCCACTTTTAAAAAAACAGAGTAGTGCTGCACAGAAGATAATCAAAATAATTTTGTTAGCTTTCATAGGCTTCATCTACAGTTGTAGCATTTTGGCCATTATTCTTGCTCACAAAATACGAAATTACTAGCATCACTATAGCAATAGCGCCTGTAATAATTACTCCCACCAAAAAGTTTGTGTCTGCCTCATATTTAATAGATAAATATACATTCGATAAAATATCTGGAACACTTACATCTGGAACTGCAAGTATTAGTAAAGGAACGATATACACACACATAAGTGCTATACTAGCCAGCCAGCCTGCTGCCTGACCAAATTCTAATGCCGCTCGAACTATAGAAGCACTTGCCAATAGCAATAGCACTGTAAAAATCGTCCACTGAATGGCACGTTCATCATTAAGAATATACATATTGACACTGTATAAGCTGATAATTATTCCTACTAGAACGGATAAAATTATCGTCATCGCTACGCGAAGCCCAATTGCCCCATCCTTTAATTGATAAGTAAAATACCCTATTAATAAACTGCTAATGAGTAATATGATAAATAAAATAACTGGCGGAACTTTTTGTCCATCTTCTGATACGGCAGTTGCTCCTTTTACTCCTAATGGATTAACAAAATGGTTAAATGCATATCCATTCTCCTGTCCATCCACATATGTGTTAGCTAGGAAACTTTGTATGTCTCCATCAAAGTCGGTCATTGCATCCACGTTAGTTTCCCATTTGCTACTAAACTCGTTAGAAGTTGACTTAATATCATCTGCTTTAGCATGTAAATCATTCGCATAATTCACTAGGTTATTCTGGCGCTCTGATAAGGTGTTCATCATTTCGCTAAGTGAAAGAAGCTGATTACTTACATTTTGTTGACTAGAAACAACCTCTCCTTCACCTACCGTTTGTTGAGGCTCACCAGTGCCTAACATAGTAGCTGGGTTTTGAATCTGTTGTAGCAAAAGATTTGCCTGCTTATCAATAGTGTCTAAATCATTGAGTAGTGATAAATGCTGTTCTTCTACCGTTTCTCTTTGACCTGACATAATAGCCGCAAACGTTGTGCTAAGGTCTGTCATACCTAATTGCGTTTGCGGAATACTTTCTTCAACCGCAGTCCAGCTTTCTAATTCCAAATCATTTACGTCTACGACATTTTTTAGTAAAGCAGTTAAAATTTCATCCTCAAGCAGTGCATCCTTATTGACGCTATCTCCACCTTCATTTAATGTGAATTCGAACTGCTCTAGTGTTGCGTAATAGGACAATAAAGAGCTTAGCTCCGTATTGGTAACTCTTTTACTAAATAATTCTTGTAATCTAGTTTTCTGTTCTGCTGTTAATTGAGCGTGATTCAATAGAGCTTCTTCTTTTTGGCTAATCTCTAATCCCAATCTCACTGTATCAGCCGGATAGGTGTCGATGATTTGTTGAACGGATTTGTATTCTCCATATACCGTATTATAGTTAGTTAAAAGATTTTTATATTCCTCAGTTGCTGCAGCATAATCATTTGTTCCTTCTTGCTTTGAGTTATTCCAAATACCTTCCTTTTGAGAAATAAGAGCAGTAACATTCGTCAGCTCTCCTTGCAGCTGCTCTAAATCAGTTACTAAAGTAGAAGTAGGGTCTGTTTCTGCTACTTTTGTTTTTAAAGATTGTAGCGCGGTCAGAATTTCATTGACCTTTGTACGCTCTTCCTCTAAGCCTGGAAGAAGAGTTTCCGACTTAGCTGCAGCCTTGCGCTCCATTTCTTCGCGAATTGTATTTAGCTGCTGTGGATCTGTCCCAATATCCATTAGACCTAAAACAGCTGTACCATTCTTTCTAGCCTCAATTCCTTTTTCTAAACTATTAAGAACAGAGAAATTGTAACGATCAATTGCAGTTTTTTGGACGGCAAGCAGATCATTCAATTGTCTGTCTACCTCACCTTTTCGTAGCTCAGACAAAGCATTAAATTTTTCTTGATTGACATCTATGATTTCATTGACCTTATATATTTCATCGTTTAACTTTTCATTGCTTTCTTCAAGCTGTTGTACTGTTTTGTTAAATTTCTCCGCCTGCGAAAATGCCGCTACTTTTATCTTGGCCAAGCTATCATCCTGAACCTGCTTCAAAATTTCTTTTTGGCTATCTTGGAAGACTTTATATTGCTGAACATAGCTTATAAATCCATCCATTTGGTTACCAAAGGTCTCTGCGTTTTGAATTCTAGATGCATGGGAATTATTTGCGGAGCTGATCGTGGAAAGCAATCCGGCCATCTGCTCTTTTTGTCGTTTCATTTCCTCAGCAAGCGTTTCAGATTCAGGTTTATAGTAATCAGACATTGTCGTTAAAAACTCAGTCTCTTTACCTAAAATGTTGGCGAATTCCTTTTTGATGTGATCCATCTCTTGAGCCACATAAGTCCAATATAGAGTTGATACTTTTTCATTCACTCGATTGCTAGCTGACTCTATTTCATGTAGTACACGCTCTTTACGAAGACCAGCCTTTTGAGAGTGCACTTTATACGAAAACTCTGCCTTGGCAGGGTTTTGCTGATCATAGGACATAATATTGGATGAAAAGTTAGAAGGAATATACACGATTGCCTCATATTGATTGGATTTTAGCCCATTCTCAGCAGCCCCTCGACCAACTACCTTCCATTCATATGGTGAGTCGGTAGCTAGAATTGTAACTACCTCTACCCCCATGTCAATATTCTCCTGCCCCTTTGTAATACCTTGGTCCTCATTTACAATTGCGATAACCCGTTTATTTGGGTTATCCAAATCCAATATACTGACCCCCATCAGTTGGAAGAACAAAATAGGGAGAGCTAATATTAAAACAATCCCAGCAACTATTTTCCACAACCCCGAGCTTTTTAAGTTTTTCATTGCGTGATCTTCCTCTCCATCTTACATAACGGAATTAAAACCTTTGTAGCATTTCCATTGAATACGTAATGAGCATAGCCTAGTGGCAGCTCAGCCTCTTTTCTTTCATAAGGAACTGTATATAGCGTTTGCTCCGATTTTTTCATAAAGACTAATCCTTGTCGAACTAGCTTCAATTCATTAGTGAACGCATCGAATCCCTTAGTTATTTCTGAATTGTTAGCAGATACAATCACATTAAAGCCTAGATGTGTATATTTCTTCATAAGCTTAGATAGGCGATCTTGGATGCCCACATCTGCCACCTGTAAAAATCTTGTATAGCCATCAATGATAAAGTGAGCAGGTATAATCTTTGGTGATTGACCATTTTGTAAGCTCTCTAGATAACTGTTTTCTACCTCTGTGTAATGTTGCTCTACGCGTGCAATCCATTCGATCAATCGATCCTTCGTTTCCAAATATTCCACCTGTGGATCGTCCGAGAAAGTTGCAAGTCCCCGATCGAATGAATCAAAGATAGCAACAAAACCATTCTCTTGGTCCATTAATTGGTGTATTAACCACTTGATTGTGTTCGTTTTGCCTCGTTGAACAGGTCCGATTAACATTAGATGACGATTCTTTTTGAAGTTAATCATGATTGGTCGAACCGTCTCTTCGTCTAAGCCCAGTGGAACCATACCTTGGGCAGACTTTTCTTCTAGATAATTTTGGAAGTTGTTGCTGCTTAGCTCAAGCGGCAACATTGGTATAGGCTTTGGACCTTGCTGACTTGCATAAGCAGCTCTTAATGTTTGTACTTCTGATTTTAAAGATTCAAGTACCTCAAAATCATCTTTCCCTTGCACTGGTAGGAAAAGCTGTGCAAATTTAGCGTCTTCCTTCTTAATAATGGCTCTCCCTGGGAAAGGCTCTAAGTCAAATGGGACTCTACCGATTACACCGTAAGACTCCGTGTTATCCATTAGATAATGAACTATTTTCGTTTTTAAATTGTTCATGAGAGACTGTCTGATCGATTGCACTCTAGTTGCGGAAATAAGAAGGTGAATACCTAAAGATTGACCGTCTCGACCAAACTGTATCAGCTGTGCTTCTAGCTCTTCCATTTCTTCACGCACAATATCGTAATTATCCACGGCAACATAAATTAATGGTAAAGGAGTATCCGATAATTTATTGTACATATGGATATTGCTTACCTCGGCATTTTGGAAGGCTACCTTTCTATTGGAAATTTCATCTTTTAATAGCTTAACTAGCTTGTCACGCTTTAATTCCTCATCCATGGTAAAGTAATCCGCCGTATGCGGAAGTCGTTTTAAAGGAAGAAGGGAACCATTTCCGTAATCTAAAATATATAGATGAGCCTCTGTAGGTTTAAGATTCTGCGCTATGCCTAGTAGGATTCTTAATAGGGTATACGATTTTCCATATCCAGAGGAACCAAAAATACCTACATTCCCATCCTTCTTCCACTCGTAATAGATTGGATTTTGTGCCTGTTTTTCTGGTTCATCAATCATACCTAACAAAAATGAATCCTTTTGTGGTTCTGCATACTCGAACGGGGTGATTCTTAATGCTAAAGGAGGCAGCCACGGACTTTGTAGCTTTTGAATTGACATATCATCTTGCGTTTGTGCAATTTTAGCTGCCATTGCTTCGATTTCGGTCATATTGCTTTTTTTCTTACTTACCTTCGTTTCGATTCCGGTAAGCGGAATGAGTCCTAAATCAGTTACAACAGCAATGTCTTCTTCTCCTTCAAGTGTTTCCTCCATATAAGGTGCCCCGCTCCAAGCCGATTGGAATAGCTCATAAACCTCGTTGTTCCCTACCTGCAAATAACCTCTACCTGTGACTGTAATAGAAGCAGCATCACTATTTTTTAGGATTTCTTTACTATCATTTGCATCTTGTACCTTCAGAGCAACACGAAAACGAGCGTTACTCCAAATTTGCTCATCAATAATCCCGCCAGGCTTTTGAGTTGCCAGTATTAGATGAACTCCTAAGCTACGCCCAATCCGAGCAGTACTTACTAGCTCTCGAATAAATTCTGGCTCCTCACTCTTTAGCTCCGCAAACTCATCAGAAATAAGAAATAAGTGCGGGAGAGGCTCTAATGCCACACCATTTTTATAAAGCGTTGTATAGTCATCAATATGAGAAACCTCATAGCGATCAAAGAGCCTCTGTCTCCGCTTTAGTTCGCTATTAATCGAAGCAAGGGCACGCATACTAAAGTTCTTACTACCTTCAATATTTGTGATTGTTCCTAATAAGTGAGGAATATTCTTAAATGGCTGAGCCATACCTCCTCCTTTATAGTCGATTAATAGAAACGCAACCTCATGTGGGTGGAAATGAACTGCTAGCGATAAAATATATGTTTGAAGGAATTCACTTTTACCAGAACCTGTTGTCCCTGCCAACAATCCATGGGGACCATGAGCTTTTTCATGCAAATTTAAATGAACAAGCTCTTTCTTACCCTTTAATCCAATGGGAACGGCTAATGATTTAGCGGATTCATTCATTTTCCAGTATTGGCTAATCGGAATATCATCCACATCTTTGACGTCGAACATTTCTAAGAAACTTACAGAATTAGGAATAGAATTTTTCATCCCAATTTGATGATTTAAAGTTCTTAGCATACGAGAAAATCGTTCATTCGTAGCTGAATCGTACTCATCCAGATGAAATGGCTTGTTAACTGCCTTCCCTTCTTCTATTAAAATATCTCCTTCTTGTTCATTTACATATCGGACAAGTGTATGAACATTCTCAGTCATTCGTTCCTCAGCAGATTCCGCAAAAATAACAGAGAAGCCTAATTCTCTCGTGTCTTTTTTCTCTAAATATTCCATAATGACATGCTCCGCTATTAAGGAGGTATCCGAGATGATAAAAACAAGATGGGGAGCAAATCTCACTTTCCCTTTCATCTCATCGACGTCGCGTTCTCGAATTATTTCATATAGAGAAGAAAGAAGTTGATCGCGAGTTTCCTCGTTATGGATCAAGCCTTTCGCGTGCATATTTGGAAGGGTGGAATGGGGAAGCCACTTCATCCATTCATAATCCTCATATTCTTCATGTTTAAAAATATTAATAAAACGAATATCATGATAGCTATGAGCAAATGCCAATTGTCCAATAATCTGTTGAAGCTCGCGTTTAATAACACTTTCCTTACCTATCAAACCTAAAATACCTTTATGGAGGTCAGTTGTGACTGGCGCAGATGGAATCGTTTGATATACTTTTTCCATTCTTTGAGCCTCTTCTAACAAATCATCGACTTCTCTGTTTGCCAGGTCTCCTGATGTAAGCTTTATCTCGTAGCTAGAAGGAATATCCCCCTTACCCAATCTAAACTGTAGGAAGTCATGACTCTCTAAGCTTTTTTCCCAAATACGACCGGATAACTCCTCAGTCATTTGTTTCATTTCGTCGAATGAAGGAAAATGATATTCTAAAACAAATTTTTGTTTTTCGGAGAGCTCATACAACTCTTCACGCAAATTAGCCATATACGCTGCATATACTCTTCTTCGCTTCTCTTCGTTTTCTTTTCGCTTTTTTCGTTCCTTAAAATAGTTAATCGTCGAGGTTACAAGAACCGCCATGAACATCGTAATGGAGATAATGACAAATAGTCCTCGTGGTACAAAGATCGTGATTGTACCTATCGCAATAAGCATTACAAGTGGTAGGGCAATCGTTAATAACAAACTTCTTCCTGTTGAATCACTTTCCTGAGCTGGAAAGGATATGGATACTTTATCCTCCGGGAGGTCATATATCATCCGAGGAGTTCGTCTATATTCAGGATACATACTATATCTTTCGGATTTGGGAAGCTCTATTTCAGGTAGTAAACTTGTATAGTTTGAGCTAGTAACTACCTCGATTAAATCCCTTTTAACGAGCTTTATCTCCATGAAAGCCCATTGAAGGACATCCCCTAATTGGATAATTTGATTTGCTTGACATCTTTTTCCGTTCAAATATAAGGGACAAAGAAAATCCTTCTTTATTATCCAACCATCATTAATTTTATTTACAGAGAAATGTCCAAGCTCTATCTCAGGAAACTGTAAATTATGACGATAAAACGTTGCATTATCCCCTTTACTGTCAAAAGATACCTCATTTTCATAGTCGGTATAGTATGTCTTTGCTTGGAGCGCAGCTGATGTTATATAGAGCTTTAGAAATCTTTCTCTTTGCTCGATCGTTAAACTGTTTTCATCTGTTAACTCACCAACCTCCTGGGACCCATCGTTAACTACTAAACGATTTTCCTTTTTTTCTATCTTAATTTCTCCAAAAAGAAACGGAAAGTTTTGTACGGTCACATCGTGCTCAATAGCTGGGCCAATGGTAAGCGCTGTGAAGTCTTTTTCTTTTAGTTCTATTCGTTGATAATCTTCTCCATAAAACACCCATAGCTGTAACAATCTGAACACCTTCTTTCAATCACTCATAATTTTGTGCGAGCAAATACTGAATACATAATAAAACGAATAGAACGCTATATGTCGTATTTACAATGTTAGTTCTTAGAATTTTCTTCCGCTTCTTTTTCAGCCTCTTCTGCTTCTAACATTAATTTTTCGTATTCTTCTACCTCTTGATCTATTTCATTAAGCTGTATTTGCATTTCTTCCCCACTCAGATCCTTATCTGCCTTAACTTCTTCACGTCTTTTTAATAAACCAAATGTAATTAACTCACCGTCTTCCATTCCTCGCGCTAGGTCAACGGCCTCTTCTGCCTCCCCACGCCCTAAATGTATCCAATATTTTAAATAGGAGGAATCGGTCTGTAACGTGATATTGGATAGTACGTTTTTCTTCTGTTCCTCATCAAGTCTTTCATTTGTTACAGAGGCGTAAGCTAGCTCATAAAGAACAACATAAGGCATCCCTTTTACGCTATATGGACTTAATAATGTCACTACCTGACTATAATTCTGGCCAAGAAAGTATTCGTGACTCAATGTATATGCCTCATGTTTAGGCTTTTCATGTACGAAATAAATAACAGTAAATATGATTGCAGGAAGAATTAAAATGCCTAGACCTATAGCTAAATATTTTGTCCAATTCCATTTCTTTCTTGGTAGTTTTACATTGCTCCTTTCTTTTATTTCTAGTTGTTCCATTTGTTCTGCAATGTAGTCTAAAAGGGATTGACTATTCTTCATCCCCATTATGGTAGCTCCAATTTCTTTTAGCTCTAATATTTCGGAGTACTTTAAATACTCTTCAAAGGTAAATGAACCATCAATTGCAGCTGCTACTACTGCTTTTGTCTCTAGCCAAAGCCTCTCTTCATCCGTTTCATATGGCGGAAGACTCCCTAGAACACCGTAGTAGAGAAACATCGGCTCAACAGCCTTGCTATATACAATATTTTCAGGACATACAATCAGATTTAATCGAGGATATGGATGTGAGTATACTTTTTCTACTAGCTGATAACCAAGCATCCATCTGGATTTTTCCTCTTCCCTCTGAATGTCTTTAAAACGCATATAATCCTTTGGAATCATTGCCTGAAGAATTAGCTCGTCATCTGTGATAACTATATCTTTAGATATTTTAGGATTTACTTCTTTTAAGAAGATAATTTCCTCTGTACGTTTAAAAGCAACTCGTTCCTTCTGGAATACAAATGTGGTTTTATTTGCTTCTTCATTTATTTCCGCACCGGTTCTGTTTTTTAAATATGTATAAGTTTTAATTGTTTTAGCTCTTTGTTTAATCTTTTCTTTCTTTTTAGAGGCCATATCCATTTCTCCTTAAATGATTTCAATTCGATCGCCGGTCGTAATTCCACAGTCAGACATAGTTAAATGCCCTGGAAACAACTTATCTTTGTTTACCACGCGTATCCAATGTCCTTCTCGCTTTGGTTCTGAGATGGAAGCAGCCTGCCAGGCAATATCAATCATTTTTTTCATCGTGTAATAATCGGATAGCCGGAGGTCAATAATTTTCCCGTTATACTTAGAAAGGTCTACTGTAATCTCTATATACACAAATCTCACCTCTCGAAAAGAGTATTAAAGCTAACCAAAATAGAAGAAAAAGAAGGAAAAGCGCCTTCCGCAGTGGAATGACGCTCTATGTTTTCATCCTTCACATTGCAACTCTTACCCTCTGATTTGGCTAGCAATTTGTTGGTCAGCATCTTGAAGAGCTTGACCAGTACGACTTAATTGCACACTAACCTCACTTAAAAGCTCACGCATATCGTTGAAATGCGGTTTAAGTCTTTCATATTGTTCTGCAAAGGCTGCACTAGAAGCACCCTCCCACATGGATTGCAATTCGCCAATCATTCCGTCCAAACGGCCGATTTGAGAAGCAACCTCACTTGACTCATGACTGTAACGTGATGACATAGCATCCAATTCTGCTGGTGTTACGCGAATAATTCCTGACATTCATTACATCTCCCTTGTGTTTAAGTTTTTTAGCAATTTATAAAATAACTGTGATAGCTAACGTAAAGAAGTTCTTTATGTTCCTCCACAGGTACTTCCTCTTTTTACTCCTTTATCCAATTAGATTACAAATATTTTACATAAAATATTTGCGAATGGATATATTTTACTTTTTGATACTTTTTGCCATGAATTATACTAAATAAATCCAATTCTTATAGTCTTATCCCCCTGTTTGGCAATCTATAAACCTATTAATAAAAATATTTTTAAAGGGGTATAAAACACATTATTTCCATTGCCTAATATAATAAATAACATTCTCTTTTTAAGGAGTCAAAGAATTCCAAAATTGCTATTTTTAATTTCTAGCACTAATAACTCACAGACTTTCGTCACGTTTTTTTAATAATTAAAATTTATAACAAATTTCTAGCTATTATCTCCATAAAAACTTTTTCTAAATATCAACATTTTATTATCCTTAACATAAACCAAGTAATTTGCCTCATTTTCTGTAATATAGCATCGCCCAAATATCTTAGTTCAAAGATACTTGAACCTATGACAAATCCCAACTCAAACTCCATCACTAAACACCCTTATATTACAAAAGTGTTACAGGTGCCAGGCACCTGTAACACTCCTGACACGATTATCTATTTAATATATAGAACTGAAAAAACCATCATCTATTTTTTAATAGATGATGGTTTTTAATTTAGTAAGTATAGAACCCTTTGCCAGTTTTTCGACCAAGTTTACCCGCCCTTACATTTTTTCTAAGTAGAGGTGGGACTCTGTATTTGCTGTCTCCAGTTTCTTCAAACAATGTTTCTGCTACTGATAAAAGTGTATCTAAACCAATCAAATCAGCTAATGCTAGTGGACCGATTGGTTGGTTTGTTCCAAGCATCATACCTTTGTCTATATCCTCAGCGGTTGCGATTCCCTCGCCTAAGACAAAAATTGCTTCATTGATCATAGGAACTAGAATACGGTTAACAACAAATAACGGAGCATCTTGTATCGTTATACTTTCTTTCCCGATGTGCTGGACTAACCCTTTCACCATTTCATACGTCTCATCACTTGTATCAGAGCCTTTTATAATCTCTACTAGCTTCATCACAGGCACTGGGTTGAAGAAATGCATTCCGATCACTCGGTCCGGACGCTCAGTTGCTGCTCCTATTTCTGTTATGCTAAGGCCTGAAGTGTTAGAAGCTAGAATTGTCTTTGAATCACAAATAACATCTAATTCAGCAAACACTCTTTTCTTTATTTCGCTGTTTTCTAATATAGCTTCTATTACGATGTCTAACCCTACTAGCTTTGTTTTATCAGCTGTAAATGTGATTCTACCTAGCACCTGTCCAATTTCACTAAACTCTTTGTTCTCTTTTTTATAGAGTCTCCATAAATTAGCATCAATCGTGGAAGCTGCTGTTCTCAGTGTTTCGTTGTCAATATCGCATAGCGTCACTTCATGCCCTGCTGAAGCCATCACTTGTGCGATTCCGTTCCCCATGGTTCCTGCTCCTAATACACCAATCTTCATCATGGTTACCTCCTAAAACTCTAAGATGTTCTTTCTAACTTCTCTTTTGATATAACTATTTAAAGCCACTTCAATTATCAGAAAATTGCCCGATAATATTATTATACTTCCAATAGAAATACTTATCTAGCGAAACATGATAAATATTGGTAAATTATTATTAGCCCTAGGGACAGCTTATAGAATCCTTGCACAAATTTCTTCCTTAACTCACATTTTCAATAATAATAGCAATACCTTGACCGCCACCGATGCAAAGGCTGGCTATCCTATACTTTAACCCTCGTCTTTTTAGCTCATATGCCAAAGAAATAAAGATACGTGTTCCGCTCGCTCCAACAGGATGTCCCAAAGCAATTGCTCCCCCATTGACGTTAGTCTTTTCTCTGTTAAGACCTAATTCTTTTTCCACAGCTAAATATTGAGAGGCAAATGCTTCATTTATTTCTACTAGATCCATATCCTCTAAAGTTAAATCTGCTCGAGAAAGTGCTTGTTTAATTGCTGGAACGGGACCAATTCCCATTATGGAAGGGTCTACGCCAGCTATGCCCCAAGACACAATTTTTGCAATTGGCTTTAGACCATGCTCATCTACAGCTTCTCCGCTTGCAATCACTACTGAGGCAGCACCATCATTAATGCCGCTTGCATTACCAGCAGTAACTGTACCGTCCTTCTGAAATGAAGGCTTTAATGAAGCGAGCTTTTCTGCAGTTACCTGACCTTTAATATGCTCATCCTGATCGACTAAAGTTGTGCCCTTTCTACTCGATACTTCAACGCCTACGATTTCCTCTGCAAATCTACCAGACTCTTGTGCATAGGCTGCACGTTTTTGACTAAGTAGAGCAAACTCATCCTGTTCTTCTCGTGATGTTCTGTATTGTTCTGCTAATTTCTCCGCAGTCAACCCCATACCACTTCCGATGTACTCATCCGTTAACGTGCTCAGTACCATATCTTCGTACTTCATTGTTCCCATTTTGCTACCACCAAATCTAGCAGTAAAGTTTGCATAAGGTGACATCGACATATTTTCTGCACCACCAGCAAGAACTATATTAGCTTCTCCCAGCAAAATCATTTGAGCCGCAGAAACAATAGATTGACAACCGGAGCCACATAGGCGATTGACATTCATGGCTGGAACCTCAATTGGTATTCCTGCTTTTAAACCGATATGTCGAGAAAGAAAAGCGGCGTTGGTGCTGGAATGTATGACATTTCCGTAAATAACATGATCTATTTGGTCCGGTTTAACTTGTGACCGCTCCATCGCCTCTTTTGCAGTTACTGCTCCTAAATCATCCGCTTTTACACTTGCTAGGGACCCACCAAAACTCGTAAAAGCCGTCCTTGCACCATCAATTAAAAATACTGTTTTCATATTTTCCTCCTAACCGTTTCGAAGAGAATTCTTCAAAACCTTTCCGCTTGCATTTCTAGGTAAGCCATCAATGAAATCTACCTCTGCTGGCATCTTAAATTTCGCTAAATGTTTGGAACAAAAAGCTAAAACCTCTTCTTCCGTAGTTTGCTGACCGTCTTTAATCACTGCAAACGCCTTCGGAACCTCTCCGTAAACCGGGTGAGGGACCCCTATTACAGCAGCCTCTAGCAGTTCAGGGATTTGATACAATACCTCTTCGACCTCGACTGGATACACGTTTTCACCACCGCGAATGATCATATCCTTTTTACGATCTACAATATAAAGCAGACCCTCTTCGTCAAACTTCCCAAGGTCCCCGCTATATAGCCAGCCATTTTGGATAGCTCTGTTTGTCTCTTCCTCATTTTTTAAATAGCCCTTCATGACCTGAGGACCTTTTATAACTATTTCTCCAACCTGCCCAGTCGGCAAAGACTCACCAAACTCATCGACAACTTGAACTTCGGTCAGCGGTAGAGGTTCTCCAACTGAACCCACTTTTTCCAAAGCATAATAGTCCTTCAACGTAGTTGCAGCTGGAGAGTTTTCCGTTTGACCATACAGATTTTGTACATTTACCGTTGGAAATAAAGCCTTCACCTTTCGAACAAGTTCATAGGGCATAGGAGCAGCTCCATAAGTCAATAACCTTAAGTGAGGAAGCTTCATCTGCTGAATTTTTGGTGTGTTTAATAGAATGCTATACATTGCTGGAACGCCAAAGAAAATGGTAATTTTCCCTTTCTCCATCGTATTTAACGCTTGCTCTGGAGAAAAAGCCTCTTCTATGACAATAGTTCCTCCCGCATAAATAACTGGAATGCTAAATACATGACTTGCTGCACAATGAAACAGCGGAGCTACTATTTGCATTCTATCCCTGCCATTCAGCTCCATTGCCTCTCCCCATATTTGTGCCGTCGAATATACATTCTTAGCAGATAGCATAACTCCTTTAGGCTTGCCAGTAGTTCCTGAAGTATAAAAAATCACACTTGTTTTCTCTTCCATTGGTGGTATTTCATTCATCTGTATACTCGAGTCTCCAAGGATGGCTTCTAGCGTGTTATCTTCACCAACCTCAAGTACATCATGAAAACTTTCAAATGTCTCCGTAATTTCATTTAGCACAGATTCTAATCGAACGTCATATATAAGGGCCTTTGCCTCCGAATGCTTGAATATATACTCTATCTCAGGAGCAGCTAACTTGGTGTTGACTGGCATCACCGTAAAACCACCTAGCTGACATGCGTAATAACAAACTAAAAAATAATCGGAGTTTTGTAGGTATAGGGCGATAATATCCTCTTGTTTATAGCCTTTTTCTTGAAAGTAACCAGCTAGACGTTTTGCTTGCTCATAAAACTCCCTATAGGTTGTCTCTTTTCCATTGAATTGCGTGATAATGTGATTAGGTTGCTCCTTTACATGCCATGCCAATTTTTCAGTAATAAACATTTTAACCAATCCCCTTTTTAATTGATTAGACTTACTTCATTACTTTCAATAGATAATCACTATAAATATTTTGCAATTCTAAAAGAGAATTCTCCCCATCTTTCTTGTACCATTGCTGAATCCAGTTTAAGGATCCCAATAAAAGCATTCTTGCCATCTTAGATTCTTTAATGCTAAACTCTCCACAGTCAATTCCTGCTATAATAACGCGATCGAACCAACTAGCGTATTCATTTCTTTTCTTCAAAATCGGATGAAGCTGATCTGTAGAAAATGTTTCATCTGGCTTGATAATCATATTAAAGGATTCCTTCTCTAGCACCGCATATTTAATATGAACAGCAATCATTTGGCGAAGTATTTCTTCATTTGAAATACCATTATGAAAAACCTCTCGAAGCTCTCCGATGGCTTGTTCCAGTACTAGCTCATGACATTGGAAAATAAGATCTTCCTTATTTTTAAAATAATAATAGAGTGATCCCTTCGTCATTTGTAGCTCAGCTGCTATTTCTTCCATCGTGGCTCGCTGATATCCCTTTTCATTCATAATTTTGACCGCTGATAAGATAATTTCCTCTTTCTTCTTCCTGATTTTATTCTCAGAGAGCGTCAAAATAGAACCTCCTTGCATGCCTTATAGATCTAGCTTTTTAGCTATTATTGTTTTCATAATCTCCGTCGTACCGGCGTAAATACTAGCTACTGGAATATCTCGATATCTTCTAGCAATCTCATACTCTTCCATATACCCGTAGCCACCGTGAAGATGTAAGCACTCTGCTGCAACACGTTTTGCCATTTCACTAATCCACCATTTAGCCATAGAAACTTCCTTGACTAAATCTTCGCCATCAATATGACGCGCTGTCAATTGGTTTATATAGGTTCTTCCGATATCAATTTCCGTTGCCATTTCAGCAATTTTAAATTGGGTGTTTTGAAATTTACTAATAGACTGTCCAAAGGCTTTTCTACTTTTTACATAATCTATCGTGATTCGAAGCATTTCCTCTGCTTCCACCTGACATTGAATAGCCACAATCAGTCGTTCTTGTTGAAGGTTTTGCATTAAATAATAAAACCCTTTGCCCTCTTCCCCAAGTAAATTTTCTACGGGAACTTTGACGTCCTCAAATATTAATTCACCAGTGTCTCCACTATGAATCCCAATTTTATCTAACTTCTTTCCATGCTTGAAGCCCTCCATCCCCTTTTCCACAACAAGTAAGCTAATACCTCTGTGGGCAGGCTGAGCTGTTGGATCTGTCTTACAAACCACGATAGCAAAATCAGCTATCGTACCATTTGTGATAAAGGTCTTTTCTCCGTTTAAGATATAATGGTCACCATTTCGACGTGCAGTTGTTTTGATGCCTGCCAAATCAGAGCCAGCACCCGGTTCAGTCATACCAATCGCATTTATTAGCTCCCCACTAACACAACCGGGTAGCCATCTTTGCTTTTGCTCTTCTGTTCCAAGCTCCGCGATGTAAGGGCTTACAATATCAGAATGGAGGCACATACCACTAGCTAAACCCTGTCCAACACGTTCCAACTCTTCTATTAACACCATAGAATAAGAGAAATCCAAGCCTAATCCGCCATATGTCTCATCGACCCAAGGACACAAGAAACCATTCTCCCCCATCTTAGTCCAAAAGGAACGAGGTATCTCTCGCTCAGCCTCCCATTTCTCATAAAAAGGATAAGCCTCCTTATCTAACATCTTCCTTAAAGACTTTCGAAACAGCTCATGCTCCTCTGTTAAAAACGTACCCTTCATTTAATCACACCCTTCCGTATATTATTCAGAAAATTGTCATTATTATTTATTATATAGATTAGAGAAACAAAATAAAACTAAAAATTGAACGCCGTTCAAATTACAGATATATTGCAGGTGCCAGGCACCTGTAATATATCTGTAATCTAGCTCCCACTATCAATCAATTAAAATATCGCATCATCTGTTGCACAAGAAAACACTCTAGCAATTAATGCTAGAGTGTTCCTAAAATGCTTATTTATTCGGTTTATTATTATCATTTGGAGGCAAGTCCTCATATGGATGTAAGTCATCCGTTGATGGGATATTATAGCCTGTGCTTGGAGAATCCTCTTCATGAGCTTGCTTCATAGGATTTCCAGTTGGGTAGTCTTCGCCAGTTTGTTGATCAAAATCACCTACTGGTTTGACCTCGTCAATGTGAGGTCCTTTTCCTCTTTTTAAACTCTTTTCCGCTTCTGAAGGATCACGAAAATTCTCTTTAAATGATTCTTTTATGCCTTCTTTTTCTGTTTCGTATCTTTCCTTTGAAACATCAGCTTCCTCTATGCTTTTTTCCATTTTACTCAAGTAACGAGATGCGTGCTCGCGTCCACCTAGACCAAACGCTAGGCCAAATGCTAGTGCAACTCCTCCAAGAATTAATATAAAAGCAGAGTTAATGATTGCTGCTGCGATCCCTAGCTGACTCAATGCCATGAAAAACGCAAATGCTAGAATAGCATATTTAGCAACGTAGCGTAAGAAATGTGGAGTTCCTGAAGAATGCTTCATCACGCTTCCTACTAATTTCTCTGCTAGATTAGCTAGCCAGAAGCCTACCGCCAATATAACTACCGCTGCAATGACATGTGGTAAATAAGCAAATATTGCCGTAGCAAGGGTTACCATGAATTCTAGGTCTAACACTTGTAATGCTTCAACAACAAACAATAAAATAATGACAACCTGTACGATAGTACCAATTATACCCGCAAACGAGGGTGCTGAACCTCCAGTAGAAGAAAAGCCCATTTTGCCAAAGATAGAATTGATTCCTAGGTTTTGCAGTAAAGTAACAACTACATCTTTAATCCACTTAGCAACTACAATACCAACAAGAACAAGCACAATTGCTACGAAAATCTTAGGTAGCATTGCTAAGATATTATTTAACATTGCAATCGCTGGTTGTGATATTCCTTGTAAATCTAAAATTTCGAGTGCTGTAATTGAAACTGGAATTATAATCAGTACGAATACAATAATTCCTGCAATCTTAGAAATACTTGTACCTTCTATGAAACTAGAAAGCTTTAATTTGTCTGCTAGTTTATCTGCTCCAGCAGCCTGTAGAAATTTTTCTACTAAAGTGCGAACAAGCTTAGCCACAAACCATCCAATAGCAAACACGATTGCTGCTGACACTAATTTAGGAATGAAATTAAAGAAGCTAGCAAGCATACCTTCAAAAGGTCCACTTAATCCATCAATTCCAAGTGCGCTTAATACTGCTGGAATAAATAAAAGGAAGATTAAATAATACGCAACATTCGCTGCAGTATCTGTCCATTTTACTTGGTCTACCTTTGAAGGATCTCCTCCAGTTTTCATAATGTATTTATTTAGGCTAAACTTATTACCAACCATTTTAATCACTTTTTTAACTAACGTAGCTAGAACCCATGCAAACAGTAAGATGAGACCTGCTTTTAAAATATTTAATATAGCTTCTGTAATCCCTGAATACATAGATACAAATGGAGATACTAAGGTACCCATGTTTAGAATAGAGAAGAATAGAATAAATGCAAAGATTAGAACAATAAAGAATACTACCTTGCTAAGTATTTTCTCTACTGACCACTCCCCTTTAACATTTCCAAGACGTTCATTTACTCGATATTTTCTTAAAAGCTTAAACGTAGCATTTTCTAGTAGCTTGGCTACAAAAAATCCTATTAACAAGACTAATAATGCTAATAAAAACTCTGGTAAGAAATGAAGAGTGTCCCTCCAATAGAATTCATCAAACATTCTGTGTCCTCCTTTTGTTTGTTAAATGTTCACAATAACCAATTACCCTTAGCTTTATACTTCAAACTATAAATTCTCAATAATTTATTAAAAGTAAAAATACCCCACTTTATATTCAAAAATGAAAACCTATTTCCCCCCTTTTCTTAGTGCTTTATGTACAAAAACAAATCCTCTTCCTTCCTTATTCCAACTTATTTGAAGTTGTATGTCCTTTGGACAGAGAAAGTTTCTTAAGACCGATTAAACACTTTTAAAATAGTTTAGACTGATCTCCATCCTGCAATTAAAAACACTAACAAAAAAAACCGTTCCAGTAGAACGGTGAATTAGAGTTTTACACTTTCTATCGCTTGTTTGACACTTCCAAAGGTTTGAAAAGAAGAAAAATCTATACCTGCTTTAACAATTACCATCGATAAGTTAGGACGGATTCCTGTAAACAGCACTTGGATACCAAGTAGCTGAAGCACATTGTGAATAGCAAAGATATGTTGGGCAATTTCTTCGTCAATGGTTAAAATACCTGAAAAATCAATGATTAATACATCAATATTCATGTTGGGAATAGTAGGAAGGACATAAGATAACAAATGCTGAACACGAATATAATCGATTGCTCCAACAAGCGGAAGAACTGCTACTCCACTTTGAATTGGAACGATTGGAGCACTTAATTCATTGATTGCTTTTTGATGTTCTCTCATCATTTGGTCTTTAAATCCCTCGTAGGCATACATCTTATCTACGAGCCACACATCAATTAGATGGCTAACTTGGTTGTTAATATTCACTATGTTTTCAGCTGAAATTTTTAGCTTTAAACACACTTCATTGATATATTCCAAAAAGATAGACTTACTTTTCACGTTCGGCTTAATATAAGCAGAAAAGCTATAAAAATCTGCTATCCCTTCTTCTTTAACTTCCTTAATCCAACTAACTAATTGTTCCTCTGCAAGCGCTCTCGGTTTAGTTAAAGCATCACCAAGAATGGCAATGAGCTGTTGATTTTTATTTTTATTGATCAAATAGGGTTCAAGCTTAATATTTTTTTCTATACTATTTAATTCTGCTAATATTCGTTCTGTAAGCTCATCACCAATGGATTCTGCATTTTTTACTAAATACTCGCTTACTGTTAAAATCTCGTTCATTTAAGTACACACCCTCTAGAAAGATTCCGTGGCGTTAGCTAGTTCCTTTTTTGTAATCTTCCAATGTGATGCCCCCCAGGAGGCCTTCCCATCTACAATCAAAAAGGACTGTGGAGACTCATGTTTAACTCCAAGATCATGTTCAATCTCATTAGACACAGCCCTGCTTTCAATTACCTTCACTAAATATTTTTCCACTGGCGATTCAAAAGAAGTAAACTCTGCATATGCATGAGCGCTAACCGGACAAGTAGTGCTATGTTTTAAAAGTAATAACTTATGGCTTTTTGACTGTTCCAACACATCTTTCCACTCTTCAATATTTGTAATTTCCTTAAAATTGGACACTAAATCACCTTCCTTATTCCTTACTCTTACCCTCCATAAGCCACTTTAAACAATTATTACAAAAGTGTTACTGGTGCCAGGCACCAGTAACACTTTTGTAATAAAAATATCCTCCCAAACAAAATTCATTCTTACGCTCTTTGCTGTTAAAAAGGTACAGTATTTGTACAAATCATCTATCCTGTTTAATTATTGTTTAGGGCTCTATCAAGAAGAGAATATTAAATATATATTAAATACTTTAGAAATGAGGTTTACCAATGAAAAATAGCTTAGTTTCTTCATTATTTTTGGTCTCTACTTTGTTGCTCTCAGGTTGTGGGGATAGTAAAGAGGATACTCAAGCAATTCCGGAAGGCATGGCTTCAGATCCAAAACAAGATGCAACTGTTGAACAGCCAGCTAATGTGGAAGAGCAAATTAAAGATCTTCCATATAATAAATTTAAGCTAGCTATCTATACAAAAGAAAATAAGGATGCAACTGTGCTAGCAGAGTTTGATAAAAAAGACGGTGAAACCGAGGCTATATATCGTAATGATTATGCTTCTACCGATCTTAAGGGAGACCCTGCATTTGCTCTTTTACAGCCCATTCTCATCGAGCTTCAGTTAAATCAAGAGATGAGCGAAGAGGAAGTTATTCAGCATGTGATGAATACTTTTGGAGCGGAAGATTATTCTAGCTTCGAATTGGAGATGGACTACGTGGGGGGAAAAGAAATTAAATATAATCGAACAAAATAAAACTAGCCTAGCTTGGAGAAATCTTGAATCTCCCATGCTAGGTTTTTTACTTTAGTGACCATGTTAAAATTATCCGCATTAGCTAACTAGAACTCCATTCACTGATAGTATTTTACCGCTTCAATAGATTATGACCATAGTTTTTAAAAATAGCTTCATTAATAAATGGTAAATAATTGTTTAACCTATATTATATTTGGATATTAAAAGAATAGGCACTATAACGTCTAGGAGGGAATATTTAAATGATATATAAAAAACGAACGTTAATAATGGCATCTATATTTTCCACTGCCTTGTTGTTAGGAGCTTGTGGTGATAATAACGATGACAAAGATGAAAATGTCTTAAAATCGGACGTTGTTGAACCTAATCCAGAAGAAAAGTCAGGAGAAGCAATTTCTGAACCTGAAACGGATTATGGATTTCAAGAATTTACATTAACCATTGATACACCTGATAACCAGAAATCTGTAATAGTCGAATATAAAGTAGATTCTTCTTCAGCAGTGTATAAAAATATGCATACTGCTGTAAATACAGAAGGAGATGGAGCTGCAGAAACGCTAGACCCAGTCTTTAAGGAATTAAACCTGAAAAAAGACATGAACACCGAAGAAGTTGTGCAACAGGTTACAGCAGCATTCGAAGTAGATGAATATACAGCCTTTAACTTAGATGTACAATACGATGACGGTGAAACCATGAATTATACAGTTAACTAAAATACAAAGTGCCAAGGGGACATTTTTTCCCCTTGGCGCTTTTTTATATTTCAAGTATATTACAGGTGCCAGGCACCTGTAATATACTTGGCATGGTTATCGGTCTTCGAAACGGGCGCATGCAATGCCAAATACTGTGCCTAGGGCTGCTCCCGCCAACACTTCGATTGGTTGGTGACCTAGTAGCTCTTTTAGTTCTTCTTCTCTTTGAACTAATTCGAAGCTTGGAAAATTTCCAGAAAGCGCCACGACATTGTCCTCTAGGTCGTTTACTAGTTGTGCAATTTCCCCAGTGTGACGACGAATACCTTGTGCGTCGTACATGACGATTGCACCAAAAACAACGGCTAAGGCTGTTTCTGTGTGTCGTGTTCCTTTGTTGGCTGCTACATATGATGCAAGGGCTGCAACACCTGCTGAGTGAGAGCTTGGCATTCCTCCTGTTGTAAATGCCTGCTTGATGTCCCATTCCCCTGTTAGTTTTTTATGCGTGAGCACCTTTAAACCTTGAGCCAACCCTATTGCCGATAAAGCAGTAATAATGCCTCGATTCATTTTTGTCATCTATGCAACCTCCATTGAACTATGTATTTTATTGTTTTAAGAATAATTAATTATAATTATAGCCTTATTAAAGTACCCTATATACAGAAAAATAATCTTTCCAGCTATAAGAAACACGTAAATATATATAACTCTTATACATTTAAATAGGCTCACCTCGAATATTATTTCTCCAATCACTAGCTTCTTCCTATTTATCTTCGAGTGAAAAGATATACAATTTCTGCTTTCTTATAAATTAAAAAATCTCTTTAAAGCACTCGGCTCTAAAGAGATTTCCTTATATTATTGTTCCTCGTCTTGTACTATATTAGATGTCTCTGGTGCTTCGAATATTACTTGTAAGCCTACCTCTAATCGCTGTGCAGGAGTGCTGTTAGACACCTCCACTGGCAGCTGGAAGAACTGACTAGTTAAAGAAGTTGTACCAGGTTTTTTATAGTTAGTGAACTGAAATGGTCGAACATCCCAAGAAATTGCCACTGTATGCTCATCACCATCCGAATCAACAATAGTCGTTTGCTTCGGCAGTTGTGCAAGGAACTCATCGTAAGTAATGTCAGAAGGAACTGTTAAAGGCTCTAATGGATTAATAGATTGTAAAGTAACCTCTGACTTTAAAACAATCTTTACATAAGCCGTTTTATTCTTCGTAATTACCAGTGGGTTGGAGTCTGCATGATAAGTTGTTTCTTTATACGCTTCTCCTAATTCAATTTTGTCTACACTCATCGTATCTAACGTATCGAAATGAATCGTGTAAGCACCTTCTGGAATGTCCTTCATTTGATACACATGCTTCTGATTACTTGGCGTGGTGCCTACTTGATAAACTTTATTTGTTTTTTTGTTCTTTAAGCTAAAGTTGCTAATATTGGTGAAATCTATCTTATTCATAGAGGAAGTGCTATCTCTGAATAAACTGACTTGTGTATTCCCCTTTTCCGGTTCTGCAAAAGTCACTTGAATTGTCATATCTAGACGTTGTGCTGGCGTACTATTAGATACCTCTATAGGTAAACTGAAGAATTCACTGGAAAGGGTCATAGTCCCCGGCTTTTTATAATTTTCAAATTGAAAAGGTCGTATGTCCCATTTCAATGCAACAGCATGTTCCTCGCCTGTTGAATCGACAATTTTACCTTGTTTTGGTAAGGCTCCTTGGAACTCCTCGAAGGTAATATCATAAGGAACAGTTATGTTCTCTAATGGTTTAATATCCTGTAATGTAATCTCTGATTTTAATACAATTTTTACATAAGTCGTTTTATCCTTCGCAATTACTACAGGATTAGTATCTGGGTGGTAGACTGTTTCTTTATAAGTATCACCAAGGTCAATGCGCTCTACAAGGAATACGTCTGGAGTATTTACCTCGATCGTATAAGAGCCCGCTGGGAGGTCCTTCATTTGAAATACATGCTTCTGATTGCTTGGAGAAGTCCCTACATTATAAACTTTGTTTGTTTTTTTATTCTTCAATGCAAAATTAGAAACAGTTGCAAAGTCAATTTTATTCATAGAAGAGGTACTATCCTTGTATAAACTTATGTGAACAAGACCTTTCTCAACCTTTACTTTAGCCTTTACTGTAAGCTCTACGGAATGCTCAACCTTTGTGCCATCAGCTCTAGTCAACAACATTACAACTGTGCCTGACTTCGCTTCTTCACCAATTTCCGGCTGTACAATTCGACCGTCTACAACCATACCCTCAGGTGTAGATGTTAATGCCACTGAATAATCTTCACCAATTAAAGCTGATATTTTATCGAGCAAAATATCTCCTTCTACCAATTCTCCAATTGTGCTTGGAGTAATTTTAGCCGCCTCTGCTTCAGCAGCTTTCAAATCAGCTACTTCCTTAATTAGCTTGTCCGAGTTTGTAACTAAAGCTTTTTGATTATTAGTTAGTTTACTATACTCAGCTTGCGCTACTGAAATCGCATTTTTATATTCTGAAGCACTTGAATCTTTTTTAATTTGATCAATTAATGCTACTACCTTTGCAGCAATTAACTTATCTTCCTTAGCCGCTTTTAACGCTATTAATGCATTTTCTGCGTCCACTAATCTAGTTATATCTACTAGCTTTTTCTGGTTTTTGGTCAACTTCTCATACGTAGCACGGACTACTTTAATAACTTTTTCATCGCTTTCCTTCACCTTTGAAGCTGGTGGTACTACATAGAGCATTGCCATAAATAGCTTTGCTACAGTTTGATCAATTATTGAACTCAAAATAGGAGACTTAGAAGAAGTCTTCATCGTATTTTCTATTTGGATTTGAGCCTTTTCTACAGTATCAATTGGAGATGCATAAGCTGCACCCACAAAAGAATTAGAAAGAAGAGATATTACTAAGACAAACGCAACTACTATTTTTTTCATATGCTTCCCAATCATCGAATTCCCCCTATTTTGTATGAATCTTCTTTAAATATTATCAAACTTGAATATTTTCCAAAGATATACATATTATTCTCAATTCTATCTATCTCTACTTTTAATTTCAAGAAAATTTAGTTTATTAATAAATGACCTATGATTCCAAAGGCATTTCTCTTTTCAAAGTAAAAAAATATAAATGTAAAAATATTATTTAAAATATTAAAATAATACAAAAAATTTAAAATAATTAAATATTTCAGGTTATATTATTTTAATTTTATTCCATAAAAAGGGTTAAAAAGATTTTTTAAATATCATACTACTAAGACTAATTTTTCAAGAAATAAAACAATGTTAGGGAGTTATTCTCAGATGGATATAAAAATTAAAAACGAGCCTATCGAACAAAATAGGTGGCTTTTTACAACGTTTCTTCTTTTAGTATTAGCTATTTGCGATAGCTTAATCACCCATTTCGGTTTAAGTAACAGCTATATAGAAGAATCCAATCCACTTATGCGCTATGTATATGAAAACAGTGTATTTATATTCTTCTCGATTAAAATCGTTTTGCCACTTCTGTTTATGTATATTATGACAAAATTAAAGCCTAAAGCTTATTTGCAGCTCCTTATAGCGGGTGCCCTATTCCTTTATGCATTTGTACTGTTCAAACATATATTTTGGTTATATATGTTGTTTATTGCATGAGTAAAATTTGCATGGCGAAAAAAATCCAGCAACTATTGAGCCGCTGGATTTAGCTTATATCGGATTTTTTCTTCACGTTCCCATTTTTGCAGTAAAGGAAACGGATCGTAGGCCCATTCTGTACGTCCATTGTATTTGTACATTCCATAATGTAAATGTGGTGCAAACTTACCAGACGTACCTTTCTTGCCGTAGCCAGAACTTCCGACATAGCCGACAACTGTGCCTGGCTCTACAATGCTTCCTTCCTCTATTCCTTTAGCGTAGCCTGAAAGATGGGCATAATAATGATAAGTATTATTAACATCTCTAATCCCTACACGCCAGCCGCCATAGTCATTCCACCCTTTAGTTTCCACTATCCCGTACGTTGCTGATTTTACTGGAACTCCGCTATAGGCAAAAAGGTCTGTACCCTCATGCATACGTCTACCTCCCCATCCCCGTCGGTCTCCCCACGTACTGCGGTAGCTGTAGTCATGCCGAATAGATAGTACAAAGGCTCTTTTATCTAAATTTAACACTTCATATGTCTTATAAATTTTAGCATTCGTCATGATTTGTTTTACCGTTATTTCTTTGTCGTAGTATTCCCTTAAAGCCCTTTGGAAATCCTTTTCAGAATGCACTCTTGGACTTAAATACTGGACAAGCGTAAACATGACGTCCTCATCATTTTGACGATCAGCAAATCCGTCATTATTACCATCTCGGCCTTGTCCATCAAAAAATGAAATAGTGGTTAAATTAGTATCATCCCCTAGCGGATTCAGTGGTCCCACCCAAAAGTCATCTGTAAACTGAATAGCTACAACTCCATCACGCTCTGGTAAATCTTTTCTAACCTCTTGAATATTTCTTTCGTATTGGTCCACTGCCGCCAAGTAATACCAAGGTAATGTATCTGTAGAATACCTTATATAATAATCCATCCGCTTGTCTAAAATTTGCTCGCGCGTGAGTTCCTCGGCTGCCGAAACCTCGGAGGTAAAGAACAGAAATAGGAAGCCGATGGATAAAGATTTTACAAGTAAGCGCATCAAATCAAAATACCTCCTTTTTTATTCTTTCAGTAGTTTCCCCAAACAAACTAATTTCATGAATCAAAAATGGAAACATATTTAATGGTCTTTTGAACAAAATAAAAACGACTGTCCAATGTAAGACAGTCGTTAAAGTCAATTTTTACACGCTTCAATAAATTTTTTAAAAATGGCAATGGATGGGGCATCTTCTTTATTTACCAAGCATTCTGGATGCCACTGTAAACCTAATACAAAAGGATGATTTTCACTTTCAAATGCTTCTATAATTCCATCACTAGCTAAACCCGAAATTTTGTATCCCTTAGGAACTTCTCGTACAGCCTGATGGTGAAAGCTGTTTACTTTTATGCGATTTTCTCCAATTATTTGCTTCAGAACTGTTCCTTCATTGACCTGAACATAGTGTGAGGCGTGAGTTCTTGTTGCTTTTTGATCGTGCTGCAGGAGATCTACTTTCACCTGATCGTATATATCCTGATACATATCACCGCCAGCAGCTATGCTTAGGATTTGAGCCCCTCTACAAATTCCTAAGATTGGTTTATTTTGCTCAAGCATCTTTTTAATCAGAGCTATTTCAAATTCATCCCGTTCTGGTACGATATTTCCGAGACCTCTATGGGGCTCTTCGCCAAAAAGAGTTGGGTCAATATCTCCGCCACCTGTTAATAGTAGTCCATCTATTAAATTTGAAATAGACTCAATGACATCGATCTCCATATTTGGTAACACAATAGGGACGCCACCGAATCTTGCAATCGCATGAATATTGTCGGTCGGTACAGAAAGTACAAGATCCGTTAAATTCGAGGAAACACCAATGACTGGTTTCATAGAAACCTCCTTAAAATTTTCCTATAATTATACAATAAATATAAATATAGTGAATAATGTAAAATGACTATTAATTCTTCTGTAAAACAGGTAAATTCATAAAGTTTTTGTAAGCAAATCCCTGTACCTCTTCTTCTGAATAGCATTTCAATAACTCATTTATCAAAACTGGGAAATCAGAGGATTTGTGAAGACCATTTGTATAGAAATCCATGCCATCAAAATCAGAGCCTAATCCAATTCGCTTAACTCCTCCCAACGAACATAGATGATCAATATGCTTGATGAGATCAGATATTTCGGCTGTGTCCTTACCATTAATAAAAGGAGGATAAAAAACGACATGGATATGCCCACCCTTATCAAACATTGATTTTATTTGTTCATCATTTAAATTTCTTGGATGTTCACATAGATTACTTGTATTCGAGTGAGAAGCAAATGGATAATTCGCTAGATTCATCACATCCCAAAATCCGTTTTCACTTAGATGCGACACATCTGTTAAAACTTTATGCTCATTGTTTAAGAGCACAACCTCCTTACCAAGTAGCGTTAGTCCTCCTCCTCTTGGCTCTCCTGCTCCATCTGCGCATAAATTGGCATTATTCCACGTTAGTCCAATGGAAAGCACACCGAGCCTATATAAATGACGCAACTTCATCAGATCATTCCCAAACGCATCTGCTCCCTCTAATGCTAAAATGGCACCAATCTCTCCATCCTTTAACTTTCCTAAGTCCTCCCACTTTTTTATATGCTTCATCCTTGGATTTTTTCCCAACACTTCCGTATAGAACAAATCGATTTGCTCTAAAGCATGTGCCCATTTCTGATCATCTGGTATATTCGGGTAAATAAAAACGGCAAAAAATTGTGCAAGGACATTTCCCTCTGACAATCGCTCAACATTTGTTTCTATTTCAGGAGCATCCGTAAAGGAAAGGGGATTTACTTGATAAACTCTTCCACGTTTGGCTAGCTGTAGTTTTAACAGTGCATCACAATGCGTATCAATTATTTTCATTTTTTCATTTCCTTTCCCGAGCGAGTTGCTTCTTATTTATTCTCATAATGGAGAGAGTTGCCTCTATAATCGGACCGCTCGCTATCATAAGCAGACACTACACTTTTAATAGGACAAATTTTAAGCGTAACTTTTAAATATTTGACGAGAGCTATAAAAAATACGATTTATTTCCCCGTTATCGTCTTTTAAAAACTCGATTAGATTTTCTTGGTCCTCCAACGTACCGATAAATAAATTACCCTCTATAAATCGGAGAGGATTATTGCCTGCATTAGATATAATAGCCAAACTGCCATCCACAATGTCTACATTAACCTTCATACCTTCACCAGATACGAACTTTCCTCTGTATTTTTGAAGCTTTTCTAAAGGCAAATCTTTGGTTGTAAACTGAATATGCTTTGCAGTTGGCTCCCTACTCTCCAGCACATTTAATGCTCCTAGGAAAAGCTTGTCAGATGGGACATCCGCTAAACTACTTAATAGCACACCAGAAATTCCTTTGTCGGGTAAGATACCCATAAAAGAAGATACTCCCTTCAATCCACCACCGTGATTAATAAAGGCTGTTCCAAAATAGTCAGGAACCACACGTAGTCCATAACCATAAAAGCGTCCTTTTTCAAACTCCACATGTGGGTAGATCATCTGCTCTACACTTTGCTCTTGAAGGATTCGCTTATCCCCAGCCATGCCTTTGTTTAGAAAAATGTTCAAATACTTAAGTATGTCATTTTGAGTGGATTTTAAATAACCTGCCGCTCTCATAGAAGGCGCATCCCACCATAGGGGAGCCTCATAAACTTCTAGTCCCTTAGAGGTGTGCTTAGACATATATAAGCTCGTTACATTATCTTTTTCTTCTATTTTTGATAGGTCAAAAAAGCTATTATCCATTTGAATCGGCTGTAAAATATGTTCTATAATATAGTCCTCATAGGTTTGTCCACTGACACGATTAATGATAATCCCAAGCAGCCCATAGCAATCATTAGAGTAGCTAAACTCCATGCCTGGTTCTCCAAGCAATTGAAAATCTTGATTAGAGATGTAAGAGATTAGCTCTTCGTACGTATCAATAGCCGCCTCCGGATTATTTACTAAATCCAGCCCATAATCCTTGGCCGACGGATCTTGGTCAATGCTTCGCTTCCTAGCATAAACATGAGTTGCAATAGGGGGTAGCCCTGAGGTATGGGTCATTAGATGGTGAATCGTGATTTTCTTTGTTTTCTTTTCATCCTTGGTCTTTAATTCAGGGAGATACTTTACAATTTCATCATGAACAGATAGTTTTCCAGCCTCCTGAAGCTGCATAATCGCAACACAGGTAAAGGATTTTGTCATAGAGGCTATCCCAAATACAGTATCAGCATTGATTGGGAGAAGATTCTCGACATTTCTATATCCAAATGCTTTTTCATATATTCGTTTATTGTTTTGGTTAAAAGCAATTCCCACTCCAGGGATCAAATGCTCTTCTATTAAATCATTCGCATATTGCTCGAAAAGATCCATCTTTTCAATTTTGTTTACCATTCTGAAGTCCCCCTTTATTAGCTAGCACATTTAAGCTTGTCCATTCTCTTGGAAATATTTTATCATAATACTAACTTCAAAAGACTAAATTTTTAGAAAACAAAAACAATATTTTGCTATATTCGTTTGAAAACATAGGACTCTTCATCTCAAATAAGGCAATCGTCCAAAAATATATATGAAGTACAAGGATAAGCTAGAACTCAATCCTCTTGTTGATCTAGCTTATCGTAATACCGTTGTAGAAACCCTTTAAAAATAGAAGCCAGCACTTGTTGAAACAACATCCCAAGAACTACTGGTATGGCTACGGCTGGTTGGAAATACGTAGTTGCTAGCACTACACCGGCACTAATATTGCGCATTCCTCCCGTAAAGGTCATCGCGATAACGGTAACTTTTTCTTGTTTTAATAGCTTTCCAGCTAGAAAGGAAAAGACATAGCCTAATATGGAAATAATAATTACTACTATTCCAAGTCCTATTAACCTATAGTTCTCCTCCAATAAATACGGAGCAACAACTGCACCATTTAGCATGACTACAATACTCATCCCTAATTTCGAAAATGGTGATAGCCTGGCACTTAAAATGTCTACTACCTTCCCCTTGGTCACCTGGTTTAAAATCATCCCTGCAATAGATGGGATAACTATAGTCCAAAGTAAACCAAGCATCATACCCACTGCATTAATTTCCACAGTTCCTCCTACAAGGAGGTCTAGCGTTAGAGGAACAATAACTGGAGAAAGAAGTGCACCTATTAAAATTATAGTCAGTGCTAGCACATTGTTTCCCTTTGAAATTGCAACCCATACAAAGCTCGTAATTCCAGTAGGAATCGCCATGGCTAAGACCATCCCTGTAATAGTTAGGGTTTCTCCCGGGAACATTAGATGACCGATTCCAAGTGAGACTAGTGGCATGATAATATGCAAAATAGTTAATGTAACAAATATTGGTAACGGGTGTAAAACAGCATCTTTAAACGAAGCAAAGTTTGAATTTAAACTTCCGGCAAAGGTCATGAACGCGAAAATCCAAGGTATTAACCAAGCAAAATCTACAATATAGTCAGAGATCAGTACGCCGATAACCACACTTATTGGAATAAAATACGCCATCGTCTTCTCAAGAAATTTATTTATGTGGAACATGATTGCAGCCCTCCCCATCTGTCTTTTATGTATTTCATGAACCTCACACAAAAGAATAACCATATCTATTCTTTCATATATTTATATATCGGTTAAAAAGGGAGGCTTATATGGGATATTATGTAAAGGTTGAAAAAGGTGTGAATATTTACATAGAGGATGTCAATCCTTCCGCTAATAAAACCATCTTATTCATTCATGGATGGCCAGCTAATCATCAAATGTTTGAATATCAATTCAACCAACTCCCTGTACTAGGATATCGTTGCATCGGCGTTGACTTGCGCGGCTTTGGAAAATCCTCCAATCCATGGAGTAGCTACTCGTACGATCGGATGGCAGACGACATTCGAGTTATTATAGACACCCTTCAGCTAGAAAGTATTACTCTAGTCGGTCATTCGATGGGGGGAGCGGTAGCTATCCGTTATATGTCCCGTTATAAAGGACACCAAGTAAATAAGCTTACTCTTGCTGGTGCAGCAGCCCCGGTTTTCACAATGCAGCCCGACTTCCCTTATGGCACCTCAGTAGAAGTAGTAAATGAATTATTAAACAAGACTAATAGTGATAGACCTAGGATGGTACAGGATTTTAGTGACATCTTCTTTAAAAGTTACTTAAGCGAAAGTTTCCAACATTGGTTTCAAAGTCTATGCCTAACCGCTTCCGGACACGCAACAGCAAAGTGTCTTGAAACGTTACGAGACGAAGACTTAAGGAGAGATCTCCCTGGCATTCAAGTACCAACACTCATCCTTCATGGTAAATGGGATAAAATTTGTCCCTATGTACTAGGTGAACTCATGCATGTCTATATTAAAGACTCTACATTAGTGTCATTTGAATATAGCGGTCATGGATTGTTTTACGAGGAAAAAGAGAAATTTAACGAAGAAATTGCAAAGTTTATAGACTAAAATCAAATAGGAGGAAAAAGATGATATGTCCAAATTGTAGTCATGATCAAGTGGTAGGGAATTATTGCTCAGGTTGTGGTAATTATTTGTTAAGACATCAAAGAGAGGCTGTCAAGGAATCGGTAATCGCTACAAGCATTCCCTCCGTTGCAGCAAAAGATCACTTAGCCACTTTAAAGAATTATGCAAGGCAATATAGTAGCTACTTTATTCGCCAGTTAAAAAGCCCTTCGCATGCATTCAGCAAAGGGGAAGGTGACTATTCAAATGCAGTTGTCAGTATTCTATTATTTGTAGCTCTTTTTTGTATATCTATTTATTTATTTACAATCAATCAACATTGGAGTAATCCACCGAGCTTCCTATCTTCATTTACAGAAATGTATTTTGTCACCATTATTTTAGTAGTGATAGCGGTACTTTCGATATTTTTTATTAATACTATTTTTGGACCGCAGCATTCTTTTAAGAGTATTATCAGCTTTTATGGTGGGCAGTTACCAATTTTATTAATAGGTGCAACGCTATCCCTTATCCTTATGTTTTTAAAATCATTTTCCTTTGGAAATGGGATTCTTACTATTTGTTTAATTTTGGCTATATTATTTATACCCCTTTATATCATTAGCGCTATATTGACGAGCAAACAAGAAAGCTTTGAACCATTGTATGGATTCCTTTTATATATTGTTCTTTTCTTTATGCTTATGCTAATGATTACTATGATGATTGGCAATCTGACCATTAATAGCTATGTACAAAATTTAACTTATTTGTTGAAGTAGCTGCATTGTCTATCCTTTTACACGGTTGTTAATTTTAAGTAAGCAATATCAAACTAGCGAAAGGTTTTGCGTAACTGGAGCTAGACTAATATAAAAAAGAGAAACCCAAAAGGATTTCTCTTTTTTTAATTCACCCAATAGGTGGATGAATTGGAATGGAATTAGAATCATCTGGACTAAAACTGTGACCAATTGGCGGATGAATTGGAATGGATGCTACATCACTTGCTGCGCTAGATCCAATTGGTGGATGAATCGGTATCAGTGTAATCACTACACCTGTTAGTGTAGCCAAAAACAAAGCCTTTACTGATTTTTTCATGGTTTACACTCTCCTCTATTGATTAGTAAGCTGAACTACCTTTTCAAACTTCCCTTCTTGTCTATAGTAATCTGTCAAAATAACTAAAAATTGATGGTGGGCCTCTTTAAAATCCTCTACCCTTGCTGTATAAGGTACTAATTTTTCCTCTAAAAAAAGCATAGCCTTTTCCTTTTCATCATCTAACAATAACAAGTAAAAGTTTGTGAACAAACGATAATGTATGACTTTCTGTTTTTTCGTCTCCATTTTCAATAATGTAAAACTCTCCCGGCACTCATCCCATTGTTCCAAACGAAACTGGGTTTGTGCCAAATTATATAAACAGAGGAGATAATTTTCCGTATCTTTGGGGATAATCGCGGCGCTTTTCTGAAAGTATTCCACAGCTTGCTTGTAATCTCCCATACGTTGATGGAGATCACCTATATTATGATAAATTTTTGGAAGCAAGTGCTTCTGATTTAGCATCTCTATGCTTCTTAATAAATGATTATATGTTTCCAAAGCCTCATTAAAAATTTTGGCACGTGAATAGTTTATAGCCAGTGACATTAGTGTATGAAGGATTCTCTTAAAATTGTATTGATTGCTATAAAATTGCAATGCTTTTTTGCCATAAATAATGGCTAGGCTAGCTTCATCCACATGCCCCTTCACTACTGCAAGATGGTAATAAATCTCGCCTTCAAATGTTCCCATTTCTGCTTTATCTTGAATGATTCGCGTTAGCTGCCTGTCTGCCTCTTCATATCTCCCCCTTAACATTAAAATTAAAGCACCAAAGTATAAAAGTAAATACTTCTCATATTGGGAAAAATTTTGCCTTTGTGCATGGAGCCATTTTAACTGATAATCTGCTGCTTCTCTGTTATTTATTAATAAATAATAGCGTAATTTATAAAGCTCATATAAATAGATAAAGTCCGTAAAAACGATTATTTCTCTATAACCTTCTAGTTGCTTATAAGCATTCTTTGCCTTTTCCTCTTCTAAATAGTGGATATGACTTAAAAACTCTTTTAATAATTCTAGAATATTCCATTCGTTAGCTTGAACGTCCTGTAAGTCGATGCTTAACCGTTCAAGCAACAAGCGGATTGTCTCTACATTTGCTTCCTTGCTATTGTTTTCTATTTTACTGAGATGAGGCACGGAACATATTCCCATGGCAAGACTATTTTGTGTTAACCCTCTTTTTGTACGATAAAATTTGATCAAAGAGCCAATCCTCATGGTATCCCTCCTGATTATTGCAAAATATTATTTCCCAATAAACAAAATATTCAAAATATGGTAGTTTTATTATTGTACTACAAAACTAAAACGAAAAGGAGTTTTCACAGATGAGCAAAGTAAAAATGGCAATCGCAAGTCTCTTAATCGCAGGGTCACTAGCAGCACCAGTACAAGCTAGCTCTGTGGCAGAAACACCATCTTCTAGCGAGGACAGAAATTCTGGAATCGTCCAAGAAAAGTTTAGAGTTTATGTAGAAACTAACAACAAGTCATCCAAAGCATCTCTAGCAAGCCAATATGAAGTTAGGTGGGAGCTTTCGGATAATGGATTTTCTACCGATATGAACGAAAAGCAGTTCCAGGCTCTACAAAACAATAAAAATATTACTGTTACAAAGGTACCTGTTGTAACGCTAGATTTACCAGCAGAAAAATCATCTATTAATGAAATAGCAGATAACGAGATTTCTGCTAGAGCATCCCAGCAAGTTCCTTGGGGCATTAAAGCTATTTATAATGATAGTAGTTTAACTACTACTTCTGGAGGAAGTGGTATCAATATTGCCGTACTGGACACTGGAGCAAATGTAGCCCATCCTGATTTAGCTAATAGAGTAGAACAATGTAAAAACTTTACTGGAGCAACTACAGTCATCAATAATAGCTGTGCGGATGGGAATGGTCATGGTACCCACGTTGCGGGAACAGCTCTCGCAGATGGAGGAAGTGACAAAGGTGGAGTATATGGGGTAGCACCTGCTGCTGACCTATGGGCATACAAAGTACTAAGCGATAGCGGTTCTGGTTATTCGGACGATATTGCAGCAGCAATCAGACACGCTGCAGATCAAGCTTCTTCTACAGGAACAAAAACAGTTATTAATATGTCTTTAGGATCTTCTGGAAATAATAGTTTAATATCAAATGCCGTTAACTACGCTTATGGTAAAGGTGTTTTAATCATCGCTGCAGCTGGTAACTCTGGGTACTCACAAGGAACAATCGGTTACCCAGGTGCTTTAGTCAATGCAGTAGCGGTAGCAGCTCTTGAAAATACACAAGAAAATGGAACTTATCGCGTAGCTAACTATTCTTCTCGCGGATATACTTCCACAGACGGTGACTATGTCATCCAACAAGGTGACATCGAAATCTCAGCTCCAGGCTCAGCTGTATACTCTACTTGGTATAACGGTGGGTACAACACAATTAGCGGAACCTCAATGGCAACACCACATGTCGCAGGATTAGCTGCAAAAATTTGGGCACAAAATCCTTCATGGTCTCATACTCAACTACGCTCAAACTTACAAAATAGAGCAAAAGCAGTAGACATTAAAGGCGGATACGGAGCAGCAACTGGAGACGACTACGCTTCTGGCTTTGGTTTTGCTCGCGTACAATAATAACTAAATAGAATTATTACAGGCTTGTATCAGGTGCCAGGCACCTGATACAAGCCTGTAATATTGTTGTTTAGTAGTTGATGATTTGGTCTCCGTTTTTGGTTTTGAGCATTAGACCGTATTCGTTTGTAACACCTTCAATTGATACAATAGATAATGGACCAGATAGTTTGCCATCCTTGCCTTTGTCTATTAGTTGCTCTCCGTTTCTTTTTGGATTGATCGGACCAAAGTCAATAGAGAAAGCATTTTTTTCTGTGGCAAAGACAGTTTTGTTTTGGCTGTTTGTATATTTCACCTTTGTACCATCTGCATCAACCACTATTATGGATGCCTGTTTGGAAATAGTAGCTTGATCTTGGGCTAGAACTGCCCCATTTAAATACTTTATTGGTGCTAACGTAAACGTAATCTTTTCGTTATCCAGGTCGTTATCCTTAGTTTTCCCTTCACTTACTTCTCCAATTGAGAATGGTCCTTCTATCACTCTTAAAGCTACTTCCCCCCATCCAACAAATGCTGGAATTGCTTTTCCGGCTGGTTGCTGAAGAATGGAGAAATCAGTTATCGAATTTGTTTCTACATTTGCAGTAAATGTCCAATTACCCTTACTATCAGCCTTTACTTTCCCAATAGAAAGCCCATTATTTTGGAAAAAGAATAATTCGTAGTTTGGCTGTGCTGTGCCTTTTAACTCCATTTTGTTGGCGTTAATACGATAACCAGATGTTCCTGCTTTAACGTTAAACTTAGTATCCAGCTTGACTGGGGCTACAGAGACATTAGCGGAAATATTAAATAATGAACTGGATGTCAAATGATAGGTCCCGTTAATCACATCACCAATATCAAGCTCTGCTTTAAATGAATCTAAGGAAATATTCACTCCTTCATTTTGGAATATATCATTATAAAGCTTCCAGCTATATTTGACCCCTTCCGTAGACACAAAATAATTATTTTTAATGTCAATATACCTTATTTTTTTCTTGGTAATTGCAGCTTCCTTTGCAGGAGAATAAAGATTAAATACTCCTGAAGTTTGAGATTCTACTACTTTATTTTTACTGATTTTATGAAAGGAAACTGTCTTATCCAAAGCTGGAGTGCTAGTATCCTTAGCGGTGAATACAATGCTGACTACCCCATTATTATCAGTAGTTGCATTTACTGACTTAGATCCTGCGGTGTTATTTGCCACTCCATTAACAGAAATCAATTTGAGACCAGTTGGCACATCAATCCGAATAGATTGGTTACTTGCGTTATTAAAAGCAGCAGTAAGCGCTAAAACATCAGTTGTCTCTTTGTGTTGGACAGTTTGGTCTCCAATAAAAATCGGTGAAATATTACCAGGAACAGTAAAACTGACTGAACTAGTTTTGTATTTAATCGTGTAAGCCGTGCCTGGAAGTTGAACGGAAGTTTTTAATGTAACGCTAAAACCATCGCCACTTAACGTAGCACTGCTAACGGTCATACCATTATTAGCTGTAAATTCAGCTGCCTTTACCGAAGATATAGACCGGTTCAATTTAATAAGAACAGTTGTGTTATCCACTCTAGAGACAGAAACAACTTGAATCGGTAAAATAGTTTGGATATTATTTATTCTAGCCTGGAGGCTGTTTTCCCATCTTAATGTTTCAGCATTTAAAATGGCCTGTGCCTCATTTATTTTTTTCGCGGCCTCTGTATGTCTGTTCTTCCTCATATCCTCTTCTGCACCCTTAGCTAGCATATGAACCGTCACATCATTTTTTAACTCTTCAATTAGCTTTTCAGCCGGTCCTTTAACTGCACCTCTTATACGATCACGAGTCGACTGACCATAAACCCGATCTAACAGTATCGTCTGCTTTCGGAATTCTGCAGTCATTTCATGATAGGCTTTTTCCACCTGTTCTAAATTATTTGCCTGTACAGCTAAGGAAAGTGCATTTGTTTTGGCATGAATTTTAGTGCTTGCCGTAATAGCATCCAAATAACCTTGAGCTCGCTGAAGTTGAATTTTTGGCTCTATTAACATAGATTCATACTTCAATCTCTCTGAAAAGCTTTCCTTTGCAATTGCTGCCTCCGCATTTCCTATTGCTTGCTTAACATTATTAAATTGTTCCCATGGCTGAGTTATTCCATCTGCAGAGCCTTCTACAGAAATAGCCCATTTCAACACATTTCCTGCGTTTTGGGCATCAACCACTAGCTGTTTTATATTAATAGCAGCCTCCACTTGCAAAGTGGGTGACACAACAACAATGGCAGAAGCAGCAACCATTGCTGAAGCGGTCATCCTTTTCATTTTTTCCCTCATTGAATATTTCTCCCTTCCTTTCGTTTGTCGCTTAAGTTAATATATGTTACTCCCAAATAAACTTATGAAAATAATAGATATTCCATACTATTAGCCCATAAAGTTAACCGAACGATAAAGCCTTACTATGAAAGGAAGTCACCTAGACAAATAGATTTAAAATAAAAGAATTATTTTTCACTATCAAAAAACTCCACCAAAGCTCATAAGCTATAAGTGGAGTCTTGTACATTAAGTTTTAGGCAAATATAATTCTTCTGCTTTTTTAGGTACTAGTTTCTGACTAAATCAAACCTGTGTAAGCAGATATTTAAAGTAATTTGTTAGGCTTCACGAGAAAGATATATTATTAACTTTTGTTGCCTATCTTTTTTTCCAGTATATTAAGCTTAATTACTATTAGATATTTACTCGTTTATTAAAAGATAACAATCCATTAAAAGTAATTAGTAAAAGCTCCATATCCAAAGTAAACTGTCAATAACGATAATACGGCAAATACAATACTTTCAACTGTACTACCTGTTCTAGTCGTAATTGGTAATCGTACTGTTACCTTTAATGGAAAAAATAGTTTTACTCCGTTCTTTGTCGCCATGTCCAATATAAGATGGCTAGCTACTCCAACGGATATCCCCATCATGATTGCCTTATTCCAACTAAAATAATTCATCATAGCAGCTAATAGTAATATAAATAACAGACTGTGTGTGAAGGAGCGGTGTCCAAAAATCTTGTTAATAATTTTGGACAAGAAAGGGAAAGTTCTTCCTATCTTACTTCCACCGTGACAAATGTCCGGTAAAATAGCTCCTATTACACCCCCTACTACTAAAAGCACTGGGTCATAATCTGTTACCTGTGAAATAGCAAGACTTGCTGCAAGACCGCCAATGATGTGAGTGTTTCCTGTCATGCTAAATTATTCTCCTTTTTCTTATGTATGACAAAGCATGAATCATTCTACACTATTTGTTTTTATTTCTAAATAGGTGAAATCTCGCATCCTAGCAATCTGTTTAGGTATATCGTTCCGACTTTTTAAAAATAATCTTTCTCCCCTATAAAAAACAACCAATCCTCTGCTCAGAAGATTGGTTATTTCATTTTATAATTTTATATGAATTGCTAGATTTTTAATTTGCACATAGTTTTGAACGGCTAAATGACTTTTTTCTCTTCCAATCCCACTCTTTTTATAGCCACCAAAAGGCATCTGCACACCACCAGCTGCTCCATATGTATTTACAAACACCTGACCTGCCTCCACACGGGCAGCCACATAATGAGCAACGTCAATATCCTTTGACCATACGCCCGCAACGAGACCATATTCCGTATCATTGGCAAGCTCAATTGCTTCTTCTATTGAATGAAAGCGGACAACACTTAAAACAGGACCGAAAATTTCTTCCTGTACATAATTATCATCATGACTAGACGACTCAATGATTGTGGGGCTAATATAAAAGCCATTCTCAAAGTCATTTACTTGTATCGCTTTTCCACCGTAAACTAATCTATGATTGTCGTAAATCCCCCCTGATTTGTCACAATTGGAACGGATTGTCGGAAAGTACCGCGGGATTGTAGTAAATCAGCCACCGATTGTCGTAAACTAGGCTCTGATTGTAGTAAAGCAGCGAGGAGTTGTCCCAACAAGAAGGCATTGTCGTAAAGTACCGCGGGATTGTAGTAATCCGGCTACCGATTGTCGTAAAATAGGCTCGGATTGTAGTAAATCAGCCACCAATTGTCGTAAACTAGGCTCTGATTGTAGTAAAGCAGCCAGGAGTGATTCCAATTTAAAGGCATTGTCGTAAAGCAGCCCAGAACTTTCGAATAAAATAAAAACGAACACCAAATCATCACATGTAAAGCCCTATGACAAACTTAATTGTCAGAGGGCTTTACTATTTTATATGACGCTTGGGCGTAAATCTGCCGGTAAAGGATTTTTGTACCCATCTCCTACCTGCTTCAACAATTCTTTCTTCGCTTCATCAATGAGCTGTGGATTATCAAATAGTTCCACTGCACTTGCTGCTATTACTTTACCTGCATTGAGGAGACCTTTATGTGCCAAAGTGGTTTTCCCTTGTGAAACAAGCTGCCATGTATGCAACGGTGTTCCTGCTACAAAACAAGTCGTGAAAAATTGAGCGGTTGGAACGATCCAACTGACATCGCCAACATCCGTAGAACCTTGCATAACCTCACGATTTTTCACATAAGGAATGATTTCAGTGAAAAATGGTGATTCCTCAGAATAAAATCCTTCCGATACTGTGTATGCCGAAAGCTTTTCTGCATCAATCACTGCAGCCTCCACTTCCTCGGCAGTAATCGTTGCAGCCATCGCCTTAGCATATGCCATCTCTTCTTCATTATAAGTAGGCAAGCCAAAGTACTGTAGCTTTTCATTTACTACAACATTCAACGCATGGTTAGGGATATAGTTAGAGCAAGCTTTATCAAATTTCACGGTCATCTTGGTGCCTGTCATTAATGCAGCTCCCTCGGCAATTTTAACAACACGCTGGTAGATGGATTCCACATCTTTTAAATGAGGGGCACGGATTAAATACAATACCTCCGCATCTGATTGCACAACATTTGGTGATGCTCCCCCTGAATTGGTTATCGCATAATGAACCTTTGCCTCTGAGATAATATGCTCTCTTAAATAGTTAACCCCGACATTCATAAGCTCCACCGCATCTAAAGCACTTCTGCCAAGGTGAGGTGAGTTTGCTGCGTGGGCTGCCTTCCCTTCAAACGAGAAATATACCTGATAGTTTGCAAGAGATGAAAAAGAAAATATTCCTGAATATGAATTTGGATGCCATGTAAGAGCGGCATCAATTCCTTCAAACACTCCATCACGAACCATATATGTCTTACCTGATCCGCCTTCTTCTCCAGGGCATCCAAAGTATTTAATCGTTCCCTTCACTCTGCCTTCTTTTATTAAATCCTTTAAAGCAAGGGCTGCGGCAATGCCTGCAGTTCCCAATAAATTATGCCCACAGCCATGGCCATTGCCGTTTTCAATGTGTGGCTCTCTTACTGGCGAACCTGCTCTTTGGCTAAGACCAGACAACGCATCAAATTCACCTAATACGCCGATGACCGGTCCACCGTCACCATAGGTAGCAGTAAATGCTGTCTCAATGTCACCTACTCCACGCTCTACCTTAAAGCCCTTTCTCTCTAGAAAATTACTCAATATCTTAAACGATTCATATTCTTGAAAGCGTGTTTCAGGAATATCCCAAATGCGATCACTCAATTGAATAACTTCTTCTTGATATGACTCTATTAAACTAGCAATTTGATCTTCTATGTTAATCATTAGCGCCCCTTCTTTCATGTTGATAAATTTGTTCGATTGTAGCTAACCAAGTATGCAATGCAATGGGTAGCACCGCTTCGTCGATATCAAATTTTTCATGATGATGGCCAGCTGCTAGTGTAGTACCAAAAATGGAATAAGTGGACAGACCGCCATTTTGTTGGACACGCTCCATCATGAATGTCGCATCCTCAGAGCCAGCTGCAAAATCAGCAATTGGAATTGTTTGATTTACATCTGACACATCTTTGGCTGCCTTTATCACAAGTTCTGCCAATTCTCTTGAAGACGAACAGGTTCTTGCGGCTCCAACAATTTCATAGGAAAGGTTTGCACCGTGCATTTGGGCTGCTCCTTCTAATACAGAAATAGCCTGGTCATGAACATATGTATGCACCTCGCTATTCTCACCACGAGTTTCTAGCTTCAATGTGGCATGAGAGGGAATAATATTTCGGCCATCCCCTGCCACACAAGTTCCTACATTAATCCGAGAGGCTCCTCCGCTATGTCGTGAAATAGAATGGAGACCAAGAATCGCAGACGCTGCTGCCAATAATGCATTTGTTCCCTTTTCAGGTTCTGCTCCAGCGTGTGCAGCCTTCCCAGTAAATTTTGCATCTATTTTGGAAGTAGCTAAAAACCCATTTGATCCCCCAATAACTGTACCTAAAGGGGCACCGGTGCCAACATGCATACTTAGGAAATAATCGACATCATCCACAACACCTGCATCTACCATCGATTTTGCTCCACGAACCCCTTCTTCTGCTGGCTGGAATATAATTTTAATGGTACCTTCTATCTTGTCTTTATTTTGCGATAGTATGGTTGCCAGTCCTAAGCCTAACGAGCTGTGGGCATCATGACCACAAGCATGCATCCTTCCAGCATGAGTAGAGCTAAACCCGTTTAACTCAGGAGCATGACCTGCTTCTTTTGATTCCAAAATGTCTAAAGCATCCATATCAAAACGGAAGGCAATCGTTGGTCCTGTTTTAGTTCCTTCTATCGTACCTACTACTCCAGTATAGCCACCGACCATTTTGTCTATAAATCCAATATATCCGCCATTCGTTCTAGCACTTTCATAAACCTTCGTCAAAATTTCCTCTGAAGGGACACCCATGCGCTCCTCCGAAACCACTTCTTTTCCAACCTGCACTTGAAAGCCTAAACTCTGCAGTTCATAGGCGATAATTGAGGCTGTACGAAACTCCGTCCAGCCTACCTCCGGATACTTATGAAAATCTCTTCTCCATGCAATCATTTGCTTCAATGAATTAGAAGGGATTGTAAATAAATTCAATACGTTCACTCCTCATTCATTTATTTATAAATATAAAGACACTCCTGGTCCAATCGGAATTCCGAAAAATGCAAAAACTAACATTAGAGCTATCCATACGATTAAGAAGATGATCGTATATGGAATCATTAACGACATAAGCGTACCAATTCCTGCTTTCTTATCATAAATATGCATAAACGATAAGATAATCGCAAAATAAGGATTTAGGGGAGTCACCATGTTCGTCGAGGATTCCCCGATACGGTAAGCAAGCTGGATAAACGCTGGATGATACCCTAATAGCATAAAGATTGGGATAAACACTGGACCAACTAGTGCCCATAATGCCGAACCACTGATGATAAATAAACTTAGAAATGCAACCAAAATAACAAATAATACAATGACAAAAATATTCGTCATATTGAGTGCACTCAAAATATCCGCACAATTGACGGCTAACCAAATGGCTATATTAGACCAGTTAAAATAGGCAACAAATTGAGCAATCATAAAGATTAACACTATGTAACCAGACAAACTACCAATAGCCTCTGTCATAATTTTAGGTACATCAGCTGTGGATTGTATTTTTTTAATAGAAACGCCATATACAATACCAACAGTTACAAAGAACAAGAATAATATTGGAACAATTCCTGACAAAAATGGAGAGCGTAAAAGAGTGCCATCCTCATTTAAAAGTGGTGAATTCGGAATTAGCATACCAATAACTACAATGGCAATAAAAATAATGGCAGCAATTAGCGTATTACGTAAGCCCTTCTTTTCCAGAGGACTAATTTCTTTTGTAAACGCTTGTTGCTCCCCTGTATAAGTACCAAGGCGCGGTTCAACATATTTTTCAGTAATAATCGTACCTACAGCTGCGAGTAAAAACGTAGAGGCACTCATAAAAAACCAATTATCTAAAGGTGTTACTATTACGTCGGGATTTATTCCCTTAGCAATTTCTGTGGAAATGCCGGAAAGTAATGCATCCGTACCAGCAATAAGTACATTTGCTGTAAAACCAATGCCGGTACTCGCTACCCCTACAGCTAAACCAGCAAGAGGATGTCTTCCGACCGATAAGAAAACTAAGGCAGCCAATGGCGGAATTACTACGAAAGCAGCATCTGAAGCAATATTTCCTAAAATACCAATGAAGAATACAGCAAAGGTAATAATTTTTTTAGGTGTGTTAACAATTGCACGCTTCATAAGCATTTCTAACAAGCCTACTTTTTCAGCTAATCCAATTCCCAACATGATCGTCAGTACTAGACCAAGTGGAGCAAAACTAGTAAAATTTGTAAGAGTATTAGCTAGAATAAACTGCAGACCTTCCCCTGACAAAATACTCTTAACTACAACCGTTTCCTGAGTATTCGGATGGATGACCTCTGCTTGGAAGAAATTTAAAATCCAAGAAACTATCGTTAATGCAAGAGTTAGATAGAAAAAAAGAATAAATGGGTCTGGTAACTTGTTACCTATCCTTTCAATCAAAGATAGAAACTTGGAAAACTTGCCGTTCTCATTCACCTCTACACTGTTAGTTGTAATAATAATCACCCCTTCTGTTATTAAAAGACACTTTTTGCACCTGTCTTTAAACAATAGGGTAAACTATAATAAAACAAAATTCAACAAATTTTTAGAAAAAGGAGAACATTAAAACAATGCCTCGTATATTAATTTTTACGACTGAAAACTCACTGGGATGGGTCAAGAAGGTAGAATTTCTTCCGACTGATCCTTGTGAATATATTTTTAGGGTATATGAATCTCTTGAACATTTAAAAGAGATATTTTTAAAGCAAATTACCTTAGTCGACGGTATTTTATTTAGTGGTCAAATCCCACATTTTTTTGTGAAAGAGCACTTCCCTCAAGTTGACATCCCTATGTTGCATTTTGATGTCACTCCAAATGATTTCTATCGCACATTGACGGAGTATATGTATACTAACAAAGACTTTCAAATGAAAAGATGTTTGATTGATTTTTTATATGATGAGAACGATTATTTAGGGGTAAAGGAATGGACAACCGAGGAGGACTTTCCATATATCTTTGGAGCTACTATGCAATCTTATGCTGATCAGCAAGTGTACGAAAAAATGTCAGAATATCACATAAAGCTATGGCAGGAAAATAAAGTAGATGTATGTATGACTAGACTAAGCCGACTACCTGACATGTTAAAGCCTTACGGAGTTAACCTTATACTAGTTGTTCCATCAGAAAGAAGTATGATTATCCAGATTGAGGCATTACTAAAAGAAATTCAACTTCTACAACTAATCGAAAATCAAGTAGTCATTGCCCATTTGGAGTTTACCATCAGCCGCGATAATATCCGAGATTTAGAATACCGCCAAATGTCACTTTATAAGGCGATATTAGATTTCAGCAGAAAGAATAATATGAAGTTTATCATTCATCAAAGCGCTCTATATTATGAAGTTATTACAAACTTTAGCGATTTCAAAATTATTACCGGGGAAATGAAACAATGTCAGCTAGTTACTTTTCTAACAACCGAACTACCCTTTGCAGTTAAAATTGGTTGGGGAATTGGTCATTCCATACAGGTTGCTCAGTTAAACGCAGAAAAGGCATCTCATCTATGTACAGCAACCGAAACACAATCTTACATATTAACAAAGGAAGCTCATTTGATAGGACCTTTAGGTAACGAGGAGCAGATTCTTGTAGACACAAAATACGATTCCAAAATAGAACTATTAAGCGCAAAATTACACACCTCGTCGCTACAAATAAAAAAAATAATAGCCGTGATGGACAAATTGCAAACTAACATCCTTGCGGCAGAGGATTTAAGCATTCATTTAGGTATTACCGATAGAGCTGCCAACCGAGTTTTAAAAAAATTAGAGGAGAGTGGTGCTGCAATTGTTACAACTCAACAGCAAAAGAAGCTGAGAGGGAGACCTAAAAAAGTTTATCAGATCCAGTTGGAAGATATTTAAAGATTGTTTGATTTAAGATTCGTGTTCCATCTATGCAATTTTTAAAGCATGATTAATTATTTCTGCTTTATAATTTGAAGCTCATACAGCTTTCTAAGTGCTTATTTGATCGCTTAATAAAGAAAATAAGTTATTAATATTAGCTGAGAATGCTTCAACATAATAATACAACTTTCCTAATTGACCTAAAGGGACAAGGCATCGCAGCAAGACTTTAAAACTATCCTCTATCCTTAAGAAAAACAGCTGAAAAACTCAGCTGTTTTCTATATTTTAATATATGGATTTAAAAGCTTTTTGTACATAATAGGTTCTCCGCTTTGTTGAAATGGGTAAAAGCCAAGATGTTTAAAATAAACAGGTAGTTCGCTAGTATTATCCTTACTTATTTCATCTTCACAGGTGGTAAGTAAGATCATTTCAACATTTAATAAAGCAAGCTGCTCCTCAATCTTCTTATAAAAAACTTGACCAACCCCCTTGCCACTCCAGCTAGCATCAATTTTTAAAGAATGAAAAATCGCAATAAGTCCAGAGAGTATATTAATATCGCATAACCTGTCTAAGTTTCGGAGAGAATAGGATAAACAATCTGCTTCACCACAAACTTCTATATAAGAACTCTTTTGCGTATTGAATAAATGTAAGCAAGCTTCACCGATTTGAATTGGTTCTTCTGTTCCATCCTCATATACAATTCCCTGAGCAAGAACATTAATGAGAGAAGTACCTTCCTCCATATTAAGCTGATAATCTATGTACACATTAGCTGTATCCATCATTTTCTCCCCTTAGTATTGTGAATAGTTCTTATTTTCTATCTTCATTTATCATAATAGATATTTAGACTTAAAAGTATAGTTATTTTTGACAATAATATGAACTTCAAATTTATTATCTAATAAAAAAAAAGCGACTGCGTATGGAGCCAACAGTCGTTTCCTCAAGGAGAAACCCTATATATTTTTTCGTCAAGCAGTCAGCAATAAGTCATCCTTGTATGTCGGAGTATCTGCCTAACAAGCCAAAAGTATTAATCATCGCGTGCATTCTTTCCTGTTGTTTAATAAGGACGTATTTGGAAGCGGCAACCTTAACAGTCATTCTGTTATAAAACGTAAGAAGACATTCCCCTTGTCCTAGCTCCTCTATATGAAACAAGTGATTAAATATCCATATACACTCCAAATTATTATAGGACATCGTTGGAAAAGCAGCAATCTTCCCTGGTTCTATTATAATTGGAGGTTTTTGAAAATAACTCATTAACCTTTTAGTCGCCTGCATTCGACCTTCTAGTGTAGAAGCATGACGAAGACAAGCATTTTCTAGCAATTGAACCACTGATAAATTGGATTGAAGGATCCCATGCTTAGTAGTTATTCTGGAATTATATCCATTAGTAAAACCTGACTCAAGCATAAGAGTATTCATCGTTATGAACAAAGAATCACAATAAATCAGCTAACTCCCTCCCCAAGTTTCTCCTTAGTTAAATAATACTAAAACATTTATCTCTTGTATAGTTAAATTATACTGAATAATTGTAATTATTAATATATTATGTAATTTTATATATTTTATTATCTTATATTAAGATTTCTTAGTATGTTCTTCACGTTTCCCCAGGCATACTTTAAATTCGGTTGTTCGCTCCTTTTATTTTGACAGGTTATATTGTTGCTACCTAGGAAAAAACAATCATGCATGATGGAACAGGGATATATAGTGAATAATTTTGAACAGGTTCTAGAGAAATATAAACCAATGATTTCTGCCTGCTTAAGAAGATTAAACATTTATAAAAATCATGATGCATTCAAACAAGCAGGATTTATCGCTCTATGGAGGGCTTGGATAAAATATGACTCTTCGAAAGGAGATTTTACTCCATTTGCTAATAGAACCATTTATGGAGCAATGCTAGATGAATTAAAAAAAGAAAACCTTATAGAAGAACGATTTCAATTACTAGAACATGACCGGTTGAGCAATCTGATAGATCATGACCAGCTTTTGCATATAGAAAATGAGCAATTGGCAACCGTGTTAAAAAGACTTCCTTCCCACGAAATAGAATTATTACTATGGATATATGTTGAAGAAGTTTCCCTACAGCAAGCTGCAATAAAAGCCGGAATATCTCTTTCCGGTATAAAAAAACGCAAAGAACGGTTGCTAAAAAAATTGAGGAAGGAGATGAGTAATTAACTGCATCATTACTGGTAAATGAAATCCTCTTAGCGCTTGTGCCACCGTTTGTTTTTATTTTTATAAGTTTAGAATACCTAAGAATTTACTGCTTTAAGAACGTTACATTAGTAAATAGCTCCAGCACATTTAAATTTTTCTGTGTTTGGTTAACTTTTTAAATGGGTATTATTAGAACAAGACCAAGAGGGAGTGATAGGAATGTCAAAAATCGACAAGCAAGCAGTACTCATTGGAGGCATCGCTGCCTTCGCCATTATGTATTTATATAAATTAGAAAATCGTGAAAAAGCAAAGGTTGCAATGAAAAACACTAAAGCTAAAGTGGAATCTTATAGAGACTCACGAAGACACGCACCTACTCAAATGACAAAAGCAGGTTTCTCGGATCCTGGAGATCCAGATGATAACCGTATGATTGAAGAAGGTGCAATGACAAGCGTGCAATATTACAATGAAAAAGTACAAGACGGGAATGGCAAAAAAGATTTCCCTAAATCACAGAAAAAGAAACAAGCACCAATTACGGAGGAATCTCTGCAGGAAGATAACAATGATTCCCCCGCTAAACAAGAAAACACTAAAAGAATACCACCTAAATAATGATGAAAAGCCTGTACTTTGTTATTTGCAAAGTACAGGCTTTTCATATTAATACCAAATAGATGCGTCTTGTAAGATTATCTATTAAACTTAAAGGGTAATAACAAAAGTAAACTAATCTAAGCAGGATGGGAGAAATGTAGAATGAACTTTATTACTTTGAACAATGGATTAACAATGCCTCAGCTAGGGTTCGGAGTTTGGCAAGTACCTAATGATGAAGCAACTGCTGCTGTCTCCACAGCCCTTGAAGTGGGCTATCGTTCAATTGATACTGCAATGATATACAAAAATGAACATGGTGTAGGAAAAGCTTTAAAGGATTCAGATGTTCCTCGCGAGAAGTTATTCATCACTACAAAGGTCTGGAACAGCGACCAAGGCTATGAAAATACATTACGTGCATTCGATGAGAGCCTTGAACGTTTAGGGCTGGACTATGTAGACTTGTATTTGATTCACTGGCCGACTCCCCAGTTTGATGAATATGTTGAGACTTATAAAGCTATGGAAAAGCTTTATAAAGAAGGGCGCGTAAAAGCAATTGGTGTATGTAATTTTGAAGTAGAACATTTAGAGCGTCTATTAAAAGAGTGTGAAATTAAGCCTGTATTGAACCAAATTGAATGCCATCCATACTTAGCGCAAAATGAAATTAAGAATTTCTGCGCCCAACATGATATTTTTGTGGAAGCTTGGAGCCCACTTGACCAAGGTGGAGAAGTTTTGCAGGATGAGACTATTCTACAAATAGCAAAATCACATGGCAAATCACCTGCACAAATTGTGCTGCGTTGGCATTTACAAAACAATACAATCGTTATTCCTAAATCGGTGACTCCTTCTAGAATAGAAGAGAATTTCCAGGTTTTTGATTTTGAGCTGACCAATAATGAAATAGAACTTGTTAACAACTTAAATAAGGACCGACGAAAAGGCTCTCATCCAAACGAGATGAATCTTCGTTAATACATGCCATAAAAAACCCCACATCCTTGACTTATTGGATGTGGGTTTTTCTAATGTAATTTAAGCCTTGAATTTGCTCTAAGTAGCTTTATAATAATTCGCTGTTTGCCAGGATTTCTATCCCGTTTAACGCCTGGGTTGCTAATCGATCTGCCTCGCTATTTTCTTTACGGGGAATTAGCTCGTATGTAGGATCAATTCCTAGTTTCTTCATTTTCGCTTCTATACGATCTGCCCATCCTGAAAGACTTGGCTCAATCACTGACCACTCTCCACTCAATTGGTTAATGACCACTTGGGAATCCCCAATAAATGTCACAGGTATATGGTTAACACCTAGTATATCTAGCTCTTGTAAGCACATATTGAGTGCTGCATACTCTGCTTCATTATTTGATATTAAATGCTCGGATGGCGCATTGCTTCGAAGTCTATAGAATTTTCCGTTTTGTTCATAATAGATAACACATCCCATGCCTGACATCTTTGTTTGTATGTCAAAACCCCCATCAAAAAATACACGTACATTGTGTGGCTCGGTTTCGATACTTTTAAGATAGCTTTTTAACTCCTTCATCATCCATGAACTATCATACTGATCGATGAAATCTAGATGTTTTACCCTGCCAGTTTTCTGTATATCCTCCGCCATGAGAAGCGCCTGAGCAACAGGCATTTCATCTGAGCGAAAAAATGTTTCTGCTCCTCTAGGCGTAGTATAGGTCCATTCTATACGAATTTTCATCTCTAGCTCCTCCTCACATTTTGTTGCTACTTACGGAATATTTTCTAATAGTTTACCCTTTTTCCAACACTTTATGTTACTAATCTATAGACTTCCGGAAAAGCAATAAAATCCAATTTAGATGAGGCTGTCCTTCGCTAAAATAGTCGTTCATGGTTTGACCATGAACGACTATTTGCTTGTTCTTAGTTATTAAGCCGTGGTTTAACGTAACCATATCGATGAAATGAAACTTCTCCTGCAATTTCTATGTAAGTTTTTGCTTGATTCGGCGAACAATAGAGAGCTCCGTTTTCAATAATGGGCTCCGTTTCATCCAAATGATTATAGTCCATGACAATTAGGATATTCTCGTAGTCCTCCTGTAATTTTTTAATCATGTACTCCGTAAAGGATGTTTTACCTAGAATAACATTTACCTTTAGCACTTTATCACCCTTTTTCAATATTAGATATTGCTACTTTATATTCTATAGAAAGGATACTAAAAAAAATGTCGAAACCGGTCAGAAACCCAATAAATATTTTTTAATAATTTTTCCTAGACAAAACTATCCTCTGCTTTAATAAAATTCCCCGGGAAATATGTCGAGGAATAGCTTAATAGGATGTCTTTTTTAGAAGTGTTCCCTCTAATTTTGAAGCCTCCACACTATACTTTAACTGGTCTTGATTAATTATTCCTGTAGTGGACGTAATAACAAACAAAGAGGATTTAAAGTTAAAGCCTTCTTCTCTGGAGATAAAGTCGATTACCTTTAATGTGTTCCCGTCTATGTAATCTACTTTTACCACAACAGATTTCCCTAACCCGTCATTAATAGTTAACGTTCCAGATAATGACCGTTTAAAAGAATGACCGTAGGAAGGATTCAAAAAGGAAAAATCAAACGTGTCTGTTATAGAGATACCATTAGATCCTTCATCATGGTAAGTAATTGCTGTAGAGGCAAAAGCTCCTTCCAAAATAGTATTAGTTGCAGTATTGATTGCCCCTTCACCATCAATTCCGTCCTGTCCAGGTGTATACTGATAGGCAACAAATGTATTTTCCATATTTTGAAGAAGGCTTACTGTTCCTAGGCTCCAATATCCATCTTCATCTACTGTTACCATTCCTACATAAACACTGTTCCGATAAACCTTCACCTTGTTACCTGGGTGTGCTGTGCCACTTATTTCATAGAAAGAACCATCAAAGGTAAGTGGGCTTTGAGCCGGGTTTGTAATTTTTACAGCTGCGTGTTGAGTGATATCAGATACTATATTCCAAGTGGATGCATTCTCTAATCTCACATCATAGCCCAAGGTTAGCATATCTCCCTTAGTCAAAGCTCTTTCAAATTCTTCCTTAGAGATAAGCTGACCATGAATAAAGAATAAATCATTCGCATCCCATTTATATTTCATCCCATTAACTACTATATAACCAGCTTCCTTATGTATGGTTTCATTTTCTATCTGAAAATCATATACACCTGAGTTAGTTTGCAGCTGATAAAAATGAGTGACCGCTGCTTGTTTACTCGTTTCATTGCCATCTAGCTTTTGAATGGTTGGCTGCACATTAGTATATGTACCAGCACCTGCCGTAACAGTGAAAACAACATGTCCATTCTGATCCGCATAGGATCTCCACTCCTGACTCGCTTCTTCTACGTGGCCATTTACTGAAGTTATTACTCCAGTCGTTGGTTCTCCATTATTATTTGCTAGACTTATTCTTACCCGGCCATTATAAGGAGAATTATCACTGTTCGTAAGTTTAGCGATGTATACATGCGTATCTGTAGTTTCGAGATATCGCTCCTCTAAATCATTTAACAATATACCAGAATTATCCGGAACCTCTGGTGTAGTAAAGATTATTTCACTTCCTTTCCAGGTAAGTAAATAATCAGTGTCTCCGTTTAAATCGGTGGTTGTTAATGTAATGGACTTCTTATCCTCCGATAATCTGGCATGCTGAACAATTTCCCCGGAAATTTTAAACTGGCCAGCCTCTAAATTAGAAGAGTTGGTTAACAGAGCTTTAGATAGTTTCACAGTCACAGTATTTTTTCCATCTGTAGTTACAAAAAGTGGAAGCAACGGAACTGAATTTAGTGTGGATTCATAGTTATTTTGTAACTTTGAGTAAAAACTTAAGCTATCCTTATAGCCAGTTAAGTATTCATAAGCCTTCATTAATTCAAGATCAGTTTCTATGTATTTTTCTTCCTTTAGTAATTTATTCGCCTTTTCTAAATGCATATGTATAGTTACATCATATTGAACAGAATTCATTAGTGCTTCAAAAGTAGGCTTCACTGAGTTCCGAATTCCATCACGTGTGGACTGCCCATAGACTCGATCTAGTAGCTTAGTTTGTTTTCGATATTCGGCAGTTGCCAAATGGTACGTTGCCTCAATCCTATCAAGTTCCCCCGATGCTATAGATGAATTCATATTATTGGTGAGTTCTTTAATTTTTTCACTGGAGGTGATTGCGTCTATGTATGCCTGAGCTCGTTTTACTTGTATTTTAGCATCGACCAATCTAGCTTGCACATTTAACTTTTCCGATTGGGAAAGTTGTGACGAAGCTTTTTCGGCAGCTTCTATGTAATTTTTCGTTGTATTATATTCCGCATACGGCCTTGTTTTAAAGTTCGCAAAGCCTTCAACAGATATTGCCCATTTTAATATAGTGCCTGCGTTTATCGCATTGGTGACTAACTGATTTACATTCCCAGCAGCATTAACTGAAGGGACGGGGGCCGTAGCAATAAAGACCGTGGCAATAACTGCAATTTTAGTAGCTTTAATCATAGATAGTATTATGCTCCTTCTTTTTGTTTAATCATAACATGTAAATTCAGGTAAAATTTTTACTAAATTAAGGAAGAATTTTTTACCAATTAATTTTATTTAATTTCCTTTATTATCCTTAAACTACCGAAACAGTGTGCCTACAAAAAAATCCGGAAGCTGACTTTATCAAGCGTTCCGATTAAGACCTTTTTTACATTGAGTACGAACGATAAAGTATATTTATCCTCCTGCTTAAATGTACAATTAATTGGACTTTAAGATTATTGAATAATTACTTGCCTTGTTATAACTAATAATCCGGATATATACTAGAGTGGTTTCGCTCTAAATAATAAAAATACCGCGAACATTAAGTTCACGGTATATTTTCTAGAAGTATAAAATTTTTATAAAAACTGCCCCTTATAATAAGACAGTCACTTCATTAATCCACAGAAATAACCTCCACCTTATCGGTTATAGGTGGCTCAACTGGGAGAGTATCGCCAGGTTTTGGGTTAGCAGGAGTTTCTACTACATCCGGCTTGTCACCGTTTAACTGCTTTAATTTAGCTTTGCTAGGTGTTTCATATTTAATAGAAATATCCTTTTTCACAAAGTTCCCTCCGCCTACCCCATAAAGACCATTGTGATCATTTGTATAACGATACACTCGATACTCCTCTCCCTTCTTCAAATCTCTCACCTTTATCAATGACTGATCCGGACCTATTTTCCAAAGAGTTGTATTAGATTGTACAGTTACTTTTCCAATTTGCCCTACTTTTAATTCTGTTTTTCCCCACATGACTTTTACCGCGGCTTCAGCATACACACTAGTAAGAAGAATAAAAGAAACTGTAATTACAAACAAAGAGAGATACCTTTTAATTTCCATTGTCATAAGCCCTCCACCTTAATATCAGAATATTAATTCTACTTACTAGAATAACATATATTTAAGAAAAAAATAACAAAATACCCTCCAACTTATTTCAAATGTATTACAGGTGCCTGGCACCTGTAATACATTTGAAATAATAGGCCTAAAAAACTAGAACTATTTGTTTAGACTTTTTTTAGTCACAAAGAATAAGCCATTAATACTATTTAATAAATCTAAATCAATTTTTTTCCTTTTTTTAATTAAAAATGTCTTTTTTTATGAAATAAGTCCTGCTATAATGTAATTTATAAAACATAGAAGGGTAATTTATATCATGAAATTTAATAGGTACATATTCATCGTATTTTTCGCTTCACTAACGTTATTTGGTAGTACTGCTTCTGCACATCCATCAAACAACAATGCCTTTATAACTACATCTTCAGGAAACAAAATAGGCGTTGGGTCACCGACTACTCAAAAGGTTTCTCCTTTTATAATTTTGCCTAAAGAAACTATAAAAGAAAAAAAAGATGCTCGTATAAAACAATCTATTACAGTACTTCCTTCAACATCATCTACCGTAGTAGAAATTCCTTTTAGTTTCTATAATGATGAATATCTAGTTCTCTACAAAGAGGATTCAGGGAAGCAATACAATGCAGGACATATATTCAATAAGAAAAATGAATCTATCAGTTTATTTTTCATTTCAACAGAAAAAGCTCAAAACAAATTAAAAGTGACTACAAATGTAAAAAATAAAAACATACTCGAATTAAAAATTGAAACAAATAAACTTTTAGACCCAGTAACTATTGATATAGAAATTTCCAGTCCAGATATTACTACCTACTTTTCTAAAAATCAGTGGATTACAAGAGGCAAACTAGATTCTGTCAGCATGATACCTAGTCCTTATCTATTAACTTCTGCTAACTATGAAATTTCGACATTAAAGAGATTGGATGCGTGGAACAAACTTGTCGATCTTCATAAGTATGATGAAAAATGGAGCAATATAAGTGGATTACAAAATCAATTTGATTGTCATTTCGATTTTGCAAAAACTAAGGGCGAGTGGAATTTAGAGCCTGCTAGAAAAAATGTCGGCTATTTTTCAACTATTATGGCTTCATGTAATCCAAGTACAAAATAAATTGTCTACGGAAATAATTTAGTTTCCTCCAAATTTCGACGAATTTTGAAAAACGTTTTTGCTATATTTATACATACCAACAATAAGGAGCATGGAGAATGCAACATATAGAATTTACTAATTTACTTGACTCAGTTATAGGTCCACGTATTATTTTTCATCAAATGGAATGCGATGTTTGCGGATTTGATTTAATCTACTATCAAGATCCCGATACTAGCAAACAAAATGGGATGGCATGTGAACAATGTAACTATGTAAAGAAGTTTGAATTTAAAGTAGAATAGCTCAAAGTATAAAAGATCCTTCCTAGCCAGAGCGCTAGAAAGGATCTTTTATGTTTTTATTTATTTGATAGAGTACTTACCAAATCCGTCAGTACCTTCACCAATATATTGAATGCTTCCGTCAGCAGGAAGTACCTTCGCTGCGTTTTTAGAAGATTCGAATATGATTTTTGCAGTTGATGGAAGTGTTGCAAATTTCCAGTTTCCGTCTGCAGAAGGGTCAATTGTTTTCTTCTCTAGGATGAAGTCTATAATTGCTTGACGGTTTTCATCTGGGTATACTTCTGTTTCTGTCGCATTACGCACACCCGGGAATGTTCCGTTCGCACGGTAGTTATTTGTTGCTACGATAAATTGCTGCTTCAAGTCAATAGGCTTGCCGTCGAATTGAAGGTTAACGATACGCGAAGCATCCTTATTCACCAAGTTACCGTCTGGATCATATTTAGCTGGGTGTGTTACATCAATTTCATATGTTACTCCATCAATCACGTCATAATTATATGAGCGGAAATCTGTATTAATAAGCTGCTGCTCATCTTTTTTAGTTGCGTTGATTTGATTGAATTGTCCTGCAGACATTTCTAACCATTCTTTCACATCAGCTCCTGTAACCTTTACAGTAGAGATTGTATTGTCATACAAGTATAGGTCTGCAACGTTTTTAATTGCTAACTCACCTGTAGGTACATAAGTGTAATATTCTGGGTCGCTTCTTGTTCCAGCTTTAAAAGGAGCTCCAGCAGAAAGAACCGGAAGTTTTTCATTTGCCGTACCTTTAAGCTTTGCTTTTACATATTCCGTTTGTGCATTGGTTACGATTTGTATGGATGGGTCATCTTGCACCTGTGAGAAGTAGCTATGAATATCTGCCGTTGTTGTTCCAACAGCTTGGCGCACATAAGAAATAGTCCCTTCATGAGCCTCCTTCACTGCATTCACGATTGTTTGGTCTACATCAGATGCATCCTTTGCAATCGTACGAACCTCAGCTTTAGATGAAGCAACCTTCCAGCCTTGTCCGTCTTTTTCCAATGTCAAATCAATTACACCTAAATGGCTTCCGAATTTACCTGGCATTACTACTGGAACACCGTTCATAGTTCCTTTTGCAATATCCACATTAGTTAAAGAAGCATCTACTTTTCCAGGGAATACTTGATGAGCGTGACCAGTGATAATCGCATCAACGCCATTTACTTTAGTCAATAAGTAGGTTACATCTTCCTCACCAACCTCATGAGTAGCATCTCCCATACCTGAGTGAGAAAGAACTACTACTACATCTGCTCCAGCTTTTTTCATATCTGGAACAACTTTTTCCACAGCTTGCACAGAATCATCTACTGTTACTTTTCCTGTTAAATGTGATTTATCCCATTTCAGGATTTGTGGAGGTACAATACCAGTTACCCCGACCTTTACTGTTGCTTTATTCCCCTTCGCATCAACCACTTCTTTATCGATTAATACGTAAGGAGTGTATGCTAATTTACCCGTAGCTGCGTCACGAACATTCGCATTTACATAAGGGAAGTCTGCATCATCTAAAACTTCATCTAAGAAATCAAGGCCGTAGTTAAATTCATGGTTACCGAAAGTAGCTCCATCATAGTCTAAAAGCTCCATAGCTGTAATAGATGGATGCTCTTCCCCATCCTCTAGCTTGTCCACTGAAGATTTATAAGATCCTAGCGGAGTTCCTTGAATAGAATCACCATTGTCGAATAATAATGTATTACTATTTTCAGTGCGTGCTTTTTTTATTAATGTCGCAGTTTTAGCAAGACCTAAGCTATTTGAAGCTGTGTCTTTATAGTAGTCGTAATTTACAATATTTGTATGAATATCAGAAGTACCTAGGATACGTAGGGAAAATGTCCCTGTCGCAGCTTCTTTATCAACACCAAATTTATTGTCATAAGCTCGGTCAATCAAATCTTTAATCATTGGTAAAGAGTTAGATTGAGGCAGCATATCAATTAAAGGATAAATAGAAAGTATAGCTTTTTTAGCTTCTTCTGTTTTACCAGCTGCTAAAGCTTTCTCAGCTTCTAGAACCTTCATATATATAGTGACAGGTATTTTTAACTCATCACGCTTAGCATTTGCCGGATCTTTATATTGTTCTAACAAAAGATCACGAGCTGACTTACCAGTAAAACGGTAAAGAATAGCTGTACGTGATTTCAGTTGAGCAGATAATTGATGATAAGATTTCTCTGCCTTTGACCAATCACGAGCTGCTTCAGCCTTTTCAATGTCTTTCATAATTGGATTTAAGTACTTGTCCGCATAGTTGTAAGCATCAATATAAGGAACAATTCCTTTTGTTACTTTTTCATAATACAAAGCATCCAAATCTTTTAACATAGTAGCTTTGTTTTTAGCATTGGATTTTGAAATTGCAGCCTTCGCTTTTGCATAACTTGCCTTCGCCTTGTTTAAAGCAGGGTATAATTCTTTACTAGTAACAATTTTCCCCTTTTGGGCAGGCACCACATAAGCATACGCTGCATTTTTCATGTCCATACGAGCTTGATCGACGATCTGTTGAGTCGAACTGCTAGCAAAAGTTACATTTGCAGAAGCAAATAAAGACGTTGCAAGCACAGCCGAGACTACCGATTTTTTTAAAGATTTCCTATTCACATTTCCACCCCTATTTCTGATTTTTAAAATCCCCCAGCCTATCATTCTATTCATAAATAACGAACAATTGGGCTACTATCTAAAGATAATCAAATACTCTAATCAAAACAATGCAATAAATGTAAAAATATCGTAAAATCAAACTATTTACACTCAAAAGATTTATATTATGGGTAAAAATACATAAAAACCTATCTATTTCCAAAGTATGTATAAATTATTACAGGTGCCTGGCACCTGTAATAATTTTTCTATAATATTAAAAGTTGATATTGTTCGATAAAACCTCCATCCCTCCAAACTGGGACAGAATTTCCAAATATATTAGTATTCTAATATATTTCAGGTGCCAGGCACCCGTAATACTTTTGAAACAATATAGGTTAGTTTTTAGCTAAGATTCCTGACATGTTTTCTTTTGGTTGAGTTAATAGACTCACGACTACTAATGTGATTACAGCCATTGGTAAGGCAAATAAGACGCTGTTTAGCTCAAATGGTTTGTTTAAGACAACCTCCCAGACGATTGTACTTACACCACCAACCACCATCGAGCTTAACACTCCAGTTGTAGTTGCTCGCTTCCATAGGATGGTGGCAAGCAGTGCAGGTGTAACGGATGCGCCGTACATTGTATAAGAGTACATTTGAATAGCTAACACAGAGGGGAAGTACATAGCAAGCACATATGCAACAACCCCTAATGCTACAACTACATAACGATTCATTTTTAATAGTTTTTTATCGGAAATCTCTTTTTTGCTATAGCGCTTATACAAGTCATACACAATATTCCCTGAAGCAGAGAGTAGATATGATGTTCCTGTGGTTATGATAAAGGCAACGCACGCACAGAGCACAACTAATCCTATTGCTATCGGCAATCCATTGATAGCCATATTCAACACAGCTGTATCTGGTGTGATATTCGGAAACATTACAATAGCCGCAGTGGCAAATGTAATAGTTAACCCAATGACAAGTACACTACCTAAGAAAAAACCAATTGTTGAATTTTTCGCCGTTTTCTCGTCCTTTGCCGCAGCAAAACGCTGATACATATTTTGATCCCCTAAAATAAGCAGGAACAGGGGCAGGAAATACCCTAACAATTGTAGTGGACTAAGCCCTCCATTCCATTGCTTGGCCTGTTCCGGAAGATTTAAAGATAATCCCTCCAGTCCCCCTACTCCGTTCAACACGAAAGGTAAACCTATTAAAAATCCAAAAACTATTAATAGAGCACTTAAAGCATCTGTATAGGCAACAGAGAATAACCCACCGCTCACCGTCAAGAAAATAACAAGCACCGCGATAATAATCGCACCAGTCTCAATCGGTAACCCAGTCGTAATTTGCAGTACATACGCACCACCAGTGAACTGATAAGCGGTAATTCCCACATATGCAAGAAGTATTAATATACTCGCAACAAGACGGGCTTGACTTCCAAACCGTTTCTCAATAATTTCTGGAACCGTATATGCTTCCCCTTTGCGAACCCTTCCTGCGATAAAATAAAGAACAATAATGCCGAATATCCCACCTGATAAATTGAAAATTGCGGCCCATGGACCGTACTGATATATGAAGCTTGCCCCACCGACCACTGTCCCAGAGCCAACAAAGGTAGCTAGCAGAGTTCCAGTCATAACCCATAAGGGGAGTGATCGTCCAGCTGCCATAAAGTCCTGACTTGTATCAATCGAATTTCTACTAAAATATACCCCCATCAAGGCCATTACAGCTAAATAAATTACAACTGCGATTAAATAAATACTCATTTTATTCCCTCCCCTAAATTAGTTAAAGAATTAAATCTTCCAGCTTACTTGGATAATGAGTGACTAACTGAGTTCCCTGCTTGGTCAAAATGACAGTATCGGAGTGACGGAAACCTCCAATTCCTGGAATATAAAGCCCCGGCTCTACGCAAAATACCATGTTCTCTTGTAGGACAAGATCATTTGAATATTTTAACGATGGCTCTTCATGAAGTCCTATCCCGATTCCATGTCCTGTGCGATGTCTGACATACTGCTCCACATTCGCATCTTTAAATACATTCAATGCAACTTCATTTACCTCCGCTGCAGTCACCCCTACTCGTATAAAATCCAGCGCAGCCTGCTGCGCCTCTTGTGACAGCTTGAACGCTTCCTCCTGCTCAATTGTTGGTTTCCCAACAAAAAAAGTACGTTCACATTCGGCTCTGTAGCCATTGATTCCAACCTGCCGACTGTGAATGATAATATCGTTAGTATCTAGAGCTCTAGTATTAGAAAACACATGTGGCATATTAGTTCTCTCTATACCGGATGGAGACATAACAAAATAATCTAATGTAGAGTTCGGATGATTCTTAGCGACCTCTAAAAATAGTGCTGTATTTCCAAATTGATCTAACTCCATTTCCGTTATATTTGGAGCTGCATGAGCTAGGGATGCCGTCAACGAAAGGCTTACCAATTTACCGGATTCGATAATTTGTTCTATTTCTTCCTCCTCTTTTATAGCTCGCATCTGTACTATTTCTTCATCTAAGCTAACTAACTCATATCCCTTATCACGTAATCTTCTTGCTAATTCAAAAGGCAAGGCACTAAACTCTACCCCCACTCTAGAACTTTCAGGATAAGTTGATATTACTTCTTCAAAAAGCTCTACATAAGAATTTGCCTGAGTTTGATGTAAAGGCGTTTCATAATAGACTAGTAGTTGATCCGCTATTGATTTATCTTTTGCGTGATTTTCTTCCAAGGATGGCACGACTAGCTTTGTGTTTTGTTCATCTACAAATAAAACAATTGGTCGAGAATAAGTAATGGCTTTAAACCCACTAAAATAATATTGATTTTCAAAATTCATAATGACCGAAAGAGTTACCTCTTTCTTAGCCATCACCTCTCGCAATTGATAAATCCTCTTTTCTAAATTCACATTCATAAACCCCTTTCTTTTTTCTACCTAACTATTAATAAAAAGACCGTTTTTCATAACTCTTTTAGAATCTTTTAAAGCTAATATACTATCTAATGGATTACTCTCTACAATTAATAAATCTGCAAACATGCCCTCTTTTAAGACTCCCCTGTCCTCCAATCCTAAGCACTCAGCAGCTATTTGAGTAGATGCATGTATAACCTCCATTCGGCTCATACCTGCGTCCTCCATAATCTGTAATTCATCAAAATAATAATTAGGCGGAGTTACCGGTGAACCACAATCAGTTCCCGTAGCAATTTTCACACCAAGCTTTACTGCTTTTTCGAGCATTTCCTCATGAGGCTGCACTACATGTCTTGCCTTTTCTAGAGCCCATTCTGGTATGTTTTCATCTGTTGCCAATCTTTTCATCACTATCATCGTAGGCACTAAATAAGTTCCATTTTCCTTCATTTTCTGAAGTGCACTTTCATCTGCATAAATAGCATGCTCTATTGTATCCACGCCTGCTTCAATACAGTTATGGATACCTTCTAGACCCTCTGCATGGGCAGCCACTTTCTTATTCTTCTTATGTGCTTCCTCAACTGCTGCCTTCAGCTCGTCCACATTTAGCTGTGGAGATCCTGGCTCTTCACCAAACGTATAAATTCCACCCGTCGCCATCAGCTTGATAAGATCCGCTCCCTCCTTCATCACCTGACGAGTTGCCCTCCGAACATCGTCTGGTCCATCTGCTTCTTTTCCTAAATAATGAACATGGCCCCCAGTCATACAAATAGCTGGTCCTGAAGCAATAATGGTTGGTCCAATCAAATCCCCACTATTAATAACATCTCGAAGATTTAATATACTTTTCTTTGGAGAGGCAACATCGCGAACGGTAGTAATACCCTCCTTTAAAGTTAGGAGTGCATGGGAGTAAGCCTCCAATGCAATAGTGGACTCATCTAAATGCTGTATTTTCTTTTGAGGGTCCTCACTTCCATCCCATACTAGATGTACATGACAATCAATTAGTCCCGGCATAACATATTGACCTTTTATATCGACTAAATTTGCTGACTCGTCTTTTTCTATCTCTCCAGTCCCAATCTCTTTAATTTTCTTATTTTCTATAATTAAATAAGCATTTTCTATAATTTCTTCATCCAGTCCATTAATTAATGAACAGTTATATAAGATGGTCTGCATCTTCATCCCTTCTTTCTGTTTATTAATAGAAATTTTAGATTTTTCTAAAATCTTTTTCATTGTATCTAGAGCACAAAAAAAAGAGACTTTTTTATAGTCTCTGGACAATAAGCTATTTGATTAAGCGCAATGCAATAGAAAAAAGTAAATATTCATTTTGATTTTCAAAAATAATTCCCGGATAAAGCTCTTGGATTTTTTCCATTCGATAGCTTACGGTATTACGATGAATAAATAATTCCTCTGCGCTTTTTTTAAGGCTAAAGAAATGCTTCAAATAAACCTCCAAAGTTTTGGTTAAGTCTGCCTGGTTATGTTTATCAAAATCTAACAAGGGCTGGAGTAACTCTTTCGCTGCCTCCTGCATAGAATCTTCTTCTTTTATCATAAACAAAAACCTATCTACACCTATATCCTGAAAGAGTATAAGCTTTACGTTCATTTGTTCACTTAGCTTTATACAATGCTTCGCTTGCTTATATTTTAGAAGGAGATCTTTTTCTACTTTACTAGTCATATACTCACTGACACCACAATAGGTGCCTTGTAGAGAAGACAATATTTCCTGTAGGTTATGTATTTCTATAGGGGTGGAGGCAATACAAATTACTTCTTGTTGATAAATCCAAATAATCTTGTCTGAATTTCTTCCATCCAATTTATCATAAATCACAGTAAATCCATAATTGATTAGGTCTTCATTTTCAAAATGAAACACATAAATCTGGGACATTTTTTTTAGAGAAGAGGATAGATTGGAGGTACGATTAGGTAAACTGTTCCTGTTCTCAAAAACCGCTTCTAACAACTGTATCTCTTGATTCTTTAAAAAACGCTCTAAAGACTTTTTCTTTACCGCATCAAGCAACAAGGCCGTCTTTCCATATTGAATAGCTGAGTTGATCATTAACTCTTCTACCCCGTTATTACCTATGATTAAATATCCATGCTTTTCGATTTTTTCCATAATAGGAAGGACGAAAAACACTAAATCATGCTGCAAAGAAAAGGACTCTGTCAAGGCGCTCCCGACCTCCAAGTATTTTTCTCTGTATAGAGAGTCTCTTTCTCTCTCTAAAACAGATTTTACTAATAGGCTAAATTCCTGACGATTAAAATTATTGTTAGTCCAAATGGAAACAATGCTTAAGCTTTGATCTAGAAATACAATGGGACAGGAAAGATACTTACCTAATGTAGCAACAATATAACTGACTCCCTTATCCCTGGCAACTGCTTCTAGTAATTGAAGATTCATCTCCTCAATTCGAACACGAAGAGCATCATTTTCACCTAACAGCAATTCATTAAACTCCTTAAAAACCTCTTTATAGGATAAATCCACTGGGATTGTGAAAATAGGTAGACCGTTCGTATTAGAAAGCTGCAACAAGCTATCTGGAATAACCGCCCAGCCAGCTTCATGGATCCCTAGTGCGGAAATCTTTCGAGTGATTAACCATTCTACATGAGATAAAATTTCATACTCATCTTTAAAAGCAGCAAACGTTGTCAAAATGAACCCACCTGGATGAACCCGCTCACTTCTAAGCGGCAGCTCCTGTATATTTATATAATCTATTTCTCTCTGTTCCCCTTGCCAACCACTAACTAAACGAATGCCATACTTTTCTAACCTCGGAGCAAATCGCTCAATAGACATCAAATCACTCACCCCATTCACACGACTATTAATATACTTAAATACTATATTAGCAGAAAGTTAAGAAAATATAATTACAGATAGATTACGGGTGCCTGGCACCTGTAATCCACTTGTTACATAAAAAATTGCACAAATGGGCAATGAAAAAGCGTTTCCCACCTATTAATAAGGATGGAAAACGCTTTTTGATATATATGCTTATTTCACTACAAACTTGACTAAAACACTTTCAGTTAACGCAGTGCCGCTTTTCCCCTTCAGGTCATTGGTGATCATTAGCTCGTATGCACCTGGGGAATATCCTTCTTTAGGGGCGTATACCTCTATTTGCATTCCGTTTGCTTTAGAAACAGATTTCTCAACTGAAATTCCCTTTGCTCCGTCTTTCGTCACGAAAATCGATTGGTCCAAGCTTGTTGGGTCGATTTCTTGGCTCAACGTAATTGTCCACTTCTTGTTAGAAGCTACCGGAATATTTTTTTCCATCACTTTGCCCCAGCCAATTGGTAACTCTGGTAAAGTATTTAAGAAAAATTGATCTGCAATCACTTGATAGCCTGCCTCATTAGGATGAATATCCTTTGGATTCTCCAAATAGTCAGTACCCTTAATATCAAAGGCGGGGGCTACATTGACAAAATGGACACCTTCACGTTCTGCAATAGCAGCTATTTGATTGTTCACAATAGTGAAGACCATTTGCATCTGCTGCTTCGTTGCTGGATCCTTTAAATAAGGGAATGGAAAATAATAGCCAAACAAGTAAATCTCCGCATTTGGGTTTATTGCCTTTACCTGTTTTACCGCAGAAGTTAAATTTTCTGAAACCTGGTTCAATAACAATGTTGCAGCCGCTAAATCTACATCCACACTCTCATCTTTTGGATCATAAAAGGCTTTTATAAAATCATTCGCTCCACTGACAATGGTAACAAGCTCAGCATCCTTTAGAGACTGCTGAACGTCTTTTCGCTTCAATTTTTCTAAAAGTCCATTAGTTGTTTCGCCAGATGTAGCAAACTCTTTAGTAAATGAACCTAACTTCCCTTCCTTCTCAAGTCTCTCTGCAATCATATCTGTAAAGCCTCGACCGATCTTTTCCCCGTAAGGAGTATGACCACTTGCAATCGAATCTCCCAGAGCTACGTAATCCACCTTTGCATTGTTCGCATAGGCAGCAGGCATGTTGATACTAAACACCAACAATAATAAAGCCATCACAACCATTATTTTTTGCTTCATTCCCAAAACTCCCTTCATTAGAACTCTCTAAAGCAATTTTCCCTACATATATATTAAAAGCTCTATACCTTATTTATTTCCCTATATTTGCTTTTAAATCCTGTAAAATTAAAAAATGATAAAAAGCAGCCGAGAAAAAACTCGACTGCTTAAATATTACTTAAAATTATTCATATCTCAAAGCCTCACTAGGATTCATACGTGCAGCTTTTAAGGCAGGATAAATTCCAAACAAGCTTCCAATTCCAAAAGAAGTATACAGTGCAAGTTTTACTGCCCAAAGCGGTAACACCAATGCGAAAATCTCCACGTTATTGTTCCAGAATTCTATGAACACATAGCCGAGGCCGATCCCTACCGCTCCTCCTAAGATACAAAGCAACAAGGTCTCAAAGAAGAACTGCATCAAAATTTCAAAGGTAGTTGCACCGAGCGCCTTTCTAATACCGATTTCCTTTGTTCTTTCTCTAACAGACATGACCATTACATTCATAATACCAGTCCCACTAATTACCAATGCAGTTGCAGTGATACCAAACAGCATAACCTGTAAAATAGTAGTTACCTTCCCTAATGCTCCAAGCATTTGCTCCTGCTTTACGACGCTGAAGTCTATTTCTGAATGATTGGTCTTAATTGCACCAAACACCGCACTATCCACTCGATCAACCGCTCCCACACTAGATGCTTCTACAATGATTTTGGTTAAATTTTTCATATCGGTAGTTTCAAGAGCAGTTTGAATAGGAATAACGACATTATTGTCAGTACTAGAGCCAAGAGTGGCGTTTGGCGCCAATACACCTATGACCTCATACGTTTCTTCATTTATCGTGATGGTTCGACCAACCAACGTAGAAAGTTCCTCTGCAGAGGCGCTCTCTCCTAGAATCTTGTTCATTATTCGCTTCCACCAGGGCTCTGGCTCCACTTTGGTATCCTCCGGAGACTCTCCTTCCGTGGTAGACACTTCCTTATCAAGAAGAGTCTTATGTATGTTGTTACCCAGCACGATTACCCTTGCCTTTGCATCCTGCTCCTCTTGTGTAAAGAAACGACCTTCCGACAGCTCTGCATGCTGAACGCGCAAGAATTGATCAGTTGTCCCGACCATTGAAGACTGAGCACTTTTTTCTCCATACTTCACCACATTAATAGTTTCTAAAATAGGAGTAACAGTTTTAACTTCTTCGGCCTCTGCCACCGCTTCGGCATCCTCATATGTAAGTGTGCTAGGCACGCTAGTCAATCCGCTAAGTAAATCCTTCTCACCAGTTGTGGTGTCTAGAAGCCGTCCTGGCATTACGAGAATCTGCTCTGCCCCAAGACTACCCATCTGCTTCATCAATGTATCTTTGACCCCGATGGCAATCGCAGTTAAAACAATAACAGCAAACATACCAATGACCACGCCCATCATGGCCGACAATACTCGAAAGCGATTAGACCATAAACCAAAGCAGGCTAGTTTAAACGAAGTAAGTAGTTTCATACGAGCACCCCGTTCTGCAGCTGTAAAACACGTTGAGCACGAGAAGCCACTTCCATGTCATGTGTAATAACAATAAGAGTCGCACCTTTTTCATGCACACGGTCAAACAGCTTTAAAATGCTTTCGGTGGTTTCTTCATCTAAGCTCCCTGTCGGCTCATCTGCAAGTATAAGCGATGGTTCATTGACCAAAGCTCTTGCAATAGCAACCCGTTGCTTTTCACCACCAGATAATTGGTCAGGCTTTTGGTTTTTCTTATCCAGGATGCCCATTTCTTCTAGCATTGCAAGAACTCTTGCTTTCTTCCTTTTAAATCTTTTTTTCCCATATGTTAAGGGGAGTAACACATTTTGATAAACTGACAAGTTTGGGATGAGCTGAAAATGCTGAAACACAAATCCAATCTCCTCGTTTCTAAGTCTTGCACGACGAGCCTTTCCCATTTTATGTACAGATTTTCCAGCTAGTTCATATATTCCTTTATCTAATAAATCCAATGTCCCTAATAGATTGAGCATTGTACTCTTGCCTGAGCCCGACTTCCCCATAATAGCCACATATTCTCCTTGCTCTACTCGGAGGTTCATCCCACGCAATATTTCTAACTGCTTAGTTCCTGATCGATATTTCTTTTGCACATCACGTAGTTCAATCATCTTGCATCCCTCATTTCTTACACCCATAAGCATCCTCAATCCCCCTCCCAAGATTCGACAAACCTAGTTGAAATCCTTTATTTAATGGAGAAAATGACTCTATACTCCCATAATAAAAAAAGTGTATAAGAGATTTTGACTGTTCAAGACCAGCCTTCTTTAGGTTTTATCTCTCCCTAAACCCTCAGTCTAATTTATATGGATATAAACAATAAGAATAAATAATATTGTTTTCACTCTATAGGTAAAAAATAAAGAGGTTATGCAAACATATAAATTTGCATAACCTCTTTTTAATTATAGCCACAGCTTAGGGTGTAAATTTTTTCAGAAAGATATGGATCGCTTGGAGATAATTTAATTCAAGTGCTCGAAAAACATATTGGCTCGCTGCCATGTTCATATCATTTTTCACATTCGTATAGATTAATCCACAGAAATAGTTTTCCAAAGGCAGTCGGGGAAAATGCCATTATGGAACTTGCCAATAAAGCTGCTGCTGTTGTCTTTTTAAATACATTCCTCTTTTAAAAAATCCTTCCTGATATGTACCATTTTTTCTACTTACTTGCATTAACACGCTTCGGTTACTTATTAACGTGGTTGTCTTTAATAGATGACCAGAGTTTATTCAATATTTCTCCCCTCTCTTTAAAATTCTTTGCTCATCTGTTGATGCTCTGCCATAAACAAATACCGTTAAACTCTAAAATAGTCGAAATCATTTAAACATGGAAGAATGTTAATATTTTTGAATTTTTAGAAGAAAAAGACATACCTTAATAGTATAATAGCTATACTAACTAGTGATTTATCCTTATGTTTTGCAAAAAAATAATTTCATGGAGGTAAGAGAATGCAAATGGTTTGGTTGAGTTCTAAAACAACGGTGCCTAGAGCTATGGCTGAAGCTGTTGAAAGAGAACGGTTATATGAATTACTTCGCAACAATCAAGCAAAAAAAATCACCGTTGTTCAAGCTCCAGCAGGCTATGGTAAAACAACTTTATTAAGCCAATGGTTTAGTTATTCAACCGAACCTGTTGCATGGATTTCCTTAAATACCTCGGATAATGATCCAATTCGATTTTGGAAATATGTCATTCATACAACATCTAATATCACTCAAAGCAATATGTATAATACTCTTTCCTCTTTGCTCCAATCGCAGGATCCTTCTACTTTAGAATTTTTAATTGACTCATTTTTATACGAAATGAGTCAAATCAAACACAGAATATGTATCGTATTGGAAGACTATCATTTAATTGAAAATGATGTTATTCATCAAATGCTCGTTCAATTAATTGAAAACTTACCTGACAACGTTCACATTTATCTAACTACTCGCATTAATCTACCCCTCCCTATCGCCAAATGGCGCGTTAAATCTTGGCTTTGGGAGATCAATACGCAGCAGCTATGTTTTACCTTCGAAGAAATAAAACAGTATTATGAAAATAAAAACCTCTTTTACAAGGAAGATAAATTACTTTCTCATGTGTTAAATACAACAGAAGGCTGGGCGGCCGGAATCCAATTAACAAGTATTTCGAAGATCGCATCCTCAAAAAATGCTTTAATAGTTGATAGAACTGATCATTTGCAGCCCTCTATAACTGATTTTTTATTGCAGGAGATTCTGAATACGCTCCCTTCATCAATACAGGACTTTCTTCTTCGCACCTCTTTGTTACAATCTTTAGAGCCAGAAATTTGTAATATCCTAACGAATCGAACGGATAGTTATACAGTGCTAATAGAGCTTGAAAAAAAGGGCATATTTACTGTCCGATTAAATTCTAACCAACCATTGTTTCGATATCATCATTTATTTGCCGAAGCTTTACAAATTGAACTAAGACACCGTTATTCTAAGGAAATCGTTTCTTCGATAAATCTGGAGGCTGCAACACTTCTGCATAACAAAGGGGATTTTATCGCTGCGATTGAAATAGCTTTAAATGAAAGTGAATATGAACTTGCTGAATCGTGGATAATAGAACATCTTGTAGATATATTTCAGACAGGGCAAACCGCTACCTTTGCAAGGTGGGTAAAAATTTTACGTAGTAATCATTACGATGCTAATTTTGAAATACTCGTTATGTATATAATCACATTAATATCTACATTTGAAATAGTAGAGGCTGGTCTACTTATTTATGAGTTGGATGAAAAACAACGTATAGGCCAATGGATGGACCAAGAGAAAAATAGAGGAATTGCAGATATTTTTGTTACAGTGAAGGCGTATGGTCTTATTGGAATGGGTAAGGATATTGAACAAGCGACAGAAATAATTCAAAAACAATTAGAAAAAGGAATTGTTGGTTCTAGATGGGACCATATTCCGATGCAATATAACTTATTTGAACATAAGATCTTGCGCACGAGCATTGGATCAAAGGGTAAATTTTGGTCTTGGGAGCAATCCATTCCGTTTGCCAAGTTATTTCGAGAAACAGAATTCAAAGATAAAAGTATGACCGCTTTTAGCTACGGGGTTTCTGCAGAAACAATGTATGAAAAAAACTATCTAGATGCAGCCCAATCCGAATTAGAAGTGGCTATAAAATATGGCCACAGCCTACAAGATCCAGGATTATTTATACCTATGTATGTATTAAAAGCTCAGATTTACGTCCTAAATAAAAACTATATAGCAGCTCATGCATTAATAGATAATGTGATGGATTTGGTAAGTGAGAAGCATTGGTTGAATATATTGCGCACGATGAAAGCACGATGTTATCTACTTGAAGGAGATATGTTACGCACGGAAGTCGAGTTGAGAAAAGCGGAGTCGAAACAACCTTTTTGGTTACTCGCGCATGTTCGCTTTTTATTAGCAAAAGCAAAGTTAGAAGAGGCTCTAAAGACAATAATACAGGTAAAAACGAAAGCATTACAGGAAGAGCAAGTATCTACTATTATAGAAGCTACTATGTTAGAGGCAATATGTGAAATGCAGATGGGGCATAAAGACAGTGCTGTAAAAGCATTGCATGAAGCATTGAGCCATGGCTCAGCTTATGGGTATGTCCGAACTTTTTTAGATGAAGAAGCCAGTTTAAATCTGTTAAAAGCTTATTTGAAAATGCGCCAAAAGAATAAAAAAATATCTTGGAATTCAGTGCCGTTGAGCTACGTAGAACTTCTAATAGAAAATTCAAGGGAAGCGGATAATTTATTAGATTTACTCACACCACGAGAAATGGAAGTTTTTAATCTGCTTGTAGATGGTGCAACCAATCGCGAAATTGCAAAAAAGCTTTTTCTAACAGAAGGAACCGTTCGTGTATACTTGACAACTATTTATAGTAAGCTTGGTGTCACTTCTAGAGCAAAGGCGATATTACTGAAGTAACTATTTATATTTGTCACGCAACGCCAATTTTTCAAAAGCAAATATTAATCACCTCTTTTGTCTCTATTTTTACCTTTAATTTACTTTTTTATATTTCTTTTTGTATTTTTTATGGTAAAATTAACACTTGTTTTACATAAAAAGGAGAGAGAAACTATGAAAAAACTAGTTGTATCATTATTAACCTTCACTTTATTATTTGTAGGGCTGACCACACCTGCTATGGCACACCCAGGGCGAACAGATTCAAACGGTGGACACACTTGTCGGACAAATTGTGGAAAATGGGGATTAGATTATGGAGAGTATCATTACCATAATGGAGGCACGACCAAGAAGCCAGCGACTAACAAGACTACTAAAAGCAATACAAGTAATACTGCAAGTAGCCAAAAGAATATAGTATCCATCGATCCTTACACAGAAGCTGAGGCACTAATAAAACAAGCAGAAAGCTACGCTGGGTCACTTAAATGGGAAACTTCTTACGATTATAGAGCAACAAAATATTCTAATAACCCAATTAGTCAAATTGATATGAAGCTTTACAACAATACTAAAAATGCTATCACTGCTGCAAGAACTAATTCAAACGTTACTTTATATAATGATTTAGAAGAGAGACTGAAGAAAGTAACAGAGATTTACCTAAGAACTCAGGCATATATCGATGCTATTAACTCGGGAGAAAAACTATTAAATCAATTTCAAGATTATCAATCACTCAATAAACTTGATTCAAACGGCGAGAAAACAAAACAAGCATATGTAGCATTTCAAAAGCAAACACAAAAAACTAATACAATGATTTATCGCGTATATGGTAAAAGTACACGCGAAGCAATGCTTAAAAAGTTTAATATAACTAACTAGCATCGTTTTTAACAAAAAAATGTCCCTGCGAAGAGTAAATCTTACAGGGACATTTTTAAAATCATTTAATATATCGTTAAAGTCTTTTTTCCGTTATTCGCTCTATGTCGATTTGCAATCCAATCTCATAGCCACCAAGATCAAACGTTATGTCAAAATTTCTATACTTCCTGCAATTCCCCTGTCTCTTCTTGCTTTTCCTTTTTAAAGAAGTAACCGATCACCGCACCGATAAGTCCTGTCACGATCCAGCCAGCTCCACTTGTAAATAAAGGAATAAAACCAAATACGTTATTAAGCGCTTCCACAGCAATGTTTGCTTCTTTAAGCGCATCTGTAATTGCTACCATACCAACTCCGATAATAGTACCTACATAAACCGAACGTGATCCCTTGAACCAGCTATCTGTAAAAATAAGTATTATTAACGCAATGGCAATTGGATAGAGTAACATTAATATTGGGGAAGCCATTGTTAATATTTTTGTTAATCCAAAGTTTGTGATGATCAAGCTTCCAAGTGAGAAGATTATTAACCATTTTTTATAGGAAACTTTCGGAATAATGCGTTCAAAGTATTCTGCAACAGCAGCTAAACATGCTACATTTGTTGTAATACCTGTTAAGAAAATAACTATTCCAATTAAATAAATACCGATTTGTCCAAATAACGCCTTAGAAGCAAGCGCAATCAGTTCTCCACCATTTGTTGTATAACCAACAGCATCCACACTAGTTGCACCTATCCATGACATAGACACCTGCAGAAGAACTAGTCCCACCACAGTGATGAGGCCTGCCTTAATGAATACTTTGGATACTTCTTTTTTTGAACGAATCCCCAAAGCATCAATCGATTTAATGAAAATTCCACCAAACACAAATGCAGCTAGCACATCCATAGTAAAGTAACCTTGAGTAAAACCTTTCAGAAATGCATCGCTAGCAGTTTCGTAGCCCTTTCCTTCTATCGGTCCGTAAACAGAACCCATTGGAGTAAAAATAGATTTTGCAACAATGATCACTAAAAGAGTTGCAAAAACAGGTGTGATTAACTTCCCTAATCTATCAACAAATTTAGTAGTTTCCCATGAGAGGTAAACCGTTAAAGCGATAAAAATAATAGAAAAGATAAGTAAAAACAAACCAATTTGACTACTGTCGGCGATAAGCTGTTTTATAGCAATCTCATAGACAACTGACGTAGTTCTTGGAATAACGTATATTGGCCCTAAAGTTAGGAATAATAACACCGAGAAAACAACAGCAAATTTAGGAGAGACACGACTTGCAAGTTTTTCTACAGTGCCTCCACCCTTTGTAAGTGCAATAATTGCCAACAAAACTAACCCTACCCCTGTTACCAAGAAACCTGCCATAGCAATCGGCGTATTTGTACCTGCTTGTTGCCCTAGAACTGGAGCAAAAATTACATTACCAGCTCCTAAGAACATGGCGAATAACATAAACCCAATGGCTACAATTTGAAAAAACGATAATTTTTTTTCCATTTATTTTCTCCCTTTTTTTAAAAACTTTTAAACAAAAGATATTTCAATATAATTATATAGCGAAACCTTCCGCATAAATATCTGCGTCTTGTAGGATAAATTTGTGCTCGCCAGTGATCCAAGCAGATCCCTTAATGGCTGGAATAATAGCTTCCATTTCTGCAACCTTTGTTTTCCCTAAAACTTTTCCTTCAAATGTAGAACCTATAATACTTTCTTGAATAATCGACGCCCCAGTCTCTAAATTCAATGCTGCCATTTTTGCACAGGTTCCCGTTCCACAAGGGGAGCGGTCGATTTGTCCATCTCCAAAAACAACTACGTTTTTATAGTGGTTGTCACTAATCTTGTCAGTAATTTCGATTAAATCCACTGTTCGGATATTGGGAATAGTCGGGTGCTCAATGTTTATATTTTTATTAATATAATCTCTAGCCTCTGTAGCCAGCTCTATTATTCTATGTTTATCAGACAAATCAATTTTGACCCCTAAATCAGAGGAATTTATTATTCCGAAAAAACTTCCTCCGAATGCTATGTCCACTGGTACATTTCCAATTTCTTTTAAGTCTATGGACAAGCCTTTATGTAGAATAAATGCAGGCACATTCGTAAATTCTACGCTTTCCACTCTTTCTCCATTGAAGCTCACTCTGCATTCTATTATTCCTGATGGAGTATCCACATATATAAGTTCTTTTTTGGGAATAATACCTTTAGTTAAGCACATCGTTACCGTGCCAATAGTTCCATGGCCGCACATATTTAAGTATGATCCACTATCCATAAAAATTATTCCAATATCACATTTCTCGTTTGTCGGCTCTGTCAAAATGGAACCAAACATATCCTTATGTCCCCTTGGTTCATTCATCAACAACTTGCGAATATGGTCATAGTTTTCCTTAACATATTCCTTTTTTTCCATCATCGTTTTCCCAATAATCTTTGGAAAACCGTTGATAACTATACGTGTAGCTTCTCCCATAGTATGTGTATCGATTGTTTCAATACTTAAAATATACTGTTCCATACTATTCCTCCTTTACAAAATTTTTTTACATAATTAAAAACATATATTATTTTATATCTTTTGAAAAGTATAATGAATTCATATATTTCTTATAAAATAATTATTTATATATAACAAAGCCTGTAGGTCAGCGGCTTAATCAACAAATATTCTAAAAATAAATAAGAGAAATTTATTGTTTTTTTAATTTCTGTGATATAATGCTCTGGAAATTATTTCACCAAAATAAGGGAGAGGTTTTAGATGGCATTACGTGACTTTTTTATCGCTTTATCAGAAAACCGCACACTAAATAGTGCAGCTCAAAAGTATGGTTTAAAAATGGGAGCCCAAAGCGTTGTTGCGGGAACTAACATTCAAGAAACAATCGAAAGTATTAAAGAGTTAAACAAACAAGGAATCTCTTGCACGGTTGACAACCTAGGCGAGTTTGTATATGAAAAGTCTGAGGCTACTGCGGCTAAGGAGCAAATTCTCGAAGTTATTAAAGCAATTCACGAAAACGGAGTGGATGCGCATATCTCTCTAAAGCCTTCTCAACTGGGCTTAGATATTGAGCGTGATTTCTGCTATCAAAATTTAAAAGAGATTGTCGCTCTTGCTGACGAATACAATATTTTTGTTAACTTCGATATGGAAAACTATGACCGTTTACATCCTTCTTTTGAATTGATGGAGGAGTTGAACGAAGAGCATAAAAACGTGGGAACTGTAATTCAAGCATACTTCCACGAGTCTGATGAAAATATTGAAAAATATAAAAACTATCGTTTAAGAATTGTTAAAGGTGCTTATAAAGAGCCTGCTAACATCGCATATCAGGACAAAGCGGAAATTGACCAAAAGTTTATTGAATTGATTGAGTATCATTTACTAAATGGCAAATTTACATCGATTGCAACACATGACCATAACGTTATTGATCATGTAAAGCAATTTGTAAAAGCTAATAACATTCCTAATGATAAATTTGAGTTCCAAATGCTATACGGCTTCCGTAAGGACATGCAGCTACAGCTAGCAAAAGAAGGATATAATTTCTGTACTTATGTTCCTTTTGGTCGTGATTGGTATGGTTACTTCATGCGCCGTCTAGCTGAACGCCCACAAAATTTAACCCTTGTGACCAAGCAGGTCTTCACTAAAAAAACAAACACAGTTATTGGATTAGCTGCTGCTGCATTCCTAGCTGGACGTTTAACAAAACGCAAATAAGAGAAGTACAAGCATCTATTTCTACATCAGCAATCAGATGGGTATTAGTATATTCTCTTATCCTAAAAAAACTGGACCTCCTCTTTACAGGTGGTCCAGTTTTTTTATTCACTATATTCTTTTTCTTCCACTGCTTTCATCCTCTTCATGCGATATTGCAAACTTTGACGCTTTATCCCTAGCGCTTTAGCAGTCTGGGATACATTGCCCTTGAAGAAGCTCAACGCATTTAAAATATAATAATCTTCAACTTCTCGAATATATTGGTCGAGTGGTCGGAGATCCTTTTCCGATTGAACGATAAATAAATCGGTATCTGTATGCTGGTCTTTCGGATTAATCTCCTGTGTCTTCCAACGAAAATAAATCGGTAACATATCCTTCGTTATATATTCTTCTGTAGTAATGAGGGAGGCAATCTCGTCGAGTAGCACCTCCAGCTCCTTTAGATTTCCAGGCCAGTCGTAAGATAAAAAGATTTGTTCAACGTCTGCTTCAAGTCCCTTCACAATACAACCAACATTTTGCCGAAGTCTAGAAAGGTAATCGACAACAAATGGCATAATATCCTCCTTTCGTTCACGAAGTGATGGAATCTGTATCGTGATGGTAGAAAAGAAATAATATAGCCTCTTAGAAAGCTTACCAGTACTGATAAGTTCAATTGGATCATCACCAATACTCGCAATAAAAACATGATTCTTTTTCTCATGTTGTTTAAGCATCTTCACAATTTTTTCTTGAGCATCCATTGATAAATATTCAATTCGCTCGGCAAAAAAAGTAATATTAGATAGCTCAGTTACATACTTTTCAAGCTGGGCTATGACAGTTGCCTCATCTCTTCTACAAATCAGCGTAATGAACTGGGAGTTTGGTTCAGATAATGCATGATGGATTCCCTCTGCAATCATATCTTTCCCTGTGCCCGATTCACCGATTAGCATAACAGGGATTCGATTAGCTGCTGCCACCTTTGCTGTTGAAATAACATTTCTCATTACGTCCGAAACAGCTGTAATCGTTTCAAACATGAGTGGCTGTCCATATCTACGAAGCGGTTGATACATCATAAATTCTTGTGCTGAAATATCCCTCGCAAACTCTACTACTCCTAAAATATGACCATCATTCTCTATCGGTAAGATATTACGAATGGTAGTGATTTCTTGTCCCTTTTCATTCCAAAAGGTCTTCTTCTGATTTTTGATGGACTGTCCACTTTGAAGAACTTGTTGTAGAATACTCTCTTCCATTCCAAACTGAATAATCTCTTTGGCGATACGCTTCTCCGCTTCTTCGTTAGTTAGTCCCTCCAGCTCTTTCATTTTTTGATTGTAGACAACAGGTCTGCCTTGTATATCGATTGCACGAATTCCGTTATCACTCATCTCTGTGATGAATTCATATATTTGAAGTAGGTGTTTATGCTCCACTGGATTCACAGCTCCTTTACTCTTAGATATGGATAAAGCAAATATGTATGAAAATTAGACAGTATATAAACAAAATATAGTAGTTAAGTGACCAAAAACTACAACTGTTCGAAATTTATTAAAGTTTTCTAAATTTAGTAGTTGAAATATGCCAAATGTTATTGCATTATTATATATATACTTTTCGCAAAAGTGCAAAATGAGTTTGCAGCTTTTCACTTAGGGGGATAAAATTGATTTCTTATAAACATGAACCATTCACAGATTTTACAGTCAATACAAACACTGAAGCATATAAAGCAGCTCTAGAGCTTGTGAAAAATCAATTAGGAAATCATTATCCTTTAGTTATAAATGGTGAAAGAATAACTACCGAACAAAAGATAAATTCATATAATCCAGCCAAGAAATCTGAGCTAATCGGATCTGTTTCAAGGGCAACTCAAGAATTAGCTGAAAAAGCAATGAAGTCTGCTTACTCAACCTTTCAGGAGTGGCAATACATATCTGCAGAGGTTCGTGCAGATATTTTATTCAAAGCTGCAGCAATCATTCGTCGTCGCAAGCATGAATTTTCTGCTTGGTTAACCTATGAAGCCGGGAAACCATGGAATGAAGCAGATGCTGATACTGCTGAAGCAATCGACTTTTTAGAATATTATGGACGTCAGATGTTAACTATCAAGGACGGACAACCAGTAGAAAGCCGTCCCGGTGAAAGAAATCGCTATGATTATATTCCGTTAGGTGTGGGCGTTATTATCTCCCCTTGGAATTTCCCATTTGCAATTATGGCCGGCACTACAGTGGCAGCTGTTGTAACTGGTAACACAGTTCTATTAAAACCTGCCTCTACTACCCCTGTTATAGCCTACAAATTTGTAGAAGTGTTAGAAGAGGCAGGACTTCCTGCAGGTGTAGTGAACTTCATTCCAGGATCTGGTGCAGAGGTCGGGGATTATCTAGTCGATCACCCACATACTCGCTTTATTAGCTTCACTGGATCACGTGACGTGGGTCTTCGTATCAACCAACGAGCATCTGTTGTAAATGAAGGTCAAATTTGGATTAAGCGCGTCATTGCTGAAATGGGCGGAAAAGATACCATTGTCGTAGACAAGGAAGCAGATCTAGAATTAGCAGCTGACTCTATTGTCAAATCAGCTTTTGGTTTTAGTGGTCAAAAATGCTCCGCTTGTTCTCGAGCAGTTATAGTCGAAGATGTATACGACGAAATCGTGAAACGAGTCGAAGAAAAAACAAAGGCGTTACATGTTGGAAGTCCACTGGATCCAACAAACTATACAGGCCCAGTTATTGACGAGGCTGCCTTTAACAAAATTACAGACTATATTGAAATCGGAAAGCAAGAAGGACGCCTAATTGCTGGTGGTACCTCTGACCAATCAGAAGGTTACTTCGTACATCCAACAGTATTTGCAGACATTTCATTTGATGCACGAATCATGAAGGAAGAAATCTTCGGACCAGTTGTTGCCATTACGAAAGCAGCTAACTTCGAAGAAGCAATAAAGATTGCTAACGCTACAGAGTACGGTCTAACAGGTGCAGTTATCTCTACTAATCGAACGAACATTGAATATGCACGCCAACGCTTCCATGTAGGAAACCTATACTTCAATCGTGGTTGTACAGGTGCTATCGTAGGCTACCAACCTTTCGGAGGCTTTAATATGTCTGGAACAGACTCTAAAGCCGGTGGTCCCGACTACTTACAGCTTCACATGCAAGCAAAAACTACATCCGAAGCTCTATAATACTTCTATATTTAATAGGAAGATACTCTTTTTGTGGCCTGCAACCTTGCAGGCCTTTTTACTTCCTAACACATCTTCCATCATACCAGAATTGGAAAATACTCACCACATTGGTTACAGAATGGTTACAGGTGCCAGGCACCTGTAACCATTCTGACATAACAAGTCCGCTTAAAAGTTTGTCTTTAAAAGAAAAGTCTCTCATATAGCTGACTATGAGAGACGAAGAAATATTGAACTATTTGATTTAATTTTCGCTTGATGCCTTATGAAGCTTTGGGAATTTTAGTAGAACTTGCTTGCCCCCATATTAATTCCACCCATTCCGGATGATCTATAAATGGATTGCGGTTTCCCTGCCACTCCTGGATAATATTGTTTCGATTTCTTTCAAATTCGTCAACTGGGTCTAGCTCATGCCACTCTAATAAGACTGATAGCTTTCCATGATAAGGAGCACTGTTATTATTAAGCTTTTCATTTAGCTCTAAATCTACTTTATCTCCTACTTCGTACCGTGTCGCCATATAAAACAGAATACGAGCGACATCTCCTTTCACTCTATCTGGTGGCTCAAACGAATTGTTTGTCTTGTAGCATCCATTACATCCGTTGACAGGATTACCACCGTTATCAAAATCTAAGTTCCCCCTTGCACTATTCACTTGAACGTCTGTTGGACGAAGATGATGAATGTCTGTTCCAGGACCTTTAGTTGTTCCAAAATTCCCATGGGATTTAGCCCATGTATGTTCTCGGTTCCACTGCCCTACATTGCCACCGTTGGCAGTTTTAGAACGAGACAGCCCAGAATAAAATAAAAGAACGTTATTTCTATTATTTGGATCCTCGTCAGTTTCACGTAATGCTTCCCATACTTGGCTATAAGATAATTCTGTGTGGTCATCTATAATTTCATGCAACGCCGCTTTTAGAGCAGCCCCTTCCTTACCTAGTGCGTCCTTGTAATAATCATCTGTAGGAGAACTTGCAGCTGATACAACTACACTAAATCTTGTTGTTACTTCTTTATCTCCGTCTGATCCCGTAACTCCAATAAGGTGAGTTCCCTCTTCTAAGTTTAGAGTTAACACTGTCCCTTTAATTGTTCCTAAAGTGGACTTAAAAGTAAGGCTATCAGCATCTGGATCAGAGAAGTAATCCGTTAAATTAATGGATTTTGTTTCTCCTACTTTTAAAGTCATGTTAGGTATAGTTGTAGCTATCGGTGCTTGGTTTTCGCCAGGCAAAGAAGGAACCACGATGGGTTCCCCTTTTGAATTGGTAATTTTGATAGAATCTCTGGTTGCTCCGTTAATAAATTCGAATTCCTGGATATTTTCAGCGCCTTTTATTTCTTTTACATTTGTACCATCAACAATTACCTTAAGGACCGTCGTACCTTTAAAATCCGTTATTACCTCCTCTTTTGCAGGGTTAAGTGTCACAGAATGCCCTGCAAATCCTTCTCCTTTAAACTCCGCGTAAGCACCAGTGAAGAAGATACCTTCTGTTATTTCGGATTGAGCATCTAGTTCAATGGAAACACTAGGTTTAGTAATTGTTAATCTGTTCGATTGAATGTTTTTCAAATTATAATATTTTTCTACAGTGATTGGTGACACTTCATCATCCGCAAGCAAGTCAATTTGAACCATTACAGGATCATGGTCTGATGCACGACCTGCCATGTCTGTAAAGTCAGCATTGATATGAAGAATATCAATTTTTGTTTTGTTAGCTAGATTATTAGTGACCAATATATGATCTAGAACTTGTGAATTCCCTTGGTATAAATATGTGTACCTATCCGCAGCATCCACTACATTGATCATATTCTTCATTAATTCGCCCTCGTGAATTCTTAACGATTGAGAAAACTGATAGTCGTTGAAGTCACCCAAAGAAACTATATTAGCGTCCGGATTTTTTGTGTTAATATCTTTTACAAAGTTATATACTATATTTGCAATTTTATGCCGCTGTACTTCACTTTGATAGACAGGTGGTTGAATAGCTCCAAATAAAGGAGTATCTCCTGATTTAGAGTTCCAGTGATTTGCAATCACAATAACACTCTCATCTTGGAAGTCGAATTGTGCTGCCAATGGTTTGCGACTGCTATTAAACGCACTATTCATAGGGTCAATACGACCTGGATTTAGAGTTAGTTTACCATTATCATAGCCAACTGCATTAGTTGCATTCCCAGTTGGAATTCCTTCTGTTAACGAAACACGATCCGGGTTATAAAGAAATCCAACACGAATATTCGCATTAGGTGCTCCCCCATCTGAATTGTTGACAGGATCGATATTTACAAATTTATATTCCACTCCACCGGCAGCTTTAATAGCAGCTATCAACCTTTGATAGCTTTGATCTGCTTTAGAATCTCCTACCATTTCTCCATTATTATCTTGAACCTCTGTTACCCCAACGATATCAGGACTTTGCATATCATTAGCAATGGCTCTAGCTAATTTTTTTGCTTTTTCATCTGAAGTAGATGATTTGTTATTAGAGAAATTCTCCAGATTGTAAGAAGCAATTGTTAACTTGTTTTCATCTTTAACAATCGTAGTTTTCTCTGGAGTGGCAGCGCCTTTCATATGTGCTGCTTGCATTTGATCTAGAGAAACGTAAATTTTAAAGTTTTGATAAGAGTATCCGACAATCCCAACAATTGGTCCCTTAAATTTATCTCCAGTTGCTACCTCAAATTCACGCGCTGTTCCATTTGGCTCCATACGAAATTGAATACGATTTGGATTTTGATTGTCCTCCTCGAAAAGAACTCCACCGTGAAGAGAGTTGGTCGGTTCTTTTTCTAAAACAGTTATCAAGTCCCCATGCTCCTGAGGAGCTACCGCCTTAACATTACCAACTTGTACTCTCATTCCTTCAATACTTTCCCAGAAATCAATTGCATCTATCGTTGGGTTAAACACTTTTAAATAATCGCTATCAATTTCTTGTAAATTCATCTTAGACTCGTCGATGACAATTGGAGCCGGTAAAGATACATTGCTTTCCACAACAACTACTTTTCCACCTTGGTCATTTCGTACATTGATTTGAGTTGTTTTTAAATCAGTTTGGTTAGCATCGGAATAACCATCATATGCGTACTCACTAACTTTCCCAGCAACCTCTACTAAATCTCCCACTTTAATTGGCCATGTCTTGGATCCACTGTAAAGCAAGATTCCTTCCGAAGTATTTGGATTGTTATCCACTAAATCATCTGGAGTTTGCATAGTATAGTAATTTGATCCGTTAAGAACAAATGAATATGTGACAATCCCTTGTACTCCTTCTACGGTTTTATTGTCAAAAGAAGAACTATGCCCCTCTCCTTGGATATCGTGGATTTGTAAACTGTCAGTAATCGAATATTCAAAAGTTTTTACTTCAGAAGCTCCTTCAGCAGTAACAGCTACCGCCTTAACAGTCATATTCGATCGAATATTTAATGGTGCTGTATATTTTATACTTTCTACAGTAGGTACTGATCCATCTATTGTGTAAAAGATTTCTGCACCAGATGTAGTAGTCGACAGTGTAACTGTTGTTCCTCCTACATATGTCCCGCTTCCCGGTGAAGCAACTACTGGCTTTAAAATAGAGCTATCTTCTACGATATCTGTAGATGATCGAGGAATAATTTGATAATCACTATCAAATTGTTGAACGATTCCAGTAATAGATTCGTAGACATTACCAACTTTTAAATTCAATGTTCCGTTTTCATCACGAACGATAAAACTTGTCGTTCCGTCAGTGGCAGTAAAATTATTTGCGTTCACTGCTGTTAACGTAATGTCTTTAGCTTGGACTAGAAGTGATTCATTTGCTTCATTCACTTCTGCACCTGCTACAGTCTTAGGAGATGGTGCCCCTACATTTTCTTGCTTTTTAACAATAGTAGTACTGTCTAATTGAAGAAGTCCACGATAATCAGCGAGTTTACCCGTTAATATGACTTCATCACCAATCTTTGCAGAAAGGCTTGCAGGACGAACGGCAATTCCTGCTGTACCATCTTGTACGGAAACTGTGTTTTTCAAGTTAGCCGTTACAATGGCTTTAATGTTAACGGTGTCCCCGATATTCCCTGTACGTGCCTCTGCTACCGTAGAGAATGAAGGCACCTCAGGTTCCTCTGGATTTGGCTCAACAGGAATAGAGCCATCCATTGTATGGGAACCTAAAAAATCAAATGTGTCACTTCCGTGTGAATCCCATTGTACTGTAACATCATATACATCATTAGGATTTGAATCCCCGGAAATAATTGATGCTTTTTTCACTAGGGTAACGTTTTCACCCCATTTTATCATTTCTCCTAATTGACCAAAGGAATCTACAACCTCATTGGATTTCTTTAAAAGAATAACATCGTCACCATTAAAGGCCGTCACGGCATTGCTTAATAAATCCCCTTTGCTCTTAAGATTAGTATGTGCTTGACCATTGTAAATTACATAAGTATCTCCATGTTCCAATGTACCTGATAATACTAAAGAGGCTGGTCCTGTTGTTTTACCGTTCGCATAAAGCTCTATTGAATAGTTAGTTAAATCTAGAGCAGAGCCAGTCCCATTATAGAGCTCGATAGCCTTGTTATTGCTACTTCCCTCAACATACTCTGAAATTATCAAGTCCGAAGCGTTAGTAGCAGCAACTGCCTTTAAGGGTAATACCGGCAAAACTAAACCAGCCATAAGTGACGCAGATAAAAGCACTTTCAAATGCTTTTTCCAATTCCTTTTTATCATCTATATAATTCTCCTTTTAGTTAGGGATTTTAGTAGTAAATAAAAGTTATAGAATGATATTACCTAAGATTGTTAAACCGACTAATTCGTAGTTATCACTATCTAAGCCCGTAAAGTCTGCATTACCCTCTACAGTGAGATTTGAGAAGGACACACTTGTAGAAGGACTGCCAACTAACGTGAGATTTCCTTTAACTACAGCATTTTCAAGCTTACTTACATCTGATAAAGAAACTGTTACATCACCGTTGTATACTTTCAGCTTTTCTGGAGTTCCAGAGAAGTCCGCAGCAGGTATATCTCCTCCAGGAATATCTGTTTCACCTTGTCCCGCAATATCAAGAATGCGTCCTTCGACTTGAGGATCTACATTTTTAAGAGCTGCGAGATGCTCACGGAAGTTTTCCCAATCAGAGAGACCTAAATCAGTCACTCGACCTTGTTCATACGCTTTTTTTAGTACATCGTAGCCGTCTCCACCTTTAGCCGTGAATGCATTTGTTGCAATCATATATTCTTGCTCATTTTCCAGGGGAACATAATCATTTGTAGCATTTTTGTATTCAATAGACACAACTCTTTTTCCAACGGGTTTGGAGGAATCATATACAACCTTTGCTCCTGAGACATGGAGAAAACCACCATTTTCCTTTGGAGATTCCTTAAAGCTGATCTCAAATGCAGCTTTTATTTCCGCACCTGATAGTTTCATAGTCGCCAAGGTATTTCCGAATGGAAGTACAGAGATTACCTCTCCAACTGTTATTGGTCCTTGATTAATAGCGGAGCGAATACCTCCACCATTTTGGAATGCCATAATAACATCTTTGTTATATACTCTTGCCTTATTAAGCATCCCATCAGTAATTAAGTTTCCAAGTGGCGTTTCATTGCTTCGAACACTGTTAAGATTGCTACCACTTGCGCGAGGATTCTCTAAGATTTTAACAGCAGTAGCCCCTGTTTCTTCCTCTTTTATCTCTTTAATTTTTCCTGCATATTTTTTCAGTAATTCAGCTGCTTCTGCGTCTTCTTTTTTATCATTTATACTAATTAATTTCCCAGCATTCTTTACTATTTTCCCGTTTTTATCAAACTCTACATCCAAAGTACCTAAAAACTCACTATACTGATAGGCTTGTACAATGACAGTTGGTTCCTTAGGTTTGCCACTTTTATCTTTGTTAATTACAACTGGATTTTCTAGTTTTGTATGGCTATGTCCTCCAACTATTATATCTATACCAGCAACTCTTGCTGCTAGCTCTAAGTCATTATCATAAGCAGGATTATCGTCATATCCGAGGTGTGACACGGCAATAACCTTGTTGACACCTTGCTTTTTAAACTCTGCAACCATTTTTTCAGCTGCCTCTATATAGTCATTAAAAGTTACATCTACAGGACTAGATATATCTTTTGTTTCTTCTGTCGTTAAACCAAACAATCCAATTTTTTGTCCATTTACTACTTTGATAATTCCGCTATAAATTTGACCGTTTTTTGCACTATTTGCTACTTTTACATTAAATAGTCCTTTAAGATCTACTTCCTTAGAAAAATCTACATTTGAGCTTACAATAGGGAAATTAGATTTCTGAATAAATTCGGCTAATGCTTTATGTCCGTCAGAACTCGAACCTAAGTCGAACTCATGATTTCCTAAGGTCATCACATCATATTTCATCAGATTCATAAATTCTACATCAGCTTGACCTTTAAATTCATTAAAATATAAAGTTCCAGAGAATACATCCCCTGCATCGATCAGTAAGGCTGAAGGTTTCTCTTTACGAAAATCTTTTACAGCTGTTACTCGTTTTGCAACATTATCTAATTGAGCATGCGTGTCATTCGTATGCATAATAGATAATTTAAAATTAGAGCCCGTGTTACCACCACTTCCTCCGCCGTTACCGCCACCTGATGATGGTGGATTTGGATTTGGTGTAGGCATAGGAGTTGGTATAATAATATCAATTCCCGCTTTTTTAGATACCTCTGTCACCTTATCGATAAGCTCTTTCACCATAGGAAACGTACTAGAAGGCGGCAAACGATTAATTAAAGGTTTAATAGATTCTAAAACCTTAATAGCTTCCTCCTTTTTGCCTGCTCCAAGTAATTTATCCGCTTCCTTCACTTTCATGTAAATTGTTATGGGAACCATTAACTGATCTCTTTTTTGGTTTGCAGGCTCCTTGTACTGTTCTAATAGAAGATCTCTAGCTGCCTTACCAGAAAAACGATAAAGTATAACTGTTCTATTTTTTAGTTGAACAGAAAGCTTGTGATAAAGTGCTTCAATTTTCTCCCAATCTTTTGCAGTCTCAGCCCTTTTTATATCAGCCATTATTGGATTTAAATACTTATCCGTGTAATTATAAGCATCAATATAAGGTATAATACCCTTAGTAATACGCTCCTCGTATAAAACATCTAAATCTCTTAACATAGCATCCTTGTTGGTAGCATTAGATTTTTGTATAGCACTTCGCGCCTTTTGATAATTCAACTTGGCAGTATTCAGTACTGGATATAAATCCGTACTAGTTGCAATCTTGTTGTTCTGCGCTGGAATGACATAAGCATATGCAGCATCCTTCATATCCTTTCTTGCCTGATCTACCATAGATTGCAGTGAATTTTTTGTATGCCCTACATTCGTAGAAGCCAACATAGATGTAACGAGGACTGCTGCAATGACAGATTTCTTCATCTTGTTATTCATGATTTCCCTCCAATTTTTAATGGTAAAACATACATTTCACATTAAATTATTTTACAATAATTAGAAATTTTTCATTAATGTGTATGTAATATTTACCATAACATGGGAAACAATTAAGTTCAATTCTAAAATTATTAAATATTTGTAATATTTAAAATAAATTTTATGAGCTATAAACTTTAACAAAGATTGCTCTGAATAAAATACGATTTCACAAGTTTTCTTTTGAATTTAAAACTGGATTAAGCTATAAATTAAAACCTCCCCGTTAATATAACAATTGAAAATATTACAAACAGCAGGGGTTAAATTTAAGATTTAGTAAAAACTTTTACACCATTCACATAAATTAGTGGAGTTTTAGGAAGACAAGCGAAACTCAAAATGTTACATATATTCTATTTATAAGGAGGGTTAAATCTTGTATAGTCCACTATTCATAAGCAGATGGAACAATAAAAATTGGACAGTCGTTGGTGACAGTAACACGGAGCTCAATTGGGCCGGTGAAATAAAATATCCCGGCTACATCTCTGAAGATCTTGGGTTAAAAGTACAAAACTTAGGAAAAAGTGGATCTGGGTGGTTCAATACTTGGAAGGCTGGTTACGAGGCATTCTACCTAAGATTAGATGAGGTAGATAAAGAGGCAGATTTAATCACCTTCTTAGGAGGCGGTAATGATTATGCTGAAACGGAGAAGCCCTTTGTTTTAGGTACTTTAGGTGATACTGATGCCCTCTCTTCCTTTTATGGTGCATTAGATCACACTATCAGCACAGCTATCAATATGTTTCCAAACGCAACCATCGCTACATTCACCCAGTTTAGACGCGATGTGGGACAGCCTACTAACCCTCAGCTGGAAGCAATGGTGAGAGCTGAGTTAGAAGTAACTGCAAAATACGGAATCCCTTGCTCGAATCTTTATCACCAAGCCAATCAATATCCATGGCTAACTTGGTACCGTGAGCGTTATATGATCGATGGTATTCATCTAAATGATGCTGGTCATAAGAAACTAGCCTTTAAAATGATTCCTTTTATAGAAGGACTATAGAAAAGAAAAAGCTCCTAGATTCGGGAGCTTTTTCTTGTTAATATTCGATTGTCGTAAAATTCGTGTTGATTGTAGTAAAATAGGTCTCGATTGTCGTAAAACAAGCCAAAATTGTAGTAAAACACCTAAAATCACTGAGTATTAGACAAAAAAGACAGCCCATTCAACTAAAATCTTTAACTTTTCCAAGAAAATCTCCAAACCCGATTAGGAACTTTACACAAACCAACTATTAACACGAACGACAAAATTCCAGCAACTAAAGACAACATCATGTAGCTAGTTTGCGCAGCGATTACACCGGACAATCCCCCACCAGAGACACCTGCCAGTGCAACCCATACATCCACCGATCCCTGTCTTTTAGCTCTCGTCGCAGGCACAGTAGAATCTACTATCAAAGCGGTGCTACTAATTAAACCAAAGTTCCATCCTAAACCTAACAACGCTAATGCCAAAATGAGCATCCCTAAGGAGTCTCCGGGAGCAAACGCAGCCACAAGCCCTGCTGCAAGCAAAGTAAAACCGGAAGCAACACCCACTGCCATTCGTCCAAAGCGGTCTACAAGCATTCCTGTAACCAGTGAAGGCAAATACATTGCCGCCACATGAAATCCAATCACTAAGCCGACAGCATTTAAATCATGCCCATGATGCCTCATATGAACAGGTGTCATCGTCATTATGGAAACCATCACGACTTGAGTGATGACCATAATCGCGGCTCCAGTATAAATACCCATTTTATCCTCTACTTGCTCCTCAAAATCGTTACTAGCACTCACATCTGCCTTATGCTTGTTAATAGCAGTCGAAATAACTAAAGGATCAGGTCTCAATAAAATTAAAAGAACAGCCCCAGCTAAAATATAAGCAGCCGCTGCCAATATAAAAGGACCTGCAAGCGATGGAACTCCTATAGAAGTAGCAAATTCACCCATCACCCCAACTAAATTGGGACCTGCAAATGCCCCTAAAGTGGTAGATACCATCGCCACACTAATTGCCGTTCCTCGTTGCTTTGCACTAGCTAAATCCGTACCAGCATACCTTGCCTGTAAATTCGTTGCAGACCCAGCGCCATATATTAAAAGTGATACAAACAGCAATACAATACTTTCACTCAGAGAAGCAATAACTACCCCTATAGCTCCTATACCACCAACGATAAACCCAGAAGACAAGCCATACCTCCTACCAAAACGCTGAGACATTCTCCCAACGATTAACGCTGCTCCAGCTGACCCTAATGTAAATAACGCTGTAGGCACTCCTGCATAACTATCCGTCCCTAGCATATCCTGAGCAATCAAAGCACCCACTGTGATTCCAGCCGCAAGCCCTGCTCCTCCGAATATCTGTGACAAAACGACAATCCATAGAGTTCTTTTATAAAGTCGCTGTATTTCTTCTGGAGAATCTATGTATTTCTTAATTTCTGTAGAACTATTTCCCTTTAATATGACCCTTCACTCCCATCTTCCACAATACTATGCTTTACGTTTATTCCTTAATCCTATCAGCCATCTGTATAGCAAGATACCAACTAAAGCACCGGCGCTATCAAGCAATACATCCTTCACTTGTGCCCCTCTTCCAGGTACAAACAGTTGATGCAGCTCATCACTAATCGCATAAATGACACAAATCAAGAACGCTAACCCAATATCTTTCTTGTTCCAAAATTTGCTCAACCTTAATGCACGTACTACCAATATTCCTAAAACGAAATAAATAAAAAAATGTGCATTCTTTCGTACAAAATGATGAGAGTTCTCCATAAACAAATCCGAATCAGGAGCTGCCATCTCCACTATCGATAAAAACATTTCCGTGACTCCTAAGCTTAACTCTTTTGAATCCGCAGCTGGTTGACTGGAGAAAAAGAAAATCAAACCCATCCATAAAATCACAGCAACAAAAGAAAGAACTTTAGACATTTATACTCACCTTGCACTTTCTAGCTACTTCTTATCTTAAACACGAGAAACCTAATAAAAGCAGCTAAAGAGTGAACTTCAGCTGCCCCACTATAAATATTACATATTTTTGTAAACACCCGTACGTAGCAAAGCTTGTCTTAATGAACTATAAGTAGAAATATTCCCGAAGTCCAATCCTAATTGGACAGAAGTTTGAGCAACCTCTGGGCTAATACCTGATACAAATGGCTGAATGCCTAGTAAGCTTAAAATCTCCATAAATTTGAACAACTCATTTGCGACCATCGTATCTATAATCGGTACTGCGGAAATATCGATAAATAGCTTATCTATACCAAGCTCTATACACTTTTGTGGTATTTCATCAGTTAGAGACTTCGCACGATATGTATCAATATCCCCAACGATCGGCAATACACCAACCTTTTCTAAAATAGGGATAATTGGACTGCTCAATTCTCGGATTAGCGTTTGCTGTGCATTAAAACGAGTATTAGAAAGAAGATAATAGCGTTTAGAAAACTCAAAAATTAACCGATCGAAAGATATATTATAGACAGAGCTCCATTTCAATATATCGCCATGAGTAATGCTATCTGTTTTTTCATTCACAAAAGATTCTACAAAACTCCAAATGGTCTCCCTAGTTTTATTGAGTGCTTCAATTACATTATGAATAGCTATACTATTTTCTACTCTATTTTTTGCAACATTTTCTGCCCAAATGTCTAAAAGTTCAGGAAAGGAATTTTCACCCTCCCATAAAGCACTAGCTACCGTTCTAATAGTTAGCGCATGCTGTTCTTGAAGTATCACATCTATCTGAGGGTTCGGATTATTCGAGTAAAAAGGATCTGTAAACTTTCTTTTTTCCTCAAACCACTGTTTGGTAATATTTTGAGAGTTTTCGATTAAATAACTATAAAGTTGCTGGTTAATAGAAGACAAATGCTTCCCTTCTTTCTATCTAATTAATAGTAAGTAACTCTATTATAAATCCTTCAGAAGGAAAAAGGTATTTTATTCTATATTTTCTACATTATTCGAATAATATTATCACCTTAAGAAATATGAAAAAAGCAGCCGAAGGTAAATTCGGCTGCTAGAGTACGCTATATTATTTCGAAAATCTTCCTTTAAAATCCATTGTGCTGCATTTTTCCATTGGAAGCTTAACACTTTTGCCTTCTGCAGCTGATTTATAAATTGCTAACACTAGCTCAAGTGCGTTTCTACCGTCCACTGCTGTTACATAAGGATCTCTGTCATTTTTAATCGCATCGATCACATCAGTATATAGTGGGTTATGACCAAAGCCATAAACGGATGGTGGATTTTCGAAGTATTTTGCTTTTACTTCTTCGGAGTTATCCTTGTTATCTGCAAACATCCACTCTTCAATAATATTAACGGATTTACCACCGATTTTAACAGTACCTTCTTCACCAAAAACATAAAGCGTTTCTTCAAGATTTTTAGGGAAGATATTAGTAGTACCTTCAATAATTCCATAGCTTCCGTTTTTAAAGCGAACTAAAGCCATACCAAGGTCTTCTGCCTCGATGAAGCCGTGCATTAAGTTGTCTGTCATACCAACGACTTCTACGATTTCGTCACCCATCATCCAACGTAACAAGTCAATATTATGTATACATTGGTTCATCAACGCGCCGCCATCTTGCTCCCAAGTTCCGCGCCATGGAGCTTGTGTATAATAATCTTCTCCACGGTTCCAACGAATATGAGCAGTTCCGTGAAGTAATCTTCCGAAGCGACCTTCTTCTACAGCTTCTCTCATTTTTTGAACAGATTTATTGAAACGGTTTTGGTGACAAGCACTTACTTTAACGTTTTTCTCTTTAGCTAATGCAATGATTTGATCTGCTTCTTCTAAAGATAAAGCGATTGGCTTCTCAATGATTAGGTTGCTTCCATGTTCAATACAATCTAAAGCGATTTGAGCATGCTTTCCACTTTCTGTACAAATCCCGATTAGCTCAGGAGATTCCTGCTGTAGCATTTCCTTGTAATCAGTATATTTTTTTACTGTTTCCGGAAGCTCGAACATGGATATTGTTGCATCCATTTTGCTCTCATCTACATCACATAATGCCACGATATCTAAATTATTTTCTATAGCTGCAGCAACATGATTAGGAGAGATTCGTCCACACCCGATAATTGCATATTTTAAACTCACTTTCGTGTTCCTCCTTTGGAATACCCAATGTCTATATGCTCTTATGCTACCCAAACACTCAAAGTTATACTCTAAGTGATTATCTTCACATAAAGCCTCCACTATTATATCATAATTCAATCTATAGTTTTATCAACTACATATGAATCAATTATATAATTGATTCATACGAATAATATAGAGGAAACTAAAGAATTATGTCCTTTACCTTGAATATAGTTTATTTTGGCTACAACTGGGCACCTCCCACGGGATAAGTGATAGGCTACCATCGTAGTTCACACGTTGTTTTTAATAGCTTATGCGCCATACTCATCCGGTCTGAGTTAACCATATCGTCTTTCCTCAACATAATGATATATATTTGTATTTTAATGACAAAGTACTATTTGTGAATTTCAAATCATGTATGTAAATGAGTTCAATTTTAAGGAGCCTCCGAAAATTTAATTTCGAAGGCTCCTTTATATTTAAAGGTAAAGTTACATGGAGTTTACTCAATAGATCAATTTATCAGTTAAAATCATACATCTGCCCTTTGATCAGATAGGCAGTGCTTTCTGCTATATTTGTAATATGATCAGCTGTACGTTCTAAGAAACGATTGATGAACAGGAGCTGCACGAGCTGACTCGTGTCTTCTGGGTGTTCACTTAAATAATGTGTGATATTTTGGTAATTAGTCTTGCTGTTAGCATCGACCTGATCATCGAGGTCTGCTACTTCCTTTGCTAGCGTAATATTTTCTTTCACAAAGGATTCTAGTGATTTTTGTAGCATGACTATGGAGACTGTCTTCATCGGCTCGAGTTCTGTCAAATACAATAGGGACGGTCGCTCTCCTATTTTAATAGTTGCCTTTGAAATGTTAACCGCGAAATCAGCAATACGCTCGATATCGCTCGAAATTTTCAAAACACCAATGATTCTGCGTAAGTCACGTGCAAGTGGCTGTTCCTTGGAGATAAACCAAATAGCCATTTGATTTATCTCCTTTTCCATTTCATCTATCGTATTGTCTTTTTCTATTGTTCTCAAAGCAAGCTCAATGTCCTGCGTTTTTAGAGCTTTGTATGATTGCTCCAATTGCTCTTCAGTTATTCGAACCATTTCCGCAAGCTTATTTTCCAGCTCCTGCATATTGTTTTCGAAGTTTTCGCGTATCATTTTCCGTCTCCCATCTTGTTATCCGAAACGTCCAGTTATATAATCTTCTGTTCTTGAATCATTCGGTGTTGAAAAGATAACGTCTGTTTTATCGTACTCAATTACTTCTCCATTTAAGAAGAATGCTGTTTTATCGGAGATTCTGGCAGCCTGCTGCATATTGTGTGTTACGATGACAATCGTGTAGTCTTTTTTCATTTGGGTGATAAGCTCTTCTACCTTCAATGTTGAGATTGGATCAAGGGCAGAAGTCGGTTCGTCCATTAATATAACATCTGGCTTCATTGCAATAGCACGAGCGATACAAACACGCTGTTGCTGACCACCAGAAAGACCAAGGGCAGAGGTTTTTAGGCGGTCCTTCACCTCATCCCAGATGGCAGCGCCACGAAGACTTTCTTCTACAATTTCGTTTAAAGCCTTCTTGTTTTTAATGCCCTGCATACGTGGACCGTAAGCAACATTGTCATATATACTCATTGGGAACAGGTTAGGCTTTTGAAAAACCATTCCCACTTTCGTACGAAGCTTTATAACATCCTGACTTGCATATATATCCTCTTCATCAATTACAATTTTTCCAGTGATTTTAACTCCATCGATTAAATCATTCATACGGTTTAACGTACGTAGAAAGGTTGATTTCCCACAACCAGAAGGGCCAATCAATGCTGTTACTTCTTTTTCCTGAATACCTAGGGAAACACCGTACAATGCTTGCTTCTCCCCGTAAAATAAATTGAGATCATACACATTGATTTTCGAATGCTCAGTAGTAGTCGTTGACCCAAAGCTCTCAGAGGTAGATTTAAAAAGTAATTTCTTCATGTTGGTCTCCTTCGTTTAATGATTTGCCTTATTGAATTTCTTGGATATATACGTAGCAGATAAGTTAAGTATTAAGATGATCACGATTAACACAATACCAATGGCCGCCGCCAGTTCAATATTTCCTGTCTCCTGAGTAACTAAATAAGAATGCACCGTTAGTGTACGAGCAGAAGAAAAAATACTTTCTGGCATGGCAGCCACTGTACCAGCTGTTAAGAAAATAGCTGCCGATTCGCCCACTATCCGCCCAATGGATAGTATAATTCCCGAAAGAATTCCCGGCATTGCACTCGGTAAAATAATTTTATAAAGAGTCTGTAGCTTGGTTGTCCCAAGTGCCAAAGATCCCTCTCTATAAGTATTAGGCACTGTCTTTAACGCTTCTTCAGTTGTTCGAATAATAACCGGTAATACGATAATGGTTAAGGTTAATGATGCCGCGATGATAGACATACCCAGCTTCAAGGTTGCAACAAAAAATACCGCTCCGAACAGTCCATATATAATAGAAGGAATCCCTGTTAAGCTCTCAGTCGCATAACGAATTATTTTCACTAGTCGACCTTGTTTCGCATACTCATGTAAGTACACTGCAGCCAAAATCCCGATTGGTGTAGCGATAGCCAACGATATTAAAATTGAATAAACAGTGGTGACGATCATAGGCCAAATGCCTCCTCCACCAGTTGGCGAGTAATCACCGAAGATAAACTCTAAATTGATCAATCGAAAGCCTTTGTAGAATATGTAGCCGACAATTACAACTAGAATGGCAACAGATATAAAGGCCGAAAACCATAAGAGACCTCGGAGAATATTGTCCTTTACCTTGTTCATATTAGTTGCCTCCCCTTGCTGTAATTCTAGCTAGTACGAAATTTAAGATGAGAATAAAGGAGAATAACACTATCCCAGTTGCGAATAGCATTTCCTGATGAGTACCAAACGCATATCCCATCTCCAATGCAATATTCGTAGTTAGCGGACGAACACTGTCTGTAAGACTTGTAGGGATAATCAGACTGTTTCCAGCAACCAATATAACTGCCATTGTCTCCCCGATAGCTCGTCCTAAACCAAGGACGATTGCCGCCATAATCCCGGACTTTGCAGCAGGAACGATTACTTTAAAAATGGTCCCAATATGTGAAACCCCTAGAGCTAAAGAGCCTTCTGTGTAAGATTTGGGAACCGCTCTTATCGATGTCTCTGCCACAGTAACAATAGTAGGAAGCATCATAATAGCAAGCACTAGAATAACTGCTAGTAAGCTTTGCCCTCTCGCAAGACCAAAATTGTCCTGTAATAAAGGAACGATAATCGCGAGTCCGAATACTCCGTATAAAACAGATGGAATACCAGCAAGAAGCTGAATAGCCGGAGAAATGAGCTTGGCTAATCTCTTAGGTGCAATTTCCGCTAGGAAGATGGCTGTAAATAAACCAATCGGAACTCCAATAATTAGTGCACCAAGTGTAGCGAATAGAGATGCTACGATCATTGGAAAAATACCGAATTTATCCTCGCTCGGAACCCAGTCTGTGCCGAAAATAAAATCTATAAAGCTGTAGCCCTCTGCTATAAACGGATAAGAGCCCTTATAAAACACAAAGCCTACAATTAACGCTAAACTCACTACAGATAATAATGCACAAGCAAGGAAAACCTTTGCAGATAAACCTTCTAAAAAATACTTACGTTTATTTGCTTTTTCTATTTCAGTTTGCTTTTCGAATGGTGGTGTAGTCACGCAAGTTTCCTCCCATTTTGTAAATTCAACATATGTTGTTTATTGCAGAATAGGGATAGCACCCGCTTCGGAAACTATTTCCTGTCCATTAGAGCCTAAAATATAATCGATAAATTTCTGTCCGCCTTGCGTTAAATCACCATCTTTGTATACGAACAAAAATGGTCTTGAAAGACTGTATTTGTTGTCTAACACGTTTTGAGCAGTCGGCTCTACTCCGTTTATCTTCATCGGGTAAATCGTTTCATCAATATACTCGAAGGATATAAATCCAACTGCGTGCTTGTTAGTTGCCACAGTAGTCTTTATATTTCCATTCCCACTTGCGACAATCGCATTTCGAATCAATTCACCGGAGGAATAGCCGACAATTTCCTGAAAGGCATCACGGGAGCCTGAGCCATCCTCACGCGATACTACCACAATTTCTAAATCCTCTCCGCCAAGCTGCTTCCAGTTCGTCACTTCACCAGTGAAGATTTGCTTCACCTGCTCCATCGTTAAATCCTGAACCTTATTCGATGGATGTGTAACAATTACAATCCCATCATAGGCAATGATAATTTCCTCTAATTGTGCAGCTTCCTCTTCCTTTAAATCACGAGAACTCATTCCTATTTCAGAAACACCGTTTGTTGCATTCGTAATACCCGCAGATGATCCGATCTGATTGACCTCTATATTGACCGATTCTGTTTCTTCATATTTCACCGCTAACTTCTCTGCCAAAGGTCCGACCGAAGTAGATCCTGATATAGAGATAGTTTGCTTATCGCCACTTGAGTGTTCTGTATCATCACTTCCACAGCCAGTAAGAATCGCCAAGGGAATAACAAGAGAAACGATCGTTTTCTTAAATAACATGGGAAACCTCCAAGAGTTATAGACTTCTATCTACTTTCCATCATAATGTTAATTTTTTAACCCTTTATTAACTGAATGTAAAGGTATTGTAAACTTTCTAAAAATGAATTAAATATATTGTGAATTTATTGAAAATTAAAGTAAACTCATTTACATTAATTTCTACTCTAAACAAGTGAATTATAAAATATAATGCACACTGATATAGTTTCTCTTAGTTTGCCCTTCAATAAGTGTTCATATGTATAGGGACTGAATAACGTTGGAAACCATATTTCCGCTTGAAATTAAAGCCAAATGGAGTTCTAGACCGTCTAATAGTTGATAGAAAATAAGGAGGTGTTTTAAATTTTAAATTTAGTGAATAAAGCTCAAAAAGGTAATGACAACGCATTTTTGACATTATTTCAAAAGTATGAAAATGACATTTACAGAGTAGCTTTTGTATATGTGAAAAATCAAAATGATGCCCTTGATGTTGTTCAAGAAACAGCATATCAGTCCTTTAAATCAATAAAAAATCTAAAAGAACCTAAATATTTTAAAACTTGGTTGATAAGAATTGCGATAAACTGTGCACTTGATTTACTTAGAAAACAGAAAAATATTCTTCCTCTAAATTCAGAATTTGAAAACTTTATAGCAGGAGATTTTAACGAAGATATATTTGAAGAAATAACGTTAAATGAGTTAATCGAATGTTTAAATGAAGACGAAAAAAGTGTAATTATTTTAAGGTTCTATGATGATTTAACTATAAAAGAAGTATCTAAAACTTTGGAAATTCCTTTAGGTACAACAAAGACTATTTTGTATAGAGCCTTAAATAAACTTCGAAAAAATTTGGAAGGAGATCATATATATGAGCAATAAAATTAAACAAGAAATGAGTAAAATAGAAATACCAAAAGAAATTAGTGAAAGAAGTAAATTAGGAATTTCAAAAGTGAAATCAGAAAGAGGTAAACCTAAATTTAAGCGCTCTTTTATAATTGCACCAGCGATAGTAGCTTCATTAGCAATAGGTATTTTTACTTCAAGTTACTTTACAAATGACTCAGTACCGGAAAATCCTATAATAAAAACAATGGAATACAGCAGTAGCTTTGATTTGTCGGACACTCCTCGCCTTATTGGTTGGGCAGACAATGTATTCATTGGAAAAGTTTTAAAACAATCTGGTACTAAATCATTGGGTGGTATCCCCGAAACTCAATTTGAAGTAGAAGTTACAGATAACATTAAAGGTGATCTTGAAGAAACCATAATAGTGAATCAACAAGGTGGATACACAAAAGAAGAATTAATATTAGTAGAAAATGATCCACTACTTAAAGAGGGACAATTATATTTATTTGTTACAAAGTATCTGCAAGAAGAAAATTGGTATACCTTAGTACCCGTGTATGGGGACATTTTAATTAATAATAATGATGAAAAAAATAATCTAATCCAAGAATATAAAATAGAGTATGAAAATGAAATACCGTTTGGGAATTAGCGAATAAAAGAGATTGGCTGCTGCAAGGTAGCCAATCTCTTTTTGGGTTTCCAAATTTTCTAATCAGAAATCAACATATTTAATACATGGACCGCCAGTATTGAAATAAAGGTGTTTTACTGAATAAATGATTTTAAAATTAAAAAGACTATAGACAATTTCAAATTTTTTGACTTTGTCTGCAGTCTGCCCATATAATTGCATATGATAAAGGTCTAAACCCTTTCGTTAATAATTTTCAAATTGGCCATTCCTTCTTAAATCACTTACTTTCTTCAAACTTGTTACATGCGCTCTACCCAGAACTCTCAATATGCTATCCTTTTTAGTGACATCACATATCGAACATATGTAACCGAGCCATTCTTCTGTAAAAGGTTTACTACGGTTTTCGTGGAAACTTAAATTATATTTCATTCGATAGTTTGATAACGTGTATTCAAACTCATTTAACATATAAGATTTAGTCAAATGAATCACCCTTTCTAATAAACTTGGTGGATATAATGAAGTAGTATTCACCTTCCTTTCGCTTTTAACACTGCTTGCGTTGCTTTCGCTAATAGGTCTGATTGTCCTTGAATATTCAATAATTTGTTGTACTGCATCTAAGCGTTGTTTAAGTCCCTTTTGTCTTGTCCATTCGGATATGAATTTATCAAAATTTAATGAACTTCCCTACGTTTTTTCCCAGCAGTTTAGGGTATAACTAACTCCGATGAACTATATTTACGGAGGTGCTGAAATAAGTGGAAGAACAAACAATATCAATTGTAAAGCAGTCGCTAAATGCATTATTGGAGAACGAGACCTTTTTGCCTGATTTACAAGGAGAGATGCGGACAAAGGCATTTAATTCATTGAATGCAATTCTATCTACACCTAATCAGATACATAAGTCTTTCCTGCGTGTTCCGCTGGAAAGCGGAGAAATTGTTCGGATTCCCTCTTATCGTGTGCATCATAATGATGCCCTTGGTCCGTATAAGGGTGGTATTCGTTTTCATGAGTCGGTTAATGAGTTAGAGGTTATTAATTTGGCATTTCTAATGACGCTAAAAAATGCACTTCATAATGTACCCTTCGGTGGAGGAAAAGGCGGAATCGTCATCAATCCTAAAAACTTTACCGACAAGGAATTACATCGTATTTGCATAAAATATGTGCGCTATTTTAACGATGTCCTTGGTCCTGATCGTGACATTCCAGCACCAGACGTTGGATCCGGTGAACGAGAGATGGATTGGATGATGGCAGAGTACAAAAAGATTAACCAAGGGCAACCATACTTGGGCAGTTTTACAGGAAAAAGTATTGCAAATGGTGGATCTTTAGGCCGTAGAGAGGCTACTGGCAAGGGAGTTTACTTCACCTTCCGCTACATGTTAAGTAATTATGTAAAGGAACATGCGCAAACATTAGAAAGCTCTGAAAACCCTTTTGCCAAAACGGCACTGGAATATTCCAACCGCCCTTTAACAATTGCGGTGCAAGGATTCGGTAATGTTGGATCAGTTACAGCGCTTGAGGCTGCTCGCTGTACACATCTTCAAAACAAGGTCGTTGCAATAAGTGATCGTAATGTCACTCTATATAACTCAGATGGGCTGGATATTCAGACACTTGCACAATTTTCATCCGAGAACAAAGGCGACCTTCCCACTTCAGAGGAGCAGCTAAAAGAAATAGGGGTCACCGCGTCTATATTAAGCAGAGAAGAAATTCTTACAATGGATGTAGACGTTTTATTCCTTGCAGCGCTAGAAAATCAATTGAATGACTCCAATAAAGCTGATATTAAGGCTCGAATTATCGTAGAAGGAGCGAATGCCCCAACTACTAAGGAGGCAGACGACTACTTGAGCAAAAAAGGCGTCATCATCATCCCAGACATTTTAGCAAATGCCGGTGGGGTAATTGTTTCTTATTTAGAATGGCTTCAGGGACGAGAAACACAGTTTTACTCAGAGGAAGAAGTGTACAACCAGCTTCTAGCGAAAATGAAAAATACTATGGATACATTACTGCCATTATATTTTGGAGATCCTTTACCACTTCGCCAAAATTGCTATATCCATGCGGTTATTCGCTTATCTACTGTGCTGTATAGACAAGGGAAGCTTTATTAAAAATGGCTATGTTAAAGGTAGATGTAAGACACAAAAAATGAGCTGGGATATTTTCTCCAAGCTCATTTTATTTTATTTCCTTTTTATTAAAGCACCCGTTAGTTGAATAAGAAATAGAAGACACCAAAGCATTTCTACTTTCTTTATGTAAGCACCAATAGTGAAACAAGGCTTAATTATTTTTTCTTAAAAGTACACAAAGTTTCTATCGTATCTGATAATATCTCCATTTGTCTTTCTTTATCATTTAACTCTTCTTTTACCTCTATAATACAGTTCAATAAAACTTCATCTGATATTTCACCTTTAATTGATTCTATCAATTGATATGCTTGTGCTTGTACTTCAAAGTTTCCATTTATCAAATGGTAAATTAGTGTTTCTAAATGTGCTGAACAATCGAATGGTTCTAGTGCGTATAATAGTGTTCCTCTATAACCTAAAGTTTTTGGGTCATTAATAACATCTATTAACGGTTGTACCACTTCTTCGTTCCCAATATCACTTAACGTTAAAGCAATAGAGTTTCTTAATAAAGGATTTTCAGTTCTTTGTAAATATTCAATAAGTAAAGGAATTGCTTGAATGTCCTTACTTCTGCTAATTTCTTCTAAAATGATTTCTGCTTCATCAAACTTTTCATTTTCTATTGCAAATCTTAATGAATTATTGTCCATAATACTTATCCAAACTCCTTGTCATTTACCATAATAAAATTTTATATAATGATCATATTTTGCTAAAGCACGCGTTAGTTCAATAAGAAGTTACAATTTAATTGTTTTTCCGCTTCTTTTACAATGGTTGTAATTAGAGATTCTCTTGTAATTCCCTCTACATTATCACCATATCGATAGTCGTCTATCATTTCACTGATCTCATACCATACATTTAATTCTTCGCTAACAAATTCTTCACGAACTACTTGGTAAATTTCATATGCATAGTTAATTGCAATAGATTCATTATCTATTATTTGTTTTAGCAAATACCAGAAGTAATACTTAGAACACTCATCCTGTGTGGGTTCTTCCATACTTAATTCTCTTACTGCCCTATGAAAATAATCTTCTACCTCAAAAATATTTAGAGTTTCACTTAGGGAAGAAAGTATATTTAGTGATGTAGATGTATCACTATTTTCTGACATTTGGGTAGCCCAATTAACATAATCGACAGGTTCTACTTTCTTTTCGAATATTTTATAATACAACATTTTAGTTTCCATCACTTCCTCCTTTTATTTTCTTCTTTCCTTGTTCAACTAACCTGCTCCGTAGTTTAAGTGTAACATTTCACAATGCATATTTAGGATCAACCTAATATTTTGGACATAAAAATGGACCATCGAAAAAAATGGTCATATTTTGCAAAACACCCGTTAGTTCAATAAGAAATAGAAGTATATTTATTTATATCTATATTGTATTAGTTGGTTTTCCGTTCCTAAGTATTCTTCATTGCCAATCCTGCTTATCTCTATAAATCCTATTTTCTCAAGCATTTTTCTGGAGCGAATATTCTCTTCGTGGGTTTCTGCATTAAAAATTGTAATTCCTAAGTTTATAGAAGCGTAATCCATCATACATAGAATAGAATTAGTCCCAATTCCTTTTCCCCATAATGTACTCTCACCAATTGCAATACCTAATTCAGCTGCATTATCTTTAATACAGGCTAAATCTGCATACCCAACTAACCTTTCTTTCAATTCTATTCCCATTCGAACAAAGTCTTCAGATTCATTACTTATACAATGAAGCCACTATCTATACAATTCTTCTTCACTTCTATTTTTCTCCCAGCCATTCGCTGAACAAAAATGTCATCCTTACTCCAATTTAAAACAACTTCATAGTCATCTATTCTTAAATTTCTAATTTTTATGGAGCGTATATTGTTGTCTTTAGTATTCATTCTACTATCCCCAATAGATTTCTTTGTTCAACTAAACTGCGTCTTTAGTTGAACAAGAAATGAGAGCTGTACTACCAGCTCTTCATTTTACTAAGCACCCGTTAGTGGAAGAAGGAAATTCCCTTTAACTTTACCTGTTTTACTCTATCAATCTAAAAAGGTCAGAATAAAAAAGTTTTATCGTTGCTTCATTTTCTTTATCGTTATATAATCCAAAGCCATATTCAGTTCCTTCAATTAACCCAACTGAATACAACAATCCTTCTTGAAAATCCTTTGGACGATAGTCAATAGCTTCCGAGATGAAGGGGGTCAATGAATCGGTTCCAATGAATATTATTGGTTTCTGTAATTCAGCATAAATTTTTGAATAATTATCGTTAGAGGCTTCTGCTAATTGTTCTTTCATGATAAAGACAGCATCATAGTTTTTATAATTGTCGTTAGATAAATCTTCAAAAGTAATCGGAACAAAATTTACTGTCTTATTTTCTATTATAGTAGGTGAATTTCCAATGATACCAATGTTCAAAACACGCCCAGTGTAAGGATTAGTCGGAGTGGTAGAACTGCACCCAGTCGTAAAAGTAAGTAACATCAATATAAAAATGAATAATGATTTTTTCATTACATCTCCCTCTTAACAATCTCCATTTTTTAATTATTACTTATTCTTTATTTTATATTCGAATTCCTTCTTCAACTAAACTCCGTCATTGTTTCGATAAGAAAAAAGGCTCTACTCCATCTTGAAGTAAAGCACCCGTTAGCTTAATTAATGCCTGCTGCTGTCATTGCAATGCTCCACATAATAAGAGTAAACGATATTGTAAGCCAAACTGTATTGACCGTAGTTTTTTCTTCGTGTTTTACCTTTTTCAATATAGAAACCAAATTCAAACAAAATATAATGCACTAGATAGGCATTAAAAGCCATCCTATGTATATAAAGGCATAAATCATATGCTCACTCCTTTGTAGTTGTTTATCATTGTTCTGCTAAAGCAACCGTTAGTTGAACAAGCTGGGGCTGAAAAAATTTTCTGCTATCGTATTCATTTTGTCTGGCTTTTCTACAACAGTCCAATGACCGCAATTTTCAATTTCAATTAATTTTGCATGTGGTACGTACTTTATTAATAACTCTTTAATTTTTGCAGGTGTAATAATATCATGACTTCCCTGTGCGACTAGAATTGGTATTTCAGATAATTTATAGATTTCGCTTTTTAAGTCATAGTTCTTTTCAATATCTTCTCCTATTAATTGATTGACATAACTATTCATACTGGACTTCTCTTTCCTTTTTAATGTATCGACTGAAAATACGTAGTATGGGTCTAAAATATTTAAAATATCTTCATAGGATCCAGAACCTTTTTTCATTTTTCTATCTGCCTTAAAAAGATTTATTTTATCCTTCAAGGAGATTTTTTTCAAAAGTTCTTTTTCAAAGCTTTTATATCCTTTTGCCGAAACTCCTATAGCAGCTGTTAGAAGTATTTTATTAACTCTTTCCGGGTAGGTAGTTGCATAAAGCAAGGCAAGCATAGAACCCCAAGACTCTCCGAAAAGGTTCATTTTTTCCAACTTCAATTCTTTGCGCAATAATTCTAATGTCTTTACTTCATCCATCATGGAGTATGTATTACTTTTAGCGTGTTCTGATTTACCGCAACCCCTTTGATCATATAAAACAAGTTTGAACTTTTGGGCTAATGGTAAAACGTGAGGAAGAAAAAAACGATGCTCACTTCCAGGACCACCATGAAGGAAGACGATAGCTTCTCCGTCACCAATAATATTGACATGCAGTTTTTGTCCTTTGATATTAACAAAATCTATTGGTCCCTTTAATTCATTAGCCATGTTTTACCTCCTACTATTCTTGATTCTATATTGTTCTTTAGATCTTTCCTTCTTCAACTAAACCTGCCCCGTTAGTTTAAGTGTAACATTTCACAATGCATATTCTGAGATCAACTTAATATATTGCACATAAAAATAGACCATCGAAATGATGGCCATATATTACCAAAGCACCCGTTAGTTGAACAAAGAGGTCTATACTATCCCTCATTGGTATAACTTACCCCCCCGTTCGACTGGTCCATCTATACTGATTACAAATAAACTACCATCTTTCTTATTGAGATAAATATCTTGATTATGTTGTACACCATCGCCTAATTTTGTTTGAGAACCTGTCACTTCAACCATTGACATACCAATCTCATGAATTTCTTGTCGTTGTACTATCCTCGCATTCACTAAACACATTTTTTCCTCCATAAAAAAATAGCCCAGCTTAAAACTGGACTACATTGTATAATATCTATCCTTCTATTTCTTTTAATCTATTGAATTATTACTTATTAAGTAATGCTAACTTAGCCTTAGAAGGTGTTTTGTACTCCAAAGGACCGTACATATGGACAAACAATCCGCCGCCTAAGCCGTATTCTCCTCCGAAAATATCTTTACGGAATGAATAGACACGGTACTCACCACCCGCTGGTAACACTTTTCCTCTAGAGCCATCTGTCTTAAATGTTCCCATATCTCCGTAAAGTGTTACTTTACCAATCTGCCCTGCTTTAAGTTCCGTTTTACCCCACATTACTTTTGTGGATGAAGCTTCTGAAGTGATGCTGAACGTAAACATCGCTACTAAAGTAAATGCAATCGCTATTAACATATTTTTTTTCATTTTCTTACCTCTTTCCCCAATTAATAAATTAATTATAATATAAAATAACTCTCTTTTATTGACTATTTCGATTCATTTCATATATACCTTCTTATTAAACTAAACCTGCCCCGTTAGTTTAAGTGTAACATTTCACAAACTAAATCGATTCACGAAAAAAACAACCCTAGCCTTAAACATAGCCTTAAAAATCTAAAAAGCCGAGCGAATAAATCCTCCTCGGCTTTTAATGAATTATATACATAAAAACGAACTATAGATGGTTGATTTCCGTGGGATGATAATATGTTGCCTCCACGCGGTGCTTGTAGTGTCTTGCTCATCTCGCTAAGTATCATCTTTCTCTACTATCACATGTTGTGTAGTAATTATAAAGCAAGTTAGGTTCTACAAGTAACACTCGCTCTAAGGTTGCAAGGTTTATTTTTCTTTAGGTTTACGCACCACTATGTAATTTAGTAAATAGTTCTAATCCGATTAATCTTTGTAGATCGTATTCTAATAGAGAGTTTGCATTGTGTACATAAATTTAAACATGATCATTTGCTAATTGCTTTCTGATAGTTTTGATACTGTTTCGGCTAACAGAAAACACCTTTCAGTCAGTGAGTCTATTTCAAGGTATTCACCTTCATTGTGCAGTTTTCCGCCAATTGGTCCTACACCATCTATAGTTGCTACGCCAAGGTGAGAGGGAAATGATGCATCTGATCCTCCACCCGTATGAGAATCCGTTACTATCAAGCCAAAGGAATTCCCGACTTCCTTAACTATCTCTAGTAATTTCTGGTTCTTTTCATCAGGTTCCATTGGTGGGCGAGTAATTCCGCCTTCTAAGTCAATAGTTGTCCCTGGTACATCTGGTACTGAACAAATACTTTCGATTTTCTTTGCGATTTCTAAACTTTGCTCATCACTCTCGACGCGTACATCCACATATCCAGTGGCGCTATCTGGTATCATATTTACCGCGTCTCCACCTTCAACTATGCCTACACTTACTGATATTCCTTGTTCGTGGTCAGTTAAATGATTAAGTTTTATCGTTTTATACGCAAGTTCCTCAATAGCGCTTCTGCCTTCTTCTGGAGCTACTCCTGAATGTGCAGATCTTCCGTGTACATGCAACGTATACCTGCCTCCCCCTCTTCTCGAGGACACAATCGATCCATCTTTACGGGCAGGTTCCATAACCAATGCATATTTAACATTTTTTGAAATTTCCTCAATGAGCTCCCTTGAAGTAGGTGAACCTATTTCCTCATCACTATTTAAAATAATGATGACGTTTTTCATTGCCGCATCTTTTTTCTCGTACAAATATTTCATAGCATACAATAATGTAACCTGACTTGCTTTCATATCAGCCACTCCTGGACCAAAGGCAAGGCCATTTTTAATAGTAAACGGCCTTTCTGCTGCTGTTCCAATCGGAAATACAGTATCCATATGAGCAATAAGCAGAATTTCAGGCTTCATAGCTTCTTTATGCATAATTAGGATATTATTCCCAAATTCTTTATTTTCTTTAACTTCTATAGTAAAATCCATTTGTTTATATTCTTCTATAAGTATTTTTCCAATCTTATCGACTCCAACTTTATTTGTTGAACCACTATCGATGTTCACTAATTTTTCAATGAGGTTAAGCATTGGTTCAAGTTTTTTTTTAAGATAGTCCATGAGTATCTACCATCACTTTCTCTTCATTGATAATTCCTTTTCCATCCTTAAGAGGAAAATGACATGCTACAAATTGACCTGGTGATTTTTCCTCAAATACAGGTTCGTTTTTACTGCATATTTGCTGAGCATAAGGGCATCTCGTATGGAAATTGCACCCAGGTGGTGGATTGGCTGGACTCGGGATATCGCCTTCCAGAAGTTGTCTTCCCTCAATGTTTCGTTGAAGAGGATCCGGAACTGGCACAGCGGACAATAGACCTTCTGTATAAGGATGCATCGGATGTAGAAACAACTTTTCTTTTGTCGTCAGCTCCACTATTTTACCGAGATACATCACAGCAATTCTGTCACTGATATGCTTTACAGCTGGTAATCCATGTCCGATAAAAATGAAAGTTAGATTTAGTTCCTTTTGTAATTTAGATAGTAAGTTTAATATTTGGGATTGAATTGATACATCAAGCGCAGAAACTGGTTCATCACATACGATCAACTTTGGATTTAAGGAAATAGCACGGGCAATTCCGATTCTTTGCCTCTGTCCCCCGCTAAATTCATGTGGATATCGATTGACATAAGAACGGTTTAAACCAACTAGATCCATCAGTTCCATTACTCGTTCAGAGAGTTCTTTTTTATTGAAAGATTTATGAGTTCTCAACGGTTCGGCTATCAAATCAAAAACTCGCATACGTGGATTTAAAGAAGAGAAAGGATCCTGAAAAACCATTTGGATATCTGCTCGTTTCTTTCTTAAAGCCTCTCCTTTTAGCTTAGTCAAATCTTCTCCTTCAAAAAGAATTTCTCCTTCCGTTGCATCAAGTAAATGACCAATCAAGTTTCCTGTAGTTGACTTTCCACATCCTGATTCACCTACTATACCAAGCGTTTCTCCTTCGTCCACATAAAAGTCCAAGCCATCGACTGCATAAAGAAACTGTTTTTTTCTTTTTAAGAAACCTTCAGATATATCAAATGCTTTTTTCAATCCTCTAACTTCCAGCAAATGATTTTGTTTCATACAAATCAACCACCTTTTCTTCATGAAGCCAGCATCTGACCTTGTGATCTGTCAAAATTTCTTCAAGTTTTGGTTGAGCTTCCGCACACTTTTGCATAGCATATGGACAGCGATCCATAAAACGACAACCTTTTGGATAATTTAACGGATTTGGAACAGTTCCAGGTATTGAGGTTAATTCATCTTTTAATTCATGAATCTTAGGCGTACTGTCCATCAGCCCTTTCGTATACGGGTGTTTAGGTTCTCTAAATAATGTAAATACATCCGTTTCCTCCACTACTTGACCTGCATACATAACAACTACACGGTCTGCCATTTCAGCCACTACACCTAGGTCATGGGTGATTAACAAAATAGAAGTATCAAACTCCGTAATTAAGCCCTTCATTAATTTAAGAATTTGAGCCTGGATTGTTACATCAAGAGCAGTAGTTGGCTCATCTGCAATCAATAATTCAGGATTACAGGAGAGTGCCATTGCAATCATTACACGTTGTCTCATACCTCCACTTAATGAATGTGGAAATGAATCAATTACTTTTTCCGCTCTTGGTATTCCTACTTTTTTCAGCATTTCAATACTGAGCTTTCGTGCTTCTTTCTTACCCTTCTTTTGGTGTAACATAATGGATTCTGCCATTTGATTTCCTATGGTGAAAACTGGATTCAAAGAAGTAAGAGGCTCTTGGAAAATCATCGCAATCTCATTACCACGAAGGTTACGCATCTCTTTCATCGAGATAGGAACAATGTCTCTTCCTTTAAACAAAATCTGGCCACCCTGAATTTTTCCAGGAGAGTCAATTAAACGCATAATGGATAGGGATGTCACACTTTTCCCTGATCCCGATTCACCTACTATAGCTAATGTCTCTCCTTTTTTTATCCTAATTGAAACGTCATCGACTGAGGGAACAATCCCATTTTCAGTATGGAAATAAGTTTTGAGATTTTTTACATTCAGTACTTCTTCCGCCATTAGGGATTCCTCCTTAAGATTATTTTTTGATAGAGCGAGGATCTAGAACATCCCTTAACCAATCACCCAAGAATATTATTCCTAGTACTGTTACTGTAATGGCTAGACCCGGAAAAGTTGCAAGCCACCAACTTGTCGCTAAATAATCTCTTCCATCACTTAAAATAGATCCCCACGAAACAGTCGGTGGTTGAACACCCAGCCCCAAAAAGCTAAGTGATGCTTCAAGAATGATCGTTGTTGCCACACTTAACGTAGAAATTACGATAAAAGAGGAAATAACATTCGGCAGTAAATGACGAATAATTATCTTATTGTTTTTTACTCCAATTGAACGGGCAGCTCTTACAAAATCACGTTCCTTTATAGTTAGCACTTCGCCACGTACAAGCCGTGCATAATTTACCCAATTCGTAGCACCCAGAACGAAAATAAGAGTAATAACACTTGGTCCAAAAACACTAAGTATTACTAGCGCAAAAAGAATAGTTGGTATTGCTAGGAAGGAATCTACAAGGCGCATTAACACATTGTCGATAAAACCACCATAATACCCTGCTATCAAACCAATAGTAACACCGATAATTCCCGCAACAACGACAGAGGTAATACCTACTAATAAGGAAATTTGAGAACCATAGATAATCCGACTAAGAATATCCCTACCAAGGTTATCCGTTCCCAATAGATTTGCAGTACTACCACCTTCCATCCAGAAAGGAGGCTTTAGCATATTAGCCGCATTAATAGCTGCGGGATCATGTGGTGCTAGTAGTGGTGCAAAAATGGCCACTAAGAAAACAAAGAAAACGATAAAGAATCCTACTGTGCCTGTCTTACTTCTAAGTAGTAATCTACTCCACCTTTTAAAAGAAGAGGGTTTGTTTTGTGTCATGCTTATTGTCTGTGATTGGGTCAACTTAACTTCCCCCTAGCTATATTTAATCCGTGGATCTAATAGTCGGTAAAGAATATCTGCTACTAGATTCATAAGAATTACGAGTGTTGCAATGACAAATACACTGGCTTGAACAATTGCCATATCACGCGTATTTACAGCCTGTATTAATAATTGACCTAAACCCGGCCATGAAAAGACAGTTTCAGTAATCAATGTCCCCCCAACCAAAGTGGAGGTTTGTAATGCAGTAATGGTTATGACAGGAATAAGTGAATTTCGGAAAGCATGCTTATAAACTACGATTCTATCCTTTAAACCTTTACTCTTCGCTGTCCGTACGTAATCCTGATTCAAGGTTTCAATCATGCTAGACCGGATGAGTCGTGTCATTTCCGCAGCTATCCCAGTAGCAAGAGTTATGGAAGGAAGAACCAAATGTAACAGCGTCCCTCTTCCTGAAACCGGGAAGAAACTTAAAGTGACAGAAAACAATAAAATTAACATGATACCCAACCAAAAGTTCGGCATTGCTTTTCCTATGACAGCCGCACCCGTCGCCACTAAGTCTAGACTAGAGTTTTGTTTTGTAGCAGACCAAATACCAAGTGGAATCGATACAACAATTGCGATTATAAGCGCTGCGATACCTAGTTCAAGTGTTGCGGGGAGACGCTCAAGGACGATTTCCATAGCGTCCTGACCATAACGGTAGGATTCTCCAAAGTCACCTTGTACAAGGTTCATAAGGTATGTAGTGTATTGAACGATAAAGGATTCGTTTAAACCTAAGGATTCTCTTAATAGCTCCACATCTTCCTGGGATGCGTCATCAGGGAGCATTAATGCAACTGGGTCTCCCGCGATAAAGACTAGTGAAAAGACAATAAATGAAATGATTAATAAAACAGGTATTATTTGTAGTATTCGCCTTACAAAGTAATTGTTCATCAATTGTCACCTCACACATATTTTGAAATGATTTATTGTAACCTACTATTTTTTTACACAACCAAATAGTAAAGGAAGGAAGAGCAAGCTCTCCCTACCGATAACCGTACCTACTTTTTATTAATGGAATCCACGTAAATTATTTCATCCATTGTAGGAGTATAATCAATTGCATCACTCACACCTACGTTAATAGATTCTTGATGTAAAACAATGTGAGCTGTGTCTTCAGCTAATAAATGTTGTGCTTTAATATATTGCTGTGCTCTTTCTTCTGGGTCCATATTTTGAGCAGCAGCTGCCAATAATCCCTCTACTTCTTCATTGTAATAATCAATTTGTCCTTTAAATCTTTCGTAGTTATACCAATCTAATGCATTCGCAGCATCAAACATAGAGTTACCCAAAGCTAGTAAATAAGCATCCTTATTTTTGCCTGAATTACGAAGTTCAACGAAACTACTCCACTCCATGAATTCTACATTTGCTTTTACCCCAATCGCAGTCCACATTCCGGCAACCATCTCAGCTATTTCAGCATCCTGTAAATAACGTCCTTTTGGAGAATGGAAGGTCATTTCAAAGCCATCAGGATAGCCTGCTTCTGCCAATAATTTTTTTGCTTTTTCTACATCATAGTTATAGGTGTCATAAAGATCTTCAGCAAAACCAAAGTTTCCTGGCGCTACTCGTGTAATGGTAGGTATTCCTGCGCCATTTAATAAATTATCCGTTATTGCCTTGTTATCAATTGTCAAGTCCAAAGCTTCTCTAACTCGAGGATCAGAAGTTGGATATCCTTCAGTTGAACGCAAAAATATCATCATTGTCCGGTTAGAAGTTCCTTGTGATAAATGGGTGCCATCGTTATCCTCAATACGTTTCCACTCACTTGGAGGCATGTTTGTTGCAATATCAACTCCACCTGTTAGTAGCTCAGAGACACGTGTAGAGTTTTCCGGGATTACACGGAATACCACTTCGTCCCATTCTTCATTTTTTCCTTCAAAATAATCATCATATACTTCTAGGACAATTCTATCGTCGCGTACCCATTTGGAAAACTTAAATGGTCCTGTCCCAACTGGATTTTCCAAGAAATAATCCATTCCATTTTCTTCAATATATTCGGAAGGAAGGATACTAGATGCAATTCTTGAAATTCTATTTAGCAAAGCTGGATCTGGTTCATTTGTAATAATACGGATTGTAAGTTCATCAATAACTTGTACATCTTTAATAGAGTTATAGTTAATGTGATCAAGAAGTGTTGAATCATGTGCAACACGTTCAAGTGAGAATTTAACATCCTCAGAATCTAAAGTTTCGCCGTTATGGAAAGTAACGCCTTCTTTTAGTTTCACTTCCCAAGTCTTATCATCTATTTTTTCATAACCTTCTGCTAAGTCTGGTAAAATCTCTCCAGTTTCGTTATCTCGTTTAAACAAATAGTTAAACATATTCACGTGAATTGCTTCTGTGGAAGTATTTACATGATTATGAACGTCAAATGTTACCATGTCCGTTCCCATTGCAATCGTTAATGTTCTATCATCCTCTTTTTTTGGCGTCGAAGTGGAAGATTCCTCTCCATTACAGGCTGCCAACAAGCCCACTGTCAAAAGTATAGAACTAGCTAACCCTACCCATTTCCTCATACTCATACCCCTTTATCTATATATTTTTCATGAATCAAATACTTATTGTTCGGTTGAATTATTCTCTATGTAATCAAGAGCGAATTGGGCCAATAAAGCAGAGCCATACGGCAGTGCATCTTCATCAATATCAAATTTTGGATGGTGATTTGGATAGATACAATCTTTTGTTTCATTGTAAGTACCCAATCTAAAGAAAATACCTGGCACTTTCTCAGCATAGTAAGCAAAATCCTCTCCCCCCATGCTCGGATTCACAATTGAAAGCGTACTGGCACCCAATATTTTCTCAGCAACTGAATCTAATAATGGGATCAATGTATTGTCATTTTTAACGGAAGGATAGCCAAATTGATAATCAAATTTATAACTAGCCCCCATCCCTTCACAGACACCTTTAATATATCTTTCCATTCTTTGAGAAATGACCTCTCTTAACGAAGGATCTAAGACTCTAACTGTGCCTTCCAATCGGACGGACGGTGCAATAACATTTCTTTTAAAGCCACCTTCTATTTTACCTATTGTCAAAACAGCTGGTTTTAGAGGGTCTATTGATCGGCTCACAATTTGCTGTAACGAAGAGATAACTTCGGCTGCTACCGTTATCGAGTCGATCGACATATGTGGATGAGCCGCATGCCCCCCCTCTCCAATCACTTCTATGTCAAAGGAATCCGCACATGCCATTGCGACATCTTTCGCAACAGTTATATATCCTGTGTTTGCTGTAGGATGTACATGCAAACCGGCAATAACATCTACATCAGGATTGTTAAGCACCCCTTCCTGAACCATATGTAGGGCCCCTGCTAAACCTTCCTCTGCTGGCTGAAATATAAATTTGATATTCCCTTTTATCGGTCTATGTTTACTTAGTAATTTGGCTGCTCCCAACAAAATGGCTGTATGAGCGTCATGTCCACATAAATGTGCAACCCCAGGAACAGACGAGGCGTATGAAACATTTTTTTCATCTTGTATAGGAAGTGCATCCATATCTGCTCTTAAAGCAACAGTCGGACCTGGATGAGTACCTTGTAGAAGAGCAACTATTCCAGTTTTCGCCACTGGTGCTTGAATTTCTAAACCAAGTTCTTTTAAATTTTCCAAAACAAACTTTGAAGTTTCATATTCTTCAAATGATAGTTCCGGATTAACATGAAGATGTCTACGCCATTGTATTAAATTATCCTTAAGGTCGAGTGCCTCTTTAAGCAAAACGTTTTCTTCTACTACTTTGTGTTTCATTTAATCCTCCTATTTAATTTATTTAATATAATATTCGGAAATAAAAGTATTTTCTGATTATTGTATTAATACTAGTTTAGAATATTTCTTTAGTCAAGACTAATTTCCCAATTTTTCGACATCATTTTTTGTTTTTTTAAAGCGATTCTCTTGAAAGTAATCTTATTAATCCCAAGGAAAACTAGATGAATATATCAAGTATTAAAACCACAAACGAATGAAGGCAAAATTAAAAGACCTAAATCCAGTAGAATACCGAACTCAGATCTTAGAAGTCGTTAAATTATTTGTGTAACTTTACTTACTATTTTCATCAACTACAAGGAGGTGCCATTCGATTCGATGACTTTTTTGTACCAATAATAGCTGTTCTTCTTTATGCGACGGAGATCATGTACACCCTCTTCATGCTGATTTACATAAACTAACCCATAGCGTTTTTGGAAGCCGTTTAGCCAACTTAACAAATCAGTGAAGGACCAGACACAATAACCCATTACATCTACTCCGTCGGAAATTGCCTCCTGAATGGCGATTATATGGGAACGCAGATATTCAATCCGATAATCATCTTGAACTACTCCATCCGCATCTAACTTGTCATATTCCCCCAACCCATTTTCACTTATCAAAATAGGGAGTCCGTAACGATTAGTCATTCTACGTAGAGCAATTCTTAACCCTTGAGGATCGATATTCCAATCCCAATTCGTTCTTTCCAAGTTTGGATTGGCAATTGTTTTATACAGTCCTGGTATTCCAGAATCCTTGGATGTTCCTTTTTTACCGGTTGTATTCATTTCCGATGAACCAATACCGCCTTCTAAGGGATTCTCTTCAAAAGTTGTTGTCTGATAATAATTTAAACCAATAAAGTCTGGCTTACCTTCTTTTAATAAATCAAAATCGCCTTTTTCAATTAAAGGAGCTAGTCCTTTTTCCTCTAAGTAATTCCATGCTACTTCTGGATACTTGCCCCATACATACGTATCCATCCACCAATGACTATTGAGCTCTTCGGCATTTTCAGCTGCCATAATATCTTTTGGACTAGAAGATGCGGCATAGGAAGGTGAGTAGGCAAAGCTTGGGCCAATTTTTCCATCGGGAATATATTTATGGAATTCCTTAATCACACTAGCATTCGCAAGATTCGCATGGTGATTGACTTGATAAAATAACTTCTCATCTTTAATACCTGGTGGATGTGTCGCCAAATGGTAGCCATGGTTCGTGAAAATATTTTGTTCATTTAAGCTAACCCAATATTTCACACGGTCACCAAAGTGTTTAAATAGTTCAACACTATAATTCGTGAAGTCCTCTATAATGCTCCTAGACTCCCAGCCTCCATATTCATCCTGAAGTGCCTGTGGTAAATCCCAGTGATACAATGTCAAAATCGGCTCAATCTTATTTACCTTTAATTCATTGATTAAGTGATCATAAAATTCCAAGCCTTTTTGATTGATTTCTCCTCTACCATTGGGGAAAATACGTGTCCAAGCAACAGAGAAACGATAGGTTTTCATACCCATTTCCGCCATCAAACGAACATCTTCCTTATAACGATGGTAGTGGTCTACTGCAACATCACCGGTTGTCCCTTTAAAGGTCTTACCGGGTATACGAACAAACTTATCCCAGTTTGAAGCACCTTTTCCATCCTCATCCCAAGCACCCTCCACTTGATAGGCTGCAGAGGCTGCTCCCCATAAGAAATCCTTTGGAAACGGTTTAAGCGTTTGATGTATCACTGTTTTCATCCTCCTATCTTTTCACATTCATCGATTGTCTCTGTAAGAAGTGATACAAAGCACCGATTAAATTAGAATCGTTACCAAACTGACATCTTTCTACTTGGATGGTTAAGCTATCCTTATTGTGTTTCATTTGATTTAAGGTTTCATTAATCTGATCAATGAAACCTTCTCGAGTACTGATGGCTCCACCTATCAAGATTTTCTCCGGATCAATTACATACTGTAAATTATAAATCCCTACTGCTAATCGCTTCACAAATTTATCTATCTCATCTCGTATTTCTTTATTGCCATCTTCGGCCATTTCATACACGTTTTTGCCGGTAAGTGAATTCGGATCCATTCCTTCTCGTTTTGCCACTTGGTTGATCAATCCACCGATTGCAGCTAAAGTGCTCCATGTTTTCCCCATTGGCTCTTCGAAATAATCCTCCATGATCATATAACCAAATTCTCCAGCAAATCGATTCTTACCATGCCGGATTTTTTTATCAAGAACTAACGCGCCTCCGATACCAGTGCCAATCACAATACAAATATAATCCTGGACATCCTTTGCAGCACCGATCCATCCTTCTGCTAACCCAGCGCAATTAGCATCATTTTCAATTTCAACACGTATATGTGTCCGTTCCTGAACAAGTTCCTTTATACTCGGTCCATGGATATACGGAAGTGCTGTGACTCCACCAATATGTCCTGTTTCTACATTCACTGCACCAGGCAAACTTATAGCGATACCTTTTAATGCATACCTTTTTTGAAAATTCTTCACGATGGATTCTACCGTATCTACAAACAGTTCAAGACTAGTCTCAGGTGTAGGAGCAGAGGACTTTTCAATAAATAATCCTACCTCATCCATAAGGGCATATTTAATAGAAGAACCTCCAACATCAAAAACAGCGTAGTAATTCACACAATTACCTCCTATCAACCCTTTTCGTTCCACACGACTCCCTAATGATTAATTCTGAGTCAATCAATACTGGCTTTAATTGTGTTTCTCCATTTATCAAATCATTCAACATATAAGCTGATAATTTCCCGAATTTTTCTTTATCCTGCTTTACTGTCGTAAGTTTTGGCTCGCTATAGCGGCAAGCTACAATGTCATCACACCCGACAATTTGAATATCTTGTGGAACACTAAGTCCCTCTTCCTTTATCGCTCTCAGAGCACCCAACGCCATCAAGTCAGATGTGGCAAAAACAGCTTCAGGATACTCTTTGCATCGAAGTATTTTCTTCATCGCTTCATATCCGCTTTCTTCATGAAAGTCACCATACTGAATCCATTCTCCGCGTATTTCAAGACCAAATTGTTGCATGGCTTCATAGAAACCTTGTTTCCGATAACGAGAAATAGCTGAATCCCATTTGCCGCCTATATAACCAATCTTTCTTACAGAATGTAAATAAAAAAATTCGATCACTTTTCTCGATAAATCCACGTTATCTGTCATGATGTAACTAGATTTTGGACCTTTTAACTCAATATCAATCCCAATACACGGAATTCCTTCCTTTGCCACATCATAGATAGCCTCTTCCACTTCCTCACCCGCAATCACTATACAGCCATCGACATGAAAATGTCGACATCTTGCTAAATAGCTGCCATGCCCCGTTTGAAAGCGTTCATTTGAAAACATGATAATATCATAACCTAGTAGACCAATATTCTTTTTGAAAGCTGATATAACTTCATTAAAATAAGGATGTGTCATTTCAACATTAATCTTCCCAGCATAGATCAGTCCGATTAGGTTTGACTTTTTTGTTGCCAGTGATCTTGCAGAAAAGTTGGGTTCATAACCCTTTTGGTTAATGACATCCATTACTTGTTTCTTTGTTTTCTCACTAATGCCTTCATAGTTGTTGATGACTTTTGAAACAGTACCTTGGGAAACACCTGCCATTTGCGCTATATCTTTAATTGTTAAATTCATCTCTAATCCCTTCTATTTCACGTTACTTTATTTCACAGATCCTTCAGTAATACTTGATATAAATAAGCGGTTAAACAATAGGAAAATAATCAAAAGTGGTACAGTTGCCCAAAAAACACCTGATAAGATCATGCCAAAATCTGCATATTGTGTATTACTTAACTGGGCTAAAGCAACTTGAATCGTATACATCTCTGGATCTCTTAAAACGGTAAATTGCCATAAAAACTCGCCCCATGCAGCTGAGAAGACAATTATCCCTAAAGTTGCAAATGCCGGAAGTATAATTGGAAGCACAATACTACGATAAATTTTAAAATTGGAACACCCATCTAATTTTGCTGCTTCAATTAACTCATCCGGTACAGATTGACTAATATATTGTCTCATCAGGAATATTCCTAGAGGATTAAGGAAGAACAATACCATCACACCTGGTAATGTATCAAGTAATCCTGCCTTAGAAATCAGGAAATATTGTGGGATTAACCCTAATTGCGGCGGTATAATCATCGTTAAGAGGATAGCTGTAAAAAGTACATTTTTACCTCGAAACTTAAACTTCGCAAAGGCAAACCCAGCTAATGAACTAATAAATAAAACCACAATGGTGACAATGGAACAAACAATAAATGAGTTCCACATCGCTTGAAAGAAATCGATTTTATCCAAGACCTTATTAAAATTTTCTATTAACAAGCTCCCTGGTGTAACCGTTGGTGGAATGGAATTGTAAGCAGAACTAGGGCTTGTTGCCATTACAAACATCCAATAAAACGGAAACAACGAAAGTAGCGATGCAATGGATAATAGTACATAAGCAAGGATTCTGCTAATGGACGGTTTTTTTCCCTTCTCCGATTTATTCAATAGTTTCCACCTCTTTTCTTCCTGCCAATACCTGAGGTTAAGAAAGTATTTATGGCAGCAAAAACAGTTATCAATACTAATAATATAATAGCTGTAGCTGACGCTGTTCCAAAAGATTGTAATTTAAAGGCATCCCGATATAAATACATCACAATAGTCATGCCTTCGTCTCTTGTGAAAGCACTAGTTCCTAAAAAGATAGTTGGTTCAGAAAATAACTGCAAAGCCCCTACAGTCGATGTGAATACAGTTAAGATGATAAATGGCTTAAGCATCGGTATGGTAATGTACATAAGCTGCTGAAATTTATTTGCTCCGTCAATCGTTGCAGCTTCATACAAATCATTTGGAATACTTTGAATACCAGCAAGATAAATAATGGTGTTATACCCTACCCATCTCCAAAATACCATAATCGATATGGCAATTTTCGTTCCCCATTCAGAGCTGCTCCAGTTCACAGGATCTAGACCCGCCAAACTTAACACATAATTGGCTAAAGAAGATTCATGATCACTAAACAACACACTGAAAATAAGAGCTACAGCTACCATGGAAGTAATATACGGCATAAAAATCGTTACTCTAAAGAAGTTCTTAAACTTAAGAAATGCAAGATTCAACAAATAGGCAAAAATGATTCCGAACAGCAATTGTGGGGCGGTACCCATGATTCCCATGACGATTGTATTGTAAACTGATTTCCAAAAAAGAGGATCGGTTAAGACTATTTTAAAATTAGCTAAGCCAACAAATGTCATAGGACTTAATCCGTTCCATTTTTGAAACCCTAAATAAATACTAAATAATGCTGGATATAACCCAATAATAGCAAAAATAATAAAGAAAGGGGCTATATATAAATAGCCTGAAGCCATATCTTTTTTCTGTTCAGACATGTACCTTTTTTTTCTTACCTTTTCCTTATTACTTACAGTATTCATGTACTCACCTCATCCCTATCAAAGGTGGAATTGGAGCTCATTAACCCCTCATCCACCTTCATATCTAGTAATCTTTTTATCTAGCGATTTAATAAATCTTTTGCACGTTTAACTGCCGATGTCCATTCTTTTTCTGGATCTGCTTCTTTAGATTGAACATTCTTCAAGGCATTCAACACTTCCTGATAAAGTGGGAAGTATTTCTCTCCTTTATAAACTGCTCCATTAATGTCTTGGGCAGCTTTTGCAAATACTGGTGCTGTCGATTGTCCTCCAAAGAATTCATCTTCATTGTTTTTGAAGGCATCCATATCATAAACAGCTGGTGCAGATGGGAATAATCCTTTTGTTTGGAATGATTTCAATTGATTGTCTGGAGAGATTAACCATTCTGCGAATTTATAAGCTTCATCAGCATTTTTAGTTTCCTTTGGAATGGAGATAAAAGAACCGCCCCAGTTTGCAGCAAATTCAGTTGGTAAAGTAGCTACTCTCCATTTGCCAACAGCTTCCGGTGCATTACCTTCCATCCAACCTTTTAACCAACCAGCTCCTAATTCAGCTGCAAATTCACCTTTATTCACAGCATTTGCCCACTCCGGTGACCACATTTCAAATTTCCCAACAATTCCAAGCTCATTTAAATGTACAGCGTAATCATATGCTGCTTTAACAGCATTTTCATCTTGCTCTAGTAGTAATTCACCCTCAGGATTAAGGAAGGTTTCTTGAGCTGCGTCTAAGTAAGCTCTGAATGCCATTTCTATACTATCTACGAATGGTTTTCCTGTCTTTTCCTTCACCTTTATACCCGCTTCTTCAAAAGCTTTTGGAGTACTGATTAAATTAGTTACTTCTTCAGGTTCAGTTGGTAAACCAGCTGCTTCAAATACATCTGTACGATAGTATAAAGCTTTAGGACCAATATCTGTTGGTAAGCCGATTAAGAAATCCCCAGCATTATTCTCCCCTGTGTTCCATTTCCAATCCAGGTATTGATCTTTAATATCTTTTGCACCAAGATCATAGAGGTTTTCAAATTGGTCTTGTGCTACTTTAAAACGGTCTAATTGATCAATCTCTAACATCGTAATATCTGGAGCTCCGCTTCCAGCCGATAATGCCGTAAATAATGCATCATGATGCTCTGCTGTTTCAGCAGCTCTTACTTTTATTTTCACATTAGGGTTTTCTTCTTCATATGCTTTCGCCAAGTCTTCATAACCAGTAGCACCAAAAGTCCAAAAATTTAATGTAACTTGTTCTTGTTTGTCTCCGCCTTTTTCTCTATTAGACGATTCCTTTTCGGTTCCACTACAAGCTGCCAATGAAAATGCAAGAACTGTTGACAAGCCTATTGCACTTAATTTTTTCAAACCTTTCAATTTGATTCCCCCTATTTTTTTGACTAATGTTTTCTTACAGGTTGTAATTCTTCAACAAAAATAATGAAAGTTATTATTTTTGTATCATTCACCTCCCATATTGTTTTCCTCATAAAAACTAAACTTATTTACCATACTTCGGAAACCGGTTTCTAAACTTGATGAAAAAGAGCGATTATTAGAAGGTGAAACCGCTTTCAATTTGAATTATAAAACTAGATTGATATAAAATCAAGAATTTTCTTAATACTTTTAGAAAACGCTTTCCATAACTGAGGACGGATAACACAAAGTCTTAGAAATGCATAACATGTATAAGGAAATGCTTAAATAGCGTTGGAGGGATAAAGTATGGTGAGTTTCCAATCTTTTCATGGGATTGTTACTATGATAAGTGATTTTGCAACAGGGTTAAATGGAGAAGATGGTTGTTATACGTTAATGTCAGTAGACAACGGTAACGGGGCTTTAGTAAATTTTGTAGTATCACCCTCTACTTATTTTGTAGACCAAGAAATGGTAGGGGTTGGAGATTGGGTTACTGGATACTATGATGGAAATGCACCCGTTCCTTTAATCTTTCCACCACAATATCAGGCACTTGTTATAGTAAAAAATAATCCAAATCAATTTGTAAAAGTTGACTTCTTTAACAGCCAGTTTGTTAGTAGCGATGGTCAATTGAGCTTAAATATTTCACCGTATACCCCCATAATTTTGACAAACGGGCAAGCTTTTACAAAAAGTCCAGCAAACCGAAATCTAATTGTAATCTATGGCCCCACCACCCGAAGCATTCCTGCCCAAACCACGCCGTATAAAATTATTGTTTGGTGTTAGAAGGACGAATATAGATGCCCGGGGTTCTTTGCACCTCACTGATTAGCTATTTTAAGAGACGCTTAGAATCCTTGTATGAACATTTTATGAAGTTGAAAGGCTAGGGCAAAACCTTTCTTAGAAATTCAAGAGGCTGTGTTCTCCGCTACAGTGAACGCTTTTCTGGGGACACGGAGCGAGCCTGTAGTATCTCCTACGCGCTTGTCCCCTAGGATTCGCCGCCTTGCTCAAAACAACTAAAATTCTTTATTCAGGTGAAAACTGTATATAATCTCAGAAATAAAAGAGGACATCTTCAGTTAAATTAATATAGCTACGTTAAAGGCAAAGGTTGATTTAAGACACAAAAAATGAGCTGGGATATTTTCTCCAAGCTCATTTTAATTTGATTTCCTTTTTACTAAAGCACCCGTTAGTTCAACAAGAAAAATAGCTACTTTTAATCATTTTTAGTGAAGTTCGCCCATTGTTCAGTAGGTCCTGTGTTATCTATTATGAATAAACTACCGTCTTTCTTATAAAGAAAAATTTCATTACCAGATTCAGCACCATCTCCTAATGCTGTTAAAGTGTTTGTTGAGACTATTTGACTCATATCCACTTCATCTTTTGGAATAATCCTGTTAAAAACATACTTCTCACCATCATAATTTATCCATTGCAGTGGAAGAGGTTCACCGATTATGAGCTCTTCAGTGGTTTCTTTCGCTGTTGAATCGTTGGTGCAACCCGATAAGAAAGCAATAGCTAATAATAAAAAGAAAAAGTATTTTATTCTAATACGCTTTCCCCCCTTTTCATAATAAGTCGTTAATTTCCAATTAAAATTTCATTTGTGTTTATTAAACTAAACTGCCGCTTTAGTTCAATTAGAAAAAAAGGCTTTACTCCTTCTTGAAGTAAAGCACCCGTTAGAATAGTCAAAAATTTCTTGCTATATCATTAAGTCTGTGTAAAAAAACACTAATAACTTGTAAGCCATTTTTACGCTGACCGCCTTCTAATGATGTAAAAATATCTCTTCTATATCATTTTCTAGACTTGATAACAGCTTAGATAATTGAGGTAGATCAGGCTCTGGCATTACAACAGTGTTTAACCTTCCTTGTAATTCTTGCAAATCAAATTCTCCATTTTTGAATCTTTTACATATTTCTCTAAGATCATTTATTGTACGCATTAATTTACTCCTATTAATATTTTTAACTTTTCCTCTTATTGAACTAAACTGCGCCGTTAGTTGAGTAAGAATACATGAAATGACCTATTTTTCTACTTCGGTAATGATAGGTATGGAAGTAGAAGCAATGTTCACAATATGGTCAATACAGATCATTCCATAATGTTTAAAGGGTCCTGGATAATCTTTTGATGCAAACGTATGGGATTGAACAAAATCAAGGAAATGTGATTTACTATAAACTCTAAATGCTTTTCCTTCAAATTCCTCGTATTCATCCCATTGAGTAAAGGACTCATTCGTTACAGAGTAGCTTATATAGTTTTCGAAATGAATTTGAATGATAGGTAAACTTTCATCTGTAGTTACAGGATATCCTTCAATCGACACATCTCCAATTACATATTTCTCTTCTGTTTCAATTACTTTGCGCCTTTCAAAAAAGAGTCTAAGGCTGTTTACTTGTAGTTCTGTCTTTCCAATTAAGTCAATGTTTTTTAACTTCATTAAATCTTGATATAACAAATTATCACCTCATTTTGAAACATACTATTCATTGATTTTACATCTTCTTATCGAACTAATCTGCCCGTTAGTCTAAGTGTAACATCTCACAATGCATATCTGGGATCAACTTAATGTTCTGTACATAAAAATAGACCATCGAAACGATGGTCAAATTTTAAACATCCGTTAGTTGAATAAGTTCTCCCTAGTATTTTTTAATCACCGAACGCAAATGTTATTTCTGCTTCGCAAACCAGTTCTCCATCGACTGTTGCTATACCTTTGCACTTCCCTATAGGACCCTTTAATCTTGTAATCTCGATTTCTAGCCTAAGTTGGTCTCCTGGTTTAACTTGCTTTTTGAAACGGCATTTATCTATACCTGCTAAAAGCCCTAATCGTCCTTCGTTCCCTTCTTTTGTTAACATTACAACTGCACTTACTTGAGCTAATGCCTCCACTATTAATACACCTGGCATCACTGGATAATCCGGAAAATGTCCGTTAAAAAAATTCTCGTTAGCAGTAATATTTTTTATACCAACTGCTCGTTTTCCTTCTTCTAATTCCAAAATTCTATCCACTAAAAGAAATGGATAGCGATGTCTGATTACTTCTTTAATTTTTTGAATGTCTAATATCATTAAACTCTTTCCTCCTAATAATACTTTTACCATTTATATTAGCACTTACTCCTAATAGTTGATACTATAAATTTCAATATTAATCATTATGTATTAAAAACGACAAAACCGATGTACAGTAACGTAACTGCATCGGTTTTTACGAAAGTATTATTTTATTAAACTCCATATATAAATGCTGCTAGTATGATATACATAATTATCATTCCAAAAGCTACTAGCCCCCCTAGCCAGCTAGTTCCCCCACGCTTTTCGAGCTCTGCATGAATATTTTCCATACTCGCTGAATTCTGTTCAGTAACTCTTTTTATTTCCTTGTTTGCATGCATTAGATATAAATAATTGCCTAATAGCCCACAAATAACAGATAATGTTATACCTATCGTGCTATCCATACCAAATTCAAATCCACTAAAAACAATGATTATGTCGTACAAAAGGAAAATACCAACCACCATGAAAATATAGGAATACATTTTACGATAGCCTAGCCATAAAAAAGAAAGGAAAAAAGCTGCCCAGTTCCAAGATTGAGCACTCTTCGCCCATTTATTAAAATAATACCCTCTGTTTTTAGCTCCAACATAAGCCCCTAGCAACCTCTCTTCTATCTCTGGGAAATTCTTGTTGACCACCTGTGTACCTCCCCATTATAATTTTAATGTTCATTATATTTTTGAACCATTTCTTTTATACCTATTTTCACCACTTCATAAACACAAAAATCTATTTAAATGTTAATTTTATGAATTTATTTATGAAATGAATCACAAAATATGAAATCTATATTTTTAAAACTTCTATTTTTCCTGATTAATTTTCTTGTAAGATAAAATTGAAAGTAAAAGACATGATTTCGTCGAATATATGCACAAAATATTATTAAATGCACAAGATTTTTGTCGAATTATAAGGGAAATAAAAGAGATTATATGAAGGGGTGTAAAGATTGTTATCAGACTTTCGTTCTAAGTTAGACAAGGAGATTGGGCCTCGAAAAATTCTACACATAAAAGAATGTGAAATTTGTGGCTATGATGAATATTATTTTATCGATCCAGAAACTAATAAACAACTTGGCATGGCTTGTGAGGGTTGTAATTATATAAAACGGTTTGAGTTTAACTCTAAAAACTAATCTAATTGAAGCAGCTAATTAGACTACCAAAATAACTGCTTCTTTTTCTATAAACGATTTTCCTATGATATAATTTTGTCTTAGTCATTGTTCACTTAGAATCTTCGTCAATTCAACTAACAATGCTTCACAATTTTTGTGGTCGGCTTCGTGTAGCCCTTACTTTATCCCCAGACTGTCAATGTCTCTTTACCGCATTAAGCTATCTACTGTTCCCAACCATATACAATATGGCCCACCAAGCTTTGTCATCTTTCTTGTACTAGATACAATTAATAGTTTTTATAAACTTACTTTCCATTTAAATATAAAAAAGCCACAGAATTAATGATTTCTGTGACCTCGTCTTTATTTTCTTTCTAAAAAATTTTAACTGTTCATCCTGAGGAAAGAAATAAAAGCGGAAATCATTACTATATGATTCCATGGTATTTATAAAATTTTGATACTCTTTCATCGCTTAGTAATGGTCGATGGACCTGTAATAAGTTTACGTCACTAAAATTATTTCCCTCAAGTACAGAAAATCCATCATCTGTAATTACAATATCCCAACCAACGTATTTAATATATGGATAGAGAGAGGCTGCATTTAATATACTTTCTTTAATTTCATGCCAATGGGGAACTATCTTTCCCTTAATTTTAGACTTAGTTTCTGGGTGTTCACTATACCATTCTAGTTTTCCGTTTTTAGGATACGTCACACCTTCGCTTAACTCTCCACTATTCAGATCAATCTCTGCACTTAAACCGCCCTGCGTCCAATTATCAGCAGGAATGGATGTTAAGTTCCCCATTCTTTGAACAGCTATAGGTATAAAAGGTTTGTTAGTGACTGGGTCTATCATAGTTAGGATTCTAATAGTATTAGTAGTCTTTGGATAAAACTCTTTACTGAAATTACTTTGTCCTACGAACTCATTAACTACATAATTGTGCAACTTAGAAATTACTTTTTCTAATTCTTTTTCATCTACTTGTTTTTCATTTAAGTAATATTCTTCTTTGATTTTCTTTAAAACAAAAATCCCATATCCACCGCCATTGCGTATAGGCTTAATAACACAGGCATTATGTTTGTCTAAGTAATTTAAAATTTTAAATGCCGAATCAATTTTTTCCTCATTTTCTAAGCATAAAAACTTTCCTTTTTCAATTAAACTAAAATTTTTAGGAATAGTAATATGTTGCTTGTACATGGATTCGAACACTAACTTTTCATCTAAAATAAAACTATAAGGGCTATTTAAGTATCTAGTATTTAATCGTTGGATATCGGATAAGTACTCTTTCGGATCATTTTTAGTAAAATTATAAATTATCGCCGACTCACTTAAGAAACCTTTTCTAGAAAAATTGATTTTCTTACTAATTCCTTTATTCACAGAGGATTTTAAGTTTTTCTTCATAAAAGTACGATAGATATTAGTTTGACGGTATAGATTAATCGCTTTATTCTTTATCATAAAAGCACATCCACCTTTTTGAATTAAATAAATAGCTGTGTTAATTTCATAGATAGTACACTTGTTCAGTGAAGTACTAATTTTTATTACTTGGTTGATTGCGTGACAGATGCACATTAACTTCTTTAACCAGTAATATTCTTCTTTGTTTCTTTATCTAAATTGATGAAACTATGAAACTAAATCAGCAAATAATAATTTCCAATTAGATCTTTATCAAGTATAGAAAAGCAGTCGAATTACTTCGACTGCTCATGATTTTAACTCATAAATTCTTTAATAACTTTACAAACTTGATCGACTTCCGCTTCACTCAAATACGGATGCATCGGTAAGGAAAGTACTGTATCACATAGCTCATTTGTTACGATGAAATCTTCTTCTATATACTCTAAGTTTTCAAATGCTTCTTGTTTGTGCATTGGTTTGACGTAATAGACCATACTTGGGATATTCTCTTCTTTTAGCTTGTTTTGGAGATTATCTCGTTCAGTCTTATTCTTAAGCTTAATCGTGTATTGAGCAAAACTAGAAACATAGCCTTCAGGAATATAAGGAATTTCAACGACATCCTTTAAGCGTTCATTGTAATGACTTGCTACACGATTGACATCTGTAACCTCATGCTTATCAAAGGCTTTTAGTTTGACTTGAAGAATGGCAGCTTGGATAGTATCTAATCTCGAGTTCACACCGATTCTTACATTGTCGTATTTATTACTTCCTTTTCCATGTACTTTTAGAGACTGTAACAACTCTGCTAAATTGTCGTCATCAGTAAAGATAGCTCCTCCATCTCCATAGCCTCCTAATGGTTTAGCTGGAAAGAAGGAAGTAGTTGCCGCATCACCAAAGCTGCAAGCTCTTTTTCCATCAATGCTTCCACCAAAGCCCTGAGCACCATCTTCCAAAACTAAAAGATTATACTTTTGAGCAATTTTTAAGATCTCTGGATAATTAGCTGGAAGTCCAAATAGATCTACAGGAATGATAACCTTTGGAGATAGTTTTCCTTCTTCCATTGTTTTAATGATTGCCTGTTCTAGTTTTTTCGTATCAATATTAAAGGTGTTTCTATCTACATCAACAAAAATGGGAGTAGCTCCAACAAATGAAACTACTTCACCTGTTGAAAAGAAAGTAAAATCAGGTAAAAATACTGCATCTCCCTCTTTAATACCCCAGGCCATTAAAACAAGAGATAATGCCTCTGTTCCATTAGCACATGTAATAGTATGTTTGGCTCCTGTATACTTTGATAATTGTAGTTCTAGTTCTTTTACTTCATTGCCACCTATAAAGTTTGCATTACTAATCACTTTCTGAATTGCTGTATCAATTTCATCTTTATATGTTTGATATTGAGTTTTTAAATCTCTAAATTCCATGATAGCCCAGCTTTCTATACTTAATAGTCGTTACTTTAGTGAATTTGGTAGGGATTATTTTATCATCATAAAATATCCATCGTCATCTGGCTAGTTAAAACTACAGGCGACAAATTCAGCAGGGTAACTTATCACTCCACACACTTAAAATTGGTCGCCTAAATATTTAACTATATTTTATTTACCTTCTGTTAGAACCCCGTTAGAAAGATTATACTCTCTTTCACATTCGCTGCATTTTAACTCATTTTTCAGTACATGCCCACATTCACAAACCCAACCTTTTTGTTTGGCAGGTATTCCTGTCATTAAAGCATAATCAGGTACATCTTTGGTTACTACAGCTCCTGAAGCAATCATTGCCCAACGACCAATCGTATTACCACACACGATAGTTGCATTTGCCCCAATCGAAGCACCGTATTTAACTAACGTTCTTTTGTATCCTTCTGCTCCCTTAGGATACTTACTTCTAGGAGTCAAATCATTTGTAAAAACCATCGATGGTCCGCAAAATACGTAATCCTCTAACTCTACACCCTCGTAAATGGAAACATTATTTTGGATCTTCACTCCATTACCTATTTGGACATTGTTAGAAATATTGACGTTTTGACCTAAAGAACATTTTTCACCAATTTTTGCGCCTTTTTGAATATGACTAAAATGCCAAATTTTTGTGTCCTCACCGATTATAACACCTTCGTCTACGTAACTACTCGGATGTACATAGAAATTCATGTTCAGGCCTCCATATCGTAAATACAGTTATCTTTTAAAATTGAATCATTTTCATAATTCCTGTTTTTATGAAAAACACGAACAATCAAGAAGGCACTATGATATATACATGCTTTTCTTCTTATAATATAATTGACGTTCTTGTCGGCCGCTTTCGGCGGAGTGATCGATAAGCCATCACCGCGCGCGTTGTGATGGCTTATCTGGCTCACTCATCTCCCCAGAGTCGCCGCCCAATCAACAAAGAAGAGATGTTCGTGTTTGATTGGTAAACTGCTATTTATGAAATAAAATTAACTATAATAATTCTACATTTTCTCTATTAGTGATAGATTTCATAGCATTCTTCGTATCAAAAATCACTTTAGAATGTTTTTGAACAAAGTCATAGTCTACAGTTGTGTGAGCTGTTGTTATGATTACTAGATCTGCATTACCTAGTAATTCAGCAGTTAACTCAGGTTCACCTTTTTTCACTTCACCATTTTCGCGATATTCAGGAACAAATGGGTCAAAGTAAACTACGTCTGCTCCTTCTTTCTCTAACTCCTCAATTACTCGAATAGCCGGACTTTCTCTAAAATCTTCAATATCTTGCTTATAAGCAACACCTAGCACTAAAATTCTAGATCCATTCATAGGTTTTCTATCTCTGTTCAAGATTTTACTTGCTCTTTCTGCACAATACTCAGGCATACGATCATTAACCATCATCGAAGATTCAATCATTGATGTGTGGAAACCAAATTCACGAGCTTTCCATGACAAATAGTATGGGTCAAGAGGGATACAATGACCACCTAACCCTGGACCTGGATAAAACGCTTGGAAACCATAAGGCTTAGATTTAGCTGCATCAATAACTTCCCATAGATTAATCCCCATTTTATTACTTAACATCGCAAGCTCATTTATAAGCCCAATGTTAACATTTCTATATGTATTTTCAAGAATTTTTTCCATTTCTGCAATTGCCGGAGAGGAAACAGTAATTACTTCTCCTTTTAAAACTGCACGATACATTTCTGCAATAACCTCTGTAGCTTCTTCTCCAATTGCACCAACTACTTTCGGTGTATTGTTTGTTTTGTAAACTAAATTACCTGGGTCTACACGCTCTGGAGAGAATCCTAAGTAAAAATCAGTTCCACAAACTAAGCCAGAACCATTTTCTAAAATTGGTTTAATTAATTCCTCTGTTGTTCCAGGGTAAGTTGTTGACTCAAGAACAACCATCGTTTCTTTTGTAAGATACTTAGCTATTTCTTTTGAAGAGCTTTCCAGATAGCTTACGTCTGGTTGTTGATATTCATCTAAAGGAGTCGGAACGCAAATAGCAATGAAATCGACATCTTTTATATGACTAAAATCGGTGGTAGCTGATAGCAAGCCAGATTCAACTATACTAGATAATTCTGTCTCAACTACATCTCCAATATAATTTTGTCCTTTATTGACCATATCCACTTTTTCTTGTTGAACATCAAAGCCTATTGTTTTAAAGCCCGCCTTCGCTTTTTCAACAGCTAATGGAAGTCCAACATATCCTAGCCCTATTACACCTACTGTAATTTGTTTGTTTTCAATCTTGTCTAATAATTTTCTTTTCATCTTCTATGTCCTACTTTCTTCTACCGTTTTTTATTTGTTTATGTAAATTTATTTAGTACCAATTTTGGAAGTCCTTTAGGTTGGACTTAACCACCTTTGGAACTTTTAACTGTTTTGCTTCTTCGATAATTAAGCATAAAAACACTTAACTGCATAATTAGCTTAAAAACTGCTGCTACAAGAACACCAAATGTAAATCCTTTCAATCCACCTATCTTGTAAAAATAATAGGCTGCCGAAACGTAAACGACTAAATGAAGTCCGCTCATGTAAATTTGCCAGCTAATTTTGTTAAAACGAAGATTGAATGGCTGAACTACTGTAGATAGCACACTTATAATAGCAGTAGCTGTAGTAATATAAACCAACTCTAGCGACTCTTTTGCCCAGTCGTTATAGAAAAAACCTAAGAAGTATGGGCTTATCCAAACAGTTGCAAGATAGCCGACTGCACCTAATACACAAGAGATGCTAAACATTTTTATTACTTTTTTCAAACTAATATTATCTACCTTAACTAAATAGCTTAAAATGACAGAGTTAACTGGGTTAATCATCATCGAAATAATTTTCCCCAGAATAGTGGAGCTATAATAAATAGCTACACTAACAGGTCCTAGCAAAGGAAGTAAGATTAATTTGTCAGCATATGAAAGAACATTTTTCAATAGATTGGCTATATACAATAATACACCTTTTGAAGCAGTGTCCTTATATAGAGCAGATAATTTAAACTTTTCCTTATGTAAGCTTGTGTGACGAAAAATATAGATCAAGCTAAATAGCAGTCCGGTGAAATAGATAATCTGCCAGCTTTCAAAATATAAAAATATGATGGAACCTATTAGGTAACCGACACTCATATAGATATTATTTAAAAGAATCCCTTTATAATTCAAAACTAATCGGAAAGTTACTACTAAATACTCCTTCCAAATTGATGCAACAGTTATCAGACTTAATAATAGATAATCCAGAAGGGTTAAACTGGAGTCTATGTAGAAGGAAATAGCAATAATTAGAAGAATACTTACAAAAGAAGAACCTACCAGTAAAGGATTAAAATCTCCTTCTTCGTTTTTTTCCTTGTATTCATTATCCTTCAATAAACGTATATTGTTCAATACATTACCTAATGGAAAACTCACAACCGTAAACACACTGATTAGTGTTATTATTAGCCCGTATTCTTCTCCTCCTAAAGCTTTTGCGATTAGAGGATAGGATACAAGCTGTAGGATAAGTAATGGTAGAGCAGCTGATATAATATTTAATAGGGAATCCACGAGAAATTTCTTGTTTTTCATGTTAATCTCTCACCGTTTTCTAAATTTAGTTTGATAAGTAAACCTAATAAAATCCAAAACTTAATATCCGTAATATAGGAACTACTTATCATTAAATGGACAAACCCTAAACCAATCCAAATGATTATTAAAAAATAGTTATTTAGATTTTTTGTTAATAGACTTCTTACTAATAAAAACAAGATGATAAGGATTGCTATACCTCCAGCTATTACACCAAAGTTAACAACCATCTCGAGAAAGAAATTATGTGCATATCCTCCCTCTTTACCAATAATCCGCCGATCCGCCCCTAGTCCGAGTCCTAGGAAGGGGTTGTTCATAACAGCCTTTATTAGATTTTCATATATGTAATCTCTACCGCTTAGATGTACTTCACCGCTCAAAAATAGTTTTATGCTTCTACTATTAATGTCGTATTTATTTAATATTTCATATAGCATATTAAATAATTTATCTAAATTGAGGCTTAAGAAAACTAGACTGACCACTACTAAAAGGTTATAAAAGACTTTAGAATAGGAAATCTGAAAGATCAAACGAATCATTTTTAACGCAATAAATACAACAATACATAATAGCGCCCCCCTTGAACCAAGGGCTAGAATAACAAAAATAGATATTAAAGAAAAAAGAAGAGCCTTGTTGGAATATTTATCTATCAGACTATCTAAAAATAGAATTGCTGGCAGTAGCATATAATAGGAAAGAGCCATACTATAGGAACCGGCAGTTGCATTTCCAGAAACTATTATGAGACCCAATAATGCTCCAAAAAAGAATACTATATAGCTTGACTTGATCATCACTTTCTTAAAAATCTCAAAATCTCTTAAGCTCATCGTATATATAAACGCCGGCAAGCACATTCCAAATAACGGGAATATTAACTGCTTTAAATAGAAATGATTTTGAGGGAAAAATAAATAATTTAAAAGAAAGATGAGAATAGCTACAAAATATACTCCTATAAATTTCCCTAAGATTCTTTTTAGCACTGCAGGTAAGGCATACAAAAACAAAACACCTACTAGTACTTTCGATATCAGTTGTACTCCTGAGCCCGCTGCAGTCCCAATAAGATTAAAATAAATCAGAAGAAAATATTGTATAGTAAGAACTATAAAGGATGCCATTATTGCTATGCTTATTTTTTGATCATCTGATTTATTTTTCACCATAAATTATTCACATTCCTCTTATCTTTTGGATTCATTCTGCAATGCTCTAGCGTATACATCATCATATTGAGTCAGCAATCTATCCCAATTAAAATTGTCTACTAGCGCCAAGCAATTTTTTGATATATCCTCATAATTTTTCATAATGTCTATTATTCGGTCCGCTATCATAGTAGGATCAAGAGAATCAACATGATATCCAACTTTCCCCTCTTCAAATTGACCATCAAATCCTTGTCCCTTTGAGTAAATCAGTGGCAAACCTTGACTCATGGCTTCTGGATATACGAGTCCAAAAGTTTCTGTTAAAGATGGCATAACAAAAATATCATGAGAACGATATATTTCTAAAAGACTCTCTTTTGACTGAGGCTTTAAATAATTTACGAAAGAAAACTTCATCAGCTCTTCATAAACTTGTTCATTGCTTATCTTCCCCACAACAGTGAACTTAACTTTGTAGCCCCTACCCTGTAACATCTCAAGCGCTCTAGCAGAGGTCAGTATATTCTTGTTATTGTTTACTGCTCCTATAAAAATTATATTAATACTTTTAGGCTGAGATAGTGTTTTAGGATTTCCTAAATTATTGAACCAAAATTCATCAATCCCGTTAGGAATAATGATAGACTTTTCTAGGATTTCTTTTTTGTCTTTCTCAGCAACATAAGTTTCTACAACAATATTTTTATAAGAATCGGAAAGAAAAATAATAGACTCTGCTTCCTTTAATATTTCAATACCCAAACTACGTAAAAAAACTCTTCGCTTAAAAAATTGATTTACGTCTGTATTTCTTACAGCTACTACATAAGGGATGCCAAATTTTTTCTTTGTCTGCAAAGCAATATAACCATTAGAAAAGAGAGTATGTGCATGCACTAGTGAATAATCCTGCACATTGAAATTTTTTACTAAATCCTTATAAATTTTTTTATGCTTCACATAAAACAAATAACGATCAAATTTATAATGATTTTTTCTAACGGTTGTATATTCCCCTAACTGTAAATGAGATAAGTCCGTAGTAAAAGGGGTTGGGACATAAACATCAATAGGGATGCCATTTCTTACTTGGCGATCGTATATATTTTTATATAGCATTCCGCCTCCGTAATATGAATTTATATGTAAAACCTTCATATTTACTCCACCCCATTGGTTACTTTCACTAGTATGTAAAAATCGATTAACTTTCTATAATAATGCTCTCTAATTTATCAGTTAGCGTTTTAAAGTCATAATTCTGTATAGTTGATAAAGAGTTTTGACAGTATTGATTGTATTCTTGCTTATCCATATGGTAAAACTCTAAAATACCTTGTACTAAAGCGTCCACTGAGCCACCTTTTACAGTTTTCCCACAGTTTTGCTTTGTTAATATATCATAGCCATTTTCCATATTGGACAACGTAGGCTTTCCAGACGCCATATAATCAAAGAGCTTATTCAAGCTTAAGCCATACTTATATAAAGGAATATGCTTACCAGTGAATATATTTAAATTAGATTTACTTAAAATATTAGGAATTAGCTTTTTATCGACCTTACCTTTAAAAACAATATTAGTTAACCCTTTACTAGCTACATATTCTTCAAGCTTTTCTCTTTGGCTGCCATGGCCAAATAAGATAAATTGAATATCGTCTATTCCTTTATTTTGGATTTCCTCTGCTGCTTTTACTAAATAGGTTAATTCATTAGCTACGCCCATGCTACCCGTATAAAGAACTTTGAAAGTAGAAGGATTATCAAGATTGTCGTCAGAGTAAATGAACTCGTTTTTGTTTTTATTATACTCTTCTAAATCCACACCATTGTTTATGTATCTTACTTTAGATGAGTCGAGTCCGATTTCTTCCACATAATCCTTTCCTCCTGGAATAGTAAAGATAAGCTTGTCCGCCTTCTTATATAACCATTTTTCACCCTTGTACAAAAGCTTTGCCACAAAACTATTCTTTTTAAGAGTTCCGTATTGGACAATTGTCTCGGGCCATAAATCTCTAATCTCACAAATGCAGGGAACATTAAATTTTTTAGCTATCTTAATACCTGCTAATAGAGTTAGTGGATGTACACTAGAAGCAATGATTATATCCGGTTTACCATACTTTTTACTATATTCCTTTGTAGTGGGAAAAAGGTTTTTGTAGAAATTCCACATATTTTGTAGTCGTTCTATACCATTTTTGTATTTGGTAGTTTTCACAAAAACATAAGGTATTTTCTCTACAGACTTTAACTCGTAAGTTCCGTTCGTTATCGATATCTGAGAATCACTATTATGTCTAGTGCTTGCACAAAAAATAGTGGGCTCATAACCTTTTTTAATAAGATTTTTGGCAAACCAATAATGTCGCCCACCCTTATTGAAGTATGTACCATGAGCATAATGATTGAAAATCCATACTGTTTTTTTCTGCATTGTCATATCCTCTTCTGTTTGATGTAATTATTTTACTTTCTCCGGCACTTTATAATTACATATAGTATTCTTAAACTTACCTGAAGCTAAAACAGGGATCTCATTTACAAACTTCACATCAATACGGGCATCCTCACCTAAAATTCCTTTAAACGAATCTATAAAATCATTTTCCGCATAAATGCCCTCTGCTCCATTGACCTTTAAAATATAATACGTTTTATCCTCTTGAATAAATTGCCATTGTTTTAATTTTTTATATCGTTTCATATGTACGCTTATAGTATGTGGCGTTAAAACATTTCCTTGTGCATCATACACCATATCGATTCGTCTTCCTTGAATACTTCTCAAGGTAGAAATATTATGACGATCCAAATCATCTGATATAGCTAAATCTCCTGTATCATATCGAATAATAGGCATCGCATGGTTATATAAATCTGTGACAACTATCCGCCCTAGTTCTCCAGGGTTTACCGGTTCATCACTATCTAACTTTAATAATTCAATAAAGTAGCTTGCTCTATTTACCCTAAACACTCTATCATTAGATTTTGTCTGGGCTAAAATCCCATTTTCTTGATTGGAATATCTGTCGATAATAGGACAACCAAAAATCTTCTCTAGCTTTTCTCTCGTTTCTTCTTTTAATAACGAGGAACTAGAAAAGATAACCTTTAAATTATACATATCCGGTGTATCGCCTTTTTCATATATATAATTACTTAGAATTTCATAGGAAGAAGCATAGGCCAAGCAGCTATTAATATGCTTATCGTTCTGTAATGTTCTTCGAATACTTTCTAATGCCTCTTCATCTAATCGCAATATGTCTATAGGAACTAAATTTTGTTTAAGCTTTTCAATTGTAGTTTTCTTTTCTGGCCAAGCTTTAAAGTACATATATTTTTGACCAAGTGTCTGTCCTTCTATTTCATTGAAATAGATTACCTCTGCCATCGTTCTCTCACGCTTTGCTCTGTCTTGATTTACCGTAAAAGGAGTTCCAGTGGAACCACTAGTAGACATTTGATGATATACATTATTCAAATGTTTTTGAGATTGAAAAGATGTATACATTTCTTTATAATGGTTTTTTGTTACAACAGGTAAATCACTGAAATTGGATGACTTTAATGGATTGTAAAAAGGGACAGTATCATACGCATGATTGCAAATTGACTGAAGCTGTTTAAGATTCGAAGTATTACTTTCCATTATTTGTTTAATATCATTATAGTTCTGTTTGATTGTCTTACCTTTTAATGCATCCATTCCCCAAAACACAGTTCCTCTAAGAGTCTTTCTTACCATTATAATCACCCTTCATTTAATCGCCTTCTATTTATCTAAAATCTCTTAGCTGGTAAACCCTTATACAGACCATTAGCACTTGTATTTTTTGTGACTACTGCACCAGCACCAATACTTACGTTTTCCTCGATAGTCAAGCCCTGCAAAATAGTAGAACCAGTCCCAATCATTGAGCAATCCTTTAGAGTAACATTACCGGAGATTCGACTGCCAGGCATGACTGTGACAAAACTCTCCATTTGTATATCATGTCCCATGGTTGTTCCTATATTGATATGACAATGATCTTCAATATAGCAATCAGGATTAATAACCACACCAGCGCAAACAATATTACCCTTTCCCAGTTGAATATAGTTACTTACTATAGCGTCTGGATGGATTAAGTTTAGCCAGTTAACGGATGTTAATTTTTTAACTAGGAGCTTTCGGACGTTACAATTAGCTATTGCTATCACACCAAATACTTCATTTTGCTCTGAGTATTCTTTCAAATAATCGGTTGTACCAAGGATCTCATAGCCCATTATATTGCTTCCAACGAGATTTTCATTATCATCTATTAAGCCTAAGAGTTTATATCTTTCTTCGTTTACGTTTAGCTTTTCTACAATTTCTATAACCTGCTTACTAAAACCACCACTACCTATTATAAAAAGCTTTTTCATATGTCACCCTCGAGTTCAAATTTGGTTCACTTTTGATTACTTCCAGTTCCTTGAAATCGATTATTTGTTTTAGTATTGTCGAAGTTGATGCCTTCTTTTACAAACACTTTTTTAATTGTCATAAATATAATCTTAAGATCCTCTAGAAAAGATATATTCTTTACATATTTAACATCTAAATTGAATTTGTCTTCCCAGCTAAGTGAATTTCGACCACTTACTTGGGCAAGACCAGACAAACCTGGACGAACATTATGTCTTTTTCTTTGCTCTTCATTATATAAATTAAGATACTCAACCAATAAAGGTCGTGGACCAATAAAGGACATATCTCCTTTTAATATATTTAAAAGCTCTGGTAGTTCATCTATGGAAGTAGAACGGAGGAATTTCCCGAAGCGAGTAAGCCTTACATGGTCGGGTAACAGCTCTCCATGTTCATCTCTCTCCTCTGTCATTGTTCGAAATTTATACATTGTAAAAACCTTTTCATGTAAACCAGGTCTATTTTGTTTAAATAAAATCGGACTCCCTAATTTGTTTCTAACGAGAATCGCAACGACTAGCAGTAGAGGACTAAGGATGATAAGCATCGTAAGGGAAACGATAAAATCTAATGGTCTTTTAATGAGCTTTTTGTAAATCCCATCTTTTTGCCTCATGAGTTATGCCTCCCAAATCCTCTTTATAGTCTTAGTAACTCTCTCTAGTTCTGAATCTGTTATTTTCGAATCAGATGGCAAGCAAACTCCATTATTAAATAGATTTTCCGAAACATCACTACCGATATAGTCATATTTTTCAAAGAACGGTTGCAAATGCATTGGCTTCCATACTGGTCTAGATTCAATATTTTCGTTTTCTAGGGCTTGCATAACATCAATCGGTCTAACATGTCCATTTAAAGTTAAGGCGCTTAACCAGTAGTTAGGCTTGTCCCATTCATTACTAGGCATAAATTCTATACCATCTAGACCGCTGAGCTCTTGTTTGTAAAAATTAAATATGTAATTTTTCTTTTCCACTCTCTTATCCAAGACCTTAAGCTGCCCTCTACCAATTCCAGCAACCACGTTGCTCATTCGATAATTGTAACCGAGCTCACTATGTTGATAATGTCTAGCTTGATCTCTAGATTGGGTAGCCCAGAATCTTGCTTTTTCAATTCTCTCTTCATTGTTAGATACGAGCATTCCACCACCTGAAGTAGTGATGATTTTATTTCCATTAAAAGAAAAAATACCATAGTCACCAAAGGTCCCTGTATGCTGCCCTTTATAATATGTTCCTAACGATTCTGCTGCATCCTCTATTAAAGCAACATTATGCTTATTGCAAAGCGCTACTATTTTGTCCATATCGGCAGATAAACCATATAAATGAACCACTATAACAGCTTTAACATTAGGATACTTAGCAAAAGCCTCTTCCAACGCTTTTGGACACATATTCCACGTTTCATGATCACTATCTATAAAAACAGGTATTGCATTTTGATAGATAATAGGATTAGCAGTAGCAGAAAATGTTAGTGTCGGACAAAATACAATGTCCCCTTCCCCTACTCCCGCAGCCTTTAGCGCCAGATGGATCGCGGCTGTTCCAGATGATAGAGCTGCTGCTGATTTCGAGCCCACCTTTGCAGCAAGTTCTTTTTCAAAATTATTTACATTTTCTCCTAATGGAGCAATCCAGTTAGTATCAAATGCTTCTTTCACATATTGCATTTCATATCCTTCCTCACTCATATGAGGAGACGAAAGGAAAATTCTTTCATTCATTATTTGACTTCCTTCCTATTTAAATAGCATCTGGATAGGTTTTCAACATTCATACATCTAACCTTATTTCCAAACATAATGTTTTCTCAAATTTATAAAGATTTATCTTTTAAACGTGTTCCTTAATAGGGGAGTCGACAAACTTATGATTCGCTAATCCTATTAACGTTTCTTTAAGTGTTGCATTGTTCATATGAGGAAGCTTCTCCATCACATATTTCAATTCAGACTGACTGATTGGATTTGCCTTTCCAATATGAATTTTTGGAAAGATAAATCTGCTTTGAATCTCATTTTCGCTTAAGAGCTCTTCATACAATTTTTCTCCCGGTCTAATACCTGAAAACTCTATACCTATTTCATCTTCTCTATAGCCAGAGAGCTTGATTAAATTTTTAGCTAGGTCAACAATTTTAACCGGCTCGCCCATATCTAGAACAAATACTTCTCCCCCGCTAGCTAAGCTCCCCGCCTGAAGAACAAGTCTAGAAGCTTCGGGTATTGTCATGAAATACCTCGTCATTTCTGGGTCTGTGACAGTTATTGGTCCGCCTACAGCAATTTGTTTTTTAAAGAGTGGCACTACACTACCACGAGATCCAAGAACATTACCAAAGCGAACCGCTGCAAATTTCGTCTTACTCTCTTTAGCAAGATTTTGCACAACCATCTCTGCGAAACGTTTGGTAGCACCCATAATATTCGGTGGATTAACTGCTTTATCAGTAGAAATCATAACGAAGTATTCCACTCCGAACACATCTGCTGCCTCAGCAATATTTTTTGTGCCGAAAATATTGTTTTTTACGGCTTCCATTGGATTGTGTTCCATCAATGGAACATGCTTATGTGCAGCTGCGTGATAAATTACATCAGGTTTATACTCCGATACAATGTCGAAAATACGTCCACGATCTTGAACATCTGCGATTATCGGAATTATTTTTGTAATCATGGAAACCTTTTGTCGCAATTCCATGTCTATAGTATAGATAGAATTTTCTCCGTGACCGAGTAGAATAATTGCCTTTGGATTGAATCTGGCTACTTGTCTACAAATCTCTGAACCAATGGAGCCGCCCGCTCCAGTAATGAGAATAGTTTTGTTAGTTAGTTTAGATGAAATTGTTTCAAGGTCAAGTTCTACTTCGTCGCGACCAAGTAAGTCCTCAATTCTCACATCTCTTATTTCATTGATTGATACTTTCCCTGTTAGTAAGTCTTCTATAAGAGGCATTGTTTGCGTACGAACTCCAGTATCTAAGCATAGCTGTAAAAGCATTGCACGACGCGTCTTTTCCATTGAAGGAATAGCAATAATAATGTGCTCAATGTTCTGATCCAAGACTACATCCTCAATTATGTCGGTTCCTCCTAACACTCTCATGTTAAAGATATCCAATCCCTTTTTAGTTATATCATCATCTAAAAAAGCAATTGGCTTAAGCGGCGAGTTCGCATTCTTCAATAATTGTCGAGCAATCATTGTCCCAGCTGCACCTGCGCCAATAATAAGTGTCCTTTTTTTAGAGCCTTTTAAATTTTGCCCACTTATGAAGGTGTCTCTTATCACTCTCCAAGATAATCTTGTCCCACCAATTAGTAGCATATGCAACATCCATGTAACGAATAATGCTCTAACAAGTACGTCTCCCGTTACGATTACTTGGATAAGAGCGACTGTTAGTATGGAGAAAGTTACTGCCTTAAATATCGACAATAATTCTTTCACGGATGCATATTCCCATACCTTCCGATACAGTCCGTAATACATTGCAAAGCTGTGATGCGCTACAAATATCGTAAGCGAACTAATCAATAATAATACATCCGTAAATGGATTATCGATTGGATGCAGTAGAAAATAGCCGATGTATATTGAAAATAACACTATACATGAATCGACTAATATCAGCATCGACATTCTTCGCTTTAATGACATCGTGTCACTCTCCTATTCTTTTACCTATGTAAGCTATTTCTTTTACCTATGTATAATTTCTATTCTCACTGCACATAATTATAGCACTTTGGATATAAATTTGTTGTAATTTTATTGTAATGCAATTGAAATATAACTGTTATGTGGGTATTTTGTCCTTTTAATTTTATCTTACATATCCTCATTACTTTCCTTTTTATTCCTTTTTAACTGTTATTATTTACCGTTATTTATGATAAAAATCAATTATTTTACAATTATATTTACAGAATAGTTCATTTGATTCTAAATTTATTTTAAAGGTTTTAGCTTACCCTATAGTTTATTTTCCTTGAAAAAGGGTATGCTAATAAGTGTTTTTAAGAATAGATTTCCTTTAAGAGAACAAACAAATATAGAAATTCATTAGGCAAAGTAATAAGCCATCACCCTCGCTTTTGTTGTGCGAGGGTGATGGCTTATTTGTCTCTCATGTATGTCTTTAATTCTTATTAAAAAAATGATAAAAGAATAGTTATTGTTATCCGATAAAGCTCCACCATTTCTTAGGAGTGGGTTCCGTTGGTTCTAAAAGAATAACTTCTTTATTTTCTACAATTCTTGCATTGTTTTCTAGAAAAATATCTACAGTATCTAGCTTTTTTTGCTTTTCTAGATAGCATAGTCCTGCATCATATAAGAATGGTCTTGTTTTTTTGCTATGCACATCGGAACCATACGTATGGACTAAATTACAATCTATTAGCTGTATAGAGGTTTTCTGTATACTTTTACCGAAGTGTCCTGCTAAGCTACCTGCTGTAATTTGAGAGATAGCACCATGATTTATAAGCTTAAGTAATCTACTCGGTTTTTCTGCAATAGCTTTATTTCTTTCGGGATGTGCAATGACCGGTACTTTTCCCATGCTTAATATTTCTTGAATGATAGCTATCGTATAATTGGGCACATTCGATGATGGTAGCTCTAACAAAACATATTTTGAACCAGCTAATGTTAAAGCACTCCCTTCTCTCAGTTGTTCTACGATAGAATCCCCAATTCTTATTTCTTGCCCTAGGTGCAATTTTATTTGCAAATTTTCTTTAGCTATTTCCTCTTTGATATTATTGTATTTTTCTACTACAGCTTCCTTCAGCACATTATATTGTGGATGATATGCATGAGGGGTCACAATAATATCTGTAATACCTTCTTTTACCGCTTGATATACAAGGCCAAGCGATTCTACCAACGTTTCAGGACCATCATCAACTCCCGGAAGAATATGTGCGTGGATATCTACCATAATATAACCTCCATTCAATTTAAATAGAAAAACGAGTGATTAGGATGGTTCCCAATCACTCTTCAGATCCATAATATTGATAGTAGTAATGATCTTTTTGAAGGACATAGTTATTTAAAACCGCCCCCAAAATATTTGCCTTAGAAGAAATTAATGCTTCTTTAGCCTTCAATAATGCATCCTTTTCTGTATTTCCTGCACTTAACACGATAACTGTACCATCACATAAATTAGATAATATTTGTGCATCGGTCACTGATAATACAGGAGGAGCATCAAAAATAATCATATCGTATTTTTCTTTCAAGTCTTCCAATACCTTTTCCATCGTCTTAGAACCAAGCAATTCAGCTGGGTTCGGAGGAATTGGGCCACATGTAATTATATCTAAATTTTGTACATCATCATGCTTAATAACTTCCTCTAAAAGGGCTTGGCGCGTAAGCAAATTAGAAAGACCTAAAGTGTTGGTTAGATGAAAAGTATAATGCACTGTTGGCTTTCGCATATCACCGTCAATCAGGAGCACTCTCTTTCCTTCCTGTGCAAATACCACAGCACTATTTGCAGCCACTGTGGATTTGCCCTCACTAGGGGAGGCAGAAGTAAATAACATAGATTTTATTTCCTTGTCTGGCATTGAGAAGTTGATATTTGTTCTTAGCGTTCTAAATTGTTCTGAAACAATTGCCTTAGGATTAGATGATGTGATCAGCTTTCTAGCTGCAGTCAATAATGGTTTATTTTTCTTTTTGTTAGTTGGCATTTCACAACCTCTTTCGTCTATCGATTACTTCTAGTTTGGTGTCTTGAAGATCTTTTTCTGAAATATTACTGATTAAACCTAACACAGGCAGGTTTAATAATTCTTCTATATCTTCTTCTGTTTTTACAGTCGTATCTAAATATTCTAATAGAAAAGCAAGTCCTACTCCAAGCATCAGACCAATTACTGCTGCTATTGCCATGTTTAACATTGGATCTGGCTTAACAGGTGAAGGATTATCTCCAAGAACAGCTGGAGTTAGAACACTAACATTATCTACTTGCATCAGAGTCTTTATTTGCGCTTGAAAAACCTGAGCAGTTTTGTTAGCAATATCCACCGCTCTTTGAGGATCAGGATCTTGAACCGTAATATTGACTACTTGCGAATCCTCTGCATTATTTACTGTAATTTTATTGGTCAAGGCAGCAGGTGTAGTATTTAAATCCAACTCATCAATTACTAATGATAAAATCGCTGGACTTTTAATAATCACATTATATGTATTAATAAGTTGAAGATTGGTTTCTATATCCTGTGAACTAAACGTATTTACCTCTGTTTTCTCTTGATTTATTAAGATCTGTGTTGACGATTGGTAAATAGGAGTTATAACAAAATAGCTCACTACCGCACTGATAGCTAGTGCAATTATTGTCAATATTATAATTAATGATAATCGCTTTTTAAGTGTTTTAAAAATATCTTGAAGTGTTATTGTTTCTTCCATTCAAATTGATAACTCCTTCTATCTTTTATTACTAAATTAGACAATGCTAAAAAGTTTATATTATTCTATCATAGACAAACTTATTAAAACTACTGATAACAATCCTTACTATCCTTATGCAAACTAAATGAATATTTATTCAATAATTTAATTTCCTAAAGCCTTTTTCAATATACTATCTCGTCGAGCTTTCTTTTTTGCTTCATACTCTTCTTCCATTGCTTTAGCTTCAGTCTTATTAAAGCCGTTTGCTGCTAAGTCTTTTTCTACTGCATTCAAAACTGCATCAAACACTTTGTCTGTGTTTCCTTCCAAATCCTTTGCAGCAGCCATATATTTGTTATAAAAATATCCAACATTAATTTTTTCACCATTTGCTTGTTTGTCTACGTATTCCTTTTTAGCTTTAACAATCAAGGCATTTACTTTCGTATCTGCTTGATCCTCTAATCCTTCTAAAGCAGGTGTATATTTTTCTTTAATCGCAGCAACCGTAGTTTCATTGGAGGAACCAGAGCTTGTCCCTGAAGAATTATCAGCACCATCATTTCCAGTTACATTATTGGAGCTCTCTCCGTTTCCATCGACAGCATTGTTCCCTGTAGTTTCTCCACTTGTTCCCTCTTCTTCTATCACTTCACCATTTTCATCCATAGAAATAATAGCTCCACCTGGCAGTTCTACTTTATACGGTTCTTTTTCTACAATTTCTTTTACTTCGTCATCTGCAACATCATATTCCTTAAATTTAAACATATACAGTAAGTAACTGCCCCCTGCGATAATTAAAACAAGGACAATAATAGCAAAAATCTTCAACTTCTTCATTGATATATCCCTCCCGAAAAGTAACCTTAGTTTAGCATGATAAATATTCTAATAGTATATAATGTGCCAACATTATGTATAAAAACCCACCACTTTTTATATGTGGTGGGCCTAATAGATTAGTAACTTATTTAAATGTAATGGTAAAATCCACATTCATCGGCACGCCATTGTTTACTGTTAAAGGAAGTGAAATTGTTTTTCCTTTTACATCTCCCAATGAGTCAGCTCCAGGAACCTGTGCTTTAACGTAAGCCAGTCCCTCTGGTGAAAGAGGAGTGAAACCATTAACATGAGTTACTCCCAATTGACTAACCACATTATTAAAAAGTTCTTGCTCTAAATAATTCGCTACATCCTCTGGTTTTGCATCAGCCTTAACTGTCACAGTTACAGCGTTTAATCCAGTTGATTCTAACGTAGCAATATTACTTTGAGCTGCATTTAATGTTGTGACTAAGTTAGCAATTTTAGAGTTAAGAATCTCTTGTTGTAGCGGATTAGCTGCATTATCAATTGCTTTTTTAGCTTTAGCTACCTCCTCTAATAATGCCGCTATAAACGGATTGTTCGTGGAAGATGGTAGACTGCTTAAAAGAACATTAATTTCATTGTAGGCAGCTTGGGCTTCTATAAGTTTACCCGCAGCTAAGAAATCGTTAATTTTAACAGTTTTCATATAAATAGTTACAGGAACCATTAGCTCAGCGCGCTTAGCATCAGCTGGCTTTTTGTACTGTTCAAGTAATAAATCTCGAGCTGCCTTACCTGAAAATCTATATAAGATAGCTGTTCTACCTTTTAGCTGATAGGATAATTTATGATATTCTTTTTCAACTGTTGCAAAATCATTCCTAGATTGAGCATTGTTAATATTATTCATAATAGGTACAAGATATTTTGTCGCGTAATTATATGCATCAATATATGGAACCATTCCTTTTGATACTTTCTCATCGTACAGTGCATCTAACTCTCTTAGATATGATTGCTTTTGTGAAGAAGAATAGGTAGACGAAGCTATCAGATTTCTAGTTTGTTGGTAGTTCTTCTTTGCACTATTTAACGATGAATTAAGTGAGTTACTTGATACCAATTTGTCTTCCAACGCCGGGTAAACATAATGTGTCGTACTTCGATTCAATTCAGCTTTTGTTGCCTCAATGGATCGATTTACATTTGATGTGTTCCCATAAGCCACGGATGAAAATGATAGAACTGAAGATGTTAACAATACTGCTGCTGCCGTTTGTTTCCAAATCCTTGTCATATTACTCCTCCTCTTATCTAATAGTAAAGTATGTTGAGAATGACCAATATATTTCAACAGCTTCATAGTACTCTCCGTTTCGACAAATTTCAAACAAAAACCCCATAAATTCACAATTTTCGTACCATTTATATGGATAATTTAATTAACTATGGTAAATTATATCTATTTTACAAATTCCTTTTTTAGGATATTTATCCTTCAATATATTCATAACTATAAAATTAATTTTTAGTAATTAGTAGTATATTAAAGTCATAATATTTTATTAATTTAATTTTTTAGGGATAAAATAGCATTTTATTTTTCCATTTTAAACCATATAATATATTTATAAACAACCATTCGGTTATATAGTTGTTAATAGGAAAGGAGCAAGAATTTGAAGAAAATCATCATGATTGTCGCCTTGTTTGTTCTGCTATTGTCCTCTTACACTACCGCATCAGCCGCTGCACTATATAAGGATATTGTGGATACCCATCCAGACAAAGCCGCCTTTGATTTCTTAGTTGCAAAAGGTATTATTGTTGCAAATTCGGCTAGTAATTTTGGTATAAATAAGGATATGACTCGCTTAGAGGCTGCTGAATTATTCGTCGAAGCACTTGACCTTGATACTACTAAACCATTTGAAGTAATAGTGACGGATCTAGATTCAGATCACGCTAGCTATCCAATCATTGCAGCTGTAGTAGAAAAGGGGATTATGAGCCTCGATGAAGAAGGTGCATTTAATAGAGAGCAGCCGTTTTCTAGAGGAGAAGCTGCGGTTTTTCTTGTTCGAGCATTTGGATTGACTGGAACTGTTCCGAAGACTTTTAAAGATGTACTATCGGAATATTGGGTGACGGAGGATATAAAAACACTGCAATTTCACAATATCATTAGCACCTCTTCCGACAATACTTTTAGACCATTAGAAAATGTAACAAGAGGAGACTTTGCTGTTTGGTTAGCACGTAGCCTTCAGCCAGATTTACGTAAGACCCCCACCCCTCCTACTCCTCCTACTAAGTCCTGTGAGAAACCAAGCAATAAAAAAATAGTGAAAGTAAATGTTCAGGTCACTACACTTTGGAAGCTGCCAAACGCTTATCGTACTGTAGATAGACCGTCTATAACGGCTCCTGTAGACATTCATAAATGGACAAAAAATATGAGTCTAAAGGAAAAATGGTGGTTGGTTACTAGAGTCGACACCCAAGCATTGTTTGGAGATGAAGTGACCATTTTGAAAACTAGTGGCAACTGGGTCAAAATAGCTGTAAAGGACCAATATGTTCCTAACCAAAAGGAAGGCTATCCGGGCTGGGTGCCAAAATCACATATAATAGAATCAACTAAGGATTATTCAGATTGCTCCATTGCAGTAGTAAATGCAAAAAGCACCATGCTTTATAGCGATACTGTAAAAAAAAATAAATACATCACTCTCAGCTACTCTACTATCCTTCCAGTCATCAAGGAAGAAGGCGATTGGCTACACGTGCAAACTCCACAAAACGGCGTGAAGTACATGCAAAAAAAAGACGCGAAATTATTTAAAAACTACCAATCTATCCCTAAACCAAATCAAAAGGATATCGTAAATAGTGCCAAAATGTTCCTAGACCTCCCATATCTCTGGGGTGGCACCTCCTCCTTTGGATATGATTGTTCAGGCATCGTCTACTCCGTCTACAAAAATCACGGAATCATCATTCCAAGAGACTCCTTTGTTCAGGCAACAAAAGGGAAAGCTGTGTCAAAGGCTAACCTTCAACCAGGAGATTTAGTGTTTTTTGCAGGTAATCGAGGAAAAGGAAAGGTATATCACGTGGGTCTTTACATCGGAGAAGGTAAAATGCTCCATGCCCCTAGCTCCTCCTCTAAGGTAAAAATTGAGTCGATGAATGTTGGGACGTTTAAGACGAATTATGCAGGTGCGCGTAGATATTTGGACTGATTAGATGGAGGAAAAAATTTAGTTAAACTGCTGCGGCTAAGGCAGCAGTTTTTTTAATTTGAATTCCTAAGCTATTTAAAGAAGCCGAATTTGCGCGATCAGGAATAATGTTGAAACTTTTTACGTGTAAAATCAGTAAGTATGATAGATAGGAGGAAGAATAATGAAAAAAATAATTAGTATTTTCATCATTGTACTTATCTCAGTTGGAGTAGCTGATTTAATACAGGGAGTTATTTTAACACTGCTTTATAATCCAAATTCTTACTCAACAACAAATGGTTTAGAATTGGCGAGCTACCTACAATATACTATTTCCGCCTTAACCGTAACTTTTGTGCTATGGGGTGTATATAAGGTGAAGAGTTTTATAACACGCACTAAACCTTCGATAAAAATATAGTTCTACCATTTTATGTAACACATTCCGAATCTCTACGTCTATTGTAGATAAAGGGGTGATAATCATTAGAAGGATTTTAACAGTAAGTATCATCGGTCTAATTATTATTGGATTTTTTGTTTTTGAGCCTTTTCGTTCAGAGCCTCCTTCTCCAACTGTAACAGTTGGAAAAACAAAAATTTCTACCACACAGGGTTCTTATTGTTGGAACGGACCGATATCAGCCAAGTGTGTTGATATGGTTTATACCAGTCCGTTAGATATGGCAAAAAAACATACGCCCACATCTGTTTCTCCAGGAGAAGAAATTAAAATTGATTTTAGAAAAGACCCCATCGATGAATCACTAATAGTGGAGCAATGGATCGATGAAGAAAATGTAAATGCTATTCAAATGAAAGATAATTCAATCGTAGCTCCAAAGGAAAAAGGAGTATATGTCTACTATATAACAGCTGATTGGAAGCAAGGAGACGGAAACTATGCTTTCTCAGTTGTCGTTGAATAAAGATTGTTTTACACTTTCGACCGTCGCGTATAATAAATATGCTACCTTTTCAATGATGCTATTGCATATTACGAAATGCCGAGTTAAGTTATCCTACTTATATTGAAAACATGAATGAAAAATCACAATTTCCACTCTCAGCGGACGCTTTCCGTGGCATGAGCGGTAAGGTAAGCCCTCACCGCTGCTAGCGCATCGTTTGTGTTGGCTTATCTGTCTCACTCATTCCACTGGCGTCGCCTGTCGCTGCAATCAACAAAGAGATAAATGTTCGTATTTTATTAGTAAAGTGCTATTTTGAAATGAGCTCAGTTTTAATAACAAAAAACAAGCCCTAGTCATAGCTATACACTCCCATATACCAATATTTTATAATAAACAAAACGAATCCATTTAGATAACTAAATATCAAAATGGATTCGTTTATTTTTTATTCTTTTACACTAGTCGGTGTTGCTTCCTTTACGATAATCATACCATCATATGATTCATTCGGTGTCATTTCAATCGTATAAAACATCTTTAAAAACTTGTACCACATACGAAAGTCATCCCCGATATTAGCCATCTTTTGCTCCGAAGAAATTATATCCGATAACTCATCTGACTCACTCGCATTTTCAAAATCCACAAAGAAAGTATTTGATTCCACCTCACTGAAGGCATCCACTAAATCATTGTGATTCTTCACTGTAAAATTCTTTCGTTCCCCACTACCATTTTTCGATTGAAACTTACTTTTGATAAAGTCGCTACCTATTGCAAAATACTCTTCACCGTATCGTTCATCTAAATAATTTCCCATCGACTTATAGCCAGCTAAAGATGCTGATGTTTTTTCAATATGTCCATTATGACCATTGATAAATACTTTTTCGTTTCCTCGTGCTGCTTCATAATCAATAATCCATTGTAAGTTGTCCGTTAAATATTGATCGCGAAGCTGCGTGTATTCTCCTTCATTCAAAAACAATTGCGTACGCTGCTTCAAAATTTGCGCATTTTGTAGGGCAAAGACATGGGATTCCTCGGAAGATTGTTCTACATAAGCTGCTTTATTTGATTGTAAGTCTAAAATGATATTTTCAACTGTTTCATTGATATCGTGCAATTGCTCCTTCGTTAACTCACGCATTTTCTCATTGGTGACGAGCTCCAACTTTGAGTCATAATTTTTGAACAAATCTGGGTTTATGGCTTTGTAGTATTCGAGCACGCCTTTTTTACTATAGTCATAGCGTTGCATGTCATTACCATAAAAATAAACCTTCTCTTCCTCGCTCGCTGTCGCGTTATAATCATGCATCCATTGTACAAGATTGACCATTTGCTCCGTTTTATAAATACTATAGTCTAGCGTGTTTACTGCCTCTTCAGCTGTGCCATTTCCATTTAAAATGAATTGATTTATTTGCTGTCCACCTCCGAAATCACCCTCTAAGACAAATACACGGACATTTTCATTTTTTATTAACACCTCAAATACATCTTTTTTCAGTTTTTGAAATTCAATGTTCCCATGTGTTGCCTCCCCTAAGCCGATTAACTTCACATTATCTGGGATGTCAATATCCTCCACTTGGGTAATGTATGATTCTGCATCGTCAACTGCTTCGCCATTGCACCCGATCAATAAAACAGAAATAAAAATTACCAAACATAATATAAAACTCTTATTATTAATTTTCATCATCCCCTTAAACTTCCTTCTTAAATTGCTTTCCTTTGAAAATATAAATATCCACCGACAAAAAATAATATAAAGCTTCCGCCTACAACGGTTAATAACTGATCCCAAGGAACGAAAAATGTATCACCAGTCTCACCACCGATATACATCATCAAAAAAGGCTGTGCCCAAGGATAGAAAGAACCTAAACGCTCTGAGTTTACAACAAGTATTGTAGGCAATGTCAGGATAACGTTAACAGCAAAAGGCGCTGCAAAGCTCTTGAATAGTATAGACATCCATAACTGCAGAGCAACTAATGGCAATGTCGCTACCCATCCCCCAACCAAACATTTCCACACTATCCCCATTGGGAAAGGATCGGTGAAGCCTTTTATCATTCCTACTATGTATAGAGCAGCAAAAAATAATATTTGTACAACCAATACAAGCAGCATCAACAATAAATACTTCGCCGTAAATACTCTTCCCCGCGTTACAGGTAATGCTAGAAGCTGTTTCCAGCCACCTGCCTGATGTTCATATCTGCAAATGGCACTTGCTAAAACTCCTGTTATCAAGGGTAAAAATAGTAAAGCATAGGTTAAATTCATGGACAGTAATGATAAATACCATTCATTAATCTCCATATCTTCATTTGAAAACCTGCTTGTTAATCCAAGAAAAATTCCTATAAGCGGAACGGTTAAGATAATGAATAAAACCTTTGAATGTCGAAACTTAAACCATTCTGATTGTAGAATTGAGATCATTTATTTCACATCCCTTCTCATAAAGTCGAGCATTCCAACGATATACAATACAATACCTACTCCAATCCCAAGCAGCACATTGATCAACGGCTCATCCCATTCGTTCATTAAAGATGGCCACTTCCATATCATCCAATCAGGTAAAACAAAAGCGGAAAAGGCAAAAATTACACCTAAGACCCCGGTCGTAATCGGAATCCCTTGGTTTTGGCTCACGGATGCAATCCAGAGTTGCAACGCAAGTATTGGCAAGGCTGCAAAATAAGGATAGAAGCTATATTTCAATAACTCCAAGTAAGGAATATCATTTCCTAATTTTAGTAAAACTCCATAACAAAGTGAAAACACTAATACTAGAAGAGAAGACACAAATAGTAAGCTTGCAAGTACAGTAAATTTCGATAAATACACACCCATTTTGGAAACAGGCAACGAAATCAGTTGCTTCCAAGCATTTGTTTCATTTTCTATACTCGCTATAAAAGAAGTTAATATGGCAATTCCTAATACAAGTGCAAGAGGGGTAAAAGAATGTACATTCATAAAATAATATCCCCAATCATCCTCACTCTGCTGTAATAAGTAATCTTTTCTGACTCCATAGTTAACCATCTGCAAGGCAATAACTCCGAAAGGGCCTAAAAACGCTAGAAACCATAATCCTTTACGTTTTAATTTCAAAAAATCAGCCAGTAAAAGTTTCCCAATCATACTACCTTCTCCTCAGTAGTCATTTGAAGGAAAGTATCTTCCAGTGATCTTTTTTCCTCTTCTACACGGTAAATTGAATAGCCCCCTTGAACGAGCGTAAATACTGCTTTTGCCACTCCTTCATTTGAATGCTCCGACAATAAAATGATGCCATCCTGCCACTCAGCTTTTATTCCATTTCCTAATAGTGAGCGCCACGCTTGCTCACTATCACTAACCTTTAATAGAATCTTCTGCTGTGCGTACTTGCGCAAAGCTTCGATGGAATCCTGGTAGATCATTTTTCCTTTCGTAACTATTCCGACTGTTGTCGCCATTTGATCGATTTCCGATAATAAGTGACTGGAGATCAAGATGGTCATACCTGTTTCGGCGGGCAACTGTTTAATTAAATTACGGATTTCAATAATACCGGATGGGTCTAGCCCGTTGGTCGGCTCATCTAAGATTAGTAACTCCGGATTGTTTAATAGGGAAGCTGCAATACCTAATCGTTGTTTCATTCCTAGTGAAAATCCTTTTACCTTTTTATTCGCTACTTCGGATAACCGAACAATTTCTAACACCTCATGAATTCTTGTTTTTGGAACACCTAAAATCTTTCTTAATGCCTCTAAATTTTCATAAGCAGTTAAATGGGGATAGTAGGATGGATTCTCTACTAGGGAGCCCACTCTTTTTAAAATGTCTATTCTTTCTCTTTTTAAATCCTTTTCAAAGATTTGAATCGTACCGGATGTTGATTTCATCAAACCTAAAAGCATTCGGATGGTTGTTGTCTTTCCTGCTCCATTAGGCCCTAAAAATCCGTATATTTCTCCTTTACGTATTTTCATATCCAATCCTACTACGGCATTTTCCTTACCAAAACGTTTGGATAAATTGTTTGTCTGCACTACATATTCCATTTCCCTCACCTCATTTTCTATCTTAGAGATAGAATATTAAAACTAGGTAAGGGGCAAGTTTAAATTTTGTTTAAAAAAAGTGTATTTGAAAGGATGCCCCTTCAAATACACCATTATTTGTATTTCTTTATTTTAATAGTTGTTCCCACTTCACTTGACTCAATATCCCAATCTAGCTTCATACCCTTTACCATCATATCAACAATAGACAAGCCTATTCCTGCACCTGCTTCATCGGATTCATTTTTCATCCCGTTTCCTTTGTCTGAAATTACAATAGCATCGTATAGATTTGTAGATTCGGTTTTAACACAAATATATCCTCCGCTTTTTGCATGGCGAAGCACGTTTTGCAATAAATTATCTATTATACTTCCTAACCAAATAGGGTCGATTTTCCACTTATTTTGTTCGAACGGAGTCAAATTGACTTCAAATTTAAACTCTTCCTTTTCAAAGACAGGGTACCATAAAGCTAAACATTCACGTACATAACGAATAACATCAATATCCTTTGTTTCAAATTTATATTTACTAGCCATTAGTAACGTGTATGACATCAAGTTTTCAATCAGTCTGTCAATATTTACAACAGAGGCTTCCAAGGATTCTATCGCTTTTTGACCTTCCTCCGATAAAACTTCTTTAGCAATGGAATAAGTTTGAGCCCTTACCTTTGTTAAAGGTGTACGCAGATCATGAGAAAGATTAGCGATTAGCTCCCGACGTAGCTGTTCCTCTTTCTGCTCGCTCTGTTTACTTTCCCTTAGCTCAAATACCATTTGATTGAACGTTTTTTCAAGCTGTCCAATTTCGTCCTTCTTTTTCACCGTAATCTCAATCGGTAGCCCGTCCACATCCCGTATTTCCATTGCCTCTTGCAATTGCAATAACCGTTTTCTAATACTCCTAAAGAATAGAAAGGATACTAATAAAAACAGAAAAATAATAAAAATAACACCAGATACAAAAATAAGTCCATATTCATCATAAATATTTTTAAGAGGTGGATCAAACTCTGACCTAGGCATCTCCAGTACAACGAAACCATTCATTTCATCTTGTCCAACGAACGCAATAACTGTAAATGGGTCCCCTCCATAGTGCTGTTTTATAAATTTTGCTGTATATACTGCCGACCACTCGGCAGGCAACTGCTCTTTTACGTTCACTTGATTAGCGAGCGTCCCTTGACCATCCACCCAGAACATTGATGCTTTTGGATGTTGTTGCTTCCACTTAGTAAAATGCTCTTCTATTGTTTCAGAAGTCACAATTTGCATACCATTTGCTTCTTGATGCCATTTTCCTTCTACGTCACCTTCCTCTATAGTATGGTTGTTTAAAGTGTCACCCTGCGTGTTACTAGAAACACCAAATACAAATAAAGCAATAATTAAATAGGAAACTTGAACAATAGACATTGCTAATAGAATCAGAAACATATACTTCGCTAGTAAGGACCGGAAAAAGCTCTTCATATTTTTACCCTATACCCAATTCCGCGAATGGTTTCAATAATTGATGGTTTTGCTGGGTCCCTTTCAATTCTCTCTCGTAAATAACGAATATGAACCATCAACGTCTTATCTCCTTCGATATAACGCTCTCCCCACACTCCCTCATACAGCTGTTCCTTTGTTAATATTTGATTCAAATGACGAACGAAGTACTGCAAAAGATGATATTGCTTGCCGGTTAATTGGATTTCCTCCTCTTTTTCACCGTCTACTATTCTCATGTCCTTTGTATAGATCATCAGATGCTGAAGCTTTAATATATCGTCATTCTTTTGGTATCTCCGTAGCAATACTTCGACACGAGCTGCAAGCTCATCCGGATGAAACGGTTTTGTTAAATAATCATCTGCAAAATTTAGTCCTTCTATTTTATCCTCCACCGCAGTCCTCGCAGAGAGCATTAAAATAGGCAGGTCTCCCTTTTCTTTTTTAATACGCCTCCCAATTGAAAAGCCATCTAACCCTGGAATCATCACATCCAAAATTGCCATATCCACACTTGAAATATACTTTTCAGCATCCTGTCCAGATTTCAGCCATGTCACCTCATACCCTCTTTCTGTTAAATCCTTTCTCACCCAGTTTCCTATATCCACTTCATCTTCTATGTAAAGAATGTGTACCATGTTTGTCCTCCTGTTATTGGGATTGTGATTTGTTAGCTGAATCGCTACATGCTTCTAAGAAATTAGAGTCGTTTAAGACCATACCCCTTCAAAAAAACTCTCTACCTCAGTTAAGGCAGAGAGTTTTGTTCCAACCTTGTATAGTTAACTGGTGTTCCATGAAAAATCTCTCTCGCAATTCAAATGGCCAAAAGACTCCAATAGCTCGCTAAATATATAGAGCGGTCGAGGGATTGTCATAAATCTTGCTCGCGGAGTGGAGCAGGATGGCGATTGTCGTAAAGTAATGCTGGATTGTAGTAAACTAGCGACCTATTGTCGTAAACTAGCCCTGGATTGTCGTAAATCTTACTCGCGGAGTGGAGCAGGATGCCGATTGTCGTAAAGTAACGCTGGATTGTAGTAAAGTAGCGAGCTATTGTCGTAAACTAGCCTCGGATTGTCATAAACCTTACTCGCGGAGTGGAGCAGGATGCCGATTGTCGTAAAGTAACGCATGATTGTAGTAAAGTAGCGACCTATTGTCGTAAACTAGCCTTGGATTGTCGTAAATCTTGCTCGTGGAGTGGAGCAGGATGCCGATTGTCGTAAAGTAACGCTGGATTGTAGTAAAGTAGTGAGCTATTGTCGTAAACTAGCGACCTATTGTCGTAAACTGAGCCGGGATTGTCGTAAATCTTGCTCGCGGAGTGGAGCAGGATGCCGATTGTCGTAAAGTAACGCTTGATTGTAGTAAAGTAGCGACCTATTGTCGTAAACTAGGCTTGGATTGTCGTAAACTAGCCCGGGATTGTCGTAAACAGCCCACAGGTTATCGTGAAAGCGGGTTATACGGCACAGTCTTTTTTAGCACTTGCAATGGTCACTAAGATTTAGAAACTCATTTCAAAATTCTAACAATGCAGACATTATATCATGAATGATTCTAAGACAATACAAATAATCCTATTATTGTATTTAATAGAATGCATATTCCTATAATAGTTTTTTCTAAGATTAATAATTAAACAAACACCGAAACCAGCTAGAGCGTTTGGATGGGGTTCAGCTTTCAATGATGTGTCGTTCCACAAGTACTTTTTAGGGTTGCAGGAAAAATAAGTGACAAATACACCTTTAGCTTTAGATAAAAATAGCTTAAACAAGATTAATACTGCATTTGTTGCTCCAAAGGTTATAGCCGGTGGCAGGATGGTTCATGTGGGGCAGTTAATAAATAAGCAAGGCCATATTAAGTAAAGAAAAATTTGATAACTACAATAAAGCAGCCAAAGTACCATCATCAATATCATAACATGCATAAAACCAGGGCCTGACTATGGTCCTTTAATATTTTCTACACGCCCTTTACTCCAGTTATTAAAAAACTCTCTACCTAATTAAAGATAAAGAGTTTTTTATCATACCCAGCTCTCTAATAAGGTTAAACTGTTTCCTTTTTTAACATTCGCCTCAATATTTTGCCAGAGCTTGTTTTTGGAAGTTCCTCTATAAATTCTACTTCTCGTGGATATTTGTAGGCGGACATTCTTTCTTTTGCCCATTCAATAATTTCATTTTCTGTTGCGATTGATCCTTCTTCTAGGACAACAAAGGCCTTGACTGACTCTCCTCTTATTGGATCGGGAATGCCAATTACTGCTACTTGGTTAATTTTTTCATGTTGTGAAAGCATTTTTTCTACTTCCTCTGGATATACACTGTAGCCGGAGCATTTTATCATTTCTTTTACTCTTCCAAGAAAATAGAGAAAACCGTCTTCATCAAACTTCCCAATATCACCTGTTACAAAGTAATCGTGAAAAAAAGATTTTTGTGTCTCCTCGTTTCTTCCTTTATAGCCTTTGAAGACACTTGGTCCCTTTACAAGAATCATTCCTTGTTCCCCAATGGCCATTTCTAAATGATAATTTTCAAAATCTACCACTTTCACGTCAGTATCAAATGTAGGCTTTCCAACTGAGCCATATCGAATGTCACCTTGTGGAGTCATCGTATTGCCAGTATGAGTTTCACTCATGCCATAAGCAAATTCCATTAGCGGCTTACCAGTTATAGATTTCCATTCATCTGATATCTCTTGAGACAATTGAACACCAAAGCTAGTTACTATATCTATTTTAAGTTTACTAAAATCAATATTTTGGATAGAAGGTTCTCTCATCATTTGTATGTTCATAGGGGTAGTCGTATATAATACCGTAGCGTTATATTGCTGGAATGCCTGGAGCATTCCCTTTGGATCGAAGCGTGTAAGCAGCACAACTGACGCTCCTACTTCCATTGCACTTAGTAGACCGACCAATTTCCCTGCTATATGAAAGATTGGCATAACACTAATATAGGTATCTTCTTTAGTGAATCCAAAGTTCTTGGCTACACAAGCTGCTTGGAATTCTGAGTTTTGAAATGTAAGCATTGCTCCCTTTGGAGAACCGGTAGTACCAGATGTATAAATGATCAGACTAACATCTTCTGCCATATTAATGTTTGTATTAATATCATTGCTGTACTGGTCATTCTGCAATATTGTCATCCAGTCATAGGTGTCCTCCCATCGGTTTTCGAGCACTTTTTCTGGAAATGCCGGGTAAGGGTTTTCTGGCAAATAATCCTTATAGTTAGTTACTATTTTACTTTCTACTTTCGTTTCACTCTCTATTTTTTGAAAAACTTCATATAAATCTGGAGTAGTAAATATAGCTTTGGCTTCCAAGTCATTAAGCTGATATTTTAGCTCCCACTCTTTGAACATGGGATTACATGGTCCTACTATTGCCCCTATTTTTTGAATAGCAAAAAAAGCAATCACGTACTGCGGACAATTTTGAAGGAAAAGAGCGACGGTATCCCCTTTTTGAATACCCTTGTCAGTCAGAAAGCTTGCTACACGTTTAATCGAACCCCAGAGTTCCCCATATGATATTTGCCTTCCATAAAAGTTAATCGCTGTTTTCTCAGGAGTTGTTTGAGCATGCTGTTCAATATACGAATGGATTGGCTTATTTTGTAGAGCTAAATGCATAATAATCCCTCACTTTCCTTTAAAATTTGAAGAACGTTTTTCAATAAAGGCCTGCTTGCCCTCTGCATAATCGACTGTATAATAAGAGGCTAGTGTTGAATAAGTCTGTACTTGGAATGCATTTTCTATCGTCATCCCATCGCTATTGTGCATTGCCTTTTTCATTAGGCCAATTGTTCTTGTAGCACTACTAGTTAAATGAATTGCCAAGTCCTCAACCACTTCCTCCAGTTTATCTTGTTCCACTTGCTTATACAGTAGTCCCCACTCACTTGCCTCATTTGTTCCGAACATTTCTCCTAAAAAGAGATAACGTGCAGCTCGATGATATCCTATACGTTTTTGCAAAAGATATGTACCTGCAGATATCCCTCTTAAAACGAAAGGCAGTCCAAACTTAGTCTCATTCGAAGCAATGATAAAGTCTGCTGCCAACGCAATTTCAAAACCGGCTCCTAATGCGTATTTATGTGCCTTCACTATAATCGGCTTCTCTAAGTTTTTCATAGCTAAAACTACTGCAGGATATCCATCCGAGTACTCTGTTAATTTGTCCGTAGGATTTGGATTTTTTTCTGTTCCCATATCAACTAGGTCATCCCCTGCACAAAATGCCTTTCCCAACCCCTCTATTATAATGACACGCACTTCATCATCTTTTTTAGTTTGATTTAGATAATGAATAAGATCTGCAACCATATCATTATCTAATGCATTCAAGGCTTCCGGGCGATTAAGTGTAATTCTCGCAATATTATTTTCCACTTTATATATAACTTTCGTTCCCATTTGATCCCTCCTTTAATCTATTGTTCAATATACAAATGCCTCTCCAGTTCTTCTCTTATATGATCGGGGATAATCTCACTTTTGTTCTCTTGGACATTATAGTTAACGTATATCGTATTTGCTTGAACAGTTAGCTTATTTCCTTGCCATATTTCTTCATATAGTTCTAGACTAGTGTTGCCGATGCGTTTTACCCAGCATTTTATTTCTACGCTAGTACCAAAGTAGATTTGTGCCTTGTACTCTACAGTTGTTTTTAGGATAATCATTTTCCAATTACTAAAGCTAAGGTCTGGCATGAACAAAGAGAAAAGTTTGTTTCTACCACCTTCAAGCCAGACAGGTACTGTGGTGTTATTAATATGCCCTACGCCATCCGTTTCAGAAACTCGTGGTTCTACAATTGTTTGATACATTACAATATCTCCCTTCCTATAATTTACTGTTCAACATAATCGACCAGATTCCTTCTGCCACTGGATGATCATCTGCAAGAACCTCGATATGAATATCATAGATACAACTTTTTTTAGTGAGGGTATTATTTTCACAAATTTGATAATCTACTGAGATAGTTTCTCCAACTTTTACGCCTTTTCTAAATCTCCAATTTTGTCCTACAACTGCTACTAGATAATCTTCCAAGTTGAATGTCCTGTTTAAAATTCCAATCGCGACCATCACAAGCTGACGGTTGTCTATATAATATTTTAGATTTGATTTTTGCTCGTTTAGCATCATTTGAAAAAGTTCTACATCTGTTTTGTATATAGTTCGATGAATAGGTGTTTTGACTTGATTAATAAAATTCAAATCTCTAACATCCTTTCTTCACAGAAATAGATTAAAGATCCTTCCATGACTAGCTCATCTTCTTTTTTATACACAGAGAACCTTAATACTTCGCCTCTTAGTCTGTAAACTACATAAATTTCGTCACCCACTGTGATACTTTTTTTATAGTAACTAGTAAATTCATGAATTTTAGTAAAAGGGATTTCCTGCTTTTCTATCAATGATATTGCTAGAGTAAAGATTGTGTCACCATGTAAAATAACACTTTTGAAACGAGAATTTTCCATTAAAGGCATATTGGAATGAATATTTAAATTTCCTTCCCAAATCATAGGGAGTAAAAGATGGTTTTCTGTTATTTTTAGTTGACCTGTTTGTTTTTCCATCTAGTTATAGTCATAAAAACCTTTACCTGATTTCTTCCCGAGCTTTCCGGCTTCCACCATTCTCTTGAGTAATGGACATGGACGATACTTGGAATCTCCGAAGCCCTCATACAGGCTTTCCAGTGCATACAGTGTTGTGTCTAATCCACATTCATCTGCCAAGCGTAAAGGTCCGATAGGATGGTTTGCCCCTAACTTCAGACCTCGATCTACCTCCTCCGGATCTGTACCCTCCATTACTAGAAATGATGCCTCATTCATCATTGGTAGTAAAATTCGATTGACGATGAATCCAGGATAATCCTGAGCAATGACCGTTTCTTTATTGATAAGGTTTCCGTATTCCCTCACCCTTACAAGGGTATCTTCTGAAGTTTCTATTGAGGTAATAATTTCTAATAGTTTCATAATTGGTACTGGGCTAAAAAAATGCATACCTACTACTTTTTCTGGGCGATTTGTTACAGAACCAATTGCCGCAATGGATAATGATGACGTGTTGCTTGCTAATATAGCATTAGGTTGAACGATCTCATCGAGTTGCCTAAACACCTGTTGCTTTAAGTCTAATCTTTCAGGAACTGCTTCAATAACTAAATCCACATCTTTTCCATCTTGAATATTAGTTGAAAAAAGTATAGAATCATTAATTCTTTGTTCATCCGTAGGGGTATACTTTTCTCTTTTTAACATTGATTGAATGCTTTTATTTATAAAATTTTTCCCTCTTGTTAAATCTTCCTCTGAGCGGTCTGTTAATACTACTGGCAAACCTGCTAATGCAAAAATCTGGGCAATTCCACTACCCATCAGACCTGCCCCCACTATCATTACTTTCTTTTCCATGTTGCTTCGCCTCATTTCTATATATTAATCTTGGAATTGGACGTTTTTTACTATTACCGATGCACCCTGACCACCACCGATACATAATGTTGCCAGACCATATTTTTTGTTACTTCTGATTAATTCATGTACTAATGAAACTATAATTCTAGATCCCGAGCTTCCTACTGGATGTCCTAGTGCTATGGCGCCGCCATTTACATTGACAATACTTTCGTTAATATTTAGTTCCTCTATCACAGCAAGTGCTTGTGCTGCGAAAGCTTCATTTAGCTCGATAAGATCTATATCCTCTATTTCCATGCCTGCTTTTTCTAGTGCAAGCCTTGTTGCTGGAACTGGTCCAATTCCCATCACCCTTGGGTCTACCCCAGCAGAAGCAACAGAAATTATCTCTGCTAAAGGAGTTAACCCATATTCTATAACCAATCTCTCCGAAGCAATAAGTATCACAGAGGCACCATCATTTAACCCAGATGCATTTCCTGCTGTGACAGTCCCATCTTCCTTAAATGCAGCTGATAGATTCTGTAATGCATCTATTGTTGTAGCCCGTGGATGTTCATCCACTTTGAATTCTTCTTTTTTTGTTACAATTGGTACAATTTCCTTTTCAAATACACCATTAACAATTGCCTTAGCTGCTTTTGTTTGACTACGTAAAGCATACTCATCCTGTTGTTGACGAGAAATATTATATTGTTCCGCCACATTTTCGGCAGTTACTCCCATATGATAGTTTTCACTTGAGCAAACTAATCCATCATGTAGCAAACTATCTTCTAGCTGAATGGCCCCTAATTTCTTTCCCCATCTACTCTCCTTCGATATATAAGGAACATTGCTCATACTTTCTGTTCCACCGGCAATGATTAGATTCCCATCTCCGGCCTTTATTTGCTGATAGGCTAAGGAAACAGAACGCATACCAGAGGCACATTGCTTGTTGATAGTCATTGCTGGAATGGAAGTAGGCAAGCCACCCTTTAAGGCAGCTTGCCTCGCCGGGTTGGCTTTCCCTCCAGCTTGATAAACATTGCCAATAATGATTTCATCTATTTTCTCTAATGGGACTTTCAAATCCTTGACCATTGCTTTTATCACTTCTGCGCATAATTCTGAAGAGCTAAATTGTTTTAAACTTCCCCCAAATCTTCCTACAGCTGTTCTTTGTGCAGATACTATATATACTTTTTCCATCAGGTCACCTCATTTTGTTAGTAAACTAGCATTTATGTGAAAATAGTAAATAAGATTACAGCTAATGCAGTTGCACACATTGTGAGCACTACGGCCATCAGAGCTACCGCAGGATATGCCCGTTTAAAGGTTTCATGACTAATATTACGAATAGTCGTAACAATATAACCGTTGTGTGGTAACGATGCCAAGCCATCAGATGACATTACGGATACTCTGTGTAATGCACCTGGATCTACGCCCATATTTAAATAAATTGGAGCTAAAATAGGAAGTGAAATTCCTAAACCACCAGATGCAGAACCTGTTAATCCAGCTATAAGATTGATACAAATTGCCATACTTAACAGTGGTGGACCAGGGATTTCTAATACGGTTTCAACAATTTGTGTGAATCCTGTAGTCAAAGCTGCGACCTTACCGAATGCGATAACAGCACTTGTATTACAGATAGCTACTATTGCATCGTTGGAGCCTTTTCCTAAAACATCCCAAAAGCCAGTGATGAATTTGAACATAGTCAGACATGCAACGATAATCGCACCTAAAAGTGCTAAAATGGCAGCAGTATTGGCATTAAATAATTGTGAATACGTAACCATTCCACCTACTACTACAATTATCGGTAACAATGCAACCACGATATGGGGTAATTTCTTTTTATTTTCTTCGTCGGTCTCAATATCTGAGTCGTATTTTTCAAATTTTTCTCCTCTTTTAACTGCATTTCTAATCAGTAAATGAAGGAAAAAAGTGCCTAATATAAAGTTAAATGCAGATGCAATCATACCAATCCAAAAACCTGAATAAGGAGTTGTTCCAAAAAATTCTGTTGGCATAATGTTTTGAATTTCAGGTGATCCAGGCAAGAACATTGTAAAAGTAACAGAACCGAAAACTAATGCAGCTGGTATAAATCTTCTTGGTAAATTTGCATTTCTAAACAAAGAAACTGCAAGCGGATAAACAGCAAAGCCTACTACAAATAAAGATACCCCTCCATAGGTCATGATGGCACAGGCTAACACGACTGCCATGACAGCACCTTTAGGTCCAATAATTTTCATAACCCATTCAGCAATGGCCTCTGCAGCTCCTGTTTCTGCCATAACCTTTCCAAAAATTGCCCCTAGCAGGAACAATAAAAAGTACGTAGCAAAGTAACCAGTAAAGCCCTGCATATACGTACCTGTCATAGCTTCAATAATGTCTTGTCCAGAAGTTAATGCAACAAATGCACTTGCTGTAACCGCACTGATAATAATATTTATACCCTTTACGGTCATATAGATTAGAATCGCTAAACCAATCAACAACATAAATACACTCATCCTACATCTCCCTATCCTAATCCAATTTTTTAATTCTTAAAGACTGGCTTTCTCTTTTCTATAAAAGCATTTATTCCTTCATAGGCGTCAACATGATGAAAAGTTTTACAAAAAAGTTCGGTTTCCTTTTGGATTCCCGCAGCAAAAGAAATTTCATAGCCACACTCCATAGATTCTTTTATATTTTTAATAGAGTTTAACGATTTCTCTGCAAGCTTCGTTGCCCATTCCAATGCAACTGCCATACCAGTTCCTGATGTTGTCACCTTATTCACTAAGCCTATTGATAATGCTTCATCAGCACTAATGCTATCTCCAAAGAACATTAACTCTTTCGCTTTCGAAATTCCTATTAGCTTTGGTAATCTTTGAGTTCCTCCTCCACCGGGGAAAATCCCTAGATTAATCTCTGGTAAACCAATCTTCACATGCTCCTCTGCTATTCTAAAGTCGCAGCTTAACGCTAGTTCACAGCCTCCCCCCAACGTGAGACCGTTCAGCATAGCAATGGTAGGCTTCACCAATCTCTCAATATATTGAAAGACTTGATGATTCAGTTCGACATGCTCCACCATGTCATTTCGACCAAGCCAAGTAGGAAATTCTTTAATATCTGCCCCTGCCATAAATGCCTTTTGTCCTGCCCCAGTTAATACAATGGCCCTTATATCTTTATCTTCCTCCATCCGTCTAAATGTCTCTAACAACCCCTGTGCTACCTTACTGCTTAATACATTTACAGGAGGGTTATCAATAGTTATGATGGCAACTTTGTCACTTACAGTAACTTTAACTAGTTCGCTCACTATATCACCTTCTTTTTAATTTTCTTGCTACTAAAAACGCAGTCTTACTTTAAACATCCACCAAGTAAAAACAGTTTAATCTAAAATTTTACCTATCACTTTTGGTCCTTTCTATGTTATTTTTAATAAATGAATACGTTTACATTTTTACTTTTACGTTTGCACGAATAAATATACTTTCTCTTTTGTCTGTTGTCAACATATTCTGAATTTTTATATTATATCATCGTAAACTAAAAAAAATTCCTACCAACCATTTTATATTTTTTCAAATCTCTGTCTAATGGATTTTAAGATAAAATAGTGAGAAAAATAGATAATGATTGTATAATTTACTCAGAATAAGAAAATATTCTATTTGGAGGTAATCCCATTGGTATCATCTAAAGATGTGGCTAAACTAGCAGGAGTGTCGCAGGCTACGGTTTCTCGTGTCCTTAATACTCCTGATTTAGTTAAGAAGCCAACACTTGAAAAAGTTCAGAGAGCAATCAACGATTTAAATTACATTCCAAATGCTCAGGCACGTTCTTTAGTTCAAAACAAATCCAGAACGATCGCTCTATTATCTGGTCCATTGCATAATCCATTTTTTGTGGATACTACGACCGCTATTGTCAATTATGCAAGTCAGATGGATTATCGAATTCAAGTACAGTTTGTAAACGATCATAAACTAAATGACGCATATACGATTGCTTTGGAACATAAGGTGGATGGAATCATTCTCTCCTGTATTTTAAATGACGATCCTATTTTTGAAAAATTGAAGCGGATGAATGTTCCCTTTATCACCTATAATCGCAAGCATCAAAACAATGAGTACTTTGTAGAAATTGATAATTATGAGGCTGGTTATTTGTCTGCAAAACATATGATTGACCAAGGACATGAACTAATCGCCTGGGTTGGAGGCCCACAAAATTTTAGCACCTTCTATCATCGTTTCCAAGGATTCAGTCAAGCATTAAAAGATGAGCGAATTGGCTTAAAACCAGAATATATATTTAACACTGATACAACAAGTACCGATATTTCGGCATCCTTCCACCAATTGATGAACCTAAAAAATCCTCCTTCTGCAATTTGTGCTGGCAGTGATTCTCTCGCTCTTAATGTAATGGATAATGCTATTAGTATGGGTTTAGAGGTGCCAAAGGATGTTAGCATCATTGGAATTGACAATGTAGATCTTAGCTCTCATGGTTCTATTCAACTCACTACGGTAGGCAGCATTTCAGGTAGGAATTTGGGTCACCTAGCAATACAAAAACTAATAGATATGATTGAAAACAAAAATAATAGTTGCGTTAAAATAACAGAACCTGTTAAGATATTTCCAAGAAGCACCACATCTCAAAAAGTAAAACAAACTTAAAGAGTTTGTTTTTATTTTATAGTAAAATGAATGCGTATACATTTCTTTTTATGAAGTTATGAATACGTAAACATTGTAAATCTTTAATTAAAATTTGTACAATCCCAGACAGGATAAAATTCATCATATAAAGTTGCTATCAGTCCTATCATAAGAAATTAAGACGAGCAAGTGGTAATATATTGTTACCCAGAGCTTTGTATGGCTCTCACACAACGAAAGGATGATTCAAATGGAAAGAAAATATTTTGTAAATGGTGAATGGAAATCTTCAGAGAAATATGCGGAGCTGTACTCCCCTCATACGAAAGAGCTTATAGCGAAAATACCTCAGGCAACTCGTGAGGAAGTGGATGAAGCAATTGAAGTGGCGTACGGTGCACGTGAGAAAATGGCTGCTTTAACAGCATTCGAACGCTCTGCTATTTTGGAACAGATTACACAGCTATTTATAATTCATCGTGAGGAAGCTGCAAAGATTATTTCCTTAGAGGCTTCAAAGCCTTTGAAATATGCGTATGGAGAAATCGATCGGACGATTGAAACGTATAAATTTGCTGCAGAGGAAGCTAAGCGTTTAACTGGAGAAATGATTCCGATGGATGCTGCAAAAAATGGCGCTGATCGATTTGGCTATACAATCGAGGAGCCTATCGGTGTAATCGGAGCAATTACTCCCTTTAACTTCCCACAAAATCTAGTAGCACATAAAGTCGGACCTGCTATTGCAGCAGGAAATACGATTGTATTGAAGCCTGCTTCACAGACTCCTCTTTCTGCTTTATTTTTAGCAGAATTGATCGAGCAAACGGCACTTCCAAAAGGTGCTTTTAATGTAGTGACTGGTAGCGGTCGCGAGGTTGGCGATGCTTTAGTTGAAAGCGACAAGGTGAAGATGATTACTTTCACTGGTAGTCCTGCAGTAGGTAAGGGCATTCGTAATAAGGCAGGCTTAAAAAAGGTGGCGCTTGAGCTTGGGTCTAACGCAGGTTTAATCATCGATAAAAATGTAGATTTATCTAAAATTGTACCGAAATGTGTGATGGGTGCCTTCTCTAACCAGGGGCAGGTTTGTATTTCGTTACAACGTACGTATGTAATGGATGAGATTTTCGATGAGTTTATCGAGCAATTTAGTGAGATGACGAAGAAGCTTGTTGTCGGTAGTCCATTCGATGAGTCAACTGACATTTCTGCAATGATTGCTGCTAGCGAATCGGAGCGAGCTTTGGAATGGGTCGAGGAAGCTGTAGAGCATGGTGCTGAAATCATCACTGGCGGTAAGATTGAAAACGATGTGTTTCAACCTACTATTTTTAAAAATGTAAATGCTATCTCAAAGGTTTCCTGTCAGGAGGTTTTCGCACCGATTGTTGGGGTGAGTCGCATATCTTCTATTGAAGAGGGAATTGAAGCCATCAACCACTCGGACTTCGGACTACAGGCTGGGATTTTTACTAACGATATTCAAACTGCATTTAAAGCCTCGAAGCTTTTAGAGGTTGGCGGCGTAATGATTAATGACATTCCTACCTATCGTGTAGACCAAATGCCATATGGTGGTGTGAAGGACAGCGGAACTGGCAAGGAAGGCATAAAATATGCAATCCATGAAATGACTGAAACAAAGCTTGTTGTATGGAATAATCAGTAAGGAGTGTGCAATATGTCAGAAAAAATTACGTTTACACCAATCAGCTATACAGGATGGGATTCACTTTCCCATCTTCTAGCTGAAGTGAAACGCTTTGAAGTGAAGAAAATATTAATCGTCACAGATCCTTTTTTAAAGGATATCAGATTGACTAATAAAGTCTCGGAGCCACTAGAGAATGCTGGCTACAACGTTCAAATATATACAGATGTAGTGCCAGAGCCACCTCTAGCAATCGGCGAAAAACTTGTTTCCTATACACGTGAACATGCCTTTGATATGGTAATTGGCGTCGGTGGTGGTAGTGCTTTGGATTTATCCAAGCTTGCAGGAGTGCTAGCTTCTCATGATGGTAATGTGGCAGATTATTTGAACCTAACTGGAACGAAGCATATTACCCATAAAGGTTTACCAACTATTTTAATCCCTACCACTTCTGGTACTGGATCAGAGGTTACAAACATCTCGGTGTTGTCCTTGGAAACTACAAAAGACGTGGTGACGCATGATTATTTATTGGCGGACGTGGCAATTGTAGATCCAGCATTAACAATTTCCTTGCCTCCGAAGGTAACTGCTGCAACGGGAGTAGATGCACTGACACATGCCGTTGAGGCGTATATCTCTAAGAATGCAAGTCCTGTGTCGGATGCATTAGCGCTACAGGCAATTCGGTTGATCAGCAATTCTATTCGCACTGCTGTATCGAATGGTGATGATAAACAAGCTCGTACAGATATGAGCTACGGCAGCTATTTAGCTGGCCTTGCCTTCTTCAATGCAGGAGTTGCTGGAGTACATGCACTCGCTTACCCGCTTGGCGGGCAGTTCCATATCGCACACGGAGATTCCAATGCTGTGCTTCTCCCTTACGTCATGGGATACATACGTAAAAGCTGCGAAAAACGCATGAAGGACATATACGATGTAATGGGCTTCAGCTCTGCTAATCTATCACAGGAGGAAGCATCCTATAAATGTGTCGCTGAGTTAAAAAGATTAGTAGAAGATGTTGGAATCCCTTCTAACTTACAAGGCTTCGACATTCCAGAAAGTGCCTTGGAAAGTTTAACTGAGGATGCATTGAAACAGAAGCGTATATTAGCTCGAAGTCCGATGGAGCTAGGACATGAAGAAATTTCTGCGATCTATCAAGCTGCTTTTGATGGGAAGATTGTGGAGTAAACTGCTTTGAGTTAATCCCTGTGCCAGTTGGAGGCATAGGGCTTTTTGTTTGGAAGCTATAACGTCTCAGCCCCATAAAAATAGTACCATTCAAGCCCTAGCTCAATGGTACCCCCCTCTTATAACCCCTTATTAATCTCTTCAATAATCCTAACAATCGCAGCTGTTTCTTCTAAAGAAACTGCCCCCTTCCCAGTTTCAAAAAATTCTACAATATGCTCAACGAGTCCTGCGTAAAAGGGTTTCTCTTCTTCCCAAAGCTTTAACGTCTGAACATCGTCTGCAGAATGAAGTACCGCTCCGAATCGGCCATGCCATTCTGATTCTCCGCGAATTAAGAGATGTCGACCATCCTTATATGTCAGATGAACCTGATGACAATCGTACTTGTACTCGACCTGTACTTTTTCAACGCCTGTTCCAAAAAGCGTGACAGCCATTTCTACTAAATGAATGCCATACCAAAAGTAGCCGGGCATTTGCTCCTGCATTGGGGTAGGACCGTAGAAATAGCCGCTACTCCAATTCCCTTTCCTATTAACAGCCATGACTGATTCAGAAAAACGTAAAGCGGATGAGCTCATGACCGGTGTTCCATTTTTTTTACTCAGGCCCATGACCTCAGCCATTTCCTCACTGCTCATGACGACTGGCTTATCGATGAAAACTGGCTTACGATAGGTCACAACCTGTTTGAACCAGTCCAGATGGTTTCTTCCGTCAACTGTTCCAATTATGATTGCGTCTACTTCATTCATTATTTCCTCGACTGTCTCTACCTCTGCTACTCCGTATTTTTTTATAACAATTTGGTAGTAATCAGGGAATCTGTTGGAGCTGATTGGTAAATCCTCTGAGAAGGTCGGAATGGCATGGGTGATTTTAGCACCTTTCACGTGGTACGTATCGTCCAGGTCATTTAATAATCTCGTGAATATTTCACTGTGAGAGGTGTCTAGACCTATTAATCCTATTTTCATAGAGCTCCTCCTATTCCTCGTTCATAATAATTGCAAATACCTGTCTCGGTCTGCCTCGCCTTGAAATTTTCTCCATCCCTATGATTTTGATCAGCTCAGCGTCTAACCAGGATTGAATGATTCGATGTGCACTTCTTGGTGTGATGCTAAGGATAGTTGCTAATTCATGTGCTGTGAATTCATTCTTTTGTTTTCGCTTGATAACAGCCATCGTTTTTTCTATATTTGCAGCACTCATGCCAACAAATTCTGCTTTACTGATCAGTAACTGATCGGTCACTGTGAGTGGGTATTTCATTGGTACGATTAAATCAATTGGACCGAAAACACTGCGATCTTCACGGACGATGAAGCAGCAGCCCCCTCCGTTTTCCTGTGCCTGAATGAGAGCAACCCTGGCATGCGAGCCAGCCTCTAAAGCTGAGAAGCCAAAACCTACACCAATTGATAGAGATACCTCTAGCTTTTTCTTCATCTCATCGACAATTGGCAAGTATTTGTAACCCTCTGTAATTCTTTCAAAAATGCCTCGATTGGTAACGAATATATACTCACTGCTGCTGAGTGCAACGAGATACCCGTTTATTTGCTCTGCAAATTGAAGCAGCATACGGTGAATAGCATGACTTCGTTTATGTACCTGCTGCTCCGTCATAAATTCATGGACATCCCCGGAACTTTCTATAAAGATCCTACCTATAATAATTTGCATTTCCTTTTGCTTTCGTTGATTAGTCGCAAGCAGCATTCGCTCGATTGCCACAATAATATCCTGATCTGTTGGCTTCAGCCACTCATTTACAATATTCATACTTGTCAGCTGTTCACTTACTAGCTTTAAGCTAGTAATCACTACTGTATCGGGGTTGTCCAACACATTCTTTTCATGGAAGGTTACTACATCTTCTTTGTTTTCCATATAGACGATTTCTTGAAAGCTTTGATAGGTAAACGTTTCTTCTAAATTATTTTTCACTATTTCCATGTAATTGTTCTGAATACCATCTAGACTAATATTCGATAGACTCTTTTTGCTCTTCAGCTTATAAAGTGCTTGATAAAGTCCTGCTCCCTTCAAAGGTATATAAAAAGCTGGAACCTCTATAGGGATTTCATCCTTCGAAACTAAATATGGAATTCTTCCCGAATAAAACAAACAATCTACATGATCGATAAGCTCCGTTGTTAATTGCCTAGCATCTACTATTTCATCCGATAAACTAAAAATCGGTTGGATATTCGGAAAAAGTCCAAAGCATCTCACCATTGTTTCTCGAATCCACTGTGGCCCTATAACACCTACTCTAATACTAGTTTCCACAAAACCCACCCCCTTGGAATAGAAGAAAGACACACCTTTTGATGTGTCTGTAGAATGCTGTTTCTTTTCCTGCGATATCCTCTTCCTTACCTAGACATATATTTCAAGAGAGTCTAGGCACTGCGCTTTCCTTTTCCAAAAACTCTTTTACAAAAGAATCATCATTCAGCTCTGGATAAGCAGCATAAACACGGTCTATTTCCTCTAGCTGCCCATCACTTAGCACTTCATGGTCCATCAGGCACCAATTTCCCTTCATAAGCCCCTGTCTTCTGAGCACTTCATTGATGCCAGCAATGCTCCCCTTAAAATCATGCTTAGAATCAAAGAATGCTGCATTAGCATCCGTCACTTGTTGAGCGATGAAGAACCACTTTTTATCAATTTGTTCATTTGCTCTCGCTTCTTTTATTTGTTCAAAAAGCTCTACTGCCTTATGTGTCCAGACAGACCAATGACCGAGCAAGCCACCGACAATTTGTTTCGATGCTTTCTGACCATTCACTTCTGCTTCGTACTCTGTAAATAGGTCAGTCACTATATTGTCGTCATTACCTGTGTACAGTGCAATTTCATCTCTTCTAGGAGAGGCGTTTACCGCACGAATAACATCTAACGTCAAATAACGGTCAAATGGTGCCATCTTAATACCGAACACATTGTCGATAGCTGCGAACTGCTCCCAAAAATCGTAGCTAAATACACGTCCTCCTACAGCTGGCTGCAGATAAAATCCGAAAACTGGGATGATATCTGACACTGACATTGTGCGCTCAATCAATTCATTTTCTGAATATTCATTTAATCCGCCGTTACTTAATAATACCATATCATAGCCAAGATTTTTAGCAGTATTTGCCTCTTCTATTGCCTGCTCTGTTTTCCCACAAGCTCCTGCAATTTTGAGGAATGGTCGATCAATTTTTGCCTTTTCGATTTCCTCCATCGCAAGCTTCAATACCGTTTCATACAAATTAAATTGTGGATCACGAATTTCAAATTGCGTCGTATGGACACCAACCGCCACTCCTCCAACACCTGCCTCGATATAATATCGAGTTAATCGGCGCTGAGCCTCTTCATCTAGCTGTTTATCCTGTGTGATTGCCAGTGGATGAGCAGGTATGAAAGCTCCATCGTGTAAATGCTGCTTCAGCTCGTCAGTTAGTGCCATTTAAAATTCACCCTTCCTCTCCTGGAAGTGGGTCGGCTTATTAATGGTCTCTCCATCATTAGCCACCCAGTCAGCTATCCATTCAATCATTTCTCTAATAGAAACGCGTGGATAACCAAATAGCTGATGAGCTTTACTCGCATTGTTGAGTAATGCATTTTCTTGCTCCTCCCCAACAAACACAGGGTTCTTATCGAACAAGCGCCCAAACTCTTTTGCCAGCCAGCGAACTGAAAGCGTCTCTGGACCTGTCACATTGATGATTGTCGGAGGCGAGCTCGCATGAAGAAGTGAACGAATCGCATACTCATTTGCATCTCCCTGCCAGATCACATTGACATGCCCCATGGAAAGGTCAAGCGGTGTTTCATTAAAGACGGACTTGGCAATTTCCAATAAAACCCCGTAGCGCATATCAATTGCATAATTCAATCGGAATATAGCAAGTGGTGTATTGTCTCTTTGTGAGAAATAAGTAAACACGCGCTCTCTCCCTAAGGACGATTGACCATACTCACCGACTGGAGCCACAGGATGATTCTCATCGCAGCCGCTTGCATAAACAGGAACTAATGGATAAACATTTCCCGTAGAGAATGCCACAATATTTGAGCCTTTAAAATGTTCTGCTACTCTACCTGGTAAATACGTATTCATCGCCCATGTGAAATGCTCGTTACCAGTCGTCCCGAATTTATTCCCAGCCATATAAATGATATTTTTTTCTACCGGTAACTTTTTTAGCTCATCCTCATCTAACAAATCACAGGCAATCGTTTCAACACCTGCGGACTCTAGCTCATCTTTCAGCGTGCCATTCGAAAATCTGGAAACCCCAATCACCTTCTTATCCAAGCCTGCCGCATCAATCGCTCGCTTTGCCATTATCGCAAGCGTCGGGCCCATCTTCCCGCCGATACCCAAAACCATAATATTTCCTTCTAGCTTCACTAAGTCATCTATCAATGCAGCAGATGGCTGCGTCATCAGGTTCTCTAATTCTTCTACTGTTTTCATATTGTCCTCCATTCTATTAAGTAAAAAAGATATTTTGTACGTTGTTATATGCCAGATAAATCAACACAAGCAAACCAATGATTCCTAATACATTGCTTAGCCATTTGTTTTTCAACTCGCCCATCACTCGCTTGTCATTCGCCACAACTAAAATTGCGATTGCGATAAACGGAACAACAAAGATCGTCACCGCCTGAGCAAAGACGATTAAATTGAGCGGTGCGGAACCAAATACAATTCCAATAACCGAACCAAACAAAATCACTAAAATAATGAGAAGCTTTACTTTCATATTAGAAAGGTTACTTCCTAGCCCAAATCCATCTGCCAGCAACGAACCGCCAATCGTCGCATTTCCCATAAGCGAGGAAAACGAAGCACCAAACAACCCAAGCATAAATACGAAAGTTGACCAGCTACCGAATAAAGGCTCTAATGCCAAGCCCATTTCCGTTGCATTATTCACGACTAGGCCCTGTGGTTTTAAGATAGTGGCAGCTGTGATCATGATTAAAAAAGAAATAAATCCAAGCAGGAAAATACCTAAGAAAGACTCCTTCTTTCCGCTGGCTGCGTCTGTAAGAGTCCAACCCTTTTCTTTAACCAAGTACGATTGATACAATGCACCAACTATGGAAAAGCTTGTTGCAAATAAGGCAATAATCAATCCCATACTTCCATCAGGAATCACAGGAATAAACCCTTGAAAAATTTCAACGATCGATGGCTTCACTAAAATGACTGTAATAAGGAATGCCAATAGCATCACAACTACCAAAACAAGCATAAGCTTCTCAAGAATTTGATAGAACTGCTTTGCAAACAATAGCCCAATAGAAATAAGCGTAAATACGATGATCCAAACAGTCGGCTTCATATTAGTCACCGTGGAAATAGCAAGACCAGTTCCAATAGCATTCCCCGCCTGGAACGAAGCCGTAACCAAAAATGCGCCAATCCCAATAAGCAGCCCGGACCAAAATCCCCATTTCTCCTTCATAACCCCTATGAAGCTAGCTTTCGCAGCAATTCCAATTCGCGTACTCATTTCCGTATACACCATCATCAATACAACTGCTAAAATCAATGTCCATACTAGCTGCGAGCCATAAATAGCCCCAATCTTCGAGGACAAAGTCACACTCCCCGGCCCTAAAACTAACGCAGAGGTAATTAATGCCGGACCCAAATAACTAAAAATACTCTTTCTACCGACCTTGGTGTTATTAGCAACCCCAATTTTTGCACCCTCATTCATTTTTAACCCTCCCTTTAATTGACTTTTCTGAAATATATAACTTTATAGTATCTTATAATTCTATATAATGACATGACGTTAATAGGACTGTTAATCAGAAAGAAGTAGCCACTTTCTCATTGGCTACGTCTTATTTAAAACCATAAAAATGGTGAACGGTCATAAAATTGGGCTATCCGGTCATAAAATTTTCTATCCGGTCATAAATCTCCGCGAACGGTCATAAATAAGAAATTTCTCTATAAAAAGCTGCATTTTCTGATCCAAAATAAGAAGTAGCCAGATGATTTCTCACTGGCTACTTCTTTCAAACTTTTAAAACCTTAAAAATATAGAAAAATGGTGAACGGTCATAAAATTGGGCTATCCGGTCATAAAGTCGAACTATCCGGTCATAAAAAATTCTATCCGGTCATAAATCTCCGCGAACGGTCATAAATAAGAAATCTGTCTATAAAAAGCTGCATTTTCTGCTCCCAAAAAAGAAGTAGCCAGAATCTGGCTACTTCTTTTCATCTTTTATTAGTTAGCAAGTGTTACTTCTGTCAAAGGTAAAGGAAGTTCAGTGGCATGTAACTCATTCTCTATTACGTCGTTCCCGGATTTCCCTATATCTGAAACGGTAACAGCTATTGTAATTTCCTTCTTGCCATATTTAACGGTAATGATTGTTTCTCCTAGGCTTTTTGCTCTCACTAAACCATTGCTAACAGATGCTACTTTAGTATTTTCTACTTTATACGAAGCTGCTATCGTAATATCTCTTTCTGTTGTTTTTCCATCTGCTGTTGTCGTTACTTCTGTAATTCTCAGTTGTTTCTCTTTTCCAGGCTTCAAGTCAATTTGTGTTTGATCTGCAGTTATTGTCACTTCTGGAGCTGAAACAGAAACATTTACTGTTAGCTCATTTTTACCGTATTTAACCGTGATAATTGTGTCACCTGTAGCTTTTGCTCTTACTAATCCACTTGTTACAGAAGCCACTTTACTATCTGCTACTTTATAGCTTGCGGACGTCGTAATATTTCTTTCTGTTGTTTTTCCATCTGCTGTTGTTGTTACTTCTTTAACGGTCAGTTGCGCTTCTTTTCCTGGCTCCAAATTGATTTGGCTGCTGTCTACGCTTAGTGTAACTTCTGGTTCTGCGACCGTCACGCTTACCGTTAATTCGTTTTTGCCATATTTAACAGTAATCGTTGTATTTCCGGCAGCTTTTGCCCTTACTAAACCACTGCTTACAGAGGCAACTTTACCATCTGCTACTTTATAAGATGCGTTTGCAGTGACATCTTTTTCAGTTGTTTTTCCATCTGCTGTTGTTGTTACTTCCTTCACTTTCAGTTTCGTTTCTTTTCCTGGTTCAAGGCTGATTTCCGTTTTGTCTATGCTTAATGTTACTTCCGGTTCTGTAACCGTTACATTTACAATCAATTCATTTTTACCGTATTTAACCGTAATAGTTGTATTACCGACACCCTTAGCTTTTACTAGCCCGCCACTTACAGTTGCAACCTTGTTATTTGCTACTTTATACGTTGCAAAGCTAGTTACGTCTGTCTCTTTTGTTTTACCACCTGAAGTTGTTACTTCTTTAATTTTCAGCTGTGATTCTTTGCCTGGCTCCAGATTCACTTCTGTTGTATTAGTAGTAAGTGTAACGATTGGTTCTGTAACAGTCACATTTACTGTTAATTCATTTTTACCGTATTTAACTGTGATTGTTGTGTCACCTGCACTTTTCGCTGTGATTAAACCATTGCTCACGGAAGCCACTTTGCTATTTGCTACTTTATAGGTTGCAGATTTTGTTACATCAACTTGTTTTGTTTTTCCGTCAGCGCCTGTTGTTACTTCTTTAATAACCAGCTGCGCTTCCTTACCTGGCTCCAGGTCTACCTGTGTTTTGTTTGAAGTTAACGTTACTCCTGGTTCTGTAACAGTTACATTTACAGTTAATTCATTTTTACCGTATTTAACAGTGATTGTTGTGCTACCTGCTTTTTTCGCTATTACTAAACCATTCTTTGCAGAAACTACTTTACTATCTGCTACTTTGTATGTTGCAGCCTTCGTTACATCAACCTGTTTTGTTTTTCCGTCTGCTCCAGTTGTTACTTCTTTAATCGTAAGCTGTGCTTCTTTTCCTGGCTCCAAAGCAAGCTCAGTTTTGTTAGCAGTCAATGTTACGACTGGTTCTATAACATTCACATTAACCGTCAATTCGCTTTTGCCATATTTAACAGTAATTGTTGTACTTCCTGCATTTTTAGCAGTGATTAAACCATTTTTTACTGATGCAACTTTACTGTCTGCTACTTTGTAAGTGGCAGCTTTCGTTACATCCTGTGTTTTTGTTTTACCATCCGATGTTGTTGTTACCTCTTTAATAGTTAGCTGTGCTTCTTTTTTAGGCTCCAAGTCAACTTGTGTTTTGTTTGCAACTAGCTTCACTCCAGGTACTATAACAACGGAATCTTTTACAGTCACATTGACAGTCAATGTATTTTTACCATGAGTAATAATGATCGTTGAGGATCCCTTACCTACTGCAGTTACTAATCCTTTAGAAACTTTTACAACACTTTCGTCCGCTACAGCGTAAGTAGCTGCTTCAGTAACATCTTTAGTTGTCGGTGCACCTTCAGCTGGCGTTGAAGTTTCCGTAACAGAAAGCTTAGCTGTTTTTCCAGTTTCTAAAGTAAGTTCAGTCGGGTTAACAGAAAGTGTTACGACTGGCTCTGGTTCTGGATCTTCGCTTTCATATATCAATGCTTCCCCTACATTACCTGCTGCATCGTTCACAACAACCTTAATAGAATCAGTCTCAGCTGTTACTGGGAACGTAAATGCTCCGTCCTGTGACAAATTAAATTTCACAGGTTCCGCTGGCACCCCGTTAACAGTTGCAATATATGAAGCTTTTAGTTTTTCATTCAAATCATATTCTAGTCCATACAAATATAATTCTTCGTTATACGTTATATATTTGTCTGTTACTTTCCCTGTTGCCACTCCATCCTTCACAGAGCCCGTGATTTCAGGTTTTGTTGTTTTTACAACGACAGGACCAACATAAGCACTTACAGCTCCTGATGCAGCAATAGCATTAAAGTCAATTGTATAAAGACCATCTGGAATTGTTGTTGCAGGTGCACCACTCCATGGTTGATACTCTCCATCAACCGGTAGTCTCCATGAGCCTGCTGCAAGTGAAGAACCTGCATGTAAATAACCAATGTAACCATCACCATATTCTCCACCTTCAGGATCCATGATATCCCAAAGCTCGATATAGTTCGTTGTCACGTTCCCAGTCAATGTAAATGTAAGCTCGGCTGAATCCTTCACACCATCTCCATTAAAGGATAGATCAGTTCCTGATATGGCCATATTTCTAATTTCTGTAGCAGTCACTCCAGAGAAGTCTGCGGCGAATGGCAATGAAACCTCTGAACCTCCACCGTTAATACGGATATAACCTAGAATTTCAGAGCCATTTGGAGCTGTTGCTTTAGAAGCAGTCAATGTAACATTTAATACCTGCTCTCCAGCCAATGTAAATGAAGGCTTATCAACAGTCACTTTGGCATCACCAAACTTTTTGGTCACATCAACTGTTACATTATAATTTCCACCTTGACCCTTTAAATCTTTTACTCTAATTTGTTTTGTGACAGAAATGTTTTTATCCTTCAAAGACTGCGGACCGAAAGTTACAGTTCCTTTCAAGTTTTCAACGATTTCTCCACTTGCATCTAAAACAGCTTGATCGATTGCATAGGCAAGTACATTCGGATGAGCAGCACTATATGCGTCTACTCGACCAGCACCTTGAGCGAACACATCATAGTTAGTAGTGTTCAAGATTTTAGCCGTATTTGAAAGAGCAACCTTTACATCGAAAGCATTCCATGTTGGATTTGCTTGTTTAACAAGCGCCGCAATCCCTGCGATATGTGGCGTAGCCATGGACGTTCCCGTTTTGCGGTCATACGCTTCTCCATATACTACATCTGGGAAATCTGCTTTATACATAGGAATTGCTGACATAATATTAGTTCCAGGTGCACTTACATCTGGCTTAATATCAAAATTTGGTGTAGAAGGTCCACGTGAGCTAGAGCTATTTACTTCATCTCCAGTAGTTTGTGCAGAGCCAAAGTCCCCGAATGAAACCTTCCCTGCGCCATTTACTAATGCTGCACGAATAGCATCCCCGTCAGTTTGAGACATATCAAACGTTGGGATAAATTCAAATGAATCTCCTAAGAATGTTCCAGAGGCATTTGGTGCATTTGAGCCTCCAGCAAAGTTATGAATAATGGCTGCTGCTGCACCATTTGTCTTTGCATGTGCAATTTTATCTACAAAAGCGATCGCACCACGAGAAACCACTACAACTTTTCCTTGTACATCAAGCCCGTTATAATCCTTAGCTTCACCGTTACCAGGAACAGCGACTAAGTCAAATTCGCCTTGAAGCTGAGTGGAAACATCCGTACCAAAAGTAGTTCCCATCAATTGTAATTGTTTCGTAAGTTTATATTCGCCAACCGTAACATTTACTTTTCCGTTATGCATGACTTCAGGATTAGTAGTGTTACCAACAGCAATTCCTAAACGGGATGTCGCAGGAGTACCCATTGTCCCACGATTTGGACCTGAATTACCTGTTGCAATGACAGAAATAGTGCCAGCCATCATCGCATTATTGATTGCAAAGGATCCGCTATCCGTTTCTGAGTTAGCTCCTCCACCAAGTGAAAGGTTAATAACATCCATTCCTTCTATTACTGCCGTATCTATGGCTTTTACAATACCAGAGGAAGATCCACTGCCGTAAGCACCTAGTACGCGGTAAGCGTAAAGGTCTACTTTTGGAGCAATCCCTTTAATGCCGTATTCATTCGCGCCTATTGCTGCGATTGTACCCGCTACATGCGTACCATGAGAAGTATAGAATGCATCTCCTTTCGCATTAAATTCTGGAGTTCCTGCAGGACGTTCTGCCGGTGAAGTTTCCGATGCGTCATTATCTGCACGAGCTCTAGTATAGGTAGATGAATTAGGGATGAAATTCTTACCACCCTTATAGATACCTGCAAATTCTGGATGATCTGCATCAATACCTGTATCCAATACTGCAACCTTAATCCCTTGCCCTTCTATTCCCTCATTCCATAGTCTTTCAATGCCCAGGAATGAAATACTTGTATTCATCTTTGCATCTAATTTATCTTCTTTTTTAGTGACAGTAGATTTAACAGGCTTCGTTTTTTGTGGTTCTTCTGATGCGTAAACGATTGCATCAGGCTCCACTAGTGTCACGCCTTTAACATCTAATAGTTTTGGAAGGTCATCCGCTTTGACAACCGCTGCAAAACCGTTCAAAACAGTATCGAATGTATATCCTTGCTTCATAGTAATCTTTTTAATGCTAATTTCTTTTTTTACTGCTGTTTGTTGAGCTTTTACCTTATTTCTTATACTATTTTCTTGAGAAGCAGAGAGTGATTTTCCCTTTAGTTCACTAATACCTTTTTCAAGAGCAACAGGTTTCTCGGATAGATGTATGATAACTGCAACTTCCTGATTACCCGATAGTTTCTGTAAGTCTTTGTGAAGCTTCGGTCCACCGTTCCCCAAACTTGTTTGCTCAGCGATTGCTGATTTTAACTGCATTGTGCTTTCACTAGTAGTATTTGGTTTAAACTGCTTTGTCGCACCGTTTGCCGATGCGGTTATCATCGGACTGAACATCGTCAAGACCATAGCTAGTACCAAAAATACTCTAAAAAACTTATTAACTAGGTTTTTCTTCATTTAATATCCCCCTTTAGCACAAATGTTTTTCACTTTTAAAAGTGTGATTTTGCACCTTCCATTAGCTAATGTCGTAATATGAGGATCGCATCCTTCCTATGAGATGAAGTAACAAACTTATAATTTGATACTTTTCTAATCTATGTGCTAGTCCCTATTTGTATGATTTAGAATGTGAAAAATTAGCTATCTATGTTTGGAAAATTTTAAATATGAGTTTCTGCTTTCTTATAATTCTTGTAGCATTTATGTTAAAGAACACGAATAAATGAAGAGTAAATAATGATATTTAGATACTTTACAATTAATAAAGTAATTGATTTCCGCTTTAGGTGGGCGCTTTCCGTGGGGGGGAGCGATAAGCCATCACCGTTGCTGTCGCGTCGTTTGTGATGGCTTATCATCTCACTCATCCCACAGGAGTCGCCACCTGTCGCTTCAATCAATCTAGTGAATAGTGTTCGGGGAAGGGATAATTTTGTAACTAACTTATTTACTTACTCTTTAAAAAAGAGGCAAAGTATGTTTGATTTCCGCTTTAAGTGGGCGCTTTCCGAAGGGTGAGCGATAAGCCATCACCGTCGCTGTCGCGTCGTTTTGTGATGTCTTATCTGTCTCACTCATCCCACAGGAGTCGCCACCTGTCGCTTTAATCAATAGAGAGAAGAGGTTCGGGTTTAATTTGGAGAGGAGAACGAAAAAATAAAGAAATGGACTGCTTGCTCAAGTTACTTCAATCGGTAAATAAAGTCTTGAAAAGCAATATCCCCTGTTCTCTATTCTGAGAACAGGGGGGACTATTAAAATTGCTTACTATATTGATCATCATACTTGTGACAGCTGACATACCTTCCTTCAACAACATTGATTTCTTGTGGAATGACAGATTCACATACATCTTGTTTAAATGGACATCTTGTATGAAAGGTGCAGCCACTTGGTGGGTTGGAGGGGCTTGGTACGTCACCAGTTAGGATAATTCTTTCCTTTTTTATATCAGGATCTAATGAGGGTACGGCAGACATGAGTGCTTGAGTATAAGGGTGTAGTGGATTTTGAAATAACCCTTTCTTATCAGATAGCTCTACTATTTTTCCTAAATACATAACTCCTATTCTATCGCTGACATGCTTGACGACACTAAGGTCATGAGCGATGAATATATAAGTAAGTCCTAGAGACTCCTTTAAGTCTTGAAATAGATTGAGAATTTGTGCCTGAACCGATACATCTAGAGCAGATACTGGTTCGTCTGCAATTATTAAAGAGGGATTTACAGCGATAGCCCTCGCAATACCAATACGCTGCCTTTGTCCCCCACTAAATTCATGTGGGTAGCGGTCGATGTGAATCGGACTTAGCCCTACATTCACCAATAGCTCTTGAACTTTTTCTGTTCTTTCCTTCAATTCTTGGGCGATACCATGAGTCTGTAGTGCCTCGCCTAATATAGCACCAACTGTCATTTTAGGATTAAGGGAGGCATAGGGATCCTGAAATACTATTTGCATTTCGCCTCTCATTTTTCTTAAGTCCTTATCATTTAATGAGGTTATTTCCTTGCCTTGAAAGGTAATCCTACCTTCAGTAGGTTCTATAAGACGAAGAATACTTCTGCCCATTGTGGATTTTCCGCAGCCGCTCTCTCCTACTATCCCTAGTGTTTCTCCTTTGTTTACGTAAAAATTGAGTCCGTCTACGGCTTTTACAAATTGCTTTTCTTTTTTTAGAAAACGCTTTTTAATAGGGAAGTGAGTTTTTAGGTTTTCAACTTCTAATAGAGGGTTATTCAAGCTTTCACCCCCTGCTCCTCGTATAACCAGCAACGTACTAACTGAGAATCGAGCTTAAATAAGGAGGGGTTATGCTCATGACATTTTGCATGTACTTGCTGACATCTAAAACGAAACGGACAGCCTTCCTTTATTGCCCCTATATTTGGGACATTTCCCTCAATAGGAGTGAGTCGATCATTACTCTCACTATAGATATTTGGAACAGAATTCAACAAACCAATTGTATAGGGATGCTTTGGATTCTTGAAAATCGTTCTAACATCTGCTTGCTCTACAATTTGTCCATAATACATGACTATGACCCGATCGGCCATTTCTGATATTACTCCTAAATCATGCGTTATGAGTAAGATTGCCGTATGATATTGCTGCTGCAAGTTTTTCATCAAATCTAGTATTTGTGCTTGAATTGTTACATCTAAGGCAGTGGTAGGCTCGTCCGCGATAAGGAGTTTAGGGTTACATGCCATTGCCATAGCGATCATCACCCTTTGTCTCATACCTCCCGAAAGCTGATGGGGATATTCATCTATAATGCTTTCTGCTCGAGGAATCCCTACCTTTCTTAGAATCTCAATTGTTTTTTCCTTGCTGTTAGCTTTCGTGGCAAACCCATGTAGAAAAAGAACCTCACTAATTTGCTTGCCTATTTTATGGACTGGATTCAAGGATGTCATAGGCTCTTGAAATATCATCGAGATTTTATTTCCACGAACCTCCTGCATCTCTTTTTCTGAAAATGTATTTAGATTTTCTCCTTCAAAGACAATGTTTCCTTCAATAGAGCTCGTATTTTTCTCCACTAGCTGCATCAATGAAAGTGCTGTTACACTTTTTCCACAGCCCGATTCTCCAACTAAGCCAACTGTTTCCCCTTGCTGAATATGAAATGACAAGTCTCTTACTGCTGGTATATTTAGCGATTTATCATTTTTGAAAGATATATTTACATGCTCCACTGTTAGCAAATCTAGTGAGATAGTCAATGAATCTACCTCCCATCCAAGAAATATTCATATGCTATTTTGGAAATTTGAGCAATGGGCTCGTCCCCCTCATATTCTAAGGAATGTCCATTAGAGAAGACACAAATGACATACTGACCTTTATCTTCAGGTAAGTAAACAACTCCTGCATCATTGTACATAGCTCCAAGACTACCAGTTTTATTGGCTACAGGCGTATTGCGCGGCAGAAGCCCTCCAATGCGTTGCTGGTAGTGCTGTCTATGCAATATATCTATTATCTCTCTTGAACATTTAGTAGAGACAAACTCTCCTTTTGCGAACAATTCTAGTAAAAGAGACATATCCTTTGCTGAACTCACATTGCTCTCTTTATTGTGCTGATACACGACACTTTCCCAATCTATTTCCTGTTCCTTCAAGCGTCTAATGATTTCATCAAAAAGTTCAGAGCTGTATGGCTGATACGGTATTCCTACACTTAAGCTTAGAAGCTCCCAAATAGAATGCTTAATATAAATGTTATTAAGTCCTAATCTGTCCATTGTTTCTTTCACTGGGTTAACCCCACCAAGAATTTTTAATAATTTATCTGTGGCAAGATTATCACTTACGATGATCATCATCGTAGCTAAATCCTTAATCGTTGGCTTTATGCCATACTCCATTTCCTGAAATACCCCAGAGCCTGGCACATAGTCTTGTTCAGTCAGCTGTATTCGTTGTTGAAGATTAATCTCACCTTTATACGCTTTTTCATATAAGGTTGCTAAAACTGGAAGCTTCATCACGCTTGCCGTTTGAAATAGCTTGTCTCCCTGTATATTTACTTCCTCATTTGTTTGTAGATGCTTAATATAAATTCCAAAGTCAGCTTCAATATTCGTCACATAAGACTCTATTATTTTCTGTAAGCTCACCTGAGTCACTCCTTGTTTGATTATTATTTTGATTTTGGATCTAATGCATCTCTTAGACCGTCACCTAGCAGGTTAAAGCCTAGTACTACTAGCATTATTGCTAGTCCGGGAAACAAGGTCATCCACCATGCTTGACTTAAAAATGATTTTCCTACATAGACTAGCGCTCCCCACTCTGGATTAGGTGGTTGTGCTCCTAGTCCTAAAAAGCTCAAGGATGCGGCGGAGAGGATGGCACTTCCAAATTCCAAAGTAGCTAATATGATGATTGGTGAGGTGACATTCGGTAGTATATGCTTGAATATTATTTTGAAGTTCCGTAGCCCTAACGCTCTAGCAGCCTCCACATATTCCGTCTCTCTTATTGTTAAAACTGCTCCCCTGACTACTCTTACAAAGGAGGGAACAGCCGATATAGCGACTGCGATCATTGCATTCGTTAGACCTACCCCTAAAACTGCAACTATTGCAATCGCCATCAGTAAGGATGGAAAAACCATTAGAATATCTATAAATTGCATGATATACATATCTAATTTTCTATAGTATCCAGCCACAACCCCTAAAATGACACCGATCGTCCCTGAAACAACTACTGCAAATAACCCCATCAATAAGGAAACTCTTCCTCCGTAGAGAATGCGTGTCCAAATATCTCTGCCAAATTCATCTGTCCCTAGCCAATGCTCTACGCTTGGCCCCTTTAGGCTATCCTCAAAGTTCATTTCATTTACAGGATAAGTTGCAAACCATGGAGCAAACGCTGAAGTGATGATGAAAAATAGTAAGATGAGGGAGCCAATGACGGCCCCTTTGTTATTCGTCATTTTTTGAATAAAAATAGCTAAAGAAGATTTCCTATGAATAGATTCTGCTGTTAAAATAGTCGAATTTTCTACTGATTTCAGCTTTCTCTCTCCCCTCACACGACTCTTTATTCGTATTGAATACGAGGATCTAATTTGGTATAAAGCAAATCAACTACAAAGTTAACAAGTATAATAATAGAGCCCATAAATAACAATAATCCTTGAACAGTTGGAATATCTCGGGTAGATATTGCTGAAACGATTAGACTGCCGAGGCCTGGCAGTGCATATACAGTCTCAGTAACTACTGCTCCTGCCATCAAATAACCGAACTGCATACCGATTAATGTAATAACCGGTATGACAGCATTTTGCAAACAATGTTGAAAGATTAACCGATACGCGCCTGCTCCTTTAGCTCGAGCAGTTCGTATATAATCCTGTTTAATCACGTCTAGCATACTGGAGCGTGTCATTCTTGCAATACTTCCCGCGGTACCCAAACCTAAAGTGATAGAAGGAAGGATAAGCGAATAAAACCCGCTATACCCTGAGATTGGAAAAATACTTAATTGATAAGAAAATAACAGGATTAAAAACAAAGCAATCCAAAAACCCGGTGCAGAAATACCAATAAGAGCCAAAGTCATTGCTAGCTGATCGTAAATGGTGTTCTTTTTGACTGCTGCTAATACTCCTATGCCTATCCCTAAAAACGAACCAAATAAGATACTATAGAATGCTAATTGGGCAGTCACTGGTATTCGATTCATAATCTCTTCAACGACCGTATATCCAGTGATAAAAGAAGTTCCCAAATCTCCTTGAATAGCATTCGCCATATAGGAGACATATTGAACGGTTATTGGCCTATCAAGTCCTAATCTAGATTCTAATTCTTGAATAGACTCCTCTGTCGCATAGTCACCTAGTATATGATTGACTGGATTACCTGGGATTAAATGAATAATCATAAACACTAAAATGGAGACTCCAATAATGGTAATAAGCATTGTAGTGATTCTTTTGAATAGATAGGATGACAAGTAAACGCCTCCTTTTGTACAGAGTAAGTTTCTTCTATTCCTTTACTTTTACATCCTGCCATTGGATCGTGCCCTCGATTGGATGAATCTTAAAGCTTTCAAAATTACGAACTGCTGTAATATTTTCTTTCACATAAAGCGGTACAAATGGAGATTCCTCCACTAGCATTTCCATCGCCTCTTCATATAGCTTTAATCTTGCATCCTGATCCATTTCAATCGCAGCCTTGTCCAAAATGCTATAAATTTCTTCATTTTCATAATGAAGTCGCTTCGATTTTTCTTTCCCGAATAACAAGAAGTTCAGCACGTCCGCATCCGGCCATCCAAAGCTCCATAGCAACATTTGATGTGCTCCCTTAGGTGTTTGCTCAATAATAGTTGCGGATTCCTTCACAGAGATGTTTATTTTAATACCAATCTCCATTAGTTGATTTTGTATAACCTGAGCCGATCGTTGATTGACTGGATCATCGTCTACCCATAAATCTACTGCAAACGGCTTGCCATCCTTCATAGCCACTCCATCATTGTTCGACTCTTTCCAGCCCGCTTCCGCTAATAGCTTCTTCGCCTGCTCTGTGTCTCTTGTATATTTCTCGTGGGCCATCGTTTCAATTTTCTCGCTATAGCCAAATGCAGCTTTCGGTAATGGTCCAAATACTGCTTTTGCTTCACCATTTAATGTATTATCTATAATAGAATCTCTATCAATTGCCATTGCAATAGCTTGTCTAACCTTTTTATCTTGGAAAATAGGGAGTTTATTGTTCCAGCCTAAATAACTTAAAACATCTCCTGGTACTCGTTCAATTGTCACTTCTGAATCCTTCTCTAAATCCTCAATATATTGGTAAGGCACATTCAATAAAACATCCACATTACCTTTCTTAAACTCTAAAATCCTAGTCTCTTCATCCGGTATAAATCTAAATTTCACGCTATCAAATCCTGGACCACCATCATTCCAATCAAAATCCTTATACGGCTCATACACCAAGGAGTCTCCGCGATTGATTTTACTTAGCTTTAAAGGACCTGAACCACTAGGATTTTTCTCAAACCCTTCTCCCTTTTCATCTAAAACAGAAACGTCTATCGGTGCCAAAAAGGAAGTGGTCGCATTAATAAAAAATGGTGCAAACTGATTCTTCCATGTGATCTTAAAAGAATATTCGCTAAGCACATCTATGCTATCTATGTCCCCAGCATTTGTACTAAAAGGAGACGATTCCACTAATCTTTCGAAGGAAAGTTTAACTGCCTCTGCATTGACTGGCTTCCCCGAATGGAACTTCTCTCCCTCTTTAAGATTAAAGATTACCTCTTTCCCATCTCCTACAATCTCATAATCAGTGATTAGATTTGGAACAATATTCCCCTCATCATCAAGCTTCAGTAAGGTATCATACAAAGGAGTATTCGCCTCTCCTGTCGACGATGTTCGATGAATATCAACAGAATCTGGCTCCGACACCAAACCAACAACTACCTCCCCCGAACCTCCCTTGGAATCCGATTGCTTCCACCAATTACAGCCAGACAGAACAAGTGCAAGTACAATAAACAAGCTGATAAATCCCAACCGCTTTCTCCCCATTTTTCTTCCCCCCATTTTCCTATGGCAACTTGTCCATATCGGAAATTTGTATTATCAACAATATATTCATGGAGGTATATAGATATGTCCAAGTGTAAAAAAGTAATTAACACTGGGACATAAAAATCCTCCAAAGAAAAATTTTCTTTGGAGGATTAAAGATAATTAATATTTAGTTATTAGTAATTTGGAAACTAGGTTTATATTATTATAGGCGTTATTTACACCTTCAACAGCTATTACTTCTAAAGTACCTGACAGCCCAGGTTCTGAACCTACCTGTAGTATCTCCCCAGCTAGCTTCTCATCCAATGTTGGACCAAATTTCACTTTGAATCCATTAGTTGTTTTAGTGAATAGGTTACCCGCTTTATTATTAGTATATTGCACGGTTGTGCCATCTTCGTCTTTTAATGTGATATATGCAGATTGAGTAATTATCGCATTATCTCTATAAACAAATGCATTGGAACGAGAGATTGGAGCAATAGTGAACTCTATTTCTTCATTCGTGATATCTCCATCCTCTGTTTTCCCCTCACCTACCGATTGTAGATTGAAAGGTCCTTCAATAACTCTAAAAACTGTTCCACTATTAAAAGCAGGAGTTACTTTTCCAGCAGGCTGTTGAACCATGTAGATATCATTGATAGCATTTTGCTCAATGGCAGTTTTGTACTTCCAGGTTCCTGCAGAGCCCATTTTCACTTTACCAAGATATGCTCCTGTATTCTTAAAGAAGAATACTTCATAGTTAGGTTGGCCCGTTCCTGAGAATTCGAGTTGATTCCCTACCATACGGTATCCATAAGAATTTTTATAACTAAATTGAGTATCCATTAGTAATGGCACTGAGTAATGATTCACTGAGATATTGAAAGAAGATGATGAAGCTGTTTGATATGTTCCAGTAATAGTATCATCAATATTCAATGCTGCTTTAAATGTATCTAAAGAAACAGCGACCCCTTCATTCTTATAAGTATCTGAGTTTCCTTTTAATACATATTTTAAACCATCTGAAGTTACAAAATAATTATTATAAAAGTCAACATAATGAACATTTTTATTAGAAATAGTCCCTGTTTTAGCAGGTGCGTAAAAATTTAATGTTGGAGAGGTCTGTGTATCTGCAACTCTATTATTTTCCAGTCTATTAAAGGTAATTACTTTATCTAATACTGGAGTATTCACATTGCTTGCAGTGAAAGTAACCGTAACTGTACCGTTTTTATCCGGCACCACATTTACATTTTTAGCCCCAGTAATATTATTTTCTATACCATTGATTGTTAATACTTTTACACCAGTTGGAATATCAACTCTTACTGTGCTATACCCGTAACCACTGAAAGTACCACTTAGAGCAAGCACTTCTGAAGTATCTCTATGCTGTGCTGTAGAATTACCCATTTGAATAGGAACAATAGAACCTGGCACAATGAAACTTACTGAACTTCCTTTATATTTTAAAGAGTATTTGACACTTGGAGTTTGTGCAGAAGTAGTTAATGTCACTGTTAATCCATCATTACTTAATGTCGCATTTGTGATTGTCAAAGAATTATCTACAGTAAATTCTGAAACTTTTACTGAGGACACTGCTCTATTTAATTTTAAACTAAGTGTTGTATTATCGATTCTCGTAATAGATGTTATTTCTACAGGCAAGGAAGTAGCTACAGTTGTTAAGCTTCTTTGAAGGGTGCTCTCCCACTTAAGATTGTTAGCATCTAGTATTGCTTGAGCTTCATATATTTTTCGAGATGCTTCTGCTTGTCTAGATGTTCTAATATCTTCCATCGCGCCTTTTGTTAACATATGAACAGTTACATCATTCTTCAAATCATTAATTAACTTTTCAGCAGGGCCCTTCACCACACTTCGAATCTTATCACGTGTAGATTGCCCATACACACGATCTAACAAAATTGTCTGCTTACGAAACTCAGCAGTCATTTCATGATAAGATTTTTCCACTAAATCTAAGTTATTTGCTGCAGATGCTGAAGAAAGTGCGTTTGTTTTTTCCTTGATTTTGGTGCTTGCCGTTATTGCATCTAAGTATCCTTGAGCTCTTTTTAATTGAGTTTTAGCTTCTGTCAATCTAGCATCATACTTTAATTGATCAGAAAAACTTAGTTTTTTCAATGCAGTCTCTGCCTTAGAAATAGCATCTTTCGCTCCATTGTATTGACTCCAGGGCTGAGTTACCCCATCAGCTGAACCTTCTATGGAAATTGCCCATTTCAAGACAGTACTTGAATTTTGAACGTTTGTCATTAATTGATCGATGTTGTCTGCTGCATTTGCTTGAGTAGGTGCGATTGCTACAATTGAAGATGCTGCGATAGCGGTAGCTATTGTAAGTTTCTTTGCTTTGTTTTCCATTCCAGTTCTCTCCTTAATAACTAGATATTTTAAATTATCTAGTTATATATAATTAACAATCTACTAATTTAATTATAACTTCAAATACAGATATTTCATAATCTTTATTTAACAAATAAAATATTTTTTAAAATCATTAAGGTAGACAAGAAAATTATTAGGTTGGAAAAATCAAAATTGTCTCATATTCTATTAAAGTATGTGTATAAAAACTTAGTAAAATCAATTCTGGAAGTTCAATTACAAAGTAATACACTTTGCTTCTGAAAAATTGAGTGTAATGGGTACTACACCTATTCTTTATAGAGATAAATTCTCTGTTATGTAAATGCTCGAGCATTTAAATCGTTTTATTAATTAAGTCCTTACTGTGATTTACTGTCTATTTTTTTCTATACATACCCTACTAATAATACCCAGCCTATTATGAGATCCATATTCTTCTAACCTATGTTTTGTCTCGAAAGCACTTAGATTCTTATAAGTTTGGATACCTCTTCTCTAGATTAATTCTTACTTTTGTCTACATAGCCTCGTACTTTTTTCTTTACATTCCTGGCAAACATAAAAAAGCTATTTCTAAGATAAACTTAGAAATAGCTTTTTGGAATTTATATATTTGTTAATTAGTAACCAGCGATAGTGTTAGTTACGTTAACTTTTAGACCATATTCATTAGTTACACCAGTTACAGCATTAACTGTTACTGGACCAGTTAATTTTCCATCTCCACCAGAGATAGTTGAAGGTTGACCAAATGTAATATCAAAACCAGTTGCAGTTTTAGTGATTGAAGTATTATTAACTCCATCAACATAAGTTGCTCTAGTTAAGTCACCATCAAGTACTGTGATTTGTGCTTTAGAAACTTTAACATTGTTTTGATCTTCAGCTTTAGTAGCTGTGAATTTAACTAGTTTACCAGATAGAGATGAATTATCTCCAGCAACTGCAGGTGCTGCAGTTGCATCAAATTTACCAGCAACTACTACTAATTCGTCACTTAATCCTACAAGTCCTACTGCATAGTCAGGAGTTATTTCATTTACAATAGCAGCTTGACGAGCTTGGAATGTTACCGGAGCAGTTGGATCAACATTTAGAGCAACTGACCAAGTACCATTAGATTTTACTGTAGTTTGTGCTACAGGTTTTAATAATGATGGATTGTAAATTGATACTAATTTACCAGCTTCACCAGTACCAGTTAAAGTAACAGTGTTACCTTCAACACGGAATGCTGTAGTATTTCCTAAGTATTCTTGATCTACTGAGAAATCTACACCAGCAACTTTATCAAGAACTAATTGAAGTGTAGAACCACCAGTTTTAACATAAGAACCAGTAACTACATCACCTTTAGATAATTTAGCTTTTAAAGCGTCTAAAGTAATAACTGCATTGTTAGTATCTTGGTATACGTTTCCAGTAGCAGATAATAGAATTTTTTCATTATCTTCAGTAACAAAGTAGTTGTTAGCAAGATCTACATATTTAACAGTTCCTGTAACATCTTTTGCTAAAGTTTTAGCCGCAGGTACTGTATAGAAGTTTAATGAACCAGAAGTTTTTGTTTCAATAACACTTCCAGCCACTCCAGTTAAAGATTCAAATTTCACTTTACCACCAGTTGCAGCAGCTGCAGTTTTTGCTTTAACAGTTACTACTAATTGGCCGTTTACTGGATAAAAGATTTCAGTACCAGCTGCTACAGCTGCACCGTTTACAGTCGCTAACTCATAATTAACTGCATCAGTTAATGTTACTTTAACTGGTCCGTTATGAGTTGTACCTTGTGATGTTTTGAATGAAGAAGAAATAGCCAATGATTGACCTACTTCTGCATGTAATGCAGTTTGATTAACATCAACATTTCCAATTGGAGCTGCTGGCGTATCAAAAGAAACTGTAGAATTTTTGTAAGTTACAGAATACTTTGTAGCTGCACTTAAAGCAGTAGTTGTTAAAGTTAAAGTCTTTTTGTCTGAAGATAATGCCGTTTTTGTTACAACAGCACCATTATCTAAAACTACTTCTGACTCAGAAACAGCAACAACTGGTTTAGTTAATGTTACAACAAGAGTTTTGTTGTCTACATAGCTAACTGTTGAGATAGCTAATGGAAGAGCTGTAGTTACATCATCAACTGATTTTTGTAAAGCAGTTTCCCATTTAAGTACATTAGCATCAAGAATTGCTTGTGCTTCAGCAATTTTCTTAGACGCATCTGCAGTTTTACCTGCTTTAACGTCAGCTGCTGCTGCTTTTGCAAGCATATTAACAGTTACTTCGTTTTTCACGTCAGCAACTAATTTTTCGATAGCAGGTTTAACTTCGTTACGGATACCGTCACGAGTTGATTGTCCATAAACGCGGTCTAATAGAGCAGCTTGTTTACGGTATTCACCAGTTGCTTTGTGGTAAGCAGTTTCTACTTTTTCGATGTCATTAGATTTGATAGCAGCATCTAATGCAGCAGTGTCCGCTTTAATTTTTTCACTTGAAGTGATTGCATCAATGTAAGCTTGAGCGCGTTTTACTTGTAATTTTGGTTCTACAAGTTTAGCGTCTGCGCTTAATTTTTCAGATGCAGAAAGTTTTTTTGCAGCTGATTCTGCTGCTGCAATTGCTTTTTTAGCAGCGTTGTATTGTGTAAATGGTTGTGTCTTGTAATCAGCAGAACCTTCTACTGAGATAGCCCATTTTAATACTGTACCTGCATTTTGTGCGTCTGTTAATAATTGGTTTACGTTTGTTGCTGCGTCAGCTTGTTGTGCTGGTGCTGCTGCAACGAATGCTGAAGCTGCTACTGCAGTTGAAGCTGCAATTTTGATAGCTTTTTTCTTCATAAACTTGTGATCTCCCTTCGCTTGTGTGTTGCATTTTTTTTAGTGTGTAAAAGCGGTCGCCTGATCGCGTCCATTATCATCACCCTAACAATATATGAGTATACCCAACTCTTATACTAAAATCAACCAATAAACTAGAAAGTTTACCAGTTTTTTTAAAGAATGATGTTATGAAAGCACCAGTGACTACATTACACTTTCCATAATACAGTAATATTACCAATTAGGCTAGTCTTTTTTAGAAAATTTTCTTAATACTCTTAAGTTTAATAGATTTATATGATTTTACTTTTATTAGGATAAGTCTGATTAAAAAAATTATTTTATATTTTTTAGAAAAAGGCGTGCATTTTTCCAAATATATGTTATGATGTACAGTATAGAAGGTTACTTATAGATGTGTAACGCCGTAAACTTGTTTGTACATTCATTAGTGTGCAGCCTTCTACTTCCTTCGTTTTATCGCTCAAGAAAAGAAGCATCTGAACTTCGGATGCTTCTTTTCTTATTTTATCCGACATATTCAAATTGATTTTCAAATTTAGCACCGACTCAAGAATTTGGGTCGGTGCTTTTTCTCTTTTTTTCCTATATTTTAGAAATATTTTTCATTTCCTCCTCCTTTACTAAGAGGTTTAATTAAAATTTCTTATATTAGCATGGTATTTATATGACTCCAGCAACCTAGTTTCATTGGACCATTATATTACCTAATAAACCTAATGGAAGTCTGCTTTTCTTTGTAATATATTCTTTCCGAGTGTAAAACTCCTGTAAAAAACTTGAAACACTAGTCTATTTATAATAGGAATAATGATTTAGCTATATGGAAAGTTTCAAAGAGATTTCTCTATATTTATATAATGTTTTCCTTGAAATCTGCTAATTATTACAAGTGCCAGGCACCTGTAACACTAGTGTCATATTGAGTTTCTTCTATAGTAAATAAAAACCACTAGAGTTTAGTTTAGTGGTTCAAGCTAATTGCGAACTTAAATTCCACCGGAAGCAGAAAAACAGTTTCGACTGGCTCGAATGTAGCCATTAAATCTTTGGTTAATGAAAAACAAAAAGAACCCTCATCTAATAGAGAGGGGTTCATGTTTTGTGAATAGCGATTCGCTGAGCGCTTTAATTCAAGTTTATTTAGTTTAAGATTGTACGCAGTATGTCTACTGCTTGATCTATTTCATCACGAGTAACAGTTAGTGGCGGCAATAGGCGAATGACGTTTGGTCCTGCTCCTACTAATAGAAGTCCTGCCTTTTCAGCTTCGGTTATGAATTGTACCGCTTCGTCTTCACAGACAAGTCCTAGTAATAAGCCGGCACCAACTACCTTATAGGATGGGAGTGCCTCGTTTAGTTTATGCACGAAGTATTCGGATTTTTTATTGACCTCGTCTAGAAAGTCTGAGACAAAGACGTTTTCTAATACAGCCTGCGCCACAGTGACTGCAAGTGGGTTGCCCCCGAATGTGGTACCGTGTGTTCCTGGACTGAATGTTTCTCCCAGCTTACTTGTTCCTAGCATGGAACCAATGGGAAAGCCACCGCCAAGTCCTTTAGCGAGTGTCATAATATCTGGCTTTAAGACGGTTTGCTCGTAAGCGTAGCGTGTGCCCGTTCGGCTGATACCAGTTTGAACCTCGTCGACAATTAGTAAAATGCCCTTTGATTCGCAAATAGTAGCTATGGATTCGGCAAATTCAGGCGTTACTTTGTTGACACCGCCTTCTCCTTGGATAACCTCCAGCATGATAGCACCGACCTCGTCATCAATTGCTGCTTCTAGTTTCTCTACATCATTGAAGGGAACAGTACGGAAGGTTTCCAGTACCGGGCCAAATCCTTGTCGCACCTTTTCCTGACCAGTAGCGGACATTGCTCCGAACGTTCTACCGTGGAAGGAGTTTTCGAAGGTGATGATGACGTGCTTGTCTGTATGCTTACGTGCAAGCTTTATAGCCGCTTCGTTTGCCTCTGCTCCACTATTGCAGAAAAAAGCATGGGCAAAATGAGTTTCTTCTATTAAAGAATTTGCAAGCTGTTCCTGCTTTGGACTTTCGAATAAATTAGATGTATGCCATAGCTTTTCGCTTTGCTCTTGGAGTGCTTTTACAATGGCGGGATGCGCATGCCCTAGACTTAGTACGGCGATTCCGCTAGTGAAATCCAAGTAGCTTTTACCCTGGTCGTCCTTGACGATTGTGCCCTTTCCTTCTATTAAATGGACAGGTCGTCGGACGTAGTTTGGAAATAAAGAACTCATGCGTAAACCTCCTGTTGCACAATGGTTGTGCCGTGTAGCTGCTCATCTACAATTTTCACAGATGAGATCCCTTCCATTAGGCAATCCATGGCTGCATTCACTTTTGGTATCATGCCACCATATATGTCTTCGGATTCGATCCATTTCTTGATAGAGGATGTTTGGACAACCTCTTGGATTTCTCCATTTATCTTAATACCTGGTGTATCTGTTACTAGCAGCAGACATTCTGCTTTTATTGCCAGAGCTATTTTGCTTGCGACTGTGTCAGCGTTTATATTGAGCGGAGTGCTATCTGGTAGGCATCCTATACAGGAAATGACTGGTGTGATGCCGTTGACGAGCAGTATTTCTAGGATGGCAGTGTTCACCTTTTTTATTTCCCCAACAAAGCCGTAAATCTCCTTGTCCAAGAAGTCGCATTCCAATAAATTACCGTCATATCCGCTCATGCCTAGTGCTGCAATTCCGTTTTGGTTTAACTGGAGCACTAGAGATGGATTGACTTTACCGACTAGTGTACATTGTACGATATCTACCGCTTCCTCAGATGTTACGCGGAAGCCATTGATGGTAGTGGATGTTACTCCATGATCAGCTAGCGATTTATTGATAGCCGGGCCACCACCGTGGACAATAATTATTTCATGGCCCTCGGCTTGTAGCTTTTTAAAGTTTGCAAAGAATTCTTCGTTCAATCCCTCGAGCATACTGCCACCGAGCTTGATGACGATGCGATTAGGAACGATAGGTTGCATTGATTTGGACGTAGTCATAAGTCAAATCACACCCCCATGCAGTTCCTTGGCCATCCCCTTGGTTGAGCTCTATTAAAAATTTTACTTCAGCCTGCTTCAAATACAGCATCGTCTCTTCCTCGGAAAATAAGACGGGTTCTCCGTTCTCTACAACCGGCGTTGGTCCAATAGAAATTTTAATGGCGTTCGGATCTATGGTTGCGCCGCTATAGCCGACCGCACATATAACCCGCCCCCAGTTTGCATCGCTACCAAAAACAGCAGTTTTCACAAGTGGTGAGCCTACGACAGTCTTGGCAATTTTTCGTGCCTCTTCATCGCTAAGAGCCCCTTTCACCTCAACTTCAATGAGCTTTGTTGCTCCTTCGCCGTCTTTTGCAATCATTTTAGCTAAATCCAATGAAACGGTATGGAGTGTTTGCACAAAGTTATCCCAGTCTGGATGTAATGGAGTCAATGGATTGTTTTCTGCTAAGCCATTTGCCATCACTACTACCATGTCATTCGTGGACGTGTCGCCGTCCACAGTGATTGCATTGAAGGTCACATCAGTAATGGATTTTAATGCTGACTGCAAATGGTTTGATTCGATGTTGGCATCGGTTGTTATGAAGGCGAACATTGTTGCCATGTTTGGCTCGATCATACCGGAGCCCTTGGCAGTTCCTGCGATAATGACTTCCTTGCCATCGATTACTGTTTTATAGGAAGTATCCTTAGTAACGGTGTCGGTTGTCATGATTGCTTGGGAGAAGTTGATGGCTCCTTCTAACTCGTCGGTTGGCTCCAGTTTTTTTATTCCCGATAGGACTGGCTCCATTTTCATCATTTCACCGATGACTCCTGTTGAGGCAACGCCGACTAATCCTGGCGCGATACCAAGCTTTTCTGCTGTTTTTTCCTGCATTGTATAGGCGTCTATTAAGCCCTGCTTTCCTGTACAGGAGTTCGCAATGCCAGAGCTCACGATTAGCGCCTGCATTTTTTGTGTGGTGTAAACAACTTCCTTCGTTACGACAAGTGGAGCTCCTTGAACTGCATTTGTGGAGAAAACCCCGGCAACACTTGCGGGCACTTCACTTGTCAGTAGAGCTAAGTCTTTTTTCTTGTGCTTAACGCCGCAGTGGATGCCGGTCGCCTTGAAACCTTTTGGTGAAGCGATGTTTTTGTACGTAATGCGCTTCATCGTCATCGTTTCCGTTAACATATGGTTTCCTCCTTTTAAATGAATAATGGTACGAGCGAGAGGCCCGTTGTTTGTTTAAGATTAAATTGGACATTCATATTTTGAACTGCCTGCCCTGCAGCACCCTTTACTAGGTTGTCGATAACTGAAACAATAGTTGCTCGGTTCGTACGCGGGTCTATCTTCACATGAATATCGCAATAGTTGGAGCCGTATACCTGGTTTGTGCCGAATTTATTCGTGTCTTTTATTATTCGGACAAATGGTTGGTTTGCGTATGTTTCCTGTAACGTGTTCACTAGATCTGCTTCTGTGACTCGTTCGTTCACTGGTGCATAGCTCGTTGCGAGAATTCCTCTTGTCATCGGAACAAGATGTGTCGTGAAGGTGATTGGCGTCGACTGTTTCGCAAACATTTGAATTGCCTGTTCGATTTCCGGAATATGCTGGTGCTCGTGAAGCTTGTATATTGCTGTATTTTCGTTTGTCTCACTGTAATGTGTCATCTGGCTCGGCTTGTTGCCTGCTCCAGAGATACCACTTTTAGCATCAATGACGAGATGTCTAGCGTCGATCAGGTTTTCTTTGATAAGCGGTAGCAAGGAAAGCAGGACGGCAGTTGGGTAACATCCCGGGTTAGCAATGAGCTGTGCTTTGGCGATAGCAGGAGTATTCCATTCCGTTAAGCCATATACACTTTTTTTGACTGCATCAGCCGGAGCTGGAGCCTTTTTGTACCACTGCTCGTATGTAGGAAGATCCTTCAGACGAAAGTCACCGGATAGGTCGATTAGCTTTGGCTTCGTTCCAATCAGTGCTGGCAATAGCTCAGAGGAAACCCCTGAGGGAGTGCTCGTGAACAATACATCATACTCTGCTAATCTATCAGTCTCGATTTTTAATAATGGCTGGTCATAAATATTCATTAAAAATGAATATTTATGCGAAAATTGCATACCCTCTTCCGATGAAGAAAATAGATCAATACCTTGCACTTCAGGATGATTATGTAAAAGCCGTATTAACTCAAGTCCACCGTAGCCCGTAGCTCCTATAATTCCTACCTTCATATACCCACCTCTTACCATTTGTTAAAAATATTATAACTATGCATAATTATAAAGTCAACTGTATTTTTATTTGTTTTTTGATGTATTTTATAATAGGTGCTTTATTACAGGTGCCTGGCACCTGTAATATAGCGTAGTAAAAAGAAAATCCGATCAAAGTAGCTGTTTGTACAGCTCCGATCAGATTTTCTTTGTTAGTTTTCGTTTTTTTGGATGTTACGGGTGCCAGGCACCTGTAACATCACACTCACATTGAACTCATCTTATATTAAGACTGGGTTTAGGATTGTTCGTTCTTCTTTTTCTGTTATTGTTTCCACTAGCCAGTTATAAGTTTGTTCTATACCTTTTTCCATTCCAAAGGCAGGGCTCCAGTTAAGAGTTTCTCTCAACTTTTGGTTGCTTAGATTGGATTTATAAATGTCGCCTTGTTTGGCTGTTGAATAGGTAACTTGAAGATCCCCGTGTATATTTGCCATTAGTTTTATGAGATTCTTTAAATTACACTCACTTTGGGTGGAGAGATTATAAATTCCGGTTAGGTTAGAATAGGAAGCTTTATATATAGCATCTGCTACATCTGCTACATAGATAAAATCTCTAGTTTGCTCCCCATCACCAAATACTTCTAGAGGTTTTTCTTTTAATAGCCTGTCTAAAAATATAGATACTACTCCGCCCTCTCCTTCATTACTTTGGCGTGGTCCATACACATTTGAAAATCGAAGTACGACACTATCTAACCCGTATAGTTCCTTCCATTTTTGACAATAGGATTCCCCAATCCATTTGCTTATGCCATACGGAGAGATAGGACTACATGGGATGTCTTCTGTTAGAGGAATTTTCTCGTTCATTCCATAAACTGCTGCAGAGGAGGCAAAAATAAACTTCTTGACGTTATACTTTTGCGATAAAGATAGCATATTCACTAGGCCTACTGTATTAATCTCTGTATCTAGCCTTGGATTTATTATGGATTTGGCTACGCTAACTTGGGCGGCTAAATGAACGACTATATCAAAGTTATACGCTTGAAAAACTTGTTCACAGCTAGAATCTATCACCGACACTCGGTAATGCTCATGTTTAAAGGTAACATTTTCTTTTTTTCCAGAGGACAAATTATCAATAATGAACACTTCATGGCCCTCATTAAAAAATCTTTCTGCTACATGTGATCCAATAAAACCATAGCCCCCTGTTATGAGCACTTTCATCCCAGTTCTCCTCATGTGTACCATTCCCCCCAAACATATTTTTGATGAAAGTATTTTTCTATTGTTGTTGTTGTTATAATTACATACTTTTTAACAGTCGCTCCTTTCATGTAAGAAGATTTCAGCTTTCTTTCTCTAATATCTTTCTTAAATATATTTTGTTAAAACATGAATTTGTCTCTCTTTCTAACGAAAAAGTTCGAATTATATCCTCAAGCACTTAATTCAATCTAAAAAATGATGCTCATGAAAAATATCCTATATCGTTTGGACTAGAATTAATATATGTTCAAATTCAAAGTATATTACCTTTTTAGGAAAAATATTTTTATTAACCTTTAAAACAATGGTCAAATCCATAATTTTTCCAACAAAAATCTCCTTGAACATAATGTCTTATGTTCAAGGAGAATATAGCTCAAGCCTATTCTATTTTTGCCAAACCATCATGGATATATATGAAAAACATCTTATTATTATCACAAAACGATTATTACAGGTGCCAGGCACCTGTAATAATCAATCATTGTCATAAAAAGAGAAGAAGACCAAGAAAAATTTCTTGGTCTTCTTCTTTATCTATGCTCATGTTGTTGTTTGTTCGCATTATTATTATCTTTTTGGTTACCATGATGGGTGTCTTTATTATTGTTACCTTTATTGCCATTATTATTGTCGTTCTTGCCGTCTGGCTTGTTATTTTGCGAATTATTATTTCGGTTGTTCTGATTCTTGCCTTTTGGCTGATCATGTTTATTAGACTGGGGTTGTTCATGTTTGTTTTGATATTCTTGCTTTTCTTTCGACTGGTTAGGGTTCGGTTTGTTTTCGGGATTATGAGATTTATTTTTTTGTTCTTTTACATCTTTGTTCGGTTGTTCCTTTTTCTCCTTCTCCCGCTTGTCAGTAGCAGCTGGAGCATGAGATGGAACGACTGGTTTTTCGACTGAGTTATTTGGTTGCTCTACATTTGTGTTGCTTGGTTTATCTACACTGGTGTTGCTTGGTTGTTCTTTGCCGGTTTTGTTTTCTTTCACTGGCTTTTGTTCTTTTTGTTTGTACTTTTGAATGGAGGTTTTTTCTTCGTTCGCTCTTTTACGTTCCTCTGTAGAGCTTTCCTTCACATCCACTTTTTGCTCTGTTTGTACAGCCTGTACTTCCTTCACCGCTTGTTCTACCTGAGATTTCACTTCTGGGTTAGCTTCTTTCTCATACACTGTGGTGATTACAAGTTCATCCTGTTTGGCTCCTACATGCTTCACTGCGTGGACTAAGACAGCAGCTAGCGTTAGATCCTCCCACCCTGTAACGTCGAGGGGGGTGTCGTCATCTAAGGAACGGAGAGAAAATACCTTCCCTTCCTCATCTACACCGATTTCGACAGCCCTTTCCCCTTCAAGTTGTACATACGCATAAGCACTGTTTTGCTGAGGAATCAATGATGCGACAAAGAAAATGAGAACAACTGCCGCTACAAGCACTGGTGCTAGAATCTTTGGCTTTATTTGTGTCAGTAAAAATGGAGCACTTGCTTCTAGCACTTGAAATTCTACCTCGGCACCAATCACTGGGTCATCAACCAATGGGGTACCACGCAGAAATTCGCCTTCGCCTGTAAGAAAGACATAGTAGGTGTCTTTCTTTTCGCAGACAACGCCTCTATACGTGCGCATCATATGATTTCTCCTTTCACATAATCTTTTATATAAACGAAGTCACTGTTTAGCAACAATATTACAGCAATCATGTATTTGCGATGCCGTTCTAATGTTTTGCGTGATACATCAACCAGTGCTTCGATATCTTTGAGCGGAAGCCGTTTGTGCTTGATAAAGGATTGATAGAGTTCCTCTGATTCGGAGATAATTTGTGCCACTAAAAAGGCAGTCTTCCTTGCATCCTTATGCTTTGGTGCAGCCACGGTTAATTCATTAAAGGATAAATTATATTCCGCAAGCAGCTCTCCGTATCGAATCAGTTCCTCTCTCCTAGCCTCCGTCAATTGTTCTTCCGTATATGATTCAATCGATTGCTCATTCCATATAAAATGTTGCTCGTCTACGCTTTCGTCAGATGCCCCAGTATGGAGTAAGAGCACCTTTTCCTTACGGGCAGCTTCTTTTCGAATAAAGTCAACGAGCCGCCTTTTAATGATTAGATGAGCAAGTGTTTGTAGTGATGCATTTTCTTTTGGGTTGTAAGCAAGTACTGCTTCGTGAAAGCCATTAAGCGCGATACTATATTCTTCATCCTGCTCATCGATTGGTCGCTTACAAATATATGCTGCTGTCTTCTTTATAAAGGAGGTATTGGCTAAAAGGAGGTCATTGATTGCCTCCTCTTCGCCAGCTATTGTCCCTGAACCTAGCTTTCTTTTATTCTGTTTTGTTTTGAATAGGCCCTGAATAATGGACAAAAGCATACATACCCTCCGTTCTCATAAGCTCCGTATAAACTTGTATTGTAGCTGTCTATTCGGGAAATGAAAAGCGGTATTATGAAATATGATTAATTTCTATCATTTTTGTCGTTGTGTTGGTTGTTGTTATTATCATGTTTGTTGTGCTTGTCATGGTTGTGATTTGGGCCATGATTATGATTATGTTGTTTGTCGTCTTTCCCATGTGGATGCTTATGTTGCTTTTCTGCTTTTTTATCAGTCACTTTTTGTTCCTGTAGTGCTTTTTTTGCTGCAATTTCTGCTGCTTTTGCTTTTTTCGCTGCTTCTATTTCCGCTTGCTTCGCTGCTTTTTCAGCTTCGCGTTTTGCTTCTTTTGCAGCTTTTTCTGCTGCTCTTTTTGCCTCAGCTTCTGCTTTTGCTGCTTCCTTAGCTGCTTTTTCTTCTGCTTTTTTCTTTTCTAGCTCAGCTTTTTTCTTTTCTTTTTCTGCTTTGTCCTGTTCCTTGTCTTTGTTAGGTTTATCGTTTACCGGAGGGACAATGACAGGTTTGTCTTCTTTAGGCTCTTCTTGTTTATTTAAATAATTTTGAAGCTCAGTAATCACTGCTTTAACTTGTGTGATAATTGCTGCTTTTGTGTCTGCACTAGGAGCTTGCTGATAAGTTTTGAACAACACGATTAATCGATCGATTGCAGCCGTAAGCTCTGGCGCTTTCTCTTTATAGATATCTTTTTGAGTAGTTTCATACTCTGCAATAACTCGATTAATCACGTTTAAGATTGCTGCTTTTGCTTCTGTGCTGCCAGCATTTTCGTAAGCCTTCATCAATCCAACTAGCTTTTCCGTCGACACTTCCACTGGAATATCCAAATTTGTTGCTGGTGTTGCAGTAGTAGTTGTTGATTCTGCGGCTGCTTTTGTTGTTTCTGGTGTTGTCGTTGTTTGAGTTGCTTCTGTTGATTCGTTTGTGTTTTTGTATACATCATTGATGCTGACCGTGTCATAATTTCCACTAGCCCACGCATAACCTGCACCTGATACTGTCAAAGTAGCTACTAATACAGCTACTCCAGTCTTCTTCCATTTCTGCATTTGATCACCTCGAATAGAATTTGCCCAGCGTTTCTTATGCGGACACCTAGTTATTCGAACGATGAACATTTTTTATGGGGGTCGATTTAAAAACTTTTTTGTTTTGTTACAGGTGCCTGGCACTTGTAATATTGTTACTACTACATTACGGGTGCCAGGCACCTGACATAAAGCTGTAATCAAAAAGCAGCTACCCTCAGGTAGCTACTTTTTTGGTTTTATGCTTTTTCCATAGATCTTCTGCTGCTCCTGAGCCAAGGATTACTCCGGCTATGATGAATATTAGGCTAGCAAGGTGATTCCACCCTAGTACTTCTCCTAAGAAAATGACAGAGAAGATTAGCGAGAATACGGTGTTCAGGTTCATAAAAATGGCGGATTTGGTTGCTCCTGCTTTGCCGACTGCATAATTGTATAGCATATGACCAATTGCAGTACTGAAGATTGCAGAGGCGAAGAAAATTGCCCAGAACTTTAAATCCATTTCTGCAAATTGAGTGATCGCATTCGGCTCTTGGATAAAGCTAATTATGATTAGAATTAGCGAACCAATTACTAGCATATAAGCTGTCAGCAGTCTAGGATCCAATGTTCTAGCGGCCTTGCTGATGACCATATAACTCATTACCTGTGCGATTATAGCAAGAAATACAAAGAAATCTCCTAGACCGGAACTACCAATATCACTGCCCCCAGCCACTGAGAGACTTACTCCGATTGTCCCAAAAATAACTCCAAGCCATTGTATTTTAGAAGGAAAGTATCTTAAGATAAATGCCCCCGCTATAGCTGTTAGCATCGGTCCTGTCCCAAGAATCAATCCACCATGCGTGCCACTTGTAATCGATAGCCCCATGTTTAAAAAATAATGATGGCCCACTACGTTCGTCAGTGACCCAATCGCTATATACTTCCATTCCTGTTTAGACGGCTTTCGGATTAATTTCATTTTCCATAAAATTAGAAATACTGTTATACCAGCTGTCAAAATACGGAAGGCAGTGAGGGTTACCGGTGAAACCTCTGCTATTAAATACTTTAGCATTGGTAGATTAACTCCCCATATTAACATTACAAATACGAGCATACCGTATATTTTCCACTGGTTCATATAGTTATTCGCCTTGCTTTCATTTAGGTTAAACCTTAGTATATCGAAATAATGGTAATATGTTAAGAGAATCATCCTCTATGTATTCGGGTTTTCGCCAGCCGGAACAAAATAAGAAAAGACATAACTATAAAACAATATGTTATGCCCTCTCTATTATCTAATTCATTTATTAATGACTACCTTTGATAAGTGTTTTTAACACCAAATTTTCCCGCTTCCCATATCTTTTTATCGTTCTTCCATATTAAACATCGCTGTCAAAATCATAATCATCTAGCTGACTTTTATAAAATTCGTGACAGTTCTCTTCAGTTGGCAACACTCCACCTTCATCAGGCAAAAGGACTCTTAACACATCCCGTCCCATTTCTCTATACTGTTTAAATTCCACTCTATAGCCCTCTATGATGTCGGAGTATTTTTTGTTTTCTTCAAATATTTTCCCATTTCGGATGTCCTCTATTAAATTTAAGAAAATACCATTCGCAACCTCTGGGTCAATATTAAGTACGATTTGAAAATCAATATGATTAAAATTCTCTTTCACTCCATGAGTATGATAATTAGAGTGAATTTGGTCATATTCTTCAGCGTAAATAATATCCATATACCAGCCGTATTCTTCTATCATTTGCTTTTCCCATTCCTCATTTTCCAAGTGATTTCCTCCAAATCTTTATTCAGCTAAGCTTCGCTTACATATTTTCTAGCAAATATGCAACTTTCTTTAAAACGTGTAATTCTTTAGTATTTATAAGACGAATTAAACACTCAAGATGTTCGAGCTTTCTTTTTAGTTAAGTGTGTGTCATGAACACGATGCGAAAGCGACTGTTGTGATGACTTAACGCTCCCTCAGTGGAAAGCGTACAACTAGATTGAATATATTCCTTATTACAATTGACCGCCCTTGTTTTCCTATTTCGAGCTACCATTTTAAAACACTGTAAAATACAAAAAAGAGAATATATGCCCTAATGAACATCATATCCTCTTAATTGTTTAGTTAACTGCTATATAGTTATTTGTACGTTAGGTATTTAAGATAATCTTTCCAGCTGACTGCTTTTATACTGTTCCAGGATGGTGATTCTAATGGAAATGGTAGGAATGCTGGTGCCTTATCTGTTTTTGGCTCCTTTTCTAGGACAATCATTCCACTTTCAAGTCCCGAAAGAATAGCAAAGTTATCTAGATAGAAGGGTATGGTTACTTTTGTTCGGGCAATTTTTCCTTCTTCAGTTAATATGTAGAGCTCTGCTTTTTCCTTTGAAGGGTTTAACAGCCAATCAGATTTTATTTTTACTGCATTGTCTGTTTGAGCAGTTGTAATAACGGAGTTCATATTTGCGGCAAATGGCAGATTTACCGGCTCTCCAGTTGGTTGGATCATGACCCCATATAGTGGCTCCTCAGCTTTTGAGTCGAATTGCTTGTAGGCCGACAGCCATGGAGAACTGTTAGTCGGGACTTGATTTTTCGTTATAATGCCACCTTCTACCACAGTTTCACTATGTGAGGAGTAGTTTCGAACTGGCTGATCCTTTTCTAACTCATGCCATTCCTTTTCAGGAACGAAGGTAAGTAGCGACTTCTCCTGTGAATAGATGTTTATATTGTATTTACCGTCTAGATTTTCAACAGATGCAATGGTTCCTGCAATTGGGCTAAGGACTGAGACTGCTCCTGTCTCCTGACTGAGCTGTGCGTTAATGATTTGCATTTGGCGCTCTATATCAGCTAGCTTTTGCTCTGCTGCGGCAATAGCTTGGGCATAGCTTCCGTCTTGTTTAAGCTGAACATCCACTTGCACATTCACATCTGTGACGTCGTTGCCTTCATTGCTAGTAGTTGTGTCTGTATCAGAGTAACTGCCCTGGGAGCTAGATTTCTCCGACTCAAGGTTTCCAATAATTTGTTGCAGCTGGCTTTGCTCCTGCATATAAGCCTGTATTTCTGTTTCCCAAATCGCTCGTTGCTCTTCAGCGGAGTCTTGCTTTAATTGTGCAAGCTCCGAATCTGCTGCTATTTCTTCTCCTTCTTTTACCATGATGTTACTTACTTGTTCAGCATCGACTGTCACGGTTATTTCATCTGTAGGTACAACAACGGATTCTTTCTCTAATTCTTTAGCATATGTATTCGTGTTCACTCTCTCGTGATCCTTTAAATAATACGATCTCGCAATTTCACTCTTATCCGAGAACAGTAGAATTGCATTAGCCGCAACAAAGGTAGATACAATGATAGAAATTCCGATTACTAGCCACTTGTTCATGCTGCTTGCCCCCCTTCTATCCATTTTTCAATAGGAAGGATCTCGAACCCTGCAACTAGCAAAGCCAGCACTACCGGGATTGCTATTAAAATAATTATTAGATTACGACCCGACAAGTCTGTGTAGATACGTAGAAACTGATATTGAAGAGCAACAATTAAACCTGTAACTAGGCTTAATTCATTAAAAAAGTATATAAAAAACTTATTGCTTAAAAATAAGGCTGCCATCGGACCAAATGATAGGACCGAAAAGTCTGTTGTATATCCAACTAATGAATATAAAATAAAAACAAATGCTTTTTCCATTAACAGCAGACTCACTACAAAAAGCTGTAATACAGCAATCTTTGCTAAGTCCACGTTCGTTAGTTTATGAAGTATGTATGAAATCCCGAAAAAATAAAATGCGATATAAATAAGCGACCAAAGAATAGCTCCTATAAGGGAAACGATTCTAGCAATCACATATGTTTCTCCAAATCCTTTTGCAAATAGGGAGGTAAGTCCTTCTGTATGCATTCCCCAAACGTCTCGAAGGGCAAACAGAAGCACCCCGCATAATACAACGAACCATACGCGTCCTTTAAAGTCGCGCATGGTCGAATCCTTTAATGACATTGCTAATTCTTGTTGATGAAAAAGATATTTCCAAAATCTAAATTCAAAAAACACTAGGTGTTCCCCCTTTATGGTTGAACAGTCACCTCGACATATGCACCTTTTTCCATCTTAGTGTCTTTGTTTGACTGGAAGGTTGGGTGGATGAGTAGGAGGTATGCTGCTCCTCTTTCTAATGCTGCTTTTGGTATGACTTTTAATTGTTTTGCTGACTTTTGCTCTATTGTGACTGGAGTTCCCTCTGTCTCACCCAATTTAATCAATTCAACTCTCTCTTTGTCATTCAGTTGAATCGTTTTAGAAAATGTAATAGTAAACTGTTTATTGGTCATCACGTTTTTTATGGCCGGCATTTTCTTATATGTTTGATAATTTTCAAGAATTGCGTCTAAATGTGCTTTTTCTAGCTCCATACCTTCTTCAGTAACTACTTGAGGCTTCACTCCGGTTTTATTCACAGAGCTGCCTTTAGGACCTGCAAACTCCGCGATTGTCAGCTTCAAATATGAGCCGTCCGTTAACTGATAGAACGATTGCATGGAGCCTTTCCCATAAGTCTTTTGACCATAAAGCTTGGCTGACTTCTGGTCCAAGAGCGCTGCTGCCGTCATTTCAGATGCACTCGCGCTATATCCATTCACAAGCACCTTTGTATCCTTTGGAAACAATGCCTTTTGCGAAATAGATTCAACAAGACCAACCTGATTCTTCATCATAAGCATATACGCGTATGGACTGTTCGGAAATAAACCAATTAGCTCCTCTGCGGTTTTAACAAAACCTCCGCCATTGTTACGAAGGTCTAAAATATAGGAGGTTGCACCTTTCCTCGCTAGCTCCTCCTTTGCCGAAATTACCAGGGATGCACCATCCTCAGAAAAGGAATTGACACCAATATAACCTACTCCCTCATTTAAAAGCTTGTGTGTAACTACCGGGACACTAAAGTTTTTTCTCGTTAATATGTATGTTTTCTTTTGGTCCGTTGATTTCAAAACTTCTATGTTAACCTTTGTATCAGCCTTTCCTGTGATCAGGGTAGAAGCCTGCTGCACAGACATTTTCTCAGTCGATGTCCCGTCTATAGATATAATAATATCTCCTGATTCAATTCCAGCTTCCATTGCTGCAGTTCCTTCGAATGTGCTCACTACTTGGATACCCATCTCGTGTTCTTCTATAACAACCCCAATACCTGTTGTTGTATTATTAATAGAGTCTGTATATCTCTTAAACTCTTCCTTTGTAAAATAGGTTGAGTAAGGGTCGAGCTGCTCGATGATAGCATCAATAGAGCTTAGTTCCATTAAATTGGTTGGAAGCTCCCCTTTATAATTTTCTTCTATTACTTGCCTGACCTCATCAATAGGGGCAGCCAATGTTAAAATAGGAGCAAACAGCAGTCCTATTATTAATAAAAATGTAGTTAATCCAGAGACTTTCTTCATAACTAATTCCCACTTCCCATATGCTATAAACCTATCTTAACTTAAAAAAATATGAAATGCTAAAAAGTTTATATATTTGGCAATATAAAAATTCAATTTTATTACAACATAAATGCATTTAACTACTCAGCAAAATAAAACAACCGTGAAAATTTCAATTCACGATTGTTAGAATGAGTTAACTTTTTAGTAGCTGTAGTACGGATTGAGCCTGCTGCATATGCAAGCTTAAAACATATTGACCGGCCTGCATTAAAATATTTGCTTTAGCGAGTGTCATCATCTCTTTAGCTATATCCGCATCTCTTATGCGAGATTCAGCAGCTGTTAAGTTCTCTTCCATATTAACTGCGTTATTATAAGCGTGCTCCAGCCTATTAGTATAGGCACCCATTTTGGAACGCTCTCGAGACACCTGCTTAATGGCTTCATCCATGCCAGCTATCGCAGCATCTGCTTTCTCTCTTGTTGATATCGAGAGATCTTTTAACCCTATGCTATCACCAGACATATTCCCAATGTTAAGCTCGATAGATTGCCCTGAGTTTGCACCTGCCTGAATTTTGATGGAGGTTTGAGTGCCATCCAATAATGTCTTTGTATTGAAATTAGTATCCTTAGAAATTCGATTTACTTCTTTCTTCAATTCCTCAAACTCGATATTAAGCAAATCACGGTCATTGTCCGTCAGCGTATCATTAGCCGCCTGCACACCCAATTCCCTCATCCGTTGCAAAATAGCGTGCGTTTCATTTAGTGCACCTTCCGCCGTCTGCAACAATGATATACCATCCTGAATATTACGTGCTGCCTGCCCAAGGCCTCTAATCTGAGCTCGCATCTTTTCAGAAATCGCTAAACCCGCAGGATCATCCGCTGCACGGTTAATACGATAGCCAGAAGATAGACGTTCCATCGACCGATTAGCAATCGCCCATTGGTTATTCATATTACGAAGAATATTCAAACCAGTCGCATTCCACTTGCCTAGCATCTCTCCACCCCCACCCCATCTATTTAACCTTTATATCGACTCATCCCACAAAAATATCAATAGATAAATTTTTTTTTATTACAGCTAATATATTACAGGTGCCTGGCACCTGTAATATATTAGCTGTAACCTTTATAGACTTAATTCCGACTTATCTATTAAACAGAAAAGAGGTGAGGGTAGGCATGAAAATGACTAAATTTGGTTTCAGTTGGGAGGATATTTTGTTTGGGGTGCTCGGCTCAAGTGCGTTTATCTTTTTCCTTTACTATTTTACTTCCTTTTAACTTTTTGTTCATATAAAAAACACCTTCGAAATAATCTTTTCGTAAGGTGTTTTTTATGTTGAAAAATTAGTCCACATGGTGTCCTCCGTATGTGTCTTTATATTGTTGTAGTTCTTTGAATAGTGCTGCGTCTTTATGAAGTAATGCATAATCTATCATACGTTCAAAATTCTCTTTTTCCAATTGTTTAATAATCTCTTTTGTTCCTTCCAATAGCATCGAGCTAGATTCTTCTACATTATTGTTTGAATTAATAATTGTTTGTAAATGCACATGAATATCAGAGACTAGTAGGAGTTGGTATAAAGGAAGTCGTATAAATCGGTTTCCTTTTTGAAAGACAAATACCTCGGACAGGTTTTCGACTTGTAACGAGTTAGCGTTGACTATTATCTCTTTTCCTTCTACAGGAATAAAATCAAATAGCTCGTCGTCCTTGCGCAAGGAAAAGTATTGATAGGCAAAAACAAGCTTTATCCTATCTCCCTCGAGCTGAGTATAAAAAGGCTTCATTAATTGTACAAGTAACATTCCATATCCCCTCCTGTCCTTTTTGAATTTTCTGATTTATATCAGTATATCATATTCTACATTTTTCGTGTAGTGTATTTATCCAAAAAAACGCATTCATATCCTTGTAGGTATAGGCTTCTCTATTCAAATTTAAAACAGCGAATCTTAGAATAAATGATAGTTAATTTCCACTATAGGAGAGGGAGCCAAGTTCCGGTTCTATAGTCGAGCTTTCTATTTTTTTCTTATGAGGAAATACCCTTCAAGATAGACAAATAATCAAAAAAGAGAATATACTTTCTTAAAATCAAAAAAGCGAACGCAATATGCATTCGCCATTAAAATATTTCTATTTAATTTGCAATGCACTTTCTGCTCTTCCTTTTTCTCTTGGACTTGTAAAGAAACCGTATTTTTTAGGACTGTATTCAATTAAAATAGCTTCAAACACCCTTTGCAGGATCTCTTCCTTCGATGCTTCTCTCACGCTTTTAATATAAAATTGAAGCATATTTTTTTCAAAATCAAGCTGTAGATCGTATATACTGTAGTACTCTGAAACGATTAACGGTATGTGCTTTAAATTGTTTATAGGACTTTCCACAATGTATTTTATGTTCCGCGCCTTTACTCCTATTACCTTGACATGATTGAATCCATTTTTCGAATAAATGTCCAGAGATTCTAATAAAAAAGGTATATGCAATTGAATTCTTTCTACTACTCCCCACTCCTTTCTTATGTAAATTGTCCTATAAGCTTTATATACTATATTTATCCGCTCTTTTAATAAATATCTCCAATTTGGCGATTATTACAGTTTAATCCTATCTTTTCGATATTCTTGTTGCATTGTAAAGGAGGTAATTATATGGCATTTTACGAGCATCTCCGTGCTTATCGAGAACAATTAGATATTACTCAAATGGAAGCAGCGAGAAGAATAGGCATTGACCATTCAGTTTTGTCTAAATACGAAAAGGGTGACTTAGCCATTCCCATTGACTTACTTATGAAAATTAAAGAGGTGTATGCGATCTCGAATGACGATTTTCTAAATATGCTGGAGGATAAGCCTTCTAAAAGTAAGAATCCTGGCTTGGAGGCGCGTGAAAGTCGATCAAAGTATATAGAAGCATTTCAGGAGGAATATGTTACCCCACTTGCATCCTATAAAGAGTTTCGTCTTCTTGTAATGGATATTAAATCAGTTTCCAAAGAGGAAAAGGAACTTAAACGATACATAAAAGGCTTATTAAAAAAAGATTAAAATCCTTACTTATGATCAGCATAGGTAAGGCTTTTTATTTTCGTGAATCACTTTTACACTCCTCTGGCTTTTATTCGAGCAGGATTAAACGTATAATGGAAGGAAAGCCTTTTTTCATTAGGAGAGATTTGTTTGAACCTAACTTCGTATCAAAAATTAGCCAATCATTATAACCAATATATAGATGCGTCCATGCGGACGATTGAAGAGAAACTTAACCCTACTGTTACGGAAGATGAGGAGCTTGTTCGAAGAGCGACCTTTTTTGTGCGTAATGGCGCGGTTTCAATTGCAAATTATTCACTAAAGGACAATCGAATTGATTTTGTGGTTAGAGATGTAACTAACATCGAGGTACGATACTTGCCAATGGTTGACCTGATCCATTGCCCTTGCCAAATGCAGAAGCCATGTAGACATATCGTCGCAGCGGTTTTTTATTTATATCAACAAAACAACTCCCTATCCACTTGGATCTCGGAGTGGAAAGCTAACATAGACCACCTACAGCTATCTCTACTTCGAGATGAACGTAGTCCCAAAAGCTGGGATATGCTAGTGGATAACTTTTTTAGAAAGTTTATCTCCAGCTATCCGCCAACAAGCTTTTATCTTTTAGAATTTGCTATTCACGACTTGAAGGCCCAGGTTCGCAAATCTCGACCATTTGAACGTGAGTGGCAACCTATCTTTGATGTATATGTCAATCTGGCCATACTAACACGCGCATGGCCTTATTTAATTGAATACAACGATACTAATATGCGTAATCGCGTTTACCAGTTTTTAAATGATTATATAGAGGATATTGATGATAGCCTGTCCCAGCTTGCTGCAAAGCCTAAAATGTTTGCAGCGGACCCCTTTTTCGATCAAATGATGGAAAACGCACGGTCCTTTTACTTTGAAGAGGAAGGCCTTGTTCGTTATCGGAAGCACGTATATTTAGCCTGCTGGGAAGCTTTAGTAACAGATAAAGCAGCACGAATGCAGGAAGTCAAATATCTTCAAGAGCTGACCATTGAAGAGGACGGAATCCCGTTAAATATGGTACTTCCATACTTTTACCTCACCTTGTCAATGATGGATGAGCTATTAGATTCTGCTGAGCATATGGAGAAGGATCAGCTCTTGGAGTGGGTGGAGGTTTGTGAAAAGGCCATTCATTCCTCCAACAAGGAATTAGTTAACGAGCTAGCTAGAAAATTACTACCTCACATTTCTTATTATTTAAATGAAGTCATGCAAAACCCTTCTCGAGTCATGCTCATTAGAAGATTAGAATTGCTATTCAACCAAGTAAGTTTAAAAACGGAGGAACTGGAAAAACTGTATCAATCATTCGGTTTATATGGAATCCAATCATACTCCAACTTACTAATCGAACAAAAACGTTATAGGGAATGGATGGCATTGCACCAATCTGCCAACTCATCTCTTGAATATGCTGAGTCCTGTGGATTATCTATAGTGAAGGATGAGGCACCAGAGGTCCTTCTTCCGCTTTACCACCATTATGCCATGAGGTTTATCCAAGAAAAAAACAGATATAGCTATAAGCAAGCTGTTCGTATTTGGAAGAAAATGAAACAGGTTGCGAAGAAAGCAAACGAAATTGATTACTGGAATGCTTATGTGGAAAGTATTCGTGAAAAGTATCGCCGTCTTCGTGCCTTACAACAAGAAATAGAGAAAGGAAACCTGCCATTATGAATAAACCTTTATCTATTACAAAAGAATTTTCCTTGTATATCGATCAAGCAGCAAATGGAAGCTTTCTTCTATCATGTAATGATGCGCCTATCGAAAAATGGGTGGAGACGCTCTACTTAAATCATAGAGAAAGCTTTTTTGGTCTTAACGCACAAGTTGAGGATGACGTATTAATAGCTTCTCCAGTAGAAGTCATTGAACTCTTTTCATCTGAAGCTCATCCCTTCATCACATTCTCTGGTGCTACCGAGCCCTCGCTTCAATGGCTTAAAACCTTTAAAGAAGCAGGAAGTGTTTGGAATTCACCTGATCTTTGGAAGACAGTCGAATTACAGGAAGACAATTTAGAGTTGTCTGCTCCCATAGAGGACAAAGGAAAGCAGCTAGTTGAAAATGCTATCAAGCAAAAGCTTTTTCAGGCAGGGCTTACGATGGAGGACCTACCCGCCCTCATTCCTTTCTTTCATCAAGGCGGCTGGCCCCTAAAATCGCAATCGACCCATCCAAATCTGTTAGTAGCATTGCGCCTGTCCGAGCCGGATGAATTTGATGACACCTGGTTATTAGAAACAGTCGTTCGCGGGAAGAAAAGCAGTGTATACTGGACGCCATCCTTCCGAAAAAAAGTATTGCCTATTAAGCAGGCTCTTCCTGATAAATGGAATGAATATAACACCTATATCGAAGAAACTCAGGCAAAAATCTTTTCCCTAGTCTCCTCGATAGATGCCGTAGAACTGTCGACCTTCTTCTCCTCTCCATTAACCGATGAAGAAGTGCGACGTTTTTTACGTGATGACCTGATCAAACTGCAGGCTCTTGGTTTCGAGGTTGTTCTGCCATCTTGGCTGAAGAGCTTGAAAGAATCTAAAATGCGTGTTAAGACTGTTGCAAAGACTGCCAATACTTATAAAACCGCCGCTGGCTTAAATGAAATCCTCCAATTTAACTGGAGTTTTTCTTTAAACGGTCAGGAAATTTCAGCTGAGGATTTTCAAAAAATGGTCACTGAAAATCGATCATATATACAGGCAGGCAATGAGTGGTTCCGAATAGATGCTGCGTGGATGCATCAAATTCGAGAACTGATGAAGCAGTCCGAGGATGAAAATTGGACCGTGAAGGAGCTTTTATTCCGAGAAATCCCGGAGGAAATTGCTTTAGCTATCGATGATGATGAGCAATCTGATGAGGATCCATTATTCCAATTTGAAATGCAGCAATCTCTTAAAGTATTGATGGAACAGCTGTCTGAGAAAAAAGGTTATCCCACTGTGGAGGTCTCATCCAATCTGTTGACGACTCTTCGACCATATCAGCAGCTGGGCTTAGACTGGCTTGTATTTATGCGAAATGAAAAATTTGGCTCCTGCTTAGCTGATGATATGGGTCTTGGTAAGACAGTCCAATTAATCGCATATCTACTTCATGTCCATGAAAGCGGTGAACAAACAACGCCTTCTTTGATCATTTGTCCAACCTCCGTGCTTGGAAACTGGCAGAAAGAGCTGGCTAAATTTGCTCCTTCTTTAAATGTCCAAACACATTATGGCACAGCGCGAACCCGAGAAATTGATAAAGAAGCTGACGTAGTAATCACAACCTTTGGTACAGCAATGCAGGACATTGAAGCATTAGAGGATTTAGAATGGGCTAGTATAACTCTCGATGAGGCTCAAAACATTAAAAATATGCATACAAAGCAATCTCGTGCGATTCGCAAGCTTACAGGCAAGCATCATATTGCTTTAACTGGAACACCGGTTGAAAATAGATTGTCCGAGCTTTGGTCTATCTTCGACTTTATTCATAAAGGTTATTTGGGTTCCTTCCGTAAATTCCAGGAAAATTATATCGCGCCGATTGAGCGAGATAACTCTGACTCGGTTAAGCATAAACTCCGGGTCAAAATTCAGCCGTTCTTATTAAGAAGAACCAAGCAGGATCCAGAATTGTTGTTAAACCTTCCAGAAAAATTGGAGCAACGCGAGTATTGTGGTTTAACTACCGAGCAAGCAGCGTTATATGAATCCCTTATTCAAGAAACCGTTAGCAAGCTTGATACACTAACCGGCTTTGAGAAAAAGGGGCTTATTCTCAAAATGCTTAGCAAGCTAAAACAACTATGTAATCACCCGGCCCTTTATCTGAAGGAGCCTTTTGATGATGCAGAAGATATGCTTGAACGCTCTGAGAAGCTTGCTCGTATTGTGACACTCGCTGGAGAAATTGCTGCTCGTGGTGAGCAATGTCTGATATTTACACAGTATATCGGAATGGGTCATTTGCTGCAGCATTGCCTGACTGAGCTGTTCGATATAGATGCTCCTTTCTTGACAGGAAGCATGCCAAAAAATCAGCGTGACCATTTAGTAGAGGCGTTTCAGGCAAAGGAATTCCCTGTATTCCTTCTTTCCTTAAAGGCTGGTGGAACTGGTTTGAACCTTACTGCCGCAAGCCACGTGCTGCATGCGGATAGATGGTGGAACCCTGCAGTCGAAAACCAGGCAACTGACAGAGCTTATCGTATCGGTCAAACTAATTTCGTCCATGTCCATAAGTTCATAACTATCGGTACAATTGAAGAAAAAATAGACAAACTTCTTGAACAGAAGCAAGCATTGTCTGAAGAACTGATCCACTCTAGTCAATGGATTACAGAAATGTCGGATGCAGATCTAAAGGATTTGCTTACTCTTTCAATCTAACTGATATCTTGTTAACAAAAACCTGGCCATATTCTGGTCAGGTTTTTTCTCTCTTGTATCATTTGGATGGTTGCGGCCATTCAAAATTTTACACTGGAAGTTTTTTTATTTGTTCTGCTGGAAATTCAAAATCACTTTCTACTTGCTTATTTTCCTCTCTAGTTTGTTCGGTTTCGTCGCGACTTTTGGTAGCTAAAAATCTGATATCCTCCACAATAACCTCTGTTACAAATACTCTTATGCCTTCCCCTTTTTCATAAGATCTTGTGTTCAAGCGGCCAGTGATTCCTACTAAAGAGCCCTTTCCACAGTACTTTACCGTGGTTTCAGCTAGTTTCCCCCAAATTGTGCAAAGCACGAAATTAGCTTCTTCGCTCTTATAGCCCTTACTCACTGCAACAACAAATCCTGTTTGCACTCTCCCCTCAGATAAGTGCTTCAGCTGTGGAGCCTTCGTCATTCTTCCAATTATCGAAACTGTATTCAATCTGTCACCTCCCTTTCATTAGCCATATCATAAGCCTTTGAAAATTTGTTGGCAAAGCGCAGTTATTTCATTTTGGCTCGTTTTTCCGGGTCAAAATGAAATAATGTTATTTGTTTTCAAGAATATTCCTCATCTTACCGCATTCATTGAAATCAAAAATAAGAAATTGGCATTTTCACATTTATTTTTTTCCATAGAATCCCTATGCTATAATGAAGATTAATTAGTCCTACTAAAAGGTGGATTGTATATGAAAACATTTAAAATGATATCCGTGTCCCTTATCCGCAATAATGATGAAATGCCGATTTTACTAGAGGATGGCATAGTAATTAATCAAGAAAATACAAGTCGTTCTTGGATTTTAGAATTATTTATTGATCAAAAACATGAGGATTTCTTTAATGAATTAAAAACATCCAATGAATTATTTAATGCTAAGGTCGTTATCTCTTACCCCGAGAATGAGCCTGCACATTTTGAAGTGGCAACCTACTCCGTTAAGAAAATAGGAGATCATCTTTCCGTGTTACTTCGCGGAACATTAAAGCGTGCACGTAGAAAATACGCTGAATCGTTACTTGCTGAACTTATTGAGGATGGATTAATTGGAGAAGAATTGTTGACACAATTCGAAAAGGATATGAAAACGCGTCCTTCCTTAAAGAAAGACAAAGAAAATTGATATAGGCATACTGACTAATGCCTAAAGAAATAGGCAACTTCTTGTTTACAATACAAGAAGTTGCCTATTTTTTGTTTGATCAACCATTTCAAATTTAAAAACGCTCCATAAGTTACAGAAAGGGACTATTTATCTTTATTTCCATTAACCTCTGGCTCATCTACAAATGTACGTTCATCCATGTTTGAATGATCCATATTTCCATTTAAATCATTATTATCACCATTGTTAAGACCATTGTTCAGATCATCGTTAAGACCATTCATATCATTCTTACCGTTTGTGCCTTCATTCATACCACCATTAGTAGTTCCAGCTCCGTTATTACCAGTGTTCTCATCAGGAGATGGAGTAATTACACGATTACCGTTGTTTAATTCCCCCATTGGTGTTTCATTGTTTGAAGGTACTGCTTCATCATTATTACATCCAACGAGTAAAAGCGAACATAATGCCACAGTAGGAACGACTTTTTTCAACATAAAAATTCCTCCTTTCTTGATATCGTCATCACACTCTTCACGTGACTTACGATAGGTTATCCAAGAAAAGAAGGAACTATCCTATGGCATTATTACCTCTTTTTTCAATGCTCAGCATACTCGCATATACTTTAAAAGAAGTGGAATAATACTATTTATTAGTCGTTGTTTGCAACTGGACCTAATGCAAACAGGATATCTGTTTCACAAACAAGCTCTCCATCGACAGTAGCTATGCCATGTCCTTTGCCCATTGGTCCGCGGAGCTTAGTAAGCTCAACTTCCAGTTTAAGCTGGTCTCCTGGTTTGACCTGTTTTTTAAATCGACAGTTATCAATTCCTGTAAAAAAAGCAAGTCTTCCTTTATTTTCGGGAATTTGAAGCACAGCCACTGCTCCTACTTGAGCCAACGCTTCCACAATAAGAACGCCCGGCATTACTGGATAGCCAGGAAAGTGACCATTAAAAAATTCTTCATTAATTGTTACATTTTTTAATCCAACTGCTCGTTTACCTTCTTCAATTTCTAGAATACGATCAACCATTAAAAATGGATATCGATGAGGCAAAATAGCTTGTAATTGCTCCGTTGTTAGCATGGAATCGTCCTCCAATTATTTACCGTCTTTTATATCAATTATATGTTGGTACGTTTCCCATTTTAGCGCATCCTTCGGCTCACCATCACCTATAACCCCATAGCCAATCATTAGTCCAGCTATTGCAGATATGCAAAAAAGAGCAATAACAATTAGTATACGCAGCCATATAGGAAACATACGAATTTGTACCCACTTGGTTGGTTTGGTATTGTCTACCGTTTCTTTCTTATTTACTTCTTCTTTTTCTAACCTACGCTGTTGTCGGCTAGAAGCCTTTACTTCTTCCGTCATTAAAATAACTCCTTACTAGCGAATTCCATTGATCAAGCCCATCATTTGATCGGCGATTGTAATAGAACGAGCACTAAACTGATACTGACGCTGCGTTGTCATTAAATCGGTCATTTCTTTGGAAACATCTACATTAGACATTTCTAAAACCTGATTGCTCAAGGAAATTTCTTCTCTGTCTGCTCCTTGAAGGTCGGTCATTACATCCTCAGCATTTGCACCTAACTCATCTAAATTCTCGGGCATTACAATATATGTCGCAGACAAGTGTTCCATGAATTGTGGCTTTTGCAAAACGGAAACAGCTAACTCTCTTTGTGCTGTAGTACCATCAGGATATGTTGCAGTTAGCACTCCTCTTTCATTTACAGAAAAGCTAGAAGCTCCCTCAGGAATCGTAATAGCCTGTCCCTGTGAGTCGGAAACAGGATAACCATCTCCGTTAACAAGCATCATTTGTCCATTTTCTATTGGAGAAACATAGAAAGCTCCTTGACGAGTGTATGCAGTTTTTTCTCCATTTTGTCCGTCGGGCATAATGATTTGAAAATATTGCTTAGGCTCCTGAAAAGCAAAGTCTAGATCTCTGCCAGTAGACTGGATGCTCCCTTGCTTCCAGTTCATTTGAGACTGTGCAAGTGCTGCTCCCACTCCATAGCGTATCCCAACAGGTGATTGTCTCTCTGTTTTATCTAATTTATCGTTATTAAATTGCTGATAAAGTAATTCTTGGAATTTTACTTCTTTTGACTTATATCCATGGGTATTTGAATTGGAAAGATTATTCCCTATAATATCCAGTTGATTTTGCAATTGGGACATTGTGTTTGTTGCTGTTATCATTGTGCGTAACATTCAACCACACCTCCTTGGTAATTAGTTAACACGACCAACCTCGTTGACAGCTTTCTGCATGCTCTGATCGTATGCTTGTAGAATTTTTTGATTGGCTTCAAATGTTCTATATGCTGACATAAGCTCTGTCATTGTTTTCGCACTGTCTACATTTGATCCTTCAATATAGCCCTGTTGCATAGCAAAGCTCACATCACCAGTATTATACGCGGATGGTAGCTCCGTGCCATCTTCCGTTCTATATAAACCATTATCCTGCTTCAATAAACGATCCGGATTAGCAGCATATGAAACCCCTAGCTGAGCAACCGCTACGTCATCCACAAAAACTTGGCCATTATCCCCTACACGGAAATCATCATTTTGCAATTGAATACGTTGGCCTGCATCATCTAAAAGATATAGTCCACTTGCATTCGTTAAAAAACCTGAAGCGTCCAATGTGAAGTTTCCGTTACGTGTATATGCTTCTCCCTCAGTTGGGTGTTCTAAACGGAAAAATAGCGCACCTGATTGCCCTGATTCTGCATCCACTGGAAGTACTCCATCGATTAAAGCTATATCAGTGTTCAAGCCTGTTTGCTGAAGCTGCCCCTGTGTTTGCAGAGCAACGGTTTCTGACATATAAACGCCTGTACTAATTCCACCGACAGTTGACAGTTTTTTCCCACTGATCGGATTCTCCGTAGGAATTTTAGCTGGCCCTAGACGTGACATCAGCATATCTGGAAAAGAACGAATGGTAGACTGATCAGCCTTAAAGCCTGGTGTATTCGCATTAGCCATATTATTAGTTAGCAGCTCGGTTCTACGCTGTTGAGCAATCATCCCAGATGCTACAGTATTAAATCCACGAAACATGATGAAGCCTCCACTCTTATCTTCTACTTATTTTATCGATATTATCTAGCATAATTCCAGTGCCAATAGCCACACAATCCATCGGTTGTTCCGCAATAAACACAGGAACCTTTAATTCTTCCATCAACAGACTATCCATACCATGTAGTAGCGCACCGCCACCAGTGATAATAACGCCACGGTCAATAATATCTGCGGACAACTCAGGCGGTGTTTTTTCTAACACATTTTTGGCAGCTTGTACTATGACAGATACAGACTCTCTTAACGCGTGTTCGATTTCATCAGATTTAATAGTAATCGTTCTTGGCAGACCTGAAACCATGTCTCGCCCACGGATATCCATCTCTTCATGACGACTGTTTGGAAAAACAGTTCCAATCTCAATCTTTATATTCTCAGCTGTTCGTTCACCGATTAGAAGCTTGTACTCTTTTTTGATATATTGAAGAATATCGTTATCAAACACATCTCCTGCTACCTTAATAGACTCCGAGGTAACTATATCACCCATAGATAGAACAGCAACATCAGTTGTGCCCCCACCTATGTCTACAACCATATTCCCGCTTGGTTGGAAGATATCCATCCCTGCTCCGATTGCTGCAACTTTAGGTTCTTCTTCTAAATAAACCTTTTTACCACCAGATTTCTCCGCAGCTTCTCGAATGGCCTTTTGCTCCACACTTGTAATGTTTGTCGGACAGCAAATTAAAATTCGTGGCTTCGATAAGAATCCCTTTACGTTTAATTTATTAATGAAATGCTTAAGCATAGCTTCTGTCACATCAAAATCCGCAATTACTCCATCTTTTAACGGGCGAATAGCCACTATATTTCCTGGGGTTCTACCTAGCATTTGTCGAGCTTCTTCTCCGACTGCTAGTACTTTATTCGTATTTCTATCTAAAGCGACCACTGAAGGTTCGTTTAACACAATCCCTTTTCCCTTCACGTGAATCAATACATTTGCTGTTCCTAAATCTATTCCTATATCCTTTGCAAACATTACCAGTGTTTCCCCTTCCTTGCTATAACTTTTGTTTGTAAACTCCGTAATGTATCTAACTTCTAATTTTATCATAGTTTTGTCATAAAAACAGTTTTTTTGAAGAGTATTTTGGAAAAAATTATGAAGAAATTAGAAATTTTTGACGAATTATAAACTATTATCCCGATTCTTCTATAGGTCAGTACGCTCATTTTTATGTTGTGACTTTAGAGGTGAAGTTGAGAAGGAAGCTGTCTGTTTGAATACTGTTAGATATAGGAGTATCTCAGTTGATAGTTACGAATTATTTTGTGTGTTCTTGAAAGACTATTCCTGAGCTACGGATTTTTTCAAGTATCACAATTAGTTACCATATGTAAGGGGATTAATTGTCCATAAGAGCTTTCCTAGCAATAGTTCCCTCCCTAGGGATCCTAACGTTGGACTTCGTTATACAAGCAGTGTTTCATACCTTCTAGAGTCAATACAACTTTTTAGTCAAAGAATCTTCCTTTTTAACTTGAATTGCAGCCTCCTAATCAACCAAACACAACATCAAACACTCTTCACGCTATTTGAATACCTGATCCCATTTGTAGTTTGTTGTTCTTTATTCACCCACTAAAGTGTCCTTTTCCTGTGAATAGAATGCCCTTCCTATCTTGTGCTCTCTCTTTTAAAATAGGCTTTTCCTAGTGCTAATTTATTTTTATTGACCTATGTATATTCTGTAAAGACTTACTCATACTACTCAGACAACGAATTATTTCGGATATAAGAAAAGGCCGTGAAATAATATATTTCACGACCTTACCTATCTTCCTTTTTGGTCCTCCATTTTTGCTTCGTAGCTTCTCCGCCTCGTAGGTGTCTGACTGACTTATGGTAAGCAAGGATTTCTTTGACTTCCTTAGCCAGCACTGGATCCACAAGGTGGAGTCTTTCGGTTAAGTCTTTGTGTACGGTGCTTTTGGAATGACCTGTTTTGCTCGCAATAGCGCGAACTGTTTTCTTTGTTTCAATTACCATTTCACCCAAACGTATGCATCTATGACGAATCGTTTCGTGCACCAACTCTTCCTTTCGTTAGTAAAGGAACACTTTTCACCACTTTATGCATAGCGAAGGGCTAATATGAATTAAAATGCTAGATATGATTCCGGATTTACAAGGACTCCGTTTTCTAATACTTCAAATTGAAGATGGATTCCAGCAGTAGGATTCCACTCATTTTCCGCTGCAGTTGCAAGGGATTGTCCTTGTTCCACTACATCTCCTGCTTTTACTAGAATGCCAGTGACAGAGCGATATTTTGTTAGCATACCATTTGCATGAGAGATTACGATTTCGTCACCTACAAATGGATCAAGATTTACTTCTTCTACTTTTCCGCTTAATGCTGCAACAACTTCAAATGGCTCGTTCTTCATAGTTAGGGAAACTCCTGTGCTAGCTACGTAAGTTTGATCAAAAACAAGTAGAGATTTCTCACGAGTCGCTTCGTCTGCTTCCATATCATAGTAGTGCTGAACAATTTCAACGTTATCTAGCATAGCTTCTTTGAAAGGGTATTTCATAGATTCTGCTTTAGCGTTCGTTTCAATTGTTACTTTGTCTGGATTACTTGCATCGGTCCACTCGGATTCTTCTGCAGAATCATCGCTGACATATACATTATAACCCCAAATCATTCCAACAAATGCTACCGAAAAACCTGCATATACTAGTGGCCAAAACCAAGGTTTTTTCGGGCTGTTACTCTTCTTCTGAGAAGGCTTTTTAGATTGTTCTTCTCTCATTTTCATCACCTCTAATTGCATTGTTGGCATATTAAGGAGATTTTAAACATGGAGAAAAACTTTTTATTTCGGTTCCTGTATAATAATGCAATAAAATATCATGAGCCTTCGCAGAATTGTTAGCCATTACCTCAGCTCCATACTGGCTCATTCCTACTCCGTGCCCATATCCAATAGTTTCCACTACAACTTTATCATTTTGAAAAGCTATTGAAAAATCAGTAGAGGGTAATCCAAGTAAAGTTCTAATTTCTCTGCCTGTCCAACTTTTGCCGTTCATTTCTACTGACTTTACTCGATTGGAGTCTGTCCGTGCTATTTTGACAGTACCCCCAATATTATTAGACCACTTCATCTTAAACGTGTCCGACCATTCTTTACTCGTAAATTCAAATTTCTGTTTCATTTTATTTGAGAATTGCTCTTCCTTTTCACTCGGCACTGATACTAAATAGGGAATTGCATATCCGCTATAATTCTCCGCGCTTTCTGTTTGCCCATTGCTTGTTGAAAAAAACATTGCAGTGATTAACTGATCCTTATAAATAATAATTTCTCCCTCTGTAGAAGCTACGATTTTTTGAAGCTTCTTTTCGTATTCCTCAAAGGACGCACCCCAACGCTTTTTTCTCTCCTCTGGACCAACATACACTTGCTTCTGTACCGTCTTGTCGATTGACTTTGCTCCGTAATCGGTTTCTCTTAAAACATAGGTCCTAGCAGCAATAGACTGCGCCTTCAATGCTTCTTCATGGAATGTGATTGGCATTTCAGCGGCAACTACTCCTAATACATACGTTTCTAGAGGAATTTTTTCCTTTACCCCTTTCACCTCAATTTCTATTGGACAGTCAACTTCAGTTTCCGGTACGACTTCTGGTGCAGCTTTTTCTTTCACTCTGTCTTTGATCAATAAAAAAGGTAATAACATAAGGCAGATGCATACGATTACTAAGAGAATGTTTTGTTTCATAGGGGTAATATATGCAGCTACAAAGAATCTAATGACGGACAAGCTATAGAAAAGCTGCTTGATCTATCTCTTGTCATACAGATGAGTAATAGGAAAGTGTTTATACTCTATCATTTCTGAAATCATCCATTTAACCAATAGTATATGGACATGAATTCTTATTAAATTTATGGAATGCTATAAGAATCTATTTGAATCTTTATATTTAAGTAGCCTTTATACACTATTTTAGCCCCTTAGAGGCTATTTAATCTTATAGATGAGCATTTATACTAAAATGTTAATTTTCACTCTTAAAACGCCTAAAAACAGCGTGAAAAATTACATCAAAAAAAGCACAATACACGAATAGGTGTATTGTGCTTTACATATATTATTAAACGAGTTGAACTGCTTTTTCTGTGTTTTCTGTTCCAATACGTTCGATGTCTGCACCTAAAGCTGCTAGCTTTTTGTCAAAATCAACGTATCCACGATCTAAATGGTAAAGTTCAGTTACACGAGTTACGCCTTCTGCAACTAGACCTGCAATGATTAGAGCTGCCGCTGCACGAAGATCTGTAGCTGCTACCTCTGCACCTTGAAGGTTAGATGGGGAATCCATCATGACAGAGCGACCTTCGATTTTCATGTTTCCGTTCATACGTCTAAACTCTTCCACATGCATAAATCTGTTCTCAAATACAGTTTCCGTAATGATACCGGTACCATAGGCTGTCATCATCAATGCCATCATTTGCGATTGCATATCTGTAGGAAAACCTGGATGTGGCATAGTTTTGATGTCTACTGATTTCAAGTTTCCTTTAGAACGCACACGTAGCCCTTGGTTCTCTTCAGTAATTTCCACACCCATCTCTTGCATTTTAGATATTAGAGCTGTCATATGCTCTGGTACTGCATTTTCAATTAATACATCGCCTTTTGTGATGGCTGCTGCAACCATGAAAGTACCAGCTTCAATACGATCTGGAATAATGTGATGCTCAGTGCCATGAAGTTCTTCGACTCCCTCGATACGAATAGTATCAGTACCAGCACCTTTTACTTTACCGCCCATTTCATTGATAAAGTTTGCTAAGTCTACGATTTCCGGTTCTTTAGCAGCATTTTCGATAATCGTTGTTCCTTCAGCTAAAGCTGCTGCAGTCATAATATTTTCTGTAGCGCCCACACTAGGTACATCTAAATAAATTTTAGCACCTTTTAAACGTCCAACAGTTTTCGCTTCTACAAATCCATGACCAAATGAAATCTCTGCACCCATTGCTTCAAAGCCCTTTAAATGTTGGTCAATAGGTCTTGAACCAATAGCACAGCCCCCAGGAAGAGCTACTCGAGCAAAACCATTGCGCGCAAGAATTGGACCCATAACAAGGATTGACGCTCTCATTTTGCGCACATATTCGAATTGTGCTTCACTTGATAGTCTTTGCTGTGAGTCAATAATTACTTCGTTGTGCTCTGGGCTATATTTGATTTCTGTATTTAAACTTTTTAATACTTCATTTATCGTCAAAACATCTGCAAGTGTTGGTACATCTTTAATCACATTTTTCCCTTTTGTCGCGAGCAAAGCTGCTGCAAGTACAGGTAATACTGCATTTTTAGCACCCTCGACCCGTACGTTACCTTTTAACCTTTGGCCGCCTTTAACAACAATTTTATCCACTTAGTTCCCTCCGCGTTCATAATCCTCTTAAGCTAATATATAAAAGAAATATGTATGGTGTTGTTTTTTGTTATTTCAAAACAATATCATCATACAACGTATTTCGACTATATACAAGCACCGAAAACCCTATTTTCTTGTCCTCTTTTGGTAAATTTTCTTAGTCTATTATACGTAATACCCAGTCTTTTCGTGTAGATATTTATAAATTACCCCACATGTTATGTAATAAACATATTCGACAGCATATTTCCCAGGAAATATGAGGAGATTCTACATGCTCATACAAACTTGTCCATAATTTGCATGAGCATGCAGGATCTTCTACTAAAATAAGTACTGTAATTGGTTAGACCAGGAAGTTAAATTTAAAAAGAAATTAGCTACTGTCGAGCCTAACATAATACTTACCAAAATAAAGAAAAGCTGGGCTTGAAATACATGATTCTTTTTAATAAATTTGTCCACCATAAGAGCTTGTAATGCATAAAAAGAAATACCGATAAAAAAGATATTAGCTAATATAGCGATAACAGCTTGCTCTGAAGTCAAAAGACCCATTATTTTCCCTCCAGTTTTTAAAAACGAAAGCCTTCCTAGAACGATGTACTGCTCAACAAAACAATTAACATGTTTATGTTTTTGTCGTTTCAAAAATACCCTCGTCAAATTACTGTAAAATCTCCCACTTTTTATAGCAAGAAATTCAAAGCTCCCAAATCTGACCATAAAGTTTAAAGACCCTCAAATTAGGAAAAACACTTAGCAAAGCAAGTACATTCTTAACAGTCAAGAAAGAAAAAACGGACAGAAATAATCTCTGCCCGTTTTATCAAAAAAACAATTATAATCTACCCTCATAAGCGTTGATACGATTAAGCGCTCTCTTCAAAGCAAGTTCAGCACGATTAAAATCAACTGATTCTTGTTTACTTTGAAGTAGTTCTTCTGCACGTTTCTTCGCTTCTTGAGCACGAGCTAAATCTATACTTGAAGCAATTTCAGCGGATTGAGCCAAGATTGTAACCTTTTCAGGACGAACCTCAATAAATCCGCCACTCACTGCTACAAATTCTGATTTACCATCTTTTTTCAATTTAACCGAACCAATTTCAAGTGGTGCAACCATTGGAATATGGCCAGGTAAAATACCGATTTCACCCGATGCTGTTTTAGCGATAATCATGTCTATTTCAGAATCGTATACCGGGCCGTCGGGAGTGACAATATTGACTGAAACTGTCTTCATATTTTTACCTCCAGGTCCGATTTATTATACTTCTACGCCCATGCTTTTCGCTTTTTCCACAACTTCTTCGATACGTCCAACTAAACGGAATGCATCCTCTGGTAAATGGTCATATTTTCCTTCAAGAATCTGTTTGAAGCCTTCAACAGTTTCTTTAACAGGAACATAAGAACCTTTTTGACCTGTAAATTGTTCAGCAACATGGAAGTTTTGAGATAGGTAGAACTGAATACGGCGAGCACGGTTAACTACAACCTTATCCTCGTCTCCTAATTCATCCATACCTAGGATCGCAATAATATCTTGAAGCTCTCTGTAGCGTTGTAAAGTATATTGTACTTGACGTGCTACTTCGTAATGCTCTTGTCCTACTACTTCAGGAGAAAGCGCACGAGAAGAAGAAGCTAATGGATCTACCGCTGGATAGATACCCATCTCAGATAATTTACGCTCTAAGTTTGTTGTTGCATCTAAGTGAGCGAATGTTGTTGCAGGAGCTGGATCCGTATAGTCATCGGCTGGTACATAGATCGCTTGGATAGATGTAACAGAACCTGTATTAGTTGACGTGATACGCTCTTGAAGTGCACCCATTTCTGTAGCAAGTGTTGGTTGGTAACCAGCTGCTGAAGGCATACGACCTAAAAGTGCTGATACCTCAGAACCTGCTTGTGTGAAACGGAAGATATTATCGATGAATAAAAGTACGTCTGCACCTTGTTCATCACGGAAATATTCAGCCATTGTAAGACCAGTTAGTGCAACACGCATACGTGCTCCTGGTGGCTCATTCATTTGACCGAATACCATTGCTGTTTTCTTAATAACGCCAGAATCGCTCATCTCGTGGAATAAGTCATTTCCTTCACGCGTACGCTCTCCAACACCAGCGAATACTGAGATACCGCCATGCTCTTGAGCAATGTTATTGATAAGTTCTTGGATAAGAACTGTTTTCCCTACTCCGGCACCACCGAACAGACCGATTTTACCACCTTTAATGTATGGAGCTAAAAGGTCTACTACTTTGATACCTGTTTCAAGAATTTCAACTTCAGTTGAAAGGTTTTCAAATGTTGGTGCTTGACGGTGAATTGGGTCACGACGCTCAGCAGTAGAAATTTCTTCTCCTAAGTCAATTACTTCACCAAGAACGTTGAATACACGTCCTAAAGTTACGTTACCAACTGGAACAGAAATTGCTGCGCCAGCATCTAATACCTCTGCACCACGTTTAAGTCCATCAGTAGATGACATCGCAATTGTACGAACTGAGTCATCACCTAAGTGTAAAGCTACTTCTAAAGTTAATGTAGTAGGAGCTTCATTTGGACGTTCAATCGCTACAGTTAATGCATTATAGATAGCTGGTAAGTGGCCGTTGTCAAACTTAACGTCAACAACTGGACCCATTACTTGTAGTACTTGTCCTTTGTTCACTACTGTTCCCTCCTGTCTTACTTTCTTTCTTTACCTATTCTAGAGCCGATGCACCGCCGACAATTTCCGTAATTTCTTGCGTAATCGCAGCTTGACGTGCTCGGTTATATACTAACGTTAAGTTACTAATCAAATCAGTTGCGTTGTCTGTTGCAGATTTCATAGCAGACATACGAGAAGCATGTTCACTTGCTTTACCGTCGAGTAATGCACCAAAAATTAGGCTTTCCGCATATTGTGGAAGAAGTACTTCTAAAATCGCCTCACTAGAAGGTTCGAATTCATAAGAAGCAGTTGAGCCTGTAGTTTCTGCTGCAATATCCGTAAGCGGTAGCACCTTTTTCTCAGTTACCTCACTGGAGATGGCACTTACAAAGTGGTTATAGTACATATAAAGTTCATCATATGTACCATCCGTGAACATACCAACAGCTTTGCGCGCTATTTCTTTAACATGCGAAAAAGAAGGTTGGTCTGGTAACCCTATCACTTCTCCAATTACGTTTGAACCACGTTTTACGAAGAAGTCACGTCCCATGCGTCCAATTGCAAAAATTACATACTCATCCTTTGAAGCATGGCGTTCAGTAATAGCATTCGCAACAGCACGTATAACATTACTGTTATATGCCCCTGCTAAACCACGATCAGAAGTAATGACGATATATGCAGTTTTCTTTACAGGTCGATGAGTTAACATTGGATGTCCACTATCACTTGTTCCTGAAGCAATGGAGCCTACTACCTCTTGCATTTTAGACATGTAAGGAACGTATGCTTTCGCATTTTCCTCCGCACGGTTCAATTTAGAAGCAGAAACCATTTGCATAGCTTTTGTTATCTGACTTGTTTTCTTAGTTGACGTAATTTTATTTTTAATGTCGCGTAAAGATGCCACTGGTATTTCACCACCTTATTGTTTTTTTCTCTTAGACAAAGATATTATTCAGATATAGCAAAAGTTTTCTTGAATGCAGAGATTGCATTGTTTAAATCCTCTTCTGAAGGAAGATCTTTTGTCGTGCGAATATGATCTAAAACGTTTGTGTGGTTTGAATCTAACCAGCTACTAAGTTCAGCCTCAAAACGAGAAATATCTTTAACTGGAATATCATCTAAATGGCCACGTGTTAGAGCGTATAAAATAATAACTTGTTTTTCTACTTTAATAGGAGAGTTCAAGTCTTGTTTTAATACTTCTACTGTACGTACACCACGATTAAGTTTAGCTTGTGTTGCAGCATCTAAATCTGATCCAAATTGAGAGAATGCTTCAAGCTCACGGTATGCAGCTAAGTCAAGACGAAGTGTACCGGCAACTTTTTTCATTGCTTTAATTTGAGCTGATCCACCTACGCGTGATACGGATAAACCAGCATTGATCGCTGGACGTACACCAGAGAAGAATAAATCAGATTGTAAGAAGATTTGACCATCCGTAATAGAAATTACGTTTGTTGGAATGTAAGCAGAGATATCTCCAGCTTGTGTTTCAACGAATGGTAATGCAGTGATTGAACCTGCACCTAATGTTTCATTTAACTTCGCAGCACGCTCAAGTAGACGGCTGTGTAAGTAGAATACATCCCCTGGATATGCTTCACGACCTGGAGGACGTTTAAGAAGTAATGAAAGTTCACGGTATGCAGCAGCTTGTTTAGATAAATCATCATAAACGATTAATACGTGCTTACCTTCGAACATAAATTCTTCTGCCATTGTTACACCAGCATAAGGAGCTAAGTATAATAATGGAGCTGGAGCAGATGCAGATGCAGTTACAACGATTGTGTAATCTAAAGCACCTTTTTTACGAAGTGTTTCTACTACATTACGAACAGTCGATTCTTTTTGACCGATTGCTACGTAGATACAAATCATATCTTGGTCTGCTTGGTTAAGGATTGTATCAATCGCAACAGATGTTTTACCTGTTTGGCGGTCACCGATGATTAACTCACGTTGTCCACGCCCGATTGGTACAAGAGCGTCAATCGCTTTAATACCTGTTTGAAGTGGTTCATGAACAGATTTACGTGCCATAACCCCTTGTGCAGGACTTTCGATTGGACGAGATTTTGTAGTTGCGATAGGACCTTGTCCGTCAACTGGTTGGCCAAGTGGATTGACTACGCGGCCAATCAATTCTTTACCAACAGGAACTTCCATAATACGGCCTGTACGACGTACTTCATCGCCTTCTTTGATGTCTGTGTATGGTCCAAGGATAACGATACCAACGTTATTCGCTTCCAAGTTTTGTGCCATACCTAACACACCAGTTGAGAATTCTAAAAGCTCTCCAGCCATGACGTTGTCGAGGCCATGAGCACGCGCGATACCGTCACCAATTGTAATAACCGTACCAACGTCGCTAACTTTCATCTCAGATTCATAATTCTCAATCTGCTGTTTAATCAAGACACTGATTTCTTCAGCTTTGATGCTCATGTATGTCACCTCTCATAATTCATAATATTAACCGATCAAGTTACGTTTTAAGCGATCTAGCTTAGAGCTAAGAGTGCTGTCGTAAATGCGGTTTCCGATTTGAACGCGGATACCACCAATAATTGATGGATCTACGATGTTTTGAATGCGTAAAGATTGTTTCCCTACATTTTTTGCAAATACAGATGAAACGTTTGCACGTTCTGCTTCTGTTAATTCGCGTGTTGTATAGACCTTCGCTTCTGCAACACCTTGTGCTTCATTGGAAAGTGCCATATACTCTGAAATAATATCAGTGACTTCATGTAATCTTTTCTTATCAATAAGCACTAGTAGTGTATTGATAACGATTGGATTAGCGTTTGAGAAGATTTCTCGGATTAGCGCTTTTTTCTTGTCTAAAGAAAGCTTAGGAGAAGTAAACAATGTTTTCAAATCCTTATTGCCTTTCCATACAACATTAAGCTCACGTAAATCATTTTCAACCGATTGAAGTTCATTTTTTTGTTGTGCTAGTTCGAACAACGCGATGGCATAGCGTTTTGCTGCAGTTGAATTACTCAATTAACTTCGCCTGCCTTCGCAATCGTTGCCTCGATCAGCGCACGGTTATCTTCTTCCGAAACTTCTTTTTCAAGAACTTTAGCTGCTGCAAGTACTGATAGTGAAACGACTTCTTCTCGTACCGCTGCAATCGCTCTTTCTTTTTCTGTATCGATTTCACGAATAGCAGATTCTTTTAAACGCGCAGCTTCAGAGCGAGCAGTTGTGATAATTTCTTCACGTGATGCTTCCCCTTGCTTCTTCGCATTTTCTACAATCGCTAACGCTTCAGTGCGTGCTTCTTTTAGTAAGTCACGTTGTTCTTCAAGTAAACGTTGAGATTCTTGGCGGCTAGTTTCTGCTGCTTCGATTTCACTCGCGATCAACTCTTCACGCTGTGTCATAATCCCCATTAAAGGACCCCAAGCCACTTTCTTCAATAAGATCATCAGTAAGATGAAGAAGAATAATGTAGCTCCAATATCCAAAACATTTAACCCATTATGGGTCTCACCAGCACCAAGTGCGAGGTATTCAAAAGACACGATTGTTTCACTCCTTTCAAACGCTATTAAGAGATCTTACTTATATAATGTTTAAACTTTTGTTTATTATTTTCTAATTCAGGTTTTATTCATAAAGAGAATGGCGGAGTTAGTTTCCGCCATTATTGACTTTATTTATACATACTATTGGTTTAATACGATGAACGCGATAACTACTGCGATAATCGGCACGGCTTCAACTAACGCTACCCCGATGAACATAACTGTTTGTAAAGCTCCACGTGCTTCTGGTTGACGAGCAATACCTTCTACTGTTTTTGAAACGATTAGACCATTACCAATACCTGCACCAAGTGCACCTAAACCAACTGCTATAGCTGCTGCTAAAAGACCAACTGAACCTACCATTGTTTAATTTCCTCCTTGGAATGTTGTTTTTATTTTTTCTGCTTAGTTTCCTAAACAGTTATATTAATGGTCTGCTGACACTTTATGTGACATATAAACCATTGTTAACATAACGAAAATGAACGCTTGGATTCCACCGATAAAGATAGAGAATCCTTGCCAAGCCATTGCTGGGATAATTGCACCAACAAAGCCAAACCAGCTCGCTGTTGCTAAGCCTGCAATAAGACCTAATAATACTTCCCCTGCATAGATATTTCCGTAAAGACGAAGACCAAGTGTCAACGTATTTGCGAATTCTTCTATAATTTTAAGTGGGAATAATACCGGCATCGGTTTTAAGTAGGTATCAATATTGTACTGTTTGAAACCTTTCATCTTAATACCGTAATAGTGAGTTAAAACGATAATCATCACTGATAGTGTCATTGCAATTGTTGGATCCGCAGTTGGTGATTTCCACCAAAGTACTCCGTCATACGAAATTGAAAACGGAAGTCCAAGCAAATTGGCTATCGCGATAAACATAATTAATGTAATCCCTAGAATATGGAATCTACCGCCTGTTTTCCAGTCGAGATTACTTTTGATAATTCCTTTCACGAAGTCCATAATCCACTCCATGAAGTTTTGCATACCCGTTGGTTTAAGCTTCAAGTTTCTAGTTGCAATAAATGCAATTAAGAAAACAACTAGAGAAGTTACAAACAACATAAGGATGTTTGACCAGTTCCCTGTCATACCCCAAAGCACAAACTCTGGATTTGAGTGTCCCACGATTCTTTCACCTCTCTTTCACATACTCATGGCTGATTTCTAACTAACAAAATGCGTTCCACAATAAGTAGAACATAGGGAATCATTAATCCGATAACCGTGCTGATAAGATGAATTTCATCTGGGAAAAGAAGTGCAATAGCAACGGCAGCAATACCAGAGGCAAATCTAAAGCTTGTCCCTAAGCGTGCTCGACCTTTTTCACCCATCATCACACGATCAAATTTCTCCATTCTACGTACTAGTATCCAGAAATTATACAGACCGAATATGGAACCTACTGCTAAGCCTGCAAAAATGGAAGAATACGGCGTAAATGCCCACCCTAACACACATAACGCAAGCAAAAAAAATATGCACTTCTTTTGCCTCGTAAAAATACGTTGCATTTCTAGCATTGGTCTAATCTCCTGAATCATATTTTCGAATGGTAGTAAGGATTGTCAATGCGCAAAGCAGGCAGTAGACAATTTACTAAAAGATTGGAGTGGTTCCAAAAGTATGATCAATCCACTTTTTGTGAATACCTATCATTATAGAACCGACAAGCTGTGAGAGAATCGCTGAATAATGAGCTATCCCTTGTAACGGACGTCAAAATGACGCATAAAAGTATCCTCACGTTTTCCTTGAAATAAGTAAAAACTGTGAATCTAGTAGAAAGTTGATACATCAAGTGTTCCACGCATGAAACCCCTATCATGATTATCCTAAGTAAGCATACAATAGGGGCTATTTGATGTCAATTGCTATCAGTGAAAAACTTCACGTAGATGATTAGATTGACAATTTATCGACAAATTTTAAAGAATATTGTAGAAACTTATTCTTCATAATTAATTTCATTCATTAATTTTAAAACTTATCATCCGTTTAGACACATTTTCACAGTCTTATCTTCCATCTGTATAATAAGTTGACATGCCCTTATAAAAAGGAAAAGTCAGCTGATTGCTACCTTTGCTTAAACAACCGAATATCTTTTAGAAAGATTCAATTTTACTTTGTTCCAAACAAGCGATCTCCTGCGTCTCCAAGACCAGGCACGATATAGCCATGATCATTAAGTTTCTCATCTAGTGCTGCAATATAAATATCAACATCTGGGTGAGCATCTTGAAGTGCTTTTACGCCTTCTGGAGCAGCAATAAGACACATGAACTTAATGCTCATTGCACCGCGTTTTTTCAGAGAGTTAACTGCTTCTATTGCAGAGCCTCCAGTTGCTAACATTGGGTCTACTAAGATAAAGTCACGATCAGCAACATCTGCAGGAAGCTTAACGTAGTATTCGACTGGCTTCAATGTTTCTGGATCACGATAAAGTCCGATGTGACCTACTTTTGCAGCTGGAATAAGATTTAACATGCCATCAATCATTCCAATACCTGCACGAAGGATTGGAACTAGTCCCAATTTCTTTCCTGCAATTACTTTAGATTTCGTAAGTTGAACAGGAGTCTCTACTTCTACTTCCTCTAAAGGAAGGTCACGAGTAATTTCAAAGGCCATCAATGTAGCAACCTCATCTACAAGCTCACGAAATTCTTTTGTACCAGTTTTCACATCACGGATATATGTAAGTTTATGTTGAATCAGTGGATGATCAAATACGTATACTTTAGCCATTTAACATCTCTCCTTTTGTTGTTTTTACATCTTTGTCATTATACCAAAAACGATACACATCATACCACTAATCCTAGGGACTTAATATTTCGTCTATTTCATTTATAGAAACAACAGCCTTAGGTTGTCCTTTGGTTCAAGCGATTAGCAGGAATATATTTGCTTTTGGGATAAAATCAAACAATCTTATGCGCAACCTATTTAATCATAGTTAAAGGAGACTTATGATGTTGTCATAAGCCTCCCTATTATCAATTAATTATATAGAGGGAATTTATCAGTTAGAGCTTGCACTCTTTCTTTTGCTTCAGCAATTACTGAAGCATCCTCGTGATTTTTTAATAGTTTAGCAATAATAGAAGCGATTTCCTTCATTTCTTGCTCAGCAAAACCTCTTGAAGTTACAGCTGGTGTACCAATACGTACTCCAGAAGTGATGAATGGGCTAGAAGTATCAAAAGGAATAGTATTTTTGTTTGCAGTAATACCAACCTCGTCTAGTACATGTTCTGCTACTTTACCAGTTAGTCCTAAAGCAGATACATCTAATAGCATTACATGGTTGTCTGTACCACCAGATACAATACGTAGACCTTCTTCTGTTAAACTATCTGCTAGAGTTTTAGCATTAGCTACAACTTGCTTTTGGTATTCTTTGAATTCCGGTTGAAGAGCTTCTCCAAAGGCAACTGCTTTTGCAGCGATTACGTGCATTAGCGGTCCGCCTTGGATACCAGGGAAAATTGTTTTATCAACTTTCTTCGCAAATTCTTCTGTAGTTAAAATCATACCACCACGTGGGCCACGTAAAGTTTTATGTGTTGTAGAAGTTACAAAGTGTGCGTGTGGCACTGGATTTGGATGAAGACCAGCGGCAACTAGACCTGCGATATGAGCCATATCTACGAATAAATAAGCTCCAATCTCGTCTGCAATTTCACGGAATTTAGCGAAATCGATTGTACGTGAGTAAGCACTTGCCCCAGCAACAATCATTTTAGGCTTATTCTCTAAAGCTATTGAGCGAACTTCCTCATAATCTATCATTTCGGTTTCTTTATTTACTCCATATTCAATAAAGTTATATTGAATACCACTAAAGTTAACAGGAGAGCCATGTGTTAAATGTCCACCATGAGATAAGTTCATACCTAGAATAGTGTCACCTGGTTGAAGAGCAGTCATATAAACCGCCATGTTCGCTTGGGAACCAGAATGTGGTTGTACATTTGCATGCTCTGCCCCAAAAATTTCTTTCAAACGATCACGAGCAATATCTTCTACTACATCTACATGCTCACAGCCACCGTAATAACGTTTGCCCGGATAGCCCTCTGCATATTTATTTGTAAGAACAGAGCCCTGAGCTTCCATTACAGCCTCTGAAACAAAATTTTCTGACGCAATTAGTTCAATATTTGATTGTTGACGTTTTTTCTCCGCTAACATTGCCTCAAATACCGCTGGATCTTGTGATTGAATTTTTTCCACTACTAGTTCCTCCTCTAATATCATCCGTAAAATGCCCTTGCCCCACCAATTAGCTTTGGACGGGTTGTTGCAATGGTAATAATCGCTTCTCCAACCTTCTTGATAGATACACGTATTGGTACAGCAACGGGTTGTAGCTGCATACCAATCATAGTTTGACCAATATCAATCCCTGCCTTGGCTTGAACGCTTTCTACTACTACAGGCTCTTCAAGCTGTGTGTAAGCATATGCAGACATGGAACCCCCTGCGCGAACTACTGGGATAACAGAAACCTCTGGCAGTCTATAGAGCTGCTGCGTTTTTCTTTCCATCGTTAGAGCACGGTTGATGTGCTCACAGCCTTGAAAGGCAAGATGGATTTTATTTCGTTCAGCAAAAGCCTTAATTGGTTCATATAAAACCTCAGCCACTTCTAAACCGCCAGCAGTTCCTATCTTTTCCCCAATGACTTCAGAGGTAGAGCAGCCAACGACAAACAAATCATCCTTAGAAAAAGTAATTTGCTGCTCTACTTCCAGGAGAAGCTGTTCCATTTGTTGTTGCCACAAATTTTTTGCTTCCATCTGAAATCCCTCTATTCAAGCTTATTTTTCTAATGCTGAAATTTTTTCAATACGTCGTTCGTGACGGCCACCTTCAAATTCTTGAGCTAACCAAGTAGCTACGATTTCTCTGGCAAGTCCTGGACCAATCACTCGTTCTCCCATCGCGAGAACATTTGAGTCGTTATGGCATCGTGTAGCTTTAGCAGAAAAAACATCATGCACTAATGCACAGCGAATGCCCTTCATTTTATTAGCAGCAATGGACATCCCAATACCTGTTCCACAAATTAAAATTCCGCGATCATATTCCCCACTAGCTACACCCTCTGTTACTGGTGCCGCATAATCTGGATAGTCAACAGAATCATTCGTTTGTGGACCAAAGTCCTTATAGGAAAGACCGAGTTCTTCAAGCTGCTGAATAATTTCTTTCCGAAGATTATTCCCTCCGTGATCAGAAGAAATTGCAATTTTCATCTTGTTCCCTCTTTTCTGTTTAGTACTCAACCCAATCATAACATCTTTTTGAGCAAAAAAATACAACTCATATAGTATGAGTTGTATCTGTTTTTTTAACATACCTTTTTGATATGAATTATTTGGAAGAGCGGTCAAATTGAGAGATTACCTTGAATAAATCTTCCGATTGATGCTTCAAGTCAGCTGCTAAAATATCAATTTCTTCTATAGAACGGGCTTGTTCATCTGTAGCACTTCTTACTTCCTCAGCACCAGCTGATGTCTCCTCCGCAATAGCTGCAACATCCTGTGATTGGCGAGCAGTGCTTTCAATATTAGTCAGCTGTTTTTCAACTAATGATGAAATCTCGACTACTGACTCAGCCATTTCATGAATTTTTATAGACATTCCTTCGACTGCTGCGTTTGTCTCAGATACTCGTTTTGCTTCACTAACAGCAAAGCTAACTTGGTTAGTCATTTGCTGTACGACCGTTTTAACATCCGTTTGGATTGCTAATATTAGTTCTGAAATTCCTTGAACAGCCTTCGCACTCTCATCGGCTAGCTTACGAACTTCCTCTGCTACTACAGCGAAGCCCTTACCATGCTCACCTGCACGAGCAGCTTCAATAGAAGCATTTAAAGCAAGTAGATTAGTTTGGGCTGCTATATCCCCAACTAATTGAATAATACTTTCCACCTTCCCAGCATTCTCTTCCAGCTGGTGGACATTACCTAAAGCTGACTCACTTCCTGTTGCAATCTTTTGGATTCCACTGACAAGTGATTGTATGACTTCTGTTGTCTCCGAAAGCTCTGTGATCATTTCTTTTGAATGTATAGAAGATTTTTCTGCACGCTTGTTTACCTCGGAAGCTAGCACTCGAACATCCTCGACAGACTCTGCAGTTTCTTGGACTGCTATTGCCGATTGCTCTGCTCCCTCTGAAATTTGAGCAATAGTGGAGGCAATGGCCTCCGCTTGTTCAGAGGCAACTGACGATTCCTCAGAAAGCTTTTGCACACTTTTGTTTGTTTTATCAAAATTCTTTTCGATACTTTGAACCATTTCTCGCAGGTTTTCTAGCATCGTTTGAAAAGCTATAGCAACTGATTGTATTTCATCTTTTGAGTTTGGTACTTCCACGTCGACTCCTATTTTTCCTTCTGAAGCAAGAGTGGCAACCTTTTCTAGATTAAATAAGGGTTTGATAATAAGTCCACTGAAAAAATAAGCTAAAAGGCCTGACCAAAAAATTCCTAACGCATATGTAAGAATTTCAAATTGAATTGTTCCAATATTAATGTCTAAGGATTGCAAATAAGGCTGTACATAATTAATAAAGAATGCACTTGTAGAGTAAGTAATTAAAGCAAGTACCGTTACAAATAGAACAATTTTCTTTTGAATGCCAAAAGCGTTCCTCTTTCTCTTTTCTTTCATCCCTTTTCCCCCTATAGTCTCTTCACTAGTTCCTCTGTTAATACATTTAGTTCTTCAAATGTTTGTTCATATATACCTACATTCCCACCAAAAGGATCCATTACATCCTGTATATCGTCCGGAGTTGCAAATTCTTTATACATATAAACCTTAGAAATTGCTTCTGGAAAGGCATAAATAATAGCTTGCTTATGCGCAGCAGTCATCGTTAATATAAGATCTGCCCACTCAACAGTAGACGGCTGTAAAGAGGAAGACTTATGAGCAAAAGGAACCCCTTTACTTTCTAGTACTTTACGGCTGTTAACGGACATATTCTCGCCGTCCGAAGCATAAATACCTGCGGATTGAACTTGTATGTTTTTTAGATTTTTAGATTTTAAAATAGCTTCTGCCATGGGACTTCTACATGTATTACCAGTACAAACAAATAAAATATTCACTGCGATCATTCCTCGTCTCTATTATATATGGATTACGAATATATTTTGATATTATTGTATGTTTTGAAGTGTTAATAGGCCCATTGTTAATAGAACTACACCTGCAAGCTTCATAATGATTCCTCTGTTCATAACTGTCTTTTTAAATATAATCTTCTGAGCAATTATAACGCCGACAAATGCGAAGAATCCAGAGCTTAGTATAAAGATTAGCTTTTCCACTTGAAGCATACCAAATGAAATACTCACAGAAAAGGTATCTAGACTTGCCACTATCGCTAATACGAAGGGGGGCATGATCGGAGTTTCTTTTGGTGATTTGGATAGTACCATTTGAAGTCCAACCAACGAAAGAAGAACCCCTGACAAATAAGGACTTGCCTGCTGTAAGTAGGTTTGTACTAAAACACCTGCATAATATCCTATTAAGGGGAAGAGCATATGTAATGATGCCACCCAAGCCGCAAGAGTCAAAACCTGTTTTCTATATGATACAAGAGAAAATAAGATAAGTACATCGACCGACATTAAGAGTCCTGCTATTATTTCTGTCCACAAAAAAATCTCTCCCGTCTATTTGCATAATTAAATGTATGCAAAAAAAGGGAAGAGAATACAAATTATAGACAACCTTTTTTAAAGAAGGATATATTTCTATCTATATAATTGTTTTACGTAAAAATATGGACAATAGATGGCAGATTTCCGCTTTGGATGGACGCTTTCCGTGGGGTTAGCGATAAGCGACCACCGCCGCTTGCGCGTCGTTTGTGTTGTCTTATCTGACTCACTTATCCCACTGGAGTCGCCACCTGTCGCTGTAATCATAAGTAATTTATGTATGGATGCATAGGTTATTTATAAATACATATAAAAAATGAGCAGGAAAATGAATCTACAAGCTCATTTTTCTCCAATGTCCCTTTTTTACTAAAGCTCCGTTAGTCAAAGAAGAAATCCCATAAATAAGCAATCCTCAATAATTTTTATGTAACTACAATATTTTCTTTAATATTAATTCATCATTTAATGGAATCCCTTCATGTCCTATTAAAGGTATTGAAGGTTTTAAGCTTCGTGCCTTGATTACACCGTTAGGAATAACAGACGTTATTCTGTAACCTCTTTTTTGATAAAATTTTAAAGCGTTCAAATTATCATTTGTTGTTACTAAACTTACTACTTGTATTTTTTTCTGCTTTGCTATGTATTCAACACTTTTCATTAATGAAGATCCAATACCTTTCCCTTCTTGGAGACTATCTAACGAAATAATCTCCATTTCATTATCTTTAATGACATAAGTAACCAAACCAATAATCTGATTAGTTCCCTCAAAAATGAAACCATCCAATGTATCACATTGATAAACACCTGTTGAAATTACCATTTCAGTGCTTCCCCAATGCTCCTTAAAAAATGAAACAACCTTTTCTCTATTTACTATCGTTATTTCTTTAATACTCAATTGAATTCCCCCATTCTCTTAATATTTAATATAAGATTACTTTATCTATTTTAAAATACGATAACAAAAAATCATACGCAAAGGCAGCTAATAGACCATTCCAAAAAATAAAAGTCGGAGAAAAAAAGCCATTTTCAGTTGATAAACAATAAAATAGTTTACAACCGTTATTAACATATAAGTATAAAAACTAAAACAACTTCCTTTTTCCAGTTAGCTAGGAAACTCACTACATTTTAAATAATACCTCTTGACAGTGCGGTAAAACATGATAAAATTCTAATTACTTTAGTGATTGAAAGCGTTGAATCGCGAAAGCATAATATGTACGAGTGATTGTCCTAGTAATCTGCATGTACCCAGCACAAAGAGACTGAACGGTTGGTGAAAGTTCAGGTAAACATGATAGATGAATTACAACAATCAAGTAAACTCGTTTTTAATGAAGTGGTTGAACATACAAATTGTTCGACAAATAGGGTGGTACCGCGGAGATTTCCTTCGTCCCTAGCTATAGGGATTGGAAGGTTTTTTTTCATTCCTAAAAACTATTATTAGGAGGATTTACAATGTTTCGTATTCGTTCCACAATCTCCCCCTCATTTGCGGAGGCGGCACTACTTAGTACTATGATTATCGCTATAATGGCGCTTTGTATCATAAAATTTGATTCAGTTCCTCATATGCCTATCTTACTGGCAGTTCTATTACTTATAACTTATGGTCTTATGAAGAAAGTACCTTACAAAAAACTAGAAGAAGGACTAGTAGATGGTGCCAAAGCGGGCCTTGGCGCAATTTTCATCTTTTTCTTTATTGGTATATTAGTAAGTAGCTTAATGATGGGTGGTACGATTCCAACACTTATTCACTTAGGCTTTCAATTTATTACGCCACACTTTTTTTATGCTATTGTATTTCTAGTAACTTGTATCGTTGGTTTATCGATAGGAAGTTCCCTAACAACAGTAGCTACAATAGGTGTTGCTTTTATTGGAATGGCTAGCGCTATGGATATCTCTTTAGCTATTACAGCTGGAGCCATTGTTTCAGGAGCTTTTTTCGGAGACAAAATGTCTCCACTGTCAGATACTACAAATCTTGCATCTGCTATCGTTCAGGTAGATTTATTTGAACATATTCGGAATATGGGATGGACAACGATCCCAGCATTCATTATTTCGCTAATTGGATATGGAATTTTATCGCCAAACAAAGAATTTCAAGAGCTCGAGCAACTAAATGAATTTCAAGCAGGACTACTCCAAACAGGTATGATTCATTGGTATACATTAATCCCCCTTGTTTTACTCGTTATACTTTCCATTAAGAAAGTGCCTGCTATATTATCTTTAGCTTTAACATCAGTTGTTGCTATACTTATTTCCTATTTCCATCACTTTATTAGTTTTGGTGAAGTATTGAATATACTATTTTATGGTTTTACATCTAGCACAGGTATTGAAGCAATAGACTCCTTACTTTCTAGGGGAGGCATTAATAGCATGATGTTTACGATTGGGCTTGTTCTTCTTGCCTTAAGTATGGGTGGACTTTTGTTTACACTCGGCATAGTTCAAAGCTTACTGATGAAAGTGGAAAGTTCGCTAAAGAAAGTTAGTTCTGTTATTGCAGCAACTGCTTTTACCGCAATTGGGGTGAATACACTTATCGGAGAGCAGTACTTATCAATTTTATTGACTGGAGAAGCATTCCAAGCACAATTTAAAAAAGTTGGTTTAGCGAATAAAAACTTAGCACGCGTAATGGAAGATGCTGGTACGGTTGTAAACCCTCTTGTACCATGGAGTGTATGTGGAATTTTCATTACGAATGTATTGGCTGTTACAACACTCGACTACTTACCATTCGCATTTTTCTGCTTGCTTAGTCCGATCTTGACTATATTATTTGGACTGACTGGAAAAACACTGACTTATATCGAAGAAAAATAGTATTTTTTAAGCTTAAAGCCTCATTACTAATTTTCTTTAGTAATGAGGCTTTTACTATAAATATAGATGGGTAAGACCGTCCATTTTAGTAGTTGTTTTTTTAATTCCTCTATTACCTATAATATTTTTCGATTGCTCGGTAAACTTAATAATTTCTAAATGATTGATAATTTCATCTTGAAAACCACTTAAATGTTCTGGGAAGTTAGCTGTTCGCATTCTACTTTGAAATTTTATAAGACCATATTCTTTTTTTATAGACTTCTCATATAAGAAGAGTAATCTATTATTGTTATCAGTCATTGTTTACTTCCCTTAATTAAATTCTTATGTAGACATTTAAGCTAACCTGCCGCGTAGTTCAAGAAGAAAAAAGAGTTCCCTTAGCTACCCAACGATTTATACGAAAGCACCCGTTAGTTAAAGAAGTACTCACATTTCCAGTCAGGATACTCTTCATTGTGTAGATAAAGAAACTCTTTTACTGTTTTTGCAACTGAAGGCAAGGTTAACTAAAGCCCTCGTTAGTTGAATAAGAAAGGAAATTATTATTGATTCCTAAAATCAAATTTATCCCTTTTCACATCTAACGTATGTCCATTAATTTCTACTGTGTTATTGTCCTTCCAAGAAATAGTGGCGGTGTCTTCTTGATTGTTCCAATAGATATTTTTAGTTTTTTTATCTTTAATATTAAATACCAACTCACCACGAACAGAATATGATGTTGTTGCCCCACCATTGATGACATATGCTTTTAATGTATACTTTCCATCAGGTGATATCTCTTCAGTTAGATATTCTCCTGTCGGCAACCTATTCATATCAAAGAAAGCCCAATAAACTCCATATCCGATAAGTCCAACAATTAACAAACCAATCATTATGAATATCTTTAACAATTTATTAAGTTTCTTTTTCTTATACTCAACATTTGATTTATTATGCTCCAAAGCCACCCTCCTTTTCGTTTTAATTACCTAAAAATTTAAACTCCTTGTAATAAATACGTTAAACCAACCAATAAAGTTTCCATTACATAACTTATTAAACTAACCTGCGGCATTGGTTCTAAGAAAAAGCTATCCTTACAGACAGCTACTTGTTTAACTTCATGTTAATTATTGCGGTTTTTTTCTCCCCAATCACAAAACTGTTCCAAAACAGGTAATAGAGTATTTGCTTTCTCCTCAACTTTTCTACCTCTATTCAATTCCTTCTTGAAGTAAAGCACCCTTTAGTTGAACATCACTCTTAAAAAGTGCGTTAATCTACATATAATTAATACACCTTTAAATTCTCTTAGTACAAAATTACATCTGTAAGTAATTACTAAATACACCAAAATTTTTTAGTTAAATGTGGTTAACTCTTTTGAAATAGAATTTAAAAAATCTTTTTCAAATTTAATATAGTAAGCCTCATCTATCATTACATCTTTCATTCCATCGATTAATGATACCGATTGTATCAAGTCAGATTCCATTTTATTCTCTAACAATTGTTCAATTGGAATATTGCCTTCTATTTTAGTAGCAAATTGTTTTAATTGTGTTTGTGGTAATACGTTTAATGTTTGATTTATAACCGCATTCATTAGGTTTAACTGGTTTTCTTCACCCAATTTTCCTACTGTAGCAGCCATCATTAATGCCACAACCTCTTCTCCATTCAAACGATTCGTCCCCTTTTCGAATTCAAATGACACTCTAGATATAGCTCTTACTTGAATATCTTCTTCCAAATAGTATTCTATACCATTCACTGAGTCAATCAACGTTGAAAGAGTTTCTAGATCCATAACAGCATAATAATCGATGGGTAAATCAAATAACTTAGAAACTGTTGTTCTTACATTTTCAGCCCCTCCCGAACCGTAGGCATAAGCAAGTGTCAATTTATCATATGAAGTAGTCCCATCATTCTTATCCACTATCGGAGCATAAGTATCACGAGGGATAGATAGAACTTTCATCGTCTTTTTATCTTTACTATAAGTAAGTAAAAGGTTAAGAGGAATTCTAAGATTGTCATCTTTCACCGTAAATAGAGTGGTTAATAACTCATCTTCCTGGAATACTGATTCACTTGCATTACTGCTGTTAGATTCTTTATTGAAGTTTCCAGATAGAATCGATGGAAGAAACAAGAACATACTCAAGCCTAACAATAATAAGGAAACTGTAAATGGAACAATTTTTTTAGAAGAAACATGAAACTTCTTTTGTTCATGATGATTCTTCTCCCGTTTATGAATTTGTTCAAATACTTCATTACGATCTTCTTTCGTAAACCTTAGTTCTTGATCTGACGCGTTATAAAATCTATCTCTTAATCGTTTATCTGCCATTTAGTTCCGCCTCCTTTATCATCGACTCTAGCCTTTGTTTTGCTCTTCTCAATCGAGTTTTCACTGTATTCACTGGAATATCTAAAACTTCGGCAATTTCCTCCGTCGTAAATGAATCATAATAGTATAGATAAACGACTTCTAGATACACTTTTGGTAGAGAAAAAATAGTATCTTTTATTTCTTCATTATTGTATTTATCAATAACTGTTTTTTCTGTTGATGGTAATATCGACTTTGCTGTTACATTAATAAAACTTTTTACCTGTACCATTTTGTAATTCCAACTTTTTAAGTGATCCTTACATTCGTTAATTGTTATACGAAATAGCCATGTTTTTATTTGTGCGTCAAATCGAAACGAATCAAGGTTTTTGTAGCATTTGATGAACGTATTTTGAACCATATCCTTAGCTGTCTCTGTATCTTTCACATAAGAAAATGCCAATCGTACCAACTCATTACCATATTCAATCATCATTTTTTCTAATATGTAATCTTTTTCTTCTCTGTCCAATTTACTCCCCCCTTTCAACCTACTTCAAATTCTGCTATTAGACGATTATCAATTCATAATAGGTTCAATTTCTTAAAAATATTTAATATTGAAGACAGATTCTATTCTAATCGACGTTTAATATTTAATTTTTCTTTCTAATATTCATAGAAATGCATGCCTACAATTATAACTGAAATACAAAACCTGTATCTTAGATTACCAAGCAATCATAGATACAGGCTTATGGTTTATAATTATTCAATATTTCACTATTCTGCCGCATTGGTTCAATAAGAAAAAAGTTTTACTCCTTCTTGAGGTAGATCACCCATTACTTTAATAACAAAGTTCCATGTTAACGTAATAAAACAATATTAATCCTCATTAATCTCTTTTAATCTTATCGTCCACATTATTTCTATTAGGTTGAACAAGCCAAATTACGAATAGGAAAAAAATCCAAAGCAAACTCTAAATAACGTATTTAAAACTCTGCTGTCATATATATCTATAAATAATTTAAAAATAATATTAATGGAATAACTGTATGATATATCTAACAACCCTCTAAATATCTGGAAATTATTCAAAAAAAATAAGATTACTATAAGCTTCATTATGCTTTCACTAATGCACCTGTTTGTTCAAGAAGAAATTTTTCATTTTCTATGCAATACATATTGAGACTTACTGAACTTAAAGTTATTTTTCTCGTAAAACGAAATTAAATCTTCTCCACAAAATAGGCTAATAACATCAATATGAGTGAGTTCGTCCAACAATTTTGATACAAGTTTCGTTCCTATACCTGTATGTTGAAATTCATTATGTATAACTACATCTTCAATGTATGCCCTAAATTTATTGTCTGAAATCGCTCTTGCAAACCCAATAAGATTATCGTCAATCCACGCACCAATTGATATATTTTGTTTTAGCATTTCTTCAATATCTTGCTCATTTCTTTCTTCCCACCAACCTGCATTTTTATAGAGCATCATAAGTTCAGTGCCTTTAAATGGTCTTTCAGAAAAACTTAAAAATTGCATATTCAAGCTGTCATCCCCCTTTGGCTTTTCATTCATTTTTCAATTATAGTATAGAGCTCTCTTCTTCAACTAACCTACGTCGTTAGTTCAATATGAAAAAGTCACCTCAAAAGGCAGCAAAAAGGCTTTACTCCTTCTTGAAGTAAAGCTACCCGCTTGCAAGTACAATTGAACCAACAGTTATCCAAAGTGATTATGAAACCACCAAACAATAAGAACCATACTCACTATTCCCCAAACTGTGGTACTCACTATCCACCAAATGATGGATTTAGATTTTGTTGAACTTTCCTCTTCATCCATATTTGCTGTTATAAAATCGAGCTTACTTTCCATACCTTTTTTCATAGAAGTGAGAACAACAAATCCGATTATTATGAAACCAATAGATATCCAGAGTAATATGTCCACCTTTTTTACCTCCATTTTTTTGTGTGTGAATTACTTTCCTTTCAATCTTCTTTATTCAATTATCCTGCAACGTTTGTTCAATAAAAGGCTTGAAACTTAAGAGGGATTTCTTAATTGAGTGTAGAAAAATATATGTGTAAACAAAACACAGGAGGCTACTATGACTAATTTAATATCACATATTGCTACAATGGAAATACCTGTTACTAATTTAGAAGAATCTATAGCGTTTTATATCGATATCCTTGGTGCCGAAGTCCACTTTCAAGGAGATAAAAATGCTATGCTTACTATGAAATCAAAAGGAGTTCCAACGATTTTTTTGGTTGAAACGGAAGAAATTAATGGATTATCATTCAGAAATACAAATACTAATATCGTTCATAGCGTAATTGACTTTTATACTCCTTCCTTAAAAGAATTATATGAGTGGCTTGAAGGAAAACAAGTTGAAGTTGGTCCTTTAAATTTACAAGGCGAATTTGGAGGTTTTGGATTTAAAGATCCTTCTGGAAATTGGTTAAGTGCCTGCAATATTCTTCACCCAGAACAGTAAAAAATCTTTTTTTCTATTTGAGTTACTGGCGTAATTTTTTTGCGCCTTTCTTTCTAGTACACATAATGAGTCTAATGCGAAATAAAAACTACCATTCTCTTCTCATTTTTTGGGTTCAATTTTTATGTCTTCTATTTGGTCTAAAATCCAAGGATGATTTCCCTCTTTCGAATAAGTTGTAAAATATTCTTTATTTCCTCCATTAGATTCCAAGCCATCTCTTCATTTACAACGATTTTAAAAGTATTTTCTTCCGTGTCATTATTCGGGTCATAAGCTTTTATCCACTAATTGTCCGAGTGACCTTTCTCCATTATTTTCAAATAAGACGTTGTCGATGTATATGGTCCAACACAAGATGTAAGTACCATTGATACACATAAGAGTATAAAAATCAGAGTTTTTTTCATTGTCTCCTCCGCAAGACTTTTTATCTTAAGTAATGTTCTCTGTTCCATCGAATAGTTCCTTCTAAGCTGCTTCGTTAATTTAAGTGTAACATTTCACACAATGGACCACCGATATCTAATTGATGTTTTTGGACGTAAAAATAGACCATCAAGTTGATGGTCTTGTATAGCTACAGCACTGTAAGCTTAAGTATTATTTTTCACAAAAAAAATGATTGCTAATTAAAAGGTAAAAAGGTAATTGTCGTTCAATATCATTCTTTCTACTTACATTATACCATTACTTACAGGTTAAATATAGGCTACTCTTTTTTTAATCCCCATACTATACTAGTATTCCAAATCTAAAAATATAAGGAGTGTATAAGTATATGAATGACAAAACAGATATCCTAGATAACGGTCCTTTTTTTCATGGTACTAAAGCAGAACTAAAAATTGGAGATTTATTAGAAGCCCAACACTTATCAAATTACCAAGATAAAAAATCTAACTATATTTATTTTACTGCAACCTTAGATGCTGCTAAATGGGGTGCCGAATTAGCAAGATCTAAATCAAAAGAAAGAATTTATATTGTAGAACCATTAGGTTTTTTTGAAAATGATCCGAACTTAACTGACAAAAGATTTCCTGGAAACCCAACACGTTCTTATCGTTCTAAATCTCCTTTGAAAATAATCGCTGAATTAAGTTCATGGGAAAGACATTCCGACGAAGAAGTAAATCATATGCTTACATCATTAAAAAAGTTAAGTGAACAAGGAAAAAATGTAATATACGATTAATCCAGAATATCTATAAGGTAATAATTTAGGATACCAAAAATTAAGGAAGAAGCCTGATCCTGACTTACGCCAAGATCGTCCTCTTAAATTTTCTCTAGTATCTGTAATAAGAAATGGCACTTAAAAGTCTTTTTTGCTTTTCTTAGTCATTTCCCAAATACCATTTGCCATTTGCGGCTTTTTCTAAACGATTCATAATCGCCGCTCCAACTCCTGTTTTCGGAAATACTGGAACGAGTACTATATCCGCATCCGTATCGTCACAACTTCTAAGCGCCTGATACAACAAATGAGCAGCTTCATCTATTTGGCCGTCGTTTCCTAATGTGAAATAATAGTCAGCCTCTGGCAACTGGAACTGCTCTGTTGCAATTAGAGCCGCTTTTTTTTGTTCTCTATGTATGCTTTCAATAGCTTTACGAATAGAATTTAACGACGCATCTATTAAAAAAACAGGAGCATTTGGTGCATAGTGAGCATACTTCATCCCTGGCGCTCTTGGTGCTTCCGCTCGATCTGTCAGCTTAGCTTCATTAACAGGGCCAATGACTTGCTCAAGCATTTCCTTCGTAATCCCACCTGGGCGCAGGATAGTTGGTATTTCAATAGTACAATCTAACACTGTTGATTCTAATCCCATTCCTGTTACTCCACCATCAATTATGGAAGGAATTCTTCCGTTTAAATCGTGTAATACATGATTTGCTTTCGTCGGACTTGGTTTTCCACTTCTATTGGCACTTGGAGCGGCAACCGGTTGCTTTAGTTGTCTTAGTAGTTTTAAAGCTACTGGATGATTAGGCATTCTTACTCCAACCGTATTCAATCCTGCACTAACATTGTTCGCTAATATGCCTGGCTTTAATGGTAATATCAGCGTCAATGGTCCTGGCCAAAATGCATCCATGCACTCCTGCGCTATTTTCGGTATATCCGAAATAAACTCATGAATTTCTTCATTAGAGCCAATATGAACAATAAGGGGATTATCCTGTGGTCTTCCCTTTGCTTCAAATATTTTTGCTACTGCTTGTTCATTAGTAGCAACTGCTCCTAAGCCGTAAACCGTTTCAGTTGGGAAAGCAACAACTTCGCCAGTTTCTAATAAATGAACAGCTTGTGCATAAGTTGCTTCTTCTGTGGACAAGTTACCCACAGCTAAAATTTTTGTATTCATACATAATCTCTCCCTTCTTCCATTCTTATCCACAAAATGTTGATAACTTTCAGATTATTGTGGAAAACTATGTGGAAAATTTCTTCTTTAACCATTCCCATACAAAAAACTTAGGCTTTTCCTCTTTTACTTCTTCTTTATAACAAGCCTTTGGAAATAGGCCACACCACCAATTGTCTCCTCTACCACTTCCAATTGAAATGACAATCGCCTCGACATTGGTTTGAGCAGCAATTCCACTCTCCCATTCCTTAGGAGGGAACATAGTTTGCCCCTTAGTAATTGTCATCTTTTCTTGGAAGCTTGATGATAAGCTTTCCACAACTTTCTCAAGTTCTGTATATGTTTGTTCTGGGTTCATCTCGTAATTGATAAGCATTGGAGCTATTATTTCCTGTACTTCTTTCTTTACCTGTTGATCGTAGACAGTATTACTATTTGCAACTAAGCGAAAGCGCATCGCTTCAGTTTGTTCTGTATCGTGGATAAACAAAAACAAAAATGTTTGAATGACTAATAGCATCCATACAAATAGAATTGTTGCGTCAATTTTTTGTCCTACTGAGGTTGCTCTTTTTATCTCGTAATCTGGTAACATATAACATTCCTCCCTTAGGAACATTGTTACCAATAGATTCATATCTTATTCAGCATTTGTACAAAAAACAAAACGATTTTTTCCATTGATATCCTTAACAATCTCTACCTTCCCATTAGGAAAAGCCTTTTGAAGCATATTTGCTACTGCCTCTCCTTGTTCATAGCCAATCTCAAAACCTATTAAACTTGGTATTTTCATCAAACTTGGGAGATTTACAGCCATTTTTCGATAAAGCTGTAATCCATCCTCCTCAGCAAACAAAGCTAAATGTGGCTCGAAATCGATGACTGTATCTGATAAGGATGGAGCTTCATCATGCCCAATATAAGGAGGATTAGATAACACTATGTCCCACTTTTCATCCATAATCGGCTGCAATAAATCTCCGTGTTTGAAATTAATAGTTGCCTCAAGTCGCCTAGCGTTATGACTTGCAACCTCTAGCGCCTTTTCAGAAATATCGGTTGCTGTTACTAGAGAATGAGGTATTTCTTTTTGAATAGTTACAGCTATTGCTCCGCTCCCTGTTCCTATATCTGCTATATGCAGGGGATCCCCATCTCTAAATATTACGGATGCGCGTTTTTTTACTTCTTCTATTAATTCTTCCGTTTCTGGGCGAGGAATCAAAACAGACTCATTTACTAAAAACTCTCGGTCGTAAAAAGTTTCCTGACCAATAATATATTGAAAGGGTCTTCCCGTCGTATGCTCCTCTACATAGCTCCAGAAAGTATTAAAATCTTCTGTGGATATCTCCTCATACATAGCCATTATAAGCTGCGAATAATTTTTTCCAAGGACAAATTGTAATAGATAGCGGGCTACTTCTTTTTCACGATTATTTTCCCCTAAAAAAGAAGAAGCCCGATTTAGGGCCTCATAGATTGTCTTAGACATTCGTATCATTCATTCTTTCTAGTTTTTCTGCTTGATCTTCTAAAATTAGCGCATCAATGACTTCGTTCAGCTTGCCCTCTAAAATTTGGTCCAGCTTTTGAATAGTCAAACCGATACGATGATCAGTCACTCGATTTTGTGGATAATTGTAAGTACGAATTCGCTCTGAGCGGTCTCCGGTACCTACTGCAGACTTACGAACTGCATCATACTCCGCTTGTGCCTCTTGACGGAACTTGTCCGCAACACGAGCACGAAGAATTTTCATTGCTTTTTCTCTGTTTTTAATTTGAGATTTTTCATCCTGCATTGAAACAGTAATACCTGTAGGTAAATGAGTCATACGAACGGCCGACATCGTTGTGTTAACCGATTGTCCACCGGCACCTGAAGATGCAAAAGTATCCACTCGAACATCCTTTTCATGAATATCCACGTCTACTTCCTCAGCTTCCGGAAGTACTGCAACCGTTGCAGTTGAAGTATGAATGCGTCCACCTGACTCCGTTTCCGGAACACGTTGCACACGATGTGCACCATTTTCATATTTCATCTTAGAAAAGGCATTGTTACCATTAATCATGAAGATAATCTCTTTAAATCCACCTAGACCTGTAGGCGAGGATTCCATAATATCGATCTTCCAGCCTTGCGTCTCCGCAAAACGGCTGTACATTCGGAACAAGTTACCTGCAAATAGTGCAGCTTCGTCACCACCAGCTGCTCCACGAATTTCCATAATAACGTTTTTGTCATCATTCGGATCTTTTGGGATCAATAAAATACGCAAGCGCTCTTCTAGCTCAGCAATTTGGCCTTCCAGCTCACTTACCTCTTCCTTTACCATCTCACGCATGTCAGCATCAAGCTTTTCGTCAAGCATTTGCTTTGCATCTTGGTATTGGCTTTTTACTTCCTTATACTCTCGATAAGCATCCACTGTTGGCTGCAAATTCGACTGCTCTCTTGAATAGTCTCTTAGCTTATTTGTGTCATTGACAACATCTGGATCACTAAGCAATTCATTTAAATTATTATAACGGTCTTCTACCGATTGTAATCGATCAAACATCGAGCTCACCTCGTTCATTTATGTGTCTAATAGTACTATTATAAAGAAAAAGTACAGTCCTTGCTACTTTTTCTGTTTTGCTTCAACTGCATACTAAGAGCTTTTAAGCTAACGAGTGAATAGATGACTGCGCTATTTATTAAAAGGCTCGCGAAGATGCAATTTCGCTCGCTTCCCACTCATTTACCAAAATGCAGGTTTAAATGAACCTTCTCTGCAAGGTTCTGGACCATTTCCGCAAGGTTTGTCTCCGTCTCTGCAAGGATCTGGCTGAACTCCGCAAGGTTCGTCGCCATCTCCGCAAGGTTCCCCGGCTTTCAAATGAAATACCTACTTAACTTACTTAATCACGCACTTCAATGAGTTAGCGGAGGATTAGCATGGCATTTACGGCAAACCGGATAATAGGAGTCATTGCCTCCGATTTGAATTTGTTCACCTGTGTATACTGGGTGACCCTTCTCGTCTACTCTCAGATTCATAATTGCTTTACGATGGCAGAACCAGCATATTGTTTTCATTTCTTCAATTTTATCGGCATAAATCAGCATATATTTGCTTCCTTCAAACATTTCGTTTTGGAAGTCATTTTTTAAACCAAAGCCCATGACCGGAATATCAAGCTCATCTACTATTTGCGTAAGCTGAAGAACATGCTCTTTTTTTAAGAATTGCACTTCATCGATTAGCACACAATACGGTTTTGGATCAATTTCTTTTACTAATTCAAATAGGTCCGTGTCATCAAAAATAGCATTGGCTTTTCGTTTCAATCCGATTCTACTAGAGACGTGTCCGACCTCATCACGTGTGTCGATACCAGGTGTGAAAATAACGACTGGTTTATTTTGTTCCTCGTAGTTATGGGCCACCTTTAAAATTTCAATTGATTTTCCACTGTTCATTGCGCCATGCTTAAAAAATAGTTGAGCCATGATATATCTCCTTACTTATCGACTATGTATTTTTCTTCTATCTATTTATATCATACGAGGGGAATACCTGAAACTCTTTTAGACGAATTGTCACAAACAAAAATACCTGCAAAGCACTAGGTGCTCTGCAGGTATTTTGTTATTAGTTTTGTGTTTCTTCTTTAATTCCGTATTTTTTGTTGAAGCGATCAACACGGCCATCCGCAGCTGCGAATTTTTGACGTCCAGTATAGAATGGGTGACATTCGTTACAGAACTCGACTTTAATGTCTGATTTTACAGAACCAGTTGTGAATGTGTTACCACATGAACATGATACTGTTGCTTCTTTGTAATCGGGATGAATTCCTGCTTTCATCTCTATCTCTCCTCTCGCCCTGAACCATCTGGAACAGAGTTGGTTATGAAACTGATACCTTACACGATCCGATTGATGTCAATCGCATATGTAGCAGAAATGTATAATCTTACGTATCATATAATAACACGTCATCTTGTTCTATACAAGTCATTAGTTTGCATTTAATTTTGAAAACGATACATCCTGTATAAAGTTTTTGCGTCTGTAGACACTGAGAACCAACCCTAACAAGAAGGAATTGAGAACGGTCGGCATAAATCCGTAGCTTAGAAACGGCAGTGACAAAGATACTATAGGAACCACTCCGAGCGTCATCGCAACAGTATATATGAATTGTGTAGAGAAAATTGTAATACATCCTATAATCAGTAGTCTACCAAAGGAATGCTTGGTCATTAAAGAGATTCGTATAAAGCGAATAACGAATAAGCTTAATAGTAAAACTAACCCGAGGCCTAAAGCTAATCCATAAGATTGTATTAAATGTCCAAACACCAAATCTGTATGAGCGGTTGGAATGGTATGGGAAGTTCCAGAGCCAAACCATTTTGCTCCTTGTAGAAGATCAGAGAGCAGTACATACATATAACCCGCATTTTCAGCATAAGCAAGTGGATTTAAATAACCTAATAAACGAGCAATCTGATAGTTCTCTATAATGCCATTTTGATAGCTGAGCCACATAAATATTATGTAGCTAATGATTAAAGTCGCCACAGCTCCGACTACTATAACTTTTTGCTTTCTAGAAAATTTACTATACATAAATAACACGCCAACAAGTACACTGTAAATAAATAATGCCGACAAATTTGCTATATAGCTAAACAAAAGGAATGATAGCGACACTAACACAATCCCTTGCCATAGTGCAAAGGTTTCTTTAGTAAACAATGCTGACCAGGCAATGAAGTATAGCGGAATAGCCATCCAAACCTGCAATTTTAATGAACCTATCTCAAACATTACTTCACCGTTTATTTGAGTGTTGTGAAAAACATATAAGAATATAATAAATAAAGAAGCTATACCGTAAAAAATATAACCCCATTGCGCAAACTTTCGATAATCAAAATACATCAATCCAATAGCTACGACAAATCCAAGAATTATATGAAGTATATGATTAGACAAAAATAAAGGAATCATATGACCAAATCTGTAATCATACTGTGGTTGATGTAAAGCCAAAATCGGCAAAAAGCTAAGAAATAGTATTCCGATGAATAAAGACAGGAGTAGCCAATCTATTTTAGGCTTGTGGACCTTGTTCAATGATTTACCAAGCTCGATAGGACTGCCCATTTCTGATGCTGCTTTATCTTCTGCGTCTGTTTCCGTATATCCTTTTGTCATCCAAGCCATTTTCGAGTGTTCCATATGTTTAGCTAGCTCAGCTTCCACATAGACCTTTGCCTCTTTGGAGCGAATATGGGCTACAACCGACTGTAAATATTGCTTAATGTTCATCGGTGGTCACCTCTAGAAATAACTGCTTAAGAGAGAAACGATTAGATGGTGAAGGACACTCTTTTTGCAATAGTTTCTTACCTTTTTTCGATAATCTATAATATTTTTCACCGTCTTCTGCCCAAAAGGAATCTATTATTCCGTTTTGTTCTGCCTGATGAAGATGGGTATATATGCAGCCCTCATTAGAAAGGATAGATTTTTCCCCCGTTATATGTAGAATCTCTGCTAGCTCTCTACCAGTCTTTGACTCTATTAAAAAAGGTAATATTACTTCTGTTAAAGCAACTGGAGAGATTTGTCTGATTTGATCGTTCACTTTTTGCTGAAGTTCCTCCGAAAATTGTAGGCTCTCAAACGTAGTATTTTTCATGGCTTTTTTTAATCCTTTTAATCTCTCTTCCATTCGGATCCCTCCAATATACCCTTTAATAATAATTTACCTTTGCGTAGCCTTGTTTTAATTGTATTTTCGTTACATTGTAAGACGGCTGCAATTTCCTTAATAGATAATTCTTCAAAATAAAATAAAAAGATCACTTCACGATATTTAATAGGTAAGTTCATAACAGCTGCTGTAAGTTCTGTATCCTCGTCCTGTTGTACAATGACTTGTTCAACACTTGAAGATATAGTTGCTCTACTTAAAATAGCATCTTCTGTTACCTTTACGTTCTGGTAGTACCAGCTTTTTAAATAGTCCTTGGCATGATTGATGGCAATACGCCACAGCCATGTTTTAATGGATGACCGCCCAGTATAGGTTGGTAGCCCCTTGAAGCACTTCACAAAAATTTCTTGCGTTAAATCCTCTGCCAGAGCTTCATTATGTACATAAGCATATACTAGCTGCAATATATCTTGACCATATGTGTTCATCAATTCATCGATAAGCTGCTCATAATTCGTTGATTTAGCATCTGCTACAAATAATTCTTCCACCTTCTTCCCCCCTTTTCGCACATTAGACGAGTGTGGAGGCGAAAAAGTTTGCATTATTTATTCTTATTCTTCATTTGTTAGCGATAACATAACTATTCCATCTTGTAATTTAAATAAGGAAAAGCATTATCAGATGCTGCATTTTCTAATTCCTTTAAGCATAGTGCTAATCTATTCTTAATCATCTCTTCATCGCCCATTTGTTGCCTCACCTTAGAATTTAAGACATCTTCATTTAATATCTCATAGTGCTCATAAGCCTCTAATAATATCCACAAGATGTATTCATCCAATAAATTCTTATAAAAATAATCATTGCCCTCTATATAGCCTTCAATAAAACCTTCTGAAATACGTCTCAATATATTTGAATACTGATTATAAGAGTGTTTTTTATATCTATCCGTATTTGAATAGGCTGGAAGAAGGAAGTTATAACAAAAAACGAAAAAACCAGCATATTTCATATCAAAATCTAATCTTGGATATGGATCAATAATAGAAAGGTTATCTATATTAAATATAATATTCTCTGGTGTTACATCTTGGTTGACCAGAGATATCTTTTGTGGGCTTTTCCTTCTATCTTCTATTAATTTTAATATCATATTTCCAACTTTATCGCGATTATATGATAAACTGGTATCTTTCAACTTGTTTAATATTCTTATATAAAAGTCATTATCCATTTGCCAAATTTGACTTACTTCTTGTTGTAACTCTCCTTCAAGACGCTCACCATTCCATTCAAGATTGCCGTACCCATTTAAATCAGGATTTTTTCCGTGCATTATTTTAAGAAAGTTTCCGATTTTCTCTCCTACTTCAAATGCTTCAGAAAGTTCAAGGCTCTTAAATGTTTTTTCACCACCCATATAACTTTCAATGTTAAAAACTAAGGAATCATCCATGTAATATTCATAGAAAGAAGGACTTATTGAATCCATACACTGATTTGCTTGTAAGTAATAAGCCTTTGCAGATTCATATTCAGTAATCAAGTCAATATCCTTAAAAGCTTGAATTTCCCCATAAGCTATCTTTTTCCTAACCCTTAGTACAAGGTCATCCTCGTTTTTCCTCTCTACCCTGTAGACCTTATGCCAAGCTCCCTCACCTAGTTCTGTAATACCTTCCATCTTTATATTTTCATTTTTAAATTTACCAATGATATTATCAATTTCAACCTTTTTCATTATTAGTTTCCTTTCTGGCAACAGTTTTTAGACTTGCCTCCGCCTCTGTTATTAAGTTCAATAAAACACTAGATAATCCTTCATTACTTTAGTTGAATAAAAATAATCATTTAATATTAAATAATAACCAGCTAAAAAAACAAAACTCTGTGGTAAATTTCTTACAACCAAATAGAACTTGCTTCGTCTAACAATTGAAAGGGTGTAGAGGATGGTTCAAAAAGAAGATATAAAAGTGGAAGACAGAAGGGACATAAGTAGTGAGGAAAAACTTGAATGGTTAATGAATGAATTTGGTGAAAATGTAGCTCGTTTAGCATTCACTTATATGAAGCAGAAGCAACTCGCTGAAGATATTGCACAAGAAGTATTTATAAAATGTTACGAAAACCTAGACAACTTTCGTTATGAGTCTTCTTATAAGACATGGTTATACAGAATCACGGTGAACTTGTGTAAGGATAAGTTAAGAAGTTGGTCTTTTAGAAATATCGTCCTGACAGAATTTTTTTCAAAAACAAAGAGTACAAATAAATCGCCTGAAATGGAAATCATCAGTTTAGAAGATAAACAATTGATTTCTGAAAAAATTCTTTGCTTACCAGTGAAGTATCGAGAAATTGTTATTTTATATTATTACGAAGAGATGTCTTATAACCAAATCTCTGACTTATTAAATCTCAGCTTACAAACAATTAAGTCCAGACTACATAGGGCTCGCCTTTTGTTAAAAAATTCACTAGAAGGGAGCAAAATAAATGGATAAGATATTTAAAAATATTACAGATAATATGAACCAAACTGTTTTAAAGGACATTGATTTTAATGAAAAAAATAAAGAAAAAGTAAGACAAGCGATAGAAAATAGAAAAAAGAAACGGTTTAAACTAAAGCCAACTGTTCACTTTCTATTACCTTTAGGTGCAACATGTCTGTTTTTTTTAGGAATAAGTTATTTTATTTTGAGTGAATTAGGGATCTTATCTACAGAAAACCAAACTGTTATTTTTAATAATACCAGTGAGAATGTTTTAAATGTCCCAGAAAACGAAATGTCTTTTATTAAACCACCTGCCAAGGAAGAATCTTTTGAAGATATGACAAAAGAGGATGTTTTTTTAAAGATGTTAAATTCAGTAGATAATTTTGATACAGCAGCCGGTAAATTTGTAAATTATAACATTTATGCTGATGATTCAGATAGTAAGGATATCACTGAGTTTAAAGTAAGTATAAAAAATGAAATCGGCGGCTACGAAAAAAGTACAAATTTATTTGACCAAAAATTGATTCAAGAAATCAATTATAATAACGAAAAAATTTGGATAAAATATCATGATACCAAGACTTATTTTGTCAATGACTATCAACAGGCACCAACTCAAGATACGTTAACTCTTGAGGAAGCGCTTAGTATTAGCTTAAAAGATATATATAAATCTGATAACGATTTTAGGGAACGGCCACCAATCGGCGGATCAGGCATATCCTTATTCCCCTATGAAGAAGCCTCTATTTATTTAAGAAATATGAGTTTATGGGAAATTGAAAAACAAAATGAAGCATTGTTAGATCATAACACTATTGTTCTAAACGGAAAAATCGATGACCAAGTGAAAAGTCGATTTAACATGATAGGAACTATTGACACATTCCGTTTTTGGGTAGATAAAGATACTGGAATCTTAATTAAATACGAAACGTATGATATAAATGGTGAACTAGCTAGTTATCTTCATCCTGAATATTTAGTCGTGAATAGTGAAATTAATCTACAAGAATTTGTACCAAAACTAGATGGCTTTAAACCTTTCGTCAAAAAGGAATTTTTACATCCTGATCCAAAAGAAGAAGAAATTGAAATGGTAGCCCAAGCTGATACTATTAAAGAAGATAGGGACGCTGTTATGGAACTACTACGTAAGGATTTACCTTTTTTATATGAATTCAATCATCCTGATCTTGAAATCTTCTCAGCAATGTATGAGAAATATCAAAACTTTAACCATGGGTATCTTACGTATACGTATAAGAATGACCTAGGTGTATTTTACCTACGAACATATCATAAAAATTCTCTTATTCGTACTACCAGTGATTTTGAAAAAGATAAGGGAGAAATGAAAGAAACTTTTACTGTAAACGGAATAGAATGGAGATCATATGAGCTAAGTAATCTTACAGGTACTCATTTCATTGGAAGCAAAGATGAATATATTTATGAGGTAGTGAGCCAAGTGAGCGGATCAGTTACTTATCAAGAGACCAAGGATTTATTAAAATCTTTTAAGCCAATCAAATAAAAACATTTAAAAGAGGGTCCTGACTAATGTCAGAACCCTCTTTTATTCTTACAGATATTTTAACTTTAAAGTGTTACTTTCCCGCTACGATGTGCTTTCATTTCTTCGGTTAATTGCTCGAAGAAGCCTTCGTTCGTTTTAGATTGACGAAGCTTTTTTAAGAAGCGCTCTGCAAAATCGGAAGAATCTGAAAATGTTTTACGAATAGCCCATAGTTTATCCAACTGGTCTTTAGGTATAAGTAATTCTTCTTTTCTCGTTCCGGAGCGACGGATGTCAATCGCAGGGAAGATTCGGCGCTCGGCAAGACTACGGTCTAAGTGAAGCTCTAGATTACCTGTTCCTTTAAATTCCTCATAAATAACTTCATCCATACGCGATCCAGTGTCTACTAAAGCAGTGGCTAGAATTGTTAAGCTTCCACCCTCTTCAATATTACGGGCAGCTCCGAAAAAGCGTTTTGGACGGTGGAATGCCGCTGGGTCAATACCACCTGATAAAGTACGTCCGCTTGGCGGAATGACAAGGTTATAGGCACGCGCTAAACGAGTAATAGAATCCATTAGGATGATAACATCGCGTTTGTGTTCTACGAGACGCATAGCTCTTTCTAATACAAGCTCAGCAACCTTGACATGGTTTTCCGGTACTTCATCAAAGGTTGAGCTTACTACATCAGCTTTAACAGAACGCTCAATGTCCGTTACTTCCTCTGGACGCTCGTCTATCAACAATACAATTAGCTCAGCATTTGGATGGTTCGTAGTAATTGCATTAGCAATCTCTTTAATCAACAATGTTTTCCCGGCTTTTGGTGGTGCCACGATCAGTCCACGTTGACCATATCCAACTGGTGCTACTAAATCCATAATTCTGGTAGATAGTTTCTCTGGTGTCGTTTCCAATTTGATATGACGATCGGGATACAAAGGTGTAAGCCCCGGAAAATGTACTCGCTCTTTTGCGATTTCTGGGTCTTCTCCATTTACAAGCTCTACATGAAGAAGTCCATAATATCGTTCACTTTCTTTTGGAGGACGTACTTTTCCAGTTACTTTGTCGCCATTACGCAAATCAAATCTTCTGATTTGTGAAGCTGAAATATAAATATCTTCAGAGCTAGGAGAATAGTTAATAGGTCGTAGGAAACCAAAGCCCTCCTGCTGAATAATTTCTAAGACACCTTCCATGAAGAAAAAGCCTTCTTGCTCTGCGCGAGACTTTAAGATTGCAAAAATAAGTTCTTTTTTTGATAATTTGCTATAAGCAGCTATTTTGTACTTGCGCGCGAGAGTATAGAGCTCTTTTAGCGTCATATTCTCTAATTCATTAATTGTTGTTTGTGTCATTAGCACGCACCACTCTTTACTATATTTTATTGTTTACTTTACTGGATTAAAAGGAAAGAAGTTTATTTAGAGGATACCCGATAGCGGACTATCGGGTATACAAAGAAGTTTAGTTTTATAGTACTAAATTCGGTTTTTTGTTTAAACTGTGACGGCCTTCTACGAAACGAATAGTTCCGGATTTCGCACGCATTACAATGGAATGGGTTGAACCAAAGGCACCCTTAAATTGTACTCCTCGAAGAAGCTCTCCATCAGTAACTCCAGTTGCAGCGAAGATTGCATCATCGCCTTTAACAAGGTCATTCATACGTAAAACCTTATTGACATCTAGCCCCATTTTCTTACATCTTTCAAGCTCTGCTTCATCTTGTGGGACAAGCTTACCTTGAATTTCTCCGCCTAAGCATTTTAATCCAACAGCTGAGATAACTCCTTCTGGAGCTCCACCCATGCCGAATAAGATATCTACGCCTGTATCGTCAAAAGCAGTGTTAATAGCTCCAGCGACATCTCCATCAGTGATTAACTTGATACGAGCCCCTGCAGCTCTAATTTCATCAATTATTTTTTGATGACGGTTGCGGCCTAAGATTGTAGCTACAACATCTTCAATATCTTTGTTTTTTGCACGTGCTACAGCACGTAAATTATCAAGTACAGATGCGTTTATGTCTACTTGGCCAACCGATTCAGGTCCTACTGCCAATTTTTCCATATACATATCTGGTGCATGAAGTAAATTTCCGCGATCTGCAATTGCTAGAACTGCTAAAGCATTCCAGCCTCCAGAAGCTACGATATTAGTACCCTCTAAAGGATCTACTGCTACATCGACTTGAGGACCTCCTGTGCCATGTCCAAGCTTTTCTCCAATGTATAACATTGGTGCTTCGTCCATCTCACCTTCCCCAATTACTACGACACCCTCCATTGGAATTGTGTCAAATACTGTTCGCATTGCAGTAGTTGCTGCATCATCTGCTTCATTCTTTAATCCGCGTCCCATCCATCGGGCAGATGCAATTGCGGCTGCTTCTGTTACTCGGACTAATTCCATTGATAAACTACGTTCCATTTAGTTTGTGCCTCCCGTTTTACGGTTTGTGTATAAATATACAACTTTGTTTCTTCCGATATCATTGTAGCATATTTGTCAAATAAGAAAAGAGGAGGTAAGGGTACCTCCATCCTTCAAATTTATCCTTTATTTACTTCAATTTCTTGAACTTCCACTCGTCTTATATCTGCTCCAAGACCTTGCAATTTCTCAATAAGTGAACTATATCCTCTATCAATATGATAGATATCTTGGATTTCAGTTTCACCTTCAGCTATCAGCCCTGCTAATACGAGAGCAGCACCTGCTCGAAGGTCACTAGCTCGGACAGTTGCGGCTTCAAGCTTAACAGGACCTGTTAAGACTGCAGTTCTACCATCCACTCGACCATTTGCATTCATTCGACGAAGCTCATCGATTTGTTTAAAACGTGCTGAGTATATGGAATCTGTAATAACAGAAGTACCCGCAGCCTGAGTTAACAATACTGAGAATGGTTGTTGCAAGTCTGTAGGAAAGCCTGGATACACGAGCGTCTTAACATCTACCGATTGTAAGTTTTCTGCTTTTGGTATAAAAATTTTCTCTTCCTGCTCTTCTACCGTAATACCTATTTCTCGCAGTTTGGCAGTTAATGCCTCAACATGGAAAGGAATAACATTATCAATGGTTACACCATCTCCTGCAATGGCCGCCATAATCATGAATGTCCCTGCCTCAATTCGATCAGGGATGATGGTGTGTTTTGTACCATGTAGTTCTTCTACCCCGTCAATGCGGATGACGTTCGTCCCTGCTCCCTTTATGTTAGCACCCATATTTGATAATAAAGTAGCAACATCAATAATCTCAGGCTCTTTTGCGGCATTTTCAATAATAGTTCTGCCTTTTGCAAGAACTGCAGCAAGCATAATATTAATAGTAGCACCAACGCTGACAACATCTAGATATATCTTAGAGCCTACTAGCTCGTCTGCTCTTAAATAGATTGCGCCATGCTCGTTGCTAACTTCTGCACCTAATGCCTCAAAGCCTTTAATATGCTGATCTATAGGTCTTGGGCCTAAATGACACCCTCCAGGAAGGCCAATTGCCGCTTTCTTAAATTTACCTAACATCACACCCATTAAGTAATAGGAAGCGCGTAATTTCTTTATATTTCCGTTAGGCATTGGCATATCTACCACATTAGTAGGGTCTATTACCATTGTCCCATTAGAGAAGGTCACTTTGGCTCCAACCTCTTCTAGAATTTCCTTTAATGTGAAAACATCTAATATTTCAGGTAAGCCTTCTATCGTAACAGGAGAATTCGCCATTAACGAAGCTGGTATAAGGGCTACTGCACTGTTTTTTGCACCACTTACTTTAATCGTGCCTCGGAGGCTCTTTCCTCCTTTTATTTTATAAACTTCCATAATGTTCTCCTTCGTGTTGTTACTCGCTTTTACGGTTATTCCAATCTGCTAAGAAACCTTCTATCCCCTTGTCAGTTAAAGGGTGATTGAAAAGCTGTTTTAAAACTTTAAATGGAGTAGTGGAAATATGTGCACCATTTAATGCTGCATCAGTAATATGTTGTGGATGTCTAATCGATGCAGCAATAATTTCAGTATCGATGTTATGAATGGAGAAAATAGTTGAGATTTTTGCTATTAATTCCATACCGTCATGGCCAATGTCGTCTAAACGACCCAAGAATGGGGATACATATGTTGCGCCTGCGCGTGCCGCCATTAAAGCTTGGTTTGCACTAAAGATAAGCGTTACATTCGTTTTGATGCCTTCTGAACGAAATACAGAGCAGGCCTTTAATCCTTCTGGTGTCATTGGAAGCTTTACCGTAATATTTGGTGCAATGGCAGCTAATTCTCTACCTTCCTTAATCATACCTTCTGCATCTAGTGCAATAACCTCTGCACTTACAGAGCCATCTACTAAAGCTGTGATTTCACGTAAACGATCATGAAAAGAAATGTTTTCTTTTGCAACTAATGATGGGTTTGTTGTAACTCCAGAAATAACTCCCCATGAATGTGCTTCTTTAATTTCGTCAAAGTTTGCTGTATCGATAAAAAATTTCATATTAATAATATCCTCCTCATGATGGAAAAACAGGAGAAGGCTCTCTTTTTTAACTCTGTTTCTCAGATTCAAAGCCTAAGATAGAGCCTATAAGTCGAGCACTTCTCCTTTATATCTATTTATATTTCTTATGCTTTGTTAGAGCTTCCGAACTCACGCATTTTTCCAATAACGGTTGCTTTAATCGCATCACGCGCTGGAATTAAATATTTTCGTGGATCGTATTGGTGTTCATTTGCAGCCAAATACTCACGAATTGCTTTTGTAGCTGAAATTTGGTTTTCAGTATTAACATTAATTTTAGCAGTACCTAAAGAAATAGCACGAGTAATATCTTTCGTTGGGATCCCTGTACCACCATGTAGCACTAATGGTAAATCAGCTAACTTAGATATTTCCTCCATTTCTTTAAACCCTAAATTCGGCTCTCCTTTATATGGACCGTGTACAGAACCAAGAGCAGGAGCCAGACAGTCAATAGCAGTACGTTTAACTAGATCCGCACATTCAGTAGGGTCAGCATAAATAACTCCGTCAGCAATTACATCGTCTTCTTGCCCACCAACAGTCCCTAGCTCTGCTTCAACTGACACATTGTGAGCATGAGCGTATTCAACTACTTTTGAAGTAATCTCAACGTTTTCCTCGAAAGGATGGTGTGATGCGTCAATCATGACAGAAGTGAATCCAGCATCGATTGCAGCTTTACATTTTTCAAAGCTTGAACCATGGTCTAAGTGGATTGCAACTGGAACCGTAATATTATAGTCCACCATTAATCCTTTAACCATATGTACAACTGTAGTAAATCCACCCATGTACTTAGCTGCACCTTCGGAAACACCTAAAATAACAGGTGATTTTTCTTCTTCAGCTGCCTGTAAAATAGCTTGCGTGAATTCCAAGTTATTAATGTTGAATTGTCCAACTGCATAGCCTTCTTTTTTACCTTTTTCAAGCATCTCTTTCATTGAAACTAAAGCCATTGAAAAGGACCTCCTATATTTTAATTGTGCATCGTAAATATTATCAAAATGCTAAGTAGGACGCCCTACTAAACGATAGTTCATAATCTATTATGCCCTATTTGTTATCCGAAAAAACCGTTTAGAGGTAACCTGCTTATTTCCAACATTATCATAACAAAAACAGGCGATGTTTTCCACTGCCTGCTCATGTGCTTGTTATTTTAGTAAATTATTCACAGCGTCCCTTACTTCAAAGATATCAAAAGGCTTGGTAAAATAAAGTGAGGCACCTAAATCCATCGCTTCTTGAATGAGGTTTAACTCTCCATATGCCGTCATCATCATAATCGGTAGATCTGGAAAGTCTTTTTTCATCTTTTTTAGAATTTGAATTCCGTCCATTCCTGGTATTTTCATATCTAGTAATACACCATTAATTGGTTTTTCTTCTACAAGCTTTAATGCCTCATAACCATTGGACGCTAAGCTAATTTCATATCCTTCTTGGGCAAACACCTCTTTTAAAAGCATTCGTATCCCAAGTTGATCATCTACAATCAATAAGTGTTTCATGAAGGAAGACCCCTTTTTTTACCGTATTTTCGCGTATTATAATATTCGCTATTAAACGTCGACTTTCCTCTTTCTTTCTTACAAATTTATTGTAAAAAGGATAAAAATCCCGTTTAAAGAGTACCTTATTAAAGACAAGAAAAGATAAAAATTTACGTAATGAACGAATATAGCATGGAATTTTTATCAATTAAGTTAAGCTGAGTAAGCATTTGCCACCAGTTTGCTCCTCACGTAACAACACAATCCCATTTACTTGTCGATGCAAATGTAAGCGTTTGCGCTTTTCTTGTTTGTCTAGCGCAAGCAGCCTTGCCCCTCGAGGTCAAATGAGTTAAAGCTCCGGTGGCTGAAGAGCTGCCTCCTCGCTTTCCCCCATTTGCTTGTCGGGGCAAACATAGGCGCTTGCGCTTTTCTTGGTTGTCCAGCGCAAGCAGCCTTGCCCCTCGAGGTCAAATGAGTTAAAGCTCCGGTGGCTAAAGAGCTGCCTCCTCGCTTTCTCTCATTTGCTTGTCGGGGCAAACATAGGCGTTTGCGCTTTTCTTGGACAAGTAGCTATAATGAAACCAAAAATTCTTATATAATAGTTGAGAGGTGAAATTAAATGAAAATGCTCACGACACAGCTTTCTGGACTATTTCAAAGAATTGCAAGTTCCGAGGAAGAAAATATAGACGACACAGCTCGTCTACTTGCACAAGCTGCAGCTGGTGAAGGAAAAATCTATTTTGCTTCATTTGAAGAGATGGAAAGTATTTCTATCAATGCAAAGTATGCAGCCGAACCATTTCCACGTATGGAGCAATGGAAGCCTGATATCACTTTGACAAGTGCAGATAGAGTATGGATTCTCACTCGTTCCTCTACAAATGAGGAAGCGCTAGCTCTTGCTAAGAAGTTAAATGAAAATTTTATCCCTTTTAGCGCTCTAGCTAGTGAACCGGCGGAAGAAGGAAATATGCTCTTTGACCTATCTTATACATATATTTCCTTGAAAATTACAAAAGGATTACTACCCGCAGATGATGGTTCTCGACTCGTTCAACCCCATGCTTTAGCTGGATTATTCATTTACGAGGCTGTTAAGTTACAGCTGGATGAAATGATTAAGGGAGAAGAATAAAGTATTATTTCATGGAGGCTAGTTGAGAAAGCTAGCCTTCTTTTAATGCCATTTATTAAGTTATCTCAAAGTCTATTTCCAATTTTATGTTCTTTTCACCGAAGTCTCACAACTAATTTTGGATAATAATTACACAAAATTAAGCGAGAATCTTAGTATGTATAAGTGTTCATCATCTACTTTATATGCCTTGTTTCTTTCTTAATTCCTCACTTTATTTAGTTTTTTTCATATTTATATCATAACTTAAAATACATAATTTTTACATTAAATTATTGAAATTTCAAATTATAAATTATCACTATTTTTATATAACATTACATATAAACCAATATTATCCTATTACTTAGCAATTCTCAATAGGACCTATATACCGGACTTTTTATCCTATTAAAATGAATTAAAAATAAAAAAATGCAGTTCGATTACTAGTCGAACTGCATTTTTCAAATTATTATTCTCCGACAGAAGCTTTAATAAATTCACGGAATAGTGGTTGTGGACGCTGAGGGCGTGACACAAATTCCGGATGGAACTGTGATGCTACGAAGAAAGGATGTTCAGAAAGCTCGATAATTTCGATTAAGCGACCATTTGGACTTGTCCCTGAGAATATAAATCCAGCAGCTTCGAATTGCTCACGGAACTCGTTATTGAACTCATAACGATGACGATGACGTTCATATACAAGTTCTTCTCCATATGCTTGTTGTGCCTTAGAGCCCGGCGTCAGTTTACATGGATACAATCCAAGACGAAGCGTACCACCTAGGTCCTCTACATCTTTTTGTTCTGGTAATAGGTCAATTATAGAATGCGGTGTACTTGGGTCTAGCTCTGTTGAGTGTGCCCCCTCTAGGTTTAACACGTTACGAGCGTATTCAACTGTAGCTAATTGCATACCTAAACAAATTCCTAAGAAAGGTACTTTGTTCTCACGAGCAAATTTAATCGCAGAGATTTTCCCTTCTACTCCTCGATCACCAAATCCACCAGGAACAAGAATACCATCAACATCAGAAAGAATTTCAGCGACATTTTCATCATTCACATGCTCTGCATTTACCCAGTTGATTTCTACATCAGCATCAAAAGCATATCCAGCATGCTTCATTGCTTCTACAACAGAAATATAAGCATCTTGAAGCTCTACGTATTTACCTACTAGACCGATGCGTACTTTTTTGGATAAAGACTTAACTTGATCGACCAAACCAAGCCAATCTGTCATATCAGCTTCTGGTGTTTTTAGTTGGAAGTGATCCACAACAATTTGATCTAAATGCTGTGCTTGTAGGTTTAACGGAATTTCATATAGAGAGTCAGCATCGATACATTCGATTACTTCTTCTGGTTTAATATCACAGAACAATGCAATTTTATCCTTCATGTCTTGTGGTACAGGCATTTCTGAACGAACAACAATGACATTTGGTTGAATACCTAAGCTACGAAGTTCTTTTACACTGTGCTGAGTTGGTTTAGTTTTCATTTCACCAGCAGCCTTGATAAATGGAACTAGCGTACAGTGAATGTACATAACATTATTGCTTCCTACGTCACGTTTCATTTGGCGGATTGTCTCAAGGAAAGGAAGTGATTCAATATCTCCTACTGTTCCACCGATCTCTGTGATAACGATGTCAGCTTGAGTTTCTCTAGCAGCAAGGAATAAACGTTCTTTAATTTCGTTTGTAATATGTGGAATAACTTGTACAGTTCCACCATTGTAATCGCCACGACGCTCTTTTCTAAGAACAGAGGAATACACTTTTCCTGTTGTAATATTAGAATATTTATTGAGATTAATGTCGATAAAACGTTCGTAGTGACCTAAGTCTAAGTCAGTTTCCGCTCCATCATCAGTTACGAATACTTCTCCATGCTGATAAGGACTCATTGTTCCAGGATCTAGATTGATATAAGGATCAAATTTTTGAATAGTAATTTTCAATCCTCTATTTTTTAACAAACGCCCAAGAGACGCGGCTGTAATACCTTTACCAAGTGAAGATACAACCCCACCAGTAACAAAAATAAATTTAGTCATTGTCGTTCCTCCTATATATGGTGTACCAAATAATAAAAGCGCTCCTCCTGCTGGTTTTAGCAGGGGAGCGCGTATGCACATGAGTACGTCTCTTCAAAAAGAGCCCAATAAAATCTTATAGCGTTTAGATTAAGAAGTCAAGGATTATTCTTCGTCTTCATCCTCTTCGTCTAGTTCCTCATCATCTATGATTTCGAATTCATCATCATCCTCATCAATCAGGTCTTCCTCGATAACGTCTACTTCATCGATTTCCTCTTCTACAAAATCGATTGCAACGTCATCCTCTTCATCGTCATCATCATCGTCGTCGTCTTCAGTAAATTCATCGAATTCCTCTTCAAAGATGATTTCATCTTCATCCAAGTCATCAAGATCGTCTAAATCATCCACTGCTTTTGCTTTCTTCTTACGTACTTTGACTGTAGGAGCAGTTTCTTCCTCAATTTGTTCCACTGGGTACCATTCTCTTAGGCCCCATTGATTTTCAGCAATCGCAAGGAAGCGTCCGTCAATATTCATATCTGTGTAGAATTGTGGCTTACGAGCTGCCATTTCCTCATCTGTAAAGCCGTTCAAATTTTGAATTTCATCGAAAAGCTCCGTTAATGTCATCGAGTTTTTCTTATCTTCTAGTATGGCAAAACCAATATCTATTAATGATTCTTCTTGTAGTTGTGCTGTTGTCATTTCACGAAAATTCAAATCGTGCACGTCCTTTCTGTTTCCGCTTGCATACTTTCCATTATATACAAACAATTATGTTATATGCTACATTCATTTATTCTTTTTGAAAAGAGATATTTTCCTACCAACTATAGAAAACAAATAAAAAGAAAGCAAGAGTAAAGGTATAGAGGCGAGTCTTTTATTATACAGCCAAATTGTTGTTAAGAGGAGAACAATTATAACCATCATTTGTACCGGTTTTTTCATAACACTTCTCCTCTACGACTTAATAAATACATTATACTAAAGAATATAATAAAAAAGTGTCTCTAATATACTTAGAGACACTTTTTTTACATATTTCGACGGTATTGCCCTCCAACCTCGTAAAGAGCATTAGTAATTTGACCTAGACTCGCCTTTTGAACAGTGCTCATTAGCTCTTCAAAAATATTTCCACCGCTCATCGCTACCTGCTTCAAACGGTTCAACGAGTTTTGAACGTCTGCTTCATGCTTGAGTTGGAAATCTTGAAGATTCTTAATCTGGGTTTCTTTTTCCTCTTTTGAAGCACGGGCTAGCTCCATATTGTTAATGTCATCCTCAGATGCCGGATTTGGGTTTAAATAAGTGTTCACTCCGATAATTGGCAGTTCACCTGTGTGCTTCTTCATTTCATAGTACATAGACTCTTCTTGAATTTTTCCACGTTGATACTGAGTCTCCATGGCACCAAGTACTCCTCCACGGTCATTAATGCGATCGAACTCAGCAAGTACTGCCTCTTCTACTATATCCGTCAGCTCATCTACAACAAATGATCCTTGTAAAGAGTTTTCGTTTTTCGACAAACCATGCTCTTTCGTAATAATCATCTGTATAGCCATCGCACGACGTACAGATTCCTCTGTTGGAGTCGTAATTGCTTCATCGTACGCATTGGTGTGTAAAGAGTTACAGTTATCTTGCAATGCCATCAAAGCTTGAAGAGTCGTGCGGATATCGTTGAAATCTATTTCCTGCGCATGAAGACTTCTGCCCGATGTTTGAACATGGTATTTTAACTTTTGGCTGCGTTCGTTGGCACCATACTTCTCACGCATGACGACTGCCCAAATACGACGTGCCACTCGACCAATTACTGTATATTCTGGATCAAGCCCATTTGAGAAGAAGAATGATAGATTCGGTGCAAAGTCGTCAATATTCATACCACGGCTCAAATAATATTCCACATACGTAAATCCATTCGCGAGCGTGAAGGCTAGCTGTGAAATAGGATTTGCTCCGGCTTCAGCAATATGATACCCAGAGATTGAAACAGAGTAATAATTACGAACCTTTTGGTCAATAAAATATTGTTGAATATCACCCATCATGCGAAGTGCAAATTCCGTAGAGAATATACAAGTATTTTGACCTTGGTCTTCTTTTAGAATGTCCGCCTGTACAGTCCCACGAACTACTTGCAGTGTCGCTTCTTTAACCTGAGTAAATTCCTCTACAGTCAAGGTTCTACCTAGCTCCTCTTCCTTTAGGCGAACTTGCTGATCGATTGCAGTGTTCATAAACATTGCCAAAATGATTGGAGCCGGACCATTGATGGTCATCGATACGGATGTAGATGGCGCACATAAATCGAAGCCAGCATATAGCTTCTTCATATCCTCTAACGTACAGATGCTGACCCCTGACTCTCCAACTTTTCCGTAAATGTCAGGTCTGTAGTCTGGGTCTTCCCCGTATAATGTTACAGAATCAAAGGCTGTAGATAGTCGTTTCGCATCGTCATCCTTTGATAAGTAATGGAAGCGACGGTTTGTACGCTCTGGTGTTCCTTCTCCTGCAAATTGACGCTTTGGATCCTCTCCTTCTCTTCGGAAAGGAAAAACTCCAGCGGTATATGGAAATGAGCCAGGCACATTCTCTTTATATACCCATTTTAAAATCTCCCCGTAATCGACAAATTTCGGTAGAGCTACTTTAGGAATCTTCAAGCCTGATAGGCTTTCCGTACGAAGAATCGTACGAATCTCTTTATCTCGAATCTTCGTAACGAATTCGTCTCCTGCATATGCATCCTTCAAAGCATGCCAATTTTCTAGAATACGTTTAGATTCTGCTGATAATTCATCTTTAATGCCCGCTGCTAAAGACTCTAAAGATTGAATCAATGCATCCTCCGTTCCTTTTTTCTTTACCTCATCAATAGCGCCTTCTAATTGGAATAGCCTTCTCGCAAACTCAACCTGCTCTTCTGATTTCTTATGATAGCCTCTAACCGTATCTGTGATCTCACGCAAATAATAGCGACGATCGTTAGGAATGATGACATTTTGCTTTTGTGTTTTTATAAATTGCTCATACGAGGTTTCCCAATCAGTTCCCACTTTTTTATTTACGGTTTCAATCAATGCTGCAAATAATGAGTTAGTCCCCTTATCATTGAACTGGCTAGCAATTGTACCGTAAACAGGCATTTTATCCAGTTCTTCATCCCAAAGCTCGTGGCTGCGTTGATACTGCTTTTGGACCTGTCTTAATGCATCCTCTGAGCCCTTGCGTTCGAATTTATTGATAACGATTAAATCGGCATAATCTATCATATCGATTTTTTCTAATTGAGAAGGTGCCCCGAACTCACTTGTCATGACGTACATGGAAAGATCCGAAACGTTTGTAATTTCTGCGTCACCTTGCCCTATTCCACTTGTTTCAACAATTATTAAATCATAGCCTGCGACCTTCACTACATCGAGTACATCTGCAATTGCACCAGACAGCTCCGTTCGCGATCCACGAGTCGCCAAGCTTCTCATGAATACTCTCTTATTGAAGATGGCATTCATACGGATACGGTCTCCCAGAAGTGCCCCTCCGGTTTTTTGCTTTGTTGGATCAATAGATAGAACCGCTATTTTCTTGTCTGGTAATTCTTGTAGAAAACGACGGATCAGCTCATCTGTCAAAGAACTTTTCCCTGCACCACCAGTGCCGGTAATCCCCAAAACCGGTGTTCCTTTTGACAAACCTTTTGCCTGTTCTAGCATACTAGCAGTGTCTTGGTCTCCAGTTTGATAGGCTTCTTCTGCTAGCGTAATTAGATGTGCAAGTACTTCTGGATTTTCCGTTGTCACGTTTTCTATTGCTTCCTTTGCGCCTGAAGCTTTCGTAGGTACGTCACATTCCATCAGCATTTGATTGATCATTCCCTGTAACCCTAGCTTACGGCCATCCTCAGGTGAGAATATGCCGGAAATCCCGTAATCCTGTAACTCTTTTATTTCCTTTGGGATGATTACTCCGCCGCCGCCACCAAATATACGAATATGTGGTGCGCCCCTTTCAGCAAGTAAATCCTTCATATATTTAAAATACTCGACATGTCCTCCCTGATAGGAAGAGATGGCAATCCCTTGAACATCCTCTTGAATAGCGGCATTAACTACCTCTTCAACCGAGCGATTATGCCCTAAGTGGATAACCTCTGCTCCGCTCGCCTGTAAAATGCGACGCATAATATTGATGGATGCATCATGCCCGTCAAAAAGGCTCGACGCCGTTACAAAACGAACATGATTTTTTGGACGATATACTTCTACCTTAGACATGTTGTTCCTCCTTGTTTGTATGAACATTTCTTATGAACTTAGGACTGACACTTAAATGATGTCCTTCGCATTACCCATCCCACTGAGTAATAATTGCACTTGTAAATCTGTAAATTGTTCAATTGAAAATTCCTTGCGGAGAGCCCATCTTCTAAAAGCCCACATTTGCCCTTGAACGACCAATGTATGAGCGTAAAGCTTAGCCTGTTCTCCGGTCAACTTAAGCTCCCCACCTTGAATACAGCCAACAATAATCTTGTGGAAGATTTCCACCATTTCCAGTTCCTTGAGTAATACATATTCGAGCGCTTGCTTTGGTAAGGATTTAGATTCCTGGTACATGACAACGAACTCATCCGACATATCATCTATCACCCCATAATAATGATGAATCGCATTTCGTAAGTCCTCGATTGTACCGTTCTCAGGTTGGAATTTGGATAGCCTCTCGTGTACCTCATGATAAATGCTATCGCATACTAAATAGAGGACATCCTCCTTAGTACGGATATATTCATACAGCGTCCCAATACTGAAACCGGCTTCCTTCGCAATTTCTCTAGTAGTAGTACGATGAAAACCTTTCTGTTTGAATAAAGTCACCGCAGCTCGAATCATTTGCTGGCGTCTTTTTTCAATAAGATTACCGTCCTTTACAGAGGTCAGTACTTCGTGTTTTTTATCCATGCTACTTAGTCAACATACGAGAGATGACAAGACGCTGAATTTCTTGAGTACCCTCATAAATTTGAGTTATTTTTGCATCACGCATAAAACGCTCTACTGGGTAATCCTTTGTATATCCGTATCCACCATACACTTGAACAGCTTCAGTTGTTACCTTCATCGCTGTGTCTCCTGCCATCAGCTTCGCCATAGCAGACTCCTTCCCATAGGAAAGACCATTAGATTCTAACCATGCTGCTTGATAGGTCAGTAAACGAGAGGCTTCAATGGAAGTTGCCATGTCTGCTAATTTGAATGATACTCCTTGGTTAGCAGCAATCGGTTTACCAAACTGTACACGTTCCTTTGCGTAGCTAACAGAAGCATCTAAAGCACCCTGTGCAATACCAACTGCTTGAGCAGCAATCCCGTTGCGACCACCGTCTAACGTTTTCATCGCAATGATAAAACCTTCTCCTTCTTGGCCTAGTAAGTTTTCTTTAGGCACTCGGCAGTTATCAAAGATTATTTCTGTTGTAGGTGATGAACGAATCCCTAGCTTCTTCTCTTTCTTCCCTACTGAGAACCCTTCAAAGTCAGCTTCCACAATAAATGCACTAGTTCCCTTATGCTTAGATTCTGGATCAGTCACTGCAAATACAACATAGATATCGGCAATTCCACCATTTGTAATGAAGATTTTAGATCCATTTAACACATAATGATCGCCATCTAATTTAGCGGTTGTTCTCATACCACCAGCATCAGACCCTGAACCTGCTTCTGTTAAACCATAGCCACCGATTTTCGTTCCTTCTGCCATCGGACGAAGGTATTTTTGCTTTTGCTCTTCGTTACCGTACTTGAAAATTGGCCATCCAGCTAAAGATGTGTGAGCTGAAAGAGTTACACCTGTCGATGCACATACTCGAGATAATTCCTCCACTGCGATACAGTACGCCAGATAATCTGAACCGATTCCACCGTACTCCTCTGGCCACGGAATCCCTGTTAAGCCAAGCTCAGCCATTTTGTCAAAAATTTCACGGTCAAAGCGCTCTTCTTCATCACGTTCTGCAGCTGTTGGAGCCACTTCTTTCACTGCAAAATCGCGTACCATTTTACGAATCATTTCATGCTCTTCTGTTAGTTGAAAATTCATTTGAACATTCCGCCTTTTGATTTGATTTAGTTTTTGTGATTCATAGGTTAGTTTAGGTTTTGTGATATTCCATTTACTATTTGAGACTTTCAGTTTGGGTTTGGTGACAATTTGTTTTTTGTGATGTTCAAACCCTAATTTATAGCAACCATCTATTATTAATTCATCAAGTGCTTGCTAATTACGATTCGCTGAATTTCACTTGTGCCCTCATATATTTCGGTAATCTTTGCATCACGGAAGTAACGCTCTACTGGATAATCCTCCGTGTAGCCGTAGCCTCCGAATACTTGAACCGCTTCGATTGCTACATCTACTGCTGTTTTGGATGCGAATAGTTTGGCCATAGATGCCTCTTTTCCACAAGGGAGTCCCTTATCTCGCATACTTGCAGCACGGTAAACTAGTAATCTAGACGCTTCTACTGCTGTCCCCATGTCAGCTAGTTTGAAGCCTACTCCTTGGTTGGCTGCAATTGGCTTGCCGAATTGAATACGCTCCTTAGCGTAGCCTACTGCTGCTTCAAAGGCAGCTTCTGCAATACCTAGTGCTTGGGTAGCAATACCAATACGGCCAGTGTTTAAGTTGGCCATAGCTATTTTGAAGCCTTCTCCCTCTTCCCCTAGTAGGTTTTCAACTGGGATTTTCATATCTTCAAAGGTGATTTGAACCGTTCTAGAGCCATGTAAGCCCATTTTTTGCTCATCTTTTCCGATGATAAAACCAGGTGTATCTTTCTCCACGATAAATGCAGAGATTCCTCGGGAACCTTGTGTAGCATCTGTGGAAGCGAACACAATATAAACGTCTGCCTCTCCGCCATTCGTGATGAATACCTTTGAGCCATTAATCACATATTCATCACCTTTTTTGACTGCCTTCGTTTTAAGAGCTCCTGCATCTGAGCCAGCAGATGGTTCTGTTAAACAAAATGCACCTAAATATTCTCCGGCAGCAAGCTTTGGAATATATTTTTGTTTTTGCTCCTCATTTCCAAAATAAAGAATTGGATTTGTGCCTACTGACGTGTGGACAGAAAGGATAACCCCTACAACTGCACTCACCTTTGATAATTCATTGATGGCGATGACGTAACTAGTAAAATCCATCTCCGAGCCACCATATTTTTCTGGGATTGTGATTCCCATCAATCCAAGCTCTCCCATTTTTTTAATAATCTCGCGCGGGAACTCCCCTTGCTCCATATGTTCTATAAATGGCTCAATTTCGGTTTTTGCAAAATCACGGACCATGTTGCGCATCATTAGTTGTTCTTCTGTGAAATGTAAATCCATCGATTAATCCCCTTTGTTTGTTATTCGTATATGTAGAAGCCTCTACCAGTTTTCTTACCTAACCATCCAGCCTTCACATATTTACGTAATAACGGGCATGGTCGATACTTGCTGTCTCCAAAGCCGTCGTGAAGAACTTCCATAATGTACAGGCAAGTGTCTAGACCAATAAAGTCAGCTAGCTGAAGAGGACCCATCGGATGATTCATCCCCATCTTCATCACGTCATCAATTGCCTCCTTCGTTGCTACGCCTTCATATAACGTATAAATTGCCTCGTTAATCATTGGCATCAATACACGATTAGCAACAAAACCTGGGAAGTCATTTACCTCTACAGGAACCTTATTTAGCTTTTTCGTCATTTCTTCAATGGCCATATATACATCATCATTAGTTGCAAGGCCTCGAATAATTTCTACTAGCTTCATTACTGGAACTGGATTCATAAAATGCATTCCAATTACTTGCTCGGGACGATTTGTTGCTGCTGCAATTTCTGTAATTGGCAGAGAGGAAGTGTTTGTCGCTAAAATTGTATGTGCTGGTGTTATCTCATCTAGCTGTTTAAAAATAGATTGCTTGATTTCCATATTTTCGACTGCTGCTTCAATAACTATGTCTACGTCATTTGCATCCTCTAGGGAAAGTGATTTCGTGATTTTATTTAAAATGACTTGTTTTTCGTCCTCTGTCATTCTTCCCTTTTCCACATTTCGAGAGAGGTTCTTTGTAATTGTTTGAAGTCCACGATCAAAGAGTTTCTCTTCACGTTCATTAAGCTTCACTTCATATCCTGCCTGTGCACAGACCTGCGCTATTCCAGACCCCATTTGTCCTGCTCCGATTACCATTACCTTTTGAATGTTCATGCTAGATTCCCTCCTGTTTTTGGAACTTCAATCATGATGGCATCTCCTTGGCCGCCGCCAGAACAAATGGCTGCAATTCCAATTCCTCCTCCTCTGCGTTTCAACTCGTATGCTAACGTCAAAATGATACGAGCTCCTGACGCTCCAATCGGGTGTCCTAAGGCTACTGCTCCACCATTGACATTAACCTTGCTCTCATCAAGTCCGGCAATTTGACTGCTTACTAAAGCGACTGCAGCAAAAGCTTCATTTATCTCAAATAAATCAATCTCTTCAATTGTTTTTCCAGTCTTCTCTAGTAGACTATTAATAACAATACCAGGCGTTTGTGGAAAGTTTTCCGGTTCAATTGCAATTGCAGTGTGTCCAACTACATATGCTAACGGCTCTTTTCCAAGCTCTTTTGCTTTATCCTCATTTGTTAAAACAAGTGCACAAGCTCCATCATTTACCCCAGGTGCGTTACCTGCCGTGATAGACCCATCCTTACCAAACGCTGGTTTTAGTTTGGCAAGTGATTCAACAGAGGTATCTGCCCGAGGTGCCTCGTCTTGGTCTACGACTATTGGTTCACCTTTTCTCTGTGGAATTTCAACAGGTACGATTTCTTCCGCAAATAAACCTTCTTCAATTGCTTTCAAGGCTAAGCTATGGCTTCTAAAAGACCACTCATCTTGCTTTTCACGAGATAATTCAAATGCTTCTGCAGTAGAATTTCCGTAAGTCCCCATATGGACGCGCTTTGGATGAAATGAACAGGATAGACCGTCATAAATCATCCCATCTACCATTTGCCCATCACCCATTCTTAATCCGAATCTGCCCTTTGGTAAATAGTAAGGAGCGTTAGACATAGATTCCATTCCCCCAGCAACGATCACTTCTTCGTCCCCTAAACGAATGATTTGGTCTGCCAGTGTTACACTACGCATTCCAGAGGCACAAACCTTGTTAATCGTTTCTGTTTGAACTGCCCATGGGATTCCTGCCTTGTTGGCTGCCTGTCGGGAAGGAATTTGTCCTTGACCAGCCTGTAAAACTGTTCCCATGATTACTTCATCCACTTGCTCTGGGCTCACGCCTGCTTTTGCAAGTGCTTCTTTTATAACGACTCCACCTAAATCAGAAGCATTTAAAGTGCTTAGCGCTCCTCCAAACTTTCCAAAAGCTGTTCGTGCTCCATCCAAAATTACTGTTTTCGTCAATACAGCCACCCCTTTGATTTGTATGCGCTTTCAACATCTATAAAAAATAAAAATTACTGACTGAACGCTCGCTCGACTTATATTGTTAAGAAAAGGGAGTGTTTCCACTCCCTGCCTCAATTACTTTTAGTTTACTTAAAGTAATTGAGGTTGGCAATTATTATTGAACATTTTGTTCTTCGTTTACTTCTTCTATTTCGGTCATTGACTCACCAAAGATTGATTTTTCTAGAAGCTCTGCAATATCATATGTTCCAACTGTGTCTTCTACTTCCTTAGCTTTTGTACCATCTGATAGCATCGTCAAGCAATAAGGACATCCCGAAGAGATAACTGTTGGGTTTACATCTAACGCTTGTTCTGTACGAGCAACGTTTACGCGGTTACCCACATGCTCCTCCATCCACATTAAACCTCCACCAGCTCCACAGCACATTCCGCTTTCACGGTTACGTGCCATTTCCACTAGCTTCACACCAGGGATAGATTTCAGAATTTCACGAGGTGCATCGTACACATCGTTATAACGTCCCAAATAACAAGAGTCATGGAAGGTGATTGTTTCATTTACTTCATATTTTGGTTTTAAGCGACCAGACATTACTAAATCGTAAAGCAACTCAGTATGGTGTAGAACTTCTCCACTCCAGCCAAAATCACCGTATTCATTTTTGAAAATATTATATGCATGAGGATCGATTGTGACTATTTTCGTTACCTCTGCCTTTTCAAATTCTTTAATATTCGCTGCCGCAAGCTCTTGGAACATAAATTCGTTCCCTAGTCGGCGCGGTGTGTCTCCCGAGTTCTTTTCTTTATTACCAAGAATCGCGAACTTCACTCCTGCCTCGTTCATCAAGTGAGCGAATGATAAAGCAATTTTTTGAGAGCGGTTGTCAAATGATCCCATAGATCCAACCCAGAATAGATATTCAAACTCTTCCCCAGCTTTGGATACTTCTTTTACTGTTGGAATGTGAAGATCTGGACGAGCATCTCTCCAATTTTCTTTTTCTTTACGGTTAAGACCCCATGGATTACCCTGACGTTCAATGTTTGTCATCGCACGTTGTGCATCCGGGTTTACTTTACCTTCTGTCATTACTAAATAACGACGAAGGTCTATTATTTTATCTACATGCTCGTTCATAACTGGGCATTGATCTTCACAGTTACGGCAAGTCGTACAAGCCCAAATTTCTTCCTCAGTAATTACATCCCCGATTAATGATGGGCTATAAATATCTTCAATTACAGCACCTTCTGCGCCAGCTGCCATTGCCAACTGGTTTCCTTTTGTACCTTTGAACGCAAGAGCTGGAACCCATGGCTTTTGTTTTGTTTCTACAGCTCCAGTAAATGTTAAATGATCACGTAGCTTAACAATTAAATCCATTGGAGATAGCATTTTACCTGTTCCTGTTGCCGGACACATATTCGTACAACGACCACATTCTACACATGCATAGAAATCAATCATTTGCGCTTGTGTAAAGTCTTGAACACGTCCAACACCAAAGACTGGCATTTCTTCCTCATCTGCTTCTTCGTCCTCTTCCTCTTCAAAGTTAATCGGACGGAGTCTGCCTACTTTGTCTAAACGATGGAAGTAAACGTTAGCAGGACCAGTGATTAAGTGGAAATGCTTAGATTGTGGAATATAAACTAAGAACGTTAATAGGAACAATAAATGTACCCACCACATTACAAAGAACACAGTGATTGCCGCAGCCTCCGGAATTGCTTGGAAAACGTTTGCAATAGCAGATGCTACAGGCTCACTCCATGTTGCCTCATGACCGTGCCAAATCATTCCCATACCATTACCGATTAATACTGAAACCATTAGTCCACCGATGAAAATAAGTACTAAACCATTTTTCCATCCACGTTTTAAACGGACTAGCTTTTCAACATAACGACGATAGAACGCCCAAATTACTGCAACTAAGATTGTTAGTGTTACAATCTCCTGGAAGAATGTAAATGCTGGATATAGTGGTCCTAGCGGTAAATGCGAATCTGGTGCTAGTCCCTTCCATATAAAATCGATTGCTCCAAATTGTACAAGGATGAAGCCATAGAAGAACATGACATGGATTGCTCCACTTTTCTTGTCTTTCAGTAGCTTCTTTTGCCCAAAAACATACACCCAAATTTTTCTAAGTCTTTCCTTCACATTGTCTTCAAACTCAACTTTTTTCCCCAATTTAATGTATGCATACCTTGTTCGTAGTAGATATACAAATAGATAGGCCGCATACAGTACTACTCCGATGAATAACACCCAGTTTGCGATTAACAACGGATTCATCCCTTTTCCCCCTCTAAGATGTGCCTAATTAATAATAGAATAACATTATAATAGAATTATATGAATTAATACAATATTAAAACTGAATGAGCATTCAGTCAATAGCAAATTAAAGAATAATTGCTAAAATGAAAAATATTTTAATATAAGGATTAGATTAATTGGTTTATTAGTTAAAGTTTAGGCTGGAGTAAGAAAGGTTAGGTAGATTCTTTCAGAGGTATTTACCAGTGTATAATTTCTAGAATGTGCTTGGGGCAAAGTATGATTGATTTTCTCTTTAGTCGGACGCTTTCCGTGGGGGGAGCGATTAGCCATCACCGTCGCTTGCGCGTCGTTTGTGATGGCTTATCTTTCTCCCTCCTCCCACTGGAGTCGCCGACTGCCGCTGCAATCAACTTTTGTTCCAATATTCATGTATGAATGAAAATTATCCTTTGTATAATTTAAATTAATTCAATTCTGATCAATTAGAAGGCATTCTAGTTATAGGATTTGAGACATTGCTTAGTCACTATTTTTTTCATTTGGAAAAAGCATCGAGTAAGAATCGATGCTTTCTAGGCTAATGCTTTAGTTGTCGCTAAATGAACTTGATTCCACAAAACTATTTCCTCGCTCGTTTGTGGCTTAGAAAAATAATATCCCTGCACGACTGGCATGATGCAGGTATTTTTTAAGAACTCTATTTGTTCCTTCGTTTCTACTCCTTCAAATACAATGGTCAATTTTAGGGATTGACCAAGCCCAATCATTGCTTCCATGATGGAAGAGTCCTTTTCAGATGCTGGAATTTCATCAATAAAGGATTTGTCTATCTTTAATGTAGAAATAGGCATCTTTTTTAAATAGGACAAAGATGAAACTCCTGTACCAAAATCATCTAAGGCTACTGATAACCCTTCCTTTCGAAAAGCTATGACCGCTTGTATTGCTTTGTCTATATTTCTGACAAAGCTTGTTTCGGTTATTTCTAACTCTAACTGGGAGGCTGACACCTTATAATGCTGCATATTGTCTTTCACCACATGGAGAAGCTTCGGTGATGTTACATATTCTCCAGGAATATTAATAGAGATTTGCTCAAAAGAGATGCCATCCTCCCTCCAGTTTGCAATCTGCCTACAGACTTGCTCAATAATCCAGTCCGTAACTCCCACCATTCGATTATGCGTTTCAAGTATAGGGATAAATACTGCAGGAGATAGAAGCCCATGTGTTGGGTGGTTCCATCTGAGCAACGTTTCAAGACCTTCTACCTGATTCCCCCTGAGAGAAACCTTCGGCTGATAGACCAAAAATAATTCACCATCTTTAATGGCACGACTAATATCATCTACTAACTCCCGTTCAAAAGTGCGGGTGTGAATGGATGGATCATAGAAAATTACCTCGTTTACGAAATTTGTAGAGGAATGGTCGATAACTGCTAGAACGTTAGCGTATAAAGCAACTGCCTCCGTTTTATTGTTGGCCTCTGCAACGGCACAAACTGAAGAAAGATAAATCTTTTCACCATCAATCAAAAGAGGCTTTTGCAAATAATCGGCAATTCTCTGCATTGCTTCTTTTACTTGCGAATTGTCTTTAACGTCCTTCATCAAAAAAGCAAAGCGGTTCTCCTCCATTCTATATAGTTCAGATGAAGCTGGAGCCAGTGATTTAAACTTTTCTGCTAATCGCTTGATAACTTCATCTACAATTTGATAGCTATATTCTTTATTTAGCTCCTCCAAGCCATTCAAATGCCAGATGCTCAAATACTCTGGAAACAGATGTTTCTGAAGATCCTGTTCAAATGAACGTCGGTTTGGCAGCTTCGTATAGGAATCAAAAAAATTCGTGCGGTATTCCACATAACGGTCAATTTGCCCCGATAAAAAAAGCATACCGAGCAAAAATGCCATCCCAACAGTGACTATAATAACTAAGCCTCCAATATTCTCCATCTCGTGTGCAAGTGTATGTATTGGGAAATCCTTTGGCATATAAAAAGTGATAGCTGACATCCCTGTATAGTGCATGCTAGAAACAGCCAATCCCATAATCACTGCAGTACACAATTGAATCCAACGATTTTTCATATAGAGCTGCAGACTCGAAAATATATAGACTGCTATCATTGAGACTGCTACTGCGATCCCTATAGAAACTGCAAACAGTAAACGATCATAAGTATAAAAGATGTCCATTTCCATTGCATACATTCCCATATAGTGCATGGTGGAAATCCCTGTACCCATTGAGATTCCAGCTAAGACGTACATCCAAAATCCTCTTTTAGAAAGGCTCGAAAGATAAAAAGCTAAAAAGGAAGCTATCATAGCTGGTACTATAGATAAAACCGTTAGCGGTACATTGTATTTCATATGCACTGGTAAGGAAAATGCACTCATTCCGACAAAATGCATAGACCAAATTCCAAATCCCATAGCAATTGATGCAAATAACAACCAAATATATCGATGAAAGAAACCATTCCTTTGAGCTCTTCCATTCATCGCCAAAGCCGAATAAGAAGCAATAACAGCGATTAAAACGGATAATAAAACAATAGAAGCTGCATAGTCACCTTGAATGACGACCATATCACCTTCCACATAATTACGAAACATTAGTTTATCTCCTTTATACTTCTTAATAGAAAAGCGCAAGCGCCTATATCTGCCCCGACAAGATAATGAGAAAAAGCGAGGAGGCAGTCCTTCAGCCACCGGAGCTTTAACTCATTTGACCTCGAGGGGCAAGGCGCTGGAGCTAGACAGATAGAAAAGCGCAAGCGCCTATATCTGCCCTGACAAGCAAATGAGAAAAAGCGAGGAGGCAGTTCTTCAGCCACCGGAGCTTTAACTCATTTGACCTCGAGGGGCAAGGCGCTGGAGCTAGACAGATAGAAAAGCGCAAGCGCCTATATCTGCCCCGACAAGCAAATGAGAAAAAGCGAGGAGGCAGTCCCTCAGCCACCGGAGCTTTTATCCATTTGACCTCGAGGGGCAAGGCACTGGAGCTAGAATTTACTTTCTTGAATATGAACAAAAAGTGTACCTAATCACCCTCCTTTTATCGGCAGAGAGTCTTATAGATTAACTTTTTTCAACGCTCCCCTATATTTTTTTCGCGGTGTTTAGCATTAGAATGTTTTTTCCCCCTTTTTAAAAAATTAAATTTAGCATTTTTATTACACATGAGGAAAAAGAGAAAAATCCGATTACTAGCGAAGAAGTCGTATTGGACGGGTCTCAATTACATCATTGTTTGAATTTCATAGTTTAGATAGTCGGTGAAGTAAAATAATAGTTAAGAATTATATTTTTAATAGCTATAATGGTAGAATTTAAATTGGTTTATATTGGAATTAATTGATAAGGAAAAATTCTTTTTAAAGGAGGATAATATGTCATTAAGAGTTGGAGAAATAATTAGATTTGAAAGAACTTTTACATTAGAAGATGTGGAATTATTTACAAAGGTTTCAGGTGATGAGGGGATTCATCATATGAAACCAGATGAACAAGGAAGAGTAGTGGTTCAAGGGTTAATGACTGCTACATTACCAACAAAAGTAGGTGGTGATAACAATGTGCTAGCTCGGAACATGAATTTTGAGTTTTTAAAAACTGTATATACTGGCGACACAATAATTTGTGAGGTAACTATTGAAAAATTCGAAAAGCAGGAAAATAGAACGTCCATTGCTGCATCCTTTATATGCTACAATCAAAATGACATTCTAGTGCTTAGAGGCAATTTTTCAGGAGTGATACTATAATATTTATAGCTTAATTTCTCTTTTCAAAACGAGAATTTAAGCTTTTTTATTTGATGTCTTTAGTAACTGAGACATCAAATAAAAAAGAAGCAGTCCATTTCAATTATGAAATAGACTGCAAAAGAAATTTTATTCATGAAAACGGAATTTGTTTTTCAATAGATTGCAAGTCTTCTATTTAATGGCTTGAAAGTATTTTCCAAAATGTAATTTAGCTTCCTGTTCTCTCGTCGGACTAATACCTAAAAGAACAGTCGTTGCTGGACCAGCTGAAATATTTAAATTCCATCCATCTAGATAGCCCTCGATTCCTAACCGGTTACATTCTCCTGCGATACCTGTAGAGCCAACTGGCCAAACTGCATGAACCATTCCTGACTTCATTGCTTCCCAGATTTTCTTTAAGTCTGCGATAGCTTGTAGTTCTTTTATTACTTCTTCTCCAACACATGGTTTTCCGTAGGCATACCACTGAAAGTCATGAAATTTTTCTAGTTGTTTTTCACCAATCATGGATAGGGCCATGGCAGATTGCAAAGTTTCCATATTCGTTTCGCTGCTCCCCGTTATTATGGGGCATTCCTCAGCAATCTCATCAAATAATCGTTTAATCCCTTTTATATATTTGCTCCAGCTTTCGTTTCCAGAAAAGTTATGTACGATAATAGTTTGTGGAAATGCTTTAGCTGCCCATTGCTCCAAAATGGTTACTCTAGCTGCAAAGTAAGCAACTACTTCATCCGCTATATGCACTACATCTTTTTCCTTTTCTCCTATTGCTGCCGAGTTATCAGTTGTAAGCACCAGCCCATTAGGCAATAAAATTGCGTTACGCATGTGTCTTTACTCGTTCCATTACTTTTTCAACAACAGGTGAAACGATCATGGCAATGGAAGCATTTAATATGGTCGCCAATGTGATGCCTGGTAATGCGCCAATGAAGAATGCAGGTGAAATAATCCAATAGAATGGTAAAGTGGCCAGTACACTATTTGCAACGATAAAGAAAACCCATTTCCAAAAGTGATATCCCTTTTGATGGAGTTTTGTAAAGACAAATAGGATAATAAACATCTCTAGAGCTATGATGATATGTAGTGGCCCGAATGGGAAACCTGCTGACAAGGAAGAGGCAAGATGACCTACTAGAGAGGCAGCACCAGCGTATACGGGAGGTAAGAATAGAGATGAAATAAGTGCAGGCACTGTGTCTAGTGCCGCACTCCCAATTCCTACAGGAATTTTTATTAAAGCCCCTATAGCTGACAGAGCTGCAAACATTGCAGCAAGTGTTAATAATCGAAGTTTCATCTAAATTATTCCCCTTCTTTTTTCTCACTACCTACGTTTTTAAACACTTTTGCACTTCTTACGTATTCCACATCACTTACATTTTCTCGAACATTTGCTACTCGTGCTGCTGCAAATAAATAGTCAGATAGACGATTTAAGTAGCGTTGAACAACAGAAGGCACATCCACTTCTGTCTTAGACAAAGTGACTGTTAATCGTTCCGCACGACGAGTGATGGTGCGAGCAATATGGAGTGTTGCTGCAGCAGGAGTTCCTCCTGGAAGGATGAATCTCTCTAATACTGGTCCTTCCTCTACAAGTACATCAATTCGTTTTTCCATTGCCTCTATTGCCTCATCAGTCATTTTATAAATACGACGATTGGATACATTTGCTAAATCTCCTCCACAGTCAAATAGCTCATGCTGAATCGTTTCCAAATCCTCTAAAATGTCCTTGAATTTAACTGAATCTAGCTCTGTCACCGCTTTTCCGATGAAGGAGTTTAACTCGTCTATCGTTCCATACGCCTCTACACGAATATCGTCTTTATCTGTTCTGCCACCTATTAAACCTGTTTGCCCCTTGTCACCTGTTTTTGTATAAATTTTCAATATGATCATCTCCCTTTTATAGTTTGTGGTATACCATACCAAATACGTGTGACACTTTCTGCGACTGCAAAAAGCTGCTGATAGAATCTCCCTACATCATCCCTTAGCTTTCGCATACTGGCTTCCATCGGAACAATGCCTCTTCCTATTTCAGTAGCAACAACATAAATCTCTTTTTCATCGTCCCATTGCTTCAACTGGGAAAACCACTTGTTTAACTGATTTTCTTGAATATTTTCAAATCCTGTTACTGCCAACACTTCTATATTAGGCAAAATTGTTGGGATCCCCTCTTCTGCATTTATCCATTGAACATTTTGACCAGCTAGCTGCTTCTCTACAAAAGCTCTTTTTCCATTAAATGCTCCACCGAAAATGATATGCAATGTTTTCCCTCCATTACTTCTTGTTTATCCTTCCAATGCAATGTATAAGCGCTTCCGTGTGGCACTTCCCATTCCCAAAAGCTTTTGGAGCTATTAACAAATTTACTCAGCAAAGCTCGAATTGGCCCACCATGTGTAATAATGATTACAGGATTAGATTGAGAAATTCCTTCATAAAATCCTTCTATCACCCGAGATTCTAGTTGCTGTAGCGATTCCCCTTCAGGAGGTGCATTACGATAAAAATCCTCTAGCCAGGTCTGGTACTTTTCATTGTCCTTTAATTCCTTGTACGTCTTTTTCTCCCAAATACCAAAGGAACATTCTCTAAGCTTTGCACTTCCTATATAAGAAACATCATTAAATAGTATTTCAGCGGTCTGTCGGCATCGAAGTAAATCGCTGCCAAGCACTTGCTTAGCTTCCCCTAACCTATTAACTGCCTTAAGACCAGACATAATGGGTTCGTCTGTCCAGCCAATATATTTTTTGTGGACATTTCCCTGTGTCGGAAAATGCCTTACGAGAGTAACAGTAAAAGCGTTATCCATAGTATGACCTCCGTAAGCTCTAAGCTGGCTCCGAGTAAATCACCTGTGATTCCCCCGAAATTTTTTAATGACCAACTGCGATATATGCAAATGAATAGAATTAACACACTTAAAAGAGTCATCGCAATCAGCCAATATGTCATTAGCCCAATCAGACAAATGGCTATAAACAAAAAACTCGCTGTCAGAGGTATAATTGTTTGAACGTGTAGCTTTTGTTTAAAAAAATGGGCAAGGCCGCTCTCTTTAGCATTTTCCGTAATTCCAAATAGAATCACAAGAACCACTCTTGATAAAAAAGGAATAATGATAATAAATAGGAAGTGAAAGCTTTCAGCAGACAATACCTCAGATATAATGATTATTTTGCCTACAATCAATAAAACAGTTGCCATTACACCGAAAGCCCCAACCCGAGGGTCGTCTAAAATTTCCATTCGCTTTGCTTGTTCTCTATAGGAAAAGTAAGCATCTGAAGTATCGATGAACCCATCCATATGGAGTCCACCTGACAACAGGATTCCTAGACTTACAACAGCAAATGCGGTCATTAACGAGCTCCAATCAAAGTAGATGGGCAAACAAGCAATTGATCCAATGACTGCTCCTATCCAAGGAAAGAAACTATACATTCCCGTTATATGTCTCTTTTCCATCGGAAGACTTTTTTGAATTGGGACTACGGTAAAAAATTGAAATGCTAGTAGCAAGCTATTCATTACTCCACCTCATTTCCATTGATGACCTAACCCATATTCCATTTCATATGCTTCATCAGCATTTATAACTAACCTTTGGTGAATCCGACCAATCCATTGCTGATATCGAACCACGCTTTCATAGATAGAAAGATGCTCATCTAGTACTTCATTTGAAACAATCACCATCACCTTAACCTTTTCTAGCAAACGGTCAATTGTTTCAAATAGCCGCTTCTCGACCTGTTCCATATTACTCACATACAGTTCGTTCGCTAACCAAGTCGTGACACAGTCCCAAAGAATTCCGTCATCCTGCTTTATAACTACCGTTAGTTGCTCAAAATGTCTCGATTGCTCGATTGTAACCCATTCCACCGGATAACTAGCTCGGTCTCTTTGGTGATACTCAATTCTTTGCTCCATTTCTTTGTCTGTTGCTACACCGGAAGCAACGTAGACGTTACGTAGTGCCTGCTCATTCATCAGATATTGCTCCGCAAAGCTGCTTTTTCCGCTCCGCACTCCACCTGTTATGAAGACGAGTTTTCCTCGAACCATGAGGTCATCTCCTTTTTTAATTGCTCCATTTGTTCTTCTTTCTTCATACCCACTCGAAACCACTCACCGTTTAGACCCTCAAAGTTTTCGGTATGGCGGAGCACATAGCCTCGAGCTAGTAAATGTTCAAAGAATATCTTCGACTGCAATGGATTAGGTAGCTGGAAGCATAGAAAGTTTGTATTAGATGGTAGAACTCTACAATCTAGCCCACCTAAAAATTGTTGAAAATCCTCTCTCGCCTTTATTGCGAAGTCAACTGTTCTCTGTCTATACTTTGTCTCCATGAAGCACTGGGCTCCAATTGTAGTCGCTAATGCATTGCTATTCCAGTGAGGCAGCATTGAGCGAAGACTATTTATAATTTCCTTATTAGCAATTGCATATCCTAGCCGAAGTCCAGGAATTGCATACATTTTAGTCATCGAACGGACGACAATTACATTAGTAAGGTTGTTTAAATATGGGATAAAGGATTCCTTTTCGTCTATAAAATCTAAAAAAGCCTCATCCAAAACTAAATCACAGTTATACATTTTAGCATGATTCGCTATCTGTATAATCTCTTCTAATGGAATCAGGTAGCCAGTCGGATTATTCGGTCGGCATATATAAATAACATCAGCCTTCTCAAGCTCACTAAGAACCTCCTCTATCGGAAGCTTACCGATAGCTATAATCTCCTTAATGGATGTTTGATATGGTACTAGCGTAGCCTCATATTCAGAGAATGTTGGATGGATAACCACTGCTTTTTTGTGCTGATACCGGATAGCTATGCTTGCAAAAATTTCTGCTGCACCATTTCCAATAAGTATTTGTTCAGAGCTTACACCGTGATAATTTGCAGCTGCAGTCAGGAAGGGCTCGCCCTGCGGATGAGGATACTTAGTTATTAGGTCTCTATATGATACCCACTGTTCCTTAACAAAATCTGGAGGACCTAGAGGGTTCACATTTTCACTATAATCTATCACTGTCTCAGGCATAGACATGTTCAAGCGCTGATATAATTGTTGAGCATTTGCTCCGTGACTAGGTAACAACAAGTATTAAACCTCCTATCACTGTCATCCCAAACCAAAAAAGAAGGACAGCTGTGTGTAAATGTGAAATGGCTCCTAATATATGTCTGGCACTTAGTGAGACCTCTTTGCTTCCCATTAATGCACGATTAGAAACTATCCCTTTATATGTATTTCTTCCGCCAAGCTGTATACCTAGCTGATAAGCAGTGGCAGCTTCTAAATAGCCGCTATTGGGGCTTGGATGTTTCTTTGCATCTATCAACCAGCGAGTCATTCGATGCTTAAAGGGAAGACTAGTTTCTTTCCTTCCACCAAGCATAATTGCCAACCCAGTTAAACGACTTGGAATATAGTTTGCAATGTCGTCTAGCTTGGCAGCAACATAGCCAAAATCTTTAAATATTTCGTTTTTATAGCCTACCATAGAATCTAATGTATTAATTGCTTTATAAGCCCATAACCCAGGAGCCCCAAATAAAAAGGCAAAAAACAATGGGGCGGTTACTCCATCACTTATATTCTCGGAGACTGTTTCTACCACCCCTCTTGTTATTTCCTCCTCTCCTAGATCTTCAGTGTCTCTTCCAACAATCCAGGAAAGCTTTAAACGAGCAGTGTCTAAATCTCCCTCTATCAAAGGCTTGTGGACCTCCATCGCTGCAACCTTCAAGCTTTTTTGAGCTAGCCCAGAGGCTATCAAAATACTCTCCACAGCAATACCAAGGACAATATGAACTGAGTACGCAGTGAACACTAATACTAGAGCAATACTGAATGATAACCCTACTATTATTAGGACTAAAAGTAATCCCTTTACTTTCCTATAACTTCCTTTGTTTAATCGCTTAGTTAATTTTGAGATAAGCGTTCCAATCCACCGAACTGGATGTGGCCAATTTGGTGGATCTCCAATTAATCGATCTAGCAGAAGACCAATTGTTACCGCTAACATATGAGATGCCATCTTACACCCATCCCTTTGCCTTTTTGTATATCTGAATAGCTTCAACAGTACATTCAAAGACTCCTTGCCCAATCTTTTTACCAATCTCAGTTATAGGACCTGCATACTCTATATAGGTCCCTTTTTGTGTCGCAGCTATTAATACACTATCTGTCGATGTACCAGTGGCAAGAGTACCCGTCCGAGGATCCATGACTTGTTCATGTGCCATTGCCTTCGTTTTAGCTTCCGTAGCAGTGATGACAGACTGGATAAAAGCCTCCTCCGCAAGCTCTCCATTAATAATAACCCATGTATTGATGGTACCTATGGCGGGGAACATTTCTACCTCGTGAGCTCGCGAAACATCGACTGCATTTCCAACTCCCGCGGTAACCATTACCACAAGACTCCCTAAAGGTGTTACATACTCTTTTATCACAGCGTCTGTAGTCCTGACTGCAGTCATCATGCCTACAGTATCCGCCTCCGATAAACCTCGAGCAGCAAGATAATTTAACATTTCCTCCTGCACATTATCACAGTGATACTGTGCATCTACTCTTCTATTCACGAAATTTCTATACCAGCCACTTCCCGCGTTAATGACTGCAGAAGACCAAGTTTTTAATTGATTTTCTGCCTGAAAAAGGACGTAGTCACCAGTTACTTTAAAGTTGAATGAAGTAATTAGTTGATTGTCTTGTTTTTCATTTACGTCTGGTAAAATAGTTATTTGCGGTTTAGGTCGCTCTGGATGGGGACTAGTACTAACCCTAGCCTCATAAACATTTTCCACTAAACTTTTTTTCACTACCTCTTGGGGCTCCCCGATTACTTTAATGCGCCCCTGGTCCATTAGTAAAAGTCTGTCACAGTATAGCGATGCAAGATTAATATCATGAAAAATACTAATAATTGTAATGTCATTCTCAATTGCTTGTGTTTTGATTGTATCTAACAGCTGCTTTTGATGAGCGATATCCAAGTGATTCGTCGGTTCATCTAACAACAGTATGGGAGCCTGCTGAGCTAATGCCTGGGCTACAAATACTCTCTGTTGCTCTCCACCAGACAAAAGCTCTAGTAAATGCTTATCGTACTTATCGACGGCAGTCAGTCTCATTGCTTCCTTTATAGCGAATTCATCTTCTGAAGACCATGTAGAAAACCACCCTGATTGATGAGGATAACGACCAAGTGCAACTGTTTCTCGAACGGTATGTGAGAAAGCCTGATTGTGCAGCTGTGGCAGCACAGCCAACTTTTTCGCTAGCTCCTTCGAGGCAAAGGACTTTAACAGCTTACCTTCGATTAGTACCTCTCCAGATGATGGTGTGAGTATGCCACTCATTAGTTTAAGGAGAGTAGATTTTCCACTCCCATTTGGTCCTAATATTCCTAGCATTTCTCCTTTTGATACTTGAAAGGAAACGTCGTCCACTACTAGCTTTTGATCGTAGCCACCAGAAATATTTTTTACTTCTAGCAAGTTAAGCGCCTCCTTTTTTACGTTGTCTAAAGAAGATAAAAGCAAAAACAGGTGCCCCTATAAAGGCAGTAATTACCCCTATTGGAAGCTCTGTTGGAGAAATAATCGTACGGGATACAAGATCACAAATGATCAATAAAGAAGCTCCATTTATAAAGCTCAAAGGAAGCACGTGCCGGTTATCGGAGCCAAATAAAAGTCTAGTCATATGTGGCACTACCAATCCAACAAAACCAATGGTTCCAGACACTGATACGGCTGTGCCTGTAAGCATTGACCCACCAATTAATATCATCATTTTACGCTTCTTTACATCCACACCTAGATGCTGTGCTCGTTCTTCTCCGAAGAGCATGGCATTTAGCTCCCTACGATTTAACCATAGTAATAGGGAACCGATTACCATGAATGGCAATGCCATCTGAACATAGCTCCAGCCCCTCATAGATACACTGCCTAACAGCCAACCAATAATTTGCCGTAGCTCTTCACCTGTCAGAGCAATCATTAAGGAAATGACTGAGCCAAGAAATGAGCTAAATATAATACCTGTTAAAATAATCGTTTCCATTTTCATCGCGCGATCTACTAGCCTTGCGAAGGAAATAACGATGAGCATTGTAACTAATGCCCCTACCATACTGAAAACAGGCAAGGTGAACATTCCTAAGAAAGGTACCGAAATTCCAAAAAAGAGTGTAGCCACTGCACCAACAGATGCTCCGGACGACACTCCCAGTGTATAAGGGTCGGCTAGTGGGTTTTTAAGCAGGCTTTGAAAGGCCGCTCCCGCTATTGCCAGGGATGCTCCGACTAATCCTGCGAGTATAACCCGCGGCATGCGAATCTTCCATACTATATTAGTTGCAATCGCATCTGTTCCTGTATCCCATAAAGTACTGATCGGCACCTTTACAGATCCGACCGATACACCTAGCCAAATGGCTACAGCCAACGTAGCCAGTGACAGAATGTAACCGATCATTGATTTACTCACTAAATGCCTCCGGATAGATAGCCTTCGCCACTTCCTCTAAACCTTCTACTAAACGTGGACCTTGGCGACTTGTGGTATCCTCATCCACTTGTACTACTGCATTATTTTTAATAGCTGTCACTGTATCGAAACCATCACGTTGCTTGACCTTTTCAACAATGCCATCCACGTAATCATACGTGATTAACATAACATCAGGATTACGACTTACAATTTCTTCTGGGCTGACTTGGAACCAGCCCTCTTGGTCAGCCATGATATTTTCTGCGTTGACCATCGTTAGAATTTCTTGCATAAATGTATTATTACCAGGAGTATAGATCTCAGGCACATCTGAGGTTTCTACAAAAACTGTTTTCTTTGTTTCTACTTTTGAAACTTTTTCTTGAATTTCGTCAACCTTTGCCTTCATATCCTTTATAATGGCCTGTGCTTCCTCATTTTTGCCTGTTGCACGACCAATCTGCTCGATGGATGTATAGGTTAAGTTAAAATCCTTTGCATCCTGTACTACATAAACCTTTACACCAGAATCTCGTAGCTGTTGTAACCCAGCGTCAGCCATTCCTACTACGGACTCATGAGCGAAGACAATATCCGGATTCAAAGAGATAATTTTTTCAATGTTATACTCCATGCCACCAATTTTTTCTTTTTCTAAGGCTTCCTCTGGATAACTCTCGTAATCATTAACGCCGACAATTTCCTCATCAAGCCCTAATGCAAATAGAATTTCCGTATTACTTGGAATCATGGAAATAATGGTCTTCGGAGCTTCCTCTAATGTGATTTCTTGGCCTACAGCATCCGTCAATGTAAGCGGAAATGCAGTTTCTGAATTTCCAATTTCTGAACTATCTTCTTTTTCTGATGGAAGTGTCTCTTGCTCATTACATCCAACTAACACAAGCAAGGTCATTCCTATAATTAACCAAAACTTTTTCATCCTTCATTCCTCCTAAAATCAATAAAAAATCTCCCATCCTAGGATGAGAGATAGATAGGTATAAATCTGCCACAAAATACCGATAGCTGACCTACACCAGACCTATCCGCGTAGGTAATGGGTATGCACGTAAGGGCAGGTTTTCTGGCTTATGATGCATATGCATCACTAACAGTGGCGGGACCGCGCTGGACTTTAACCAGCTTCCCTTTTAACTCTAGCAATCCGTAACTAGAGCACCTTTACGCAAAAAATATTCCATTGCTGCTTTGCATTTATTATACCTTATAATTAAATGTTGTCGAGATGGAGACTAGAAGAGAAATTCGAGAAATAAATTAATATCAAGCAATTTTCCGAGTTTAGCGAAACATTAATTCCTTAACCTTGTAATCTATGAGTAATCACTGGACTATTAATAAAAATCGCAGTACACAATCCAATCTTGTTTATCTTGATTGTAGAAAAAATAAAAACTGCCACTATCTACTATATTGAATTGCGCCTTGGCATCAGAGCTTATCTGAAAGACAAACGGATAATCTTCACCATATGAGACTCCGCTCTGTGTATAGGATGGATACCCACCAACCTTGTGCATGGGATAAATATTTTCGACGATATCGTCGTAATACTCTATATCACTCTCCAATTCAAGACGTAAAATTTCATCTTGAATTTCTGGTTCTATATCTTCTGAATCCCATGCTGGGGTATCGTTCTCAACTAATATTGGTTTTAATGGAAAAGACTTCATTCTTGAAGATTGTTCATTTATCTTTTGTATTTCATTAATATTAGTAAAACAATTTATCTTAAAAAAAGAAGCTAAATTATCTTCAATTAAATGATTATATACATTAAAATCCATATAAACAGTGATTAACTGAATGTTTTTTAGCTCCTTCGGTACATAAGGTAAATTTTTTAGAAATATAGTACATATTGGTTCAAACTGAGGAGATTTATTTTCTCCGCTACCCCACATAACATTTCCTATCCAGCTCTCTCCCAATTCTTCCGTCGGCCGAGATCCTCCTGTTTCAAAAATCGTAGCTCGTTTAAATAGTGATTGTTTTAATTGAGTAATATTCAACGCAATTACCTCCTAAATCTATGTCCAAGCTTATTCACTTAAGTAGGACTCCCAATCATAATCATTTATTTTGTAGAATGCGCCATTGTCATTTCTCTCATATGCACAGAGGGGTAAATCTTCAATAAAAGCTAAAATAGAGTCATCAATATTTAAAATTACCCCTATAGATATATATTGCAGATTTTCATGATTATTTAAAAATTCATCATCTTCATAACCACTTAATACAGACCAACCAGAGTCTTGCTCATCCCTTGGCTCGTCTCTTAACATAAAATTAAATTCATCTCTCTCCAAAACATCTTTGCTCACAATTATTTTTGTGTCAAAATAGTAATCCCATTTGGATGAATACGGATCATTATACTCCGTGTCACAAATATGTTCTGTCCGAAATGATACTTCTTGTCCTCTTTTTAACTCACTTAGATTAAATGGATCATTCGTAAGAATTCCCTTAAAGTTCCCCATATCCCTATGAGTAATTTCAACCCACATTTTTTCTCCCGCATACCCGTCTGTTCTTGTCTCGATTTCAAAGATTAGTTTGACCATATCTCCTATATTTAAATTACCTATCACTTCTTTGCTAGGAATATAAAAAGTATAGGGTGCATCCTTATTTCTTTTATAGGCACTATCTATATACCATGGCACTTCGCTTCCTCCTTGCATCGTTATAAGCCTATTCTAACTTGAATATAAAAAAGAGGGCATTAATCCATTGATTAAAGCCCTCCAATGAGTTAGTTCCTAATTTATTACTTCGCGTTTTCAAAAATAATTCCTGCTTATTGAGGGAACTTTACTCATTCGTGAGCTTCTTCATCTCTTTTGTATTCTAAAAGATCCCCAGGCTGGCATTCTAAAGCCTTACAAATTGATTCTAATGTAGAAAGCCTAATTGCTTTAGCTTTACCATTTTTTAATATAGAAAGGTTAGCCATTGTTATTCCAACCCTCTCTGAAAGTTCTGTTACGCTCATTTTTCTTTTAGCCAACATCACATCGATATTAATAATAATCGCCATATTTTCACCTCAGACCGTTAAATCGTTTTCAGATTTTATATGAATAGCTTCTTGTAAAAGTTTTTGGAGAACGGCTGAAAAAACGACAATTACCATAGAGGCAAAAATCATGATAAGCCCGATTACTATAACTCCTGGAGCGTCATCCTTATCTGCCACAAGAAAAAATAGTGGCATGCCTAATACATATAAAGAGCTAATTGCCAGTGCACAGTATTTAATATTCTTTAACGCTCTTACAGATAATTCCGAGAAAGCATTACCCATATCAATATAACTTAAAAGTTTAAAAGCTTGGTACAAAGCAAAGTAAAAAGGTATAGCCGTTGCATACAAATCGATAAAAACGAGATATTTGAGATATGGAATGTCAGGGTATAATTCTTCTGCAAAATTTGCTATTTCAGGTACCAAAAAGATACACAAAGCCAGAACGGGAATTCCCATAACAATAATTGCCATCTTTAAAAATAATGTTGTTCCTTTTTTCATAAAAGCACCTCACTTAAATATAATTCAATATAATTATATTATAAAATTTATCGTTTTAGAATAAATAAATATTGTTTTTTAAAGTATTTTTATTGATAAATGAAAAAGTGGTGACTGGCAGACATCATTCGGAACATCTTGGCTCAAGTTCTTGCTTTTTATAAACTTGTTATTTTCCTTTTTAATCTGTTTGATTAAACTAATAAACAAACAAAAGAGGCATTAAGAATTGGTTTCTTAATGCCTCTAGGAGTTTTAATTACATTTTTTCTGGAGCAGATACTCCGATTAGTTTTAATGCATTTGCAATTGTTTGGCGTGCAGATGTTACTAGCGCAAGACGTGCTTCTGAAAGAGGCACATTGTCAGCGTTTAGTACTTTGTCTGCATTATAGAAACTGTGGAATGTTGCTGCTAGTTCCTGGATATAGGTTGCTACACGGTGAGGTGCACGAAGTTTCGCAGCATCTGCTACAACTTGTGGGAAGTCACCGATTTTTTTCAATAGATCAAGTTCTTTTTCGCTTTGCAATAACTCCAAGGAATTTGTAGACGCCTTCATTCCTTGTGTTTCTGCAGAACGTAAAATAGAACAAATACGAGCATGTGCGTATTGCGCATAGTACACTGGGTTTTCATTGGATTGAGAAACGGCTAAATCAAGGTCAAAGTCCATATGAGAATCACCGGAACGCATACCGAAGAAATAACGCACAGCGTCTAATCCTACTTCTTCCACAAGCTCACGCATCGTTACAGCTTTACCTGTACGTTTACTCATTTTCATTTTTTCGCCGTCTTTATATAGCTGAACCATTTGGATAACAGATACTTCTAGCTTTTCACGTTCGTATCCAAGTGCCTCAAAAGCAGCCTTCATACGCGGAATGTATCCGTGATGGTCTGCTCCCCAAATATTAATGAGCTGATCGAAGCCACGAGCCAGCTTATTCTCATGGTATGCAATGTCTGGAAGTAAATAAGTGAATGAGCCATCACTTTTAATAAGTACACGATCCTTATCATCTCCAAATGTAGTAGAGCGTAACCAGGTTGCCCCCTCTTCTTCAAAGATATGACCGTTTTCACGTAATTTGTTTAATGCAATATCAATTTTTCCGCCTTCATATAAGGAGGTTTCCGAGAACCAATTGTCAAAGCTTACACGGAAGTCTGATAAATCCTTTTGAAGCTTCGCCAATTCAACTTTTAAACCATGTGTACGGAATGCTTGGAAACGTTCCTCATCTGACATATGAACAAATTTATCCCCATGCTCTTTTGCAATGTCAGCAGCAATATCGATAATGTCTTGTCCTCTATATCCGTCTTCTGGCATTTCCTTTTCCATACCTAATGCTTCAAAATATCGCACTTCAATAGAAACGGCTAAGTTATTGATTTGATTGCCTGCATCATTAATATAATACTCACGAGAAACATCATAGCCGGCAAAGTCCAATACGTTGCATAAGGAATCTCCCACAGAAGCTCCACGAGCATGCCCTAGGTGTAGGTCACCTGTTGGATTGGCAGAAACAAATTCCACTTGAATTTTTTCTCCAGCCCCGGATTTCGTACGTCCGTAATTTTTTTCTTCAGTAAGGACAGCTTTCACAACATCTTGTAAATAATCTTTACGTACTGTAATGTTCATAAACCCTGGACCAGCAATGTCAACTTTCTCCATCATTGTGCCATCCATATTAAGATTTTCAATGATTGCTTCTGCAATTTGACGAGGGTTTTTCTTCGCAATTTTTGTTAATTGCATAGCAATATTTGTTGCGTAGTCGCCATTTGCTTTGTCTTTTGGTGTTTCCAGATGAACAGATGGGAGCTGCTCTTCTGTCACAAGCTCTGCTTTAAGAATTGCTTGTTGTATTGCTTCCTTAATAGATTGTTGTACTTTTTCTACTGCGTTCATTTATTCCGCCTCCGAATATATTAGTTCTAATTTATATGTACCGACCACTTCTTCATCCACTATTAGTTCATAATGTACTAGAAAATGACCATCCTTGAATTGTAAATGCTTTGTATTTGTTGAAATCATGAAGGTGCCGTAACCTGTGTCATAGCTACCGGTTTGCTGCTCTCCCTTTTGAAATGGAAGACGCATTTTAACGCCACCGCTTCGCAATATCAAAGCAGACTCCTCATGTAATTTGACTGTTGTTCGAACAGCTTTTTCATTCTGTACTTCCTCATAAACTAAATAAGGCTGCTCTCCCTTTAAGGTTAGAACGCCCGTAGTGCGAATGTCAAAGAATTCTTTTTTTGCTTTAGGGTGTTGGATCGTTGATCGTAAACGAACTTCAACTGATTTTTTTAATGGTTCAGACATGGACTTCATCCTTTAGAGCATATTAATGATTTATTTAATTTCTATTGCTTGCTTCCATAGAATATATGGTAGATTTCCGCTTTAGTCGGACGCTTTCCGTGGGGTGAGCGATAAGCCACCACCGCCGCTTGCGCGTCGTTTGTGATGTCTTATCTGTCTCACTCATCCCACTGGAGTCGCCGACTGCCGCTACAATCATAAGATGAGTATATATGAGATTAGCTAGAGTGAAAAAAATTATACGATATCCATCAAATATAAATTGCTTGCATGAATAGAATAGATGGCAGATTTCCGCTTTAGTCGGGCGCTTTTCGTGGGCGATAAGTCATCACCGTCGCTTGCACGTCATTTGTGATGTCTTATCTGCCTCACTCATCCCACTGGAGTCGCCGACTGCCGCTACAATCAACTAAACAATTGTTAGTATGCAAACCTAATTACTAATTATAACTTTTAAAAGAAGTTTGTTAATATAACCTTCATATTATAGCTTAAATTTCGCTTAAGTTACAACTAAACCTTAAACACTATACACTATTAGCAGCTGTTTGTTAGAGTAATGGAATAAATAGTTATAAATATCATTTTAATTTTACTCAATACAAAAAAAGTGATGTCCATTAAAGAACATCACTTTTATACTTTATTAAATTGCACTCCTGCGTACTGATCGTCGCAGATACATTTAGATATTACTTTCTATTTAATCCATCCTAGTAGCATTTCTCTCATTAGCTTCGATGCAGTGTTGGCGGTTTGCTTCCGCTTCACTTTGTTCAGCTACGCAGAATAATGGAGACTATTTTCTATTTAACCCATCCTAGTAGCATTTCTCTCATTAGCTTCGATGCAGTGTTTGCGGTTTGCTCCGATTGGTCGTAGATTGGGGCTACTTCTACAAGGTCGAAGCCTACTACGTTAACACCTGAGTTTGCGATAGCATGGATGGAGGCTAGCAGCTCGCGGCTTGTTATTCCTCCACAGTCTACAGTTCCTGTTCCTGGTGCGTGTGCTGGGTCAAGCACATCGATATCAATTGTTACATAGACCGGACGACCCTCTAGTGTCGGAAGTACTTCCTTCAATGGCTCTAGCACTTCAAATTTGGCGATTTGCATGCCATTTTCTTTAGCCCAGTCGAACTCTTCCTTCATTCCAGAACGAATTCCAAATGAGTAGACGTTTTTTGGGCCAATATATTCTGCGATTTTACGGATTGGAGTTGAGTGAGATAGTGGCTCGCCTTCATATTCCACACGTAAATCGGTGTGAGCATCCATGTGGATAATTGCTAAATTATCATATTTGTCTGCCACAGCTTTCATTACTGGCCAAGAGACTAAATGCTCTCCGCCCATGCCAACTGGAATTTTCCCATCTTGTAACAATTGACGAATGTAATCACCTATTAGCTCGAGGCTTTTCGCTGCGTTTCCAAATGGAAGAGGGATATCCCCTGCATCGAAATAGTTTACGTCATCTAGCTCTCTATCAAGATATGGCGAATATTCCTCTAGCCCGATAGAAACCTCTCTAATGCGTTGTGGCCCAAAACGAGATCCTGGACGGTAGCTAACTGTCCAGTCCATCGGCATACCATAAATAACTGCCTGAGCTTTTTCGTAGTTTTGCTTACTTTTTATAAATACATTGCCTGAGTATGCTTCATCAAATCGCATGGGCTTACTCTCCTGCAAGGTCTTTCACAAATTTCGGTAAAACGAATGCTGCTTTGTGAAGCTCTTTTGTATAATATTTTGTATCAATATCGAAGAATTGTTCCTCTGGAACCTGTAGTGGATCATATTTCTTCGAGCCAATTGTAAAGCACCAAAGACCACTTGGATACGTAGGAATATTAGCTAAATACAAATTTGTAATTGGGAATATTTCCTTTACGTCCTTTTGGACCTGACGGATTAAGTCTGCCTTAAACCAAGGGTTGTCCGATTGAGCAACAAATAGACCATCTTCTTTTAGTGCTTTAGAAATACCAGCATAGAATCCTTTTGTAAATAGATTTACTGCAGGTCCCACTGGTTCTGTTGAATCTACCATAATAACATCATACTCGTTTTCAGACTCAGCAATATGCATGAAGCCGTCTCCAACCTGCACATCTACACGAGGGTTTTCTAATTCACAAGCAATCTCTGGTAAATATTTTTTTGAGTACTCTATTACTTTTCCATCTATATCAACAAGTGTCGCTTTTTTTACTTTTGGATGCTTCATAATTTCACGAATTACTCCACCGTCTCCTCCACCAACAACTAATACGTTTTCTGGGTTTGGATGTGTAAATAAAGGAACATGTGCCACCATTTCATGGTAAACAAACTCATCCTTTTGAGACGTCATAACCATTCCGTCTAAAAAGAGCATGTTACCCCATTCTTCTGTTTCTGCCATTTCTAACAGTTGGAAATCCGTTTGCTCAGTATGAAGTGTGCGTTTCACCTTCATTGTGATGCCAAAATTCTCGGTTTGCTTTTCTGTAAACCAAAATCCAGCCATTTATCTATCTCCTTCCAATACATAATTCTTTTACTTTATCAAAAAAGTAAATACAAAGAAAGTATAGAGGTTTTTGGCAAAAGTGCAATAGTTTTTTGTTTTCCCGTTTAATTTGAATCTATTGTTCTCATACTGATAGAAACATGGATGAAAACGGGGTGGATTTTTTGAAGCGCTCGCAATATAAAAAGAAGGCAACTCGAAGTAAAAGAGTAAAAAGAGTATTTTTGTTAGGAATTGCCGCAAGCTGTGCAGTTTTAAGTGCCCTGGTCACTCTTCGCATTTACGCTCAAATTGTTGGTGCCCCTATAATACAAGTTCCTATTTCCTCTGTTTTTTTAGACAGTCAGGATAATGTTATTGGAGACCGCTTTGAGGATCAACGTAGATACTGGGTATCTCTTGATGAAATGTCGCCTTTCATACCGCAGGCTACTATTTCTGTTGAGGACCAGGAATTTTATGAGCATAATGGATTTGATTATTCTCGGATTGCCTCGGCTCTTCTAAAAGACGTAAAGGCTGGCAAAAAAGTAGAGGGAGCCAGCACAATTACTCAGCAATATGCTCGTAATGTATTTTTAACCCACGAAAAATCATGGACTCGTAAATTGAATGAAGCATTATATGCCTATCGGTTAGAAATTTTCTACGAGAAGGATGAACTTCTAGAGGGCTATTTGAACACTGTTTACTTTGGACATGGGATGTACGGAGTAGAGGCTGCAAGCAGGTTTTATTTTGGGAAGAGCGCTAAGTCTTTAACTCTAGCAGAGTCTGCTCTTCTTATGGGAATTCCAAAAGGTCCTACCCATTACTCCCCTTTAGTTAATGAGGAAAAAGCAGTCAATCGTCAAAAGCTAATTTTACAACTTATGAATAATCAGCAGTTTATCACTGCTGAGCAAAAAGAACATGCAAATCAAGAGCATTTTGTATTAAAAACCGAGGAATCAGTAGTTACTAAAAAGACAGCACCATATTTTTTAGAAGAGGTATGGAAGGAAGCAACAAATATTGTAGAGAACAAGGGGCGCCGTATTGAAGAGGGCGGTTGGACGATTACGACCACATTAAATCAAAAGCATCAACAGGCAGCTGAAGAAACTATAAAAAAATGGATGCCTGAGGGCGAGCTACAAGTTGGATTCGTCAGCATGGAACCAAAAACAGGTTACATTACTGCTATGGTTGGGGGACGAAGCTTTACAGAAAGTCCCTTTAACCGGGTTACACAGGCAAAAAGGCAGCCTGGTTCAACGATTAAACCTTTATTATTTGCTGCTGCTCTAGAAAATGGATTTTCTCCATTGACCTATTTAAAAAGTGAACGAACAATATTTACCTATGATAACGGACGTAGAGAATACGAGCCCAAAAATGTAAATGGAGAGTTTGCTAATCATCCTATTTCCATGGCTCAGGCTATTGCCATCTCTGATAATATCTATGCGGTTAAAACATTGGAACAAATAGGCTATAAGCCTTTAGAACAGTTGGTCGAGCGCTTTAATATCAATATGGAAATTGACCATACTCCTGCCGTTGCCTTAGGAACACCAGAAGTATCCTTACTAGACATGACAAAGGTTTATAACACAATATCGGATAAAGGGGTTCAGATGCAACCAACCTATATTACTAAGATTACTGACAATGATGGAAAAGTATTGTACAACGTCACAGAGGAAAAACGTAAGGGTAAGAAGGTGCTATTAGAAGAGGATGCATTTGTTTTGTCTCACTTAATGACAGGAACCTTTGATCCTACCTTTAATGATTACTCCCCGGCAACTGGTATTAGCATTCGTGCAAAACAAACTCGTCCTTACGCGGCTAAATCAGGAACAACCAATACTGACCAATATTTAATCGGCTTCTCCCCTCAGCTTACTACTGGGGTTTGGAACGGCTACGATCAAGGAAAAGCAGTAAGCGATGCCGAAGCAAAGCAGGTGACCAAGCAGGTTTGGATTGAGTTTATGGAGCTGGTTCATCGCGGATTGCCAGAAGAACCGTTTATTGCTCCAGCGGGAGTTCGAGGAGTCATAGTTGACATTGAAACTGGCGGAATTGCAACAGCTGATTGCGATAAGCAGAGACTTATTTACTTAAAGGAGAAGGATGTTCCGAAACAGCTTTGTACGGATCCACGTTTGAAACAGCATACCTTTGAAGATCTTACAGCGGATGAAAACGGAGACAATGATGAGCCATGGTCTATCTTCCCCTTCCCCTTCTTTGGAAATTAAAACGTATTAGAAAAAATGAGCTGCAAGCATTTTGCAGCTTTTCATTTTGGTTCTTATTACGCCATGGTTGGCGTTTCCATGTCAAACTGGCTAGTTTCTTAAGATTTAAGTCAGAAAAAGTCCCTGCATGGACAATTTTTTTAATTCCTTTAGGGTTGTCCATCGCATACCATGCTTTTCTTTACTCTTTCCATATACTTCTTTAATGATTGTGTCGCAAGTCCTCAGCTACATCCAGGTAGTCATGCCAGATGTGGCGTTGAATCATTTTTGGTGATTCTTACTATGCGTACACTGGCTAAATCACTGGACACGACTCTCAAAAAGAAGGAGCAATGCATACTGGCGGTATGCCACATTCGTTTCAATTTCCTTGTTTGTCTGGCGCATGGAACGGATACCAAAGCTGTATTGGATGAATGTCATCTGGATCAGTACTACAGGATCTATGCTGGGTCTCCCAATGGTTGAGTAAAGATCTTCAACTAATCGATAGATAAAAGAGAAATCAATTGCCGCATCCAGTTTGCGCCCAGATGGTCTTTAGGAACCAACTGCTCTATGGTCAGTATCTCCAACTGTTCGCGTTCATTGAGTTTGATTCTTGGCCATCCTATCCATCCCCTCATTCCTTTAATAGGAAGCACTGTTGATTGGAGCGGAGAGCGGCGACTCCAGCGGGAATAGCGCGAGCTGAAGACCCTGGACTGAGCGTAGCGAGGGAAGCGGCTGAAGCCGTGCCCGCGGAAAGCGTCCGCTCGCAGCGGAGATCAACATTTCTAGCTTTATCTCTTAAAAGAAAAAAGATTGTAGGCAAAACACCAAAATTCATGGTGTTTGTCTACAGTATGAGAGCTGCAAGCGTTTTGCAGCTCTTTTACATTTGTAAGATTACTCATAATCGAAAGTTCAGTTTTAATAAGTACAATAAATGAAATTGTAACTACTCCATAAAAGATTACTTAGTCCCTTCTTTAGATGAAGTGACTAACTTCTACTCATTGTAATAACATGCAGCAAGCACTCTCCCCCGCCGAACGGGTTCGCAAAGAGCGAAAATCAAACAAATGTATTCTTTATTTTTCAAGCAATCAGCATATACACTGAGGCTAGATAAGCACCTTTGAAGAAGCATATGCTAATTTAGCACAAAATAAAAAGCCTTCCACCCTCCTAAGAGAGTGAAAAGCTTTTTCTTAGTATAACTTTCTGCTTAAGGTAGGAATGTTTTGGATTGGGTTTCACAATGCTTCCCAGCCCGCTACTTACTCATATTACTAAGTGTCCTAGCATTACTGTGAAGTAAGCTTTAAGTAAATTGTACTTTCTTTTTTCGATTTATTCAACCACCTAAACGGACTAAATTATAATCGAATTGAACTATAAATTATTTTAATATCATATCTCAAGGTCTTGGTGAAGCTTGATATCGCTTCTTTCCCAGATTTCTAGGTTATGGGATTGTAGGAAACTCTTTAAGATTTCTTTTGAGCGATTGTCCATAAAATCGACTAAAATTTGTCGTTTCATCGATTTATCCATTCGATTTACATGGTCTGCTAAAATCTTATAGCCACGTCGCTTCTCCCGATTAACCACCATCTCACATGCTGCTACTCCCGCGTAATATGGTCCGTCCGCTTTATGGTCAATTGTTACCCAGACTAGCCAATAGGGCTTACCGCCTTCGGAATCCTCACGATTTGTAGTAAACTTGATGCCTCTTTCTGTATCGCTTCTAGCATGCATGGCACCTATTTCTACTTTTGCTGTGCCTTCTTCTATATCTATAATGACTGGAGATACGTTCTCTAGAGATAGAGAGCCAATTCCAAATCCCTTATGCCCGTCTGTTGGGTCATTTTTTATAATTGTAAATCCTACTTTTTGTTTTGGTTTTTCTTCATTAGTCATGCGTAAACTCCTTTCACTCTGTTATGATGTTAAGTATACTGATAATTTCTACAAAGGAGGTAACGAAATGCCATATGTAACTGTAAAAATGTTAGAAGGTCGTTCCGATGACCAAAAACGCGCATTAGTAGAAAAAGTGACTGAGGTAGTTGCAGAAACAACTAATGCACCCGTTGAGAATGTAGTTGTGTTCATCGAAGAGATGCCTAAAAACCATTACGCTGTAGCTGGTACTCTTTTAAGCGATAAATAATTACCTTAGAAAGCTATCCCTAGTGGATAGCTTTTTCATTCATCAAATTCATCACAAAAGAGAAAGCCTCTTCAATTTCTTCCTCTGTGTAATTCAATTTCCCTTTTACAACGTGAACTTTTTCTATTTGTTCTTCCTTTGGAAAGTTCTCAAAGTATAATAGCGTAGAAACTAGCTCTAGAAAACGGGAGCTTTTTTCTTTCATTTGCTCAATGCACATCTTCAATGCTGGACTTGCCTCTGGTACCTGAGCCATTTCCATAAAATGTTCCCCTGCATCCGTCATTTGATATTTGTATTGGACATACGAGCCTTTGTCTTGTCGTTCCTCCTGCAAGAAGCCCATATTACAAAGCTCCTCTACACGTAATGTTAACTCTTCTGAGTATGGCCCATAAATATGAAAATCATATTTCTCTTTATATGGAAACTGCAACTTCTTAGCAATATAGACCATTTTCTGTAGTTTCTTTCTTCCCGTGATCCCGTCTGCTGCTCCGATAAATTGTACAATTTTTGCATGTTCCTCTAACAATACAAACCCACCTCTATTTTAGTAAATCGAGTATCTGTTTCTTTAATGCCTTCTTCTTGCCATCTGCTGTTAAGAAGTCCTCGGGAAAATATAATTTATGGTCTGTGCGTCTTTTCCCTGAAATAGCCTCTACTACCTCTGACTGGCGAGAGAGCTCTCTAATTTCTCCATTTGGCATTTGAAGGTGAATAGGAATACGTTCTCCCTCTTCCCCTGGACGATAAAAATCGTAAGGTAAATCGGAGGACGAATCAAATACTAAGTAATACTCTGGATCGATTCCAGCCCGTTTAAATAGCTGCTCTAACTCCTTCATTTTTACGTAATCCTTAGCCAAATCAAACTCTATATATTGGAACAGCTTACGATTCACAAAGCGATTACACAAATCAGATAGGATAGAATCCTTCTCGTTCATCCATAGTTGGAAATAAGTCAATAAAACTCCCTCATCTAGCGCAAGGTAATCCTGTAGGGTAAAGCTATTATCAAAAAAACGCAAAAAGTGAGTAGGCTGCTGTTCAAAGGCATAACCAGTTTCACTTAACGCTTTCGCACGATGTAAAATTTTCGTTAAAATAACTTCTGCACTTCTGGAAACTGGATGAAAATATACTTGCCAATACATTTGATAACGACTCATAATATAATCTTCCACTGCGTGCATCCCAGTAGATTTGATAACCACTTGATCATCTAACGGACGCATAACTCGTAAAATCCGCTCCATATCGAAATGCCCATAGCTTACCCCGGTAAAATAAGCATCTCTTTGCAAGTAATCCATACGATCTGCATCTATTTGACTGGAGATTAAGCTTACAACTTGTTTATTCGGATACGTTTTACCAATGACATCCGCCACTTTTTGTGGAAAGTCATCGCTCACCCTTGAAAGAATTTCATTTACCTCTGTATCTCCAAGTAAGATTTGTTTCGTAAATTCCTCATGGTCCAAGCCAAAAACATTTTCAAATGCATGAGAAAATGGTCCATGACCTAAATCATGTAGAAGTGCTGCACACAAAACTACCAGTCTTTCAGAGGGGTCCCACGCAGGTCTTCCTTCAAAACTATCGTCCACGATTCGTCGTACAATTTCATATACACCTAGTGAATGATTAAATCTGCTATGCTCTGCACCATGGAATACTAGATAGGTAGTGCCCAGCTGTTTAATACGTCGAAGCCTTTGGAACTCCTTAGCGCCGATTACATCCCAAATCACTTGGTCGCGTACATGAATATAACGATGGACTGGATCTTTAAATACTTTTTCTTCTGCTAGCTTTTGTGTAGCATAGCTCATTTGTCACCCTCCAGTCTCTATATAAAAAAAGCTAATTACTATTAACTATTAAGTATAAAGAAAAAAGCCGCTTATGAAAAGGCGGCAATAGTTCAATACATATAGGATAACCTTCTTGCAAAGAATGTCTATTATTATGACTCCAGCTTGGCGCGTACTTTCTCCATTAATTCGTCTTCGGTTAAAGCTGCTACTGGACGATTATTAATAAAAGCAAATGTCTTCTTGCGGCCAGGGCCACAGTATGACTGACATTCTTTTATTTCAACCTCTGCCTCTGGATCGATTGCTTTTAGTTTTGGAATTAATGTTTTTAGGTTAACGGCCTGACACTCATCGCAAACTCGAAAATGGTTTGCCATAGTACACAACCCTTTCTATAAATAGATATTGTCTACACGTCATTGTATCTTAAAGTTTATATTGCTATCAAGTGTAAATTACGTGAATAAAAGAGCGATATGTTGTCCATGATGTTAATAGAACAACGAAACTATGAACATGGTAGGAGGACAAACATGGTAAAGATAAGACAAGACGCATGGATGAGAGAAAACGATGAATTGTTAGCAGAATTAGTGTTAAGACACGTTCGAGAAGGTAGTACTCAGCTAAACGCATTTGAAGAAGCAGGTGACGAGTTAAATCGTACTGCCGCAGCCTGTGGGTTTAGATGGAATGCAGTAGTTCGCCATCAATATGAAACAGAGCTAAAGGATGCAAAGAAAGAACGTAAAGAAAAGCTACGTATTTTAGGTAAGGATTATCGTCGTAGAGGAAATGGAATATACTTAGCTAAGCCTCAGGAAGAAGGAGAACGCACTCAATCTATTCCTGTTTCAGCATTATCCATAGATATAATTATTGCTTATCTAGTACGTTTACAGCACAGTGATTCAGATATTTCTAGATACCGCCATATGGCAACTATTTCGAACGAAAAGATTCGTAAGTTAGAAAGCGAGCTTGCAAAACTTGAAAAAGAAAACGCAGCGATTAAACAAGATTACGAGCAATTTGTTCAGATTATGAACCGCGCTCGACGTCTAGTAACTTTAAATGATGATGAGATGCCAGCTGTTCCAGTATTTCAAATGGAGAAAAACGGCAATCTAGTAACAAAAGAACCACCAACCGTTTAATCGATTGGTGGTTTTTTCTATGTCTATCTAAAATCTTTTATTGGTCTATACAAGTATAACAAGCAAGTAGCCGATCATAGAAACTAATACTTTGTGAACGCTAGCCAAAGACTAAGAAACTATGCCGTTCTTCATCCTTCTAGCATTTTTTGGTTTCGCTTTAGCACTCTTTCTAAATAGAAGTGATATAATTCCGCTTCCTCTTGGGTAAGTGATTGCGAGATTACTTGTTTGGACAGATGCTGTAGTAACCTCTGTATGCGTATTACGATATCTTGCACGCTAAAGTTTGTTTCCAATAACTCATTGAGAGAGGCCATTACATCTGGTTTAATCTGTGGGTAAGTAAACTTAGTTTCCTCTCCCTGGATGCCAATACTGTAAAACTCTTGGATTAGGCGGGCTCGTTCGCTTCCGCTTCCTTCCACACAAAGATATACTTGAACGGCAATTCCCTGTCTTAGCCTTCGTTGTGAAATTCCAGCAAATTTCTTGCCCTCGATACTTAAATCATAGGAACCTGGACAATAGGATCCTACAATTTCATAAGCTTCTATTTTACCTTCTGCCTCTGGAAAAAGTAGCTGGACAAACGCCAACATAACTTCGTATCCGGTCGATATATCTATGGATTGATTTTTTTCGGATAGCACGATTGATATATTTAAAACACCTTCATCCAACACAACCGCCAGTCCTCCTGAATTTCGAACAATCGGATTGTAGCCACGTGTACGCAAGAAATCTTGGGCGTCTTCAACAAACGGTAGCCGATGATCCTGGATTCCCATCACAACTGTTTGATCATGTATCCATGTGCGAACAGTTGCCGGTGATTGTCCTTGTCCCACCACATGACAAAGTAAATCGTCCGCTGCAAAGGATTCTAACGCTGAACGGCTTTTCCCACTCAGTGATTGGTCCCAAAAGCGCCATGCATTTTGCTCCAATAAAACATTTATTTCTGACATTCCTATTCTCCTTAATCTAGTGCTTGAGCTGCCGTAATATAAGCAAGCTTGTATACATCTTCTGCATTACAGCCTCGTGATAAATCATTCACAGGGGCATTTAATCCTTGTAGAATCGGCCCTATTGCTTCAAATTCTCCAAGACGTTCTGCAATTTTATAACCTATATTTCCTGCTTCAAGAGATGGGAAAACAAAGACACTCGCATCTCCTCTAACCTCAGCACCTGGTGCCTTCTTATCTGCAATAGAAGGAACAACGCTTGCATCGAATTGCAGCTCTCCTTCTATCGACAAATGAGGAGCTCTTTCTTTGGCCAGAATAGTCGCTTGAACGACCTTTTCCGTTTCCTCTGATTTCGCAGACCCTTTTGTTGAAAAGGATAGCATTGCTACTTTCGGCTTTATACCAAAGGCCTCAGCTGTTTTAGCTCCCTCTATCGCTATTTCTGCTAAATCCTCACTTGTAGGAGCAATAGTGATTGCGCAGTCTGCAAAAATATAACGAGTGTCATTCTTTACCATTAAAAATGCTCCACTTGTCTTGGATACACCAGGCTTTGTCTTGATAATTTGCAATGCAGGCCGAACAGTTTCAGCTGTTGTGTGGGCAGCTCCACTAACTAAGCCATGAGCTTTTTTTGTGTACACAAGCATCGTACCGAAATAATTGACATCCATTAATATCTCTTGTGCTTGCTCAGGTGTCGCTTTACCTTTTCTTCTTTCGACAAATGCATTCACGAGCTCGTCCATATATTCATAAGTTTTAGGATTTAATACTTCTATTTCAGGTGTAATTTCTGCATCACTGCCTATTACGATTGGGTGAATTACTCCCTCTTTCTGTAACTTTAACGCTGCCTCAATGATTCTCTCATCATTTCCCTCAGGTAAAATTATAGATATGTTTTTGCCTCTTAGCCTATCTTTTATTTCTTCAAATAAATCTGCCACAACTACGCCTCCTTTAAGGATTATTTATAGAATAAGCATACACGAGTTTGTCACATTATGTCATTCTAAAATGGGGCAAATAAGGGAATTCTAAATTCGGGTGTGGTAAACTAAATATGCGAAATATTTATTAAAGGGAGTGTCATAATAATGAATGAAGCAGCTATTACATTAGATGGTTGGTACGTTTTACATGATTTCCGACAAATGGATTGGGCATCATGGAAACAAGTAGATCCTGAACTTCGTAAACAAGCAACAGATGAATTTGTTGCATTTTTAGATGAATTACAACAAGCAGATGATGCAAAAACCGGAGCGCATGCTTTCTATACTATTGTTGGCCAAAAAGCAGACTTTATGTTAATGACGTTACGTCCAACTATGGATGAATTACAAGAGCTAGAGGCACGATTCAACAAACTTACAATCGCGGACTTTACGCTTCCTGCATATTCTTACGTATCAGTAGTAGAATTATCTAATTACCTGTCTGGTGAATCAAATGAAGATCCTTATCAAAATCCACATGTGCGATCACGACTATATCCACAACTTCAGCGTTCTCAATACGTTTGCTTCTACCCAATGGACAAACGCCGTGAAGGTAATGATAACTGGTATATGCTTCCAATGGAACAACGCAAAGAATTAATGCGCAGCCACGGAATGATCGGTCGAAGCTATGCTGGAAAAGTAAAACAAATTATCTCTGGTTCTGTTGGCTTTGACGATTTCGAATGGGGAGTAACATTATTCTCAGATGATGTACTTCAATTTAAGAAATTAGTTTATGAAATGCGCTTTGATGAAGTAAGTGCCCGATATGGAGAATTCGGTTCATTCTTCGTTGGTACTATTTTAGAAGGGGAAAAACGTTCTACTTTCTTCAATCTATAATTGGAATATATGGAAAAGGCCGCCGTTTGGTGGTCTTTTTTTATCTGCAAAATTTGTCATGTTAGGTCATGCATTTACATAGTTTAATGTAGGAGGTGATGCATTGGCAGTAGTTAAGGCTACATCCAAACAAATCGACCTACTAGCAAGGCTAATGCGGGCAGAAGCGGAGGGGGAAGGCGAGCTAGGAATGTTGATGGTCGGTAATGTTGGCGTTAATCGAGTTCGTACTGCTTGTTTAGATTTTGAGAATATACGAAACCTCGAAGAAATGGTTTTTCAACGCCCGGGTGGTTTTGAAGCTACTACTAAGCCATATTTTTACCAGCGCGCAAGAGATGCCGACATAAGATTAGCACAGCGAGTGGTCAACGGTGAGCGTTTTCATCCGGCTACTAGATCACTCTGGTTTTTTGATCCAGGTGAGAATACGCCATGTCCTGCTCAATGGTATGGTCAATGGAATACTGGGCGTTTCAAAGCACATTGCTTCTTTTCACCTACTGCAGAGGAATGTCCAGAGATTTAAAAACAGAGAGGATGTATAAATGGTTCAGTATTATTGGTACCCTGGTAGCTATCCAAATCAGCAATATCAACAAGGACAACAAGCACAGCAAATTCCTGGTCAACAACAGCAGTATACTCCAGGTGTGCAAATACCCGCTGGCGGACGCCAAGAAGAATCCTATGTTGAAAACATCTTAAGAGCAAACAGAGGAAAATTAGGCACGTTCTATTTTACTTTTGAAAACAATGCAACAAGAAACAATGTAATAGTGACTGGGTATGTAGAGGCTGCTGGACGCGACCACGTTATTCTCAGCGATCAAAATGGCAAACGTTACTTAATGTTAATGATTTACTTTGATTATGCGACATTTGATGAAGAAATAAATTACTACTAAAAATGTATGGCTTATTCTTTCTTAGAGTAAGCCTTTTCTCATGAGCAAAATATATATCTAATGCAAGCATCCCCCACGGTAACATTTGCTTTTACACTGTCTGTTCACCTATTCCCCTTCTTAAGCACGTGCATATAAAAAAGGCAGACTCTTCTTTCTCCAGAGCCTGCCTTAATTTATTTATTAATTTGCGTATTTTGCCGCTGCAACTATTAGCATTATCCAACCTGCTAGGAATGCTACGCCACCAATTGGTGTGATTGCGCCTAGGACACTAATGCCCGTTAAGCTAAGGATATAAAGACTTCCCGAGAAAATAATAATTCCTGCAAGTATAAGATAACCCGCCGTGTTTAGCTGCGACACAGACCCCCATACTTTACTGCTCATCAAGATACCAATGGCTACTAGCGCTAGAGCATGAAACATTTGATATTGAACGGCAGTTTCCCATGTTGCTAAATACTTGTCTGCGACTCTACCTTCTAATAAATGGGCGCCAAAGGCACCTAGGGCTACCGATAGGAATCCATTGATAGCACCTGCGATGATGAAAAATTTCAAGGTCTTTCCCTACTTTCTATTGTTAAAAGTCAAATAGTGATTCTCCGTTTGCATCCTCTTCCTTTAGAGTGGTGGAAGGTGCAGTTAACACATTGCTTTTGGTAACCATCATAGTAGAAGGCACATGCACATTTGGGCTCTCTGAGAGTGGCACAGTAAGTGCTACGTCACATAAAGCTTTGATAGCAGCAAGACTTTCTCGGATTGATTGGTCTCCTGAGACTGCCTTTGCCTCCTGAAGCTGTTTTTCTATTTGCAGCAAAATCTGTCTATTGGAAATCATTATTTACGCCCCTCCACTTGCTTTAGTTCAAATTTTAAGCATTCCACACCTGAAGATTTTTTTACTAATGCAGATGGGAGCTCCTTTGTTTTAAACTGGTACGCCTTACAGCCACGTGGATGGTTTGCATCCCAGGTTGTAAAAAAATGACGACATCTAAAGCAATTTACAGCCAATTTACTCCCTACTTTCTTAAGTTATATTAGCATAGTCAGAGGCAAAAATCGATTGGCTTGTCATTCCACTCTTGTAGCTTCGCATTAATTTGTGAGTAGGGTCTGCTCCCTAAAAAGCCTCTGTGAGCACTCAAAGGACTAGGGTGAGTCGATTGAATGATATGGTGCCTCGGTGTGTCTATCATTTTCATCTTAGCTTGAGCAGGCTTTCCCCATAGTACAAAAATGATAGGCTTTTCACGATCGGAAAGTTTCTGAATGACTGTATCTGTGAAACGTTCCCAGCCCATTCCTTTGTGAGAATTTGCAACTCCCGCTCTTACTGTCAAAACTGTGTTTAATAATAAAACACCTTGCTTTGCCCATTTTTCCAGATGTCCATTCGATGGAATAGGACAACCTAAATCCTCTTCTAGCTCCTTTAACATATTTCGCAAGCTTGGTGGAACTTTAACTCCCGGCTTCACAGAAAAGCTTAAACCGTGAGCCTGTCCAGGACCGTGGTATGGGTCTTGCCCTAAAATGACCACCTTTACTTCTTCATATGGAGTTAAAAGGAAAGCGCTCCCTATTTCTTCTCTGGGAGGAAAAATCGTATGTTCGGCATATTCCTTATCCAGAAAGGATTGTAGCTCTTGGAAGTAAGACTTTTCCCATTCTTCTCCTAAAACCTCTTTCCAGCTAGTCATAGCATCACTCCTCAAATTGTACTTGTACATCATATTCGATGAGCTGGAACATTTCCTGTACAGCTTTTATAGCATTTTCTTCTGCTAGCTCGAGAATTCCTTGTCCAGTAGATTCTTCAATCATCATTTCCTTGGCAGTCGAAGCTAGTTCATACGCCTCTTCAATATCGGCCTTTTCTCGAAATAATCCCTCGTAGGAAAACACCTCTACTTGATCGAAGAGTATTTCTGGACCTCCTAAAAATTCCGGCTTAGGCAATGTTAAAACAGCAGTCTTGTTTTCTTCATCTACCTTAATATCTGATTCGGTCACCTCCGAAAAATCAACACCAGCTTTAACTGACCCTGGAACTACAACTAAAAGCTGTCTCTTTGTCCCTGGTAAATCTAGTCCAATTTCTTTTCCAAAAACCGCATTATCTTGTCGTTCAATTATTACCTTTGTATATGCCTGTGCAGTGGATAATTCATTTAGCCCCTGCACCCTTTCTACAAATGACCCCTTTGTTTCTGTAAAGGTGCTCCCTTGAATTGCCCAAAATGCTGCGAATGGTAAAGCAGCAATTAGTAAGAAAGCAATAACAGAGAGGAATAGAACAGTTTTAAATTTAAATCTAGAGAAAAATAGAGGAATACTCCAAAGCTTAAAACTTCTTTTCGGTCTCTCTTCTACAATTGTAGCTGCACTTTCCTCATTTTGGGCCTTCAATTCCTTAAGAAGCTTTTCCATTTCTCGAATCTTATCATCTTTGTGCAAGTCCATCCCTCTCTTCCTATTAATCTAATACGTTTACAGTAAAGAAAAGTTTCTCTATTAACAACTAATCCGCCCAATGATACGATGGTAAAAAGGGGAAATGCATATGGCAGATTTTCAAAATCGAGAAAAATTGAAAAAACTTGAAGAAGCTGCAGTAAACAATAACGTTCCTGCCAAGGCAAATAATATTGGGATAGGTTGTTTTTTACTGGGTACAATAATTTTTATATGTTTCTTATTATTTTTGTCTATCTCTCTATATTATAACGAAATTTTCATAGGTTCGATTATCACTTTTATGGTCGCTCTGGTATTTGCTTTCATATTGTTTAAACTATGGACAGCCCCAAAGCTACCTTAATTGAATTTTCATACCTATCTGATACAATGAAGAAAAGCGCAAGCGCCTATTTCTGCCCCGACAAGCAAATGGGGAAAAGTGAGGAGGCAGTTCCTCTTTCCACTAGGGACTAAGCGCTCAGAGCTAGATCAACTTTGATTTTCTTATCTAAAAAACAATCAACTTTTAAGTAAAAAGGAGAACTTCACATGACAATAAAAAAAACATTAACAATTGCAGGTTCTGATACTTCAGGTGGTGCTGGGATACAAGCTGACTTAAAAACATTCCAGGAACACGGAACCTACGGGATAAATGTTCTTACAGTGATAGCGACAATGGATCCAGATAATAATTGGAGTCATGGAGTATTTTCCCTTCCAGTAGATGAGATTAAACGTCAAGCTAAAACAGCGTTATCTACAAACGTCGATGCCATTAAAACTGGGATGCTAAGTACGGAAGAAATTATTGAAGAAACCGGCAATATTATCGAGAAATCTGGAGTTACTAGTATCGTTATAGATCCTGTTATGGTTTGTAAGGGAGAAGACGAGGTTTTGAATCCTGGGACAGTAGACGCAATGATTACTCATTTATTACCTCGTGCACTTGTAGTAACCCCTAATTTATTTGAAGCTGGTCAGCTGTCAGGATTAGGAACACTTAAATCTATTGAAGATATGAAGGCAGCCGCTGAGAAAATTCATTCACTTGGGGCTAAAAATGTAGTCATCAAGGGTGGAAAACAACTGGCTCACGATAAAGCGGTTGATCTTTTCTATGACGGACAAACTCACACACTGTTAGAAACAGAGAAAACAGAAACTACTTATAATCATGGTGCTGGTTGTACATTTGCAGCTGCTATTACAGCAAACTTAGCAAATGGCCTTTCTGTAGCAGATGCGGTGTTGAAAGCTAAAGAATTTGTGGCTGCCGCAATTGCACATGGATGGAAGCTGAACCAATACGTGGGACCAGTTCTTCATGGTGCCAAAGGAAAATTCGGTGCCCCAGAAGTAACAACTACTACAGTTTGATACTCCTCCACTCGCAAAGTCTAACGAGGCTTTGCGAGTTTTTACATCATATAAGATTACGTAATATAAACAACGGTTCAATCATTCGCTTGATGAACTGTTTTTCATTATACTATTAAAAGACAGTATGCTAGGAGGCAATGAAAGTATGGAACTAGTGAATATGGAACGACTACAAGAATTATTAAATAGCTTTGCAAATGAGGATGTGTATATACATTTGGAAACGACAAATGGTGCATATGCTACTCATTTCAACGAAAATGTGTTTAATGCAGGTGCATTTATTCGGAATGTAATGATTCGCTATGAGCTTGGAAAAGTAGCTGGAGAAGCTCCTCATCGTGTTGGACTAAAGCTTCCTCACGGATGGGTCTATGCACAAGGGATCACTCATTATGAATTAGATGAGCACGGTAGACTGCTAATGGCTGGACACGACCAAAGTGGAAAGCTTGCTGTAGCTCTTGAAATAAGCAAAACACCATTTACATATTAAGGAGGAATAAAAATGAATTTACCAATGGAACGATCTGTCTTGGTCGTATTCCCTCACCCAGATGACGAGGCTTTCGGAGTTTCTGGAACAATAGCTACTTATGTGAAACAAGGAGTCCCTGTGACTTACGCTTGCCTAACTTTAGGGGAAATGGGTCGAAACCTTGGGAACCCTCCTTTTGCAACTCGCGAGACATTGCCACAAATTCGTAAGCAGGAGTTGCTTGCCTCAGCAAAGTCTATGGGAGTTACAGACCTACGAATGATGGGTCTTCGAGACAAGACAGTAGAATTCGAAGATGATGAAAAGATGGTCAAAATGATGGAGGATTTAATCGCTGATACGAATCCTTCTTTGGTCATTACATTCTATCCTAACTATGCCGTGCATCCAGATCACGATGCAACCGGAAGAGCAATGATTCGCGCAGTTCGTAGAATGCCAGAAGAACAACGTCCAAAGGTATACGCACTAGCATTTTCAAACGATTCAAAAGAAGTGTTAGGCGAGCCAGATATAATCCATGATATTTCTGGATCAAGTGAGGAAAAAATGGGCTCTATGCGAGCACACATTTCCCAAACAGCTTGGATGCTAGAGGAAATGGAAAAACGTTTAGCTGATGGAGAGCCAGAAGCTGAAAATTGGCTACACTTTGAGCGGTTCTACACATACGATTTCAATAAAGATTTCGAATAATGGAACATTTTTACCAGCTATAGACTTACCTTCTGGAATGAATTATCATGTGTAAAACACCTATTTCTTGCATAATTATTCAAAAAGAAAGTTGGCCTTCACTTGAAAAAATTTAGCTTATTTACTTGGCTTTTATTTCTTCTCCCTTCTATAGCTGGTGTCATCCTTTTCATGATCCCGCTACCGATTGGTGGAGAAGTTAAAATTCCTATCGCATGGTTTGCGAGCCTATTATCAGGAGTACTTGAACCGATCGTGCATTGGGTCGCCCTTATCACTTTGTTTATTGCGGCTATTGGTTCTCTAGTTTTTTTGTTTATTCCAAAGAACAATTCGTTTATTAATAACCTATTTAAGGTTTCTATATTTTGGACAATCACCCGAGTAGTCGGTGCAGTTTTTTCTGTATTAATCATTTTCCAAATTGGTCCCGAGGTTATTTGGAGCGAAAATACGGGAGGACTTTTACTAGCACCTGATGGGCTGGTTTCCTTCCTGTTTACAATTTTCCTATTTGCAGGTCTATTACTGCCTCTTCTATTGAATTTTGGTTTATTAGAGTTTTTTGGGACGATGATGGTTAAAATTATGCGTCCATTATTTAAGCTTCCAGGACGCTCCGCTGTAGATGCACTTACTTCTTGGGTTGGAGATGGAACCATTGGTGTCTTGTTAACAAGCAGACAATATGAGGAAGGCTATTACACAAAAAAAGAAGCGGCTATTATTGGCTCCACTTTTTCAGTTGTTTCCATCACCTTCTGTATTGTCGTACTTGAACAAGTCGGGTTAGAAAAGTATTTCGCACCCTATTACTTAACTGTCCTGCTTTGTGGTGTGGTACTTGCATTTATAATGCCACGAATTTATCCATTAGCAGGCAAAGAAGAAGTTCATATAGACGGTCGCCCATTAGACCTAGAAGCAGAGAAATATCCAGAAAATTATAATGCTCTAACACATGGTTTAGAAAATGCGTTAAATACAGCTAATAAAAACCGTTCTGTTAAAAGATTTTTTTCAGATGGTATAAAGAATGTCATTGATATGTATATAGGTGTTGCTCCAGTCGTACTAGCATTTGGAACAATTGCATTGATGCTAGCTGAGTACACACCATTCTTTACGATATTAGGTAAACCATTTGAGCCACTGCTCCTGTTATTTGGAATACCAGAGGCTGCAGCAGCTGCACAAACAATGGTAGTTGGCTTTGCGGATATGTTCCTTCCTACTATTCTAGGTGCTTCAATTGAATCTGAGCTAACGAGATTCTTTATAGCAACTATGTCAGTTACTCAGTTGATTTACATGTCCGAAGTTGGTGGATTATTACTTGGCTCTAAAATTCCGGTTAACTTTAAAGACTTAATTGTAATTTTCTTATTGCGTACACTGATTTCATTCCCTATCATTGCGGTAGTCGCACATCTATTGTTTTAAAAGGAAAACGCTTGGAAAACTCCAAGCGTTTTTTTATTATCTGCTGGACACTTTAAGCGGTATTTCCTATGTTATATCAGATTTAACTCATACTGATAAAATTGAGAATCCTTAGTGTATCCACTTTTTTCATATAGTCTCTGTGCAGCATAATTGTCTATTGCTGTAGATAGACTAATGCTTTTTGCTCCTGTTTCAATAGCATAATCTTTTGCTTTTTGTAAGAGCATTTCTCCTACTCCTTTTTTTCTGGCTGTTTTGTCTACATATAAGTCATTTAAAATCCAAGTTCTTTTCATAGATACTGATGAAAATGTAGGATATAGTTGTGTAAAACCAACGTAGACTTCTCGATCTCTAACTACAAATATGACCGAATCTTCATTTACTAAACGTTTTTTTATGTAGGTTTTTGCACCTTCTATATCTGACTCCTGCTGATAAAATATGCGATAAAGATTAAATAAATTTGACATACCTTCTAAATCTTCAATGGTAGCTTGGAATATTTCCATACTTCTCTCTCCTTTATAATGGATGGGCAATATTACATGATAGTTCTAATTTTCAATTACAATTTCTCCCTCTCCTTTTGGTGTTTCGAAACCATTAAGGTAGGAAATTAAAACTTCTTCTGTAATCGGGAACGCATTGGCATCAAAACGTTTGTTTCGTATTTTAAGTCGTTCACGCAAATCATCAGGATGAACTTTTAAATAAATAAGTTTCCACTTACCGCCGTACTTTTCAATAAGCTTTTTATATTGTTCTCTTCTCACACGATTCCAAAAACTGAAGTCAATTACTACCTGTTGTTTGTCCTGAATTAATTTTATTAACTGATTTCGCAATTTTCTTTCTGCCTCTTTCTTGTACTCCTCAATCATTTCCATTGGAAAATCAATCCCGAACCGACCATTAGTAGCCCATATTTCTTCATCAATAGAAAGACGAAAAAAGCCTTCTTTTTCTAATCGTTGGGAGAATGTAGTTTTTCCAGAACCAGCCACACCACACATCATTACTACTAGAGGAGTGAGGTCATCTCGTTCACGATAAATTACGTCAAAATTAAACTTTTCAAACATCTGAATACTACCTCCAATTATTCAAAATAAATCTATCAAACAAGCTCTAATGCTCCGTTAGATTAGGAAAAAGAAAAGGGCGCTCTTCCAACACGACAGATACATTATATTTCTTGATAATTACTGTAACAAAAAGATTTAATTTTCAGATAAAATAATATATATTTGATTATTTTTCCACTAAAGGGAGAGAAGCTTTGTGCAAATCTTTATTTATATAACTTTAGCTACTATTATCATAGTTACCATTTCATCTACAATTCTTCGAAGAAAGAATTATAGAAAGTATGGGATACCTACTGCTTTTTTAATAGGAGTATCATTTGTAATCGCTGTCGTAAGCTTTTTCACATTGGATGGCTGGGAATCAATGGGGTTTTTCTTTATGTTTATTTGCATTACCATCGGTTCACTTATTGGCACAGGAATTTCAATGTTTTTAAACTAAAACGCCTGTTAGTTATCAACAATCACTCTCTTTTAATCGAACGTTCATTCGTGTATATTTAATACATACCAAATAAAGGAGAATAAATTATGAACTCTATTGATTTAATTCTTTTAAATTTCAACGAAGTACGAAGAAGAAGTGTTAAAGTTTGGACATCTATTCCCCAAGAAAAACTAAACTGGAAACCTGATGACGAAGCAATGACTTGTTTAGAGATGATTAGACATGTTCTAGAAAGTGAACATTATTACCATTTAGCTATCCAAAATCAAGGCAGCTTGGCAGTATTTGAATCCCCTTTTGATAAGCAACCCTTTTCTACCGTAAATGCGGAATTGAAATTTGCAGAACCATTTAGAAATCACTTTTTAGAAACTATTAAGTCATTTTCAGAAGAAGATTTATCAAGTATTAAAATTGATCGTTCTGATTCTGGTTACATAAGAAGTTTGGGTGACATGTTGCTAAGAGTCGCCTATCATGAATCTGTCCATACCGGCCAATTGCTGGATTACTTAAGAATGGCAGAGGTTCCAAGAGTACGTGTTTGGGATTAATTTATCTTAGAGGTGTATCACTTAAGTGATATGCCTTTTTTTAGATAATAAGTGACTTGAGCAATATGCGACTTAAAATATTCTCTTCTCCTATTCACCTATACTGCTTTATTTCAGTAAGAAAAAAAATTGTCTTAGCAAACCCTTGATCTTTATGTAGTCTAGTAAAAGGAAACCCTGTAGAATGGTTCCTCCCCTAATAATTTTTCTCGAATCAATGTAACTTATATTTTTAAAATAAATCTAATGCCCTCTCAATAATAAGTGTAGCTGTATTTTCATCAGGTGGCATCCATAGATTTGTAATTGGTCCATATACACATGGTTTAGTTCAACTTCATAACCACCTTCCAAAAAGGCCTCTTTTGTAGGCAAATATCCTAAATAACCGTTAGTGTAGCCACCAAAAAAGGCAAGCTCATCCGAAAGTTTTTCTTTGAATTCAATGGCCGTTTCTGAGAAAGGTTCCATTGGTATTCCAGTAAACGACCCTTCGTTAATTTGAGTTGACTGAATTTCTATATTGATAGTTAAATATGTCTCATTTCGTTTGCGTTTATCTAAAATGACAGAATGCCATCTATCGGTATTTACACCCCATTCTTTTTCAGCTAGTTTGGCCATTTTATGTATTTCTAAAGGTTCAGGTATTTCTTTCAATCTCATCAATAATGTAGTTGAGACTACCTTTAAAATTTTAATAGGTTCAAATTTTACTTTAGGAAGCATGGTTAACACGTAACCGCTTAAAGCTTGCGCCATTTTTTCCATATTCTCCAATGAACCACGATACATAGCATTAATATTCCCCGAAGCCCCTTGTACAACGATTACAGTACATTTTAATATATTTTCAAGGATTTCCCTTGTTAAGCCTGGATAATCTGCTGATAAGATATCACTATCTCCTTTTAATACATTCGGATGGGCTGTACAGAATATAATTAGTCCGGATAATTTCTTTGTTTTCTCGTTTCTTATCACTAAAAGACCAACTCTTTTATCAACTGGACCAATTGGATTTGTACCCATTATCACTTTACCGTCAGGAGTATTTTCCCTTCGATTAATTCCTAATTCACCAAGAGTTACATTCCAACCAATCTCTGATAGTTGTAAATTTTTATCGGCCAAAATCGCTGCTTTTACAGCGTTGCTCATTAATGTGTCTTTATAAATCTTAACTATTTTTTTTGTGCTTACTGTAGCGGGACCAGAATGCGTATGAGTATAAACTACTGTAATTTGTTCAGTAGGAATTTTCAACTTACTTGAAATTTGTTTACGGATAACTAAAGTGTCTTCAACTAACATTCCTATATTATCAATACTAATAAACACAGATTTAGTATTATTGTTTTCAAACACAAATGCAGTTACAAAGATATGTTCGTCAATATTACTAACTCCTGTCGGCCGATGGTATCCGATAAAATCAATACCCAAAGGAGGTGTAATATCTACCTTGTAAACTCCTGCTCTACTCAAATAGTTCTCTCCATTCTTTAGATTAACTTATCAAATTGTTCTTCAACAATCTGTTTCGTTAGTTTAATAAGAAACTCAGTACTGGTGGTAATAATAAGAGGCTAATTGAACTGAAAATAAGTACTCTAGAAACTATTTTCGGTAATTTTTTTCTACCTTTTCCTTTATACCATCCGCTAAATTGAAATTTATTTCTATAAAGTACAAAAATCAAAATAAGAATAGCTAAAGAACCTAGCCAGCTATATTTTTCAGCATAAGTGCCAATTCCGATATACATTCCTTTTAAAAAGTAACCTAAAATTGCACCTACAATAGCAAATATGAATATTACTCGTATTAACTCCAACAAGACTTTCATGTACTCTCCTAACTTTTTATTAAAAAATTTTAACATTTATATCACAAGCCACTTCATCATTTTACTAAAGAAAAAACAAGTCTCTACGATCTGAACTGTTAAGACGGTCTCCTAGTACAAAAAGGTATCCATCTGGCAGAGCAATTACACCTTAATTTTGTGCTAAGTAAGGTTCTTCGTAACTTTAACCTTTAATAAAAAGTTCATCGTTTTCATAAGTGATATTACTTTCACCCAGTCCAATAATTCATTTTTTCTTTATTTTTCCCAAATTCAATAGCTCTTTCTCTTATAGAATGATTCATTCAATTAACACCTTCGACATCGCGCTAATAATACCTGCTCGTTAAACTACATTGCTTCAAAAGTATTATAAGAAAAAAGAGCCGCCTAAGCAGCTCAACAATATCTTTCATTAAAGTAACCTTTAGTTTAACAAGACAATCGAATATATGGATATTTGTTCATTATAAAAAATAATGATGCTCCCTATAATAAACGTTGGGAAGGCTAGCAATATCCTGTTTTTTTTAATTATCCGCACTTCTTTTATTATCAATATTACGTGGTAGATTCCATTTAAAGTAGACGGATAATAACCTTAATATAACAATTATGATTAAGAGCGAATATGTGGCATAGGGACCGGTTATCCAATCTAAACCAATGGCAAGACCTGCTAGTACTGCCCATAAGGCATAAATTTCTGAACGAAAAATCATTGGTTTTCGACCAGCAAACACATCTCTTATAATTCCACCGCCTGCTCCTGTCATGGAAGCTGCTATGACTACTGCAATTAATGGGGCATCAATAGATACAGCATAATTTGCACCTTGAATGGCGAATGCCGCTAAACCAATGGCATCAAAAAACACGACCCAATTTTTCCAATTACTAATCCTTTTATTCGGTAATATATAAACTATGGTAATAGTAACAAATGCTATTTCAAATAAATTGCCTTGTAACCATATATTTTCAATTGGGATTCCAATTAATAAATTTCTAACAAGACCTCCTCCGAATGCTGTTGTAAACCCTAAAAAGTAAATACCGAATACATCATAATCCTCTTCTATTGCGACAAGTACACCACTTATCGCAAAAGCGATGGTACCAATGATGTTAAGAATATCCCAAGTCAAAGCGTCAAATTCTCCTTTCTAGATGTGACTGTATAATCGCAAAAGAGTCGTTCAAAAAATAAATTTTGAACGACCCAACTTTTTTATTCTTGCATACTACAAACGACTTGTCCGACGGCTTTTGCTGCAACTAAAAGAGAATCTTCATCGATATCAAATTTAGGATTATGGTTGAAATATGGCTTGTCTACGCCTTTTGGTGTACACCCGATATAAAAGAAACAAGCAGGGAACTTTTCTGCATAGTAAGCAAAATCTTCGGAAGGTGCCATTGGCGGAACTTCTTTTACTTCAGTGATTTCTTTTATATTCGCATTTTTAAGTGCTACAGCCACTTTTTCTGTAAGTTCAGGATTATTATACAAGGGCGGATAGTCTGGCGTATACGTAAGTGTACAAATTACACCAAACTCTTCCTCGAGTCCTTTGACAAGCCGTTTCACTTCACGTTCAATCGTTTCTTTCGTTTCAACAGTCATGTAACGGATATCACCTTCAAGCTCTACGCTATCTTTTATCACATTAAATGTACCAGCTCCATCAAATGATCCAATTGTAATTACTCCTATGTCAAATGGGCTTAATCGGCGGCTTATGATGGTTTGAACAGCGGTTACAAAATGAGCACCCGCAACAATTGCATCATTTGCTAAATGTGGAGAAGAACCATGCCCACCTTGGCCTTGTATTTTCAATTTCATGTAGGCCCTTCCATTAAAAGCATAGCCTTTATTGTAACCAACCATTCCAGCAGGAGCAATTGGCAGTAAGTGAATTCCATACACTTCATCTAAATCATCCAATAGTCCAGATTCTACTATACTTTTCGCTCCACCTGGTGGAACCTCTTCAGCATGCTGATGAATTATTTTAATAGTCCCGGATAGTTCTGATTTCAGTTGAATTAAACAATCTGCTAGAACTAACAAGTAAGCCGTATGACCATCATGTCCGCATGCATGCATGACACCTTCATTTTTCGACTTGAAAGGAACTGGCGTTTCTTCTACAATTGGAAGCGCATCAAAATCTGCCCGTAATCCAATTGTTTTTCCTGCTTTTCCTCCTACTATTGTTACAATAATTCCGTAACCATTTCCGACATTCGTTTGTACCTCGACGTTTTTCCCTTTGTAAAAGTCCACAATATACTGAGCCGTTTTTTCTTCTTTAAATGATAATTCCGGATGTTCATGTAAAAACCGACGAATTCGAATCATTTCATCTTTACGTTCATCCAACAACTTCATTAATTTTTCTCTCATATCTGACAAACTCCTTTATGAGGCTTCATTTTTACCTGCATTATTTGGAACCAAGAAGATAATTGATAACAATGCGATGACTGCGAAAATTACATTTGTAATAATACCTCCAGTCGCAGCTGCATCTACCCCGTTATTGCTAGCAATCATTGCATAAACAGTTGCTGAGATCGCAACCCCGAAAGCAGAACCAAGGGAGCTCGCCATTTTATAAATACCTGAAGCAGCTCCAATTTTATCGTCAGGTGCGTTTGATACTGCGGTATCAGTTGATGGTGTCGCATAGAGCCCTAAACCTAAACCAAACAGAGCGAATCCTATAAATACAACCACAGTATAAGTAAGATCCGGTAAGAATGTTAAGCCCATTATTCCAACGCCGATCAGCGTTAAAATCGAGCCCCAAAGCATAGGTTTTTTAGCACCAATCTTTTGAAGAATCTTTTCTCCGACACGAATCATAGCTAGTACGGCAATTAAATAACCGATTGAAAGCATACCAGATTGAAAAGATGTAAATCCTCTTCCTTCTTGTACATACGTATTAGCAACGACCAGCGTTCCGGCAACAGCGTTAAGCAAGAAGTTCGAAACGGTTGCCCCTGTATATGGTGCATTTTTAAATAACCCAAAATCGATTAACGCATTCGATTTACGACTTTCAATTTTCACAAAGATAATAGCTCCAATTATTGCAACTACTAACAAGATGATTGTAACCCAGTTTGTCCAACCTATTTCAGCACCTTGTGTAATGAAAACATTCAATGCCACCATCGTAATAATGAAAACAATTAAACCATTAACATCAAATTTCGTATTACCAGTTTGTTTAGCTTTACTTTCAGGCGTATCTTTAATTAACCAGAACCCTAGAATTGCGAAAATAATGGAGATGATGAAAATCCATTTCCATCCCATATATGTTGCAATAGCTCCTCCTAACAACGAACAAACACCAGAACCACCCCATGAGCCTATTGACCAGTAGCTTAGTGCACGTTGACGTTCAGCACCTTCAAAATAATCTTTCATTAATGCAATTGTTGCGGGCATAATACATGCTGCCGATAAACCTTGAATGACCCTACCAATAATGAGTAGTGTTGACCCATTAGCTAATACTAAACAAAGGGAACCAACAATACTTAATATAAGTCCGATATTCGTCATTTTCTTCCGTCCAATTTTATCAGCAAGACCACCAGCTGCAACGATAAAAATACCCGAGAATAGTGCAGTTAAACTAATTGCAACGTTTAATGTACCAGAAGAAACGCCTAAATCTTGTTGAACTGCGGGAACGACGTTAACCATCGATTGGGCAAAAAGCCAAAAAGTAATTACTCCAAACACAATCCCTGTAATTAATTTATCTGTACCTTTGTAGGATTTTTCCATAATTTTCACTCCTTTTTTTTAGTGTTTGTAGAACTACTAACTCTATACATAAACACTATTAAATGAATCTATTGAATCTCAGAAAGCTTTCCTTACGTATATTTTAGACTAGGAAACTCCTAGTACGCCTTGTCATTTATGCTCTTTTCATTGACTTCAAAGGATAATATTCTGACAGAACTTATTTATAGGTAAAAAATAGACGGTTCATTTTTTATCAAGAGAGAAAATGCAAACATAAAAAAATGCCACCAGTATAATTAAACACCGATGACTACTTATAATTTAAATGAAGGATTTATTGTACGTTTTGCGGATATCAAAAAAATGAATGGCGTTAATCGATAAGTATGAATAGAATGACCAATCTCCGAAAATTGACTCATCGAATATTTGCATAGATGGATGACTTAATCGATTAATATATTCAGTCACTTCTAAATCTACACCGTGTATACTACTTAAGTTTCCCCAGTTTTTATATAGAGCTCCATTATCTTTGTCGAATATATATTTACGAACCTGATATTCCCCATGTTCTAAATTAGAAATGGTTATTCGAATGTCTTTATTTAACTTTTTGAGAAAAGCATCTTCAATTGAAAAATAAGGGTTTATATTCGTACAGTTCATAAGCACTAACTGATAACCACCATCATATTGCGTCATGATATAATCTTCTCCTTGTGCAATAATGCTACCGGATAATTTCTCGGCAAAAGCCATTGCATGAAAAGCGGGACGCTTCCCCTTAAAAAAATGAAATAATTCCATTCCTTCTAATTGAATTCGATGATGTATATCACCAACCTCATGTAATTCGGTATTGATCCAGAATCCTAATGACTGGACATCTTTTGAAATTTCTAAAGCATTTTTCAAGACTAATGCACCTCTGAAAAATGTTCCATTTGTGTATCGTGTATTTCCTGATAACGTATTCCAGGTCATTAAATGAAGTGGCTTTTCAATGTGAAGCTGCTTCAAATAACTTTTCAATTTAGTTGTTTTATCTTTAATATAATCTTTAGCGAATAAAAATCGATCATTTCTACTTTCTTCAAAATCAATCGCTTCGTTTTGATTTGCACTGTAGCTGATGAAGTCTATATAACCTCTATCCTGTAATAAATATGCGTGATGAACACTCGTCCCTTCTTTTTCCGTTGAAAACGGTATATACATGCCCACTTGGATCTTCGGAACATTTTTTTTCAGTGTATGATAGAGCTTTTCATAAATTCGTTTTAGTTCTTTTCCCTCACCCCTGAATAATAAGATTCGTAGTAAAGAATATGCCACTTACTCACGTAAGACTCGCCATATGCTAACAAACAATGATGTAAAAAGCCGTTTAATTTTGTGAAATATGCCTCTTCATCCGTTGATATATCTTGATAATCTACACGACTAAATATGGACAGATCATGCTTTTTTAAAAAGTTAATGGCGAGATCTGCTGTAAAATATGGAGACGAAGTCGCTATAAGTTCGTCCGTTTCGACAGTTGGAAGAAATGTAGTATTACCAACTAAGTTTCGAATACCTATGAAATTGAGATGTAGTTCATCTTTTACCGACAGGACTTGTTCTCGAACATCTTCTCTTAAAATTTCTTTTAACTCACGAATAATCAAAACATAATCTGGTCTATAAATTTTTTCATTAGTAGAAATAGTTGCATCTAAATGTAGTTCTTCGTAACGGGTTTCCGTATTGCTATACGTATTATTTTTCTCTGATAGTAATGAACCTATCTTCAGAAAAATATCCTTGGTATTATTCAATGTTTCTACATCTTCCATTTGTGTGACCTCTATAGTTCCCACTTGCTCTTCTACATGATTTTCTCGGTATGCTTTAGGCGTTTCTCCATATACTTCTTTAAAAAATTTTGTAAAAGACTTTGTATTTGGAAAACCATTCTTCATTGCAATATGAGAAATTGTATCTGTTGTGTAGAGCAAGTCTTTTACACTGTGTTTCAATCGAATATTCATAAGAAAACGACTGAATCCCATCCCCATAACCTTCTTAAAATAGCGTGATAAGTACCCTGGAGACATAAATGTTTTATGAGCCATTTCCTCTAAAGTAATAGATTCTTGAAAATGCTTCCCCAAATAATCGACGATTTGTATAAGCCGTTCATCTTCCGTATTTATCTTTTCAAACACACTTCCTTCTTCCTTAAAACGGCGAATTACTATTAATAGAATTTCACTTACAAGACGTTGCATTTCAATAGCATAGATTTCGTCATTTCTATAATAGGTAATCACCATTTCACCAAAAAATGTCCTAAGCTGATCGAGTAAAACTTCTCTTCCCATATCGATATCACCTGAAAAACATTCAAAACGCCGATTGCGATATTCTCCATAAAATTGATCCATATATGTATCTGAAATTGTAAACCGAAGAACGCTATTTTGTTTATTTCCTTGCATTTCAAAAAGCTCATTTCGGTTAATGATGAGCAAATCCTTATCTTTAAGCTGGTAAATCCGATTTCTTGTTTCAATCTTAAGTTCCCCATCGATTACTAGAACAAACTCAATTCCACGATTCAATGAAGGTGCTACATAACCGATTCTCTGTATTCGAAGATAGAAGTCCCTTTGTCGTTCATCCAAAATACATCACCTCAATCTCTTTTCGTTCTTACTTAAACTCAAATAATAGCGTTAATCCTATTTTTAGCACTTTTAATAGTTTCAATTGATATCTCCCTTATTATATATCTTATAATCAAAAATTTTGCACTATAGGGGAATACATCGAAATAACATAAGGAACTCCAAGCTAGAAACAGTCAGTAGCAGCTTACCATTCCGTCTAACCCATTTTCATATATACATTTAATATGTGCTATTCATTGAATTATAGCCTAAACAAACCTTCGTCATTCCAAGTGATATAACCATAGGCTATAAAGAAATAATTCACTATTTTAATAAGAGAATAAAATAAAAATAGGGTGGCAAAATTGCCACCCGCAAGAATTTATTTTAATACACGATTGAGAAAACTAAATACTTCTTTTAGGTTTTCCTCTGAATTAAAAGGTTCCCCTCCGTGAACTGCGCCTTCCAACAGTGTAAGCTCTACCTTCTCATCACCTAAAACATCTGTTAGTTTTTCAGAGAAATCAATGGACTGTTGCGTTGGCACGTTCGGATCAGCCGTTCCGTGTTGGATAAAAAAGGCTGGATCATTTTTTGTAATGTAAGTTTCCGGGTTCGCTTTTTCTACTTCCTCTATATTTTCGGTAATATTTCCTCCGATGTACTTGCTTTCCGGAGAATCATCTGAGCTTCGTTCTCCTATTTTTGGAGTGATTCCGGATTCCGTAAACTGCTCATCCAGTTTCATAAAGTCAATTTGTCCATACCAATCAACGACAGCTTGTACTTCAGATGAATATTCCATATTTTCAGTATTTTGACCATTTAAAGAGTCGTCATCTCCACTCGTACCGACTAGTGCCGCTAAATTTCCGCCCGCACTGCCTCCCCATGCCACAACCTTTTCAGAGTCCAAGTTGTATTCTTCCGCATTAGCTTTAACATAACGAATTGCAGCTTTTATATCACTAATCGCTGCAGGAAATATCGCTTCACCTGAAAGTCTATAGTTGACCGCTACAACTGCATACCCGTGATTGACACCTTCAATCATGGCAGTCAGGTCCGTCCCTGTTTTATCTCCCTGCATGAATCCACCCCCGTGGATTGCGATGATTACTGGAAACGGTCCTTCGCCTTCATTTGGAAAATAAATGTCCAGCTTTTGCGTTTCCGATTGGCTGCCGTATTTTACATCTAATTGTTTGTTCTTAATGAAAGAGGTATCAATTGCCTCAGCAACCTGTTGTTTCGTTTCTGCTTGCTGAGTTGTTTCCGTTTCTTCACTATTTTTTGGAGCCGTTTCTTTGGAACTGCTTGATGAACACCCAGCTAATAATCCCATTGCTAGGGACATTGATAAAATTGTTGATATAGATTTTTTCATTTGTGCTTCACTCCTAATTGTTTTGTATGTTCTTTCTATAAATTGATCATAACAAAACATTGTGGCACAAAAATGGCAGAAAAACGAGGTAAAATGAACGTTTTTCTGCCAAAAATTTTATGCTTTTTTTAAGGTGATAGTAAATGTGGTTCCTGCATTAGCCTGACTTTTCACACTGATTTTCTCCCCAAGCTGTTCCATGATTTCGAGCGCAATGGACAGCCCGAGGCCACTGCCTGTACTTGTATGCGATAAGTCTTCCTTGTTAAACCGCTCGAATATGTGCGGAAGAACTTCCTTAGAAATACCTGGGCCATTGTCCATTATCATGATTTCCGCTTTACGAGCTGTCGTTTTGGCGTCGATAGTCACTTTGCCATTTTCCGGAGTGAACTTAAACGCGTTATCGAGCAAAATGGTAAGCACTTGTGTGATACGATCTTCATTTGAATAGGTTGCGGGCAAACTTTTCGCACGTTCTGTAATTTGAAATTGAAGATCCATGTCGTCTGCTAAAATAGCAAATGGCTCTGAAACTTTCGCTATGATTTCTTTTGTATTCACGATTGATTTAGTATATGCCGTTTTTTTGTATTGCAGCCTCGATAATTCAAGCAAATCCGAGATGAGTTTTTCTAAGCGAACACTTTCTCTCAAGATGATGCTGTAGTATTGGTCGATTTTTTCCTGATCTTTGACAACATGGTCCGACAGTGTCTCTGTCAAAGCTTTGATAGATGCAAGCGGTGTTTTCAGTTCATGGCTAATATTGGCGACATAGTCTTTGCGCATTTGTTCAAGGTGATTTTTCTCTTTGATAAACAACGCAAGAAAAACCAGAATGATGATTGTTCCAATAGCCAGAGTTACGAAGAATACAAGGTAAAAACCATTAAGCGCTGCTTGATAAGCGCGTGCCTCTTTTAATAAATAGATACAACCTGTCACTTTGTTGTCCTGAACCAATGGTTGCCCGATTATAATTGCTTGCGCAGAATACCCCGGTACTTCCTGGATTTCAACTACGGTTTTGCCACTGATAATTTTTGGCAAATACGAGGTTAATTCCTTGTTTACTTTCGCATCAGAAGAAAATCTTGAGATTGGTTCATCGTTGTAAACATTGATTTCCATTCCATGGACATCATAAGCCTTAATTAAATAATCATCGGTTTTTCTTATATTTTCACCATCCGCAACCTCTTCTCCGATCAACGTGAGGGGCGGCTGGAGTTCTTCAATTTTTGATTGGGTAAAGTAATGTTTGATTGCAAAAGCCCCTAACAGCTGACCAGAAATAAATATCAATAGGATGACAAATGCAATCCACAGCTTACTTGAAAATAACCGCTTCATACAAATAACTCAAATTTATAACCGACACCGTAGACGGACTTTATGGAAAACTCGGGAGAAGCTTTAGCGATTTTTTGACGGATTCGTTTGATTAGCGTATCGACTGCACGCGTGTCTCCGATATAATCATATCCCCAAACTTTGTACAGTAATTCCTCACGGTTGACCACTTTCCCTGTGTTTTTGACTAGAAAGGTCAAAAACTCCACCTCTTTTGCAGTAAATTCAATTTCCTGATTATTGATCAGAACTTCATATCCATCAATATCAATGGACAGATTTCCTGCTTTTAAATAGTGGGTATTTTCTTTTTTTGGTTGCACCCTTTTTAATATCGTTTTGATCCTTACTACTATCTCTCGTGGAGAAAAGGGCTTTGTTATATAGTCATCGGCACCAATTTCAAGTCCGACAATCCGATCCACTTCTTCGCTTCTAGCGCTAAGCATAAGAATAGGAATATCGCTAGTTTTGCGTATCTCCTTACATACTTCGGTCCCAAAAAGACCGGGCATCATGATATCAAGTACCACTAGATCAAAATTGTTTTCTTTTAGGAGTTTGAGTGACATCTCTCCATCGTAAGCAGACACACTATTCATACCTTCAGCTTGTAAATAAGCATTAATACTTTCATGAACAGCGACATTATCGTCACAGATTAATATGGTTATGTTATGATCCATTACGGTAAATCCCTTCAATCTCTAAAGTTCATTTGTTTTGTTATTTTAATAGTTTTTTCGAACTCTATATTTTCACATATTAAATAAAAAAGCAATTCGAATAGCTTTTTGACCATAACTCCTCTTCTGTATACTTTCATTGAATAACTCTTTGTTGCGCAAATATTAAAGCGAACCATCAATTGAAAAAAAGCAACGATAAAAGTGTACAATGAACTTTTACCGTTGCTTTTTTAATTGTTTTAATTTTAGATTTACACTAGCTTAATCTGTTCCTAAAGGCGTAATATTCTAAACGCTAACAATAAAGTTGTTTAATTAAATACGCGACTCTTAAAGTTCCTGTTGCGTTAGTTTAAGTACAATATTTCCTAAAATTTGTTAACTTTTATTATGTAAAATAATTAGTCAATTATTAAAACAAGTTTACCATTTCCTATACCTTTTGATAGCTGATCAAAGGCCTGCGATGCTTGCTGAAGTGGCAAAGTAGTACCAATAATCGGACGTAATGCTCCACTATTTAACATTCCAATTACACCATGAATGCTTTGTTCATATTCATCTTTCGGTGCATTCCAAAGAGCCGTTGCTAAAATATCACATTCCTTTTGCATTGCAAGACGTGGATTTATTTCTATAGAACCACGATTTCCGATGATTACAATCTTGCCAAATGGTGCAATAAGCTTTAAATCTGTTTCTAAATTAATATTTGCTAAAAACTCAATAATTACGTCTGGTCCATTGCCATCTGTTAAGGCTAGCACATCTTCAATCGTTGCTTCAGTCACATGATCAATGACGATATCTGCACCAGCTTGCTTAACCATTTTTTTACCTTTAGGCTTACTTGCTGTCCCAATCACTTTAGCACCGTGAGATTTTGCCATTTGGACAGCCTGTAATCCTACCCCACCACTGGCTCCATGAATAAAAACAGTTTGACCTGGTCTCAGACAGGCACGTTGAAATAATGCACGATATGCAGTTAACGCAGGTACCCCTAATGCTGCACCTTGTTCAAAAGATACATGGTCTGGTAACAAATGAACCAACGTTTCATCACACACCATCTTTTGTGCAAATGTCCCGGTACTATTACTTCTCAGTAAAGAAGCAATAAATACACGGTCACCAACTCGAATATTTGTGACTTCTTCTCCAATCGCCTCTACAACCCCTGCACCGTCTAAGCCAGGAGTATAAGGCAATTGCGGTACACAAAACGCATATGTACCTGTTAATGTATAGGTATCACTCGAATTAACTCCCGCAGCGTATAAACGAATACATACGTCTTTTTTTCCTACTACTACATCCTCAACGTCTGTGTATGCTAACTTCTCAGGTCCACCAAAATTTGTAACTTGAATTGCTTTCATGTTGTCAACCTCCTCTCATTTATTATATACAGAAAATTATTAATTTACAGTTTTTATATAACAATTCATACTGATCGCCAAATCTCTTTTTGTTTAACTTGAGCACACGTTAGCAACCATGCCAAAATCAGAAAATTACCAAATACTGCCGCAAGGAAAAGTAAAATTATAAATATAACGTAAATTGATAATCTATTGATTTCTTGTAATCCTTCGAATTAGCCACACGGTTATCCGAAAAGTACATTTTTAACTTTGCGTGTTTCAAAAACATTCCCCCTTAAATTAAGCACGAATATAATCAAGCATTAACTTCAAATTAGTTTTCTCTTATTGAACCAACCTGTTGCTATAAGTTCAAAAAAAAATTAAAATTTCCTAAGAGACCTGTAACTAAGACCCAATGTTAAAAAACATCAAAAAAAACCTAATCTATCGAAACTTATCCACCTCAAAAAAATGTATTTAACTCCCTTTATTGAATATTCTGTATTTTTAGGTATAATTAAGGAAATTAATATGGAGAAAGGTGATGTAAATGAAAAAACTATTAAGCATATCATTGTTTTTAATAGGATTAGTGTTTGTGTTCTTTTCATTTTCTACAAATTCTTTTGCAGACGAGAACGATAAAAGTTACGTAGATGGCCAAGTTATATCTGCTTCAGACACTTTAGACGACTCATATTTAACAAGGAACGATATAGGTTACAAAGATGGGCAAATTATAGCTGTTTCAGAGGACAACACCATTGAAGTATTTTATTCCAACTTCTCCGATATACAAGAGACCCATTATTATGAAGAATTCGGTGATATGAGTTTAATCCAAGCTGTAAGATCTTTAAATGGTTGGTTTGCTACGTTCGCTATTGAATAAAACTACTAAGTGAAATTTATCCCAAGCTCACCTATTTGGTGGATTTTTACTAAATGAAGTGATGGAAGTGCCAAAGAGTGAAATAAGAACTTACTATGTTCCGATATCTATTTTGATCCAATGTCTTATTATCCTTTAATTAGATTGAACTTAAAGAAGATTAAACCTTCTTAAAATAACTACTTTTTATTTCTTTAGCATTCTGAACTAAAAAAATGCTCTCCGCATCTAAATATGCAGGGAGCATTTTATTTTTATTAGTGTGGTAAAAACAATAATTGAAATGCAAATAGGATAGCAAATATATATAGCATCGGATGTACTTTTTTTGCTTCACCTTTAACTATTTTCAAAATAGGGTAAATGATAAACCCAAAAGCAATTCCAGTTGCAATGCTTGAAGTAAGAGGCATGATCAAGATGATTAAGAAAGCAGGGAATGCTTCGTCAAATTTACTCCATTCAATTTCTTTTACAGAACCAATCATCAATGTACCAACAATAATTAGGGTTGGAGAGGTAATCGCCGCAACACCAGATATGGCACCTACTAAAGGTCCAAAGAAAGAAGCAACTATGAATAAAACAGCAACGGTTAAACTAGTTAAACCTGTACGGCCACCAACAGCAACACCAGATGAAGACTCAACAAATGCTGTTGTCGGACTAGTTCCAAACATAGACCCAACAGTCGTCGCAACTGAGTCAGCCAGTAATGCTTGACGAGCACGAGGTAATTTTTCGTCTTTCATCAAACCAGCTTGTTTAGCAACACCAACCATAGTACCTGTAGTATCAAAGAGTGTAACTAAAATGAATGAGAATACTACTCCGTATAAACCATAAGAAATAACTTGGCTAATTGCTTCAATTGGATTCCAAATTAAAATACCTTCTGGTAAATGAGGCAGAGCTACCACTTTATCAATATGTAGTTGATTTGTTAACACAGCTAGGATACCAGTAATAACCATACCAATAAATAATGCACCATTTATATTACGTACCATTAAAATAACAGTGATTAATAAACCAAATAAAGTTAAGAGAACACCAGGGGAAGTTAAATCACCTAGCATCACTAAGTTACTATCACTTGCCACAACTACTTTAGCCATTCGTAAGCCTAGAAAGGCAATAAATAACCCAATACCTGCAGTAATTGCATGTTTTAAATTTTTCGGAATTGCCGTTATTAACTTTTCTCTCAAAGGTGTTAAAGATAAAAGAATAAAAATTATACCTGCTACGAAAACAGCAGCAAAAGCTGTTAAATAATCAATTTTTCCGTCTGACGCTAACACGACAGCGTAAGTGAAATATGCATTCAATCCCATACCAGGAGCAATTGCGATTGGATAATTGGCGCAAAGCGACATCCATAATGTACCGATAACAGCAGAAATAATAGTTGCCATAAACACTTGATCAAGTGGTACACCTGCATCCGATAAAATAATCGGATTTACAACAACGATATATACCATTGTGAGAAATGTGGTCATTCCAGCAATAAGTTCAGTCTTTACATTCGTACTATGCTCCTTCAAACGAAACATTTTATTACCTTCTTCCTTAAACACGAACATTTTTAATAACATTAAATATATTATTCGTTTTTTAGATAAAATACAACCCTTTTACTCAAAGTCATTATTCTCAAAATTCTCCGTTTACATTCACTTTAAGAATTAAGTAGTACGCAAATTTATATTAATTGTTATAAAAAAAAAAGCAGGTCCTTTATAAGGAGCCTGCCGTTTTTTTATTCTTTAGCGTTAGTAACATATCCTTCGTCATTGCGTCTAAATCGTATTTATACGTAAAGCCCCACTCTTCTTTTGCTGCAGTCGCATCAATGTTGTCTGGCCAGCTATCAGCAATTGCTTGGCGAACTGGGTCTACTTCATAATTCATCTTAAAGGAAGGTATTTCCTTGCGGATAGATGCAGCAATTTGTTCCGGTTCAAAGCTCATTGCCGTTACATTAAATGCATTACGATGAATTAGCTTAGTCGGATCTGCCTCCATTAAATCAACAATCGCTTGAAGCGCATCCGGCATATACATCATATCCATATATGTTCCTTTTGCTATATAGGACGTGTAAGCGCCATCCTCTAATGCTTTATAGTAAATGTCAACTGCATAGTCAGTTGTTCCACCCCCTGGTAATGTCTCATTGGAGATCAATCCAGGAAAACGAACTCCTCTTGTATCCACGCCGAATTTTTGAAAGTAGTAATCACATAGCAATTCTCCTGATACTTTGTTTACTCCATACATAGTAGTTGGACGCTGCAATGTATCCTGGGGTGTGTTTTTCTTAGGAGTAGAAGGTCCGAAAGCACCAATAGAGCTGGGAGTAAAGAATTGCATCCCTAATTCACGTGAAGCCTCCAATGCATTTACTAATCCACCCATATTTAAATTCCACGCCAATAGCGGCTTCGCTTCTGCTGTTGCAGAAAGTAATGCAGCCATATGAATCATGGTGTCCGCTTGAAAATTCTTCGCAAGCTGATGCATTTTCTCTCCATCCGTCACATCTAAAAGGTCAAATGGACCATTTTCTGTTACTGGCGATGATATATGTCTAATGTCTGTTGCCAAAATATTGTCTGAACCATATTCTTTTCGTAGTTTCGCAACTAGTTCCGAACCAATTTGTCCTAAAGCTCCGGTAACCATAATTTTCTTCATATTTATTTCTCCCTTTCAAAAACAATTGTATTTTTAGAAAGTACATTATATCAATAAAACACCTTGATATCACTGCGTTTATCAAGTAATAATTATATCGTGTTCATTCGTGAAATACAACCATATCCGATTTCATTTTTTGATATAATAGTTTAATTAGGAGGTTTTTATGAAAATATTAAAATATGCACTCATTTTTTTGCTAGGGGTAATATTGACTATGGTTATGACTTTTTTCAATTTACCTTTTTGGTTAATTTATTTGGTAGTAGTAGCCGTATATTTACTTTTAATAGTTGTACCTCAAATGTATACGGTTTATAAATCAAAAAATTTGAAAAAGATAGAGCAATATCTAGAAAAGAATAAGCGAAAGCCGATATTTGCTTACCCGCTAGCTTTGAAAACTGGCGATCGAGAACAGATCATACGCTCCTTAGAGGAAATTTTGATAAGGCACAAACAGCCCTATATGCAGGAAGTATATAAAACCATATTGGCACTTTTTGAAAACAACGCCTCTAAATTCGAGCACCTAGCTAAACAAATAAGCAAAGAACCATTAAGAACCTATTATTTAGCATATGTAGAAGCTCTTAAAGGAGACTTTGATGAGGCTCATACACTGAAGGTTCAACTCCCAAAAGGTTGGATGCAGCATGCAATCGAAGCTGTCATCGCAAAAGAGCAAGGCAACAACGACCTCTATGAACAAGAAGCGAACAAAAGCATTGAGCTTGCAACAGGCGTCCAAAAATATAGCCTTTATTATTCTTTTCAGAAAGAGATAAATAATTTGAAATGAGTGGACCAATTATTCTTGGAACCCGGCAGTAAGATCATTCGATTTCAATATAAAAGCCCACTACGGTGGGCTTTTTACTATTAACTAATATCATTTATATTTTTAACGATAATTCGTGGCATTAGGGGACTCTTTCCATCCATTTACGAGCGTTTTCCACTGTTTTAGGAGACATTTCCCCATTTTTAGGGGCGCAACCACCACTTAGGAGACGATTTCCAGCGTTTAGGAGACACTTCTCATCCATTTATGAGCGATTCCCACCCTTTTAGGAGACATTTCTCCATATTTAGGAGCGTACCCACCACTTAGGAGACAATTTCTAGCATTTAGGAGACACTTCCCATCGTTTACGAGCGCTTTCCACCGTTTTAGGAGACATTTCTCCATATTTAGGGGCGCCATCTTACTTTAGGAGACTCTTTCTAGCATTTAGGAGACACTTCCCATCGTTTACGAGCGCTTCTCACTGTTTTACGAGACATTTCTCCATATTTAGGGGCGCAACCACCACTTAGGAGACGATTTCCAGCGTTTAGGAGACACTTCTCATCCATTTATGAGCGATTCCCACCGTTTTAGGAGACATTTCTCCATATTTAGGGGCGCCATCTTACTTTAGGAGACTCTTTCTAGCATTTAGGAGACACTTCCCATCGTTTACTAGCGCTTTCCACCGTTTTACGAGACATTTCTACATATTTAGGAGCGCAACCACCACTTAGGAGACAATTTCTAGCATTTAGGAGACACTTCTCATCATTTACGAGCGCTTCTCACTGTTTTACGAGACATTTCTCCATATTTAGGGGCGCAACCACCACTTAGGAGACGATTTCTAGCATTTAGGAGACGCTTCGCATCCGTTTATCTTCCCCTATATTTAACTGCCACTTAGAGAAACTTTGCGATTGTATCCCCCACAAAAAAAGGCTACCAAACAATTGGTAGCCGGTATCTTATTCTATTTAATAACGCCTAGTTCTTTTCCAACTTTTTCGTAAGTAGCTATGGCATCATCTAGCATTTCTTTTGTATGGGCAGCTGTTGGCATGTTGCGAACGCGTCCAGTTCCTTTAGGTACCGTAGGGAAGACAATAGATTTTGCATATACTCCCTCTTCAAATAGGCGTTTAGAGAATTGCTGAGTTAGTTTTTCGTCTCCAATGATACATGGAGTGATTGGTGTTTCAGATGCACCAATATCAAATCCAAGCTTAGATAAGCCCGCCTTCAAGTAGTCACCATTTTCCCAAAGCTTGTCATGAAGCTCTGTGGAATCGATGATCATTTGGACTGCAGCTGTTATTGCTGCTACATCGCCAGGTGGTAAAGCAGTAGAGAATAGGAATGGACGTGAACGAACCTTTAACCAGTCGATTAAGTCCTTCTTCCCTGCAACGTATCCACCGACTACCCCGATTGCTTTAGAAAGTGTTCCAATTTGGAAATCGATTTCTTTTTCTAAACCAAAGTGCTTCACTGTTCCTTTACCTTTACCAGTAACACCAGAACCATGTGCATCATCCACATACGTGATTAGGTCAAATTCTTTTGCAATTTCAACGATTTCTGGAAGCTTTGCAATGTCACCATCCATCGAGAATACGCCATCTGTAATTACCATTACTTTGTTGTACTGGCCAGATTTCGTTGCTTCTTTCGCTTTATTGCGAAGATCATCCATATCAGAGTGGTTAAATGGAATGATTTTAGCTTTAGAAAGTCGGCAACCATCGATGATGGATGCATGGTTTAATTGGTCAGAAAGAATCGCATCATTTTTGTCCATTACCGCAGAAATTGCAGCCATATTACAGTTAAAGCCCGATTGATAAGATATTGCTGCTTCTGTTCCTTTGAACTCAGCAAGCTTTTCCTCTAGCTTTACGTGTAGGTCTAGCGTTCCGTTAATCGTACGTACTGCTCCCGCTCCTACACCATATTTATCTATCGTTTCTTTTGCAATACGCTTTAATTCGTCATTTGTAGCTAGTCCCAAATAATTGTTGGAGGATAGGTTGATTAGCTCATTTCCGCCAACTGTTATAATTGGGCCATTAGCTCCTTCAACAGGATCGATTTCGTTATATAGACCTTGACTCTTTAATTGCTCTAGGTTTTCTGTTAAAAAGTTATTTAATACATTAGACAAGTTCATCTTCCTTTCAAACAAATAGTCCATTTTATTTTACCATTGTTATAGAAGAAAGACTAAGATATGTCTCTTTTGATAAATAAATGTCTATGCCTTCTTCACCTGGCAAACGCTAGTCAAAAACCATAAAAAAAAAGCGAGTAGGAAACCTACTCACTCAATTGTTTCTAGCATTTTATCGTGAAGTTCTCTCCATTTATCCTCATCTATGGCAGAGTCATAGAGTGATTTAATAAGCTTTGCCTCTGCAAAATAAGTACTGATGTAATCTTGAGCCAATTCCATCTCGCTTGAGTATGCCTCTCTGACTTTCGTCAATTCCTCTTCAGCCCATTGGTTTTGGTCGATATATGGGAAGAAATCTACAATTTCATCCCCTTCTCTTTCAGGGTCATAAATATGTGGACTAGTCGCATCCACAATACTCAATTGAAGCTCCGGTATCACTACCCCATCAATACTATTGGCATCTAACCCACACCAAATGTAGCGAACGTCTAGACCATGAGACTTTGCTTCTTCTCCAAATTTTTTCATAAAGGAGGATTTCCCGCTGCCAGGCAGCCCTTTTATATACAAACGCGTCTTTAAACTTTTGGAAATTGAACTAAACGTATCCTTTGCCCCTAACGGCGTTAAAGAACCCATTAAACGGTGAGTTAGCTTCGGATTTTTTTGTAGTTTCACATTCCCTATATATTTTTTTTGAAGATCATCTAATAATGAATCAATACCCTTCCAGTCCATTCCAGGTTGAATTAATTGCTCCCAGTCATCATGTATTAGCTTAGCTCTCGATAGGGTCTGCAAACCCTTTGCAAGCCAAGCCTCTCCCTCTAGATGCTTGTCGCGGACAACTAGTCCCACATCCCGTAACCTGTCGAGTTTATAGGCATCATAATAAGTTACCCACTCATGCCCTGCCCCATAGAAGAAAGGATCAATCGTATTCGTTTGAAGATAAAGTGTTTTTGTGTCAACAATATAAACAGCCTCTACAGCGTCCTCGTCGAGCGGATCTAAAAACCATTCCATATCATTCCCTCTTCGTATAGCTGCATATCCAATTTCTTTTAAGGTTTCGGAGAGTCTAGAGCTTGCTGGGCCTTTAAAAAAATATACCTTTTTCGCTTCTTGAATGAGTTCTTTATAGAAGTTTTTAACACCTTGTCCCGTATAAGATTTCCCCATAAAGTGTGTAATTGTTCCGTTCAAATAGTCATCCTTTCTATCGTTCATTCAATAGATAATGTATGCTGCATCAACCAAAAATATGAAAAGCACTGAGAATCATATATGTTTCTCAGCGCTCTTCTTCACGAATGGTAGTGTATAACCACTTATTTTATTCAAATATTTTTGCGAAGCAGGTAATGTATAGTGTACTAATTGTCCAAGCCCTATTGCGATAAGTATAGTACCAATGCCTACTGGGCCTCCTAGTATCCAACCGACAATAGCGACTATCACTTCAATGCCTGTCCGCACTTTCTTTAAGCTCCAACCTGTTTTTTCTATTATGAGAAGCATTAAAGAATCACGTGGTCCCGCTCCTAGATTCGGTGAAACGTAAATCCCGATCCCTATGCTCATCACCATAACTCCTAATATAAAAATGATCGACTGTCCCAACAAGTCTGTTGGATTGGGCAGTAACCAATTAAACATATCGATAAATGATCCTACAAACAAAATATTAAGCCATGTCCCTAATGCAGGAATTTTTTTTGTACTGATGATCGTAATCAACACAATAATGATACCCGTTAAAATAGCCCATGTGCCGATTGATAATCCTAAATGATTGAAAAGACCAACGTGCAAAACATCCCAAGGCCCAATACCAAATAAATATCCTTTTATAGTCATCGAAATCCCTAAGGACATAATCGTTATACCCACTATAAAAAAGATCCAACGCCAAACAAGTTCCTTCATGTTTCTATCCTACTTTCCTTTAACGAAAAAACCATTCTCAACTAAAAAGTTGGAATGGAATCATTTAATACTATATCTATTATAGTCGCTTAAGAAAAGATTGCTAGTCATTTTTGGAATTGCTAATTACTGCCGTTTTCCCTTTAGTCATACGGAGTAGGTCAGTTAGCGAAAGCTTCACTTGAAGCCCTATCCTTCCTCCGCTAACGATAATATAGTCGTTGTTTTCGGCGCTACTATCTACAATTGTCGGAAACAGCTTTTTCATCCCTATTGGTGAGCAGCCTCCCCGGATATAACCAGTCGTTGGCAAAAGGTCCTTTAGATGCAACAGCTCCACCTTTTTCTCTCCAACTTCCTTTGCCACACTTTTGAGATTTAGCTCTTGATCCACAGGGATAATGCAGACATAGTATTTATTTGAACCAGCGGTAACTAGTAATGTTTTATACACGACAAAAACGGGGTAGCCTATTTTGTTTGCTACAGTTACCCCATCGACTTGATCACCAGTCAGCTCGTATTCGATTAAATCAAAAGCTATTTTCTGCTGTTCTAACATACGAACAGCATTGGTCTTCTGTTTTTTAGTCATGTTTATTACTCCTATGCTATTTGGAAGAAGCTCGGTTGCTGATCCGAAAAGCCATACTTTCTTAAATGAACTTGATACGAATATTTAGCAATAGCCTGTTCTTTTAAACGTTTAGTTTGAAGGCTCTGTAAGTCTTCCTCCAACACTTTTGGTGTTTGAAAGTCCACCTGCATAGAACGATTAAAAACTTCAGCCTCCATTTCTTTTTGCCTCTGAGTTTCTAACTCAATTTGTCTATTCGCCATTTCATTTAACGTTAGTTGGGCTTCCTCTTGTCTAATTTTCGAAGTTGCATTTGCAGCCACTAGTAAATGCTGAGGTGTCGCAGGCATTTCTGCTAAAGCCTGACTACGAACTTTTTCTAATAGCTCAATTGTTTTTTCAGGTGTCGGTCCTCCTATGCTTTGTATTGGAGTGCCAGGTCCCTTAATATCCAATATAGTTTGTTTTTCCATTTCTTGAAATTCACGAATTGCAGCAGAAAGTTCTGGGGTGTCTTTCTCTTTTTCTTTATTCCCAAGCAAAAGTTCTTCCAATTCATTTAAAGAGGGAGTTTTCGGTTGGAAATACTCATGATGTTTTCTATATGCCTGTCCTACGTCCTTTCTTTGGACTGCTCGCATACTAGATACTAAGTTAGACATCCCATTTCCTGTAGCTTTCACTAAACTCATCATGTTCACCATCCCTTCCATACAAATTTCCTTCTTTACAGTCTACCTAATTTGTCAAAATAATGAAATAAACTTTAGGCATAATTTAATATGAGGCATAATAATCAATTCAATATTTATGTATTTTTCCTCCAATTAGTTAAAATTACCTAATTTCAATTCTAAAAAGGAGACTGTCAGAAAATAGTCTAACAGTCCCCATTTTTTGCATTTTTTATGCGACCATTTGGCGACAAGCATCGGCGCATTTACGACAAGCCTCTGCACATTTTTGACAGTGCTCATGATCGTGCTTCCCACACTCTTCTCCGCATGCATCACAAATTTGTGCACAGAGCTTACAAATTTCCTGAACAAATGGGCTATTTCTTGTTATAGCTTGAGCCGCATATGAACAAACATCTGCACACTCACGGTCTAACCTGATACAACCCGCCATCATTTTAATATGTTCTTCCTTTAGGCAGGCGTCAAAGCAATTATTACAAGCCTCTAAGCATTCTATGCAAGCCTTTAAACAATCTTCATACTTCGTATTCATTATTTCTCCTCCTCTTGTTTAAGTATCCGCTATTATTTTTCCCTTAAAGGGGAGATTTAAACAAGAAAAGCGTAGACTATATATTGATCAAAATCACTGCTATTTAACTTCGGACAATTCGTCCTCGGTCACCCATTTATGATTTTTAACCTCTGTTCCATCAGTGGTTGAAACATAATCTATCATGTAAACAGTTGTATCCTCAGAAGATTCAATGATAGCTTCGGCTCCTTCCATACCTTCCATGTGTTTAGCATTCAGCTTAACGTTAGAGCCAACTATCCCTTTTCCATCAGTTGCCTCTAACTCTTCATGGATAACCCATTTATGGTTCTCTACCTTTTTGCCATCTGTCGTAGAAGTATACGAAACAGCATAAACCGTTGTATCAAAAGCACCTACAATTGTAGCCTCTGCACCTTTCATACCACCCATGTGATCAGCTTCTATCACTGCCTTACTTCCTACTTCAAACTTAGGGTTCTGTGCTTCTTCTAAGCCCTCGGGAATCTCTCCACCGTCATCTATATGATTCATATGAGCATGCTCCTGCTCCATATTATTGTCCTTTGCAGTTTCTTCACCTTCATCACCACAGCCTGCCAATAAAAATAAAGTGCATAATCCCGTTACAGCTATTTTTTTCATATATAACTCTCCTTTTAATGTTAATCTCCAATAAATATTTGAAAGCCTTTTTGGCCTTGAACCTTAATTAAATTAAAGAAAACGACCGCTACTTCAGCAGCCGTTCTCCTTACCACTCTATTTATCCAATTTCACACGTTGTAAACGTAAAGCATTCAAAACCACCGAAACTGAACTGAATGCCATAGCTGCACCGGCTACCCATGGTGCGAGTAAACCAACTGCTGCAATTGGAATACCTAATGTATTATAGGCAAATGCCCAGAATAGATTTTGCTTTATATTTCTCATTGTTTTGCGACTCATTATAATCGCATCTGCAATGCTGTTTAAGTCCCCACGAATTAATGTAATATCAGCTGCCTCCATCGCAACATCTGTTCCTGTGCCGATAGCCATTCCAATATCAGCAATTGCTAAAGCTGGTGCATCATTGATACCGTCACCGACCATTGCTACTTTATTGCCGGAGGATTGTAGCTTTTTAATTTCCGCTGCCTTACCTTCTGGAAGCACCTCAGCAATTACCTGGTCAATTCCTGCCTGTTTTCCAATGGCAGTGGCTGTTAACTGGTTATCACCAGTAATCATCATGACATCAATATTCATTTCCTTCAATCGTTTAATAGCCTGTAAAGAGGATTCCTTAATCGTATCAGCGACTGCAATCATACCAACAAATTTTCCATTTATACTTGCAAGCATAGCAGTTTTCCCTTGTCCCTCGAGCTCTTCCATTCGTTTAAGAATAGCTGCTATATTAATATTATTTTGATTCATTAATTTTTTAGTACCAACTAACACTTCTTGCTCATTTACCACTGCTTTTACACCGTATCCTGGTATGGCCTCAAAGGAAGTTACCTCTAGTAGTGTTATCCCACGCTCCTTGATCCCATCTACAATTGCTTCTGCAAGTGGGTGTTCCGACTGCCTTTCAGCTGCCCCGATATAAGCGAGAAAGTCGGATTCCTTCATTCCCTCTTCCATAAGCACATCTGTTAGCTTCGGCTTTCCGTAAGTGACTGTTCCAGTTTTATCAACCACCACCGTATCAATATGGTGTGTCGTTTCTAAATGTTCTCCACCCTTAAACAGGATTCCGAACTCTGCAGCACGACCGGAGCCCGCCATGATAGATGTTGGTGTTGCAAGACCTAAAGCACATGGACAAGCAATGACAAGTACAGCTATCAACGCCTCAAGCGCTGGGGTGACTTCACCAGGTTCAACGACTAAGAACCAGACTAAGAATGTAACTATTGCTATTCCTACAACGATTGGTACGAATATCCCAGAAATCTTATCTGCCAAACGTTGAATAGGCGCTTTTGAGCCTTGGGCATCTTCTACTACCTTAATAATTTGAGCAAGTGCAGTGTCTCTTCCAATTTTCGTTGCTTTCATTTTAATGGAACCATTTTTATTGATGGTGGATCCGTACAACGAATCTCCAGTTACTTTATCAACTGGTATACTCTCTCCAGTTAACATAGATTCATCGACTGCACTATTTCCAGCAATCACTTCTCCATCAACAGGAATTTTTTCTCCGGGCTTCACTAGAATAGTATCTCCTACTAATACTTCCTCAATGGGAATTACCAATTCAGCACCATCTCTAATAACCAATGCCGTTTTCACCTGTAGCCCTATTAGTTTTTTTATAGCCTCCGATGAGCGCCCCTTTGCCTTTGCTTCGAACAGCTTACCCAACAAAATCAGTGTGATAAGGACCGCGCTTGTTTCAAAGTAAAGGTTAGCTGTATGATGTTCACCGGCAGTAATGATTGCTTGATAAACGCTATAAAAATAAGCTGCTGAGGTTCCTAACACAACGAGTACATCCATGTTGGCACTGCCATTTCTCAACGCTTTGTATGCACTAACATAAAACTGTCTTCCGATGATGAATTGGACAGGTGTTGCCAATACCATTTGCACCCACGGATTCATCAAAAATTCTGGCATGTAAATAAAAGAAGTAAAAGAAAAATGTCCAACCATCGTCCAGAGAAGTGGCAAAGATAAAATAGCTGAAACAATAAATTTCACCTTTTGCTTTTGGATTGCTTCCTCTCGATAATCGACCGTCTCTTTATCCTCCGATTTAATTATTGCACCATAACCAAGCTTTTCTACCTTTTGAATAATATCGTTTATAGTTATGTCGGAGGGATTAAACTCAACGGTTGCACGTTCGAGGGCCAGATTCACATTGGCAGAACTTACTCCCTCTAATTTGTTTAGACCTTTTTCAATGCGGGTAGAGCAAGCAGCACAAGTCATACCGGTAATAGCAAACTCTTTCTTCTCTTTCACCACTCCGTAACCAAGTGCCTCAATTTTCTTCTCAAAGTCTTCTTCTGTTACTTTCTCAGGGTCATATTTGATAACTGATTTTTCGAGCGCTAAATTTACATTAGCTTCTTCCACACCGTCCATTTTGTTAATAACTTTTTCTATTCGCGCAGAACATGCCGCACAGGTCATCCCAGTTATTTTATAGCTAGTCTGCTTTATATTATTTTCCATAACCCTCACCTTTCTCATATACGTATAGGGGGTATATATTACCTAAATAAAGAGAGTGCCTGTATGAGCACTCCATCTATTATTGGACATCGTAGCCTTGTTCATCGATTGTATCTTTTATTTTGGCTAAAGTAACTTTGTCTTCTTCAAAGGATACATCTACTTTTCCGGATTCAAGATATACTTTTACTTGTTCAACGCCATCTAGATTACCTACACTTGTTTCTACCGACTTAACGCAATGTCCACATGACATGCCTTTAACTTCTAAAGTAACTTGATTTAACATTTGAATTCCTCCTATTTTCTCATTAGTTTTTGAATCGTAACGAGCAGTTCATCTAACACTTCTTCATCGCCTTCAGCTAACCTATTAGCCACGCACCCCTTTAAATGTCCTTGCAAAAGAACCTTAGCAACACTATTTAAAGCCGACTGGGTTGCAGATAGTTGGGTAATTATATCGTCACAGTAAATATCCTTTTCAACCATCCCTTTAATGCCACGAATTTGTCCTTCAATACGATTCAGTCTATTGGTTAAATCTTTTTTTACATGCTCAGGATGGTGACTTCTCCTACAAGACAAGTCTGATGGTAATTCTGTATTTTCCTCTATTACATTGTCCAAGTAACCAACCTCCTATTCCTAATACCAGTATATGATACCCTAAAGGGGTATGCAACTTATTTGATTTTTAAATTTTTGAAGCTATTTTAACTACGAACTTTTAATAGTTTTCACCTAATGAATCGATTTTATGATTATCAGTTGGAAGAGACATAGAAAAACGCTATATAAAAAGACGTTCCTAGTTTAACTAAGGAAGCGTCTTAAATTAGATATTAAATTGGTAGTATTTGCTCCATATATTTCTTGATGCTTTCCTCGCTCATTTCACCAGTTATGATCTTTTCTATTTTACCTTCAGAGTTGATGAGTAGGGTCGTAGGCAACGGGTTAATATTGAAGGCGTTGATAACACTTTTATTGTTATCAATTAGAACTGGGAATGTTAATCCCTTTCTATCAATGTATCTTTGAACCTTTAAATCCGACTCGCCTACATTTACCGCGAGGATTTCAAGCCCTTGATCTTTATAGTTTTGATATTGTTCATCTATGATAGGAAATTCTCTTTCACAAGGCTTACACCATGTCCCCCAAAAGTTTAGAAAGACTCCCTGTCCTTTGTAATCGGATAATTGATGCTTCTCACCGTTCATATCTACTAATGCAAAATCAGGTGCGGCGTCCCCCTCCTTCAAGATTGCATTTTTCTCCTTTGTTACATTCGAGTAAATCGTAAATACAATGGCAACAACCATTAAAGCCAAAATGAGAGCTCGAATATAAAATCTCTTTTTCTTGTTCATCTAAACTTCCTCCTCTCTTTTTATAATAAATTGTTATTTTTTCTTCCAAAGAACAAGCATGAAAACGGTAATCATAACGAATGCTAACAATGCTAGAAATGGAATAGTTACAAAACCGAACCAATTGATATATTGTCCTGAACAGGGCACTCCGCTTGTACATGCGCTAAATTCCTGCAAGGAAGGAATTTTCTGCAGGGCATAATGGTAGCTGGAAACACATATGCCAATTATAGATAATGGTAGCGCATATACATAAATCTTTTTGTCGTTTCTATAGAAAGCTACACCCAATAGAAACACCAGCGGGTACATTAAAATCCTCTGATACCAGCAAAGTGTACATGGAATAAATCCCATCCGTTCACTAAAAAATAAACTACCTATCGTTGCGATAAGCGCTACAAGCCAAGCAGCTAAAATAGATTTATTTAGCATTTGCAGCCTCTTCCACCATTTTAGCAAAGTCCGTCATCGTTTTCCCTGTAAACTCCTTACCGCCAATATAAATGGATGGAGTGGCAACTATACCAAGATTTTTTGCTGTACTCATATCTAGATTCCACGCTTCCTTTCCTCCCTCTTCACTAAATGCCTGTTTAACCTTTTCCACTTCTTCTTCGCTCGCTATCTCAGCTAGTACCGCCACTAAAAATTCATCTGACATTAGGTTTTCTTGACCGCTTGCATTTGTTTGATTTGCAAATAACAAATGATGGAAGGACCAAAATTTTTCATTTCCGAGTTCCTTATATACCGTTTCTCCAAACTGTGCGGCTGTATTAGAATCAGCAGCAATGAAAGAATAGTTCATGTAGTAAAACTTCGCCTTCCCCGTTTCTACGAATTCTTCATTAATTAGTGGGAAGAGACTGTCATTAAAGTCTTTACAATGTGAGCATTTATAATCACCAAATTCTACAATTTCCACCGGAGCAGATGCTTCACCTATATAAGGCTGTCCATCATATTCAAAAACAACAGATTCTGCCTTCGTATCTGTTAATACAATGATTCCAACAATACATATTGCAATAACACCTATAAACCAAAAAATCTTCTTAGACAAATTCAACATCTCCTAAAACTACATAACGTAGTGTAATTGGGTAAAAAATTTACGCTAATGCGTAAATAAAAAAGCTACATATTAACGTAAAAATAGCAATGGATAAAACAGTGTCTCTCCATGGGATTTGCAACTTTACTTCTGTTAAAGGGTTTAATAAATATTCTATACGGTAATTGACAGAGGTATCTGCAAATGATGCATATGTAAAAGGCATTCGATTTATCTTTCCTACCTTTAACATCTTTAAAAGTGCACTACTTAAGCTTGCAGATGTTGCTTGTCTCTCTATAGCATATTCATCTGCCAACACTTCTTGGACAATTCTATATTTTTGATGGAACCACTTTAATATCGGAATATACCTTATAGTAGTAGAAAATAACGATAACATGAACATTTTTAAAGGATCACGGTTATTCTTATGGTACATCTCATGTGCTAAAACTGCATTTAGCTCTTCCTCGGTAAGTATATTTACAAGACCAGTTGATATAACAATCTTAGGTGTAAAGAATCCCATTGTAATGGCTAGAGGAGTTGGATAAGAGATTACGATAAACTCTTCCTTTTCGTTGCTAAACGATTCATTTAAATTCTTTGTTAGGTTCTTCTCTTTATATTGTTGAAACTTTAATTTCATCCTTTTCGCTTGAACAAATTGTATACATACCTTCCAGAACAGATAAACCAATGTAAAGATGACTAAACCGTCAAGTGCATATTCTAGTGAGGATAAACCAATCATTTTTAATGTGCTATGACATACTTCTACAAGGTTAAACTTCACATCCCATCCCGCAAGCATAGAAATAACATAAATGGCCATCTGGAAAAAAATGATTCCAGAAATAAGTAAAGACGCTATAAACATATGGGTCGATTGACGTTTGTTCATAAGCTACATTTCCTTTTTCCACTCTTTTATTTTTTGTTCAAGCTTAGCAACTAGATCATCATCAACATCTTCTATGGCATCTAGCATATGACTAACAACCACATTGCCAAACTCGTCCATAAGCTCGTTCGTCATTTCCTTAGATTGAGTATTGATAAACTCTTCTCTCGAAAGAACTGGCATATACATAGAAGATCTACCCTCTGCTCTTTTTTGTAGTATTCCTTTATCCACTAATCTGTTCATGACGGTCATAACCGTGTTAAAATTTGTTGCTTTTTCACAGTCTAATACCTTTTGTACATCCTTAATGGTCATCTCCGTACCAGTCCAAAGAATATCCATTATTTTAGATTCAAGTGGTCCGAAAAAGCGATTCAGTCCACTTTCATTCATTTTAAACTTTCCAATTTTCACGTAAGCTCACCTCACATTACTCATTGTAGTGTATCTGCTTAACAAAAGAAAGTATTTATTTTAGGGAAGTGTTGATTTAACAACGTTTATACACAATTAACCAAATTTAACTTTTGCAATTCCCCCAGATAATCTCATTAAAATGGGGGAGGTTGGGGGAGCTTTTGGGGGAATAAATAAGAAAACAGACAGGCGTTAAATGAATAATATACCGGACCACTCATAAAGCGTGGTCTTTTTTAGTTATATACTACACAAAAAATGAGCTGGAAATCTTGGAGAAAAAATTTTTGATTTGTTATATTAATTAGATGTTTAATATATCTTAATTTTCCTTTAAACCATCTTTTTTACAAATTGTTGTGGTAACAAGTACCTGAATTTTTAAGGTTTTTTAAACCATAATATTAAAGCAATGAACAAAATTTTAAAAAGAAGGTGATGTAGATGAAGCCAAACATGAATAAAATTTTACCGGTTGTTGCTTCAGTTGGAGTAGGTATAGCTGCTTATCAAATGTTTAGTGGAAATGGCGGAAAAATGAAAAATATGATGCCACTTGTCTCTAATATGACGGGAATGGGAACTGGGATGCAGGGACAGAATCAACAACAGTAAAGAAATGAATTATTCTTAGAAAAGGGACTCTCTAATAAGGTATTTCCTTATAATCCACAAAAGAAGATACGGTTGGAACTTTTCAAGGTGTGACGCTATTGTGTAGCAATAATAGCTTCAAATATTAGCAAGCGTTTTTAATTTTCAAACCAAAAAAGATTAACTCAAAAATGTCCCCTATAATTTAGACACTTTAAAAAGGTCATCTTATAGGGTACATTTCATCCATAAATCCCTGCTTCACCACAGAATTTGGAAGAAAACAACATTCTTCCACGATAGTTGAAGATTAGTTTTGTGTTAGAACTCTATCTCCCTTGCTATTTGGCTGAGAAGTAACTATAAATTCTAAATCAAGATTAGTTTTATTAAACATTTGATGTGGAGTAGAAGGGGGGACTTCATATCCTTCTTGCGGATTTAATTCTATTATTTCACCATCAACTTCCAGCGTAGCTGTACCTGATAACACAAAGAAAAATTGACGGGAAAGATTATGATAATGTCTTACTTCATATGTATTAGGAAGCATTCGTTCATGGATAATACTTAAATCGTTATTTTTGATAAGATGCCAACCGTCACAATTATCACCCCATACATAATGTTCTGCAGTTGTTTTACTAATTTTCATTCATAACACTACCCTCTCTTATAACTTTTTCTTTATTTTATTACTATACTTTTGGTGAAACAATATCTATATCTTATTCAATTACCCTGCATCGTTAGTAAAAAATGCTCTACTCCTTCTTGAAGTATCCACCTGGTAGTTTAATTTCTACACCAAAACACCTAATTGAAGGCGATGTTTTGTTAAAGCACCCTTTAATTAAAAAAATGGGACATATTCTCCTCGGTACAAATGTTTACAACCATTCATATATCAAACTCCATCTAGTACCACTAATAATTAGACAAAAGTCATAGCTAATGTAAAAATTAAAATTGAAATTAGCTAAATTTACTTTTGAATTATATAATTAAGCTTTATTTACAGGAGGTGTACAAGCTGTTTCTTCACACATTATATCAAAAGACAACACGGAAACAGCGAATATTCGCGATTATTCTCATATGTTGTGTTATCAGCTCTATTGTATTTGTGCATCATAATTATTCTCTCTATAAAAATTCGATAGCAAAAGTCGTTGAAACGACTATAGACAACTCAGTAGAAATAGAAGATATTCATCAAAATAAAGACGTATTATATACACAGCAACTAATCGCCGAAGTAAAGAATGGTCACGAGAAAGGGTTACTAGTTCATTTAACGAATGAGTTTTCAGAATCTCAAGCATCTGACCAGAAATTTGAAGCTGGCAGTGAAATTTTCGTATCTATTAATGAGCAAGGTGAAGAAGGCCAAGAATACACCGGCACGATTACTGGTGTGAAACGTGATAAATATTTAGTAATCATTGCATGGATCTTTATTTTTGTACTTTTGCTCATTGGGAAAAAACAAGGGTTGTTATCCGTTATTAGTTTAGCGTTTAATGCGATGCTACTTTGGTTCGCACTAGACATTTATATCGATTATGCTAACCAAAGTCTATTATGGATTTGTGGAGTTAGCATTATATTATTCACAATCGTTTCTTTATTACTTGTAAATGGAATTAACGAAAAGACATTCGCTGCGGTCATAGCCACACTGATTGGTACTTTCTCGTCCCTTCTCATTACGTATATTGTTTTAGTAGTTACAGGTGAAAACGGCCTACGTTATGAAGAATTACAATTTGTAACGCGTCCATATAAAACTGTATTTTTAGCTGGCATTTTTATTGGTTCTTTAGGTGCTGTAATGGACATCTCGATTACAATGTCTTCTTCGATTTTTGGATTGTATGAAAAAGACCCTACTATTTCTGTGAAAGCTCTTACAAAATCCGGAATGGAAATCGGCAAGGATATTATGGGCACTATGACGAATATTTTATTTTTTGCTTATGTTAGTGGTTCGATACCTACACTGTTACTTTATTTTAAAAATTCGTCTACTCTCGGCTACACTCTTTCTATGAATCTTTCGCTTGAGTTAGTTCGTGCGTTAACAGGCGGTATCGGTATTGTTATAACGATTCCAATCGGGCTTTATACCGCTATATTCTTTGTCAATAGAAGGAAGGCCAAGTTATGAATGTAATAGTTTTACTTGCTGGACTGTTATTCCTATTGATGACAGTCATTGGAGGAAAAAAAGGTATTCGTTCTTTTGTTGCATTATTTTTTAATTTTGGAGTCATTATTGTTACGCTATTTTTTATGAATGTTCCAACTATAAATCCCATCTTTTTAACATTAATTGCTTGTGTGCTCATTAGTTGTATTAACCTTTTTTATATTAATAAAGTGAACCGCACAACGAAAACGGCATTTATAGCTACGATTATTACAACTGTCATTTTAGTCATCTTCATTACTGTTATAACAAATAATGCAATGATACAAGGTTTTGGAGAAGAAGAAACAGAAGAGTTGGGGATGTTTTCATTTTACATTGGACTTGATTTCATAAAGATAGCGGTATCGGTCATCATTATGAGTACAATTGGCGCAATCACAGACGCAGCCATTGCTATTGCGTCGCCAATGCGTGAAATGCACTATCATCACCCAAATATTGAGCGCAAAGAGCTATTTCGCTTTGGAATAAGTATCGGACGCGATATTTTAGGAACTAGTACCAACACGCTTTTTTTTGCCTTCTTCGGGAGTTATTTGGCCTTGCTTATATGGTTTAAAGATTTATCCTACTCAGTTGGGGGAATCGTAAATTCAAAAGTTTTTAGTAGCGAAATAATAACGATTTGTTGTGCAGCAATTGGCGTCACATTAGTCATTCCGATTACCGCTTGGATCACATCATATTTTTTAGTAAGAAAAGAGAAAGATAGTACAAATTAAAGTCCACCAGGGTCTCCCTAGTCGAAAAGTTTTATTAACTGGGAAATTTGTATGACCTTCTAAAGAGAAGTTAGTTGCTCAATTAAAAAAGGTGCAATTATTTTTGATTTTATCAAAGCTAATGGAGATAAAGTTGCAGGAGGAACAAAACTGACTATCTCTGGTGAAGTGAACGTAACTGTTTATGGCAATTATGATGGCAGAGACGAATCAGGTATTCTTTTAGTTAATGTTACAGTAATCGAATAAAAAACCACCCTCCATCACTGGTGGGTGGTTTCATTGTTTAAAGTAACATGTTGTTGCGAGTTAAACAGTTCTACTGATTTTAAATCTACTAAACAAACCTTTTATATTTTAAGTCATTCTCAAGTTATCAAGCCCTGCTGAAAAGCATAACTTGTTAATTGCACGCGATTATCTAAATGAAGTTTACTTAGTATATTTTTTAGGTGGCTTTTAACAGTATGCTCCGAAATAAAAAGAGTTTCTGAGATTTCTTTATTTGATAACCCTTTGGCAACTAATTGTAACACTTCTAATTCTCTCACAGACAAAGGCGTTTGTTGTTTAGTCGTTGTATTTTGAGGAAAGTACTTTAAAATTTGAAAAGCTATTTCCTTTGACAAGGGTACTTCATCTAAAGCAAAGGCTTTTAAATATTCATACCATGCTTGTGATTGAATATTTTTTAACAAATAACCTTGAGCACCTTTTTTTAAAGCATCAAATAAATCAGTAATATCATCCGAAACCGTAGTCATCACTATCTTTACGTAAGGGAACTTAAGTTTTATTCTTTTAGTAGCTTCTAACCCATCCATTACTGGCATTTGAATATCCATGAGAATAATGTCTGGCATTAATTCTTCAGTAAGTTTAATGGCCTCTTCCCCATTTGTCCCTTCTCCTATAATAAGAAAGTCTTCATATTCTTCTAAGATTTCTCGGATTCCTTCTCTTGCATCAGAGTGATCATCAACAATTAGTATTCGAAAAGGTTGCATCTACTTGTTCTCCTTTTTTAATTCAATGACAGTTTCATTATCAATTCTCTTCATAGAAAACTCCCATTCCATATCTCTGGCTCTATCCTTAATGATTCGTATTCCATAGCCCTCGTTAAAATGAACATTATCATTTGTGAAACCTATTCCTTGATCTTTGACTTTACAAATCCATCCATCTTCTGTTTCTTTTGAAAGAATCCAAATCTGATTTGTTTTTGCATGCTTAATAACATTCACTACTGCTTCTTTTATACACGCAAATAGCTCTATTTTTTCCTTCGTTGAAAGCGTTTCTTCGTCAATTCCCCATTCAAACTTTACATCCAACAAATGATTCTTCTTTAATTCTGATACATACTGATAAATTGTATCTGTCCAACTAAAAACGTCTTCATTAGGTAAGTATTGTAAATTTTTGATAGCTTGACGGGTATCTTCATGGACATGCTGTAACGTTTGCTTAATCTTTTGAAAATCCACTTCTTGTTCGAGAGATTTCTTTCTTTCAAACTTGTTCATTTTAACGGATAAAAGAAATAAAGATTGTGCAATTCCATCATGGAGTTCTCTTGCTAACTTTTCTCTCTCAATTAGTATTGATTTTTCTGATTTTTCCCACCTTAACTCTTCTTGATATCTTTCTAAAATTGAAAATAAATGTCGTAAAAAAATGAGGGTAACAACAAATACTAATACTGGTGAAAGAATATTCCCTAATTCCATTGAGATATAAGGAAGAAGGAATGCATGTCGAATATATTCCCATAATGTGATTGTAACAGTGGGAAGAATTAAAATGAGCCATTTAATTTGTTTATACTTCAATTTTCCACCTATCTTCTACTTTAATTGTGTCTATATTTTACCACCAACTAATACTTTTTTTCATTTTTACTTTAAAATCACTCTTTCGAGTTATTATGTAATATTTTCATTCTGCCTATAATCTAAATTGTTATATTGTATAACAAACGAAACTGAGTATCTAAAAATGGGTACAAAATTATGGGGGTTTAGAAGTGAAAAAAGGCAATTATAATCGTTTATGGCAGTGGCATTTTTATGCAGCATTGTTTATCGTTCCACTACTTCTCACATTAACACTTAGTGGCATTGGATATTTATTTTATACGGATGTTGAAAACAAAGTTTACGATGATTTATTCTTTGGAGAAAGCGAAAAAACAGAACAGTTATCGATTGATGAAGGTATTGAGAAGGTCACAGAAAAATACCAAGGATATTCTGTATCTAAAATAATTGTATTAGATGATCCATATAATACACGCTTAACTATGACAAATGAAGATGGAGAGCAAACATATGTATTTTTAGATGATAACTATGAAATAGTGGGTAGCCAAAGTGCTAAACATACGTTTTCAAATATTATGAGAGAAATCCATAGTTCGCTTTTTGTAGGTGGAACTATTGTAAACTATTTAGTAGAATTAGCTGCATGCTGGGCAATATTCTTACTATTTACTGGTCTATACATGACATTTAAGGGCAGAGCATTAAAGAAAGTACAGAATCCTACAAAGCGACAAAAAAATAAAAAATTGCACGCATTATTAGGAACTATTATTACAATTCCTATGATTGTTATTATTTTTACCGGCTTACCTTGGTCAGCATTTATGGGTAATTTTATATACTCTGTAGCTCAAGAGAATCCTTCAATTGGGATTCCCACATTAAAAGAACAACCGCCAACTTCGGATATGAGTGAAATCCCCTGGGCAACTCGTAAAAATGAGACACCAACATCAAACGAGTCTCATTCACACCATGGTCATATGTCTGATATGCCAGTTATGTCAAACAGCAGCAATACGTTAAGTGTAGATAAATTGTTGAGGAAAATCGAGGAATATAATATTTCAAAACCTTATTCAATTATATATCCAGCGACAGAAGAAGGTGTATATACTGTATCAAAAAGTAGTAATAGTGGTGTGACCGGTTTAGACGTTAGCCCTTATGATGAAATGACAACCTATTTCGATCAATATAGTGGAAACTTGATTTCACAAGTGAATTATCAGGATTATGGTATTTTAGCAAAATGGTTTACATGGGGAATTCCTCTTCATGAAGGTCATTTATTTGGATGGCCAAATAAACTAATCAACTTGTTTGTCTGTATTTCCTTTTTGTTTGTAATATTTTGGGGAATTAAAACGTGGCTTTCTCGTAAAAAAAAGGATAAACTCTCTGCTCCACCAAAAGCTTCAAGTGGTGTTTCGATTAGCTTTATAATCTTTATGATAGTTTTGGGAGTGATTATGCCATTATTCGGGATTTCTTTAATCTTGGTAATAATGATTGAAGGAATTATTCACTTCTTAAATAAGAGAAAAAATATAAACCTTGTAAATTAATTTATTATTTAAATTATACATCATTCTTATTTTATAGATTTTATAATAGAGATTTTCTCTCGAAAACAATATAATTATTAATTTCCGGTATTTAATAGAGTACCGGAAATTTTTTATGAGAGGTACAATTAATAAAAAATCTATACCAATCTAGTCAGACTATTATGTATTGAACATGCTCTTACAAAAATCGCCCTACCCACAATAAAGTGAGCAGGGCATACTGTTATTTATCATTTAATTTTTCTATCATTGCTTTAGATGGAGTTTCATACTTAATATGTCCGTCCATCTTCGTCACCCAATGATTGTCACCAACATTATATTGACCATCATATTCTTCACGATAACTGTAGGCTCTGTATTCCTCTTCAGGATTTAGAACACGTACCTCCACTAGCTTTCCGTCTTTTTCCGTCCACAGATTAATAGGCTTTAGGATTGTAATCTTGCCTATTTGACCTTTTTTAAGCTCTGTCTTACCCCACATGATTTTATCTGTGTTGGAGACACCACCAACTGCCTTGTCAGGTGTTTTCGTCTCTTTAAGTCGTTTTCTCACATTGTTCATATTAATCCCAGGGCACGATGTTGCAGTACCACTAAACTCGTTATGACCAAGTACATCTTCCACACTTAATCCAAAGTTTTGTAGAGCTAATAAGCATCGTTCTTCAAAAGCTTTTTCTTGTGCTTCGGTAAAGTTGCCGTTTCCAACCACACAGATATGATAAGTTTCAGTATTGTGATTACCAATACCATTTGTAGGATAGTATGGATCATAGCAAAGTTGAACGGTACCATCACGTAATATGATTTCATGATAACCACCTTTAGTCCATCCTAACCCCTTCCACCGATTATTCCAAAAAGCAAAATAGTCACCACTCGTTGTTGCTGAATGATGACGTGCTACTTTTTTTATTTGATTGAGGTTTCTTCTAGTCTTAGATGGAGCAACTTGTTGGCGAATGTCTTGTATTTTTACCATTTGCCGTCATCCTTAGGTTTGTCATACTTCATCACCTGTGAAGTATCTAAATGACCTCGTGTCGTTGGGTCTGTCAATTGGTTGTATAAAGCAATAGCAACTAAACCGCATAGAAAGGGATTACTATATGCTTGTACAATTAAATCACACACAGACTGCCAAGTAGTCAACCCTTCCCAGCTAAGACCTGTGTAAGCAAGTATTGGAGCAAATGCAGTTAATACTAGTTGAAAAATAAATACAGGATTCTTAAAACGCACCTTTAAGTTTAATTTCATGTGAATTCCTCCTCTTATTGTAAAATAAACGCTTCGAATATTAAGTAGACAATGCCTCCAGCAGCAAATAATGTTTTCATGAAATCCCATGCTTTTGCCCAATTGTCTCTTTTTATTTCTGAATCTACTTTTTTAATATCTGTATCTGCCTTTTTTAGTTCATGCTGCATACCTGTGGTTGACTTAATCAAATCCCACTGCTTGTCCATAATAGACTGGAAGAAGGATCTAGTTTCCTTGTTTTCTGTAAGAATGGTTGTTTTAAGATCATGATAATTGGTATCTGATTCATGTCTCCATTTATCCATATCTTTTTTCCACTCCATTAGCGCAATCTGTCCTTTAGCTAGATCACCGTGAGCTTCCTTTAATTTTTCTATATCCTCCCCTTGTTGTTTAACTGTTTCGAACATCGAGTTGTTGCCTCCTTCCGGCATCATCTCACCCCTTTTTATAAAATAAAAAGAACGCCCATATGGACGTTCTCTTTGAATATTAAGCCGTATCTTACGACGCAATATGGTCCTAATAAGAAATCAATCAAATCTTTTAAAAAAATCAGTTTAAATCACGAAAATTATAACTTATACTTTCTACTCTAAATAGCTCTGTTTGTGTTATATCTACATCGCCTTCATTAAATAGAACAACGTTTTGACCTTCACCTAAAGAACTATCAAAAATCATTCCATCAAAACCCTGATATTTAATAAATTCCGTTAAAAATTGGGTAGGTATATATTCTAAATAAGAATCCAAAGGAGAAACTGGTCTGGATAATTCTATGCCTAATTGATTAAAAAATTGAATTCTATTTATAGTACCCTCATAATCTTTTTTATCTAAATAATCTAATATTGATTTATTATGAAAAACAGAGAAGTTAATTGTATTTTGGCTTTCCTTTAAATAAACAGTAGCAACAGATACAACTGAACCACTCCATGGTCTTACCTCTGCAATCGCTGTTTCCTCACTGCTAGCCAAATATAAATATGATATTCCATCAGGATTTGCTCTTCCAGCTCTAGCTTTATTAATAGGTGGTATCCCCATATCAGCTGCATTAAATGGAAGAGTACCAAACTGATCCTTGCCGCCAAGCCTAGCCCTATACATCACATTATCCCTATGAAGTAATTTATACCTTTCTTTTATATAAGTAGAAAATAAATCCTCTATTTCCTTTGGCAAAACATTTATAAATCGATGCTTATGTTTAATAGTGTCTTTATAGTCATCCCAGATATTTATCAAAGACCTATAATCAGGATTAACTATATAATACGATTCAGAATCTAAACCATTTATTTCACAAAGCCTTCTAAATAAATCTTCGGAATAACGACTATCCTCAAGCAATTCCCAATCACTCTGTACAATATAATAAAGTTGTCTACTCCTTCTTATAGGATGTTCTATATACATCTCTTTAATAAAGGAAAATATTTTTTCAAAAATTTCATGGTTTATGTTTATACATTTTACGTCTTCGCACCGACAAAAATCACAATTGCCAAAAACTCCATTTTTGTGAATAAAAATTCCTAAAAGATTATCATTAATACAATTAAAACAACATTTTTCCATGCTAAGTCCCCTAAAAGTCAAAATTTATTACCTTTATTTAGTTTAACAAGAAAAATGAGGAATGCATACTGGTACATTTAATATCTACCAATAAATAACACTAGCTTATACTGGGTTAATAACTCCACGTTTCACTAATTCCGTTCTAACACCTTCTCGTAAGAAAGCAGGCACTGCAATTTCACCCTCACCAGGATTCTCTAATACTCGTAAACCTAACTCTACCAAATCAGCGTATAATGTGACCATTCTACAACACTCCTTTTATAGTTAATGTTTCTATTACTTCCGCTAGTGCAATTTGATTATTAATTTTATCGACTTCTTGTTTTTCAATTGTTTCTGCTATAGCTAATTGAAGAACCGCATTTTCTTGTTTCAAAAGTTCTATTTCAGATGGCGGTTGTGGTTCAGGTTCTGGTACTGGTCTTTCTATTCCTAGTATTTCACCATTCTGTATTATTAAAATAGGCATTTCTATGTCTGTTTCAATTACATCATAGTCAGTTTTATTTACACCATAATTAGGGAATACGTTTAACTCTAGTTCGACGTCTAACGGTATATGAGGATACAATTTCCCAACAATTTGCAAAGTTGATTTATTATATACGAACCTATTCATAATAAACCTCCAACTTATAATCTCCATAAGTTTGTATTGTAGATGTAGCGGTTGCATGAGGGTTAACTATTCTAATTACAAATTCATTTGCAACCTTATCTAAATAAACACTCTGCATTCTTAGAGTACCGCCATTATAAAAATCAAAACTTACGTTAGAAGCATTATTAGTTGTAATCCTGTGGGTATAACCGTTAGCGGTAGATCGATTTTCTTCTAAATAATTATTAGCTACCCCCGCCTTAGTTCCTGTTAAAAAAATTAAATCAGAACCGGAGTATCTGTTGTAAATAAATTTAAAATCTTGATTCTTACCTAATAGCGGTATTCTTCTTTCCCAATAACTGTTGGGTCCTATTGTTATTCCTATCAAACTAAAAGCTTCATAAAAAAATTTACTCCCTAAAATAGCTGGGGGTAACCCATCTGGACCAAGGCCAATAAAGCCATTTGCTTTATTTCGCATAGATTCTTGAATAGAAGTATCTGCCCTGTCTAACGATGTTTGAACGTTTGCTTCTAAATCTATTTTTGGTATTCCAAGAACTGGTTTAACATATTTTCCATTCCAGTTATTTCTTTCAGTATTGGTTATATGTTTTATATTATCAGCAAAGTGCATCGCAAGGACTTCTCTAAGGGCGGTTAGTTCTTTTTCTGTAGCACCAGCAGAAATAGCATCCTGTAGTTCTTTTAGTAACCTATCTATGATATCCATATTATTATTTGGTACATCCACGTTATAGAATTCTTCTTGCGTTGCTTTAACTAAATTAAAGTTAGGCGTATTGGTTGGCATTAAGTCAACACCTCATTTCTTAATTGTTCGTGTGTGAATTGCGATAATTGAGCGTGAGTAAATTTTGAAAGTAGAGCATATTGGTTGTAGCGTAATTCGACAGTTAGAACCATGTTTTGTGGAGTGATACGCTCTAACATGACAACTACCGAATCAAACATCCCTTTTACCGTTAACTCGATTTTCACCTTCAGTGTTTTAGCAGCTACGTCACGTTCTAACTTGTATTGCCCTACCCCAAGTAAACTGTCTAGTATTTGTTTTAATACTTTATAGCTGTAGGGAGCTTGTTCTTGATAGCGAGTAAGCACGCGGAATCGCCTAGTCTCCAGTGAATCAATAGCAGGTACATTGAGCTTTAACATCTTTTCATAACGAGCTATACCTCTTTCACTTGCAGTAGATACGAATTGATCGTTTAAACTTTTTTCTATTTCTTCCCATAAACTGCTGAGAATGGGATTTTCGATTGCAGCCACTTCAACCAATTCTTTCATCTCATGAAAAACTGGTGGCAAATAACTTAGAATATCTACTTCTTTAGCCACTTACTACACCTCGTTTCGGTATGGCCTCTGGAGAAAGAACGATGTTAGAAGTACCTCCATTAAGTTGGGTGTTAGCGATATCCACAACTCCTGGAACTCCTAGTATCCTTGTTTCAATCTGCGATATACGAACTACTAGTCCTGCATGATCCTCTTCATAGCTATTCGCTCCTGCCCAATCTTTCGCCAATTCCGTGAAATAATTATCAATTACCGTATGAACGCTTGCCTCGATATCCTGCCACGTCCAATCCGTTTGATAAGTAATATTTAGTACGACATCTATAGCCATTCCTTCAACCGGAAAAACAGTTACTATATGATCCATGGGAGCTAATCCAACCCCCTCCCCTTGAGCAGATAACGGGTCCACCTTTTCTTGCACTTCATCCACTAAGCTTTGAGTGGGTACTGTAAATTGCGAATCAATAATGACTAATTTGACCGTACCCCCTCCATTCCACGCTCTGTAAACTTTGACACCACCGACACCCGGCAAAGGCCTCACCTTGTCTTTGTAATCCTTCTGGTTGCCCCCAAAGGCTGTAGAATCAAAACTATCGAAGTATTGCTCACGAAAAACTTCCGTATCTTCTTCATCTTCCCCTGGAACCAAAACTTCTACTAACTCTGCAGTTGTAAGGCCATCTATATAGTTGATAGGTATTAGCGTTCCAAGGTGTAAGTTACCAATCTCTCCTACTGTTTCAGCCTCTAACACGTATTCAAAATCAGCAATCTTCTGGGTAACCACATAATTGAGGTCTTCGAGAGAAAAGCGCTCCCCTATATTCACACTCTTATTGAACATACCTCTTAGTTTGGCTCTAGTAGCCTCTAACGGTTTCTTACCGCGCTCAGCTCCACGCCTTATTAAATACTCCCTCGGAGCAGTGTCTGCAAATACCAGGTCTATCTGATTCTTTAACGTATCCAACATTTGAATAATTTCAATAGTGTTGGCTGCCGTTGCATTGTAAATGATTGATGTACCTTCCCTCTTATCGAGAGCAGGATTGACACCAGCTAATTTTTGTTCGAGTAAATCCTCGTAGGTAATATCTAAATCTATTGGCATTAGTAAACCACCTCCTTCTCGCTTTCGAAATCACCGTAGATGCTATAGACCGTATAGGTTACATGGACCTTACCTTTCTGTGTTTCAAAAACAAAGTTGTCTACCTCTAGAATCCGGTCATCTTGAAGGAGACATTCCGGGATTCGTCTTTTGATTTCCGGAAGAACGAATGCCACAGGCTGTCCAAACAAGTCTTTGAATTCTACACCAAAATTCCATGAGTAAATAATGTGATCGTATCTTTCAATAGAGAGCATTAAAAAAATCGCTTGCTTTAAGGCCTCTATCTCATCGATAAATCCTGCAATACGATTCTTGTCTACATGTAATTTATAATTTTTAGTGGGTTGTTCTATGGCTTCTTCAAAATCGCTGAGTAGGTCATTATTCGACTGAGGTATCATTAGCTCACTTCCTTATCGAGGACAATGTATTTTTGCCCTCCTTGCATTTTGACGAGCATAACGTCGTCGCCCAATTTAAGTGCATTGTGTACGGTAAATTTCTTTTTCCCTTTATATTCATGGGTATGTGATTCAGCCTCTTCTGTGACATGTTCAATGGTCATTTCAACTTCATAATCACGTACATTTCTGGTCAAAACTAATTGGGCACTTGTGAGTTCTTTTTTCTGTTCCACTAAGATTTTCAATGGAGAAACACTTGTAACCGTACCAAATTCTATGGCAGTCGGATCTGCAGCTTCAATCGCTTCTTTAGCAGCTCGCTTAAACATTTTTAGAATGTCTTCCATACTACGCATTGAACTCGCCACCAATCAATTGTAAGTCCATGAAATGTTCATTTTCATTAAACGTATGTTTGACGTTCTCCACAATCATGTAATTCATGACCTTTATGTCATCCAAGTCTAGTCGAACAACTAACATGTTCCCACCGCGAACGTAACTGTTTCCGAAAGCTTTGTCCATTTTTAGGCTTCTTGTTTTGCGGTTATATAAAGCAAGTAAAGCATCAGCTTTTGCCTTTCCATTCGTTCCTTCCTGAATGGTTTCGAAGTGTTGTAAAACTCCCCATTTATTCATATTCTTACTATCCTGTGCTATATAAATTTCACGTTTACCCTTTTTCTCATTTTCATAGGATAGCTTGATTTTATTGTAAGTGTTTGAATCGATAGAAGATGTATAGTCAAAGTTTTCTCCTGTCTCTTCATCCAATAATAAATCGAGTTTCATCTTTTCTAAATTTCTAAGGGTAAGTTTGCCGTTGTTATCATAAAGAATATACATTTTTTTAGTGCTGTTCATAGTTAAATCAAGGGCATTTTGAAACATATCAAACAAAGTTTTGTTATCCTCTACCCGACTAGCAATTTTAAAACCTGTATCTTCTATTGTTCCAATGTTCATTCGGAAATCATTTGCAACCATTTTAATGAATTCACTTGCCGTTTTATTCGTGTATACGTACGTATCTTTGTTTTTTAGATAGCGCAGCTGATCATAGGCAGTAACATTGATTAAACCTTCTTTTTTAGAACGTTTCTTTATGAATACAAAACCAAAAAAGACATTTTGCCCATCTTTTTTGAAACGAACAGCATTTCCTTCTTCAAATTGAAGCGCTTGGTCCTTCACAACACTAAAGGTTAGTTTACCGGGAGACCCTTTTCGAGAAGTCTCCCAAACGATACCGTCTTCTACCGCTGGCTCCATCAACCTATCCCCGTTTTGGATGATTAACTGTATACTCAAAACTTAATCACCTGCCCAGGGAATATTAGGTTTGGATTTTTAATGTTGTTCTTCTTGGCTATCTCAGGATATTTGGAACCATCACCCAAGTACTTTTTACATATTGCCCAAAGGGTGTCTCCCTTTACCACTTTGTGTGATTTAGGTGGTGTCTTGGTTGTAGCTCTTTTTTTAACTGCAGTAGCCACTGGCTTAGCCTTCGCTGATTTAGCTTTTTTAACTTGAATCACCTTTGTTCCATATTCTCTATATTGTTTGAGAGTAATAGGAACAGTAATATCAAAACCGTTCTCTGCATCTTCTTCAATGGAGTAGTCTTCTAAAGATACCTTGATATTCGTATCAAATAGTAAATCGCCAATCGGCTTTAATCGAGTGACGATGAATTGAAACGGTTTCTTGGATATCTTCAGTTTTTCCAACTTTTCAAGATAGAAGGTTGCTGGTTGAAATCCATCTGGATAGACAGCGAAAGGATATTTTACATTAGGCAATAGAACTTCCAAACTAATATCTGTCAGCCCTGCATGCTTTAATAAATTGACCTCCCCTTCATTGATCAAGGTAATGGTCTTGTTTTGATTATTAATTTTCATTTCTAACGAAGAAGGAGCAACAGGGAGTTGTATTCCATCTATAAAGAAACTATATGCCACCTGTTACACCCCTTCCGCTACTGATTCTAATGTTTCCTCTAACTTCTCACCAAAGTGGTCAATAACACCATCAAGATCCATCTCTGAATTGATATAGTTATCGTTCTTCATATTCACTTTCACTTCTGCTGTTGTGAATCGATTAATTACATCACGCTCGGCAATGTCTCTTAAATACTTTAAGTCTTCTGCAGAGGCATCCATTTTCTTAGCCATTTTCGCTGTGTTTCCTGCTGTATCTTTACCTGCTTCATTTAATGGATTAACAGCTCCTTGAATACCATTGAGGATATCATCAAAAGGATTTTCAAATGAAACGTCTTTTCGCCCTTCTCCAAAACTAAAATTAGATCCCTTATCATATCCAGTATCCCAAGCAGCCCTTAAATTCTTTGATTCCATTTTCGGTGCTTCCCAATAACCTTCGGGAGGTTCTCCCACCATGGCTTTTACTGCATTTTTCATTGCGGATAAATCACTTGTAATGGATGTTCTATAGCTGAATTCACTTCCTTTTCCTAAGCCCAATGTGCTTGCAATATCTTTTGGTAGTAAATCAATGAACCAGTTCCATGCCTTTATAGCGCCATTAACTGCAGATATAATCGCATTAACAAATGCTGTAGCAAATCCATCCCAGCCACTCGTCATTGCAAGCGCATTGTCTAAGAAGCTATTTGTTAGATTTGCAAACAGTTTCATTACTGAGTAAATTGGATGCTGCCAAACATTCACAAAAAATTCAACAACGGATGCTATGATATTCCAAAGAAGTGCAAATTGATTTTGGATAACAGCGAACATTAACATAAAATAACCTGCAACTGCACCTGTAGCGCTAATAGAAGTACCGGCAAAGTGGTTTATCGCACCAATTGCTGCATAGAATAAACCAATTAATATCATTATTGCTGCAACAATGCCTATAATGATTAGTCCAATTGGGTTTGCGGCCATTGCAGCATTCCAAGCCCATTGAGCTGCAGTGACAGCAAGAATTGCAAGTCTGGCTAATGTTAGATAAGTAGTGAAAGTCAAAATAGCTCCACCAATACCATATATTATCGGCCCTAGGTAATACCATTGATCATATAAGAAACTTCCAATGCTACTTAAAGTATTTAAAGTTACTAAAGTAACTGCTGACAGGAAGTACAATGAATCGACTATAGAATTTATTGCGCCTTGGAATTTTTCGTTATTTGCTATCTCATTAAGCTTCATCAAAACTGGCTCAAAAGCTACTAAAGCACGATTCTTAAAGCTTGTCCATATATCCGCAAAAGTCTTTGGTATTTTTTCAAAGGCAGCGTTGGTCTCTTCTGCTGCAGCAAACATAGCGTTTTTCACAATATCTGCAGTAAGTGCTCCATCAGAAGCCATTTCTCTAATTCTACCTAATGGGACATCTAGATAATCTGCTATACTTTGAATGATATTAGGTGCACTTTCAAATACTGCATTTAATTCCTCTCCTCTTAAAACACCAGATCCGAGTCCTTGTGTTAACTGAAGTATCGCAGAACTCATTTCTTCCGTTGTTGCACCAGCTATTTTGAATTTTTTATTTAATTGTTCTGCAAAAAATACCATCTCTCTCGTACTAGAAAATGCATCACCGGAATTCATTCCTACCCTTGCAACAATTTGAGCTGTATCCATATAGGAAGCCCTAGATCTCTCAGCGGACTCAAATATCATTTCTTGTAATTGTTTATTTGTCTGAAGTCCATCATTAATCATGTTTAAGCGAGCACTTGTTTGAACTAGCGAATCGGAAAGATTAAGTACATCACCTGCAGCCTGTAATCCTAAGTAAGTAGCTACTAACCCCCAAATTTTCTCTAGCAAGCCATCGGCAGAAGCAGTTCCTGCCCTTATTTCTTGATTAAACTGCTCTTGGGCATGTTCAGCTTGTCTAATCTCTTGTTCCACGTCATTAAATGCACTTTCTGCTCTGTATAATTCTTGCCTAGCTAATTGAATACTATTAGTATCGATTGCATTACCAGAAGCTTCTTGCAGTGACTCGAAACTACTTATTACCACATTCATTGCAGTATTCATCGATTGAAAGGCCTGAGACATATTATCTTGAATTTGTATGGCGGTTCTAATTGTTGCGATATTGATCACCCCTTTTTGTGCCAAAATAAAAAGCACTCAAAGAGAGTGCTTAATTCTGAGATAACATATATTGACCTTGTTTATTTCTATAAAGCTTATGCTTACAATGCGGACATTTCAAAGCGTTTGTAGCACCTTTAAATTTTCTCTCGCACTGAGGACAAACTGATGATTTTGTAAAAGCAACCTTTACAAGAGCAAATGAAAACATAATCAAGAGAATAATAATTGTTACAACAATAAGAATTACAAGCATTGATATATATAACCTCCTTATATATAAATATTACCGTTAAGGAGTAATAATATCTAGAATCTATTTCTTTTTTCTTCCTTTTTTTCTATTACTTTCTCTCTTGGCCTCCTCTTCTTTCTTCTTGTCATTTTCCATTTTTATTTGTACAGCTGCAATGACAAAAGCCTTTTCATATTTAGGGAGAGAATCGAATTCAGACGGCCACTTATGAAGTTTATGCAAACAATAATATGCTACATTGGCATCATAGTCACCGTCGTCAATTAGTTTTTTGCTTCTTCTACAGCCTCTTCCATACCTACGTCAAAACCATTTTTATTTTGAATGAATTTTAGATAATCTGCGTACTCACCTGGTAATAACATTTTCTTCAGTAATGATTCTGCATCCAATACTTTGTAGCTATCTTGAAGTTCTTTGTTGTTTAAGTCAGGGAACAACGTACATTTCACAGCTAATGAAGCAAGGTAAGCATCATAATCAGTGGTTGGTTGAAACATATTCTTCTTACCTGGAACAGGTAAACGTTTAGTATGTTGCTTTCTTAATGACTCATCTTCATCAGAAGTTACTGCACCGACTTTCCAGTTCATCACTTTTCTTGTATCTGGATCAATAAAACGCTTGGATACCGGATGTACTGCTATTTCTACCTTGATTGCATTTTGTGCTAAAAACGCTGTTAAGTTACTCATGTATATTTCCTCATTTCCTAATCATATTTTAAAAGCCCGCCTAAGCGAGCTCTAATGTTTATTGCATTGCACCTAAGATAGAAAATTCCTCTGGCATATCCCAATCTTCGAAAGTGAAGTCGATGCTATCCTCAAGATATTCCGCATCCGCATCTAAGGAGGCTATTAAACCGCCGTCTAAGTTACAGTCTACTAAGATAGTAGTTTGGCGACCAACACTAGAAGAAGTATCTTCATTGGTTACTTGGATATCGAAGTAAATATCTTCCCCGGTGTCCTTATAACGTTTTAATATCTTTCTAAATATAGACGTATTGAAATGGAATGTAGCACTACCGGAGTATTCTGCCCCTGTTGATTTGTTACCTTTAGAAACTCGTCCCATAATAGGTACCTGAGTCTTAGTTTTATCCATACGTGCTTCTAAATTAATCAGTTGGGCAAATAAATAACGTACACCCTCCATCGTGATGTACGCTTTTCCTTGCGCTCCGTGTATAGCATCTTTCGCATGCATGGTATCTGAAGCTGCGAAGTATTGAAGATTTAATTGAAGTGGAAATTTATCTTTGCTGTCATTTTCTAAAAAATCATTCAAAAGATTTGTTGCAGTAGCCTTTTTCGAAATGATGTTTGCTTTCATCGGTTTCCCTCCTTATGCAACTGTAGTAGTGATATAAAGTTGTGACATCGCTACAGAAACAATCACATTTTCATTTACTACTACCGATTTTTTTGAATTCCCTTGATCAACCTTCAGCTCATCTTTGTTATAGTTTTGGATTGCTCGAATACGTTGCATTTCTGTACGATGAGCTCCAATGTCAGCCCAAAGCGAAATACGCCCGTCTCCATCATTTGGTACTTGTCCAAGATAACGAGTATTGAATAAATGGGCTGTATCGATGGCAATCTGGTCTAACACTCGGATAACCTGGTTCATACTGAAATCCTCGTTTTTATCGACGGTGAAGGAAGTGAAGGTATTTACATCTTCCAATACGCGTATCTCATCGCCTACACGATGGAAAACATACTTACCGCCTTTCAATAATGCAGTCAATTGTGACTGTGTTTTTGTTTCGCTCATATCAAGCGTGAACTCGCCATCATATTTTTTATTCGTATTTGATTTATTCACAGCTACGCCAGCCTGTGCACCTGCAGTCCAATAAACTGCGCCGAATACTTCTTCATCAGTTCCAATCGCATTGTTCGGAACATCGATAACACCTTCATGATCTGTATTACCAAGCTTATGGCCAACCAGTTGGAACTTAGCCCCAACTTGATCACGTAAACGCTTGGCGTATTCAACATATAGCGATTTAACAGCACTCTCTGTTGATAAGCAGCCTAGTGTATTAAATCCATAGGCTTCTAAAGCATCTAATGCTTCTTGGTGTGCACCACCTGTAACTGCAGAACCATTAGAACCTCCTGCCAGAGGTGTTCCAGCTGTCGCTGCTAATGTAGCATTCGCCTTAAAAGATACATAGTCGTTATCGATGAGGTTCTCTGCAGAAGTAACACCAATTTGTTCATCTATTACTACACTCTCAAGTAATGTGTGTACATCGAATTTAGCAGGATCGTCTACATTTGTTTGAATTACAATCGTGATGTCATTCCCTCGAACGCCCTTATACTTTGCTTTAGCAAAAGTATTCTCAGCTGCAGTCGCACTAACTGCGAGTTTATAGAAATAGACCGTGATGGCATTTTTAAATACATCACGAATACCCTTTAACTTTGAATCTGTATAGTCATATCCAAAAATTTTACGAGAATCTTTTTGTAAATCTTCCTGAGTTACTGCAAATACTTCTCCGTCTGGCCCCCAATCTAAAGGAATCGGTAAACCAACAAAACCTCGTTCACTTAAATTAACAAATGCTCGAGCCTTGCTTATGAAGTTGTGGTATGTGCCGGGTAATACTTTATTTTGTGTAATGAATGGGCCTCCACCTAATGCCATTATTCTGTACCTCCTTCATCAAATCGCTTGATTAAATCATCCACCTGAGCGAATGTATAAACTTCCTCATCCTTTAACAGCGCATTTAACAGATCCGTACGCTCTGCGTATTTTTGGCTTTTGAGAAGTTGTCTTTTGTTAAATTTAAAAGATGCGACTTCATCTGCACTTACAGCCGTTGATTCTTTCGCTATTCTTTTAGCCATTCAGTTCACCCTTTCACTTTAGCGCCATGGCTCAACGATTCCATAAATGTCTTCTCCTCTAATTCTTTTAGGAAAAAATTAAAGTGGATAAAATTATGAGCTATGCCGTCTACCAATTCACTATTAGAACCAGTGCCTAGCATTTGAGAGCCATTTAACAGCGCTATTTGTTTTAGTGCTTGTTGTGTCTTCAATGTCATATTAGAAGCTTCAGACGAACCGTTTTGAGGGAAGTACTGTACGTTGAATAAAGTAGTTACCTTCCATCGATTACCGATTTGTCGGATATGTTCTAAGTTCAAAAATTGAATCAAAAAAGCAGGAGTTATAAACCCCTGCGGTACTTCATCAATATATTTTTTATAAACAGATCCGAAAGCTTGATGAAGCTTAATGGATATAGCTTCTTGTATGTCATTAATCTCCATCGAAAGCCTCCTTCAATAGTTTATTGAGTTTCTTTTCTAGTAACTTCGGTGCCTGTTGTTGTACTTCGTCAGCAGAAATGGTCATCATGAACCTACCTTTAACCCAGCCTTGATGATTCCTAGTTCTGTGTCCAAATTCAACGTACTGTGCGTACTCTACTGGATTAATGACTTCTATTTCATATACATTTCCGCGTCTTACTACATTCGCATCAATAGTCCACCCTCTGCGTAACGTACCTCCAGTTTTACCATCCTCATATACACCAACTGGAGTACGCTTAATTGCTTTTGAAAGCAATCTAGCGGCTATTTCTTTCGCTGCATCCTCACAGAATGTTGCTAAGCCTGCAGCCTCTAACTTCTGCATCTTTTCTTGTAGTCGCTTCAGTTGTCGATAGTCCACCCTGCCCCATCTAGCCATTAGGCATACCTCTTAAAAGGTTCTAGCAATATTTCTTGATGGTTGGAATAAATAGCTGGTTCTCCACTCTTTGCATAATCTAGTGTTCTTCCTTCTTGAGTTACAGTTATTTTGGACCCAGCAGGAATGTCTAGTTCTGGTGCAATGAACAATTTGGTTGTTTGTGCAATTACAGCTGGTCCTACAGTGTTTGTTGTTGTCATTTGTTTTTCAAAAGACAACCTACACTTTTGATTAGTTAATAAAGGAACTTCTTGGAAAGAGGAAACGTGTGTTACAGGATTTTCTACTTCCATCCAAATCTGTACTGTACAGATTCCTTTGTATAATTTCTCTATTGCGTTTCTTACTGCATTCAATTTACCACCTCAGTTTCCTAAAGCGATTTAATTGACTAGCATAATCGAAGAGAAGTGCTTCCATGTGAGCCTCTCGAGAACTTGAACGAGTTGCCTCAAATGTCACTTGCACATCTCCTTCCTTGATGACTTTAACTGTACCCGGGCTATCCGTATCACTACGTCTCGCATTTCCTGTTATCAAATCAACGACCATATTCGCATGCGTAAATACAAGTTCTTTAGGAATATCCGTACGATTGCAGTAGGTGAGGATGGATTGCCCCACCTCTGCAACATCCATTGCTAAAGATGTATCATCAGGAAGTAATTCAGCTGGCAGTTTGGCTTTGATAATGTCAAATACATCCATGCCCTTACCCCCTATTCTCCTAAAGGAGTTTCGCTATCTTCTCCATCCTCTGAGTCATTACTGTTTTCAGCAGCTTGGATAGCTTCCAATATCTCTTTTTGCTTTTTGGCATCCCCAAGATCAACGTTGTTATCCTTTGCATACTTCTTCAATTCAGTGACTGTCATTTCATCAATTGTCTTAGGCGCTTTTTCAATACGTTCGTATTTGGAGTCAATCACCTTTAAATACTCGATTGATATAAATAGTTCCTCTGAAATTGTTGCCTCATCCCCAGCGCGGTATAAGTCTTCACCAAGCTTCACATTGCATGTAAATGTTACTTTGTAATCGGACATATAGGATTCTCCCTTCTTAGTTAACTTTTGCTGCAAAGATATTATCTAAAGTTTCGAATGAAGGCATCACAATTTCAGATACGATTGTTTGTACATTTACTGGATGTGGTTCTTTAATCGTTGTTATTGCTACGCCAGTGTTAACGATAGATACATTCGCAACAGATTGACCAGTCATTAAATCAGATTCTTCTGGAGTTGTACCATAGAACGTATTTCCTAACTGTCCTTCTGGGATAAGAGTGAAATAGTCATCAGGGAAGAAGTTGTGTAAAACTCCTTTTTCATCTCGATATTTTTTATTGTAAACAGCAACAGAAAGTCCAAACTTTGTTTGAAGGTATTGTTTTAATAAAGCATCTGTCATGATTACGTTTTGTCCACCTAGTGGATTCATATCAAGAAGAATACTCTTATGCTTCATTAGGTAACCCCATGTTTTACGAGTAGTGATAGCTTTAGTAGGTCGAGTACCTGTATTATCCTCAACTGTATCCTGCCATCTCATGATATCTTGAATAGGAGTTGAATCAGCAGCACTCCACTGCGCTCCTCCAGCTAGTACTTCCTTATGGTCAGCCTTCATTTTGTAATCATAATCATAGTTGATACGGTTAGCAGTAATAGCAATTTTACCTGTTGCTAAAAGTTGCATTATCATGCGTTCAGGTTGAACGTTTGCACCATTAACTAAAGTTGTAACATCATCATAGATATTCGCAACTAACGTTTTAGTCATTTCATCTAGATTAGATGCAGCAAGGCGATTTAATTCTTGACGATCCTTTTCACCGATTCTCATGGATTCACGGAAGAAAGGCATCTCCGTTTGTATTTTATTAAATCCAATACGGTCACGAACAGTAGCTTTCGCATCGAATTCAGACGGCATTAAGGCTACTGGTAATCCATTAGATCCTTTAATCCAACTTAAATCCAATCCAAGTTGTTTCTTCGCTGGGAAAAGCGTTGCCCCTAAGTATGGAATCCCATTGGAAGGGTTGTTCTGGTAATAAGCTGCAATATTTTTTGCATTTACTAAATCAAAAATTGTTGGCATTAATAGTCATCCTCTCTTATTTCAAAAATGTAATTTGTTTTAGTGCTGTTACCGCTTCTGCTACAGGAGCTTCCGGAAGCTTGTCTAAATCAATAAATCCATGTATTAAAGCTGTACCTGGTGCAGGACCATATGTTACGTCCGTATCGTTAAATAAGACTCCCTCGGCACCTGCAGCATTTGTTTTGACTGCCAGTACGGATTCATCCGCTAAGAAGCCTCCACCTAAAATAGTGCCTGCTGGAACTACTTTCTTTCCATTTACTGATGTAACCCCTGCATCAGACACAGTTACCGCTACGTTTACGTAATGGTCCGGGAATTTCAGAATTTCTTTCTTGTTTGTGAATGTTGTTTCTACAAATTTACTCATTAATGTTTTCCTCCTCATTCAAAGTAAGATTTTTGTGCTTCCACTAATCCTTCATTGCCTTTGCTACGTTCTTCAGCAATCTGCTTACCGTAATCGTTAACTGGATTTTGGTTTTGTCCACCAGGTGGTGTTGCAGGAATTACACCATTGATTGTTTGAGTTCCCTCAGGGACAAACAAAAAAGGCTTGGATGCTTGCAGTGTTTTTAACTGCTCATCTAAACCTTTGGTAACCTTGCCTGTTTCATCTAATTCAATTGTGGCCTTGTCAATCTGTGTAATAGCAATATCTGCATCATGTACCTTACCAGCAAGAGCTAGTTTAATTGCGCTGGATAGTTGAGTTTCTTTCAATTCATTTTCATACTTCGTTTTAGCGTCAGCATTCTCTTTTTGCAACTCAGTAATCTTATTTTGCAATCCAGCAGCATCAATCTTGCTAAGTTCTTCGAGTTGTTTATCTCTAGAAGCTAAATCTGTTTCAAGCTGTTTTTTGGCAGTGTTCACGTCATCAAAACGTGATTTAGGAATCATTGAACCAAATCTTTCAACTACTTTTGTTGCCTGTTCTTCAGTTAATCCTAATGCAATCAATTCTTCTTTATTCATTTCAATCTTCCTCCTTCAAATTACGCTTTTTAACGTGGGTGTCGTCCACGGATTTGTCTTGTTCTTTAACGTCTTCAATACCAAAAAGACGGGAGTTCACTTGACTAAATAATATTATTTAACTCTTCCGTATTACCGTAACTTAAACCTCTGATATGAACTTTACTATTCATTACATGTACTAATTCATCGTTATAAGCCTTGTGGTAGAATACTTCTTTTGCTTCAAATGAGCGTTTAGGTACTACTATTACCTCATCTGTTCCTTCTGCATTAATCGTAACGAAAACGAAAGGTGAGTCAGTTTCAATTGCTTTGGCAAAGGTATTTGTTAATGCCTCTTTGGATAATCCCATACTAATATCATTCCTTTTCTATGAATTATTGTTACATAACGGAGTAACGAACCGAGATACTGGATCACCTATCCTTTCCTGCGAGGTCGCATGAATGTATGTGTAAACCAATGGGTGTTCTTTACAGCACTTTTAGGTAGATCAGATAGGACAGGTTCGACTCTTATGAATTGTTCGGGATCTGTTAAATAGGCTGTACGTGGTTTGGGTTTCTTCTTAAACGTTAAACAAAATAGAACTAATAGACCGACGAGTAATAATTGTATTAGCACCGTTACCAACACTTCTCACCACCTTTAAAGGCATAATAAAAAGCACTCAACCATTAATACTTTGGTTAGGTGCTTTATTCAATAAGCTCTATTGATTTTATTTCATTTTCATTAAAATTAACTAATCGTCCCTTAAGTTTACCTTCAGTTGGAACTATAGATAATTCTTGTATTCCATCATCACTATCTCCGGGCGGAGTCCAATGATCAACAATTCCAATTAGGACTTGATCATCAATAAACGTAACCTTAATTCTCTGACCCGAATCATAATATATATCCATTCCTTCTCTCCTCCTACTTTGGTTTTATCGGAACTATATGGGTCCGATTTTTTGAATGATGTATTTTAAATCTATTAGTTTTATAGGAACCATCGTTAGAAACTGCTATTCCAATTATTTCTTCTTGGATAATTGTCTCCTTATTATTTCGTCTTCCGTTATTATCTATTTCAACAATCCCTGTACCTGAGTACTTGTCAAATAGTCCTTGAACATCAACATTATCAAAGAGGTAGCTTTTCCCTTCTTTATGAGTAGATTCTATATGAGGTGATTGCTTTTCAGGATTTATTAAAGAACCAAAAGTTCCACTTTCTATTCTTGATTTAACATAATATCTATCTTCAAGTTTATTCCATTCTGTTTCATTAGTATACTTCAAGCTTTGAAATTCTTCAAAATTCTTTGGAACATCTAGACCAAGGGTTTTTCGATATGTTCTAAATTGCTCCTTGTCTATATTCAAATTTTGTTGCATCTTTTTAGCTTGGTTAATTTTTTCATTGCCATGCTTCTCAATTTGACTTTGGTACCACTCTTCGTATTTCATGCTACTAGGTACATAATATGTCTGACCTTCCAAATCTCTTGCAATTCGTTTACTATAATCATCCTCAAAAAATGGTGCTGTGGTTGTTCTACACCTAGCATGGAAAGGATTTGCTGTCACTCCTGGCTCGAAATCAGTCAGGTTAAATACTTTGCCATCCATGCTTCGGCATATTTCACTTGTCTTGCCATCAAGCGTTGCTATGATTTCATACTTCTCTACATCTAACTCCTTGAAAGCATCCTTTTGAGCTGCAGCACTGAAGAAAGAAGCTTCCGTTTGAACTAAACGAGCTGCGTTAGAACGGGAAGTACCCATTTTCTTAGTAATTACACTGATTAATCTATCCGGAGCTTCTCCTCTTGCGACACTTTGCATAAGATTGGTTTGTAGCAAATGGATTAATTGGTTCTGATCACGCCATATACGACGACTGAAATTCATACCATCTGCAGTCCATGGCTTACTAATGATTTTTGTTAGTTGCACCTCGTCGATTGCTTGCAAGGTAAACCCGGCTTCAAATCCTTTTTGTATCTCAAACGCTACATGATAATACTGGTCTTGATAGGTCTCTTTCATCAGTTGCTCAAAGCCTTCTAACTGTTCCCCGTAGAGCTTTTCAACTTGATGCCTTAGTTGTAATTGTAAACTCTCTAAACGGCTTATATGGACACGAGCAGAAGCATTTTCTAGTTCCTTCATCCATTCTTGATTAATAGCATTCTTTTCACCGTATTTAATGTATTCCTCTACTGTCCATTGAAACTCTTTAAGTTCATCGGACTTGAGTAATATCTTAGCTTTATCAAGTGAAATTTCATTGTTAACAGCAAATCGGTTATACCATTTTAAAATGTCTGCCTCAATAGCGTTGTATGTTTGAATATAGGCTTTTTCTAAGTCCTTATAGTAATTAGCCCCTTTGTTGTATTGAGCATCTTCTAGTTGTTCAAAACGTTCTCGCCAGTAATCACGCGTCTTTGCCATTTACATCACCTTGCTTCTTCTGGAAGGTAGTGTCGTAGTTATCATGGATATCCATTTCTTTCTTTCTCTGAACTTCTAAGCGTTTCTCCACGTCATCTGTATACCATGGATGGTTTTCTCGGATGGTCTTATCATCAAGGATTCCTACTGAGTTAGCGCAATCAGTAATTACTTCTGATTCACTGATGATGATGTCTCGGTTAAAGATGAAGTCTACTTTCTCATTGGAGAAGTCTCCTAATTTCTTTACCTGTAGATACCTATTAACAAACCAGATAACCTGTTCGAGGCTAGCTTGGAACTCGGTTTCAAGAATGTTACAATCCATGTCTAAATCAGAGTAGCGGTAACGTAATGCGACACCAGAGGCATTGCCTAAGTTAGAATCGGTTGTGTCTACCCCTCTACCGAACTCATAGATGGTTTTACGTCCTCGTTCCAGTTCTTTTTCATTTGCATCTGTTTCAGGCTTTGACTGAATGGTATCCACGTCGCCATTTTCATCAAGATTAATTGCACGATATCTATTTAAGTCTCCTAAGAACTCACCAAGATCCTCGCCACCATAATTTTTTAACTTCCAAATCACTTGTGCTATATCCGCTAATATATCCGCATTCGTTGAAGCCTGCATATTGTAGTTATCAATAAGTGACTTGATACTTTCAATCAATGGTTGCTCTTCCTCGTTATATTTAAACGGGATTAGCGGTATTCGTTCCCACAAAAAAGGTTCACCATTTATCATGAAGTTATGGCCAACACTAAGACCAGCAACGTCATCTGGAACTAGCTTAGCACCATCAAAGATATAATAGTCGATACCTTTTTCATGATGATATTCTACCTTCTCTATAACCTTCTTTATTTTATTCTCATAGATGGTCTCGGAATAAAAGTATATAAATGATTGAATAGCCGTATGCTCACTGTCTTTCCAAAACGGAATGACTTGTTGAGAACGCAGCTTCTTGAATGCAATGTTTCCTTCTTCGTCAAAGTAAACGTATAGATAAGCCTTACCTTTGTTAATTGCTTCTTTCCCAATGTTCTTCAAGGTCTTTAAGAACTTTCGATTGAACACCTGCTTTAAATGTTCTGCATATGTTTTGTCTTCCGTAGCGATTGTTGGATCCTTAGATAACAGGTAGCCCACCTTTTGGTTAACCAACTTCTTAGCAAAGCCATGTTCTAACTTGATATTAGATTTCCATTCAATTTCTTGCCTCTTGTTTTCTCTAATATCCATTTTCTCTAGATAGTATTTTTCACCAGTTAGCATACTCTTGTAGTTTTCTGAATTTTTCCAGTCTTTAAGTTCTTGAACCAATACTTCATTGATGGTTAGCCCTTCACCTACCATACGACGGATAATGTCGTTCAGATATTCGTAATAAGGCCTCTTGTATAGATCTTCAACCAACATTTATTCACCTCATTTCAGTACTGCCACACTTTGGCTATTAAATAAAATCGTGTTTACAAAGTAACGATCGGCATCCATTTGATGGTCATTCTGCTTTATAGGCTTATCTTCCCCACGAGCAATGGCTTTTTCATCCCAAACATAAGAATTAATTTCTCTTAATGTTTCTTTGCAGCAGTCGTTATACTTAATCAACTCGGTACTAAGGGCAGTAGCCATGTTCCTAATACCTTCTAATACATCATTCTTGGCCTTCTTCACTTTCCAACCTCGTTTCTTCAGTAAAATAATAAAAGAACTTGCTGAGGGATCCACGATTATCTGTCTCGTGAGCCCATCTACAAATTCTTCAAGGTCGTTTGCATATTCATCATCTGTTTTTTAACGTTTTTTTTCCTTGCATCATGATGGTACTCTTTCACTTTGTACCAGGTATCTTGATATAATCCCCATAGTCCAAATGCCATAGGATTTTGAGTACCGTAGTCACAAGACACATAGTATTTAGTGTATCTGCGTTCTTCTGTATTAACTTTGTTTTTCTTTTCATCGAACATACTGAAGATAACACCTTCAGCCATCACCCATAGACCAAGGATGAAACGTTGATAGAATAAACCAGTATACATCCTTTTATATCGTTCTTTTGTTTTTTCACCTAATGATAAATTATCATCCATCGTAAAGTGTAGCTGCAGCATGTTCTTTTCTTTTCGTCGGTCAATCCATTGCTCTTTAAACCAATGGTATGGTCCAGCAGGGTTGCAGTTAAACCAAAACTTAGACCCTTCCACCGAACAACGAGCAGTTGCTTGAGATACAAACGATTCAGGCATTAGGGCAACCTCATCAAAAAACATACCTGCAAGCGTGATTCCTTGAATAAGGTCTTGGGAGCCTTCATCTTTCCCACCGAAAACGTAAAAGTAATTCGTTACACCTTTATATTCAATCGTTAGGAAGTTGTCAGCGCGGTGATCTTTAACCTTATATCCTCTAGACTTAAGCATTCTTTTCAATGGAGTAATTACATTTCGCCTAAATGAGCCTATTGTTTTACCAGCCATCCCAAAGTTCTCATCTTTGAAGGAATCCATGGCCCACATAACATAGGAAAGGGACATAACTACAGTTTTTCCCGCTCTGACAGAACCATCACAAATGATACCGTCTTTATCCTTGTGAGGAGACCCCTCTCTCCACCAGGTCAACACTTGTTTCTGTTTTTTGGAGAAGGTTTGAAACTTAAAGGGAGCTGGTTTCTTCTTAAAAGTACTTTTCTCTGTAAAAAAAGAAAGGTACCTAGACTTCGTCGGCGTCGTCATCACTCCACACCTCCAAAGTCGTAGCATTTAAAGCCTCGTTGAAACCATCATCTTCATATTGTTCTGGTTCATTGCCTCCAAACACTTTATGATGAGCGATTTTAAGTTTTTCTTCTTCTACTTCTCGTTGGAACTTGTCAGGGAATAGATCAAAGTACAAGGATAGCTTATCTAGAGCTTTCATTTTATCTGCTATTTTTATAGACACACCATCCTTACCCTGCTTTACCTCTGTGATGATAGTACCATCAACCATGGAGGATTCATTGAGATCTACATAATTGATTTCTTTCATCAGTTGATTGCCATCTTCATCTAAAACAGGTCCCATCATTCCTATAACTGGTACTTCTCTTTTACCGAAGGTAGTGTAGTCAGTGATATCTGCAAAGGCTATTTTGATGTACTTATCTAATACGTCCATAGCATCGATGAAAATACCTTGTCTCATCTCGCCCTTAATTCTACGTATCTCTTCGGCCACCTTAACATTTCTTAACAACCTACTACCTTCTGCATGAGCACTGTCTTTTGCATATCCCGCCTTAATAGCTGCCTGTGTAGCATTGAATGATTTTAAGTAATAAATACAGAAAAGACTTTGTTTTTCAGTCATGCTTATATCTTCAATAAGTTGGTCTAGCGATGGTATATCATCTACGCTATTAGTTGCATCCTTTTTTGAATTGGTTGCAACCCTCTTCTTTTTAGTTGCAACTTTTTTAGGTGTACCTCTTGCCCATGCTTCACGACTTTTTCGGCTCTTTAATGTACCTAGTTTGACTTCATATTTTTCAGCTAATGCAGTTAAAGTTACTTTTGTGGTTTCCCACTCTTGTTTTATTTCATCCCATTTGACCATATCACATCACCTACTACCTCCCTTATTTTTAGGCATAAAAAAGACCCCTACTGATAGCAGGAGTCTTATATAAATATATAAATGAAGTTAGTATTACTACAACAACACCTCAAGTGTGCGCGTTGTCTCTTTGTTTCAATTATAATTTTATTTCGTTAATTTGCAAGTTAATTGTTACCTCTTTGTTACCTTTTGAAGCAACTCGACGAATATAGCTGTAATTCATGTTTAATTCTTCAGCTATTTGCTTATACGATTTGTTCTCCATATACTTCATTCGAGCAACCTGATATTGTAATCCTTCTAGCTGATTAACCTTTTCCTCTGTTTCTTTCTTTATATCTCGATAGAACTCAAGCATCTTCTGCAACCTATGCTTCTTTTCATGATAGACCTCAATCTTATCAATAGCAGCAATAACACCAAAGTCATCAGCACCTGTACCAGTGAATGGCATCGTTCCTTTTCCAAACCAATAATCCAAATCGATATCTACTTGGAATAGTTGTGTTTCAATAATCTCTATTTTTCTACACAGATCAACATAATTTTTTATAATTTCCATACTTTCACTCCTTAATATCTAATGACAGATCAAGACTGAAATCTAAAACGGATTTTTATTAAATAAAGTTAGCCTATACCTAATTCATAACTGTTCTCTAAATAAATTGCTAGCCCAATCTCTATTTTATTTCCTTGAATATGTTGTAACTGTAGACACTACAAACTCCCTGAGAGATGCTTGCACCTCCCTTTGCTTCATCACTCAGGTGTATTTATTAAAATTATAATTAATTAAGTAAATGAACCAATCAACGATATTTAAAGTACATAAAATGAATTAACTTAGTAAATGGAGGTGTAGAAAATTGAGTTATTCAACTGGATATGGTCCCGAACATGTTAGGCCAGCTGGTGCAGGATTCGCATTACTTATTGTATTGTTTATATTGTTAATAATCATTGGTGCGACTTTCATAAATCACCGTGGATATCCCGGAAACTATTGCTAAAACAATATCACCCAATAGACGATAGAACAAGACAGGATTTTTGACCTGTCTTTTCCTTTTTATTTTATTTGTTATTTTGTTTACATAAATTTACTGGTTACTAAAAATATTAGAAGGTTTAAGTAATGTAATTTATTGGGTTCAGAATAAAGAAGCCTAATTTTCATCAAGATTTTTCATCTTTATTAAATCTGAAACTGTCACAAATTCGTAGCCTTGTTTTTGAAGTTTATTGATAATTTTATCTAGAGCTTTTACAGTTTGACTTCTATTTCCCCCACCGTCATGAAATAAAATTATATTCCCAGGTTCTACTCCCTTTAATACTGTTTTTTCTATACGATGGACACCAGGACTTTTCCAATCCTCTGTATCTTGATGCCAAGACCACATAACCACTTGGTAACCTTTTTTTACAACATTTTGAATCATTTCATCAGTATATTGCCCCTCTACCGGTCGGAAAAGCTTTGGATGATTTCCAGTGATACTATAAATCAAATCCTCTGTTTGTTTTAACTCTATCTCTAATTTGGGCAACGTTGTTTTTAAAGGATGTGTAAAGGTGTGATTGGCTATTTCATGCCCCTCATTATATTGTCGTAAAATTAACTCTGGATTTTTTTCAGCATTTTCACCTACAACAAAAAATGTAGCCTTCGCATTATGTTTCGCTAAAATATCTAGTATTTCTACTGTGTATTTTGGATGAGGTCCATCGTCAAATGTTAGAGCAACTACTTTTTCTTTTGTCTCAATCTCCCACATTATTTCTCCGGTTTTCTCATAATAATATCTATCTTTATCAGCAGAAGCCCTTATATCTGATTCAAGTACAAGCATTATTCCAATAAAAAACAAGCATATAAATAAAGTGAGCATCTTTTTCATTAATAATCACAATCCAATCTATTTAATAAGTCACCAACCTTTGTTTACCCTTTACTTTATATAAGATTTTGTACAATCATAAAACTTTTTGTATTCAGGAATAATATCTCAAAAATTTTGCCTAAATGGTTACTTCTTTTCATTTTTCTGTTCCTCCGGTTCGTGTAGAATCTTGTGGATCAAGTGAACGAGGACGGTTCTTATATTCAGTAGCTCTTAGCCTAAACAAAGACTTTTTAATAGTGGACCAGCTAAGATCAGTTCCAATATTCATATAAGAAACGCCAAAAATTCTCATGTTTGATAAGTAAAGAAGCAAAAGAAATAACGTGACAAAAAATCCAAATAAGCCTAGTGCAGATGTAACGAGGATTATAATGATTCGTACAACACTAACGGCAGTAACAAGAGATTGATTGACTAATGTAAAAGTAGCGATAGTGGATATAGCAATAACAAAAATCATTGCTGGACTTGTTAAACCCGCCCGAATTGCTGCGTCTCCAATAATTATTCCTCCTACTACGCTAATAGTTCCTCCTATGACACTCGGCAATCGTAGACCCGCTTCTCGAAAAAGTTCAAACATGATTAACATTATTAGCATCTCTATCGCTGACGGAAGTGGAAGTCCTGTGTTATTTTGGACAACTGTTGCTAATAACTGAAAAGGTAATTGATCCTGATGGAAGGTAGTTAATGCTAGCCAAAAAGCAGGTAATGCTACGCCTATCATAATGCCAACTATTCTTAATACTCTTTCTGCAGAGCTATACACAACAGGATATTCTATATCCTCGCCTGCCTTTAAAAGCAAAAATAAATTCACTGGAGTAATCACAACATACGAAACCCCATCTACTAATATAAGAAACCTTCCCCTTACTAGCGCTTGTATTGCAAAATCTGGTCTTCCTGTATAGTCATTTTTCGGAAAAATAAGAGATGACTTGTTCACTCTCTCCATAAACAACTCTCCACCAAAGACGATATCTATATCAATTTTATTTATCTGATCTAAAATATCCTGAAGAATATCCTTACTAGCAATATCCTCCATATAAAGGATAGCCACTGTTGTTTTAGACCTTTTTCCTATCTCCATTTTTTCTACGCTCAAAGAATTGGTAGGCAATCTTTTTCTTATTAAAGCGATATTAACCTCAATATCCTCAATAAAGTTATCTCTTGGCCCCTTAATAACTACTTCCATTCTGGACTCTTCTGGACTTCTATTGGGCTTCTTTGAAATATTGCTTGAAAATGTAAGTTTTCCATCCTCAAAATATATAATTAAATAGCCTTTAAATAGCTTTGTTATAACTTCTTCCTTCTTGTTTAGTATTTTTAGTTCAGGAATATGAAGTTTCTCTAATATTGTTTCCTCAAGCGATGTTTGCTCTACCTGAGTACATGTCTCTTGAACTCGTGGGACAATGACTTCATTCAACAGCTGAACATTTACCATAGAGTCACAAGTGATAAAATGAACTTTAAATTGTCCATAAGTATACAATTGAAAATTTACATCTGCATTCTTTTTAAAAAGATTTTTGTATGTTTGAAGATCCAGTGTTTCCTCAGTTGGATTCACTTATTATCCCCACTTTCCTTAGTTTTTACATTTCCAACTTTTTATTGGAAAGTTACGAATAACTTGAGATCGTAATTCGGTCATTTAAAATGTTCGCCAATATTTGATTACTTTTTACATTTTTTAAAAGATTATTCTTTTCTAAAAAATTTAGTTATCAAATATTTAGCCTAACTATATTTTTTAAATATACATATATTAATAGAAGCTCACTGATGTAAGAAGGTTAAAAAATGTGGAAAAATGAAAATTATTACAGTCCAATTTCTAATAACACTTATCAAATTCATAATTCAACTAACTCATCATCTTACAATACTGCTATCACAGGTGGATGGATAGAAGCAATTGGAACAATTGTAGCTGCAATTGGGAATACACCTTCTAAACTACTTTCAAAATCTACGTTAAAAGATTTACGTTTAATTGGAAATGTATTGCAAGCAAGCGGAAGTGCTCTTGTAGCTGATAATGAAGAATTATTATTAGATATAGTAGGCGATCAACTTCAAGCAATAGGAAACGTTACAGTTGTGGCAGGTATTTTAGCTTCTAATGAGCAATCAAGTCAACGTTTATTAACACAGGGTAATCTACTTCAAATATTAGGTACAGGGGTCTCTATAAACACTCAGGAGAACTTATCTTTCATTCAAACCATAGATAATATAGGTAACATTGTTCAAGCGATAGGCAATACAATTCAAGTGTTCGCTAACACAAACACAGAAGAAGGTATATATATGAATGCATTAGGTGTTTGGATTCAGGCAGGTGGTACTGTAATAACAGCTTTAGCATCAGATTACGATGACTAAATTATTAAAAATAGATACTGCTTGTATTATTTTTTCAATTTAGCTTTCGTTAATTGAAATTTACATGTATCAGAATTGAACTGATGGAGAAATATAGTCGTATGTAGCATTTTATTGCGTAATTCTACATCAAAGTAAAAGAAAACGAGGTGTGAAATGAATTTTCCAATAATACATACAAACTTTTGGGATGCTGTAATAGCAATACCCGTAATTATAATTATCACCCAAATAATCAAGATTATTTTTCGAACACAGTCCAAATATGTTCCTCTTGTAGCCTTATTATTAGGACTTCTTATTTCTGTTTTCATCAGTCATCGTCACCATCTTATTGCTGGCCTATTTATGGGCTGGTTTTATGGCTATGCTGCTATAGGTAATTACTCAGCTTTAAAAGCTTCATTAATGGCATATAGAAAAAAGTAATTATTCAACCTAAAATCTTGAACATTTTATACACTCTTCCCATAAATATAAACAAAGGAGTGTGTAAAATTGCAAAATTACCATAGCCTTTGTAGCAAATACGCTCAGATTGTAAATGGCAAATTAAGCATGAAGCAAGGCATTTGCTCGGTAGAGCTCGATCGTTCATTTGGGTTAACTATCCAAGGAAGACCAAGTAGAAGTGCCCTCCCAGCTGGTATTACTTTTGAATCATTAGATGCAGAAGGAAATGCTCTCAATCTTGGCGAAGTGGTTGTCCTTCAAGAAGAATTACCCATATTTCTTAAAGCACTAGTAAGAAACAATTTAATTGTTAGTGCTATTCATAATCACTGGATTTTCACAAATCCAACCGTCCTATACGTACATTTCCAATCTGTAGAACCACCTTTGTCATTTGCTAAAAAGTTTTCAGATTCCTTTAGACTTCTAAACCAATGAATAAAATGAAACTCCATTAAGAAGAACAATTTATTCATTGTAATAATTCATTGTAGGAGGAAAGTATTTGAATAAATTTAATCCAAACGAACCCAATCGAACTCTCGAATCATTATTGAAGGAGCTCGCCAATATGGGTGAGGAAATAATTAAAATATCTGAATCAATTAAATCAGATGCGGAAGTAATAATGGAAGAAAAGCAACAAAGCAAAACAAAAAGGGAAAAAATGCAACAACAGATTAACAATATTATGTCTGAAGTTGAAAAAATAAAAGCTAACAGAAAATAAATTTTAAAAACTAATTAATCTGCATAAACTATTAATCAGGTGTGATGTTAGTAGTTTTAGTTTCTATCCTTGGTTTAATTCGTATCAAACAGTTTTAAGGATCTTCATATGAAGGTCCTTTTATTGTTTTCAACATAATCAACTTTTTACAAAATATTTGATAAGAATAGTTTGATGCTAACGAGCCACAATAAAAGAAGATATTTTTAAATAAGGAGCATCAATTTCTATGGGTGATATAAATTTTTGGGACATGATCTGGAGAACTACAATTTCATTTTTAGTTTTACTTATTTTGGCACGGGTTATGGGGAAGAAGCAGATAAGTCAGCTCACTTTCTTTCATTACATTACAGGAATAACTATCGGGTCCATTGCTGCAGAAATAGCTGCTCAAAAAGAAACTCCATTTGTTGAGGGATTAATATCATTAATTTGCTGGGCTGCACTTACAATCCTAATGACGTATCTTTCTCAACTTTCTCCTAAAATTCGTTTATTATTGGATGACGAGCCGACTATTATTATTAAAGATGGAAAAATATCTTTGAAATCATTAAAATCTACACGGTTAAATATGGACGACGTTATGATGCTATTAAGAGAACAATCGATTTTTTCCATAGATGACGTTTTATTTGCAGTATTAGAAACAAATGGAGAACTTAGTGTTTTCAAAAAGCCTTCCGAACAAAACGCAACAAAACAAAATGTCAAAGCTGACGTTTCCTTGCCAACCTATATGCCAACAGAAATCATATCAGATGGCAAACTTTTATATAAAAACTTAAAAGAACTTAATTTAGACGAAGAATGGATAATGAAAAAATTAAATAAACATGGTATACAATCTATTAAAGAAGTTTATTTTGCACAATTACAAACGAATGGTTCACTTTCAATAAATTTAAAGGATAATGGTCTTTAGAATGATTCATTAATATTACTTGCCAGTTGCATTTTCAAAAATATTTAAATAAACAATTAGATTAAAAGGAAAAAGATGACCCTTTAGTGTATGGATCATCTTTTTAATTCCTCAAGTTCCTTAATGACATAGTCTAATTTTTTTTCAATTTGTGAGAGCTGATTTTTTTGCTCACTTCTAATTTTTTTTTCAGTTTGTTCTTCCTCTACCATTTCCTGCAATATAACTCCTTCTCCTATAGTTCCAATAAGAAGACCTAACGTTTCAAATACGGATCCCAAAAAGCCTAACGTTAGCCCTAAGTTCGGTTGCTCAATGAATTTTTCATTCTTTTTGGATTGCATGTGTTGTTAATCATCCTTTAACTGTCTTTTCCTTAGAATATGATGACTTGAGAGTTTTTGTTATTTGTGTCCAAAGTATTTGGTTCAATTCCATTCATTGACACCGTTTTTTAAAATTTTTAATAACCACAAATATTGTAATATTAGTATTTAAAATAATTTCTCTCAGACAAGGTCCATAAAACTATGTTTAATCATATATTGACACTGGAGGTGAAAAAAGAGTGAATCAAAATTCCATTCAGACTTCTATGCATACAGAAGTATTAAGTGATATTTTGAAAGCGATTGATGGTGAGTTCACAGCAATTTCATGCTATGAGTTATTAGCAGACCAGGCGTCAAATGCTGATATTAAAAAACGTATTCTTGAAATCAGAAATGATGAAATTAGACATTACGAAACATTTTGGTATCTGTATATTTCTCTAACCGGAAAGGAACCTTCTCCTAAAATCAATAGACAATGTCCTGCCGATTATAGAAGCGGGATACTCGCTGCATTCATAGATGAACAGGAAACCGTTGATTTCTATCATGATATCGCTAGAAATACCGATAATCCAGTTGTTAGAGACACTTTTACACGTGCCTCAGCTGATGAACAAAATCATGCGGTTTGGTTTTTGTATTTCATGAACAATTAGTAATTGTAAAGTATATAGCCAACAATTATTTGGGCTTTTGCTACTTCACATTTAATTTCAACTACGAAAACTATATATAATCATTCTTCCTTGTCTAGAAGGTGACCAAAGGTAATAACAGACCTAAGAAGCCTGTTTATTTTACCCATATTGACTCTAATATTTTGCAAACCTACCTTTCATTTATTTTCGCCGTGTTCATATGCTAAAGAACAACTGAGATGTAAAGTAGTCATCCCTTCTTTGCCTCTCGGTTAATGAAAGGACCTATTATCGAGGGTCCTTTTTATTTAGGCTAAAGATCAAATACATAATCGCTTTCTATTTGTATAAACTATAATTACAACTGGGATTTTTGCTGATTATACCCTCCATTTCTTTATCCCAGCTGTTCTAAGGGCCTTCATGAGAAGGTCTTTTTTTCATACTGCCTATAAATTGCCGTCATTCCATTGTTCATTCAATATAATAGCTCCAATTATAGATTTATCTTAGGGGATGCGTTATCTTTGTTATAGACCTTTCGCATTTTTAGTATGTCGTTTTTTGTCGAACGAAACTCTTTTTCCGTTCTCGTACATATCTTCTTCTAGCCATTCATTGCCACAATGAGTACACTCAACAATCGTTGCTAGTTGTTCTACTTCTGTATCTGAATATGTTCGAAAAATCTTCTTCAAAGATTTTTCTCTACTTCACTTTTTGTTTCATCCAAAAAACTGTATAAAATAATTCAGCTTTGTCTACCATGTAACTAGAGCCGAAAAGCAGTCCTAGGAAGCCTGTTGATTATGCCAATCTAGGCTCTAAAATTGCCCTTATAAAAGTCTGAACTATATTCCAGTGTTTCATTTATTTTTTATTTCAAAACGAGGTAGAATTCATGAAAGTATTTTTAATAATAGCTGCACTCTCTCTTCTGTACATCACATTTATTTATTATTTATTTATAAAGGAATACCGCAGTTAAGGATTTATTTCTGTTGTTACGTATAAATACTCAGAATACCAGTAACTGAAATTCCAAATACCCCCATTAAACGCCCTGACCATAATCTTCCCTACTCATATGCTATAAGAGATCAGAGATATTATTTAAATTCCCTTTCCTTACTTCTTAGTTAACAAAAGGACCTTATTCCAGTGGGGCCCTTTTGTTTTGCTTAGTATGCACACCTAGCTAGAAATTACATATACTATAAAACCGCTGGGATGTGTGTCTGTTTTAACCTCCGTTTTAATGTCCAGTTGGTCTCAGGATCTTCTTATGAAGATCCTTTTTGTATTGCGACGTACTTTCCACGAACTATGCCATAACATATTTTCATTAACTTGAAATTTTAAATATTGAAACTTCTAATTATTTGAAACGTATTAAATATCAACCTACTACCTGATTGGAAGTGAAGTAATGAACTTTGGTGCCTGGATTGCTATCGCATTAGCACTTTTTTCAGCTATATTCTTCTCAAGCAAAAAGAAAAGTAAATAACCTTTCCTGAGATTAATTCAAGTTGAATTAATCTCTTTTCTAACATAGTTTTTATCAACCAAGCTGTATCTCTTCTGTTTTGAAAAGTCTTTTATCACAGTCCAAACAATACACATATTTGCTTTGTACTTGAGTCAAACACTCATACATGTTACCGTTATCGGCTTCACTGCCATCAAAGTTAAAGCGCATAATACCCGAACCTTTATAGCTGTTTTTAGTGTAAATCCCTTCTGTTGAACCACAATATTTACAACAATCCATTTACTCACCCCTAACGGTACAATTTGGTACAACTGTGACGCTTTATCTACGAACTGCGTCTTACTTTTCTTAAAATTTTTAAAGGATTTTTTCTTCTTCTATCGAATAATATATTGCATTAAAAGAAAAGGTGGAATGTTTATGAATTCGATTGCTTCTCCAATTGCTTGTAAGGTAAATAATGTTTTTATCCATGTTAGTAACTTAGAAAAATCCGTCGAATGGTACAGCAAACTACTTGGTTTACCCTTTCAAAAGGATAATGTATCATCGCCTGTTTACAATATCCCTGTTTCAGGTGAAACTGGTCTTACTTTAGATGATCATACTTTCGATCCAGGTTTCACATTAAATCCTTCAAACCATGTTTTATTTAACTTCTTCGTCAAAGATATAGATGAAGCATACAAATTTATCAAAGGCGAAGGGATAACTGTTGTTAGAGAAATAGAACGTATTGGTGATTTTGCCTATTTTAACTTTCAAGACTTAGATGGAAACGTATTAATGATCTGCAATTGTTAAATGCTTTGAGCAATGGCTAGTTTTAACTAATCATTGCTCTTTTTCTTATTACATAGTTTGTTTCAAATACGTCTTAAATCCGATAAAATTATTTTAATTTTTAATAAATTATCCACAAATGTGGTAAATGTGTTGATAACTACACAATTACCATTCCACCTTCACCACCGCCCTCGGATTCTCCGAGTAAAACTTACGAACATTCATTTCTACTATTTGAGCATCATCATGCCAAATTACTTTACTCATTCCATCCTTAATACCCTTCACCAAATTATCTAGATCAGGTTTCTTAGTTGGCCTTAGTTGCCCAGCTATTGCTTCTGCTCTTTTTTTCTTGCTTAACGATTTTGGGATAGGTCTGTATATATCTACATACAATCGAATTTCAGTTTCTATAAGTGCAGCTGGTGCATGCTCTGCAGCAACCATTTTTACAAATTGTTTAAAGTCCCTTGATTTGATAGGATCTATTGCTCTGACATGACCACCAAATGTTGAGAATTTAGGGCGTTCTTGTGGTTGAATGTTGCCTGGTATTTCGAATAAGATGTTCATTCTTACACTCCTTTGAAATTTAAAGGGGCACTTGGCCCCTCTCTAGTTAGTCGATGATATAAACTTTTTTTGCTTCAATTTCTTCGGATAGTTCATTACTTAAATACTCTGCAATGTTTGCCATGGCATTAAGCTCCCAAGCACCACCATCAGCCTCGAACAATCCAACACGACCACCATCTTTAAGGCGAAGTACAAATTCAGACTCTGGTTGCGGTACCTCTGCAAATGTTCTGAATGGCTTTAAAGTAACTGGGTTAGGAACGTTTACATTTCCTACGGTTGCCACTCCTGTTTTAGCTGTAACTCGTTGTGTAACTCCATCATCTTGTGTCTGAACTGAATTTTCTTCAATGATGGAACTAACTACTTTGAGTACTTGTTCTTTATCTGGATTTCCTACAAAGCAAGCCTGCAGCATGATTTGGAATTCCTCACGATCGATAAAACGCTCAAATGTGATACTCGGTAACAATGCTCCAGCTCTAACATAAGTACGACGATCATTTATATCGTTTAGAGCATCAAAAACATTTACTTTAGTTGGAGACTCTACATGAATCATCAATGTACGCTCGTGATCAAAGTTCGATTTCACATAATCTACTAGACCGGATAAGCTGCGGACATTAATTGCAGTAACCTCCTGTTCCTTATCCAAACGGTAAAGTTGGTTAGTGGAATAAACCTTTCCAGCAGCTTCAATTGTTTCAGGGCGTTTTAATTCCAATAGGTATGATACGAATTCTTTTAACATGTAATTTCCTCTTTTCGATTTTTAGTTTTAGTTTGATAGATTACTAGAATTTATTTGAATTGAACTACTTTCTTATTGGTCGGTTCTTCTGCGGGTAAAGGTTGTCCAAGGTGATCTAAGATTTCTCCGTCATTACTAATAAAGGATTGCCCAGGTATCCCACTCTTTAGCTCTGCACCAGTTACTTGACCGTCTGGAGCATAATCAATGAGTATTTCAGTTTCAACTCCCACAGCTGGCACAAGAGTAGATTTAGTATCAACCACTACATTAGCTAGGTTACGCTTCTCATTAGCCTTAAGCGTGATGCTAACCGTTACCTTTCTAGCTTTCTTGTGATCCGTGTTTGGATCAGCAATATTATCAAGTGCTTTCTGCAACTCGATATTTACCTTTTCAGCTAGTGCACCACTTGCAAATGTATTTAAGTCGATGATTTTGTTCATGAATGTTTCCTCCTATGTGTTTGTACTGGAATACCTGTTTTATTGATTTGCGGTTGTTCAAGGCGCCAACCATCCGCTTTAAAACTACTAATCTCTTGCTTATTTAAATGTCCACTAACTGTCATCACTTGGCGGTCCACGGCCTTGTACATAGTTGTGATTAGCAATGTGGATCACATCCTAGTAGCCGTTCGCTTGGCGGTTATGGTTAATCTCGTTTTTCTCGAAATAAGCTTGTTCTATTTGCTCCCATGTGAAGCCTAATGAAAATCCTAAAACTACGAATCTCTCAAATAACGAATCATACCAATGGAACGATTTCGATCTTCTTAATTGGTCTACAAATGAAAATACTGTACTGAAATTTATCATTGAGTCAATTTGTTCAGGAAGACGTTTAACGGAACTGTGGTTTATACATAAGTCTGTAAACTCTAACTCCAACCCTATTGATAAAATGAAATGCAAGCAATCCACGTATTCTTCTAGGAGTGGATTTCTGACACCAATTACTCCTGTGCAATCACAATCTATACATTCAATAAATTCATGATTTCCGGTTCCCTCAGCATCTTCTTGAATCCATTCATAATTTAAATCACCAGTTCCATCACATAAAGAACATGGAATATCTTCTTCAACTCTTGGTTCCTGATCTTTACTCCACTTCTTAAACCCGCGCCATTCATTGGCGCATTCCCCAAGCTCAACTTGTAAGGCAAGGATTTTCCAATCTAAATTGTTTTGCCCTACTAACTCTGGATGATTTTCCATAATCCGAGCATCAAGTACCTTCTGAGTGTCAAATAGCTTAGCTAGATTCATTGATCCACACCACCTGCCATCAAGTCAGCCTGTTCTACAAAACCAATATGTTGCTTCATCAACCACACATTGATTTGAGCGGTGTATTTTAACTTCTCCAGCATTTCATTTACTCGAGCAAGTTCCGTACTTTGGTTACGATAATCGACCTCTAGCTTGCGGAACTCAGCTTGGTATTGAAGAAGCTCATCTATAGCCTGTTTTTCTGCTTTTTGAGCTAGATCCAATTGCTCTTTAAGCCTCTCATCATTAGCTTTGAATTGCTCAATTACACCCTCTTCTTCTGTTGCAACCACTTCAGATACCCCCTCTTTCGTTTTAGGTACAAAATCTTTGTGAGCTCTTCTACCTCCCTCTAATTTTTGCCCCATGAGACCATTTTCTTTTTTCCAAGCCGTGAACTTATTTACATAAAGACCGAACTCCGCCATGATCGCACGGTCATTTATTCCTTGAGCTTTTCTTTCTTTGTATATCTCAGGAGTGAGTTTGGTTTGAATTTCTTTGTCTTTGCCAACTTTATCAATTGGTTTAGTTGGTTTTATGATTGCCTTTCCCTCATATTTTGCTACTTCTCCACCCTCGAAGAACTGAACTATTTTTTGATTGTCTTGCCATAACTCATTAATATTAGGAACAATATCTTTTAGTGCCATCAATCGGTTACGATAACTTTTTAACTTAGCTCGTTCTTCCTTTTGCTTTCTTTTCTCAGCTGGTGTCATTTATTCCACCCCCTGAAGCAAGATTCCAATAAGCTTTCGCTATATGGAGTTAATGTTAAATCAGGACTGGTTGAACGTTTATGCTGCCTAACCACTTTCTTAAAATCCTCAAAAGAACGCGTTCTGGAAACAACAAATGCAACTTCGTTTGGATCCTTTAGTGAATGATCATCAGATGAAATAACATTGATGATTCGAGCGTTTTCTGAAACAATATCCATTGGCTTAGATGCGGTATTTTTATATACTTCGCTTGTCCAACTCATTGAGTTGCCTCCAGATCTTCAGGTAATACTCTTTTGAATCCTCTTAAGTTGCAAGCTACCAGATAAACAATTTTAAAAACGTGACTAATCGAAATGAATTGTCTATCTTCTTCATACGGGTGATACGCTTGGCACAATTCAAAATCTGTATTGGTAGAAATTCTTCTTTTACCTACTACTATTCCGGTCAATTCTTTATGTTTTACAGGCTCTTTGAAAACGACATTTATCACAACTTCATCTTCAAAACGTTTTATTTCCTTGTCGTTTAAATATTCAATGTCACTAAGAAAACCACTGTTACCAGTATTTTTCAAAGACCTTGAAAACTTAACCTTTTCACCTAGCATAAAGGGTTGCTTTCTCACGACTCCACCGCCATTCTTCTAGCTAGCAAACTTCTAAGAGAGTAATAATCCATTTCTTGCAATTGCTCTCCCTCAGGGCCTTCATGGAGACCTTCACGTTGCAGATCATCTATAAGCATTTGTCTTTTTGTTTCCAAGGAAGGATTAATTGTTTGTCCAATCATTTAGCTGCCTCCATCCGCTTTTCAGCTTTTCTTAATTTAATTTCAAGTAGTTCCATTTCACAATCACATTTTTCTTTGTTATAAGGCTCTGAGGGTTGGACTAAGTAAAACCCTTGTCCTGGTATCCAGTTAGCCATTACACCGTCCTCCTATTCAAATAAGAGCCGTTCAAACTCTTCATTTTCTGCCTCAGCTTCTTCATCCCTAATGGATTCTTCAGGCATATATATCTCAAGGCACATTTTTTTCACTCTGCTTTTTACTCGGCCTTCTTTATAGATTTGATCTAAGTTATCAATGGTCTTGTTGGATGTGAATAGAGTGACCTTTTTATGTTCCAATCGGTAATCTGTGATGTCGTAAAATACCCTTTCAGCAAATTCACTCTTTTTTTCAACAGCTAAGTCATCAATGACTAGGACTTCCACTTCTCTTAAACTTTTGATGATTTCACTCTCTGAGGTTGTATTGTCACCAAATGTCTTTTTTATCTGAGTGAGAAGATCGTTTGCCTTTATAAAAGCAAGATCAACTGAATGTACTTTCATTAGGGCATTAGCAATACTAGAGACTAGTCTTGTTTTGCCAGATCCCTTTGTAGTACTGAATAGATATAACCCTTTACCATTGTTTTTTAAGGTTTCATAATTAGCTACGAAGTTTCCAGCAGCTTTTTTAGCTATTGATGCAGTCTCTATGCTTTCGTTATCCTTATACAAATTGACATCAAAAGAATTCACGGTGGCATCTTTGAAAATCATAGGAATACCAGCTAAATCCAGTTTTTTATCAATCTCAGATTGTTTTAATCGTTGTTCGTGACACTCACACTTTTCCATCCATTCTGCACGTTTTAAATTTCCGTCCTCGTCAATCTCATCCTTTTTGTTTTGACGAGACCAATCCTTAATCCATATCCATCCTGTTCCATCACATTTGTGATAAGGACATTTTTCAGAAGGCTTGGTGAGTACCTCAATTGGATTTGATTCCAGCGAGTCTTTTGCGTCTTTCATTCGCTGCGCTAATTCGGGATTGGACTTCATCATCTCCTGGAGTACTTGGCTTATCGGTTGCATTGTTTTCACCTCTTACACGTTTGGGGTTGGTTAATATCTTTCTGGTATAGTTCAAGCTGTTAGAACCATTTAACCTAGTTTCTTTCATTGCTTGAATTACCTTTTCTTCACCAAAGTCATCAATCAATCCACCTAGTTGATCTGCAATGAATGAACTAATGGTTCCAAAACCTTCATCTTCATAAAATTGGAATGGATTTGAAGGCCCTTTATCATCTTCTTTATTACCTTCTTTCTTTCTTACATTCTTGTTAGCTGTTAGTTGACTGTTAGTCGTCTGTTGATTGACTGTTAATTCGTCTGTTACTTTGTTTTCTTGTTGTTGATACATCGCCCAATTCACAATGGTTATGAGCCTATTTTGCTTTGTTGATTCGTCTGTTAGAAATTCGAATTTTTCAAAACGCTTTAAAGCAGTCCTCACCTTCTGAATAGTGATTCCCTTACCTGCTTTTTCAACGATTGATGGAAGAGAAGTGACAAATTGTCCAGGTTCCGCTTTATATCTTTGGCCCTTCCATTCCCATTCTTTTTCCTTATGGTTCGCCATTGTGAGAAGGGTGATTAATATCACTTTTTGTTCGGGCGTAGACCCTTCCCATATTGGTTTTTCTGTGAGTCTACGGTGTAATTTAATCCACCCTCCCAATTTGCTCACCTCAGTCTAGTAAATATTCAATTTCAAATGTATTATTCAATTTCTTTGTCTGCCTGCAATAAGCACACTTCTCACATCGTATAGGCTTATCTAACCCATTTTTAACTCGAATAAAGTTATCCATCATCGTTTCTGTGTAAGCCAATTCAAAATCGAAACGAGAATCATCAAAATGCAACACAGCTTTATCTGGAGGACTTTCTTTTGTTACTGCAACAATATAAGGATTGAAATAATCTCCTGTGTTCCTTTGTATTACCTCACGATAAATAGCCATTTGTAGAACATAATCAAAGGCTTGAACAAACGAAACATGCTTATGATACTTATCTGACCAGTAGCGATTTGAAAGGCTCTGAGTGGTCTTTAAATCAGTGAACGTTTTACGGTCGAAGTTAATCGAATCCACTTTTATTTTCCACTCAACGCCAAATAGGTTAGCGGTAAATATCTTTTCTTTCACACCATCCATCGCGAACATTGCAAATGGATCTTCTTTTATAGTTTGAATCATCAAATCCGCTTGATTATATTCGGCATATTTACCACCACGGCTTTTATAAATTGAATCATGATTTTCTTCTTGAAACTTAAGGAACTCTTCTTCGCTCTCGAAAGCTGCATGAGTATAGGAGCCAACCATCAAAGCCGTGCTGGACGGCATTTGATAGTCTCCATTTATACTTGCTACCGTTCGAGCTTGGCAATCCATCATGTTCTTGAATTGGGAAACTGAAAAGTAGTCTTTATTCGCTTCATTGCTGTGGTAGTTCTGGCTGTTCAACTGAAGTTTCTTTCGATGTTGTTGAGTTAGCATCTACAGGAGCCCCCTTAACGTCATCCTTTTTAAATGCTTCTGTCAGATCACTCGACTTTTTCTTTCCTTCATCTTTATCAAACCAATCTTCTACAGATGACATACCATCTTTTAAAGAGTTATGGATCTTAACTAATTCAACTAAATCGTATTCACTAAATGAATTAGCGTTATAACCGAACTTTGTTTCAATCATTTCTTGAGTGATACCATATGAATTTTTGAATCTAGCAAGTGCGTTTGCAATTCGATCCTTCAATGGACCATTGTTTTGTCCTGATAATGTTTTTGTGCATTCATCAATCGCACGATCTACTATATCGCCTGGGATAATTCCTAAGATGCACGCTCTTAATCGACGTGCACCATCATTTGCTACTTTTTCATAAATATCACGTGGATCTGTAAGGAGTTTTAAACCTTTTTTAGTACCGATTGCGTGTTTTACTACGAATACCTTTTCTTGGCGTACATTCGTTTCTTGGTCCCAGCAATAAGCCATAGCTACGGATTCGCCTTCACGTTGCTCGAGTTCTTTAATCCCAAAGGATAAGTTCCCCCAATTTTGGGCTAATACTTCTGCTAATCTGATAGATGGACCAGTTACCTTTGTTCCACCTCGTGGATATTGATACATTGCTACTTGAGCAAGTGTCGGTCGTTTGCAAGAATCTAAAATACGTTGTTCTGACTGAAATGTATTACGTGGGAATTGCTTGGCCATGAATATTTGACCTTTAACTTCCTCCATTTCACGTGAAGACGTTGCCTGTGCTAGAACCCCGTTATTTTGATTGTTTTGAAATTGTGTGGCTAAATCATTCATATTTATTGCTCCTTTGCAATATAGTGTTATTAAATGTATTTAAGGTAGGTCATTGATTGCTCATATCAATAGCTTGTCCCTCATTTATCAAATGTTCTCCCAGACAATGGGTGCTGCAATAAAATTCTCCGTTATGCTCGATACCTTCACGAGAGTATATTTCCTCGTTACATTTGACGTTGGTACAATCACTGATAACAACAGGCTCGTAAGTATCCGTTTGTGGGTGACCACTGCTAAGGATTGGATTTTCAAGCATGTACTTCACCTATTTTCGAGTAATATTTCACTTTAAATATGATGTGAGAGTAACCATGGAGTCTTCTGAACTCCGCTATCCCTTCTTCGACATTCAACCCTTCAGAAGGTATATGCCATTTTTGACCTGTGGATGATGTGATTTCCCATAAGTAGCTGTTCATATTGTTACCTCCTTGTTTTTTTGGAGGTCCTGTACTAAAATGAAGTTGTATATTTATAGCAGGACCCGAACTCGTTGCGCCAACAACGGGTTTTATTTTTTGTCTTCATTTACTTCCACAACTTCACATTCCAATTCAACAAATCGAATGGCTTCTTGAATAGCATCTACCTTTGTTTCTTGGAGGTTATAAGCTTGTTTAGCTGTCACCATATCTTCGATAGCATCTGATGTTGCTACGTCATGAGCTAGTTGATCCAGTATTTCATGCTCATCCGAAAACCATTGAGACAGTTTGATTAATAGTTGATTCATATAAATTTCAATCTCCTTCTTAATTTTTTAAATAAATCTTCGTTGATAAATGAAAACAAAATGAATGATTTCCTTTTATGACTAATTCGCTTTTGCATAACCTCATCACACGTTGTGATTATTTCATTTGCAATATCTAATACAACTGACAATCTTGTACTTTGTAAGACATTGTATTCCATGAAACCTCCAATATTTACGATTCCTTTTATAGCAATGTCCCCCATTGGAGGTAAATCTTTTTTTACTGCTTTTCCTGGAATTAGCGGACCAAGTTGAACAATGACTTGTCCAATATCGTCTACATTTCCTAAACAAGCATCTACTGCCACTACTAAATGATTTGGATAGTTTTGTTTAATATTTTCAATCGTTTCTTCCAGATTCAAAGCATGCAAAGGGTGATGAACAGTTCCAATCACTGTGTAACCTCTCTTACTTAGTTCAGATCCAACCAAGGGACCTAATGAGTCTCCTGTTGAACGGTCAGTACCTATGCAAGCGAATAGAACTTCCCTGTCAGAAGGTATGATTCGTTCCAACAATATTTTGTTTTCCAATTTATTCACCTCCTGATTTAATTTCTTTTTTCAGCTGGCCAAGTAGTATATTTAAACCTTCTTGACTAAGAACCAACTTTCCGTCTAGAACACTGATATTGTTATTAGATACTTCACCAGTCACTGCACAAGCGTTTTTAGCCTGATACTTCTTAAGAATGATTTGGTCTTCCTCTACATAAATTTCAAGTGGATCTTTATCAGCGATTTCTAATGTACGACGTAGCTCCTTCGGAATAACCACACGACCTAATTCATCCACTTTACGAACGATACCTGTACTTTTCATTTTTCTATCTCCCTTTTAGTTAGTTTTTTTAGGAATCCAACACTCTACATATCTAATTGCAGTTTGTAAGTCTTGACGCTTCAAATCTCTGTAACTAGCAACTCCAAAGCGGTCCTTGATTTCACGATAAAGTTCTGGAAATAACAATTTTCGGTGATTGTCTGATTTTGCATGTTCAAAAACTTTAGTTCCGACCAATTTTTGCAACCTACGTTGCTCTCCATGATCTAAAGTTATCTGGTTGTCCACCTTGTTTTTCAACTCATTTACCTGGACCTTCAAAACCTCTACTTCTTCTGATGTTTCTAAAGAGAGTCTCATTGAAGCTTTTAATTGTTCTTTTTCTGAAAGAGGTTTCGGCAAGAGACTTGCTTTTTCCATTTCTTCAAACCTAGTAACATATGCTGCAGTAAATAGAACGCCTTTTTCACCAGTCATTTTGTTTGCTACCATGTCGCACCCTTTGCGTGTAAGTAAGAAACAATCATATGTTTTGTTGTTTCCTTCGGTTTTGTAAGTGCTTGGAATAAAGAAATCCTGAGAACGCAATTCTGCGTTTTCTAAAATAACTACATATCCACTGATTGAACGCATTAGATCTGTATGACGCTTATCAATCATTTCAGCAACATCACGACTATCTGTTACAAGTTGTCCATCTAAAGAAATTACTTTTAATTGATCCATTCATAACTTCCTTTCTGTTTCATTCTTTGGTCTAACTGCATAGCTGCCTAATTACAAACAGCCACTTTGTATCTTGAATTCTCGTTTACCATTTCAGGTAGATTTGCACGAACTAATGCATCTGCAAATGGTGGAGGAACTGCATTGCCACATCGAGCTACTTGTTTTGATTTAGAGTATGTCTTACCTTCAAAATCTTCGTGGATTACATAATCAGAAGGGAATCCTTGTGCAGCGAACAATTCATGTGGTTGCAACATTCTCATTCCAATATCGACAATCCTATAGTCTTGACCATGAATTGTAACTAAACCAAAACGATCTCTTGTTGTTATAGTGTGTAAAGGTTCTTCTATTTGTTGACCAATGTCTGACCCGTAATACTTTGTAAGGAACGCATTTACAAGTCCGAATCTATTTGCGGTAGGAATTGTTGCGATAGGTTGTTGTAATGTCTGTCCTCTTACTCCATTTTTAGTTGTTTCAGTGTAATAAGTTGCTAAAAAAGGAGTTACTAATGCATGATGTCCACCAGTAGTTATTGTCTTAATTGGTTCGTCAAGTTTACTTCCTGGATGACCCGTTGTATTTACTAGAAGCGTTGGAGTTACTAAACAATGCTCTGCTTTTGTTGTAATGGTAGTTAATGGTTTATTTAATTGATATTGCAGTCTATCCCCTCCAAAACCTGTTTGACCAATCCGAACAATAAAAGGTGAAGGATTATTAACAACAAATCGTTCTATCCCCCGTGCGATTCTTCTCATAGTATTTTCCGCAAGAGGTTTCTTTCTATCAAAAATAGAAGGTGTACCTATTGACCAATCTATAATTTCACCCGCTGTTCTCCAAGGTCTTAACTTACCTTTTTTGACTTCCAAACTCTTTGGATCTCCATGAGTTGGCACTGGCCACTTAATTGGCTTACCGTCACAACGTGCGACCATAAAGAACCTTTTTCGAATTGTAGGTGCACCGTAATCACATGCTTTTAACTCTTTGAAATCCACCTGATACCCAAGCGATTCCAAAGCTTTTATGAACGAATGAAATGTTTTTCCTTTTTGTTTTTCATCTGGGTAACCTTTTTCATTCAACGGCCCCCAAGTTTTAAACTCCTCAACATTTTCAAGCATAATAACTCTCGGTTTCACTGCAATCGCCCATTTAACTGAAATCCATGCTAATCCTCTGATTTTCTTTTCGACAGGCTTACCTCCCTTTGCCTTTGAAAAATGCTTACAATCTGGTGAGAACCAGGCAAGTCCAACTTTTCGACCTTTAACGGCTTTTACTGGATCCACGTCCCAAACTGACTCACAATAATGTTCTGTATCAGGATGATTTACTTTGTGCATTGCAATTGCATCTGGATCATGATTAATGGCTATGTCCACGCTCAATCCTGTAGCCATCTCAATTCCTGTGGAAGCTCCGCCACCACCTGCAAAGTTGTCCACAATGATTTCTCTGAATAAATCTAGTTGTTGCATTTTCACCCCTCCTTAGCTTTGTGCTCCTATTACGACATTCCTATAAACTACTTTCACCTCACTTTTCTCTCACACCCACCAGTAAATGCTCAAACGTCTTGGCGTAGGCTATTGCTGTCGCTCGAGGCTTAAACTTGCCTGTCCTGGCGTACTCCGCTCGGTTTGAATATTTAATGCTGGGTGTGATAATGCTAGATTGCTAGATTGCTAACCCATTTCTCTCCACGTGTATACTCCCCAGCTGATTATGCTAATGAAACCAATAATCGCTACTACCATAAGTGCTGTGGGTGTCATGTATTCCCTCCAAAACTCATTGTTTTACGCCTGTCAACGTATTTTATTTTTATTACCATTCATCCATAATCTCTTGCATTACTTTTAAACTGGGTTCATAAAACCAAAGACGCTTACCTTTTTCCTTTCTACGTTCTAATAATTTCATTCGTGGATCATGGAGAAACTCTTGTTCAAGAAATGTTTTACTCATACAAGTTCTCTTTGTCATTTCGTTGATATCCCATGTGAACAAGGTTTGTCTCATAGTTTCATCTAACTTCTCATTGATGTAATTTCTAATCTCTTCATGGTTCACTTCGATTTGTACATTTGCGATAGTCATGAATCACACCTCCGCATTAAATGCTTAAAATTTTTCTAATGTGTTTTATGTGCTCTTGTGCTTTTGGGCCATCTTTGCGTCCACGAATAATATCAGATAGATATGCATTTGAAATTCCTACTAATTTAGCTAACTCATTCTGAGTCATATTTCTTTTAAAGATTTCACTTCTTACTTTTGCTCCTAAATCTTCAGGCATAACTTAACCTCCTTTTCAACATACTAATGACGTTGCTACCGTCCCTTCAGCTATTATTCTGAATAAAATATACCGTCATTGGCTCGGTATCACAGCTCTTTTCATTACTGTAAAAAAATAAGCTAAATTATTTGCTAATTTACTTGACCCAAAATGACTTATTTGCTATTATGAATCCATAGCTAAATAAGACTTTTAAAAAGCCTTTAAACCAACATTAACCACGTTCCCCAACGAAAAATGTTAATAGATAGGTCCTGTTTCTTATTGTCGTTTTAGCCAATAAATTAGCTTATGAACAAAGTATAATGACTAAAAAGTCAGTTGTCAATAAATAATGACTAAAAAGTTAATCCTTTGTTTCAATAAGCCTTGCGAGAGGTTGATATACGTGAGTTTAGTGAAAAGAATAAAATTGCTTTGCGACGAGAGAAAAGTCACTTTCGCTGAAGTCGAAAGAGAAATTGGTATCTCAAATGGGCAAATAAGAAGATGGGATAACGTTTCTCCTAAAAGTGAAACGTTACAAAAAGTAGGAGATTATTTTGATGTCAGCATTGATTATTTACTTGGGCGTACTAATAAAAAGCGATACTACCATCTAACCGAAAAAGATGAACAAGATATTCAAAATGAACTTCAAAAAATGATAGAAGGTTTGTCGACTAGTGGGCATGCTGCATTCGATGGAAGGACTCTTGATGAGTTAAGCGAGGAAGAATTGGAAGATAGAGAATTATTATTATCAAGCTTAGAAAATTCATTAAGACTAGCCAAACGTGTAGCCAAACAAAAATTCACCCCTAAAAAATATAGAGAATAATAGGAGTGCTGCTTGTGTCCCCGATTAAATCTGTAGTCAATCAGTTAGTAAAAAAACACGGTACCAATGATCCTTTTAAACTTGCACAGCTCATGGGAATTCTAATTGTATTTGAACCTTTAGGTACTGCATTGGGTTATTACAATAAAAACTTTAGAGTACCTATCATACATATTAATCAAGATGCCCCCAAAGAAAAACTATTTTTCATTTGTGCGCATGAGCTTGGACATGCTATTCAACATCCAGATGTTAACACTTCTTTTTTAAGGCAGAACACTCTATTTTCCACAGATATTTTAGAAATAGAGGCCAACACTTTTGCTGTCGAATTATTGCTATTAGATGAATATTTATATGAACAAAACAATACAAGTTTTACTGTCGTTGAAGCTATTCAAGTTTATGGTATCCCTTCAGAACTTTTAACTTTAAAAAGTTTAGATGGTAAAAAAATTTAACCACAAACGGAACGTACATTCCCATTGGAAGGAGTGATGCCAATTATTTGAAGTCTCCCCCATCTAACGCCTGTCAACGTTTGAAAGGGAAAAAATATGACTAAAAAAACAGAAATGCATAGATTAAAAAAAGATCCTGAGCTTTATTATTATTTCAATACTAAGGATGAAAAGCGTTTTGCTTATCGACACAGATATTATGATTCATTAGGCAATAGAAGAGAAAAACAAAAACAAGGTTTTAAAAGTGAAAATGAAGCATATAGAGGTTTACTAGAAGTTCGGACAAAGATAATCAATGGAGATGTTAAACAGGTAGCCAAAGCTAACGTTACAATTTCAGAATGGCTTGATATATGGTATGAATCTTCCAATCACGAATGGGGGATTACAACCCGATTACAAAGAGAAAGAGATATCAAAAAACATATGAAGCCTTTACTAGGTCACTATAAAGTAGCAGAATTAGATAAGAGCACTTACAAAATTAAATTTATTCAGAAGTTACTCAAAACAATGAGACCAACAAGCGTTAAACAATTACACAAATTATTTAAAATTGCAGTGAATGCTGCAGTAGATGCAGAGATAATTCCCCGTAATCGTTTCACTAATATCACTTTTGATGAAGAAACTGTAGGTAACAACTACTTTACAGCACAAGAACTTGTTGAGTTTTTACACATCTGTAAAAAAGTCGAGACAATCACGAATTATTCCATGGGGATGTTTCTTGCCTATACAGGTGTACGTAAGGGGGAAGCTTGCGGATTGAAATGGAGAGACATACAGGATGATATTTGTTCTATCAATTGCACCAGAGACGATAATGGGGTACGGCCACCAAAAACTAAAAATAGCTTTCGTTCTATAGTGATGGATCCCGTACTTGTCAAACAAATGAATATTTATAAGAAATGGTGTAGAGAAACTAGAATTAAATATGGTCTTCCCTTCAATGAAAACACCTATGTATTTATTAATGGTACAAGTGGCTTAGAAATTAACTGCACTATGATTAACAATGCTATGAAGCGAATAATTGAAAAGCATAATCTGAAAGAAGTGACTCCTCATGGTTTACGCCATACACACGCTACTATTTTAATGAAAGAAAGAATACCGGTAAAAACTATTTCGGAACGTTTAGGTAATACTCCGGAAATGATTAATAATGTTTATGGGCACAATCTCAAAGAATTAGAATTAGAAGCTGTCCAAGTGTTTGGAGAAGCATTAAAAATAATCTAATTGGGGGAGGTTTTGGGGGAGGTTTTATTTATACCCTCCTTCAACCCCTGAAGAATCAAGTTTTCTTCGATAACAAAATATTACTCATTGTAGTGTATCTATTAATTAAAGTGAAGTTTTTTATACTCAGGAACATTGTAATAATAACAATTTTATGAACTTCCTCAGAATTACAATAACCCCCAAAGGAAATCGGGTGCATTTGGGGGGACAAACAGATAAGGTTTATATGAATTGTTTATTAGATTCTGTCTTAGGCTCTAGTGTTAAGAATAATTGTCTCTGTACAATAATTTGTTCTTACATATGCTAAATATTAACAACTGAGAAATTTCCTCACTCTCATCTCAGTCATGAGGACCTATGATTGAAAGGTCCTTTTTATTTTTCTTAAAAATCACAACTATAATGATTTAAGCTCCTTAATGATGCAGTCTAGTTTTTTTTCTATTTGGGAGAGTTGACTTTTTTGATCACTCATAATTTTCTTCTCGGAGTGTTCTTCCTCTAACATTTCTTGTAGGGATATTCCTTCTCCAATCGTCCCAATAAGTAGACCTAGTGTTTCGAAAGCAGAACCTAAGAACTCCAATGTTGGGCCTAAGTTGGGCTGCTCAATGAATTTTTCGTTGTTTTTGGAATGCATATCTTGTCTAACATCCTTTGGCTATCTTTTGTCTAGAATATGCCAACATAAGAGGGTTGGTTATTTTGTGGAGAACAACAACGATATTACTTTCTTTACAGAGGCACACCTTCTCTACATTGAATATAGAGAGGCAATTTAAATGCTGTTGTAGACCACTAGCGGGAACATATTTAATATGCTATTTAGGACCTTTTTTCTTAGGGTCTAAATAAAAACGCCCTTGCTTGTTTGAATGGCTTGAATAACATGTGATAAAGCATAATTGCTTATAATATAGACAAGGAAGCATGTTAATGAATAATAAGAATGATTTACAAAATGATTCAAGTTCAGATTCAACGGATCTTCTAGTAGCTAAATTAGCACTTTTCGGAGCTACACTTACTACAATAGGAGATGGAATAGCAGCTTTAGCAGCAGGTATTGCACTTAAAGGATTAGAAAATACAAATAATCAAAAATCCTCTGAGCAGTCAAATCAATCGGCTCAAATAGAACAAATGCAAAAACAAATTAATGAATTAACAAGAAAGTTAGATAAAATTGAGCGTAGTAAGAGATAAAAAATTGTCTCTTACTTTTTACTTTCTGTTTTATACATAAGCCTCCGTTTAGCCTTTATCCAATTGTATGGCATTTATATTTTTACCTTTTTTATACTATAAAGAGTATGAATCACTTTTTTTTAGGTAAATCTATACCTAACTGAAATAAATTGAGGTGTGATATGAATTTTCCTTTAATACATACAAATTTTTGGGATGCTGTAATAGCTATACCTGTAATCATAATTATCACTCAAATAATCAAAATTCTTTTTCGCGTACAATCCAAAAATGTCCCTTTCATAGCCTTGATATTAGGACTTATTATTTCTGTCTTTATCAGCCATCGCCATCATATTGTTGCGGGCCTTTTTATGGGTTGGTTTTATGGTTATGCAGCTATAGGGAATTATTCAGCTTTAAAAGTATCGTTAAGGGCATATAGGAAAAAGTAATATATCAAACTGAAATGTCGAACATTTTATACACCCATACCATATATACCAAACAACAATCATTCATATAAGATACTTTTAAATTTTCTATGAGCTATATATTTCTAATGCACTAAAATCATATCATTTATTTTAATTTTCACTTAATTATCCACAACTGTGGTAAAGTTGTTGATAACTCCTTAATCCACTCCACTTTTACATTCGCTTCGAACTTTTAGGTATGTTAATGTCTTCTATTTATACTTCCTTTTTGTCAGTTACACTTTGACTCTATAAATTAGTTCCTACTTCTAATATTATTTCCCCTTCCATTTTATATAAAATAAAAAACGCTCCTAATAGGAACGTTCTTTGACTTAAATTATCTATGTTTCCTCATAGCCTGTTCAATGCTAGAATGTGTCTCTACACCTTTAAAATCAATTCCTAATTGTATGGTTGTTTGTGCAATACTAGGGCGAACCCCTGAAAGTGAGGTACTCACTCCAATTAACTTTAGTGCACTGATCATTTGAAATAATTGTTGTGCAACCATAGTATCCACAACCGGAACGCCTAACAAATCAATATATAAGTGTTTGATTTTCATATCCGAACATTGTTGAAGTGATTGTTCTAAAATTACTTTAGCCCTATTTGTATCTACTTCCCCAATTAGTGGTAGCAATGCGGAGTCAGCAGTTAATTTAATAACTGGTGCACTTAATTCAATAATCATCTCTTGTTGGGATTTCAATCTTATTTGAGATTGCTCTATAAACTCTTTAGTAAATTTAAGAATAATATCATTGATTGTAGACAAAATAGCGGTACTAAATTCAATTATCTGTTTGTCACTTAGTTCGTTCTCATATTTTGATACAAATTCCTCTAATAATTCTAAATAAAGATATTGTTGATGAAAAAATTCCCCTATTATTTCCGTAAGGGGGGTACGTTGATGACCATTGTCATTAACTATTACTTCGATAAAGTCATCAAAACTTTTTAGACCTTCTTCACTAGAATTGTTAAACAAATCTACAAATTTCTCATGGAATAGATGGTTCTGCTCTTTAAGCAATTGTATTTCCTCTTGATTATTAGTACTATAAATTCCATTTAGATCTTTGTTAAGATTCTCGTACCATTTTTCTGTTAGATTCCATGTTTTACTTTTGAGAAAATTATAGAATTTTTCATTACTGACCATTTAATTTTCCTACTTCCGTTAATGATTCAATCTTGTAAAACAATTTTTTGTACCAATATTTTGATAGTAACATAGATTTTTTTTATTTCCAATATTATAATTTTTATCCAATATGATATAGCGATTGTACAACTAAGCTTATAGCTATCAAATAAATAGGACATACTCTCAATCGAAACTTTACTATCTTTCCATATTTAATAAAGCATTATATGAAGTAAGCTATTCCTTTTCCTCTATCGAATATTTTACCACTTGGCTACTTTTTCTTCTTGTTTAGGACAAACACATAATCATAATTATAAAGGAGACAATAAGAACAAACATAAAGCGATAAAGGATGTATCAAATGTGGACTTCTTTCATTCCCAAGAATCACTTACAGCAATTCAATGGGTTCTAAGAGCGGTTGTTGCTTTCTTCTTTTTACTCTTTGCGACAAAAGTTATGGGCCAGCGTTCTATTTCACAGTTAAGATTGCTCGACTTTGCTATGGCAATATCTATCGGTAATATTATCGCTCACCCCTTGTCTGATGAAGGTTTAGGAATGAAGGGGTCCATGATTACCATGTCTGCTTTAGTTATTTTATATACACTCGGTGTCTCATTAAGCCTAAAGTGGACTCTGTTTCGCCATTTTATAGACCACCCTCCCATTCCACTTATAAAAAACGGAAAGATTGTTGACGCAAATTTACGTAAGGCAAGAATCTCTCTTGAGTTTCTTCTATCAGAATTAAGAAAAGAAAAGATAGAAGATGTACAAAAAGTCTCTTGTGCTTTATGGGAGCCAGACGGTTCTATTTCTAGTTTTTTATACCCTCAACACCAAAGTCCTACTCGAGCAGATATGAATATAGTTCCTGAAGCCGTCCCTCTTCCTTCTGTCCTTATTAAAGAAGGGAAAATTAATTACGATGAATTAAACAAAACAAATCATAGTAAGGAGTGGCTAATAAATAAAGTCGAGACAGCATATAACGTGGACATAAGTAATGTCTTATTAGCCACAATCGACCAGAAGGATACCTTTCAAGCTTTTTTATATAAATAGAGAATTTTAACTAAAGGCCATCAGTTTAGCGAAATACAGGAATGAGTGAAGAGGGAACACACTTTTAGAATTTGGTTATTAAAAAGCTTTGAAACGTTGAGGTACAACGTTTCAAAGCTTTTTTACCCACTTGAAAACAATCAAGTAGACTTTTCCTTGACCAACTGAAATTGTTCTAGGCTATCAAATTGTTTAACCGATTTGTGATCAGCCACACTAACAATCTGTTCTTCTGATGAAAGAACAGTCTGCAAACCATTTAATATAGATTTAGCCGCTAAGATTAATATTGTTAACAAAACAATTGGTACTAAAGAAATCCACGGGTAAGATGTCCAAAGAAAACTCCACCACATCCCTAACGTACCTGCCCATTCACTAGTTGGAGAAATTGGCTTAGAATATCCAAACAAATCATCTTTGAAGGCTATTCCTCCAATAAATATACTTAAAACACCTAAGTGAGCCATGAGAATGAGCGATTGTATAAACTCCCTGATAAAGATTATATATAATTGTGGCATTAAAAACGGTTTAATGTGATTTGTAATAATGCGCCAAGATCTTGCTCCTAACGTCCGAGAGCATTCAATAAATTCCATTTTGTTTATTAATTGCACTTCATTAGCTATTAGTATGGAATTGGTTGGAATAAAAACAATGGATACAACTAAAATATAGAGCATTACTAGATCCCAATAAGAGTTGGTTGCCTCCATCATCAATATCCCTTGAAAACTAACCCAATTTAAAATCAAAAATGCGAACAAAGTAATTGGAAAATAATTAATAGTATCTGCAAGATATTTAATTGGAGTCTTAATCTTTTGAAGATAAAAATGAATGATAAACCCAAAGAATATGGAGGGAACGACTCTAATAATTGAAATAACTATTCCTGCGAATATAGTGTATTTGGCCCCAACGATCATTACAACTACAATGTTTCTTCCGAAATTATCAGTCCCTAAAGGTGGATATGCTTTACCACTATAAGGTGCTCGTATAGGTTTCCCGCTACTATCAAGCAACAATCCTACCGTAGGTATTCGATCTTGATAAATAAGAAAATACAATATACTTATTGATAATAATCCACTAATTATACTAAAACCCAAAAGGAACTGCTTATTTTTAAAAACTCTTTTCATTATATTCACTTATATCACCATTCCAATCTTTGACCAGTTTGCTTATAGATAATTTTCGTGACAAGTGTATATAAAATGTAAATTGGTATATAAATCATAATTAGCGTAAAGGCAATTATGTCAGGGTTGGGATATGCAATAATAAATGAAAATATCCCATTTATATTAAATAATTTTTCAAAAACTACCATAGAAGATAACAGTATTAAAATAATGGATTTGCTATGAATAATAATGTTAGGAGCAATATTTCTTAGAACATGCGAAAAGAATAATTTTGAACTGTTAAATCCTTTACTTTTAGCTAAAAGTATATAAGTTTTCTCCAACTCTTCATTTGCTAAATAAAGAATGACTTTAAAAACCATAACAGCAGGGATTAATGACAAAGAAATCATTGGTAAAAAGTACGTTTTATTTTGAGAAGTTCCAGCAGTAGAAAAAAGTAAAGTACCTGTCCGTTTATAATAAAACAGCACTGCTAACTGAATAATTATAATAATGAGTAAGTCCGGCAATGATTCTAATAGTGAAACTATTTTAACGATAAATTGATTACTTTTTTGGGGTAATAGTATAGTCAAATAAGTTATAAAAATCCCAATGACTATAGATATTAATAATGCCGTAAGAAATAAAATCATAGAATAGAAATAGTTATCCCAAAAATCAATAAAAATGGAGTACTCAAAACCCGTTGGCCCAATAAACACTATATTTTGGGGACTAGTCAATCCCTGAATGATTTGAATGATGTTATCCAAATACATACCAATGTTTAACTGAATACCCTTTGTAAACAATCCTACAAATGCACTTAGAAGAATCAAACCGAAGACAACGCAAAAAAAGCGCAAAATAGATTCTAATATATGTTTCAAATAGTCCCCCCTTCCTCCTTGTTAAATACAATGTACACTATGTGGCATTTTATTTGTATTAAAATTTTGAATTTAAAGTAATTTCATACTATATATTCCATAGAAATTGTAGAACTTTATTTAATAATTATAAAAGATGGGTTGGTCAAAATATGACACAACCCATCTTCTATAATTATTTATCAAATTTTATACCTTTTAATAAATCCGCAAAAGCATTATTAATCGGTTCTTCTTCTTTATTTTGCTTTTTCAAATACTGCTGTACCGATTTTTTATCAACTTTACCGCCACCTTCTTTTTTACGGCGGGCCTCAAATGCAGATAATTTCTCACGATAGCCACATTTACATACGAAAATTTGTCCTTCCCCTTCACCACGAAGCTCTAACTTTTTCTTACATTGCGGGCAGCGAGCGTTCGTCACACGTGCCACATTCTTACGGTGACCACATTCACGATCTTGGCAGACAAGCATTTTGCCTTTTTTGCCGTTAACTTCAAGCATCGGTTTTCCACAGTCAGGGCAAGATTTAGTGGATATGTTATCGTGTTTATATTTCTTATTACTGCTTTTTATATCAGAAACGATTTCTTTCGTATATTTCTTCATTTCAGCAATGAATATTTCTTTTTTTAGTTTGCCGTTAGCTATAGCCTCTAGCTTTTGTTCCCATTCCCCTGTTAGTGTAGGAGATTTTAATTCTTCAGGCACTAAATCAAGCAATTGTCTACCTTTGGAAGTAATGTGAATATCTTTACCACGCTTCTCAATTAAAAATGAATTAAATAGCTTATCGATGATGTCAGCACGTGTTGCAACTGTACCTAATCCGCCTGTGGACTTTAACGTGTCTGCGAGCTGTTTATTCTGCATTTCCATATACTTCGTAGGGTTTTCCATTGCTGTTAATAAAGTTGCTTCATTAAAGCGTGCAGGTGGCTTTGTTTGGCCAGACGTTTGAGCGATCAACTTGACGTTTAACGAATCACCCTTTTCGATTCTTGGTAAAATCTGTTCTTTTAAATCATCCGTTGACTCATCTTCAAAGTGATTTTGATAGACCTCTTTCCAACCACTTGTTAGAATTGTTTTTCCTCTAGCAACAAAGTTCTCATCACCGATTTTCGCACGCAACGTTAATTGTTCGTACTCAAATGCTGGGAACAGAACAGATAGGAAACGTTTAACAACTAAATCATAAATTTTGCGTTCTTTATCATTAAAGGCAGAGAAATTTACATAACCTTCCGTTGGTATAATAGCATGGTGATCTGAAACCTTGCTGTCATCTACAAATGATTTAGAAGCTTTTATCGACTTGTTCAAGATTTTGTTGGCTAACGGTCTATATTCTCCTACGGCGCAAGCTTTTAAACGTTCCGGAAGGGTGCTAACAATATCAGATGAGATGAAGCGTGAATCTGTACGAGGATAAGTTAATACTTTGTGTTGCTCATACAGCTTTTGCATGATATTCAATGTTTCTTTTGCAGAGTAACCAAAAATTTTATTTGCATCACGTTGTAACTCGGTTAAATCATATAGACCAGGAGCAAACGATTTCTTATGCTTTTTCTCAACTTCCGTTACTATAGCGTTTCCTTTACCAATCTTTTTCACGATATCATCAATTTTTTCTTTTTCAAAGCTACGACCATTTCCTTTAGAATCTTGCCAAGTAAGCTTTAAATTGTCTACTGTTTGCGCTTCAATTCCATAGTAAGTCTGAGCCTTGAAATGTTTTATTTCATCTTCACGCTTTGCAATAATAGCCACTACTGGAGTCTGAACTCGTCCACAATTTAGCTGTGCATTGAATTTTGTAGATAGCGCACGGCTGGCATTAAGACCAATATACCAATCTGCCTCAGAACGAGCTACAGCAGATGAATAGAGGTTTTCATACGCTTTGCCAGGCTTAAGGTTTGCAAAGCCATCTTTAATCGCTTTATCAGTTACAGAAGAAATCCATAGGCGTTTAATTGGCTTATTTACTTTCGCTTTTGCAATAATCCAGCGAGCAACTAATTCGCCTTCTCGACCTGCGTCAGTAGCTATAATAATTTCATTGATATCGCCACGCGTTAGCTGCGATTTAACAGCGTTATATTGTTTACCTGATTGTTTTATCACAGTCAGTTTAAGGTTTTCTGGTAACATCGGTAAATCTTCTAAATTCCACGTTTTATATTTAACATCATAGCTTTCTGGATCTGCTAATGTTACTAGGTGTCCTAGTGCCCATGTAACTACATAATCTTTGCCCTCTATATATCCATTTCCTTTTTTATCACATTTAAGTACCCGTGCAATATCTCTTGCAACAGATGGTTTTTCTGCTAATACTAAGCGTTTTGCCATTCATAACATCCTTTCGTAAATCCCTATGATTAATATATCATAGGTTTCCGTTAGATTCAGTTAGCACGCCAAGATGTTGTCTAACTGTTCTTAATAAGAGAAGCTCATGCTGAAGCTAGACAAATAATTATTAAAAAAATGTATAATTGTTTCCACTCTCCGCGGTCACTTTCCGTGCGGTGAGAACGATTAATCAACCCCGTCGCTTGAGCCTCATTTGTGATGTCTTATCTCTCTCACTCATCACGCTGGAGTCGCCACCTCTATCCAATCAGCCAAGTAATAAATCTTCCTATCTTATAGTCTTATTTTGAAGTTAAATTAAATAACTATTTTAAGAAACCTAATTTATCCCCTACTGTTCATTTCTTTTGCAGATACACTAGTATTTATGAGCTACTTCGCCTCTATTAAAATATGGAACCAAAATCTGTTGGCTAAATAATCCTTCTAGTTTCGCAGGGATATGTATAATCTTTTCAGCTGAAGCTACATCCATCCACACAATCTCCTCTATTTCATCTGGACGCGAAAGAACCAAATCTCCACCTATACGTTTCCCTTTAAAGGTGATAAAAATAGAATGCTGTTTTACATTTTCAATAAAGGCTTCATTTACAAAGATAATTCCCTCTATCTCGATATCTATGCCTGTCTCTTCTTTAGTTTCTCGAATCGCTGCTTCCTGTAGAGTTTCTCCTTTTTCTACTCTTCCTCCGGGAAGTGTATAGTAAGAGCCATGACTCCCTTTGTTTTTAACCATTAAAACCTGCTTACCACTTTCATCAAAAAGAAGTATATAAACAACCTTTACATTTTCCACACTTTTCTCCCCTTTCCTTACTCCATCAAAATAAAAGGATAATCAGCCTATACAGGTTGATTATCCTTTGTTTAAATTTTTACTTATACTAGCTTCTGTCCACAATTTGGGCAGAAGTTTGCACCAGTTGTTTTTTGTCCACAGTTCGGACAGAAGTTCGGCATTTGACCACCGCCGGCATTACTACTGCTTGGTTGGTTAGTTTGGGAAGAAGGCTGGCTTTGACTTTGATTTGGATTACTCTGGTTCATGTTTTTCATCATTTCATTTGCCATATTCATGCCCATCATCATTCCCGCCATATCCGAGGCTGCTCCTGATCCAGAAAGCTTTCCTGAAGCCATCGCATCCGTAACAGAAACCTGTTGGTATTTGGAGAGATCTCCGATCATCCCATGGGATGCATTCTTTGTGATCATATCTTGGATTTCCTTTGGATAATTGAAGCTCATAATATTGAACCCAGTGATTTTCATACCCATATCCATGATTTGCATATCTAGATCATCCTTAATACCCCCGGCTATATCTGAGGCATTTGCCTGTAGGTTGAACATATCCTTACCTTCGCGGCTTATCCATTTCATCAATAGCTGATCCAAAACAGAAGTAATACGAATCTTTACGTCATCCACAAGATAGCTTGTGCGCACGCCTGCAACCTTATCGATTAGTCCCACATAGTCATTAACTTTAAAATTAAATGTACCATTCGCACGAATTGGCATTCCACCAGGTAGCTGAGGTGTTGGGATATTAATAGGGTTCTGAGTTCCCCATTTTACGGTAAATTCCTTCGTATTAACGAAAAGCACCTCAACACGCATCCCGCTGTTAAAACCGAACCTAAATCCTTTTAGCGTTGAAAGAAAAGGTACGATTTGAGATTCAATATCATACTCGCCCTCATCCTCAAAGATCCCTTCGATGCGTCCACCATTAAAAAACACAGCATCCTGACCCGGTCGGATGATTAGCTTGCTTCCTTTCTTAATTTCTTCATTGTTCCATTTCCAGAAAATCATATCTTCTCTAAATTCTCGCCATTCCACTACATCTGAAAATTGATTTCTAAAAAAAGACATTATCTCATTCCCTTCCTGATTAAGTAAATTGAAAGCCTTAGAATTTTCCGCTACTTCCGCTAAATGATCTACCACCGCTTGTTACTCCGCCACCACTGCTTCCTCCACCACTATTGTTGTTAGTTGGCTTCTTTATTTTGGAAACCGTTTGATTGACGAAGACATCACGTTTACTAGTTACTCTTGAATTGTTCGCTTCGAAATAGGTCTGACTATTCACTGTTACCCTACCACCAGAGTTAAATGCCATAATACCAACAATTATACCTCCAAGTGCTAGAGATGCACCAACCTGGAACCACCATTTGAAAAGGATACTTTCAGGATTTACACCAGGTCTATATTCCATATATTTATCCGAGGTAATAATAAATTCACGAAATGCTTCATAGTAGTTTCCAGCAGATAAAGCGGGCTTGATTTTATCTCTGAGTAGGTCCATTCTTTCGTCATCAAGATATTCCTCTGCCTTATCGAAGCCCCTTAGCGTAACGTCTCTATTAATCATATCTATACCGACTAAGGCTGCACTTCCATTGTGCTTTCCATAGCCAATTCCTGTACTATCTGCAAAATCTTCCACGTAAGTCTCAATACCTTTATCATCTGCACCATTTGTCGTAAGAAATACAAAGTCTGTCTCATTTTTCTCACTGTATTCTGAAGACAAATCCTCAAGCGCTTCTATCTCACTTGCAGATAAAATACCTGCATCGTCAAAAACGCGTTGCTTTGTATCGGCTGCTTGAGTTAGTCCTAAGGGAAATAGTAATAGGAATAGTGTAAGGAGTAAAATCGAATGTTTTTTCACCATAGGACACCACCAATTGCGAAGGAAATACCCTTCAAAATGATAAAGGATGCTGCAGCAATACCACTAAACCATCCAGCAACCTTTCCCATGCTAAGTGGTGGCTTTCCTACAACTTTCCCTGTCTGTCCATTCATTGCAAAGATGTGCTCCTTATTGCCAAAGTCATAATAAACCATCCAAACTGGTAAAAGTACGTAATGCGCCTTCTTCTTGTTTGTATCAATTTGTTTATTTTTGTATTGAACGGAGGAGTAACCAGCAATTGTCGAGCTAATATAACTGTCTATGTATGGCTGCACCTTCGTTTTTACTCGTGTGAGCAATTCCTGATCTGTAAAATTGTATTTCTCGGCAATATAACCAGCTAGATAAGGTGTTTTGAAATCCTTCAGGCTGTTATAATCATATGGCTCAAGTTTATCCATTAACTCATCATCTAGCTTTTCTGAGGCATCAACTGGCACCTTTACATAGCTTAAATCAATATCTCGGTAGACATCATAGAACTTTGTTTCCGTATAGATATAATCCCCTCTTGTATAGGTTCTAACCTGTGTGCCAACAGCGTCAACCTTTGCCTTGCTATCCAAGTCATACAGCCAGAAGGGTACGTAAATACCAGTAATTCCTTTTACCCTATCGGCAGTCATAAACCCCGAGGGAGTCAAACGGCCGTTTTTGCACCACTTCCGAAAGGCTTCCATCGCTTGCTCTTTGTTTATGGTGAAAGGAATAACTTTAGCAGGAGCTAAGTCACCGGACAATCTATCCCCCAAAACCACAGCTGCACCACAAAAGCTACAGTTAGTCGCTGTCGTATCCGCATCAGTAATTATGACTGCACCACAGTTATTACAATTGTATTGCTTAGCCTCATCCTCTTCAAAAGTGGTTGTGATGAACTCATCTGAGAAACTCTCTATATTGTCCTTTCTCCCACAGCTGTTACAGGATAGCATACCCGAGGTACTATCAAACTCCATATCTGATCCACAGTTAGGACATTTATATTGGATAACCATTATTCCCTTCCTCTACTTTTTTGTATTTTTAAATCAGGCTGTAGCAATTGCTACAGCCTTGTAGATTTTTCTATTCTTTTTTTGTTAGTAGCTGTTCCTTTAAAGCTGCCAGCTCGTCGTCAACGTTTAATTGAGCTTTCAATGCAGAAAGTTCATTTTCTACATCCTTGTCTGTATCATACTTAGAGGCAAGATCTTCTATATCTTCTCCTGTCCCTTTATTTAGCTCGGCCATTGCATTTGCTTCATCCAGCTCCTGGTTAATTTTAGCCTCCATCTTATCGAAGGCAGACATTGAGCGACTTGCTCCTCCCATAGAAGAGGTAAATTCATTGACCTTCTTCTGTGTCTTAGCAACAGACGCTTTTCCCTTAAGGATAGATCTTCTAGATTCCAGTTCTCCGATATCAGCGACAAGCTTGTCGTGCATTTGTCTCATTTGTACTGTATTAGCGGAAGCTAACTCTTTTGCCGTTTTTAAGTCTGTTTCCTTCGCTGTATATTCAGCCTTTTTGTTCAGGAATTTTCTTGCATCTTCTTCATTACCAGCCTCTAATGCTTTAACTGCATACTTTTGCATGCTTACAATGTCCGTTTGGCACTCCTCTAGCTCACGTGTCGCCCGTTTTTCAGCAGCCATAATTGTTGCTGTTTCGGATTTTACCTTCCCAAGATCTCTATTTAGGTCGCGCAAGTATTGGTCAATCATTTTTTCTGGATCCTCAGCCTTATCTAATAATGCATTAATATTGCTTGACATTATATCGCGGAATCTTCTTAAAATTTCCATTACACACTCTCCCTTATTCTAGTTTTATATTTTAACTGTTGGATATAACTCTTGCCTATGCAAGGAAATTCCGTTTGTTGTATGCAAGCTGTAAATATCAAAATGAATAGTCACTTAGCATACATAAAGAGTTTTTAACGCTACTTTGAGTTACATCTTTTATACGAGAAGATGCCATCAAAAGTTTCACTCTATTTTTTCCATTCCCTTTTCTAGAAAAAAGTAACCGCTAGTTGTAAGGCACCAAAAAACCACCAAAGTTAAAGTAACTTCAGTGGTTTACATTTTTAGTAGCTATTAATAAGTAGTCCAACCGCCATCAGCTGCTACAACTACACCATTGATAAAGCTAGCGTCTTCTGATCCTAAGAAAATAGCAAGTTTTGCAATTTCCTCTGGCTGTCCAGCACGAGGATTTAACCCCATACCTAGTTGTTGTTTTCCAACTCCATATTGACTTATGTTAGTCATAGTAGATGAAATGTTCGTAACTACTGCACCTGGTGCGATTCCGTTACAACGAATCCCTTTATCAGCAAACATGAACGCTGTGTTTTTTGTTAAACCTACAACTGCATGCTTAGAAGCTGTATATGCAGCTCCTGCACGCCCTCCATACAGACCACCAGCAGAAATATTGTTTACGATTACACCGCTGCCTTGTTTTAAGAAAAGGTCAGTTGCTAAACGCATTGTTTTCATAGTTGCAGTAGTATTTACTGCAAATACCATATCCCAGCGTGCGTCTGAAATTTCATTTACCGGCTCCATACCGTCCATGATTCCAGCGTTATTTACTAAAATATCTAACTTTCCGTAAGTTTTAACTGTTTCATCAAATAAGCGAGTAAGATCGTCATCTTTTGTTACATTTGTGTCAATTGCAAATGCAGTTCCACCATTGGCAGTGATTGCTTCTGCAACTGCTTTCGCGCCATCTAAATTCATATCTGATACGACAACTTTTGCGCCCTCTGCTGCATAGCCTTCAGCGATTGCTTTACCCATACCTGATGCTGCTCCAGTAACTATAGCTACTTTGTCTTGTAATTTCATTATAATTGCCTCCTTTTTAGGATACTCTATTGAACACCTGTTCATTTAAAATTATACTTTATATAATTGCTTCATACAAACAACACAAAATCCAAAACTGTATATTATAGAACAAATTTTAAGAAATTGTTTATTAACATTTGGAGGAAAATAATGAAAACTGATTTACGTATTTTAAAAACACAGGAAAGCCTGCGAAACGCATTACTAGAGCTTTTGAAAAACAAACCGTTAGAGTCCATTAATATTACGGAGCTTTGTCGTCTCGCCAAAATAAACAGAGGCACCTTCTACCTTCACTATCAAAATGTTCATGGAGTTTTTGAAAGCTACTTCGAGGAAATTATCGATGATTTGAGGAAATCTTATGAAGAACCCTATCATCAAACCAATTTTAATATCCAAAATTTGAAATCAGACATGATTATTATTTTTCATCACGTGAAAAGATACGAAGGGTTTTATCACATCATTTTTGATGAGACCAATCCTATAAGATACTATTACAAGCTTTTTCACGCTATACGCAAGATGATGAAGGATCTTACCATGAATTCCATCGACTATCTTCCTGAAGAACAAATGGAGTATTTTGTTAGCTATCAAACTAACGCAATTATGGGTATTTTAGTGGAGTGGCATAGCAATCAATTTTCTACATCTCCAGATGAGCTAAATGAGTATCTCTATAACTTCTCCAACTTACTCAAATGGTTTCCTGATCAACAAGGCGATGTGGAATAATAAATATTTCTATATTTTATCCGGCTTTTTTTCTTCTATTCACTGCATAAGGAGACTCTTATTAAGTTAGTTTTAATTTAAACACTTATTTGACCTGGTATCGCTGATTAAATTGGCATCATTTTGCTTAGCGGTCAGAAATCTGCTCTATCCGGTCATAATTTTTTTATCCGGTCATAAATTGAAGTTTGTTCAATAGAGTATGCCTCTTTTAGCAGATTTTGATTGTTAAAAGAGGCATCAATCACAGTTTCTTCATAAATAATGGAGTTATTTTGCTTACCGGTCAGAAATCCGCGCTATCCGGTCATAAAATTTTTTATACGGTCATAAATCTGCTCTATCCGGTCATAAATTTTTTTATACGGTCATAAACCTCCGCTATCCGGTCTAAAAGTGAAGTTTGTTCAATAGAGTAAACTTTTTTAGTCAATTTCGGGTGCTAATTATGCTACAACGACTCATCTTGGAATATTTCTTAACATTTTAAACATAAGTACATACATAAAAACGTCTGAGCAACGAACTCAGACGTTTTTTTATAAAATGACCAGTAGCCAAATATATAGGCCCACTAATGTTATAAAAAGTGTTGGTACGGTAAGGACTATTCCAACTTTAAAGTATGTACTCCAGGAAACCTTTACTCCTTTACGAGACAGGACGTGCAGCCAAATCAATGTTGCAAGTGAACCGATTGGAGTGATTTTCGGTCCTAAATCCGATCCTATAACGTTCGCATAAATGAGTGCCTCACGCATAATGCCAGTTGTGGACGTTTCCGCAATGGCTAATGCATCAATCATGACCGTTGGAAGATTATTCATCACCGAGGAAAGAATAGCTGCGATAAAGCCCATGGAAATAGTTCCGACAAACAGACCATTATCTGAAGCGGATTGGATTACATCTGCCAAGATAGAAGTCATGCCAACATTTTGTAGTCCATAGACAACTACATACATTCCAATCGAAAAGAATACGATGTTCCATGGTGCTCCCCTCACAATTCTACCTGTTTCAATAGAAGGACTTCTTCTTGCCATCAGCAAAAAGAATATCGCTATAATTCCTACTACAAAGGAAACTGGTACCCCAATAAACTCACTAGAGAGGTAACCTATCAACAAAATAGCTAAGACATACCAAGAGAGCTTGAACATTCTCAAATCTCTAACTGCATCCATCGGCTCCTTTAAGTCAGCGGTATCATAATTCCTTGGAATACTTTTTCGGAAGAATAAATAAAGCACGACTACACTAGCTACCAATGAAAACAGGTTGGGCACGATCATTCGGGAAGCATATTCTACAAACCCAATACCGAAAAAATCAGCGGAAACAATGTTTACTAGATTGCTTATGATAAATGGAAGCGAGGTAGTATCTGCGATAAATCCACTTGCCATGATAAATGGGAATACCATTTTTTCATTGAAGTTTAAGTTACGTACCATAGCCAACACGATTGGTGTTAAAATCAGGGCTGCTCCGTCATTTGCAAATAATGCTGAGACCACAGCACCTAATACAGTTACAAAGATAAACATGCGTACTCCATTTCCCTTTGCAGCTCTTGCTACATGGAGTGCAGACCATTCAAAAAAACCAACCTCATCTAAGATTAAGGAAATAATAATAATCCCTATGAAGGCCAGAGTTGCATTCCAGACAATGCTTGTTACATCAAGTACGTCCTGAAAATCGACCACTCCTACTAAAAGGGCTGCTAATGCTCCTCCACAGGCAGACCAGCCAATCGACAAATTTCTAGGCTGTAAAATAACAAGCGCGAGCGTGATGATAAAAATAATAATTGCCAATACAGTTGAAACCACAAAAAGCCCTCCACTACTACCAATACTCAAATAATACTACTATAAAGGGTTGTTTGAATTTAGTAAATAGAAGCTGTGGAGTTTTGTTAAAGTATGTATCCATGCTAAAAACGAGAATACTGATTTAACAGCACTCTCGCCTTTTGTCTACTTTATCTGAATGGATGCTGACCCCTTTAAATAATTTGGATAAGCATCAAAAGGTAGCTTCACTGGATTCATAATATTTCCTTCAAGTTGTATACTGGCATATTGGTATTCCTCATCCTGCCAGCTTGACTGATATGGTATATCTACGTACTCTCCATTCGCATTCTCTCCTTGAGAAAATAAGGAATAAGTATGGTTTTCCTTAATAGGTTTATATTCCAGTTCCAAACCTTCTGAAAGAATTTTCGTAACTTTTATTTTTTCAAAGGAGGGTTGTTCTAAAATTTCCTTTTTACTAAAATCGACTAAAAGGTAGCTTTCCTTCTTCGGTAGTGCCTGCACTTTATCAAACTTTAAGTATAGCTCCTTTGGCTCTTTAAAATAATTACTTTGTAAAAAGAAGGTTTTCTCTAAATCTCCTATATCTCCAAAGCCAACTGAACCATTTCGAATAGAGCTCCAAATCTCTCCGTTTTCATCCTCTAGTCGGATATCTTCAAATTGTAGTAGCACCATATCATTTCCCTCATCAAAGCGCATGGTAAGTGCTACACGAAGTGGATAAATTTTTACTTCTTCTACGAAAACTTTTTGACCATCTATTACTACTTCTTCGTTTACCTCGAATACTTTACCGTTCATTAGGTCATTTTTAATCGTAAATGGAATTTCGAAGGACGTTAAATCTTCTCTACCCTCTTTGACTTCAAACTTAATAATAAAATCCTTCGTTTTAAATTTTTCTATATCAACAAAGGTAAAACTAAACTTATCTGTTTTTCGATTATCATCTTCCTGATTGGGAGAATTATACGCTATGGAGCCCACCAATTCTCTATCTCCATTCAAAAATTTTATATCTCCATAGTCTATATTTTTTATAGACCTTGGTGCTTCGAGTGTATAGAAAATTTCTGCTCCTGTCTCATCTATAATTACTCCATCTAATGTAAAGGTAATATTATTCCTCGTTTGACTGATAGCAATTGGCTCATAGTATTCATTTTCGATAATTGCTTCCAAGCCTTTATCGAACTCCGGCTGAAGTATATGCACAAATCGTTCCAAACCCGGTATGGATGCAACTGCACTTGCAAAAGCAGGAGAAACACGTATGGAAGTCGTAAAAGCCAGCATGAGGACAGCTGCCACTCCAAGAGTCCAAATTGTTTTTCTGCGTTTACGCCTTTTTGCCTTTGCTTTTTGAAGGCCTTCTTGAATCGCACTGTTTACCAATTCATCAGGAATCGAGACTTCTTCTAAACGTTTCTTTGATTCGTTTATCATTTCTTCCTCTCTCTCAAACATGATCGGCACCTCCTTTCTCCGATAAAAAAATTCTCAATGACTTTAGAGCTTTATTGAGCCGAGACTTTACCGTTCCTTCAGGAATATTCTCTATTTTTGCTATTTCCTTAATTTTAGAGTCTTGATAGTATTTCATATGAATGAGTTGCTGTTCCTTCTCCGACAGGGATGAAATTGCTTCATCTATTTCTAAATAAGAGCTGTTTTCGTCATATCTCAGTTCTTGAAGTACCTCCCCTGATATAAAGCGCCTATTTTTCTTTAACTGAGTTTGACAGTAATTGATCATGATTCTGACTAGCCAAGTTTTTATATATTTTGGTTCATTTACTGTATGAATTTTTTGATAGGCTCTAAATGTTACTTCCTGCATTGCTTCTATCGCCTCGTGCTCATTTTTCAGAAAAGCATAAGCCGTACGATAGAGAGCAGCTTTATGTACCTGCATTAATTGCAAAAAAGCCTGCTCATCTCTTTGTATTGCTTTCTTTGCAATTTCTAACTCTTCCACATGGACACCCCTTTTTGGCTTACTGATATACATTAGACACTCGAACAAAGAAAAAGTTCATTGAAAAATAAAATTTTTTACAAATAGAAACTCGATACTGCGAGTACATAAAAAGACTATAAACAAACTTCAAATTTCTTTGAGTTTGTTTATAGTCTGAGTTTGCGCTTTCACCTAAGAAGAAATTATGAGCTTATTTCACCCAACGGTCATAATTTTTTCTATCCGGTCGTAAATTCGAGCTATCCGGTCATAAATATTTTTATCCGGTTATAAATCACTGCTATCCGGTCATAAAATGAATTTTTTTCAATAGTTAGCCCAGCTGGGGGCTTTGATTAAGCTACAATAATTTTTTATTCATTTATTTAATCCAAGGTCATCAATTTGAGCCCAGTCATAAAGCTCACATGGATGATACGGAGAGCCATATTAATTAATACGAATCGTTGCCTCTTTTGTCAGGTTTTGACTCATGTCAGCATATAAAACAAACACGCGAGCAAGCTCTTTCAAACGAACATGGACATCTTTATCAATAATTTTATTATTTTCATCAAAGTGGCTTGTTTGAGTGTAAACGTAGTTTGGAGTAACTAAGCATTTAAAGTAGTCAAGTATTGGCTTTAGTTGGTTTTCTACTACTAGATGATGTTGGAAAGTCCCACCATTAGCAACAATGGAAACCGGCTTGTAACGCATCGATTTTGGATGCAAGAAGTCGAAAGTATTTTTTAATACGCCTGGAATAGACCCTTGAAAGATAGGCGTAGCAAAAATAAACCCGTCTGCCTGATCGAATTTGCTGACCAATAGCTTCATATCATCGTTATATTGCTGAAATGGTCGACCGTCTACAAATTGATGCTCATAGTTAGAAAGCTTAATGATTTCCAAAGTGTAGTCTTTATTTAATTCTTCTATATAGTCTTTCACTTGTTCTAATAACACACCTGTTTTCGTCCCGATAATCGTTCCGTCTACCAATAGAATTTTCACCTTAACAGAACCTCCTTTTTTCGCTCTTTATTATATCAAAAAAATAGCCCCATTTTAGTAGAAAATTTCTGTTTGATGAAGTTCATCCTTTTGACTGAGAAAGCTTGTTTCCTTTTTTCTTCTGGGCAATTCCCAGTATTAACCCGTCTAAAAGCGGGATAAACATAGATTAATGCAGTATATGCACTTTTTGCATGAACGACAATTACATATTTACCTCTATATCCCCTACTCCTGTTTTTCCTTTTCTACAAAGAGACCCTCTCTTTTCTCCCAGTTAAATAGCTCTTCTCTAGATATAGGCTGATCTTCTGTTGTCTCTATTGGTCTAGCATTTATAATATCTATATTTTGATATATATTTACTTTGCTTTTCTTTCCATAAAGCGCATAGTGATACATCGCATAAGCTAGCTGTCTCCCATGAATCGCTCTCATTTTTTTTAAGGGACCAACAAACACTGGATTTAGCACTTTAAATAACCCTTCGGAAACACGTTCACCCAGTCTAAATTCCTCTCTCCCACCAATTATCAAGGATGGTTTAAAAATAGAGAGACTCGGCATATTGAGCTCTATTAGCTCTTCCTCTAATCGTCCCTTCACCTGACTGTAGAAAAAAGGAGATTTTTTGTTTGAACCAACTGCAGAGATGACATAAAAATTAGGTATCCCTCTTTTTTTCGCTAAGGAAGCAATTTGAAGAGGATACTCTAAATCTACTTTTTGAAAATTTTCTTTTGTTTTTGCTTTTTTTATCGTTGTTCCTAAGCAGCAAAATAAATCATCCGCGATTTCTAAATCCTCTTCCTCTAGTCGATTAAAATCCTTTATTTTTACGTCTAGCTTTAGATGATCGTATTCCGGCTTTCTCCTTGTAATAATAGACACTGCTGCATATTCTTCACTCTCACATAATTGCTTTACTAAAAACTGACCCGTAAACCCAGTCGCTCCCACAACTATAGCCGTTCGCTTTGCCATTTTTATACCCCCTTCTTAATGCAAGACTGCACCTTTCCTGAATGTATTGTCATATACCCCTGTCCTTTTCCATACAATAGAAAGAATATGTCGGAAAGGAAGATGATGAAACTTGAAACTAGCTTACCTATTAAACACATTGCCTCATCGAGGATTATATCCTGCCGATCGTGCAAACAGTCTGATTTCTGCAATGAAGGCGAAGGAAAATAAAGTTTTTGTGCCTGCTTCTAATACAAGCCTGATTAACTACTTAGAAAAACAGCAGATTAAGCCCTGTTTGTATAAAACGAATGCTCAATTAGTGGCAGAAATGAATTCCTTCCAACCGGATTGCATTATTCATGATAGCGGCAATTCCGAGAAGGATCTTATTAAAAGATTAAAAAGGGATAACCGTTCCCTTATTCATTTTGATGATCATGGAGATGGTGGTATGCTTGCAGACATCGTCTTTCAAGCACTCTATGAAACTCCTAAAGAGATTTCAAAGGAAAACTACGTTTATGGTCCAATCGGCTATATACCAGTACACAAGATTGTTTATAAAAATAATAACATGCCGGACCTTCCCCCGCATATAGTGGTAGCTTTTCCACATGAAGACCCTGAAAATTTAACGTACCGTACACTAAGACATCTTGTTCAGCTTCATATTCCATTACGCATTAGCGTTCTTGTGAATGACCAATACAAGCACGATGTGACTGAGCTAAAGCGTTTCGCGCTTACGCGAAAATCCATTGGCATTATAAAAACCAATGAACCAGAAATTTATATTCCCTTAAGCGACATCGTTATAAGCTCTGGATCCTATGTCCCTTATTTGGTTTCACAATTTAATGTTCCTTGTATAATCCTATGCGCACATGAAGAAGAGGTTAACTATGGGTTCCCTACAGAAAAACATGGCTTCGCTAACCTCGGTCTAGGAAGAAAAATTAAACAATCCTATCTGCAAAATGCTGTGATGGAGATCATTCTTCATGAAAATCGTAAAAATGCTTATAAGTACAAACAAAAGCAGCTTGATTTTAGCAACCATTTAGAAGAAGTTGTTGGACTTATAGAGCAAGTTATAGTCTCAAAAAAAGAGGAAGAAGAAATTGCGCATTAAGTTAATATTTATGCTACAATGAAGCAAAAAGCTGAAGGTGAACATTCATGACAAAACAACAGCTACAAGCACAAATTGCTGAGTTGAAAATGGACTATATTCGATTACAAGGCGACATGGAAAAGCTTGAATCTAACGGACATCCTACTCAAGTAGAAAATGCTGAACGTAGACTAGCTAAAATGGAAGAAGACCTTGCAGAACTAAACAAACAGCTCGCTGAACTGTAAAACATATTTTTTCTGTTTGCAGACGGGAGAAATAGAATATGTAAAATCCGTCCCTCGATGGGTTGATTTCATAACTATTCCTGTCTGTAACTTCTGTAGAGCATATACAGAAAAAAATATCTTTGCGATGCATTTTTGAGCAGAGATACAGAAAAGATTATTGTTTTATTCGTTTGCGAGCTTTCTTTTTGGAGGAAAAAATCATATGTTAAACGTAGTAAATTTAGGACATACATTCGGAGATCGCACACTATTTAAAGAGGTTTCTTTTCGCTTAGTTGAAGGTGAGCATGTAGGACTTGTAGGGGCAAACGGTGTTGGAAAATCAACGTTGATGAGCATTTTAACTGGAGAAATTATATATGACGAAGGTCGAGTAGAATGGCTGCCTGGTACTCATTATGGATACTTGGATCAGCATACACGTTTACAGCCAGGTCGTTCTATGTTCGATACACTTCGTGATGCCTTCTTACCTCTTTATAAAAAAGAGGAAGAGCTGAATGAGATTATTGGAAAAATGGGTGATGCCACACCTGAGGAATTAGAAGTATTGCTTGAACAGATGGCAGAAATTCAAGACGCATTAGATGCTGGTGACTTCTACTCATTAGATATGAAGATAGAAGAGGTAGCTAGAGGACTTGGTTTAGATGCAATTGGATTAGATCGCCCAGTTGAGGCACTATCCGGGGGTCAGCGTACAAAGGTTTTACTTGCCAAGCTTTTATTGGAAAAGCCAAAGGTTCTTTTACTAGATGAGCCTACCAACTATTTAGATGAAGAGCATGTTAACTGGTTATCCAACTATCTAAAAAACTATCCACATGCATTTCTATTGATCTCCCATGATACAGAATTCATGAATGGAATTGTAGATGTCATTTTCCATTTAGAATTTTCGAAGCTTACACGCTACACTGCTTCCTATGAGAAATTTTTAGAGCTTGCGGAGCTAAATAAAAGACAGCATCTTGATGCTTATGAAAAACAACAGGATTTCATAAAAAAACAAGAGGAATTCATAGCAAAAAACAAAGCACGATACTCAACAACGGGACGAGCTAAATCTCGCCAAAAACAATTGGATCGTATTGAGCGCATTGACCGTCCGGAGACAGCAGCAAAGCCAGAGTTTGGCTTTAAGGAGTCTCGTAGCTCTGGGCGTTATGTAATTGAAGCGGAGCATTTAGAGATTGGTTACGACAAGCCACTTCTTCCACCTTTAACGTTTACGATTGAGCGTGGAGAAAAAATTGCCCTTGTCGGGATGAACGGAATTGGTAAATCTACCTTACTAAAAACGATGCTTGGGAAAATCCCTCCTATTGGTGGTAAAGTGATCCGCGGAGATTTCTTATTCCCTTCTTACTTTGAACAGGAAGTAAAAGCTGGTAACATTACACCAATTGAGTCTGTGTGGGAAACGTATCCAAGCATGGAGCAAAGTCAGGTTCGAGCAGCCTTAGCACGCACTGGCCTGAAAAGTGAGCACATTACTCGTCCCCTTTCCAGTTTAAGTGGTGGTGAGCAAGCGAAGGTCCGTTTATGTAAGCTGATGATGGAAGAAAGTAACTGGCTAATCTTTGACGAACCGACCAACCATTTAGATATCCATGCAAAAGAAGAATTAAAACGTGCGATGAAAGAATTTAAGGGCACGATTGTCCTTGTCAGCCATGAGCCTGAATTTTATGAGGGCTTAGTTACAAAAGTTTGGAATGTAGAAGAGTGGTTCTCTACAGGAAAAGAAATTATTGAAGAGTAAGATTTTGACCTAATAGATATAAAAAATCTGATCGTGAGATGTATCACGATCAGATTTTTTGAGTTCTTTGGTACTTTTTCTTTAAATTCATCTTATGTATTTGCCATTTCCTCTGTTAAGATTTTCTAACTGCGATATGAAAAAGAAATTAACAGGAAAAACGAGCTTGGAATTGTTTCCCCAAGCTCGTTCGCTTAAGATAATAATCGATGAAATTCAAAAAGCCTTACTAAAAAAATATAAAACGTGAAACCTATGACACGATTTCACGTCTCTTATTTGTAAGTGCTTCCTTAGATTAAGCAAAAGCTAACGATTCTTTTGCCATTTCATCATTCATAATCATTTCCTTTAAGCGCTGTTTTGCTCTGAATAATCGTGATTTTACTGTTCCAATAGAAACCTTCATGACCTCAGCAATTTCATTCAGTGAAAATTGATGAACGTAAAAGTACATTACAGTTTTTTGGTAAATGGCATCTAGCTCAGAAATTTTTGTACGAACAATTTCGCAAACATCTTCTTTTTCCAGCTGCTCCTCTACAGATAAAACGTCTGATGCGATGAGGTCAAGCAAGGAAATATCTAATTGCTCTGGTTGGTTGGCTACGTATTTACTACGTCTGACTTGCTTACGATAGCGATCGCGGAATGTATTCATACAAATAGTAGTCAGCCATGCTTTAATATGATCTACTTCCTTCATATAAGACTCGTACCTTACAACTTTCATCCATACCTCTTGCATTAAGTCTTCTGCCTCTACAGGATTTTTTGTTAGTTTCAAACATAAATAATATATGTAACGGTTATATTCTTCGTATATATTTTCAATTGTAATTTGCATTTTAATATCCTCCGGTTGGCTTTTCTTTATAACTATATAATGCCAAACCATAACCTTACCCTCCATCGGATTCTCTTTCAGAAAAATTACAAACGTGTAAGAAACCATAAAAACGTACTAGAAAGTTTCAAGATAAGTACTAACTATAGATGATTGATTTTCGCTTTAGGCGGGTGCGTTCCGCGGCGTGCAAAATCTTGGGGTACAAAAAAACACAAGAGAAATTAATCCTCTTGTGTTTCATTTGAAGCATCTTCTGTGTCCTTAGTAATTGTTACCCGGACGATTCTATTGCGCTCCATTTCATTTATTTCTATATAAAGGTTTTCAAAACGGAATTTTTCATTTTCTTCTGGCACATGACCAAGCTGCTCTAAAACGAGCCCGCCTATTGTATCATTCTCTGTTTCAATAGCAAGCTTAAGCATTTCATTTAGCTCTTCAATTTCAAAGCGTCCAGAGCATACAATTTGGCTTTCGGATGATTCAAATAGAAGAATTTCTTCATCATCATCCGTTTCATCCTCAATCTCTTGACCAATCATCTCTTCTATTAAATCTTCATGAGTCACAATACCAAGAGTACCGCCATATTCATCTAATACAATAGCCATATGCTTCTTATGATTGAGCATAAGCTTAAACACTTTTTCCACACTTAGCGTTTGTACTACAAACAATGGCTCTTTATCAATTATATCTTCTAGAATAAGAGATGGCTCAATCGACCACTCTATTAGTTTTTTAGAATAAAACATCCCAACAATTGTATCTAAGCTATCTTCATATATAGGATAGCGTGTGTACGAATGCTCTAAAATTGTATCCCTTACTTCCTCATAGGTTGCCTCGATTGGGATACCTACTACGTCTGTTCTATGAGTACAGAGAACATCTGAGACATCCTTATTTGGGAAATCTAGAATCCCTCTTATTCTCTCTGACTCCTCTACCTCGAAGGTGCCATCATTTGATGCTAGATCCACCATTGATAGCAGCTCTTCCTTTGTAATCATTGTCTCTTTTACTGCACCATTTGATCCTATTCTGATTAGCATATTCGTAAACTCAGCAATCAAGAAGGTCACTGGTCGAAGTATTGCCACTAAGAATCTTATAAAAGGAGCTACCATGTAGACAACCGTTTCTGAAAAAGTTGCAGCGATCGTCTTAGGCAATACCTCACAAAATAATATAATAAATGCTGCTACAACTACTACAGACCAACCAATATGCAAATCATAATAATCCGCTATCAATATGGCTAGTAACGTCATGGATGTATTTGCTACTGTATTACCAATGAGGATAGTAATAATCATCCGGTCCGGCTTCATCAGCTGGGCAAGTAATTTTACTGCTGCTACCTCCCCCTGCTCAGCTTTCAGCTGGACCTTGGTCCTATTTACTGTCATTAATGCTGTTTCGCTTCCTGAAAGAAAAAAGGAAACCACGATAGACACAGCTAAAAGTACAAATTCTATGTACAATTTTATATCCTCCTATTTATTCACGTTCAAATCTCTTCTTATAACTATAGCATACTGTCATTTTAGTTGTCACAAAACAAACGCGATTCAAAAGCTATGGAATAAAAAAGTCCAAGCCTATGTTTCCACAAAATAAATGAGAAAAAGGGATGAAAAATTTCCTATTTGTAAACTCTTCCCCACTAGACTTCAAGGTGTTTTAGTTCATTAATAAACAAATTTTCTACTCCTTTAGCGGACTATAGGCTAGCAGCGTAAACGAAGTAAATACTCTTATGAAAAAATACACCTTTTAGAAAGCCTGATTTAAAAATGATAGTCATCTTCAGAAATGACGATTTCCTTTGGATCATACGGTTCAATATGTACAAAGGTTACCGCCTGACTATTTAATGATTCTATCCGTTTTTCAATTCTATCGGAGATATCATGTGAGCGCCTAACGTTTAAATGTGGATTGACACTAATAGTAATATCAATTAACATCATACCTCCATGCTGACGACCGCGAATTTCATTAATTTCACGAACTTGCGCCATATTTTCCACTTCTGCACGGACTTGGGCTAAGAATTTACTATCAAATCCATCAGTTAATAGATATACAGCTTCTTTAAAAATATCTATTGCTGTTTTGATTATAATAACTCCAATGATAAAAGCTGTAATTGTATCAATTATAGGGAATCCAATAATTGCCGCTACAATACCAATTGCTGTTCCAATACTTACAAAAGCATCCGAACGATTGTCGTAAGCAGCAGCCTTTACAGCAGTACTTTTTACTTTTTCAGCTAGCTTGTAGTTGTATTTATATACAGCAAACATAATTGCGGCACTTATAAGTGACACAAAGATTGTTATTATTTCCGGATCTTCATTTGTCGGATGTAACATATTTTCTACAGCTGAGATCAGTACCTCGATCCCTACATATATCATAATGAACGAAGCTATTAAAGAGGCTACTGTTTCTGCACGAAAATGGCCATAACGGTGGTCATCATCTGGTGGTCGCTGTGAAATACGTAGCCCGATCAGTACTGCCACGGATGCAATAATATCTGTAGTATTATTAAGACCATCCGCACGTAATGCCTCTGAATTTCCGAAATATCCAACTGTTAATTTAAATACACTTAACACAATATATGTGACTATAGATAAGTATGCGCCTTTTTCACCTGCGCGCAAGTTTGTGTATAGCTCCAAAATGTTTCCCCTCCGCAACTTCCCTAAAAACACGAAAGAGGCTACCCATTGCCTAAACGACAATGGGTAACCTCTATAGTTAGTTTTTTCATTATAGCATTTGTTCGTATTTAAAGATAGTTTTACGTGTAGTACTCTTGAATTTCCATTTTTGAAACTTTATAAACGAATCCAGTTAATTAGGAAAATCGTGAACATGTAATACATAGAATGACTTCCACATAAATTCTTTCTGAAAAAACATAACAAAACGTGTGAAGGATAAGCCATCCCCATGTAATACTTCTGTCGCTAAAATTAACACGATAAATTTTCGTGTGTAAAACTTTAAATCATCTTGTCCCTTGTTAGATATAGATTAGGTTTGTGGCGTTCAATTTTAAATGGTTACTTTCACTGTTCTTTTTTATGATATTCGAATCTTGTATATTGAAGAGTTTTTGTACTATAAGAGTTGAAATTGCATATACCCTTCTATACTTTTATAAAGTAGTACACATCATTTTTTTATTCTTCAATTTGGACCACTACATTAACAACAGATGCATCATGATTTTTGATACGTAAAGGTGCTGTAAAAGCAGAAATGAGCTTTTTGCCTATTAAGGGCTCAGGATTGATGTCTTCATAGATAAGCATTGTCGGTTCCTCGTATCTTTCATGATCTAAGAAAGCATGGTGGACAAAATAGCCATTTTCTTTCGCTTCTGTTAAGTTTTCAATGCTTAAGGTATCAATGGCTACAGCTTTACAGTTCGGCAATTTCGTCCGTATATATTCGGCTGCATCCGGTGAAACAGATGGGAAGTTATTAGCATATTTTTCGAAATCATTTTCACGATATTTCCAGTGGCTAGTATTAAAAATTAGAATATCAGCTTCCTTCAATTCTTCATATTCCTCTAGCTTTTCAATAGTGATAAAGCCGTTTGGACCTACTGGACAATCGATTAACAACGGATTTTGGTAAATGAAGTCTTCAATTGGAATAGCGTCTATTCCCTTGCCATTATTTAAATGATGCCAGGGGGCATCCACATGCGTCCCAGCGTGAAGATACATGCTCAATACGCTACCATTCCAGTCATCTCCTTTTTCCAAACGTTCTCTCGGCTCTAATTTCACTTCCGGTAAACCTGGATAAACGGGCATTCCTTCATAAATCGGGTAACCAATTTCAACATGTTTCTTCATTCTGGCACGCTCCCTATATATTTATTTGTAGATTCTATAATTAGAGTGAATATTATCTTCTTGTAGATAGCACCTAGAAGGATACTCCCTCTTTAAGCAAAACCGTGTACCCTAATTAAATTGTCATCTAAATCTTTAAAATAAAACTCATGATAATTTAATACAGGATTTTCAATCTCTTGGACTTGAACTCCCTTTTCCTTCAATAGATGGTGCGTCTCGAAAACGTGATCACTTTGCAAATCCAAAGCAACACTTTTAGGCAACACATTTGAATCACTTGCTTTGAAACGATTACTAATTGCTAGTTTTGTATTTTCATTTATAGGGAAAAAGTATGCAACATCAATGTTGTTAGAAGGTTTGATACCTAATATGTTTGTATACCAATCCACTGAAGCCGATAAATCCTTCACAAAGTACCAAACAACTACATTGCCATTAAAAATAGTTTGATTTTCAAACAATTGTATTCCTCCCTGATATTGTAATTTTATTACTATTCTTTAAACGTAAACAAAATACCTTTTAAATATAGTCTTTCTTTTCTAAATGTTTATATTTCTCTATTTGGTACTTCTAATGATAATCATATATCTCTTCTAAAACCTTAGCGTCACTAGATTCTCCGAGTTATTTAGTTGTCACAAAACTTATGCTATACTGTTTTTACTATATCTTTAGAAAGAAGGATGGATCCATGAGCCAACTAACAATCTTAGACAATTACTTTGCAGAAAAAAGAGAAAAACACTTAGAAGAATTGAAAAAATTTCTTAGTATACCAAGCATTTCATCCTTATCAGAGCACAAAGCCGATATGCAAAAGGGTGCAGAATGGCTATCAGATTCATTTAAGCAAGCTGGTCTAGAAAATATTGTGATTGATGAAACAAAGGGGCATCCAGTAGTGTATGCTGATTGGTTACATGCGGAGGACAAGCCAACTGTGCTTATTTATGGACATTACGATGTTCAGCCTGTAGACCCTTTGAACCTTTGGGAATCTGAACCATTTAATCCAGAGGTACGCGATAACAAGCTATATGCACGTGGTGCTAGTGACGATAAAGGTCAAGTATTTATGCATGTTAAAGCTGTCGAAGCACTTCTTGAACTTGAGGGATCCTTACCTGTCAATGTGAAGTTCCTAATAGAAGGCGAAGAAGAGGTTGGCAGCCCTAATTTAGAAGAGTACATCGAAAGCAATAAAGATAAGCTTGCAGCAGATGTAATCGTTATTTCCGATACAGGTATGCAAGGACCTGGGCAACCTGCAGTTTGTTATGGTTTACGTGGTTTATGTGGTGTTCAAATTGATGTAAAAGGTGCAAAAGGCGATCTACATTCTGGACTATACGGTGGCGGCGTACAAAACTCCATCCATGCGTTAGTCTCCATTTTAGAGTCTTTCCGTGACGAAGAAGGTACCATCGAAGTAGAGGGCTTCTATGATAATGTTCGTCCTTTAATGGAAGAAGAACGTGAAGCATACGCTGCTCTTGGTTTCAACGAGGATGAGCTGAAACAAGAAGTTGGCGTCACTGAGTTATTTGGTGAAAAAGGATATACTCATCTAGAACGTGTTTGGGCACGTCCAACTCTCGAAATTAATGGGATATTTGGTGGTTTCTCTGGGGAAGGTATTAAAACTGTATTACCGAGCGAGGCAGGAGCAAAAATTACTTGTCGCTTAGTACCAGATCAGGATCCTGAAGAAATTGTTACAAAACTGAAAGCACATATTGAAAAGCATAAACCAGCCGGTGTAACAGTGAAAGTAACTGAATTTGATAAAGGAAAACCTTTCATCACACCTTTTGACCATCCTGCTATTCAAGCAGCAGGTCGCAGCTACGAAAAAATATATGCTGTACCAACTGCTTATACTCGCGGTGGTGGATCAATTCCAATCGTAGCAGCTTTCGATGAAATTCTTGAACTACCAGTAGTATTGATGGGCTTCGGATTATCTACAGAAAACTTCCATGCTCCTAATGAGCATTTCCATCTAGAGAATTTTGATAAAGGATTACGTGTTATTGGTGATTACTATAATGAACTGTCTAGCCTATCAAAAGAAGAATTAAAAAAATAAAAATAATAATAATAATAATAATAATAATAATAATAATAATAATAATAATAATAATAATAATAATATAATTTAGCACATGGATTCTTTTTGAATTCATGTGTTTTTATTATCCTCCTAATGTATAATTATTTATTAAATGGATTAATATCCCATATAGAAGGAGAGTACTCAAATGCAAGTACAAGGCATAAAGCTAATTGCTAGGAAGGTTATTACACCTGTTATTACTGCAATGATTTTTGGTTTAATTTTTTCTTCTTATAACTTGATTGGCAATGATTCTATTCCGCCGTATAGTCGTGGTGAAGAGTTCATAGCTTGGGCTTTGATTTTATTTTTCTATAGCGGATTCATCATACTTATATATGGCACACCTGTCTCCCTCCTCCTAGAATTTATCTTAAGAAAAAAATGCCCAAGTATAATTGGTTATATATTTTGTTTAATGCTCTTTTTGGTGGTCTATTCTTTTACCAGAAATTAGACCTTATTTTTTTAGGTATTGTTCCTGCCCTCATATACAGCATAGTTGATAGATGGTTATATACTAAAAATTTGGACGGCCGCCATATTACCTTTGGATTTCTTTCTCCGATTGCTCTTGCTGTGGTTCTCTGGTTATTTTTCTCCCTAATTTCTGAATCTCGTCCACCTTTTACTAGTGAAGAGGCTATTGCACTTGCAACATCTGGAGAAGACACTATTTCTAGTAACTTTCCAAAAGGGAAGGATAAATGGAGCGGTAACATTGAAGGTTTTAACGTATCTAGAAAAACATCTGCTAGAAAAATAGGTGATGATCAGTATCTCGTTACATTTACAGAAACCTTGGAAAAAGGGTATGTAAATGGGACCTATTCTGTTTCATATATAGTCAATAGGAATTCAGTTTCTCTTCATAGCGAAGGCGGTAAATCCCCCCCTTACTATAAAAACAAGGCGAGTAAGAATGGGGCCCCCCATTCTTACTCGCCTCAATATTAGTTAGTTCTCGTTTCCAAAGAATGTGATAACTTCTTCTATACTCTTTCGTGGTTTTGGTTTAGGAGCCTCGTCATAATAACCGACCTGTAACATGCTAATGATACGTTCTCCTGGCTTTACTCCTAAAGATTCACGAAATTTTGGATTATCTAGGAATCCTGGTGTTTTCCAGCATGATCCGATGCCTCGATCCCATGCTAACAGTTGGATATTTTGAACAAGCATGCTAGCTGCAGCATAATCCTCTAAACGTTCCTTTTGGCGTGCATCCTCCGGAACAATAACAAATACATAACCACCTGGATTTTTATACTTTTGCATTTGTTTTTCTAAGGCATCATCTGAAAGCTCATGCCATTTCGGTATCCCATATTCTTTTAACAGCTCATGTAATTCATTTAATTCTGACCCACATGCGACGATAAAGCGCCATGGCTGTCTTAGCTGGTGATTAGGCGCCCATAGGGCATCCTCCATAATAGATAGTAGCTCTTCTCTGTCTACAGGCTGTCCATTAAATAATTTTATAGATCTTCTTTGAATAATTGCATCTTTTACCGTCAATGATTGTTCATTCATTATTACACCCTCTTAATTGTCAGTCTTTTTCATCCATTCAATCATACCAATTTATATCAGAGTTTAAAAGTCTTTCAGTTGTTACCTAGTTTTATGTAACGTTACTTTAAATCTTAGTGTAAAATAAAACAAATGGGAATTTTTTCTTTTGTGTATTAATACATTACTAACATTTTTGAGGTGATACATTGCTCCTACTCTACTGGATTTTCAGCTATTTTGTTGGTAATTTCCTTACAGCCTGGTGGGTCGGTAAGTGGAAAAATACAGATTTAAGGACGGAACGCAGTGGCAACCTCGGCGCTAGGAATGCTGGCGCAGTTTTAGGGAAGGCAGCCTTTGGTTTAACCTTCGTTGGTGATGCATTAAAAGGGATTCTAGTTCTTTATGTAGGCTATGTTTTAGATTTCTCTACCCTTACTATTGCTACCGGGGCTTTCTTCGTTATAATTGGTCACCTTTACCCCCTTTGGTTAAAAGGAAAAGGAGGAAAAGGAATTGCTACCTTTATAGGGGTGTCACTTGCTCTTAACCCTTTTTTGTTCGGAATGCTGGCAGTCGTTTTTCTACTCTTACTTTCCGTTATCCGCAGTGCAACATTAAGCATGATTTTAGCCTTTAGTGCATACGGTATTCTATGTTTAGTTATACCGGAATATCAAGATTTGGCCCCTCTTTCCTTAATAATTATAATCATTCTAATAAAACACCGACATGATGTAGTAGATTCCTGGCATGAACGTTGGTGGAACAAATCCAATTTAAATTAATTGATATTGAAGAATTTAACAGGAGTATGATTTCCTAATTATGATTAAAATTAAAATAGATAGGATGTAAGTAATGACCTCACAAAAAATCGCATGGGTAGTAGATAGCAGTGCTTATATAAGTAATTTATTAAGAAATCATCCAGACGTATATGTTGTACCTATCAACATTCACTTTGGAACGGAACAATTTGTCGATGGTGTCGATTTGACGTCAGAGCAGTTGTATGAGCGAATCAGAAACGGGGCTGATTCCATAAAAACCTCACAGCCTTCAGCTGGAGAATTTGCTCAATTGTATACAAAACTAAGCACCGAATATAGCTCTATTATCGCCATTCATGTTTCACAAAGCTTAAGTGGTACCCTTTCCTCGTCTGTAGCTGGAGCGCAAATTGCCCAAGTAGAAGTTGATTGTATCGATTCTCTTTCTCTATCAGCAGGGATTACCGGTCTGGTAGAAAAGGGAATGAAGCTTGATGAAGATGGAATTCCTTACAAAGAAATAGTAGCCTATTTAAAGACAGAGGCTAATAAATTCAAAAATTATATTTTAATAGGGAATCTTACGCAGCTTTATAAAGGTGGAAGGTTAAGTAGCGCTCAGTTTTACTTAGGCACTCTGTTAAAAATAAAACCTGTAATACAGATAAACAATAAAGGCGAATTACAAGAGCTCGATAAAGTTAGATCACATAAAAAGGCAATTCAGTATTTAATCAATAAAGTGGTTGATTCAGCAAATAATGAAGGAAGTAAGACGATTTATATTATGCATGCCAATGCCCTACAACAAGCAAATGATTTAAAAGAAGCCCTTTTGCTTCACTGTCCACAATTAGACATAGTTATAGGAGAAATAAGTACCTCACTAGCAGTACACGCAGGGGAGGATACAATTGCAGTATTATGGTACGCCCCTTAAATCTTCATGCCATATTAAAGCTAAGGTTTGATTTTGAAAAGCCATAAAAAATGAGCTGGAGAATATATCTCCAAGCTCATTCCATTTTGATGTCCATTTTTTAATTAAGCACCCGTTAGTGCATTAAAAAGGATGCTTTAGATTTATCAATTCCCTGTTTTTCTTCCCATTCTTCTCGTAACATTCCCATCTTAATTGCATCAAAATATTCCCCGTCAACCATTCTAGCGTTTCTTATTCGTGCTTCTTCTTTCATCCCAATTCTTTCTGCTACCTTCATCATCCTTACATTACCTGACCACGTTGACATTCCTAACCTATGTAAATCAGTAGAACTGAATAAGAAATCTATCCAGAGTTTATAAGCCTCGGTTCCATAGCCACCATTCCAGTAATTCTTATCATAAATGACTATTCCAGTTTCTAACCAATTAGTGTTTTTATCTACCCAATAAGAGCCTACCGTTCCAATTAATTTATTTCCTACAAAAATGATTAATGAATTAGGAGTGTTGGGTGCAATTTCATAATCTTTATCCCAATTTATTTTAAACTCTTCTTTTGTTATTTTAGTCTCAGGTATGTAAGGGCCATTCCATTTCTTCGCTTCTTGTTTCTTATCTTCATACTTCCAATAATATAAGTCATCAATATCTTGTTGGTTAGCCTCTTTCAATTCAACTTTTTGCCCGACGATTTTTATCATAAATGTAAATTCCCCCCTCTATATCTGTTTAAACTAATATTAACATAATATTCAACCGGCTGTTGAAAAAGGAGTTCTAGAAGTAAAGGTCCAGTTAGTTTAATAAGAGGGTGAGTAAATCCTATCTGTATCAGTATCAATTACAAAATCAACTTTTATATTGTTGGAATAAGGTATTTGTTCAAAATTTTGAAGTCTGAAAATACATTTGTAAGATTACTTGTCTCTAATACTAATTCTTTAGCATTGAGGTACTTTTGCTTTAGTCGCTGTTTTGAACACTTTTTACACGTAAGTAGAACTTGTTGAAAGAAATCGTCAATTTCAATAATCATAATAATCACGACTAGTTGCTAATCAGTCATATAAACAAATAAAAAGAAAGGGCGTTTTATTCGCCCTCCCTTTTCTCCTCCTTATAAAACCCCTTAGAAATCGTCCTTAACATGGAAGAATATATATTTTGTATTTGATGTATAAGCATATGAGTCATGATAGTCCCAGTACCTGTTTCTACTATTATTAGTGTGCGCATTTACGTAGGGTACTCCATCTTGAATACGTGTTACGATTGTTGAATGATCCCATCTGCCGTCTCCCTCAAAATCATAAAATATTAGATCTCCAAGAATCAGTTCTTGCGCTGAATTCACTTGTTTGGCTTGTAGCCCAATAGTAGAGCCAGCTAGGTACCAGCGTAAAGAATGGGGTGTTGACCAACTTAGACTCCATGTATTGTTTCCTAACCACCAACCCTTCTGCCTATTAGGCTGCCCTCTCATAGGAGCGCCTCCAGCGAGCAAGCATTGAGAAATATAATTCGTACAGTCCACATCAAAAATAGGAAAATTAGGGTTATAGCTATTCCACCATGTTTCCGCGTACTGAACTGCTGCTTGTCGATTATATTTTACCAAAATTTCCACCTCCTTCTATTCTGTTTATATGTATTCATCTAAAATATATGCTAGTATGAAGGTAACTGGAAATTTTTTGTGAATTCAATTTATATTTTAGGAAAGGAAGTTGGCTTATGCGACAACATGCAGAAAAGGAAATCACCTCGCCGACTTTGCTATGCGATGATAAAGGGAATCTAAATCCCAAGGCAATAGGTTTTGCTAGAAAGCCAATAATTGAAAGTAACTTAAAGGGTCATTATATGCGGAAGAAAAAGTGGAATTACTGGTGTGTGTTTGGAGATGAAATTCTATTCTCAGCAACTATTAGCCACTTAGACTACGCAGCCGTCTGCTTTGTCTATTTCCTGAATTACGAAACACAACGCTTTGTTGAAAAGACCGTAACCATTCCCTTAGGCAATAAAGTTAAAATGCCTGATCAGGTATTAGAAAGCGTTCACCTTCATTCGGAGGAAATGTCCATCCAACTTTTGTATATTCAAAATGAGACCCATATGACAGTTACTGTTCCTAATTTTGATGGAGAAATGTTACACGCTGACATACATATCACCCATCCACCAGACGATGATTCCCTGAATGTGGTGATTCCTTGGAATAGAACTCAATTTCAATTTACCGCAAAGCACCACCTCTTACCTACCAAGGGTTTTGTAAAAATGGGAGATTCCTGCTATCACCTTCAGGAGCATGACAACTTTGCAGTCTTGGACTATGGAAGAGGGGTCTGGCCGCGTCAAGCAACATGGAACTGGGGGTTTGCTTCACAACGTGTAGGCTTAAAACGAATTGGCTTAAACCTTGGAGGTAAATGGACTGACGGAACAGGTATGACTGAAAATGCTGTGATTGTAGATGGAATCTTAACGAAGATTCATGAGGATTTGATTTTTCACTATCAAACAAATGACTTCATGGTACCATGGACGATTAAAACGAAGTTTTCTAATGATGTAGATTTAACCTTTACCCCCTTCTTCCATAGAGTAGCTAAGACAGATGCAAAACTGGTTTCATCAGAAGTAAACCAGATGATGGGTTACTACAATGGAAAAATCCAATTGGAGGATGGCCCAACTTTACAGATTCTACAGATGCTTGGATGTATAGAAGAGCATAAGGCCAAATGGTAAGATATAAACAAGAGGGTGCAAAAGAATTAATTCTTTTGCACCCTCTTGTCTAAAACATATATATTTAAATCAATTTCAGCATGCCAACAATTTTACATGAAATGAACAATATTATTAAAGGATTCTAAAGAAATGCAGGCTACGATCCTTTTGTTAGTTGATAAGCTATCTTTCTGTTCACTCTAGTAATAATAGAACTTCACTTTTTAAATAAGTAGCTCAAGCATTTGTTTATTTTTTTCTTTAAAAATCTCATTATGAGAGGAAACCATTGCTGCACTATGGGCATCTGGCTGAATAAAACGTTTTGCACGGTTTACAGCGTTAGCTGCGTCCTGAAATGTACCCGCTATTAAATGGAGCTTCCCGGGATGAGCTAATATGTCCCCAGCGGCATAAATGCCTGCTACGGATGTCTCGCTTGTACTTGTACCGTCTACGTAATATTCATCCTTTACCGCAATGTTGACTGTACTATTTTCAATAAGTTCCGCGTCTCTTTCATAGCCATGATTGATAATTACCTCATCAATGTCTAAGAAGTTCACTTCTCCTGTTTCATTATTCGTCAACGCCACTTGCTCGATAATTTCATGGTTATTCGACGCAATTAATTTAGAGATAGACGTATTAAATAAGCAGGTGACCGTACTGTTCATCAATTGAGTAATTTGCGCCTCATGTCCGTTTAATGCATCTTTTCTGTAAGTAACATAAACCTTTTTTGCAATTGGCTCCAGCTCGTTTGCCCAATCAATCGCAGAGTTTCCACCGCCAGAGATAATAACCGTTTTATCCTTGAAGCGACGTTTAGATTTAATAGTGTAATTTAAATTACTTACTTCAAAACGTTCTGCCCCTTCTATATCCAACTTAAGTGGATTAAGAATCCCACCTCCGATAGCGAGGATAATCGTCTTAGAGTAATGGACTTGACCGGATGCAGTTGTTAAGCAAAAAATCTTTTCATTGCTTTTGGTGATGGATTCTACCTTTTCATTTAATACAACCTCTGGATTAAACGTTAGCCCCTGCTCCACCAGCTGACCTATCAAACGTTCACCTGATATAGGAGGCTGTCCCCCTACATCCCATATCATTTTTTCAGGGTATACATGTATTTTTCCGCCCAACTGAGGCTGAAATTCAATAATTTTTGTCCTCATTTCTCGTAATCCACTATAAAAAGCTGAATATAATCCTGCTGGACCACCACCAATGATTGTTACATCAAATACATCCTGCATATGCTTTAGTCTCCTCTAAAAGTTATTGTTGACTTCTGTCCAAAAATTCCATATAGTTTCTTTATGATAATGATAATCGTTATCACTAATTTTATCAACTGTTAGTTTGGAGGTTTTGAAATGGTTCGCCTTTTTACAGAGGATTTGTCTATAGGTTACGGCGAAAAACTCATAGTGAAGGATCTTTCTGTACAGATTCCCGATCAAAAAATTACGACGATTATCGGACCTAATGGCTGTGGAAAATCCACCCTACTAAAAGCTATCACTCGGATTATTCCCCATCACTCTGGCTCCATTGTTCTAGATGGCAAAACAGTCTCAAGGGAAAACACTAAAGTACTAGCTAAAAAGATGGCGATCCTTCCGCAAACTCCTGAGAGTGCAAGTGGACTCACAGTTGGAGAGCTTGTGTCATATGGTCGATTCCCCTATCAAAATGGATTTGGACGCCTAAGCCAAAAAGATTATGAAGTAATTGATTGGGCTTTGGAAGTAACTGGGACGATCAATTTTAAATATCTACCAGTAGATTCACTTTCAGGCGGACAACGCCAAAGAGTATGGATTGCTATGGCTCTTGCACAGGAAACCGAAATCATCTTTTTAGATGAGCCAACCACTTATCTGGATATGGCACACCAATTAGAGGTATTAGAGCTTTTACAAAAATTAAATCAACAAGAAAAGAGAACAATTGTAATGGTTTTACATGATTTAAACCAGGCGGCTCGTTTTGCTGATTATATAATTGCACTAAAAGGTGGACAAATTGTTAAAGCCGGAGATAGCAATGAAGTTATTTCAAAAGATGTGTTAAGAAATGTGTTCCAAATTGATGCAGAAATAGGTAAAGATCCCCGAACAAATAAACCTATGTGCATCACTTATAACTTACTTAAGGGAGAATATAAAAAATGAAAAAGCTATTAATGCCGTTTTTAATTTTACTTATATTAACATTAGCTGCTTGTAATAGTGATGAGTCTAGTAATACAGACGCAAATAGCAATAATGATAAAAATGAAACTGATACTATTACATATGAATCCGAGGAAGGCCCTATCGAAGTTCCTGCAAATCCGAAACGTGTGGTAGTAGTCTCTACCTATGCGGGAAATGTAGCTTCACTTGGAGTAAACATTGTTGGTGTGGACGCTTGGGCTAAATCAAATCCTCAATTTAATGAATACTTTGCGGATGTAGAAGAGATTTCAGAAGAAAATCTGGAAAAAATTATTGAATTAGATCCTGATTTAATCATTGGACTTTCCACTGCTCAAAATCTTGATAAATTAAAAGAGATTGCTCCTACAGTAACTTTCACATATGGAAAAGTAGACTACCTGGAACAGCAATTAGAAATAGGAAAGTTATTAAACAAGGAAAAAGAGGCTCAGGAATGGATTGATGATTTTAAAGAGCGTGCACAAAAAGCTGGCGAAGAAATAAAAGCAAAAATTGGGGAAGATGCAACTGTTTCTGTCATTGAAAATTTTGACAAACAAATTTATGTTTTCGGCGATAACTGGGGACGAGGGACAGAAATTCTCTATCAGGAAATGAATCTAGCAATGCCTAAGAAAGTGCAGGAAATGGCTTTAAAGGATGGATATTATGCCTTATCATTAGAAGTTCTGCCTGAATATGCGGGAGACTATATCATTTTCAGCAAGGTTTCCACTCAAGATAACTCTTTCCAAGAAACAGATGTATATAAAAATATTCCTGCAGTAAAAAACGGACGTGTCTTTGAGGCAAATGCAGAAGAATTTTATTTCAACGATCCAATTTCATTAGATAATCAGCTAGAATTTTTTAAAGAACAATTTTTGAACAGTAAATAAATATGTTGGAGGGATTCATATTAGGAATTCCTCCTTCTTCATGTTAGGAAAGGAATAATAATATGAAATCTTCTGCGCATTTCAGTTTAAAATTTTTAATCGGGGGCCTGTTGCTTATTGTTGTGTTTTGTTTAGCTTTGGTGCTCGGAGCTGCTCAAACAACTGTGCAGGATGTATGGAATGCTGTTTTCTCTACTATCAAAAGTGATTCTATTAATATACTGCGAGAAATACGTCTTCCTAGAGAAGTTGGAGCAGTTTTAGTAGGGGCTGCTCTGGCAATTTCAGGAGCTATTATGCAAGGTATAACACGAAATCCTTTAGCAGATCCTGGTTTGTTAGGTCTGACCTCAGGAGCAAATGCTGCGTTAGCGGTAACTATTGCCCTTCTTCCTGCAACCAATTACTTGGGTATTACAATCGCCTGCTTTATAGGCTCTGCTGTGGGGGCCATCATGGTTTTTAGTATAGGGGCAGCAAGAAAAGGAGGTTTTTCTCCTTTACGTATTGTTCTTGCGGGGGCTGCAGTTTCTGCTTTCCTGTATGCAATTGCAGATGGAGTAGGTATCTATTTTAAAATCTCTAAGGATGTGTCTATGTGGACTTCAGGAGGCTTAATAGGTACATCTTGGAGTCAGCTACAAATAATCTCCCCTTTTATTATTTTAGGGATATTGGTTTCACTGCTTCTTTCCAGACAGCTAACAATTTTAAGTTTAAATGAAGAGGTAGCAGTTGGTCTTGGGCAAAGAATACTTTTAGTGAAAATGGTACTCTTCATAGTGGTTATTTTACTTGCTGGATCTTCGGTGGCACTTGTAGGGAACATGGCTTTTGTTGGGCTGATGGTTCCACATATAGTTCGAGCTATTGTTGGAACGGATTATCGATTCATCATCCCTATGTCAGCAATAGTAGGAGCCATTCTTATGGTTCTTGCCGATACGATTGGGCGCACCATAAATATGCCTTATGAGACTCCTGTTGCTGCAATCATTGCTATAATGGGCTTACCCTTCTTTCTAATCATCGTACGAAAAGGGGGTAAAGTATTTCAATGATTCATCCAAAAACAATAAAAAAACAACGAATACTATTTTTTAGTCTTCTTGCTTTAATCTTATTAACGGCTTTTCTAAGCGCTGGAATCGGCTACTCTTCCCTATCCTTTAACCGGTTGTTGCCAACTATTCTAGGGAATGGGTCTTTTAAAGAGGAATTTGTATTTTTTTCTGTTCGCTTACCTAGAATTATTATTACCTTATTAGCCGGAATGGCTTTAGCTCTATCCGGTGCAATTTTGCAGGGAGTTACTAGGAACGATTTGGCTGATCCCGGAATAATTGGGATAAATTCTGGGGCTGGTGTTGCAATTGCTGTTTTCTTTCTCTACTTTCCTATACAGCCTGGCTCCTTCATATATATGCTTCCTCTTGTAGCATTTTTAGGAGCTTTAATAACAGCATTTGTCATTTATATTTTTTCCTATAATCGAGAAATTGGATTGCAGCCTGTTCGTTTAGTTCTCATTGGTGTTGGTTTTTCAATGGCTCTTTCGGGATTAATGATTGTTATTATTTCCTCTGCGGAAACGCAAAAGGTCGACTTTATAGCTAAATGGCTAGCAGGTAATATATGGGGAGCTGATTGGCCATTCATTTTAGCTCTTCTTCCATGGCTCATTGTTTTAGTTCCTTTTACTATGTATCGTGCTAATCGCCTAAATCTCTTAGGTTTAAGTGAGCCCGCTGCAATTGGAGTAGGCGTCTCTATTGAAAAAGAACGTATTATTTTTCTTTTAGTAGCAGTAGCTCTAGCTGCGTCAGCAGTTAGTGTAACTGGAGGAATTGCTTTTATAGGACTCATGGCTCCACATATAGCAAAGTCTCTTGTAGGCCCACGTCATCAGCTGTTTTTGCCTATTTGTATTCTTTTAGGTGGCTGGTTGCTTCTGTTAGCAGATACTATTGGAAGAAATGTTATCGAGCCTAGTGGCATCCCTACCGGAATTGTAGTCGCGTTAATAGGCGCACCTTACTTTATGTATTTGTTATTAAGGAAATAAATGATTTTTTTAGAAAAAGCATATGTATATTAAATCAAAGTGAGTGATTTCCGCTTTAGTCGGACGCTTTCCGCGGGGTGAGCGATAAGCCATCCCCGATGCTTACGCGTCGTTTGGGATGTCTTATCTGTCTCACTCATCCCGTTGGAGTCGCCGCCTGTCGCTCCAATCAACAAGAAATAAATTGCTTGCAACAAAACAAGCTACTACATAATTATTTCATTTTTGTTCTAGTTCACTAAACTAGAATATCTTCGAGCTTTAAGAATAGTAATTGCGCTTTGGTTATGGCTATCAAATTGTAAATGTAACCTCAAAGGTTGTTTTGTAACTTTCAACACCAGATTTGTCCGTAATGGTAATATATTATTTATAAATTTCTCCGCTCAATAAAAACGTCATGAGCATTAGGTCTTGATCTATTTAGAATGTCTATATAAAAAAGATAGTGTGATTTCACACTATCTTTTTTATTATTTTCGATTATTTAAGTAGTCTAGCATTTTCTTTGGATAGTCAGTAAAAATGGCATCTATTCCTACTGACATTAACATATCCACATAAGCCTCTTCATTTACAGTGAAGACACGTACTTTTTTTCCACTTGCTACTGCTTCTTGTCCCATTCTTCTAAATACCGTCGGAAAGAAAGTGTGCAAGGCATCCGCTCCTACAGCCTCCGCATATAAATGTGGGGCCACCATCACTTCCATGAATAAGATAGCTGTCTCCACCTCTGGAGCCTTCTCTTTAAAACTTTGTATCATTTCATGATTAAAGGAGGAAACAACGACACGATTTACTAATCTATAATCTCTTAACATATTGATTACTTTCTCTTCCATTCCTTCGTATGGAAAAACGTCAGACTTCAATTCAATATTAATATGATGATGAGTATCCTTAAACACATATAAAACTTCTCTTAGAGTGGGGATCTTTTCACCTTTAAATTTTGATGAGAACCATGCACCAAAATCGTAGGATTCTAATTGCGCTAGCGTCATATCCTTCACATAACCTTGTCCATTGGAAGTTCGATTAATTTTCTCATCGTGGATAACTACAAGTTCTCCATCTTTTGTCATATGAACATCAAATTCTACTCCATGTACAGGTAAAGCTGCTGCTGCTTTAAAGGCCGCAATAGTGTTTTCAGGATGCGTTCCAGATGAGCCTCTATGTGCGTAAATTTTCATAATATACCTCCCTCATATTTGTTATAGTTAGTATATCTTTTGATGGAACAATATGTAAATGGATTTTATTATCGTGTCCTGACTAACCTAACCTTTGTTTAAAAAATGCGACTTGCTAAAGAGAGATAAATGTAATTTCTCTTCAAAAAAACCTCTTATATAAAGAGGCAGGTTCTATATTCTCGGTGGAACCTTTATGTATTTACGCTTAGGTGGACGAGTTTTTTTTAATATCATCCATTGTAGAGTGATTTGAATTTTTTGTTTTACGTGGGTAATCCGCATTGAATGTAACCTTTTGTCTGAATTTTTCATTGTTACATGATGTTCGTTTAACCCCAATAAGATCTCTCCTTTACGATTGAATGTTTATACATTCATCTTATAGTGATAGTATGAAAAGAATATAGTGGTTATGTTTAGACTTTGTAAATGTTATCTTAATCTTCCGTGTTCAACTCGATTAGTGTTATTAATTCATTGTACAAAAAGGGTGATCCAGTTCCTTGGACCACCCTTTCCTTTAATTTTTTCTTCTATAAAAAAGAGTATGCGCTGCTGTTTGAAAGCCTTGTTTTTGATAAACTGATAGTGCTATATCATTATCGGTTTCTACGTCCAAATAAACTTGTTGTTTCCCTAAAATGTATGCCTCATGCTTGCACCAATTTAACAGAGCCTTTGCTACTCCCTTACCTCTTGCATCATTATGCACCGCTAAACCTGTAATCCATAGCTGTTCTTGGTTATCTACCGTTGTAGCAGTACCTAATACTTTATTAGCTTGCTTTGCAAGCATCAGCTTTCTATTTGGGGTTTGCAAATTAAAGGATATCATTTCTTTTGCTTCTTCTTGAGTGTCACCAAATGCACTCTTCAGAACATTTATAAGCTCATCTCCTTCATTTACAAAAGGAGTTATTTCAAATTCACTTTTCGTTTGTTCAGGAGAAGTATTCGCGACCATGGTAATTTCTGAAATCTCATGAGAGTATCCATTACTTGTCAGCATATGTTGACCAATCGTCGCAGTACTAGGAACTAGGGCGATATCGGCTGTAGCTCCCCTTAGCTCTAAGTTTCTATTGAGCTCCCGGAACATTTTGCTTGCTATTCCTGCTTTTCTTGCACTCGGGAGTACCACGGCACTCCATTCATAATCTATTGTCCCTAATCGATCTATGGCAGTTAAAATACCGACTAGTTGGTCTGAATCGTCATTATAAGCTAAAATGCAAAAACCTTTCAAAAAATAGTCCGTTAACTCTGTGACGTTTAACAAATGACTATAATTGATTAAATCTACATGAGTAGCTTCATCCACTAATATCTTGATTTCCTCTAACGTTTCACCGTCAACTGGAATTGACACAGTCATAACTGATATGTCCAAGTACATACTTCCCTTCTAAATCTTTGAATTCATCAGCATACTATAAAAACGACCTTGCGTATTAATAAGTTCCTCTTGTGATCCTGATTCTATAAGCTTTCCATTTTCCATGACAAATATTAAATCCGCTTTTCTTACCGTATTTAAACGATGGGCTATTACAAAACTCGTTCTACCTTCCATCAATCTTTCCAGTGCTTCTTGTATTTTAAGTTCTGTTACAGTATCAATGCTCGAGGTAGCTTCATCTAACAACAAGATTGCTGGATCTGCAACTAAGGCTCTTGCAATAGAAAGTAGCTGCTTTTGCCCCTGACTTATCTCACCGCCATCTGCCGATAAAATAGTATCATATCCATTAGATAGCTTCGTGATAAATTCATGAGCATTCGCTTCCTTAGCTGCCTGAACAATTTCTTCATCTGTCGCATTTAGCTTTCCGTATTGTATATTTTCTTTTACACTCATTTCAAAAAGGAATGGATCCTGTAAAACAAAAGCAGTTTGGCTTCTCAAAGTATGTCTAGGCATTTCGTCAATAGCAATATTATCAATTAAAACCTTACCATCATTCGCTTCATAAAAACGAGCTAATAATTGCATAATAGTTGTTTTACCAGCACCCGTAGCTCCTACTAAAGCAGCAGTCTGACCTGCCTCTACCTTGAAGGACACATTATCAATAGTTGGTTTTTCATCATCTTTATTGTATTTAAAGGTTACGTTTTCAAAAACCACATTACCTTTGAGCTTATAATCCTTATTATCTACTGCTGTATCCTTTTCTTCTGGTTCATCAATAATTGCAAAAACACGTTCAGCTCCTGCAATAGCTGAGAGCACAGTATTAAACTGGTTAGCTAAATCGTTTAGAGGTCTAGTAAATTGACGCGCATATTCTGTAAAAATAACAATTTCTCCAATAGACACATAACCATGGTAAGCTAGTACTCCTCCCGCAGCTGCAACCAATGTAAAGCTTGTATTGTTCAAGAGGTTCATAACCTTAGGTATAAATCCAGAATATGTAAGCGCCCAAAATCCAGTTCGTTTTAGACGTTCACTTTTAACCGCAAATTCCTCTAGCATACGCTGCTCCTGAGAGAATGCTTTGACAATTCGCTGTCCGGAAATGGTTTCCTCAATCATCCCATTCAATTCCCCCACTGCCTGTTGCTGTTCTTTGAAAAGTTTCGATGTTCTTTTGGTAATCCATTTCATCGCAAAGAACATTACTGGAACAATGACTAATGTCACTAGCGTTAGTAGAGGACTTAACATTAGCATAACGACCGTAGTTCCAACTAAAGTTAAAACGCTAGAGAAGACTTGTATAAAGGAGGAGTTTAACGTCTGACTAACGTTTTCAATATCGTTAGTCATTCTACTCATAAGCTCCCCATGCTGACGCTTATCGAAAAAAGACACCGGGAGTTTTTGAAGCTTATTAAACAAAACTGTACGAAGTCTATAGATTGTTTGCTGGGAAATTCCAATCATCCAATAGCTTTGTAAATACATTGAGATAGAAAGAAATACATAAACAATTATTAAAATGCCAATTAAGCTTGCTAGACCTTCAAACACATTTACCGAAATATATTCATCAATAATTACCCCTATTAAATATGGTCCTAATAAGGATAGTGCTGAACTAACTACTACTAACATCAATACAACAATGAGTAAAAAGCGCTGTTCATCCACTAGCTTCCAAATGCGACTAAGCACACCCTTCCAATCCGACGCCTTATCAATTTTCTTTTTGTTCTTCTTTTTCAAATCTTCCTTTGTTATAACCGGCTCATAGCCAAAAGGTTTACGAATGAAGTTCATCTTGTTCGTCCACCTCCTGTTGCGATTCTGCAATCTCTCTATACAGAGGAGAATTTTTCATTAGCTCATCGTGCGTGCCATATGCCGATACTTTCCCTTCCTCTAGAAGAAGTATTTGATCTGCACCCTTAGCAGTTCTAATTTTTTGTGTTATTACCAGCATTGTAGCATTTTCTCCTTCTAAGGCTTCCCATAAGGCATTCTCCGTAGCTACATCTAACGCACTTGTACTATCATCAAATAGTAAAATCTCTGGCTTACGCACTAATGCTCTAGCAATAGAAAGCCTTTGCTTTTGTCCTCCAGACAAATTAACTCCTTTTTGGCCTACCCTAGTATCGTATTGTTCAGGAAACTGCTCAATGGAATTATGTATTTGCGCCTGCTTCGCCGCTTCTTTCAATAACTCCTCTGTAGCCATCGAGTCTCCCCAGCCTAGATTTTCTTCAATACTACCTGTAAAGAGAATCGATTGCTGAGGTACTAGTCCAATCACTTGTCTAAGCTCTTTTAAAGACCATTGCTGCACTTCTTTTTCGTTAACCAATATCCTGCCTTCTGTCGCATCAAAAAATCGTGGGATTAAATTGAGCAAGGTAGATTTACCTGAACCTGTTGCACCCATGATGGCAAGCTTAGAACCAGGCTTTACTATAAAGGAAACATCTTGTAACACAGGGTTCAACGTTTCTGGGTATGTAAAGGAAACATTTTGAAATTCTAATTTACCAATACTAGAAGGCTTTTCTACTATTTGGCTATCAATATTTTCAATGCCATCTTCAACTAACAGCACTTCTTCCATTCGTTCAGATGAAGCTTTTGCACGTGAAAAGAATATTATAATGAAAGAAAACATAGAAAAAGCACCCGTCATTCGCATTGCATAATTGACGATTGCAACCAGCTCACCAATTTGCGCGCCACCAGTTTGAATTTCCTTTGCTCCAAACCATAGTACTGCCATTAAGCTTACATTCATAACAAACAAAAGAACTGGAAGTATTAACTCCATAATTCGAAATGCTTTTACATTGTCTGCTTTTAGAATGTCTGCGACTTTTCCAAATCTACTAGATTCGAAATCACCTCTTAAATAGGCCTTTATCAAACGAACTGCCTGCAGGTTTTCTTGAATCTTACGTGTAACACTGTCCAGGCTTTTTTGTACTTTGGAAAACAATGTTAATCCTTTTCGACTCATTAAATAGAGAAAGACCAATAGAAATGGTGCACCAATAACTAAATATAGCGCTAGCTTTGGATGGACGAAAAAGGACATTATAATACTTCCTACTACTAGTAATGGAGCTCTAAGCATAATTCGGAGACCCATAAATATAAGGTTTTGAGTAATCGTAACATCACTTGTGAGTCTAGTGATTAAACTAGACGTTGGAAATTTTAGAAAAGTTGTCATCGTAAAGGACTGTACTTGTCGGAACAAGGCCTGACGTATATCGTAGCCATAGCTCTGCACTGCATGAGAAGCTATGAAAGTATTAATAATACCAGCAAAAAATGCCACGATAGAGAGAACCAACATAATACTTCCCCAAAATATGATAGATGATTGGTCCCCCGCGACGATACCATCATCTATAATAACTGCAATTAGTAGCGGCTGAATGAGCTCTACCGAAAGCTCAACTAGCATAAAAAATAGCGCAGCAACGACAAGCCACTTATATGGCTTTAAATAAGAAAAAATGGTCTTCATCTAAAACACTCCTAAATTCTTCGTCACTCGAATTAATTTACTGTAAAATCTATTATGCCATATCCCATAACTAATAAATAGAAAAAAAATAATAATCTGTTTATTTGACGATAAAGAGATATAAAAGCATTCTATCATCTTCTTTTTTTAAGTTTTTTTAATAAATCCAAATTGACATCACCCGCTACCGAAAGCCATGTCACAAATAAAAGCATTACTACTACACCTGTGTATTGCCAACCGCCTAGGATTTGATTAAACCAAAATACTGATATAATCATCGCTGTTAAAGGCTCTATACTAGATAAAATACTTGTCTCCACCGCTGTTATGTATTTCATGCTTGAGAGGAACATAACAAATGCAATAGTCCCCATAAAAATAATCAGTACCACGAATATAATAATCGGATATTCCAACAATTCATTCCATTGACTAGTGTTCCAAATTTGAGAGACAGTTGATAGGACAAACCCACCAATTAGCATTCCCCAGCCAACAACAACGAGAACACCCCATTCTTTCATCAGCCTAGCTGGATAGACGGTATATATTGAAAAGGTAATACCAAGCAATAACCCCCAAAACAGTGCCTTGTTGCTGATTAATAGTCCACCTATTTGTGCGTTAGTTAGCAATAAAAACAATCCAACCAGCGTTCCTATTATTCCTATCACCTGATACTTAGGAGGAAAGACCTTCCCCTTCCAGGAAACGTACATAATAATATAAATAGGACCAAGGAATTGTAGAAGGGTGGCTATAGATGCATTACTAGCCTCAATTGCTGCAATAAAAGTGTATTGAATTCCTAGCATCCCTAGTATCGCAAAAATAAATAATTGCTTTAACCAGACAGGCTCTTTCCATATTGCAAACACTTTTTTTCTTTGTAGCATTAAAAAGATTAATATACTCATTCCAGCCACAATCAATCGGACTGTTAGGAAGAACGACACGGTTAGTTCACTATTATGTAGAACCCATTCCATCATTGGTCCTGTTGCACCCCAGAGAATAGAACCTAAAATAATTAGAAAAATTCCTTTTCCTCGTTCCATTGTAATCACCCACCATTAAAGTTTTAATATTTTCACAGGTAATATAACCTATATTATTTTTTTTTATGAATATATTGTTCTAGGCTAATGACTATATTCTCTAAATTCTGTATAATTACTTATAGATAATTTTTATGGGGGCCTGACGATGTATCTGCAAGCAAAAGAACTAGATTTAAGTGAAGCTGTGTTGAATCATATACCATATCCGACCTTTTTAACAGACCAGGATGGTCTAATCGTTTGGTGGAGCGATGAAGCTGAAAAGCACTTTGGTTATACTTCCGAAGAAGTAAAGGGTGTAAGATTACCTTTTTTTAACGATTATACTCTCGGTCATCTATCAGCTAAGTGGGAAAAGATTATGACGAAGGAAGAACCAATTCGTATTAATCCAGTAACCCTGTACACAAAAGACCAACAGTTATTAAAAACAACGCTTATAGCAAAATCCCTTTCTATTAACAATGCTACGTATGCTTTATTCCAATTAGATTCCGATCGAATAAACGATACAGATCAAACAGCATCATTTGAATTAGACTTACTGAAAAAAGCACTTTCTCAAAGTTTTATGGTCCTATATTTGGATAAAGAAGGACTGATCATGCACGCCAATGACCTGTTCCTGAAGAAAAGTAATTGGACCCCAAAAAGAATCATAGGAAAATCCTTTTGGCAGCTTTTCCCTAATACACCAGAGCATATAGCAGTGGCAGATGAAGTAATGAATTGCATTCAAAGAGGAAATACCTACCAAGGCACCGTAGAAAAAATGACAAAAGACGGAACTAACTATTGGGTTGAATTACTAGCAATTCCTATAACTGATATTGAAAATAATACGCTGTACTATCTACTTTTGGAAGAAGAAGTTACGGAAAAAAAATTATTACAATCACGACTTGAGGAAATTGCTTACGTAGATGCTGAAACAGGGCTAATGAGCAGACATCGTTTAGAAGAAGTTGTAAACGAGCATATTGAGGAACGGAAAAACTTTTCCTTTGTTTTTATTAGTATCAACCATTTCTATACGCTAAAAGAGATTTTGGATGTAGAAACAGAGTCATTGTTAATGGTTGAACTAACGAAAAGGCTTAAAATTTACTTTGAAGATTCTATTATTGCCAGAGCGGGAAGAGACGATTTTGCTATTATCACTCCTCTAAGCGATTGGTATATTGAAGGATTTATACATTTCTTAAAACAAAATCCTATTTATTTAGAAAACAAGGCAATCCCAATTACAGTAAGTGGAGCTATCACTAAATTTCCTGAAGATCAACAAACCTATTTACATCTCTTGAAGGCTACTAATACAACTCTTCAAAAGGTAAAACTAGAAGGCGGGGGCATTATATCTTCTCTTTCTCAATCAGACCATCATAAGCTTACAAGAACTCTCCAAATTGAAAAGAGATTAATAGAAGCACTGAATCATAATGATTTTCATGTTATGTACCTACCTCAACGTAATGTTGCTACCGGAAAAGTCACTTCTGTAGAAGCTTTAGTTCGTTGGAAGGACGAGGTTCTAGGAGTTATTCATCCAGATGAGCTAATTCCAATCGCTGAAGAAACGGGCCTTATTAATGACATTGGCACTTTTATGCTCGAAAAAGCATGCCAACAGGCCGCAATATGGCAACAAAAGGGGTTAGGGATAAAAGTTAGCTACAACTCCTCTATAAGAGAATTCAGAGATAAAAATATGGTGAAAACCGTTCGCTCTGTATTGAAAAAATATAATTGTCCATCCGACTTGATTCAAATAGAGTTTACTGAGAAGTTTGCATTGGAAGCAGAGGCAGAGAAAAAAATTATCCAACAGATGCAAACACTCAATCAAGAAGGAATTACTTTTGCATTAGATGATTTTGGAACTGGTTACGCCTCTTTAAGATACTTGCAGTTACTGCCAATTGGTAAACTAAAAATTGATAAATCCTTCGTGAGCTCAATTATGCAACAAAAAAAGTTACAACAGCTTATTCAAGGATTAATACACTTCGGACAATCTCTAGATGTTATAGTTGTCGCTGAAGGTGTTGAAACCAAGGATCAGTTTAACCTGCTTAGTGAAATGGGCTGTGATGCGGTGCAAGGCTATTTTATTAGCGAGCCTATTACTGCAGAGGAAGTTGAAAGGCTAATTATGTTAAACGAGGTTTAATACTGCTATTAAATTTACAGAAGAGGTCGTGACTTGATCACGGCCTCTTTCTTTTCCTAGAATATTTTTAGTTCCCTAACCATAAGTACCTTTTTTCACTATAGCTCAATAAGCATTCCTGGGTGTGCTAATTCAATCGCATGGTTTCCTTCATTCAAAGCGCTAGCTAATAGCTCCTCTAACTCTCCATAATGTGGAAGATGGGTTAAAATCACCTTTTTAGCTTTTGACTGATAAGCCAACCTACCCGTTTCGCTCGATGTCATATGTCCTGAAGCACTCCCGTCCATGCCATCGTATAAGCTACTTTCTGTGATTAAGAGGTCAGCATCAGCTGCAAACTCTATTAGTTTGCTAGTGTAGCTAGTGTCCGAAGTATATACAATCTTTTTATGTCCACTTTCAATTTTAATACTGTACGTTTCAATTGGGTGGCTATTTCTCATAAAAGTAAACCTAAAGGGACCAATATGCAACTCGCTATTTTTATCGATAGAGGAGAACTCACAGTACTCTATTTCCTCTACTCTATGTTTCATTTCCTCATCATCTGGTCCATATACATGTAATGCCTCATCTGTTTTACCAATTTTTGTATTAACTAATCTCGAAAACAAATAAGCACCAATATCACTAAAATGATCATAATGGTAATGGGATAAAAGCACGTGATTTATATTATTTAAATCCACATATTTTTGAACATTAGTTAATACCCCACTTCCACAGTCTATTAGTACATTAAATTCATCCTGTTGAATTAAATAACCCGAACAAGGTCCGTTCTCTTTAGGAAAACCACCCCACATTCCTATAACTCTACACTTCATAAACTTCCTCCTTCACTTAATAACCTTACCTTCTCTATTCAATTTACATTCCTAAAACACCTTCTAATCCGATAGAAATGCGCATGCGCCTATAACTGCCACGAATAGCAAATAAAAATTCAAATTTCCGCTTTCCGTGGGGTGAACGAAAAACACACCGTCGCTAACGCGTCGTTTGTTATTGCTTATCTGTCTCAATCATCCCACTGGAGTCGCCTGCCGCTCCAATCAGTTACAAGTTAAATGTTCTTTAGAGAATAAACATTGGAAAAATGGCTTTTTTATAACTCAAATAAAAGGTCACTAGTTATCGAAATATAATTTTTAAAGATTATTTAATATTGCTATCGAAAAAACCGTGAGTAAGGAATACCATACTCACGGCTTACTAGATTTTCACTTTCATGCTTTTTAGGCTTTTTAACCATATCTGCGTTATAATTTCTGCGAACACTAACCCCATTGCTACCGCTCCGGAAATCATTAGTGCAAGTGCAGCATATTCTACTGCTACTCCGTAATCTTCCTCCACTACATTTCTCATAGCATTATAAGCAGACCCTCCTGGAACAAGCGGAATAATACCAGCTACACTAAATATAATCATAGGCATTTTAAACTTCTTAGCCATTATGTGAGCTACGAATGCGATAGAGAACGCTCCAGCGAAAGAAGCAATAATCGGATCATCATTGAGATACCTCACAAGAGAAAATACTAGCCAACCAACCATTCCTACTAAGCCACAGTAGACGAGGGACTTCCTTGGAGCATTAAAGATAACTCCAAATGCCGCAGCAGCTATAAAGCTTATGATACCCTGTGCTGCAAAAGACATATCCATTCCTCCTTATAAAGATAATATAAATGCTACGCCCGCTCCAATTGCAAAGGCAGTTAGAAAAGCTTCCGCTCCCTTTGAAAGACCAGACATAAAGTGCCCTGCCATTAAGTCACGAACAGCATTAGTAATTAGCAAACCTGGAACAAGAGGCATTACCGAGCCAATAATAATTTTGTCTATTTCTACACCATACCCATAACGAATAGAAAGCATAGCAATCATACTGATAATAAGTGCTGCAAAAAATTCGGCGAAGAATTTCACTCTCGTTTTTTCTTCCAGCAAGTTAGCTACTGCATAGCCAATTCCACCAGCAAACATAGCATGAGGTACATCTATTAAAGGAGCGCCAAATAACCACAGAAAGGCACCTGAAGCAACTGCAGCTGCTGCAATCCGAATCCAAAAAGCATACATCTTATGGTCTTCGTCAATTCTTTTTAATTCAATATATGCTTCTTCCAAACTCATTTCATTGGAGGCTAGCTTGCGGGATACTGCATTCACAAGAGCAATTTTTTCTAAGTCCGTTGTTCTATTATTTACTCTTACTAATCGTGTTGGAAGATTATTTTTGCCACTGAAGAGAATTCCGGTTGGGGTCACAAAGCTTTGGGACTGAGTCAATTGTTGGGACAATGCCATTCGATCCATTGTATCCTCTGCTCGATACGTCTCTGCCCCACTTTCCATCATCAATTTTCCAGCAAGTAAACAGCACTCTACCGCTAGTTCATAATCGGTTTTCAACACTCCTCACCCTCCTTCTACTAACATTACAATTTCCCTTTTTAGAAACGTTTAATCTAATATAACATTTACTAACAAAAAAAAGGTGAATGAGAAGATTTCGAAAAAGAGCTTTTATCTATAAAGCTGAGCGCCTATATTTGTTCCTACAAGATAATAGAAAGAAGTGAGGAAGTAGTTCCTTACATACTTGGTTTATGACGTTCAATGTAATAGAAAAAAATAAAGCCCCAAAAATTTATTACATTTTTGGGACTTTTGAATTTCTATGGTGGATGATGTATCACAGCCTTTTAACTATAATTGCTGCTTAATAGGAAAGTAAACCAATTTCTTTAAAGGTGTTCAGGTTATAGCTTTTCATTTCCTTCAAAGCAATCGTATATAAGAAATCATTTGCATAAATAATTCTTTGAATCATGGATTCCCAATCTTCATATAACTGTGCTGGGTTTTCTTTGGTAAGCAGCTCTGCCTTTAAAATGATTCCTGCTTCCGGTGTTATTTCGTAAATCATTGCACCATCTTGCTTATAGCTACTATATTCCTGCCCCTCTAGTTTGTCATAAATAGCCACGGGGAAACCATAGAGATTTTTCTCAACATGTTGGAACAATGCATGATGATCATATTGAATAGGTGAATATGTCCCTTGGCCACCAATTATCTCCGTGTCCACTTCCTTTGGATTTGCAAAGTCGCTAACATCAAAAAGGGATACCTTCATTCCTTCCGTCTGTATTATAGGCTCCTTGCTACCATTTGGTACAAAAGAAGTTGTTTCGTAGCCAAAGCCGATTAGATGGTTTTCCCCTAATGGATGTAGGTAATTACTGAAACCAGGAATTTTTAATTCACCTAGCACTTTGGGCTTATTAGGATCAGCGACATCAATCACAAACAACGGATCTGTTTCTCTGAATGTTACCATATACGCTTTGTCTCCCATAAATCTTGCCGAATAAATTCTTTCCTCTTTTGCTAAGCCTGTAATAGACCCTGCAATTCCCATGGATTTATCTAATATAAATAAATTATTTTCTGAAGTATTACTTTGGTCCCAAGGATTACCTGTTGTGGTGACTGTTCTAAAATAACCGTTATGCTCATCCATGGAAAATTGGTTAAGGATTGTTCCTGTGAGCTTAGCTGAATCAACAAATTCAACGGAGGTGTCCTGTAGAGAAAATTTATATACCTCGGTATCCATTTCACCAGGGTTCCATATCATTTTTTTACTTGTTCCGGCCTCTCTATTCTTATAAATGACTGAGGTTAAATAAAGATTTTCTGTGGACATATATAATTGCTGACTTCCTCCTAGAAAACTCTTCGTCTGAGCCTCATTCACTAAAGGATTCGAAATATCTAATGCTGTAATAACGGTATAATTCCCATCTAAAGAATCAGGTAAGATTGAGATTTGTTGATAATCTAAAGGTACAGCTTCTTGACTATTCTTTGAGTCATACGTGAATGGCCTTAACTCCGTGTCTTTGTTTTCCTTCATCATCCAATATCTTGGCATTACTGTTGAAACAAGGTAAAGAATATCTCCATTTAAACGTACCCCATTCATATAACCCTCCGAAGCTATTTCTCTCATTAGCTTTGGAGATTTAGGGTTGGAGATATCGTATAGAAAAACACTAGTCATACTTTCCCAAGCAGGATCTATTCGTGATTGAGAATCTCTAGCGTCCAAAGTATGATACACATTCTTTTGCCCAATCACTAGAAGTGTTTTCCCCTTCAATAAAAGTTGACTAGGATAGAATGAATCTGTAAATCGTATCTTATTTTCCATTTTCATATTCTTTCCATCATCAATACTATTAACAACAACGTTATTTTCACTTATAGCAAATACATGAGAACCATTCGTCTGGACGATATCTGCTTCTTCTACTCCTTCAACTTGATTGTTCGTCGTGGAGTAACCCCCGCTTCCAGTAGATTTCGTTTCTGCTTCCATCGCCATGTCTTCGGCTGTTTCTTGTTTTACGTTTTCTCTTGATCCCATCACTAACTTAAAATATGCCTCTAACTCTTCTCGAGACTTTACTGTAGGAAATGCTTCATGGACCTCAAATGTATATTCACTTTTTCCTAGCCTATACTTTTCATCCACATAAAGAGTGTATTTACCTTTTTGGAGTCCAGTTATTTCAATGGACTTCCCTTTATTCGTCAGCTTATAAGCTGCCTTAACCTTATTTCCCGACTTATCCGTTAAGTACACCGCCTCTTTTTCCAAGGCGTCTTTACTGACAGCCTTCGAAAAGTCCGCCTTAAAAATTTGGTTGGATAATACATAACTTTGCGCTGATACCTTTTGATTGGAAAAGTAAATCCAGACAGTACTAACCGTTAAACAAAGCCCTATTGCTATGAAGGATATTAGCCACTTTTTCATTTCGCGCTTCCTTTCTTTTACATTTATTTTAACTATTAGACTGAATTTTTTATAAATAGTTACAATACAAATTTATTGTTTTTTTGTCGAATATTGTTATTAGAATTATAGAGAATTTTCTTACTTTCATATAACATAGATTAAGAGGGGGATGTAAAAAAACAAAGGGGGAAAAATTTTGAAGGCACTTACTCGATTTTCAAACACTTTAATGGTCAGATATCTACCTGATCCATACATATTTGTTGCAATGCTAACTCTATTAGTATTTTTGTTAGGGATAATCTTAACCGATTCTACGCCACTGGAAATGGCAACATATTGGGGAGATGGTTTTTGGGGATTACTATCTTTCACTATGCAAATGGTTGTTGTTTTGTTAGCTGGTCATGTACTGGCAAGTAGTCCGCTTTTCAAGAAAATATTGAGCTCTTTAGCTAGAATTGCTAAGTCACCAGGCTCAGCAATTTTGTTAGTTTCAGTAGTTTCTTTAATTGGCTGTTGGATTAACTGGGGGTTTGGTTTAGTAATTGGGGCACTTTTTGCCAAGGAAATTGCCAAGCAGGTTAAAAATGTAGACTATCGCCTATTAATTGCAAGTGCATATTCAGGATTTATCATTTGGCATGGTGGTCTAGCTGGTTCTATACCACTTTCTATTGCAACCGAGGGTCATCCATTTGCCGATATCATGGGCGTAATACCAACTACAGAGACATTATTTACACGGTATAATTTAATCATTGTAATTGCATTATTTATTTCTGTACCTCTTTTAAACAGATGGATGATGCCAAGCAAGGAAGATACATTGTCTATTGACCCTTCTTTGCTAGAGGAAGAGGTAGTAATAGAAAAATCTACTGAAAAACCTACTCCTGCCGCAAGACTAGAACGAAGCTATTTGTTGACCGGATTAATCGGTCTACTGGGACTAGTCTATTTGATAAACCATTTTATTACTAAAGGCTTTGACTTAAACTTAAATATTGTTAATCTTATTTTCGTTGTGCTTGGCATCATCTGTCACGGCACACCAAAAAACTTTTTATTAGCCGTTAAAAATGCTGCAAGTACAGTTGGAGATATCGTTATTCAATTTCCTTTTTACGCTGGCATCATGGGCATGATGGTTGCTTCTGGTCTAGCTGGAGTTGTTTCGGAAGCATTTATAAGCATTTCTAACGAGCATACATTTTACCTCTTCACTTTTTATGCTGCTGGAATAGTTAACTTCTTCATTCCTTCTGGTGGAGGACAATGGACTGTTCAAGCACCAATTATGTTGGAGGCTGCATCAGCACTTGACCTAGACTACGCAAAAACTGCCATGGCTATTGCCTGGGGTGATGCCTGGACGAACATGATTCAGCCATTCTGGGCTCTACCAGCTTTGGCAATTGCCGGGTTAAAGGCAAAAGATATCATGGGTTATTGTGTATTTGTATTATTATTAAGCGGTGTCATTATTAGCATAGGTCTGTTCTTTTTCTAAAAATATTATTTATACATTCCCCTTATATGCTAAAGAGGATCCCTTTTAACGGGATCCTCTTTTCTTATTCTTCAAACGGCCATTTCGGTAGCATTCTGTTTAACTTTTTATCTTCACGATAGCCAAGCACATATTCTGCCTGCATGATTGTATGGATTTCTCTTGTTCCTTCATAAATGACAGGCGCCTTCGAGTTTCTTAGGTATCGAGCGACCGGATACTCATCGGAATATCCATAAGCTCCATGAATTTGAACTGCATCGTCAGCAGCCTTATTAGCAAAGTCACATGCCTGCCATTTTGCCAAGGAGGTCTCTCTAGTATTGCGTACCCCTTTGTTCTTAAGTTCTCCAACCCGATAAACAAGCAGACGGCTCATTTGAAGACCGGCTTCCATTTTGGCAATCATTTGTTGCACAAGCTGATGCTTGCCAATCTCTTTCCCAAAGGTTTCTCGTTCCTTAGCATATTTAACACAGGCTTCTAGACACGCGAGCGATAGACCTGCAGCCCCAGCGGCAACTGTAAATCTACCATTGTCTAAAGAAGCCATTGCAATTTTAAAACCTTCTCCTTCTTCTCCTAGAAGATTCTCTTTAGGCACTTTCATGTTTTCGAAGAAGATTTCCCCGGTATTCCCTGACTTAATGCCATATTTTCCTTTGATGGCCTTGGAAGAAAAACCCTCCATTGTACGTTCCACGATGAACGCACTAATCCCATGATGCTTTTTAGATTTATCGGTATAAGCAAACACGATAAAATGGTCTGCCGCATCACATAAGGAGATCCAAGTTTTTTGCCCATTTAAAATATAATTATCACCATCTCGAACAGCTACGGTAGACATTGCAGCTACATCGGAGCCAGCTCCAGGCTCTGTAAGACCGAAAGCACCTATTTTTTCTCCCTTAGCTTGTGGCTCCAAATACTTCTGCTTTTGTTCCTCTGTTCCCCATTGCAGTAAGGTCATCGAGTTTAAGCCCGTATGAACGGATACAGCTGTTCTAAAAGCAGTGTCTCCTCTTTCTAATTCTTCACACACAATAGCAAGAGAATTATAGTCCATACCACTTCCGCCGTATTTCTCAGGGATACAAACTCCCATCAATCCCAATTCAGAAAGACGGCTCCATATTTTAGGATCAAACGCACCCTGCTCCTCCCACTTTGCGATATGAGGGATGATTTCGTTATCTACAAATTGTCGAACGGTCTTACGAAGAAGCTCCTGCTCATCTGAGAATTCAAAGTTCAATCTTCTCACCTCTTGCCACATATTCTTTTATTTCTACTCCTCTTGCCGCCATTTCTCTAATATATAACTCCCCTGGTACAATCAGCTCTGGTGTAGAGACTCCTGGTTTTTTAATAACACCATTCCCAATCATTTGTGCTACGACCGAAATAGTGTTTGCTGTTGCGCGAGCCATAGCAGTTTCACCGGATAGAGGGTCCTTTTTGGTTGCCATCTCATACGTATAGATTGTCTCATCACCGTCTTTTTCCCCTTTTACAACAACTCTTAGTAGTACTGCATCCTCTTTGTCTCCAAGGAGAAGAGAAGGTGTAAGTACTTCTTTTAGCACTTCTCGAACGTTGATAATATTGCCACCAGCGTTTACCGTCTTGTTCTTATCAGTAAGACCTAAATCTACTAATAACTTAAACTTTTCAGCGTGTCCCTTGTATCGGATTGTCTTATACTCCAGTGTTTGGACATTTGGAAATGATTTAGTCAGAGTGGATGTACCCCCTGCTGTATGGAATGCTTCTAGCTCCTCATAACCTTCAAACTGAATTGGCTCAACTTCTGTTAAAGAGGCAATTTCCTCTAGTTGGCCATTTCTAATTACATGCGATGGGTCTGTGTAATGATCGAATACTCCTTCTAGGGAGAAAACAATATTGTATTTAAATATCCCTTCAGGCTCAACTGGAATTCCACCCACGTATAGGTAAATATCCGTCACCTCATCTAATTTACTTGCACCGTAGCCAGTAAGTATATTAATCATTCCAGGAGCAACTCCAAGATCCGGTATTAAAGTTATTCCTTTTTCACGAGCCTTTTCATCCAACGAAAGCACCACATCTGTCGCTCCACCAATATGACCACCGAGGTCGATGGAGTGAACGCCAACCTCTACTGCGATTCGTGCCACTTTTTCATTGAACGAATAAAATAATGCGTTAATCACGACATCTGCCTTTTTCATAACCTCCATCAAATTGACATCGTCGTTTGCATCTAGCCTTAATACTTCTATCTTAGAATTTTGCATCTTCTCTTTAAACATATTTGCCTGTCCCACATCTAAATCACATAAATAAATTTTATCTACATTTGGACTCAAAATTAAATCCCTTGCAGCCTCTTTACCCATTAAACCTGCACCTAATACAGCAACCTTCATATCATTATCCTCCTTATTCTGTGTCTATTTGCGCTCTCTGTAACTTTCCGCTGTAATCTATATAGATACTTTTCCACTCTGTATAAACATCTAACGCTGCTACTCCGGAATCTCGGTGTCCATTTCCAGTTCCTTTTGTCCCTCCAAACGGCAGATGAATTTCTGCCCCTGTTGTTCCTGCATTGACATAGACAATACCCGTATCAAGGTCACGCTGCGCTCTAAATATTTTATTAACATCTCGAGAAAAAATAGAACTAGATAAACCAAATTTCACACCATTGTTTACTTCGATCGCTTCCTCTAAGGAATCAACCTCGATTAAAGAAACAACCGGACCAAAAATTTCTTCCTGAGCAATTCTCATATCGGGCTTAACATTAGAGAATAGAGTTGGTGCATAATAGTTCCCTTTTGCTAAATCACCATTGTCTAAAATTTCTCCACCTACTACTAAATTAGCACCCTCCTCTTTTCCTATCTGGACATAAGAGTGTATTTTCTCTAGGGCATTTTTGTTAATAACTGGGCCTACTTTAACGGATTCATCCATGCCGTCTCCTATGGTCAACTTCTCCATTCTTTCAAGAAGCATTGTCTCCAATTCCTTCTTCACATCTTTGTGTACAATCACCCTACTGCATGCTGTACAACGTTGTCCTGCTGTCCCGAACGCGCTCCACAAAATGCCTTCTACTGCAAGATTTAAATCTGCGTCCTCCATAACAATTACTGCGTTTTTGCCGCCCATTTCTAAGGACACTTTTTTCAAGTGTTTCCCTCCGAGTTCTGCCACCTTACTTCCAGTGTCTGTAGATCCAGTAAAGGAAATAACCTTGACATCCTCATGTTCAATCATTGCTGTCCCTACTTCTGATCCAGACCCAAAAACGACGTTTGCCACTCCAGGCGGCAAACCAACTTCTTGGAATATCTTAGCCATTTCATAGGCCATCATTGGGGTTTCAGTAGCTGGTTTCCAAATAAATGCATTTCCTGCCACTATTGCCGGAAATGACTTCCACGTAGCAATCGCAACCGGAAAATTCCATGGAGTTATTAGCCCCACTACTCCAATCGGTGCTCGAACACTCATTGCAAATTTATCTGCTAGCTCAGAAGGTGTTGTTTCACCGAATAACCTTCTTCCCTCACCCGCCATATAAAAGGCCATGTCTATGCCTTCCTGAACTTCTCCCCGACCTTCCTCAATGATTTTCCCCATTTCTTTTGTCAACACTTGGGCAAGATGTTCCTTTCTTTCTTTCATTAGTCTGCCAATTTCATATAGATAGTCTGCTCGCTTTGGAGCCGGAACTAGTGCCCACTTTTTTTGCGCATTGACGGCTGCCTTGACTGCTCTGTCCACATCTTCTTTTGTAGACATCCTTACCTCCGCTAGCTGCTCACCATTTGCAGGGTTCAATACAGCTGTATATGTTGCTTCTCCCTCTTGCCATTCCCCATTAATAAAGTTTGATAATTTCATTTTCCTACCTCTTTCCTTATAAATTGAAAACGGTTTCATAAATATTACATTCTCTAACTTCTATTAAAACCCTTTAAAAAAACTAAAAAATTTGAAAAATTGAAAAGCTGAAACCTTTTATTTTATTGTTCGTATACATATTTAATTACTATGAGGAGGGAAATATATAATGAATAATCATGAAATAGATTACAAATTGTATGGTGACGATATGCAGTTTGTTGAAATTGAACTAGATCCACAGGAAACAGTCGTTGCAGAAGCAGGAAGCTTAATGATGATGGAGGACGGAATCTCTATGGAAACCATCTTTGGCGACGGCTCTGGCAACAGTGGAAGTGGCCTGATGGGGAAATTAATGGGTGCAGGTAAACGTATGTTAACCGGCGAAAGTTTATTCATGACTACCTTTACAAATGTAGGTAATGGGAAAAAACATGTTTCCTTCGCCTCTCCATATCCAGGGAAGATTATTCCAATGGATTTAAGCGAGCATCGTGGAAAAATCATTTGTCAAAAGGATGCTTTTTTGGCTGCTGCTAAGGGAGTATCTGTAGGAGTAGAGTTTCAACGTAAATTAGGTACCGGTTTCTTTGGTGGAGAGGGATTCATCATGCAAAAGCTTGAAGGAGATGGTCTAGCATTTGTCCATGCAGGTGGTACAATTCACCAGAAAGTTTTACAACCGGGTGAGGTATTACGAGTAGACACTGGATGTCTAGTTGCTATGACTTCAGAAGTCGATTACAACATAGAAATGGTAAAAGGCGTTAAAACTGCTCTATTTGGAGGAGAAGGATTATTCTTCGCAACTTTACGTGGCCCTGGAACAGTTTGGATTCAATCCCTTCCGTTTAGCCGTCTAGCTAGCCGAGTATTTGCTGCTGCTCCACAAACTCCTGGTGGTGGTTCTAAGGGAGAAGGTAGTATTACTGGAGGCTTGTTTGATCTTTTAGGCGGTAAATAACGAAAATAGATGTCCATAAATTACAAGAAAGCTTGAATATGTACCCAAAGGCAAGAATGTTGTTTTTACAGCATGCTTGTCTTTTTGAATTCTGAACGTCTTTTTTAAACATATAATTATTTTAACCCAGCATATTGCTTATAATTTTGAACTCCTCCCTTCATATACTAATTAATAAGAATAGAAGCACCATATTTCTTATAGAAATGAAGGGGGGAATTATAAATGGAATATAATTTTGGATTTTGGCTTGGTCTTTTAGGTATTATCTTAGCGGTAGTCGGCTACTTTTTCTATCCGATTTGGCTTGGAATTGCTGCCGTTGTATTAGGTTTCGTAGCACTATATCATTATAAGCAAATAATCTTGGGCTGGCTGTCAATTATATTAGGAGTTATTATATTATTACTTCAATTTATATGATTTGAGAATCAATGACCGAAGTACTAAATAGAGGTTACTGGTTAATACCAGTTTAGGAGAAAATAGTTTATAGGCATGTGTGGAATCCCATATATGCCTTTTATTTTAAGTAAAATTGATATTCTGCTTCCATTAGAGTTCATATTTAATAGTAGTTATGCAGTATCATTTACCCCAAAAGTAACATATACATACAATAACTTCCCCTATCAATTGGACATTAAGCGAAATCCTATTTATCTATTCTTATAGAAATGAATGCAGAAATGTTGACAATATAAGTTGAATTTTAAAAAAACATCCGACTTATCAAACATATAAAGGAATCCATATTAATGACATCTTTAGCTATCCTAATTTCCATATTCTCCTGGATGGGATTACAAGACATTTTTAGATATGGATTCTATTCATTTATGTAATCAACCCAGCTTACTCGGATTGTTCTCTTCCATTTTTATGTATAGTATAGCAGGAAACTAGCTGTGTATTTTCCCGCTACCTTAGTATAAATTTACTTAATGCATGATTGATATAATAATTTTGAAAACTAAAAGTGAATAAAAAGCTATATTCTTTCACTTTGACACATACCCCTTCAAGTAAAGTTAGAGAAGTATATTCTCATCTTACCCATTATTATTTAGCGTACACTCTTCTCAACCTCAAGAAGAAAAAACTATTTGCACCCAAAAAAATAACAATATCAAAGTTACAATTGTAGTTATTGGAACGACTATCAATGTTACGCTTAAATAATCTTTCCAAGAGACCTTTATCTTATTACTTTTTAGAATATGCATCCAAATTAGTGAGGCAAGTGTACCGATAGGTAATAATAATGCCCCCATATCGCTACCAATAATATTCGAAAGATAAATAGTCTTTAAAGTAATTGGATCTAATTCCATTTCTGTTAAAGTAATGGTTCCAATCATTAGCGCCGGATGATTATTGAATATATTAGAAAGAACGGATACTAATCCTCCCATGATAATACTTGCTTGAAACAATCCCTGATTTACAATTGGTTCACATAATTGAACTAATAGTGATGTCAATCCTACATTATTCAACCCGTATATTATGACATACATTGAAAATGCAAAAACAAGTATATGCCAAGGAGTCTTCTTAAGTATATCAACTGGACTAGTCCTTAAATGATACCATCTCCACAACAATAGTACAGCAGATCCAAGTACTGCGACAATCTCAATAGGTATGGTTAAATATGATGCAACAAAAAGTAGACATCGAATAATAAATACAAATACTAATATTTTCAACATAAATTTGGAACGTTTTTGTTTTGTTTCAAATGAAGTCTTTGCTTTGAACGGATGAAAATTTTTAGTGAAAAAGAATTCTTCTATGTCCATTGAGGAATTTGGTAAAGTTTTCGGTAGTTTTTTTCTTAAGACAATATACATTAAGAAAGACATGAATAACAAACCCAATGTTGAAGGAACGAACATCATTGCCGTATGTGCCCAAAGTGACATATCAACTATCTTTAATGCAATTAAGTTTACAATATTACTTACTCCAATCGGCGCACTGGAAGCAGTTGCTATTAAAGCTCCACTTAACAAATAAGGAAGCTGCTGACGAGGTTTTAAACGAAGATTTTTTAAGAGTAGGATTAATATTGGAGTTGTAATTAATATACTTCCATCATTATTAAATAATAATGTCATCAAAAAACATAATAATTGAATATACCAATATAACCGAAGTCCAGACCCCCTTGCCAAGCTTGTCAGCCTAGCCGCTACCCAATTAAAAAATCCAAAGCTTTCTAATATTATAGCCATGACAATTGTTGCGATAATGGTTAAAGAGGCACTTCCAATTTTAGTAATAATATCTATAACGTCAGCCTGAGACACTATTCCTGTAAGTATAATAATTGCTGCACCTACTGAAGCTGGCCATGCCTCATTTAACTCTTTTGGTCTCCAAAATATGACAATCATAGTTGCTAGGAACACCAAACTGGCGATTCCAATCTGAAAGCTCATGCATATACCATTTCCTCTCGAAATAAAAATAAATGTTTGTCCGTTTCCATATATGTATATTCGCTTTACTCTAGAAAGAGCAAGATGTCTGTCTATAGCTTGGAATTATATATTTTTTAACAAAAAACGCCTATTAAAAAAATAGACATTTGAGCATTTTTATAAATGACAACTTACTATTCAAAAACGAACTTTTGTCAATTTGTTCATGCAGGAGCAGGTTGCAACTCGTGGGCTGATTAAGACATATACAGCATTTAAAAGAAAGCACAAAAGTGTCTGTTATCTTTTACCCCATACACAAGAATAGAAAATAGGCTGTCGATACTTTCTCGTCAGCCATAAAGGACGGTTTTATTCTTACAATTTATAACTATTTGTGAAGTTATGCAGGCTCGCAAGTGAAATTTTAATTCTAAGTAGAAGTACATTAATTATGTTTAAACTTGGTGTAAAGTTTTAATATGATCTAGATTTAAATAATACGAATGCAATTTTGCTCCATGAATTTCAACTAAATTTTCCTCTATTTCGTTTAATTTTCCTATATGACTTTTATTCCCCCCAGCATTAAGCACGACAATTTTATCTTTGAACTTTTCAATTTGTTGTTTAAATGTGCTTGCTAATATCTGCCTACTCGATTGCACTAGGCTATTATGAAAGTTTTTACCGTAGGGACTTTCGTTTTCAGCGTAGGGTATAAGCACCTTTAAGTGACGGAGGGAAACATATACTATTTTATAAACAGGGGAATAGAATTCAATATAATCGTCCATCAAACTTAAAATATATCCATGAATAGGCGGTCCATCTGTTACATACAGCTCAACGTAATTTCCTTTAGCTTGAGTAAGAATCTCTCTAAAAGAAAGATCTTTTTCGTCTTCAACTGTAGAGATAGTGGGAGCGTGTGTAGGAGCCATAATATCATCTTCATTACTATTTACTTCAAAACGCTGTATATGTTCTAAAGAAATGTATACAAAATCTATCCCATTAAAAAGGACAACCAGATCACTTCCTGAATCTACGAGCGTACCATTCATCATTTTTTTCCCTGAAACCTCTATTTCGACAACTTCTGTTATAAGATTTTGAATAATATTATTCAAGGTTAACCCTCCTTTCTAGTTATTATCTAAATAGCAAAATCATACATTTAAGCTTAGAGAAATTTAAGGGTAAGTTACATAAACTCATATATTTCATCACCATTAGTCATTTGGAGAGCCTCGTTTATTAAACGCTACTTATTCCTGTCGTTGCCTGTCAGGCTCTATTTCCTAGTCTTTCTTCGATTATTTGCTGGTATCTCTTTTTCGAAAATTCCATTAAAGCATAATACTGTCTTTCCAACATGAAGTCTTCCGTTTGTTTTCCGTAGATTACTTTTTGGTTGCTTTCTTCTTGCCCATACTTTTCAAAAGCATCAGATTCTATATTTTGAAGACGCTCATACATATTGGTTGCATGATTCATTAAAGAATAATACTGTTTTTCTAATATTGCTCTTTCTTCTTTTGGGTTTAACTTTATAATTGAGGTTTCAGGTACAGTTATTATTTCGTGCTCAAGATTTTCATTGGAGAAATTAGTTTTTTTCATTTTTAATTTTATTTTTTTTTTCCTTTTACGCCTTAAATAAAATAAGTTATTAAAGTCGTTCAGGTCCTGTTCTCTTTCGTTTTCTTTTACTTCTGGTATTAATACATCATTTTCTTCAGCAGTTTCTGGGGAATGTATAGTTTGGGACTCAGCTTTTATAAATCTAAAAGGCAGGGATTTTTTGGAGGTTATATTTTCTTCTAAATTAGTTTCCATTATAGGCTCTACGCTATTAAGAGTTTTACTTTCGTTTATAATATTATCGGGATTTGCTGCGCGTAAAAATCGTTCTCTTATAGGCTGTACACCTTGTCTATTAGGCTGTAACGAGTCATTAAACTTTGGCATCCTAACTTTTTTATAAACAAATGAATCTTCCTCTTCATTAGCTCTAACTGTATTTTCATTTACAATTTTATGATCTATATTTGCAATATCAGTTGCTTCTTCTTGTTTTTCTTCTATATTAAAGTCATTTGGATCTTCCTCTTGGTCGGCTCTCTCCAAAATTTCAATTTTTGTTAGTTGTTCCGTTAGCGTCACAGTTTCTTCTAAGTTCTCTTCCAAAACAAAATCAGTCGGACCTTCCTCTTGGTGGATACTATTTAGAATCTCAATTTCTGTTAGCTGTTCCATCAACGTATTGTTCACAGCTTCTTCTAAGTTCTCTTCCAGAACAAAATCAGTCGGACTTTCCTCTTGGTCGGTACTATTTAGAATTTCAATTTTTGTTAGTTGTTCCATCAACGTATTGTTCACAACTTCTTCTAAGTTCTCTTCCAGAACAAAATCAGTCGGACTTTCCTCTTGGTCGGTACTATTTAGAATTTCAATTTTTGTTAGTTGTTTCATCAACGTATTGTTCACAGCTTCTTCTAAGTTCTCTTCCAAATTGCCTATCCCTAAAATAGGCCTCACAGATGTTCCCTCTTGCAGATTTTGTTTTTCTGTAACCCGCTTATTATTATGTTTATCAATCTTAATCACTTCCTGTGCCCTACTATTATTAACAAGAGGTATATATGATTGCTCAACATAAAGATGTTCCTTACTATTAAATAAACTAATCTGTTTTTCAGTAATCTTGCTAAAGACACTTGATATGCTCGAGTGTGGCACATAAATTAGATTTTCATCATTTACTAATACGATATAATCTTTATAGATTTTGCTTAAGACTCCTATTAGTTCCTGATTACTGAAACTATTAATCTTAACCCAGTTGTATTTCATTCCTATTAATGTATTCGTGAAATAGTTACTGTTAAGATAGGGTACCGCTTCAGAGGAAATAAAATTATCCTTAGCATTTTTTGAAAAAGCAAGAATATGATGTAGGGAGATATAGTAGACGTTATTAGTTATTTCACAGATCAGGTAATCGTTTTTGACATTCAACAAGATTCCCTCAATAAATTGATCGCCCTTAAGAAACAAACCAACTTTGTTACGTTTTAGGGCGCTTAAAGCTTCTTCAATTTTTTTAGACTGCATTGGTAGCGCCTCCTTTTAAAACATTCGTCGACTCTGAATTACAGAAACGACGAACGCATGGTCATCTATTCATTTTCATTTTTTACTTCATGATTGATATTTGCTTCATTTATTTCCACTTCGTGCTTAGGCTTTTCACCTTTTTGGTGCTTATCTTCGTGTTTTGCTTTCTCTTCCTTGTTTGCTTTTTCTTCATGTTTTTCTTTGTCTTCTTTGTTTGCTTTACCTTCGTGTTTTTCTTTGTCTTCTTTGTTTGCTTTACCTTCGTGTTTTTCTTTGTCTTCTTTGTTTGCTTTACCTTCGTGTTTTTCTTTGTCTTCTTTGTTTG
>NZ_JBNNVC010000001.1:0-405394 GCF_050280345.1 Psychrobacillus sp. NPDC093200 | reverse complement strand
GTTTGCTTTACCTTCGTGTTTTTCTTTGTCTTCTTTGCTTGCTTTACCTTCGTGTTTTTCTTTGTCTTCTTTGTTTGCTTTACCTTCGTGTTTTTCTTTGTCTTCTTTATTTGATTTATCTTCTTTGTTTGCTTTATCATTGTGACTCTGTTCATTTACGGTATTGGCTTTGTCTTCATTATTTTCTTTCTTTTCTTTACTTTCTTTATTTCCTTTGTCGCTACTATTTTTTTTATCTTTACAATGTTCATCTTTATCTTTTTCTTTGGACTTTTCTTTTTTATCTTCTTTGGATTTTCCACATGTAGAAATTTGGCTAATGTTACGCATATGGAACAAGGAAACCCGAATTACTTCTTCGTTTGAAATTATAGTTACAAATTCATTATTAACGCCTTCCAATACACCTTCTAATGATTCTGGTCCACCGCGATTAACTTTGACCCATTTATATCTCAGACACTCTAAAATATCTTGAAAATCTCTCGCTTGTATAAAATCTAATTCCTCTGTTTCCACTTCTAAATCCACAGATTTTTTAGCGTTATGTGTCAAACTCTTCACGTGATGTCTATTATAGTAAATGATTCCATCCTCTTTAGTGTGCAATGTAAGATAATCCTTTCCTACTGCAAGCAGCCTACCTACGCGCGATTCTGGCCCACCTCTATCCACCTTAATAATCCTATTTACTAAAGAAAGCAGCATTTCTTTCTCCATAAAATTCCCCCCTTTTTATTATCCTAGTATCTATATGTATCTTAGGATTATTAAGTAACAGACATAAGCCTAACTATCCTTGATAGGCCAAGCTAATTAGTTTAATTTTTAAAATTCGCCGATTCTAGAAATCAGAAACGACGAATAAATTTTTATATATTTTTTTAGGACTTTGTATTATCCTCAGTTTTTTTTTCATTAGAGTCCTTGTTTTTACGATCTTTTACTTCGTAACTAACGTTTCTAATATGGAACATAGAAATTCTGATAACTTCTTCTTTCGCTATAATGGTTACAAAATTATCGTTTACTTGATCGACAATGCCTTCTAGCTTTTCTGGTCCTCCACGATTAATTTGTACCCAATGGTATTTTAAGCTTTCTAAAACTCCTTTAAAATCCTCTGCTTGAATAAATCTAAAATCTTCAGGAACTTGAAAATCAAATTGCGAATCGTTTTTTGTATTTGAAGTTAAACTTTTTATGTGATGAGTTCTATAATATACAACACCTTCGTTTTCAGTTAACAACGCGATGTAGTCTCCTCCTACCGCAATTAGCCTTCCTTCCCTGGATTCTGGACCACCTCTGTCTATTTTTATGATGTTATCAACAAGGGAGTGTAACATTTTAATATCCAATTCTTCTAGCCTCCTTTTTATTTATCTTAATAATCATATGTATAAGCTGAATGTCTTGTAATAGACATACGCCCACTTTTATATTTAATGTCTCTCATAAAATTCGACATAAAAAAGCTCAGCTAGGAGGGGTTCCTCTCTTTGCTGAGCTTTTAACGTATTTTTAACTTTTACTTACCTTGTTTAAATTCATTTAAGTACTCTTTGACTTTATCTGTATCGGCTTTTAATTCGTTTCCTGTTTCCACAAGAGGACTTACAGTGGACACGGCTTTTTTCTTGTTGCCTTGGTAGTAATTCAATATTTCATCTTGGTTAATGGAATATAAAACTGCTTTACGTAAGGATTCACTTTTCGCAACTTCACGATCCTTCGTATTAAATAACAAGTAACTTACTGCATTACTATCATTTTTTTGAAGGGATAGCTTGCTGTCGTTCTCAACTAAATCGTATTTAGTTTCTGGTACTCCATTAAATATATGAATTTCGCCATTGCGAAGAGCTGATAATGCACTGTCAGCATCCGCGATAAAGCGTACGGTCACATTTGTAATTTTCGCCTCATTTTCTGTACCTGGCATATATGCTGGGTTTTTCATGAATACTGCTTCGTAATCATTTTTGTAAGTCAGAATATAAGGACCACTTGCATATAAAGTATTGTTATAAGAAGAGCCTTCCGTTACAGTATTCTGATCCCCATAAGGAATATCTGTTTTTACATCAAATGAATCTACTTCATACGTGTTAATGCTTTCTACTTGTTTCTGAGAAACAATACCTGCTGATTGGTGAGCCAGGTAGTTTAAAACTTGCGGGAATGGATTCGTAGTAGTAATTTTTACTACTTGGTATTTTCCAGCAGCTGCATCAGCTTCTGTTTTATTTGACACTAATTCGTTAATGCCAGAATCCACACCGTTTTCTAAAGCTTCTTTTACAGAAGTCTCGCTTCCGGATTGCTTCACATCAAGTTCTGAAAGATCTGTAACGATTTCTATATTTTCCATGCTTTCATGTAAGCTGTATGTGCGGTGATCTGGAACTGATTTGCTGTCTTTTGCACGGTTTAATGAGAATACAACATCCTCTGCACCCACGCGTTCACCAGTGTCTACTGCCTTTTTATCTGTTACTGCAGCGAAGTTAATATCATCTCTTAGTAAGAAATAATAATCTTTGTTGCCATCTGCTATCGCATGATTCAATGATAGCGATCCATCAGAAACTACTTTATCATCATCTGTTAAGTTAACTAAACGGACATACATATTTGTATTCAATGTATTGATAGAACCGTCATTGCCTTTGATAGGATCTAAAGAAGTTAACGATGCAATACCTTGTTGCATAACCAATGGTTCAGAGTTTCTTTTAGAAGTGTCTGTAAAGTCAATTGTCTCCCATGCTATTGCACGAGATTTAGCTAGTCTTACTGTCTCTTCATTCAACAATTCTTTGTTTACTCCTTGCGCTTTAAAAGAGTTATACAAAGGTGCAATATAAGCTTTTTCTAAAACTAGAAGTTCTTCAAAATCTTTATACGTTTTTGTGTATTCTTCCGGTGTTTCTGTACTTGCTTTTTCAATTAATTCATCAATTTTCTTATCAGACATAATACTGTTATCGCCATCTGATTTAAATAATGCACGTACTGCATAATCTGGGTTACCTGTAACTGTCGTCCAGCTTGATAATGCCAAATCATAGTTTCCAGCATCTTTTTGAGCTGTAAAACTACCGTAATCAGGTTGTATGTTTAGTTTTACTTCAAAGCCGTTTTTAATTAATTGGTCGCGTACAATGTTCATATCCGCTTCACTAGAACTCATGCCTAATAATTCAATTACAACGTCACCTTGCTCTGTTTTGGAATCGGATTTGTCAGTTGCTTTATCAACATCTGATTTAGTATTAACACAGCCCGCCAATACTAAAACTAGAGTGAACAATAAAGCTAATAATCCTTTTGTGTTCTTCATATTTTTTTCCTCCTTGTTGAGCTTGCTTTAATCCATTCTCGGATCGAATGCATCTCTAAGTCCGTCACCTAAAAAGTTGAAAGATAATACGAGTCCTATAATTGCTAAACCCGGTATAATCGCCAAATAGGAATTGGACTCTAAATAAGTACTGCCTATCTTTAAAATATTGCCCCATTCTGGTATATGGGGTTCTACTCCAAGACCCAAAAAGCTCAAGCTGCTTGTTGCAATTACTGCTGTGCCTATCGTCAGTGTAGCTTTGACGATCATAGGTGCAAGTGAATTGGGAACAATTTGCTTAAAGATGATTGATAGATTGGAAGCTCCTAAAGCTCGAGCCGAGTCTACATATTCGTAGTTCGATACCATCATTACATTAGCTCGCATTGTTCGGGCATAAGTCGGAATCGAACCAACACTTAAAGCTAGTATAAGATTCGTAGTATTTGCTCCAAATGCTGCAATAATAGCGATGGCTAGTAATATTCCTGGTATTGCGTACAAGATATCTAGCAAACGCATAATGATGTTATCTGTACGCTTGCTATAATAGCCTGCCAACGCTCCTAATGCTCCTCCAACCACGAATGGAATTAGGGTCGAAGCAAAGCCCACTATTAGGGATATTCTTGCCCCGAAAATAATTCGAGAAAATAAATCTCTTCCGTAATTATCTGTACCAAATGGATACTCCAAGCTTGGCGGCTGGAGCAATGCCTCATAGTTGTTCTCTACTGCAAAATCATAGTCAAACGTAAACCTGCTAGTTACAGACAAAGCGAACATAAGAACGATAAAAAACATTCCTAATATAGCAGTAGAATTACGAGTGATTTTATCCCACATCGTGTTCCACTTCACTATGCGTGAAAGACTGTTACTTCGGGTTTTAATGATTAAACTAATACCAAGCACAAAGTTAAAAATATTACCCGTTAGAGACGTAATGATTAATACAATGGCTAGGCCTTGCATCCACCCTGGTGCCCCTTCATCTCTGACATACTTGGCAACAGCTATCAAAGTAAATACTTGAAGAACTAAAATAACGATTAAAATACCTATTGAGGTTAAAAAAGTGTCTGACACATATGGTTTAAAAAGATTAAATGCAGAAATAACTAGGATAAACAGCTGGGTGAAAATCATCCAAATGCTAAATGTATATTCCGGTGTTTTCTTTTCTTTTATCAAGTTAAAACCAAACGAGGATACAAAGACATTAGCAGTTAATATCGCAATTATTTGGACATAGCCAAGCCTTCTTGTAGATGATTTTAAATGTCCTAGATCCAAAAGCTCTCGCTTCATTCTCCAGTTAATAAAAAATTGAAGTGCTGTAAAAAAGGCATACACAGCAAAAATACTACAAGCAATCGGCTTAATCGTGCCCATCTCAAAATCAAAACTATTAAATAATAAAACTATAGTTACTAGAAGAGAAAGTACTCCTGCAAAGTTCGCCTGTGTATATTCTCGTGACAGCTTTAATGCATGTTGTTTTTTAGTTACCACTTTTACACCTACTTCTTACAATTGCTTCATCTTAGATTTTATACGCGGATCAAAAAACGCATATAAAATATCGATGAGCACATTAACCAAGGAAATGGTTATTGCAATATAGATTACTCCACCCATAATAGCCGGTATATCGGGGATAAATTGTTTATCGACAATATAGCTACCAATCCCGCTAATATTGAATACCTTCTCTGTTACAGCCGCTCCTCCAAGCATTCCACCAAACAGTAAGCCGATAACAGTGACAATCGGAATCATTGCATTTCCAATGGCGTGTTTCCAAAGCACTTGGCGTTGGTTTAAGCCTTTTGCTTTTGCAGTGATAATATAATCCTCATTTATAATTTCTAATACGGAGGAACGAGTCATCCTAGCTACTGAAGCAGTAAGTCCTGTACCAAGCACAATCACTGGCATAATAATTGATAACCAGTTTTGCGGACTATAAGTTGCAGGAAGCCATTGTAGCTTAATAGAGAAGTTCAAGATGAATATAAGACCTTGCCAAAAGTTTGGTATGGACAATCCAATTAAAGCAATGAACATAAAGGCATAATCTAAGAAGGAGTTTTGTCTAGTTGCAGATATAATTCCTACAGGAATAGCTATTACTACTGCCATTAATAAAGAGAAGATTGCAATCATTAATGTAACTGGGAACTTATTGGCAATACTTGTTGCAACATCCTCATTACCTGTAAAGGATGCTCCTAGATCAAATGTTACAATTCCTTTTATTGTATTCCATAGCTGATTGAGATAAGGCAAGTCTAACCCATGCATTTGATTGAACGCAGCAATCTGTTCCTTAGTGGCACTTTCTCCTAAAAGGTTAGCAGCAGGGTCAAAAGGCGATAAATATAAAATGGTGAACACCAAAACCGAAACGCCTGTTATAACAAAGATACTCATGATCAATCTTTCAAAAATAAATTTACTAAACGCATTACTATAAAGACCCAATAAAATATACATCAGTAAGCCAGGAATAAACGAAACAATTAGAAATGCAGTATTCTCTAATAAACCTAAAAAATATGTTGTATAAGTGAGTGGCTTAGTACCATTTAACTCATGTATTTCATTCATTTCATTGGATACAAGCTTTTCTACTCTATCTTCCACGAGTTTATTTATTTCTACTGTCATTTTTTCTTCATTAATTTTTTCATTAAAAAAGGCATGCTTTCGTTCATACTGCTCCTTAAACTCCTCGTATAGCTCCTCTTTTATCCCCCTTGCCACAAGTGAAGACTTTAGATCGCTATTTAAGGAAGAACTAGGATCCTTCTGCTTTTTTAGGTAAAAAAGTAGAAAGGTTATTATATGAACTGGCAAGCCAAGTAAAAATAATAAGATTCTAAAGAAAGAATGATGTTGTAGTCTTCCATAGGTCAAACTTAGTGCGTTGGAAGAAGATTTTCTTCCCATACCAAATACCCCCTCCCTATATTGTATAAATCCGAGTGGTATAGTATAGTATAGATTCGAACTACTATTAAGTCAACGCAAATAATTTGGTTCTATTAAGCGTAGGGTTAAATGCGCCATAATTGTGCGTGTTTAGTCTTCTTTTTTGTAGAAACCGCTCATATTACTTAAAATATACGCTCTCTACTGAAAGAGCATGAATCATAAATAATAAATTGAAGATTTTAATCAGATAGGTGGTTTTCATGGAAACTATTTTAAAAGTAAAAGATTTACAGATTTCTTTTTTAACAAACGACAATGAATTTGAGGCTGTTCGAGGCGTAAGCTTTGAAGTAAGAAAAGGAGAAACACTTGGCATTGTAGGAGAATCAGGTAGTGGAAAAAGTGTCACTGCCCGCTCCATCATGCGCCTGCTGCCTTCTCCCCCCTCCTTCATGAAAAATGGCTCCATTGAATTTTTAGGAGAATCTCTTGAGACAAAAACCGAAAAGGAAATGGAGAATATTAGAGGAAGAGATATCAGTATGATTTTCCAGGATCCCATGACATCTTTAAACCCTACCATTCGAATTGGCCCACAGATTGCAGAAAGTCTTATCAAGCACCAGCAGCTTTCTAAAAAAGAGGCAAAGAACCAAGCAGTTGAAATCTTGAAGCTAGTAGGCATTAAGAATAGCGAAGAGCGCTACAACCAGTATCCTCACGAATTTTCAGGTGGTATGCGCCAAAGAGTTATGATCGCTATTGCACTTGCCTGCAAGCCAACGCTATTAATAGCAGATGAACCGACAACTGCACTAGACGTTACCATTCAGGCTCAGATTTTGAATTTAATGAAGGATATGCAGCAAAGATTTGGCACCTCCATTATTTTAATCACTCATGATTTGGGTGTAGTTGCAGGTATGTGCGATCGAGTGGCAGTTATGAAAAACGGCGAAATTGTAGAAACCGGGACAACTGAAAAGATATTTGAAAATCCTCAGCATGACTATACAAAAAAATTATTAAATGCACTTCCTCGTTTAGATGAAAGGAAGAAACCCAAGAGACCACCGCTTCGTTCCATTGGTTTAGAAAATGGCAAGCCGTTATTAGAGGTCAAATCTTTGAAGCAGCATTTCCAATTAGGCAAAGGGAATGTGCTGAAGGCCGTTGATGATATCAGCTTCTTCATCAAACCTGGAGAAACCCTTGGACTTGTAGGAGAATCTGGCTCAGGAAAATCAACTACCGGTCGGTCCATTCTTCGGTTACATGAGCCTACGGATGGAGATGTGCTTTATCAGGGAATGGCCATCAACCGTTTGAGTAAAAGTGAATTAAAAACGATGCGACGACATATGCAGATTATCTTTCAGGATCCGTATTCTTCCTTAAATCCTCGTTTAAAGGTGTTAGATATTATCGGCCAGGCATTAGATATTCATCGTTTGAGCAAAAATACAGAGGAAAGAAAACAACGTGTAGAAGAGTTACTAAAAATGGTAGGGTTGGATTCCTCCCATGCCATGCGTTATCCACATGAGTTTTCAGGTGGCCAACGACAACGAATCGGCATTGCCCGAGCACTGGCAGTAGAGCCTGACTTTATAGTCTGTGATGAACCACTATCAGCTTTAGACGTTTCTATACAGGCACAAATTGTAGAACTACTAGAGGATTTACAGCATAGACTAGGTCTAACTTACCTTTTCATCGCACATGATCTATCTATGGTTAAGCATATTAGTGATCGGGTAGCGGTGATGTATGCTGGTAAAATTGTGGAGCTTGCGGAAAGTGAAGAGCTTTATTCTAACCCACAACATCCTTATACAAAATCCCTATTAGCAGCAATCCCTATTCCTGATCCTAAGGTAGAAGCTAAGAAAAAAAGGAAGCTTTTGGAGGAATCAAATGTAGAGGATAGATATCAATTGAAGCAATCTAAGCTTGTGGAAGTTTCCTCCGGTCACTGGGTAGCAATTCCAAATGTGAAATAACTCTTGAATTTAAATTCATCCCATGATAAACTTACTTATCGCTAAATTTTGAAAATTATATATTTTTATTTCTTATCAAGAGAGACGGAGGGATTGGCCCTATGATGTCTCAGCAACCAGCCATTATAGGTGTGGTGCTAAATCCAATAGACATTTTTGTCTTGAAGATAAGAAGAATGACTTCAATCTATATTGGGGGTTCTCTTCTTATGAAGAGAGCCCTCTTTTTATTTGGCAAAATGCTTTTCTATTCTATATTTATCCTGAATTTTTTTATCTTAGAATCTACTTTGTGATTTATTTTCGAAATGTTGAACCTATTAATAATAAGAGGTGAATAACAATGTCCAAAACTCACATTAATACACAATTAGTTCAATTAGGTAATCATTGTGATCCAAAAACTGGAGCAGTTAATCCTCCTATCTATTTATCCACAGCCTATAAACATCATGGTCTTGGCCAATCTACCGGCTATGACTATACTCGAACTAAAAACCCTACACGAGCTATTTTAGAGGAGGGAATAGCCAAGCTAGAGCAAGGCGATACAGGATTTGCCTGTAGTTCGGGAATGGCAGCCATTCAATTGGTCCTTTCCCTTTTCCGTTCAGGTGATGAATTGATTGCCCCAGAGGACTTATATGGAGGTACTTATCGCCTTTTCAATCAATATTCTGACTCCTATAATATTAGGACTATTTATAGTAAATTTACCTCTTACGTAGAGGTGGAATCTCTTATTACCAAAAATACGAAGGCAATCTTTCTTGAAACACCTACTAATCCGTTAATGCAAGAGATTGATATTCAGCTATACGCGGAGTTAGCTAAGAAGCATGAGTTACTTTTAATTGTGGATAATACCTTCTTAACTCCTTTTTTACAGAGGCCAATAGAACTTGGCGCAGACATTGTCATACATAGTGCTACTAAATATATCGGAGGTCACAATGATGTACTGGCTGGGTTGGTTGTATCAAAAGGCGTTAAATTGGGCGAGAAATTACAGGCTAACCATAACGCAGCAGGTGCAGTCCTTTCACCATTTGATTCATGGCTGTTGATACGTGGGTTAAAAACTCTCCATCTAAGAATGAAACAGCATGAAGCAAACGCAAAGAAGTTAGTAAAATTTTTAGAGCAACAGCATTTAATAAAAGATGTTCTCTATGCAGGCAAGGGTGGCATGCTCTCCTTCCGTCTTCAAAGAAGCGAACTGGTAGGTCCTTTTTTAGAAAAGCTAAAGTTAATCATATTTGCTGAAAGTCTTGGTGGTGTGGAAAGCTTCATTACTTACCCTGCCACTCAAACACACGCAGATATACCAGAATCTGAACGAATTGCTCGGGGAGTAGATAATAGTTTATTAAGGTTTTCTGTTGGTATTGAGGAAGCGGAAGATTTAATCAATGACTTAAAGCAAGTATTTGTAGCTTTAGAGAAGGAGGTTATTGTTTAATGGAATCTATTCATCAACAACTTGAAACTAGTTTAATTACTGCTTCAACTCGAGGTGATTATGAAAGAAGAACCGGTGCTGTGAATGTTCCAATCTATTTATCTTCTACCTTCCATCAGGAAAGTTTGGATAGCTTCGGCCCATTTGATTATAGTCGGTCTGGTAATCCAACCAGAGAAGCATTAGAAAAAACCATAGCAGAGCTAGAGGGTGGTACGCGAGGATTTGCTTTCGCTTCTGGTCTGGCAGCGATATCAACCTCTTTAATGCTGTTATCTGCCGGAGACCATATAATCATGACGGAGGACGTTTATGGTGGCACCTTTCGCTTTGTGACCGAGGTTTTACCTCGCTTTGGTATAGAGCATTCTTTTGTTAACCTTTCTAATTTAGATGCTGTTGAGCAGGCAATTCAGTCCAATACCAAACTAATATATATAGAAACTCCCTCAAATCCGAGAGTAGGTATAACTGATATTGCCGGTATTGTAGAAATAGCTAAAGCCAATAATTGTCTAACCTTTTTAGACAATACCTTCATGACACCACTCTACCAAAGGCCGCTCGAATTAGGTGTAGACGTTGTTTTGCATAGTGCAACTAAGTTCTTGTCTGGACATAGTGATATCATTGCCGGCCTTGCTGTTACAAAGGATGAGTTGCTTGGTAGCAAGTTAGGTTTTCTTCAAAATTCCTTTGGAGCCATACTGGGTGCTCAAGATTCCTATACACTCATACAGGGCATTAAAACAACTAGTGTGCGCTTCGAAAAATCTACGGAGACGGCTATTAGTTTGGTCAATTATCTAGCAAATCACCCATTAGTGGAGGAAGTTTTCTATCCTGGATTATCATCTCATCCAGGACATGAAATTCATAAAAAACAGGCGGCCAGCTCTGGTGCTATATTTTCCTTTCGTTTGCCAGGCAAGGCAGCTACAAAAATATTTGTTGAAAATCTAAGAATACCTGTTTTTGCAGTAAGTTTGGGTGGAGTAGAATCTATTCTCTCCCACCCCGCTACTATGTCCCATGCAGCAATGCCCAAGGAGGAACGAGAAAAGCGTGGAATTACTGATGGACTGCTTCGCTTTTCGGTTGGGCTTGAACATGTGGATGACCTGTTAGCAGACTTTGAACAATCATTGGAAATAGTTACTACACATTATAAAGAAAGTAGGAGTTTAATATGACCAATCAATTACTAGTAAAAGCACCCTTCAAAGCAGATCATGTAGGAAGTTTCTTAAGACCAGAACGCTTAAAAAAAGCGCGAGCTCAATTTGAAGAGAAAGAGATAACTTTAGAGTTGCTAACTCAGATTGAAAATGAAGAAATTATTAAACTGGTTGAAAAACAGAAAGAAGCTGGGCTACTTTCCATTACAGACGGCGAATTCCGTCGTAAATGGTGGCATTTCGATTTCTTAGGAGGACTAGATGGTGTAGAGTTTTATGAACCCGATAAAGGCTTGTCTTTTAAGGGAGTCCAAACAAAAGCTCATGGCATTAAAGTAACAGGAAAAATTGGCTTTAGCACTCACTATATGATAGAGCATTTCAAGTTCTTAAAAGAAGTTGCAGGTGATGCTGTAGTAAAATTCACTATCCCAAGCCCGAATATGCTTTATTATAGAGCAGCATTTGAGGAAGGTGTGTATAACAACGATGAGGAAATATTCGCCGACTTGATCACAGCTTATCAAGGTTTTATCCAAGCATTATACGATGAAGGCTGTCGTTATCTACAAATCGATGATACTTCCTGGGCAACCTCCTTTTCCGAGGAAGGAATTGCTTCTTTGAAAGACAAAGGATTGTCATTAGAGCAAGCCTTGTCCTTTTCTGCACGAGCTATTAATGAGTCTATTTCAAAAAGACCTGCCGATATGCTTGTGACAATGCATATTTGTCGAGGAAATTTCCGCTCCACGTATATTACGAGCGGCAGCTATGAATTAGTATCAGAAACTATATTCGGTGGATTAGATGTGGATGGATTATTTTTAGAATTTGATGATGATCGTTCAGGTGGCTTTGAGCCATTGCGTCATGTTAACAGAAAAGACCTTTACATCGTGTTAGGGCTGATCACCTCTAAGCACGGCGAACTCGAGGAAGAGGATTTAGTTAAAGCTAGAATAGAAGAGGCATCCAAATACGTACCAATTGAACAGCTTTGCTTGAGCCCTCAATGTGGGTTCTCCTCTACCGAGGAAGGCAACTTATTAACAGAAGATGAACAATGGGCGAAAATTCGCCATGTGGTGAAAATAGCACAGGATGTTTGGAAATAAGACATGTGGATAACCAAAAAATTAAGCGAGGTTGGTTGGACTAAAGTCCGGCTAACCTCTTTTAACTAAAATGAACCTTCCTTAAAGAAGGTTTTTACTTTATTTGTTGGGGTAATTATAGAGTAAGACGTTAACTTCTTTAAGGAGGAATGTATGATGAGTAAACAAGCTTATGAATATACAACAGATGATATTGTAGAGGAAACTGGAGATTATATTTGTGAATCTGGTGTAACTAGAACATTAGAAGAAGGTTCGAAGTTTCCATCATGTCCTGATACAGAAGTAGTTACTTATTGGAAGCGCGCTAATAGTCATTCTCACGCTTCTGGTCAGGAAGTTTTAGAATCTGGTCGATATGTAGACGAAGATGGAGATGAAGCATTTCTGGAGGCTGGAGCAATTTTCCCAAACTGCCCTAAATCCGGTGTTCCTACAACTTGGTCACACGCTGGATAACCAATGAGCTGATACTAGTCTTTTTAACAGACATGTATCAGCTTTTTATTATTTCAAATCATTCCAGTAGCTTTGGGCTTGCACTTCCCTCTCCTGCTGGTTCTTCCTTCTAGCTTCTTCAGAAATTAACAAAGACTCATTGATGCCATTTTTTACACCCCACTTGATAACAAAATATAGCAGGATAGAAACACCCAATATCCAAAGTAGCAATTGCCCTGTAGTCATTTAATTCACCTTACTCTCCATTTATTTGTTTCGTACAACAACTAGATAGCTTGTATTAACAGCCAACATGACTAAGCACATCAATGCAATAGAAAACATTTGAGATTGCTCACTAAAGAAAGAAAATGCTACAGCCAAAATAATACTTATGAGCATGAAAAGGTTAAATAGCTGATGAGCCCTGTAGAGACCTTGTAATGTGACATATTTCTCTCCATCATCCATAGATTCCATTAACTCTTTTTCATAATCCTTTGAAGTAACACTCGGAAGGTTTCTTTCTGGGTAAATATTTCTTACGAGATTTATACCAAAAATGGAAATGACACTGCTAGCAATAAACAAGAGAATAAACCCAATTTGAAGGATTGAATTATTCGACATAAGAATAGATATCGCTACAGCTAAGATTGATAGAATCAAAGATGTATTAGCTGTTATATTCAAATCAGCAAATTTTTTGTACTTAAATTCTTCCATCAAATCCTCTTGCTCTCCAACAAACTTTTGAGCATTAACTTTTTTCAACTTTTTGATTAATAGCAGACTAGCCACTAACAAAATCAAGAGAATGGCTAAAACAATATATAATAATATATTTACTGGCTGTGCCCATGCTTCATCTATTTTATTTTTACCCATCATTATAGCAAGTGTGATAGTAAAGCCAGCTAATCCTCCAAGCAGTAAGCTAATAATAGTTGTAAATACCTTTTTCATCATTCATCCTCCCTTATCAAAAAGACGTTTTCTACAGACTCATTAAAAATTCTTGCTATTCTAACAGCAATCAAAATGGATGGCATATATTCTTCACGTTCAATCAAGCTAATCGTTTGTCTAGAAATTTTAGCTAATTTAGCTAGCTCGGTTTGATTGAGCCCCTCTCTCGCTCGCAATTCTTTTAAGCGACTTTTCACAATCATCGCCTCCTCCTTTTTAATATATACAATAATAGTCATTTTGACAACTATAATTGTCATAATGACTATTATAATTTATAATATTTAATTTTAAAAGGAGGTCGCACTAAAAGCATGCGCCTCCTTTATTCTTAAAGACACTTATAAATCTCTTGCAATATCTTTAAGCTTATTTATAACTAGCTCTTCCTCGTTTGCCACATGAGAACTAGCAATTGTAATAAGCTCTGCATAGTCTCCTATACAGACTGAGCTTTGTGCTTGAAGAAACATAGATACATCGTTTGCGTCGTTTCCAAATGCTATAAACTGCTTGCTCTGTACTCCAAGCTTTTGTAATCCATTCCATTTATCAACACCCAATGGACTTATATCTAAAATCTTTTCGAGTCCATGGTTATAAATCACAACTGAGAGTTCTTGGAGTTCCTTTAGTAGGCTTTCTTGATCATTGCTATGTATTATGACTACTTTTACTATTTCGTTTAACTTATGTAATTCCAATTTTTTAGCTTGTTGCTTTGGATCCAAATTCCTTTTTATAGGGTGGTTTTCGTCACCTGTGTAAGCGTAGTCCCATTCGCTATCTACTAGGAACTCTGCTTTATATTTTCCTAGAAGCTGTATAATTTTATCAGAGGTTTGTTTGTCAAAATGAGTGCTTGATATAATTCGTCCCTCATTCGCTACAAATGCACCGTTACCTCCAATCATCGGTAGCTGATGAAAGTGTTTAGGGAGAATAGGCAATAGATCACGAATCGGTCTTGCAGAGGCTAGAATTACTTCATGCCCCATCGCCCCTAAATCTTCTAATGCTTTCACCATTGCATGAGTTAAGGGCTTCCCTTAAAAACAAATTGTTCCATCCAAATCAAAAACAAACTTCATCCTATATCCCTCCTCTTATAAAATAATCATAACAATTTGCTATATAATAAAAAAAGGACATATGTCCGAAAAGGAGAAAAAGATGAAGATTATTCAAACTCCAACAATTATTAGCCAGTATCTATCTCAATTTAATATTCAGGAGAAAATTACCTCTCCCCAAAATCTCTCTTTTCAGCTACGTCACTATAATCCAGGTGAAGCTATACTTAAAGAAGGAAATGAATTGGATGGATTATATTTTCAGGTAACCGGGAGGACAAAGGTAACCTCTAGTATAGAAACAGGAAAATCGCTGTTATTACGCTTTTGTCATCCTCATGCAATTTTTGGTGACATAGAGCTCTTGCAAAAGATAGAAATACAGTCACAGGTAGAGGCAGTAGAAGAAACCTCTTTATTATTTTTAGACAAGTTATCAGTAGAATTATATTTAATGAAGGATCCTTTATTTTTAGGGGAGCTATCTAAGCATTTATCCTATAAATTGCAAACCTGCACTACAGCATCTCGCGTAAACTTGTTGGCCACAGTGGAAGCCAGATTTGCAAGCTACTTATTAACTACTCGAGATATCCACAACTACTTTGGCAAAGAAATAACGACATACCAAACAGAGGAAATTGCCTCTCTCATCGGAACAACTCATCGACACTTAAATCGAATTATCCTTTCATTTTTAAAGAAGAAAATAATTAAAAAAGAGAAGAAAATATTAATTGTGTTGGATTGGGGATTTTTAGAAGAGCTTTCTAATGGTGTTAAATATGAATGAGGGGATAGTCTAACGTCCGCCCCTTTAGACTATATGTTTTATGTAAGTAACCACAATGTCTTGTATGTATAAAAAGAACAACCACCCTGCTATCCCTAACAAAATGGATATAAATAGATGAAGAGAATTTTGTAAGGCCAAATATACAATAAGTAACATTACTGCGGTAGCTGGGAAACCCCATAATACACCCAAAGCAAACTTACTCAAGGCGGGGGATTGTTCTCCTTGAACATACAACCAGATAATACTTAGTAAGCTTACTAAAGGCAAAGCTGCAATAATTCCTCCATATGTAGGAAATCTCCTCGAAATCTCCGTTACAATAGCTATTATAATGGCAGAAATAACGACTTTCATTATAACGTACATTTTTTAGCTACCTCACTTAAGGTCTTGAATGCTTTCTCAATTATTATTTGTTCTTCCTTAGAAAGCTGTTCTACTATTTTCATTAATTTTTCATCATCCAGGCTTGTATTTCGATATAAAACATTTGACCCTAGCTCGGATAAGCGTAATATGACCCTTCTATGGTCCTCTCCACTCTTCTCTTTTATTATGTATTTTTTGTCTATTAGTCTTTTCACATGTTCTGAGGCAGTATTATGCGATATTTGTAAAACCATTGCCACTTCATTTATCCCGGTATTCGGTTGTTTATCTATAAGCTGAAGTATACGTACTGCTTGATGAGTTATTTTATCCACATGTGGATAATGTAAATAAAAATAAATGTCTGTCCAATACTGATTCAATTGATTGACTTGTATGCTCATTTTTTTACCCCCTTTTATATCGTATAATACGATATAAATATAACATAAGAATAACAAAGGAACAAGTGCCTATGTCTTACCTGACAAGCGAACAGGGAATTTTCGGAAGCAGTTCTTATGACTATAGCACTTCTGTTTCACCTCGATTACAAGGCACTGAGGGTAGAAACACTTATAAAATCATAAACTTTACGATTTCTAAAAGCTTAGCTAAAGAAAACCTGGCTCCTCATCATTTAATTATTTCAGAAAAAAGATTCAACAAATGATATAGTTTTATATATTACGGATATCGAACTTATTTATATTTTTTTATTACTATTGTTACAGGTGCCTGGCACCTGTAACAATAGTAATAATATTTGGGGTGATAATAGAATGGATTTGCTTTTAATAATTTTGCCGGTCTTTATTATATTTTCTATTGGTTTTATAGGACAACGGTTGATAGGATTTGATATTAAATCTATTTCCTCTGCCGCTCTTTATTTGATGTCTCCTTTTTTAGCCTTCCGAACATTTTATACACACGAGCTATCCATAGATTATGTATATATTCTTATCGCTTGTCTTGGACTAACATTTTCTCTGTTATTAATCGCTTGGTTGTCTTCTCTTTTTATGCAAACTACGCGTTCAGAGTTGTCCGCATTGATTTTAGGAAGCGTTTTTCCGAATAGCGGTAATTATGGGGCTCCTGTAGTTCTATTCGCTTTAGGAGCAGTTGGGTTTGATTATGCTGTCGTAATTATGGTTTTCCACGGGTTAATCATTAATACGATCGGAATATTCTTTGCATCGTTAGGTGGAGAGGAAAAAGCTACATGTAAACAGGCTATTTATAAAGTGTTAAGAATGCCTTTGGCTTATGCTTCAGCACTCGGTATCTTACTCCAGTTAGTAGATATAACAGTTCCTCAAGCAGTAATGGAGGGAGTTGGCCTTGCCGCGGACGCTTCTATCCCTACAGTTATGCTTGTATTAGGTATGCAGCTTGCCGTTATTTCTAAAAAGAAGGTAGCGTATCGTTTGGTATCAGCAGCGACCATTATACGTATGGCAGTATCACCTTTAGTTGCAGCAGTAATTGTTTCATTTATGCCTTTAGATGAATTATATAAAACCGTGTTTATTATCCAATCAGCTATGCCAACTGCTGCCAACACAACTCTCCTCGCCCTACAGTTTGGCACCGAACCGGATCTCGTTTCGTTTATGACCTTTATCACTACCATTCTAAGCATTATCACTATCCCATTAACACTATTTTTCCTAGGAATATGATTCCTTCTATTATTACAGGTGCCTGGCACCTGTAATAATAGAACTCTATAAATTATTGCTAGTCCTTCAAGTATGAATAGGATTTGTTTTTCATAGGTTAATTTGAAGGAGTGATAACAGATGGAAAATTGGCAATTTCGAGGTAGTTATAAGCCATACGTTTCTCCACGGGACCCTTGCCCTCCTATTTTAGTTAAGAAATTTGTACTTCCTCCACAGCTATTTACTAATTTTCAACCACCAGGACTGCCGCAAAATACACCAGCAGAAGCTTTAAAGCAAGGTTCTTTATGGCCACAATTTGTTGATGGATTTTATAGGGAGGAGGGAATTTCTTGACGTCCAGCGATCACCAATGGAATTTATTGAAACAGGTTCAACAAATGGACTTTGTTGTTGTGGAACTAACACTTTACACAGATACACATCCGGATGATATGGATGCTCTAGAACAATGGAGAGAAGCTATAAAAAATGCAGCTGCTGTCAGAAAGAAATATGAAGCACAATATGGACCAATTTCATTAAATACTATTCCCTCCAAGCAGGCATTAGAGGTTGGCTGGCGATGGAACTCTACTCCATGGCCATGGCAAATTTAAGAAAGGGGATAAATAATGTGGGTTTATGAGAAAAAGCTGCTTTATCCTGTTGAGGTAACCACATGCAATCCGATGCTTGCTAGGTATCTTATGGAGCAATATGGCGGTGCTGATGGAGAGCTGGCTGCTGCATTAAGATATATGAATCAACGATATACTGTTCCTGATAAGGTAATAGGTGTTCTAACAGATATTTCTACGGAAGAGTTTTCTCATCTAGAAATGCTTGCAACGATGATTTATAAGCTGACAAAGGATGCTACTCCTGAACAATTAGAAAAAGCAGGCTTAGGAGCTCATTTTGTGAATCATGGACACTCTTTATTCTATGAAAATGCTGGTGGTGTTCCCTTTACTGCTACGTATATTCAATCTAAGGGAGACCCAATTGCTGACTTATATGAGGATATAGCAGCGGAGGAAAAAGCCCGTGCAACTTATCAATGGCTGATTGATATCTCAGATGACCCTGGTATTAATGATGCTCTTCGATTCTTAAGAGAAAGAGAAAACATTCATTCCTTACGGTTTAGAGAATCTGTGGAGATACTTAAAGAAGAGCGAGACCGGAAAAAGATATTTTAATTTAAAGTGCTTGGCGACTAGTTTTCTAGTTTCTAAGCCTTTTATTTTTGCTAATTATAGTTTTAGGAATGTTACAGGTGCCAGGCACCTGTAACATTCCTAAAACTAGAAACATTCCTGCATCTGATCATACTTCTGTATTTTTTTGGGAGAGCTTGGTTTGTATATTCAGTTTGGCTTAGGCAACAATAACTTGAAGGATAATGTATTACTTCCGCCCAATTAGAATGGCAAGGAGGAATATAGCGAGATGAAATCATTAGTCATTAAAGTTGGAGTAGTATTCCTTGTGTTCTTTGGTATTGGTATTGGTTTCGCTACTTCTGCCAAGGATAAGGGACGACCATATTACGAAGAAAAGGGTTATGTCCTTTGGGAGATTAAAACAGATGAAAAAGTCATTGCTTTGACCTTTGATGATGGGCCACATCCTACATACACTCCGCAGGTTTTAGATTTACTGAAAAAATACGATGCCAAAGCTACCTTTTTTGTAATTGGAGAAAGAGCTGAAAAATATCCGGAAGTTGTATCTAGAATTGGGGAAGAGAACCATGAGATTGCCAACCATACGTATACCCACCCATTAAGCATTTCCCCTGCAAGGTTAAAGGAAGAATTAAAAAAAACGAATGATATTATTCACGACATTACTGGTACTTACCCAATCTTTTATCGACCGGTAGGTGGACAGTATAACGATAAAATTATTAATACAGCGATAAATGAAGGTTATAAGGTGATCATGTGGTCCTGGCATCAAGATACGGAGGATTGGAAAACCCCAGGTGTCAAAAAGATAGTAAAAAAAGTATTGTCTGGAGTTCAGCCAGGGAATATCGTTTTGTTTCATGATTCAGGAGGAGACCGCTCACAAACCATCCGAGCGTTGGAGGAAATACTACCAGAGCTTCAACAACAGGGTTATAAATTTGTCACAGTTTCTGAACTTATTGAAATTTACACTATGCCTGCTAACCCCTAATAAAACCTAGTATGAGTACAATTACCTTTTCTACTCCAAAAATAAAAGGCTTGAATCATTAAATAACTAATGATTCAAGCTTTTTTCTTAGTTTATTTATTTTTATCCTTTTCAAACAAAACAATTAATGCTGGTAGTAAAATACCGCGAATCAAGAAAGTATCGAGTATAATACCTACCGCTACTATGAATCCAAAGACGAATAATAATTGTATTGGCTGAGTCATTAACACAGCAAATGTAGCTGCCAATAAAATACCAGCCGAGGAAATTACTCCACCTGTGTGCGCCACAGCTATTTGAACAGCTTCCTTCACAGAATGCTTCTGTCTTTCCTCTAAGAAACGAGAGATTAAAATAATATTATAATCTATACCAAGCGCGACCAAGAATACAAAGGAATACAACGGAACACGGTTACTAATCGTATCAATGTCAAAGAATAAATTAGATAAGAACATCCCTAAACCTAATGCAGCCAAGAATGATAAAAGTATCGTTCCCATCATATAAATAGGCATCTTAATAGACTTAGTTAATACGATTAATAGGATGAAGATTAGGATAGTTTCTAGTACTACAATAACTATTAAATCACGATCATTTACAGCGCGGTCATCCACTTGAGAAGCTGTCTCTCCTGCAAAGTATAACTCGCCGTTAGCATCTATAGATGAAACAATATCCTCTTTCTCTTCTACCATCTTTTCCAGAGCATCCATTGATTCAGTAGAATAAGGACTTTCCTCAAAGGTTAGTTGATATTGAACTGCTAAGCCATCCTCTGATACACCTGTTGGACGTACAGAGCTAACTCGATCTTGTTTTTGAAGTTGCTCCAGAATGCTGGCTTGAACTTCCTCTGTAACTTCTTCCTTTGATTCAAAAAGTACAGTAGTTGGTGCTAAATCACCTTTAGCAAACTCTTCTTCCATAATTTCATAACCCAGACGTGATGGCATATCTGCTGGGAATGACTTCATCGTGTCAAATTCGTATTTCAGATTGAACATATTTAAAGCCGAAACAACTAAAATAACTAATATAATAAGAGCAGCTACTATTGGTTTCTTTGCAACGAATGAACCAATTTTGCTCCATAGTCTATTGACCTTCTCTTCCCCTTCCCCGTATTTAGGAATGCGTGGCCAGAATGATTTACGACCAAATAATGTGAACAATGCAGGGATTAATGTTACAGAAGCAAACATAATAACAAACATTGTTGTACCAAAAATCGGAGCAAAGTTTTTATAATCTCCGAAGTTCGCAAAGAACAATACTAGCATTGCAGCAAGCACAGTTCCACCCGCGAAGAATACAGGAATACCTGTTTCTCTCATAGCCCACTTCATCGAATCAAACTTACTATCGTAATTCTTTAGTTCTTCTCGGTAACGAGAGAAAACAAATAAAGAATAGTCTATGGTTGCTGCAAATAGCAGAATAGACATGATCGATACGGATTGGACTGCTAAGTCTAAACCACCAGCTCCCAAAATACCAAGCAATTGGTTAACTACCTGATACACAATACCTGCAGCCAATAATGGAATAATTGCTAACAATGGAGAACGATAAATAACGATTAAAAGAATTAATATGATACCAACAGTTGCTAAAATTAAAACTAAATCTGCTCTTTCAAACAAATTAGTTGTGTCTACAGCAATACCTGCTGGTCCAGTAATATATACCTCTGTCCCAGATTCTTCAGAAACAATGTCTCTAATATCTTCTAAGGATTTTTCTAATTCAGCCGTTTCCAAAGACGTTACAAAGTTTAATGGCACAACTGCTGTCCTTTTATCCTCTGAAAAGAATCCAGCTAAAGCTTGAGGTGGCAGGCTACTAAAAGGAACAACTTCCTTAACACCATTAATATTTGCAGCACTTACTTTATCCAACGCTTCCCCAAGTGCAGCAACATCGATTTCTGAGTCCTTAGATTGTAACACCAGAATGGCCGGAAGACTTTCCGCATCCTTAAAATGCTCATCAATATGATTCTGTGCAATTACTGATTGAGCATCCTCCGGTAAAGACGCTACGCTTGATACTTTATATTCTCCTGCGCTAGGTGCAAATACAGTCAGTAAGACTGTGATGGCTAGCCATACGCCAATTGTGGTCCACATCCCTTTTTTAGTGGTCACAAAATCTGTTACACTTCCTAGTAACTTTTTCAACAATTCCACTCCCTACTAGCTTATTTAAGTGACACTAGTGTCACTTTGAATAAAAAAACATTTTCATTTACATTATCCTTTTCTATCCTTTTCCTGTCAATTAATCGTGCTTGAACATCCCACTACTTAAAATTTCCTTGATAGAACCAATCCATTCTTTCTCTGGAATATTAAAATGATTAGGAATAGCAATAATTTGAAAGATCATCCCCAACAAAATAGCCGTAGGCAAATGCTCTTTAATAACTCCTTCTTTTCTTCCCAGCTCAATAAACCCTTCAAATTGCTGATACATACTAATATAGTATTCGCTTATTTTAGATTTATTATTCAATGCTCGCTTTGTTGTAGGTGCCGGGATTTGACCGATGATTTCCAACACACCATAAATATTACTTTGCGTAAAAATAAAATCAATTAACTCATTAAATTGAGTTGGAAAATCTGCCGTTTTATTTAATTTTTCAAAGTCACTTAAAAATCTAGCCATTTCATACATTAAAAACTCTGAGATAAGTTCATCCTTATTTTCATAATACTTATAAATACTTCCTCTTGAAACCTTCAACCTAGAAGCCAGCTTACTAAAAGTAAAAGCCTCATAACCATCATGGATAATTAGTTCCTTTGTTTCCTGAAAAAGATGCTCATCTGTAAATTTTCGCTCACGAGCCACATCCAACACCTCACTATTCTCTTCAGTATATTACAAAATTCTATTAGCATAAACATACACACAAAAAGATTACAGCAATGTTGCAGGTGCCAGGCACCTGCAACATTGCTGTAATCTAGTTATTTATGGTTTGCTATGGCTGTTGCAATTTGGTCGATGGAAGGGATTGTGCTTGTTTTGTTGTTTTCTGTTAGTACGGTAAATATGAGTAGTTCTCCGTCTTTTGTTTTGGCATAGCCAGCAAGTGCTTTAATGTTTTTAAGACTTCCTGTTTTCGCCATGATATTTCCTGCAGCAGGGGCTGTATTTAGTCTGTAGCGTAATGTTCCCCCAACATATCGATCCTTAGATCCAGCAATAGGTAGGCTCTTGTAATACGTGTTATACCAAGGCTCTTTTCTAATCACGTATAACAAATGAGAAAGCTCGCTAGATGTAATTTTGTTAGAGTATGATAACCCAGAGGCATCCTCGAATTTCCATTTAGAAACGTCTATCCCCACTGAAAATGCATAGTCACGCATTACCTGTAAGCCCGCGTCCCAGCTTCCTTCACCATAAACCTTTCTACCCATTTCCTTAGCTAAAATCTCTGCATGCACATTATTGCTTAACTTCATAAATGGAACGATTAAATCTTTTAAAGGCTGAGATTTTTTAGATAGTAAAGTTTTTGCGCTCGCTGGAGCTTTCCCCTTCACTAATTTAGTACTCTTGCTTAGGCTTATCCCCTTTTCAGCTAAAGATCGCTTGAAAATATCTAAAGCATACATCGTTGGGTCTTTTACAGCAATCCATTCCTTAGATCCGGATGTCCCAATAGGAGAATTCCCTGTTACAATAACTTTGTTTGTTCCCACTTCACGAGTAATTTTTAACGTATTTTTATTTCCTTTTGGTACTGTCTTGGATCTGTTGACGACCTGTAATACGCCTGTATTTGGAGTTAAGGTTACTCTTGTAGCTTTTCCATTGCTAGTCGGTTTCGCTTCTACAATCACAGAGCCCGCATCAAAGTCTCCATTTGGAGATAAGGTCAGCGCAGAAATAGGAGCTGCATAATAATAAGGCACGTCCTCTGCTAAAATACCAGCAGACAACCGAACACTCTCATACCAAGTGTCATCACCTACTAGATTTCCTGAAATGTGTTTAATACCTTTTTTAGATAAACCAGCGGCAAAATTGTCAAAATGGCTCTTCAATAACGTTGGATCTCCTTGACCCTTCAAGTAAAGATTACCTTGCAAGGTACCCTTATTTATCTTTCCATCCATTAATACAGCAGTAGAAAATTGAAAATTTTCACCTAAAGTATCCAAAGCGGCTGCGCCAGTTAATAATTTTAAGGATGAGGCAGGAGTAATGCCTTTATCCCCATTTCGCTCATAGATAACCTCTCCAGTCGATGCTTTTCTAATCGTAATACTAGTTGTTGCATTCTTCATGCGGGTATCTGCCATTATCGTATTTAATTTATTCGTTAAACTAGCATAGGATGTAGCAGCCTCTACTGATGAAGAAGCTGTAGTTGGCACTAACACAGCGCTTACTAGTAACATGATAGATACTATTGTGAAAAATAGTTTTTTCCAAACCAGCACTTTTCTACCTCCATCTTTTCTATTTTCTGTTAGTTTAACACGTAATTGTAAGATAATAAGTTAAAATATAATATATTACAAAAATACGGTCTAATTTCCTATAGTCTAACTTTTCAAGTTCTAGATATTAAAAGAAGCGGTGTAAAGTCTCCTACTCTTCTCACCCTAATCTAAAGGCCTTAAAGCTTGAGTATGTTCCAAATAAATAAACGCATTATACCGTTCACTTATTTTGGAGGGCACATAATTTCCATATGCTTCAAATGCAGGGTTATACACTACTCCAATTGCTCGGTGACCGATCCATTGGTTGAACAGATAACGATTCTCTTCATTAAAGATCAGCATCTTATCTTCTGCTCCTGCTTCATGGAGTACATCCTCCCAAGAATCCTTTCGTGCTGGGGGAACCTTTTCCTTTTTGTACGGAATACCCCATTCATCTGCTGCAACAACTGTTCCAGAGTAAGTACCAAATCCCACAGCAAATACGTTATCTTTTCTATTTTGAAGTCGAAGAATTTGACCAACGTTTAGCATACCTGCATCTTTCATATCTGTAGCTGAAGCATCACCAATATGCGTATTATGCTCCCAAATAATTATTTTTGCATTCTTTCCGTCATAATCCATTATTTCATTGATTGCTTCTACCATATGTTCATCCCGCACATTCCAAGACAGGTTATCACTTCGAACCATCGCTCGGTAATACTCCTCTGCATTTTGTGCAACCATAGCGTTCATCTTTAAATTTAAGTCATTTTCTTCCTCGTCTTTAAAATTGTCTTCATGTGCCCTAATGGACTTGATAAGCTTTGACACTTCTTCTATGCAAGCTTCCGAAATATCTAACGTCGATAGCGCGTACGTTTCCGGATGACCGTTAAACGGTTCAAAACAAGAAAAGGCTCTTTGAGCAAATTGTAGATCCACTCCATTTGGATCGGTTTCCTTCAAATAACGAATGACTTCATCTAAGGATTCCCATAGACTATAGACATCTATTCCATAGAATCCCACTTTGTCTTCCTTAACCTTATTGTCATTATAAGTCCTTAACCATGCCGTAAATTCTGTAATTTCTTCATTTGCCCACATCCAAGCTGGCCATCGTTCAAATGCAGACTGGAGCATTTCTTTAACATTGGAATATTTACTGTAACCTTTTACAAATCGGTTAACCTGCTGGGTGGAGGGCCAGTTCCCCTCAACTGCTATCAACGTAAAACCTTTTTCTTTTATTAACCTTTTGGAAATCTCTGCTCTTACTTTATAAAATTCCGAGGTTCCGTGACTCGCCTCTCCAAGTAAAACAATTTTAGCTTCCCCAATTGCCTCTAAAAGAGGGTTAAAGTCCTCATTCATAGATAGTGGTAAAGCATACCTTTGAATAGACTCCTTTAAATTCTTCAATAAAAGCACTCCTCTCCCATAAAGTTTGAGTAATCTAAAATTATTTTATTCCATTTTAAATTCTAAGTAGAAATTAAACGAATTTATGGTATGATATTGTAAATTAAATGCGACGAAGAGAAGAGTAAGTAATTTAAAGTCTTCCAAAGAGAGTCCCCGTAGCTGAAAAGGGATGAAGAAGAAATTACTGAAACAAGCCTCTGAGCTTCACATAGGACCTGTTCTATACGGGGTATGATGTGACGGGTGCTCCTGTTATAGAGCTAAAGTATAAGCATATTCTATGCCGTACTTGAAAAGGTTCCATTGGTGACAATGGAACAAACTGGGGTGGCACCACGACATGATAATCTCGTCCCCAAGACAAACGTCTTGGGGGTGGGATTTTTTTATTTGTAAATAATTATCATGTCGGGAGGAATATAAATGAGTAATCGAAAAACAAGAACACTCTATTTAGGTGTAGTGGGGCTTGCAAACATTGGAGGCTGGATTTATTTACTTGCCCTCAATTTAATTATTTTGGAGAAAACCGGGTCTGTATTAGCCGTTACTGGATTATATATAATTAAACCATTTGCTAGTATGTTAATAGGGCCTTGGGCTGGAAGTGTAATCGACCGAGTATCTACAAAGCATTTAATGATATTTTTAGATTTACTACGAGCCCTTCTTGTAGGGTCATTGCTCTTGGTCGATTCGCTATGGGCAATCTACGTGATGGTTTTATTTATTCAAATGGCTGGTGCTATGTTTGAAACAAGCTCATTTACTTATATGACTTTATTGCTACCAGAAGAGGAGCGAAACAAATTTAATGCCTTGCTAAGCTTTGTTCATTCAGGTGCCTTTGTGACGGGTCCCTTCCTAGCTGGGATTCTATTTATGCTTGCCCCACTTGAGTTTTCTCTATTAATAAATATTATTATTTTTATTTGCTGCGGCATATGGACTTCGTTCTTGCCCAATAAACTCAATGCTACAATAGGAGCAAAAAAACACCTCGATTTAAAAGAGGTGCGAGAAGATTGGTTATTAGTTTGGAAGTTCAGTAAAAAATCATTACCCTTTTTCTTAATTTATATGACTTTCCAAGGAACAATGCTGTTGACTGCTGCACTAGACTCTACAGAAGTTGCATTTGCTAAAGAGGTTCTCTCCCTTACGGACGCTGCTTATGGCTCACTTGTAAGCATAGGAGGGGTAGGCTTTCTATTAGGCGCCATATGTACGAATCTATTAGTAAGATTTCTTTCACCTAAAGCTTTAATGAGCGTTGGGACACTTTTAGTAGCAACTGGATATTTTATTTATAGTATTTCTACTACCTATTTTGTTGCAAGTCTCGGATTTCTGATCTTGTCATTTTTTCTTTCAATAGCCAATACCGGTTATATGACGTTTATACAATCTCATATCGACTCTAATATGATGGGAAGAATCTCAAGCTTATATGAAATGGCTTCCAGCTTCGTTCAAATGATTGCAGTATTGCTTTTTGGTATATTCGCAGGCTGGATATCTGTCAAAGCTGTTGTTATTGGCGGCTCATTGCTCATGCTCATCGTGTCATGCTATCTATTAACTGTTGTATGGAAGTTCTCTAACCAAAAGATAATAGATAACATTTAACTATTTTTTACGCAGGAAAAGGCTAATACAACAGGTATCCTTTGCCTTCTCTTAAATTCTTCCTCACTCGAGAAGTGCTCACGCTTAGGTGTACCTTCGCGTAATTCCAGGATAGTAAAGCCTTCTTCACGTAACGCTGTAAAGTATTGTTCAATTGTGCGGTGAAATTTCACCACAACATGATCAATCCAAGGTTCTTCTCTTTCACCGTCTATAAAATAATTGTCCACAATCCAATTCTCACGTCTCTCTCCTGTTTGCTTGCTTAAAAAGGAAGAGGTCGTGAGAGGATGTTGGACACTAAACACTAGTTTTCCATTATTCTTTAGACTCTTATGTATAGAACGGAATAACTCATTTATATTAGACACATAATGTATAGCAAATCTTGAAGTAACTAAGTCAAACGAGTTCTCCGGGTAAGAATAGGATTCCATTGTATTTAAAATCACTTCTCCGTTTGTATCTTTTAAATTTATTGTCGCAGCATCTGCCATTTTACTGGATCCCTCAACACCTGTATATTTAGCTGCCCCATCTCGTAATAATTCCTTACCAAATAAACCATCACCACAGCCTAAATCTAATATGGACTTATTCTTAAAATTACCTACTAGCTCAAACATAACTGGTCCTTCAATTGCATTATTTGGACTATCCGGTCGACCTCTTCTATTTAAATAATTCGAAAAAAAATCTGGCTGATTATAAACATCGGACCCTTTATGTGACAATACAATAACCTCCCAATAATTTTAGTAAAATAGCGGTACATCAAAGTTTAGATAACGAGCAGAAAATGGTACGATGAGGGAATAAAATAAGGTTTATTTCAATTTAGAAAGAAACAGGTGAGTTATGAAAAAGAAAAAAGTAAATCTCTCACAAAAACAATGGATACTAGTAGGCGGATTTCTATTCCTGTTATTCTTTTTCCTATTTAACCAAGACCTAATCAATATTCTCTTAAAAGGAGATGTAGATAAAGCAAAAGAATTTTTAGACAAAAACATTGGCTATGCCTTATTTTTTATGGGACTGGTCATGCTTATTCAAAATTCATTTACTGTATTTCCTCTAATCTTAGTTATAACGATTAATATTACTTTATTTGGTTTTATAAACGGATTTTTATGGAGCTGGTTTACTAGTGTTATTGCTTCCATCATTGTTTTTTATGGAGTTCGATACATTTTCCAAAGTATGATTATTCATAAGTTTAATACAAAAGTAATTGAAAAAGTAGACGTAAATGGATTTGCTTACGTTTTTCAAGCTAGACTGTTTCCTTTCGTTCCAACAAGCCTTGTGAATATATTAGGTGGGCTAAGTACTTTACGAATTTTTCCTTTTACCATCGCAACAACAGTTGGTAATTTCATATACTTCTTTGTGCTTGCTCTAATCCCCGCTGGAATTTTGTCTGCAGATTTAGATGAATATTTGATTTTAGGCATTATATTTGTATCTATTGCCTTATATTACGTATTTAAGCACATAAAGCATAAACGAAAGCCACTTGCTGAGTCTGAAAATAGTGAGTAATCATACGCGCATAAGAAAAGCACAATTTCTCTTGCAACATAGGGTCTTCTTATTACACATTTTCAAAAAACTTAAAAAGAGGATGGCTGTGACTAATATTCCGGCCACCCTCTTTTTTTAATGGCTCTGTTAAAGGTAAAGGTAGAAGTTGTTTCGTAAAATGGTAATATGACAACTTCTCAACATCTAATAAAACTAATCACTATGTACTTTAAAAATCTTAAGGATTCTTAAGTATTTTCCCTACTGTTTCTTTAGGTTTGAAATGTATTCTAAAGCCGTAGAAAATTCAAACCTATGGAGTGATAGTGTACATGAAAGCTTTCAATTTTATTTTTCAATATTTATTAAACCCTAGGGAGATTGGTGCAGTCTTGCCAAGTTCAAATTATCTTGCGGATAAAATGGTAGATAGTATTGATTTCCATAATGCAAAATACATCGTAGAATTGGGTCCGGGTACAGGAGTTTTTACAAATAAGATTATTAAAAGCAGAATTGAACCTACGATTGTTATGTTGATTGAGAGCAATAAAGAGTTTTGTATGTTATTAGAAGAAAGGTATAAGTACGAAAGGAATCTGATTATTATTCATGGTTCTGCTGAGGATATCAATAAGTATACAAAGGAATTTAATATCCCATATCTAGATTATGTAGTTTCTGGTCTTCCTTTTGCAAGTTTGCCCAAAAGAGTCTCAAGAGATATATTAATTAATACGAAAAATCTGTTAAGGAAAAATGGAATTTTTATTACTTTCCAATATACGTTATTTAAGAAAGGACTTATTGGTCACTATTTTAAGCATATTAATATAACACGTGAGTATAGAAATATTCCCCCAGCATATGTATTCGGTTGTAGTAATTAACATATGGAGAATCTTATAGAAGGTGTGAATTGATTTGAATGGAAAGGTCTTAATTGTTGATGATGATCTAGAAATTAGAAATCTAATTTCCATCTATTTAGAAAATGAAGGGCTAGAAATAACCAAGGCGAGCGATGCCCTAGAAGCATTGGAATTATTGGAAGCCCTTAATTATGATTTGATTATTTTGGATATTATGATGCCTAAAATGGATGGAATCGAGGCATGTTTGAAAATTAGGGAAGCACGTAATATGCCTATCATCATGCTATCAGCTAAATCCGAGGATATCGATAAAATTAAAGGGCTAGTTTCTGGTGCAGATGATTATCTAAGCAAACCGTTTAACCCCTTAGAATTAATAGCCAGGGTCAAATCTCAACTCAGAAGGTATAAAAAATATAATATTGAAACAGAAAGTAATAAGAGTGTTATTAAAATTGTTGATTTAACGATAAATACAGATACTCGCCAAGTATGGATTAAGAGTAGCGAAGTAAGGCTTACACCAAAAGAATTTGATATCCTTGAACTTCTCGCACGTAATAAGGGCATTGTTCTAAGCGTCGAGAAAATATATGAAGCTGTTTGGAAAGAGAATTACTTTAAATCTGATAACACTGTAATGGTTCATATTACAAAAATTAGATTCAAAATTGAAGATGATCCGAAAAATCCTATTTACATCAAAACCATTTGGGGAGTGGGGTATAAAATATGAGGAGTAAAAAGCTAAGCGTTCAACTCCTTACAGCAATAGCAATAAGCTTTTTTATCTCGGTCCCAATTGTTAGTAATATTATACTATATGTCATGGATATTTTTTTAAAAAAACCTAATTTTATTGGGATAACTATCTATTATTTTATTTGGATAACTACTGTTATCTTAACTTTTATTATAAGTCTTTTAGTAATGATTCGTAGAAAAATAAAATATCTTCAACATATTACAGATAGTGTTCAAACCATTGCAAATGGAAATCTAGGTACTACTATTGAAATTACGGGAAATGATGAGTTAAGTCAGCTTGCTAAAAATATCAACTATATGTCAAAAGAGTTGAAAAGTAAGTTCGAACATGAGAGGCAAATAGAGAGTGCAAAAAATGAACTTATTACAAATATTTCTCACGATTTGCGTACACCTTTAACTTCTATCATTGGATATGTAGATTTGTTGAGAAAAAAAGAATATAGAGATGACGAACAATTATATGATTATTTGGAAACCATTTATTCTAAATCACAAAATTTCAGCAAACTTATTAATGAACTATTTGAATACACCAAACTTACAAGTCCTGATCTAAAATTAAACTTTACTGAAGTTGAGTTAGGCGGATTATTAGAACAAATATTAGGAGAGTACATGCCAATTTTAGAAAAGGAAGAACTGGACATTCAAAAATCGATAACTGAAGAAGATATACACGTATCTATGGATATTGAAAAAATGGTGCGTGTCTATGACAATCTTCTAATGAATGTAATAAAATACAGCAAGAAACCCTCTATATTAAAAGTAGATCTTCATATAGTTGGCATTAAAGCTATTTTTACTATATCCAATCAAGTAGAGAACTTACCAGTACAAGACGTAAATAAATTATTTGAACGCTTTTATCGAGGAGATATGGCAAGGAAGGAAGATGGAGGGTCTGGTATTGGACTTGCCATATCTAAAAGGATTATAGAGCTTCATGGTGGAACGATTGAGGCTAATTATAGAGAAGGTTGGTTAACCTTTACAATTGAAAATATCATTAAAGAATAATTTTTTATGGGAAACGGCAAACTGTATATTATTGGAATTTTTTTAGTGGATTTATTAAAATGGAATGGTGAAAAGTTGATTTCCAGATAGTTAAACTGGATTGTGAAAGAACGCACTTAGACTAACGGTTGCCTTAGTAAAGTAAAATGAGCTTGGAGATACATATCCCAGCTCATTATTTATGAACATTTTTAAATCTAACTTTAACATAGCCTTTTTAATTTAATGGTTTTATCTATCCTAACTAATCAATTAAGTTTTGTTGTCCCTTTTTGACTATTTGAATGTAGTGTTTAATTTTTCTTCATGTACTCATATACATTTTTAGGCGGTATATTAAGTAAAGAAGAGATTTCAGTGATTTTCTTTCCAGCTGTTTTCATTTCTCTCACCTTGTACACCATTGCTTCTTCATATTCTTCGGCAATAATGAACAAAGGGTTTAATAATGACTCCCATATCTCATAATCAGAGAAATTATTTTTTGCTATTATTTTTGCTAATAGTGATTTTACATCATTTACCTTTATTGATTGCTTTCCTAATAATAATTCTTTTTCTTCAAGAAAACATTTTATTTCTTTTAGAATATTTATGAATGAATCCATTGAATTCGCAAGGAAACTACCAGTTCCCCAACTCCCTAATCCGTGCAACAATAATGACACTGGGTAACCTTCTTGATTTAAATCTATAATAATTAGATCACCGCACAGCGTTTCATAAGCAATAACAATCCAGTTATCATCCCAGGAATCCTCTTCACCGGTTATAAGAGAATTTCCATCTAAATCGAAACTATAGCCCACTTGATACTTACCTAATTGTTCAAAAAAGAATACATCAAAGTCTCATAGTCTTTAATTTTTTCATACTCTAAATTGATTTGCTTCAAGTTCCTTTCAATGTCTTCTTTTTGTAGAAAGGAATTAAACATTAAATCATTCAAAGTAATAACATCCTATCATCATTTCGTTATATAAACGAAAGGGTTATCTTTTTAAATGGTTGAAATATACATACTCCAATAGGCCTCTAGCTGTCTTTCTTGAAAAATGGTTAAGCTACTCATATTTAATATTTCTTCTTTTAAAACCTGAACTTTATCTTTTTGCTTTATATTATAAAAGTTTTTACCAAGTTCTACTCTTAATCGGTTCTTTACAGATAAATTACCAAAGGGATCGAAATAAGAATCTATTCTCGATTTATCCTTCACCCCTGTGTAGGTAAAGCGTTGGTAGTAGTTTAACTCCTTCTCAAGCTCAATGTATCTTTTTATCGCCTCGGATTCCGTAATTGTTTCCTTTAATAGCTCTAATTTAGTCTCTATTAGCTTTACTTCACTTGTATAATCATGTTCTCTTAATATGTTTAAGTTTTCTTCTACCCACTTTACATCTACTCCATAGTCTGACTGCAAGCCTAAAATATTAAAGGAACAAATAGCAAACGCATCCTTTACCTCTATATGCTCTTTGATTTCCTCTACTGATGGGTAGCCAAATTTGGAAGGTTGGATAATCTCAACGGATGGATTGTTAAATAATATATTTTCTATATCGTTCTTGTGTAGGTGGTTAACAATGATTAATAATGTTTTACCTGCATTTTCTTTGGCTATGGCTTTAATACTCATTGCCTGCATATAAGTTCTATACTGAAAGAGTCTTCTTGAAAAATCCTTTTCCCCTGATGATTTCGTTTGAATCCACTCATTCATCTGTTTAATGACTTCTTTTCTTTCGGAATAAAAGAAGTCTTCTTTTAAGTTAGGAAAAGATACAAATTTCTTAAAAGAGTTTTCTCCTCTGACAAATGCTGGTTGGTCAATATCATTTATACCGAGTGCTAATTGTTGATCATTTGGGGAGGCATTCCAATCAAAGGGAAAAACAGGTATTCCCCTTTGTCGCGCATACGGTAAAATAATTTCCTGCTGCTCATAAGTAAAATCCTGAAAGTCTAATCGGGCAAATTTTTCAGGACTTCTTTCTATTCCTATTAAATCTGGCTTTACTCGATCAAAGAATGCACGATAAACGGCAGGTTGACATTCTCTTGAAACTAGCTGATATGCATGGCTTACTCCTAAAATTATCAATTTAGATTTCATATCACTTTATCCCCCCACCTTAGTTGCTAATCAGCGCTCTATATTTAAAAATTCTGTAAATTCGTTTATACTTATTTTAACATATTTTCTATATCCCTTTCGGTCAATTTATTTAATTCTTTTATGAATGCTAAATGCCCCCTAATCTCTATTTGATATAATAAAAAAGAAGGAAAAATTTATGTAAATATAGGAGATAGTAGCTATGAAAATTGCCATATTCACAGATATCCATGGAAATGGACTTGCACTGAAAGCCGCCTTAAAGGATATTGATGCAAGATCAGATATAGAAGAAATCTGGTGCTTGGGCGATATGATTGCAATGGGACCAGATACAAACGAAGTGCTAGATCTTTTATTTTCTCGACCGGATATCCGAATGATTACAGGTAATCATGATGAGGCTGTACTATCGCTCAAAATAGGAGAAGGTCATCCAGATAGCTATAAGCATACTCGCGAACATCATCATTGGATAGCTGACCAATTAAGCGATAGAAATGCAGACAGACTTAAGAATCTTCCACGTATTCTTGAAAAAGATATAAATGGAGTGCATATTCTCGGCATTCATTATCATATAGAAGAAAAAAAGAGATTCGCCCATATAAAGGATGAGCCCTTTTACACCATTTTAGATGCCACATTAGAAAACATGGAGAAAATGTTTAAATCATATCCCGCAGACATAATCTGTTTTGGACATCATCATCCTGAACATTTTTTCTCAAATGACAAGCAGATTTATTTAAATCCAGGAGCTCTCGGAGTATCAAAAGGAAGCACTGCTCCATATGCAATTATTGACGTTTCAACTGGCAAAACAACTGTTACTATTCACCATGTAAATTATGATAAAAGAAAATTTCTGGAAAAATTTAAGTTGCTAGACGTTCCCCAAAGAGAAATACTTTTTAAATTATTTTATGTAGGAGAATAAGCGCTCATGTTACAAATTATATTTTAAACACTAATTCCCTTGAAGCTAAGTAAAGAGGCAGTGAGTTAATTCTTGTACTAATCCATAACTATAAGGATACCTCGTTCTGAATGAATTCCGTTTTGGTAAATATTAATTTAACTAAAGATGTTCTCTTTTATATCTGAGATTATATACAGTTTTCACTTGATATCAAAGAATTTTAGTTGTTCGGAGCATAGGCGGCGACTCTTAGGGGACACGCGCGTGGGAGAGACTACAGGCTCGACTCGTCCCCCCAGGAAAGCGTCCGCTGTAGCGGAGAACAACGATTTAGTAGTAGAAAAGAGTCCCGGAAATTACTAATAGTAAATTTCGGGACTTTTGAATTTCTAAGGTGAATTTTGTCCGAGCCTCTTTTTATTTTTAATTCACCTTTGATTATATCAATTAAATGTTAAGTAATAGTATTTTAATGATACTCATTAACACTTTTTCACTTTAAATCAGTAAAGTGTATTGACCCTATTCTGAATAGTTCTTATAATTAACAACAATCTGTAAGGATGGGAGACAGCGATAATGAAAGATTTTATAAGTAAACTACTTACTGGTATGAGTATTGGAATTGTGGTGGCCCTAATACCAAATGCATTGCTAGGCGAAATGCTAAAATTGTTAATTCCACACTTTCCTGTTTTACAGCCAATATTCGATATAACTGTATATCTAATGAGTATGCTTTCTATTTTAATTGGGGTGATGGTTGGAATGACCTTTAAGCTGACTCCTATTCAAACAGCTAGCGTTGGCTTAGCTGCTATGGTTGGAAGCGGGGCCATTACAAAAACAGCAGATGGCTTGTTTGCCTTAAGTGGTATAGGAGTGGTATTGAACACAGGTATAACAGCTGCATTAGCGGTATTATTTGTGAAATTTATCGGAGATAAGCTGAAAGCTTATGCGATTCTTTTAATCCCTACCTTAACTATTTTGTTTCCAGGTTTGATTGGTTACAATCTATTGCCGTTCATGAAAAAATCAACAGGCTTATTAGGTGATGGCATCGCTTATCTTACAACCTTACAACCAGTTGTTATGGGAGCAGTAATTGCAGTTGCATTTTGTCTTATCATTTTATCTCCTATATCAACTGTTGGTGTTGCAACTGTCATTATGCTATCTGGAATTGGCTCTGGGGCAGCTAATTTAGGGATTGTAGCCACAGGTGTCGGCCTAGCAATTGCTAGCTACAAAGCAAATAACCTAGGTACTGCACTAGCACACGTGCTTGGTTCTCCTAAAATACAAATGCGCAACTTTTTTATGAAGCCTAAAATTGTTTTTCCAATGATTATAACAGCTGCCATCCTAGGTGGATTAGCAGGAGCTTTAAATATACAAGGTACACCGATGAGTGCCGGCTTTGGATTATCTGGTCTTATTGGTCCTTTAAATTACATAAATCTATCTGAGGGCGGATGGAACCTAGAGAATACTGCAATTATGCTGAGTACTTTTCTGATTCTTCCCATTGCATTAAATATTGGGTTGATATATTTGTTTTCTCGTAAGCTGAAAATGATTAAATCACAGGATTACAAGCTAGATTTTGAATAGGTGTACGTACGAGGATTTTTTGTGTGACTTAATTAGAATTAAACTCCTATCAGCATCATACTATTTTTCAATCATAAAGAGCTATCCTATTTGAATCAGACATCTACTAACGTTTATGACTAAAAAATAAAAAGAGAGATAGCGATTATGCTATCTCTCTTTATTTATTTATAACTATCAAACAAGTCTTGGACTGTATAATAGGATTTTTTTAAACGTTCCTCGTATTTTGGTAAATCCCAGTTATCCCATTTATAGCTTTTCAAAGTCTGCAACTTGCCAGCTTCCATGGATGGCAACGTATCTTGAATACTGTCCTGCTTGTCCATGAATAAGGCTCCTATATATATTTCATCCACAAACTTGCTTGCCTCTATTCCGTCCCTATATAAATCACCAGTAAACTCTTTTTGACTTGGATCCTTTGCACGTATTAATAGCCAGGGGATTCTAAGCTCAATCTTACCGTCCGCTATATAATAGTCGGCCAAAGAATCATAATCGTCGGCTTCTGGGTCTCCATTACCTCTTTTCAGCTTACCAGCTTCATAGGCTTCAAAGGGAAGTGTAGTATTTTGTTGAGGCAAGTATAATTCCTTGTTTAAGGCATACTGCTCTACTACAAATTCACCGCTATCTAGTGAAGTGGTACTTGGCTTTGGCTTAAGTAAATTTAAAACATGACCATATTGATACGAGAAAAAATCATAATATTTATCGACCAACAGTCTAGATTCACTTTCCTTAAGATTTAGTATGAAATCTATGCCGTTATTAAAAGAAAGATCGGATATACCGTTAATCTTTGTATTCCCTTGATCAGGAACAATATCCAAAAGGAAGATAGGATATCCATCATTTTTAGTCTCATAGTCAAGCCTTAGATAAAGGTACCTTTCGTCATGGTCCACATATAAGGAGTTGATGCTTCCATCTTCTTTTTTATATAGAGGCTCTACTTCCCACTCATCCGTTTCTCCATCCACTTTTACCTTATGTCGGTCAAAACTTAACAAACCAAATTGTTGCTCATTTGTTTGAGCATTAGACCAATAAGGGCGTCTATCTGGATTATCATAGTCAACTGTATTCCAAGTTCGCTTAAACCATTCATCCTGCCAGGTGAAAACCAAACCACCTAGTAGCTTCTCTGCCATGATATCTTCAAATAGACGGCTAATTATTTTTCCCTGCTCGTCTTCAGAAAGGAATCCTTGATTCCACCCAAATGGGTTTTTATGTGTTAGCCCCCTCGAACCGGGCACCCCAAATTCGGCTATTAAAACAGGGAGACGATGTGCCTCATGCAATTCTTTTAAATATGCAGCATAGCTATTAAATTCTCCACGATGGTCAACAAAAGTTTGATAAGATTCTTCATAATTAAAGAAGTCCGGATAATAAGGATATACGTGATATGAAGCAAATTGGTTAGTTAGCTTCATTTCATTTTTAGTATAAATTACGTTTGGGTCCACTCCTACTAAGTCTTCCTGCTCAGCAGGTTCTGCAGGATGATCTAAAATATCTGTTGTCACCCAATTTGTAAAGCTCATAGGTCTAATCCAGTTATAACGTTCCTTTTCGTACTTAACGATAGTATCCATTTGCTCCGCTAGCCAATATTCAAATGGCTTTGCTCCCTGAGTTTCAAAATATGTACCGCTATATTCTCCTAAGGAGCTATACTTCTCGTTCGTATTTAACACCATATAGGGATACCACTCAATTCCAAGCACCCATCCGGCGATATACTCAGAAACGTCTGCAGTATATACACCTGAAGCATGACCAGCCCTTTCCTTCACTGTTTTGTTTCCATGAATAACATCCACAATGGTCTTCATCTCTGTTTGAAAATCTTTTAAATTTTCTTCATCGAAGGCATCTAATGATTCCTCGAGCTTTTCCTCATTGATCCAGACCCCGTGTAGCACATAGATTTTATTGTCATGTTCTTCATTATAGCGTTTTAGGGCATTGTAAAAGCCTGGTGGATGCAGTGTATAAACACGTACCATGTTCGCGTTCATTTCACCTATTTGTTCAAACCAGCGATAGTATTCTTCTTCAGTGATGGCAGCTTCACCTGGAAAGTAGCCTGGTTTTCCCATACCAATGTTTACTCCCTTGACTGTTAAAGGAGTCCACTTGTCATTCTCAAACACTTCAAATGTCTCACCCTGAATTCTTGCGGTATAGCGTAAGTCAGTTTCCATTACGGTTTCCTCACTTGTATCGAAGTCTTCTAATATAACCTTCATCATAGGAAAATATGTGGACCAATAAAAAGCATTTTCCGCAAATCTCTCTGCTAAGTTATAGATATGAGAAAGACCCTTCAGCTGATAAAAAGACGGTACCTTTGCAACATCATTAAAATCTCCTGCAAAATAATAACTGGAAGAATGCGAATGTGTTTTCTCCAAAACTGCTGCAAACTCTATAGGTATAGAGTGCTCCTCTAGTAAACTCTTACCAGCCTCTGTTAGATCCCATTGATAGTTAGCTAAAACCTTTGCACCCTCTTTGGGAAGGACAATGTCAAACCAATATTGGTAATCTGTACTTTGGTCTAGGTCAAACTTTGATTCCCCAGTCTCCGTTAAGGCTACTTGAATTCCTTTCTCCCCAAAATGTTTATCACTTTCTAAAACTAAAACTTCATTTTTGTCATTTACTAAAACAAAACCTCCGCCTTTATAGTTCCAACTTTCTACGGCGTCAATCATCCACTTAGGAATCTCTTCATTGCTTTTTGGGTCCAAATCTGCGAAATATCGCCCTGTCCACCCAGTCCAATTGAGTCCTAGATAATTTTCTATACTCTCTCTAACTTTAGGCTCGGTAGGATATGCAAAAGTATTGAACTCGGCAATTAACAAGCTTTTTTCTTGATCATTTAGTCTTTCAAGAATATGATTCCATTCCTCTTGCTCAAGTCCTCCATACACCTTATTGCTACCCTCATAGACACCGTAAGTATCTGCCAAATAAATCACGTCATAATTTGAGTAATCTTTGGGTAATTGTCGTGTTTGCCCCTCTTTTTTGTTTGGTATATACCCATAGTAGTCTGATGTAGCATCATATTCATCGTTGCCATTTGAATATTTCAAATGATTCAATAGCCAAGTAAGCCCTAAATGCTCTCGATAAGACTCATCTGGTACCGTTTTATCTATGATAGCTATACTCATCTTATTAGCTGGCTCTATAAACCAAAGAATAATTGGTAGAAGTAAGATGAAGAGAATAATAACACAAACTAAATAAAATCGTTTCATCTCCACTATCCTTTCTGAGAAAGACCTTTACGCTGCATAGTTCCCCACACATTTTTCCCTAGCATGAAATGGACAATTCCTTCACATCTCCAAAATAGAGTTAGTGGCTTGTACCAAAAAATTTCTGTGAGGGAGATAACAATTAACCGAAAGACATCTCTCACTTTTGGGAATGTATTTGTGCTCCATGCCTCCAATAATATCGATAATACTGAAAAAATTGCCCCATAAACCACAAATAATAGGGAGAGTAATATAGCAATTTCAAAATAAATGTCTCCTAAAAAGAAGGCAACGATAATATATACATATCCTCCTAGCTCAATAATTGGCCCCAAGCATTCAACAATCCAGAAATAAGGAAAAGAAATCATACCAATCCCACCGTACTTTGGATTGAAGGTCATCTTTCTATGCTTCCATAGGCTTGTGATTAAACCTTGATGCCATCTTCTTCTTTGCTTTCTTAAAGTAGCTAAATCTTGTGGAGCCTCTGTCCAACAAACCGGATCTGGAACAAATTCTATACGTTTCTTAGAATTTCTTTCCTTTAATAGGCGATGTAGCTTAACGACCAATTCCATATCTTCTCCAATGTTATGCTTGGAATATCCTCCAGCCTCTATGACCCATTGCTTGGAGAAAACACTGAAGGCTCCGGATATAATTAGTACCAAATTAAATTTACTAAGCGCAATTCTTCCCATAAGAAAAGCTCTCAAATATTCAACTACTTGCATGACTACCAAGAAATTATCCGATAGGCCGGTTTTAAAAATAGATCCTAATTGAATATCTGACCCATTAGCTATACGGATATTTCCTCCAGTCGCTATTACTTCGCCGTTAGACAAAATAATTGGCTTCATCACCCTCAACAGAGAGGTTTCTTCTAGTATAGAATCACCATCTATGGAGCAAAAATAAGGATACCTTGCTACATTGATGCCAGCATTTAACGCATCTGCCTTTCCCCCATTCTTCTTGTTTACTAAAAGTAAATTAGGGTGAATATCTGATTGATAAATATCTAGTATAGGTTCGGTAGCAAGCTGATCTCTTATAATTTTTTTTATCTTTTTCATTTTAAATTGTTCGATTACTTTATGTTGTGTAGTGTCTGTAGAGCCGTCATTGACTACTATTATTTCTGTTTGTGGATAACGTAGGCTCAAGAGAGAATGTATACTATCAATGACACCCGCTTCTTCATTGTATGCAGGCACAATAATAGACACAGGCTTTGAATAGATGACATCAATATAATCATCGTCTAGTTCATCCTTGTCCAGCTTAGATTGCTTTCTTAGCTGGTGGAAGGCCATTAATAGCATAATACTGTAAGTTAAAATAACGATAAGCATATAAAATAATATTATTCCTGCAAAAAATAATAGAATATATTCCAAAATATTAGCTAAGCCCATTATGGTTTTTGTCCTTTCCCTAGTGCCTCATAGGCCATATCAATTGCGTATCGATCACTAGAATTTTCTATATACTCCTCCAAACTCTCTCTCCCATTTTTATCATTCATCATAGTTCTGGCAGCCTGTGAGCGAACCCACCAGGACTCGTCCTCTAACAATATTTGTAAATGGGGTAATGTGTAGGATAGTGGTAATAACTGAAAAAGCTTAGCAATCATTAATCTCTCCTCCCAAATAGGAGATTTCACAAACGGCAAATAAGTTTCCGGATTTATAATAACTCCAATTTCATAAATTGCCCTTAGGGACCTTATACGAATTTCTACATCCTCTTGCTTCAATTGCATTTCTAAATGAGGTAAATACTCAATATCTCTTTTAAGTCCCATCGTTTCAATTAAGGAGTAGCGACAAGTCTTAGGTAAATCACCTATTTTATCCGTTAAGTTGTCTATTAGCTCTGGTGTGAGATTTAAAAGAAGCTTTTTATACTCATATTCTGATAGAGGAACAGTACTGACTAACATATGTTGTAAAAATAATTTCTTATTAAAAAGCGAATATATCTTTAAAAGCTGAAAGTATTCTTCTCTTGAAATTCTTTTTCTACCTAGCTTTTCACAATCCTTTTGAAGAGAACTAATCCTAAAATCCTCTATACGAAACATAGCGTTCATTCGCTTGCTCCAACTCTTACTATGCAAAAGATCGCTATAGTAATCCTTTAGGTATCTATTGGAAAATTCACTGATTTTAACTTGTATAGATTCGTTAGAGAGATTTTTTAAATATGTAGCAAAAATTTCTTCTATGCCCATTATCTCTTCTCTACTGCGAGGAATGAGATACTTGGTAAAAGGTATCCCGTCTATTAAAAAGCGATGCCAATCCCCTTCATAGTCGTGAACATAAGACTCAATTTTCCCATTAACTTTTACTTCTCTTATTCTCTTAAAAATTAAATATAATCCAATTGATATTAATATCAGAGTTAATAGAAAGATAAGCAGAAGGACAAACTTAATCGATATCTGAATCATAGCCATAGCCTTTCAAATGTTCTTTTAATTTGTGCTTCAAATAACCTAAGATTAAAAGGTTTTATTAAATACTCATCTACCCCTATTTCATAGGCATAGAGCATGTCCTCCTCGTTTTTTTTCTTAGTCATCATGAAGGTTATAAAACGCTGACTATTAGGGAGCTGTTTAACCGTATGTAAAACTTCCAAGCCATTTTTTCTCGGTAAAATATCATTCATAATAATAATGTGCGTATGACTAGTAAAATACCAATCAGATTTTAAAAACTCATAGCCATCGGAAAATGCTTTGATCTCCAATTCAAAATAGTCCACATTCATCTTTTCCAACGATGAGCTAAGTACTCTACGGAATATCTCATTTTCCTCTAATATACTTATCTTAATTTTTTCCATATCTTTTTCTTTAAAATCCTGTATGTAATTAACTTCAAAGGAGCCACCGCGATTAATTACTTCCTTTAGAGCCCCTACTCCAACCTCTAATAGTTTTTCAAAATCTACACGATTGTTTCCTATCTCTACAACACTTGCATAGAGAGTTGAGATCGACACTGTTTTTGAATCTTTAAATAATCTGTTAAGAAATGATTGCGCTTCTTCTTCACCACTTTGAGATAGTATAATACACCAGTTGTTTGGCTCCATTAACTCAAAAAGAAAATCAGTCTGTCTAATCTTGCTGCCTAAATATGAAGTTAAATCATCTTGCTGAAATATTTCTTCTTTTAAAGAAGCTGATAAAAAAACTGCAGTAATAGTTGTGCGAGAGCGGACGACATTAGCTTTTAATACATTAAAGAATTCTTTAATTTGAGTAAAATTTTGTTGAGACCCAGCTTCACTCCTATTTTTAGTTAAGCTCATTCCTTCACCTCTTTTAGAAATATTATCCATTAATTAATTTTTATTTACAAATAATATAATTTTACCATTTATATACCCATTTTATTGAAGAATAGACAATTTTAAATTTTCTTTTATATGTATCCCTTACATAGTTCCTACACGTAGTAAAAAATCGTCGATTTCCGTTTCAAGTACTACGCTTTCCGCGAGCACCATGGCCTCAGCCTTCAATCCAATCGACTAATATTGAACAACCCTACGAGCAATTAAACTTGTTCATGCAAGCAATTCGAAACGTGCTCGTAGGGACGATTCATAAAAAAAATTTAAAAACAAAAAATACCCAGAGAGGCGAAACTCTCCGGGTATTTTACTTTTTGAAGAATAGTCTGCTGACTGCTTTATCTATTTATAACTTATTGATAAAAATCTTTAGGTATTGCTCCTATTGTACGACGATGATAAAGTAATGGATTCTTTTCCTCATTTTTTATATCCACAACTTTACCTATTAATATAGTGTGATCTCCTGCATCCACCTGCTTAAATAAGGTACATTGTAAAACAGATTGACTATTTGTTAAAATGGGCAGATTTAACTCAGATTCACTCCAATCACATCCTGAGAAACGGTCCTCTATTCGACTAGCGAATAAATTACATAATTCACTTTGATCATCAGCTAATATATTTACTGCAAATTTATCTACCTTTAAAAATTCTTCATATGAAAAAACTCTTTTATCAATGGACCATAATATAAGTAATGGATCCAGAGAAACAGATGCAAATGAGTTAACCGTCATCCCCATTGGCTTGCCTTGCTGATTTAAAGCAGTGACCACCGTGACTCCTGTTGGATAGTTCCCCATAGCTGCTTTGAAATTTTCTATTTGTTTAGATTCATTTTCCATCTGGCAACTTCCATTCTTTTTTCTTTCATCATATCAAATGACCTATATTCTTTCACATAATAAGTTTTATCTTTTGTTTAAATTTTGTTCTTACGGGTAAAGTATCTATGTAGAACAAACAACTGGAGGGATTTTATATGACAGTCAAATTAACCGTAGAAAATGCCGTACAGGCTAAGCAAGAAATCGAACGATTAGAAACTCAAGGATACCATAAAGACCATATCCACATTTTCGCTCATTCAAAAGAACGTGCAGATGATGTAAATGATGCATTAGATACATCTGATGTTGGTATGAAGGAAATGGGATTCCTACAATCCATGAAAAATATGTTCACTTCTCGTGGAGATGAATTAAGAGCAAAAATGAGCGGAGCAGGCTTGACTACTCAAGAGGCAGAGGCTGCTGAAAGAGAACTAGATGAAGGTAAGCTAGTTATTGTCGCTCACGACCCTAAATAAGAATAAACAAAAACAGCCCATTGTTAAACAATGGGCTGTTTTTTTGTCTTACGAAGCCGCACCAAGGTTACAAGTAATATGTACAGTGTAGGGGCTAAAGTAGTTAGTATTACAAGTCCTCTCCATCCTAATTGTTCCCATATCGGTCCAAGTAAAGTACTCCCGGCTCCTACTCCTATATAGTAGGACACGAGGTATAGACTAGAGGCGCTTCCTTTATGATGATTTGCCTCCCTGCTAACTGAAGACGCCGCTAAAGAATGGGCTGTAAAAAAGCCTAAACACGCCACACATAAACCAACCACAATTATCCAAACGGAGCTACTCATTGTAAATAGTACACCTACACTTAATACAAAAACTCCTGTTATTAGTACCTTTCTTTGACCAATTTTGCTCGCAAGCCAGCTTGCGAGGGGAGAACCAATTACTCCAAGGCCATAAGCGAAGAACAAATTAGAAACAGCATCAATGGAAAGTAAAAAAGGTTCTTCAGTAAGATGGAATGGGATATATGTCCAAATCCCAGTAAAAGATAATTGAAGTACAATTCCTAAGCCGAACATCAAAAGTAAGGATGGATTTTTTAAATGATAAGTAAAACCCTCAAAGTCTTCCCTAAAGCTAGCTTCTTGAGGCTGAAAGTTCCTAGATTTAGGTAAAGCAAACAAGACTAAAATAAACACAAACACACCACTGGCCGTTAAAATATAGAAAGCTATTTCCCAAGAGAAATGCTCAGTTGCATAGCCTGTAACTACTCTACCTATCATTCCTCCTAAAGCATTGCAGGAAATATATAAGGCAGTGGCTACGCTTATAAATTTCTTATTTATTTCCTCACTTATATAGGCAAGAGCCGTAGAAGGTACACCTGCCAATAAAAAACCTTGAACAAATCGTAAAAAGATAATCCAACCAAAGCTCTCTGTTAGAGGCATGAGAATAAAAGGTAGGAGTGATCCAACAAGGGATATTTTCACAAAGATAGTTCTTCCTATTCGATCTGAGAAAAAACCTAAAACAACTAACCCTATAATTAGACCACATGTAGTTAAAGACATCGCCATACTTGAGTATGAGACCTTAACATTAAACTCCTCCGTAAACATTGGAAGTATTGGCTGTACCGAATACATAGCACCAAAGATAAACATGGATGCAAACCCCAGGCTCATTACTATTCTCCAAAATTGAAAATCTCTAATAGAATATCCTTTAAAATTTCTTGAGTCACTCAATATTATCCCATTCTTTCAGGAAGCCACATGCCACTCACTACAAGAGATTTACTACTATAGGTGGTGTGATCATACCTAGCTCCGTATTTAATTGTCATAATTATAGCAAAACTCATAAGATTTATCCTAAAGAATATAAGTTTTGGTAAATAAAATAGGGAAAGTATTGGGTTTTTAGAAATAGCTCTAGTAGTTTAAATAACGAGTTTAGTACGGTAACTTATATATTTTCCCTTGAGTCCTTTGTGTTTTAAGTCCGTTTGTTGCACAATAAACATATGAATCTTGAAGAGGTGAAATCATGAAACCAGTAATACTTGCTGAAAAACCAAGTCAAGCTAAAGCCTATGCAGATGCTTTTTCAGTTAAGCGTCATGAAGGCTATATTGAAATCTTACCTTCACCTATCTTTCCAGAAGGAGCTTTTATCACTTGGGGAATCGGACATTTAGTAGAATTGAAGGAACCTAAGGCATACGATCCCAAATGGAATAGATGGTCACTTGCAAGCCTGCCCATATTGCCTGAGCGCTATGAATTTCAAGTGGCTAAAGGAAAATCCAAGCAATTTACAATCGTTAAAAAATTGATTAAATCTACCGACACGGTTATTAACGCCTGTGACGTTGATCGCGAAGGATCTAATATTTTCTATAGTATTTATAACCAAACAGGTGCAAGAGGAAAAAATATTAAACGTTTATGGATTAACTCTTTAGAAATAGATGAAGTGCGAAAAGGATTCGCCAATCTACAGAACAACCAAAAGGATTTACTAATGTATGAGGAGGCAAGAGCTCGACAAATCAGTGATTGGCTTGTCGGTATGAATGCATCTCGCCTATATTCTCTCTTATTGAAAGAACAAGGGATTCAAGATGTATTTCCAATCGGCCGAGTTCAATCGCCTACACTATATTTGATCTATCAGCGTCATATAGAAATTGAAAACTTTGTATCAGAGCCGTTTTATGAGGTAGAAGCCGTTTTTACAGCTGAGCATGGAAGCTATAAGGGAAAGACAAAAGCAAAGGAGCCAAAAAGAGAAATTATTCAAGCTCTTTTAGCAAAGCACGGCATTCAACCTAATTCGCCAGGCATAGTTACTTCTGTAGTGACGCAAGATAAGCGAATTCCGCCTCCACAGCTTCATTCGTTATCGACTTTGCAGGCTACAGCTAATAGATTATGGAAAATTAGCCCTGCTAATGTATTAAAAACAATGCAAGGACTCTATGAAAAAAAACTAGTGACGTATCCTAGAACTGATTCTCGCCATATCACGCCCAATGAGTTTGCTTATATAGTTGGGCAAGTAGAAGATTATCAAAGACTCATCAATCAACCGTTTCCTATAGCCTCCCGTTCTCCGAAAAAACGCTATGTAGATAGCTCTAAGGTACAGGAGCATTATGCGATTATTCCAACCAAAAAGATTCCTTCTCCATCGGTTATTGCCAAGCTTTCACCGATGGAGCGAAATCTTTATGAAGAGATTGTTCGAACAACTCTATGTATGTTTCATACTGACTATCTTTATACGGAAACTAAGGTAACAACCGATGTAAATGGACTGCTTTTCTTTACAACTGGAAAAACTGAGGTCGACAAAGGCTGGAAAGCTCTTTTTGTTCGTTCTTCTAATGAAAAAGAAAAAGAAGAACCCACTCTCCCTCCTTTAACTGAGAAGGAGCAGGTTTCAAGCAAAATTGAAATTAAAGAAGGAAAGACCACACCTCCCAAACCATACACAGAAGGTCAGTTAATAGCGATGATGAAAACCTGTGGAAAACTTATAGAGGACAAGGGTGAAACCGAAATTCTAAAGGAAGTAGAAGGATTAGGTACCGAGGCTACTCGTAGCGGAATTATAGAAACCCTAAAAAAACATAGCTATATACAGGTAACTAAAAATATTGTTTCAATAACAGATAAAGGTCGCGTCCTATGTCAAGCGATCGAAGGCAATCTACTCTCTAGTCCTTCTATGACTGCAAAATGGGAAAACTATCTTCGAAAAATAGGGAATGGAGAAGGCTCTCAGGACCGTTTTCTTGGAAGCATTGCAAAGTTTATTTATAGCCTAATTAATGAAACACCAAGTCAGTTAAAAAATAAAAATATCACTATAAAGCTTCCTCTTAGGGAGCCAAGCTCAAAGTATGCGAGGTTTAAACTGGAACCTATCGCTCCATGTCCTAAATGTGGACAAGGTTCTATTGTAGCCCGTAAGAATTTTTATGGGTGTACTAATTATAAAAATGGATGCACACAGACATTCAATGGCTTCTTCTTAAAGAAAAAGATAACCCCAAGTCAGATAAAGCTTCTTTGCACAAAGGGTATGACAAATATTATTAAAGGTTTTGAAGCAGAAAATGGGCAAAAATTTGATGCAAAGCTTGCTCTAGAAGAAGGCAAAGTAAAGTTAGAATTTAAGTGATTTTCTTTTAAAGCGGAATGGTAGGATATACTTAAAAATCCCAAAAACACTACCATCAGTAATTCCTAAATCTAGCAGTTATTGCTGATACTTTCTCGTGTAAAAAAAACAGAGGTTGCCAATTTGTAATTAAATTGGCAGCCTTTTAATTTAATAATCTTCTAATCGAAAGGATATGCATAGACTGTTTCACCCTGACGGCCTTTAGTTTTAACGGCCTGAGATAAAGAGTTTATAATGGCTTCCTCCGTCGCTTCTGATGCTGCTTGAAAGAGGTCATTCATAACAGCATGGTCATCTCTCAGCATATACCTTGTTTCAACACTGATTTCAGAGATATGAGGAATTTTATGGGCGGTAGAAAAAGCAATGACAATGTCACCACTTCCGTTGCTAAAATGACTGCCTGTTCTTCCTAAACCAATACCACAACGCTTTGCAACTCGCTTAAGCTGATTGCTGCCAAGCGGTGCATCAGTTGCTAACACGATTATTATTGAACCATCTGCAGGCGTTGGATAGGCTGGTACAGAATTCTCTTCTGTTGCCTTGTAACGCTCCGCTTGAAATTCTTCTTTCTGTCCGAAGTTACTTAAGACCATGCATCCAATCGTATAGGCAGTATCACTGGATGTATCATAAACTACCCTAGATGATGATCCTATTCCGCCCTTATATCCAAAACAAATCATTCCCTTACCAGCCCCGACAGCGCCTTCTTCAGCAGCTTCCATCTTAGCATTTTGGATTGCCTCTACTGCATGCTTTGGTTCCACTGGAAGCTCACGAATAGAGTTTAATCTTCCGTCGTTACATTCTCCAACGACAATATTAATAGTTCCGGTAGATACTCCAATATCAGGATTTGCTTTTAACATATACATTAATGCACCTTGAGTAACCGCTGGTACACCAAAAGTATTAGTTAGCATAATAGGTGCTTCGATTACACCTAACTCATCTACTTGTACCAAGCCGGTTGTTTTGCCAAATCCATTTAATATGTAGCTAGCAGCGACTACCTTATGATGAAACAAATTATCGTCATGAGGCAGTATAGCTGTAACACCGGTACATGCATACTTTTCCTCTCCAAGTTCGTGCTCGAGCGTTATATGGCCCACTTTGACTCCAGCCACATCTGTAATGCAATTCTTCTGCCCCACAGGAAGATTTCCTATTGTGACACCACGTTGTCGTATTTTCATCGGCTTCATACCATCTATCCCCTTATATTAGCTAGTTCCTTCCATCTATTTTGATGTGCAGATTCAACAAAATCAGATTTCTCTCCATATATTTCAATAATATCCTTAATTTCTTCTGCCCAATATTGTTCGTTCCGATTATTGGCAAGACTAGGGTAACCAGAGCCTCTTTGTAAATAATCCGAGCTTGCGACTAAATACCATTTTTCATCTTCAAGTGGAATCTCATTTAAATAGATAGTTTTAATATGTTTTCCATCGTGCTCGATTTCTAGTCCAGAGACATGTAATCCCCCTACAAATCTTCCTCTAAATCCCGGTCCACGTCCTTCAGCCAAACAAATCTGAGCATCTAAGGATGATTCAAGGGCTTCCTTTAAATTCTTCCCTTGAATCTCAAAAAGAGTAGGGTTCAACGGAGACGGACATACTTCAATTAGTTTTTTTCTAGACATCTCACGGAAAATACCAGCGTTACAAATACCGCTGTTGATAAGGCCAATATCCGCCTTAAGCAAATCCTTCAGGCCATCAGCTATTAAATTACTAATAGGATTTTCCTCCACTACATCATGCCATAGAGGAAGGGCTAAAGAATATAGTGGCTGACTTAATGTGTTAATTGCTTTATCTTTATTTACCTTTAAGATTGAAACAATTTGTGGATCCTCTTGTATTTCCTTAGTTGATTTTGTCTGAGAGTTAATAAGCTGAACCTTTCCATCCGACACTTCTATTTCGACTATTCCTAAATATTCCCCATAGTTTCCGGCACTGTTCATAATTGTTTCATTAATAAGCTTTGCCTCGTTGAATAGTTTATGATCGTGAGCCGAAATGATAATATCAATTTCCTCTATTTCATTTGCTAATGGTTCGTCAGCAAAAGTGCCAACATGACTAAGCAAGATACATACATCATATTTACCTTTGTTTCTATGAATTTCTTCCTTAATGGCAACAGTATAATCAGTCATGTGAAGGCCTAGCCCCTCATTAAACACGCCCATATCTGGAGAAGAACCTGTAATTAGAAGACGTAATCCATTTTTCTCTAGAAGAGTACTCTTACAAACACCTTTAATAGCTGTTTTGTCTTTTTTCATTAAATTATTACTAATAAAAGGAATCGTACTTTTGCTAGCCATATGCTCTAATGTATCTACCCCATTGAACATTTCGTTGTTACCAATTGTAATCGCATCGTAGCCTGCAGCTTCTAGCAATTCAATTGCAGCAATCCCTTTTGTTCCCTGCAATTCAATACTTTTAAAGTCTGCAAAATCTCCCCCGTCTAACACAATGGTATCAGCGTCACGATGCTCTCGAATTAAAGAAACTATTTTTTTATAATTGTCGAAGTGACTATGTAAATCATTCGTATGTAATATTTTTAATCTTGTCATGAACTTCAGCCCCCTAATTATTTTCTAATCATACCATATTCTAACAATTCTATTAACTTAATAATTTTAAAAAATATAAGCGTATTCCCCTAAAAACAGGGAATAATATTACTAATATTATTAAGGAGGTAACCAAATGGAATTATTAAAAATAAACGGAGAGTTAGACAAGAAAAAACTAGCAATTAGTATTCTAGTACCCATCATCGGAGGTTCGGTTACTGGCTGGTTAGCAAATAGAAATGCACAAAAGAAGTATAAAAAATTAAAGCAGCCTTCCTTTGCTCCCCCCGCTCCTGTCTTCCCTATTGTGTGGACTTCTTTATACGCAATTATGGGATTAGCTAAATATCGTGCCGACCAAAAAGTTGAGCAGGAGGATTCCGATTCTCCCACCATTCCCTTCTATGACTTACAGTTAGGTTTAAATTTCCTATGGTCTTTCTTATTTTTCCGTTGGGGTCTCAGAGGAACAGCTCTTATAGAAATGACCATTCTGTTAGGTGCAATCGCTATGACAGCATACGAATTTCAGAAGAAAGATACTACTGCAGGTGCTCTGATGATTCCATACATCGGTTGGGTGACGTTTGCTTTAGGCTTAAATCACTCTGTGTGGAAACTAAATAAATAAAACCAAAACACCAGATGTCTAAAATAATCTGGTGTTTTTATGTCCTGTTGATTTGATATACTTAATAGAATAAAAAGACAAACATAGGAGTGAGACAATGGAAAATTTTAAGTTAACCATGAAGGAAGCCGTCCTATTGGAAGTTTTACGAAGCAATGGTGTATCAAACAAGGAACTAATAGATAATTTAGAAAGCCATTCATGGGAGGATCTCTACTCTAATGAATATCAAACACTATTAAACGTGTATGTACAAAACAAACCTCAATTTAAAGAGTTATTAGAAAATGGGTACTCCGTAAAATTTATTACCATTAACGGATTGAAAAACTTACTAAAGATGAAATTTGAAAAAATAGAAGACCAAGATTATAAGATTAATAATCATACTATAGAATTATTAGAACTCACCCCCCAGCAGCTAAGTACCTTAAGACAACTTCTTTCTATCAACTGGGTTGTAGAGGAATATGAGCGTGAAGCATTAGACCCTGCCTCGTCTATAGTAAAAATCTATCCTATTGTAGTATTCCAATAATTAATTACAAAAAACAGTTAGGACCTGTATTTTTCCAGGCCCTACTTTTATTTGTTATTTGTAGCTTGATGAAGCTTTAACTCCAAATCAGCCCACATAAACTCTTTTGTTTTTTCATCCCATTTCATTGCTATAGCCATGTAGTCTATTACCTCTAGTTTCCATTTTTGAGCAATAGTAATATTAAACAATATACTCCCTGTCCTTCTTAATAAATAGTCTACTGCAGTTATTGCCATCTCATGGTCAATTGCATAATGGAGAGTTAATTTCATAATCATCGGTAAGTTTGTTTCCTCTAATACATTATCCGCTAGCTTAAGAATTTTATCCGTATTAGTACCATACATTGCAGCCAGCGAGGTTGCTTCTTCGTTGGTTAAACCTAAAGTCATTAAGTCTTTTGTTTTCCTTGATATGTAGCTCGCATAGTCTGTCGGGCTTTTAAATTCACCTCCAGATAATTTCAAGGTTTTAGTAATTGAATTTCCAACCGAAATGCCGCTTTTTTGTAAATCCTTACACAATAAATCAGTAATCGTTTCAGCCATCTTTCGGTAACCAGTTAATTTTCCTCCTGCAATTGTTATAAGACCTGTTTCAGATGTCCAAATCTCGTCTTTTCTCGATATTTCAGAAGGCCCCTTCCCTTCCTCTCGAATCAATGGTCTAACCCCAGCCCAGCTAGATTCAATATCATTGATTGTAAGTTTCGTTTGAGGAAACATAAAATCTATACATTGAATTAAATAGTTTTGATCGTCCTTATCTATGCTTGGATTGACTAAATCTTCTTCAAAGACAGTATCTGTAGTTCCCACATAAGCTTTGCCTTCTCTAGGAATGGCAAATACCATTCTTCCATCTGGTGTATCGAAGTAGACAGCCTGCCTTAAAGGAAATCTTTTCTGATCTATTACTATATGAATACCCTTTGTATGCAGCAAACTTTTTCCTGCTATTTTTTTGTCTAAACCAATTATACTTTCTACCCATGGCCCCGAAGCATTAACTATTTTCTTCGCAAAAACATCGAATTGACATTCAGATATAAGATCATTCACTGTAATCCCACAAATCTTCCCATTTTCCGAATAAATTAGCTTTTCGGCTTTCACATAATTAAGGAGATCAGCTCCCTTTTCGTAAGCTTTTTTGGCAACCTCTATTGTGAGTCTTGCATCATCTGTTCTATATTCGACATAGTACCCTCCGCCAACCAAATCCTCCTGCTTTAACAAAGGCTCTTTTTCAATGGTCTCATTTCGAGTAAGCATTTTTCTTCTTTCATGTCTTTTCACTCCTGCTAAAAAGTCATATACCATGAGACCAACAGAAGTTGAGTATTTTCCAAAGGTCCCCTTTTTATAAATAGGTAAGAGCATCCACTCTGGATGAGTTACATGAGGCGCATTAAGATAAACAATCTCCCTTTCTTTTCCGACATCTGCGACCATTTTAACCTCTAGCTGCTTTAAGTAGCGAAGACCACCATGGACAAGTTTGGTTGATCTGCTAGAAGTTCCAGCAGCAAAATCCTGCATTTCTACTACTAACACTTTTAAACCTCTCGTAGCACAGTCTAAAGCAATTCCCGTACCAGTAATACCTCCACCAATGACTATCACATCATAGTGGTTCCCTTTTAGTGTCGACAGTCGTTTCTCTCTTTCGATATATGAAAAATTTTCCATTATTTTCTCCTTTGCATTAAAAAAGACCATTACAATAAACTTGCACCTAGGCAAGCCTTGTAATGGTCTTCTCTACATTCTCTAACCAAAATTATTTTCTTCTGAATATTTTAAATATGTTACAATGGTTTAAAAACTAATAGATAGAAAAGGTGAGCAACGATGATTTTAGTAGACATGGTAGAGTCACAGATAATAGCTTCCGTTACTAATGAACAAGATTTAAAACAAGCAATTAATAGTAAGGCAAATATTGTCTTTCTGCTAACAGGAAACCTGCTGACAGCAGGCGGTTACATTAGTCAACTAAAACAAGCGAATAAATATGTCTTTGTCCACCTTGACTTCATAGATGGTATTTCTAGTTCAAAAACAGCTTTAACCTTTGTAGCAGACCAATGGAAACCTACAGGTATCATTACCACAAAGAGCCATGTGGTTAAGTTGGCTAAAGAAGCCGGACTAATGACCATCCAACGAATATTTTTGCTTGATAGAAGTGCGATAACTAAAGGAATTGAAATGGTAAACTCCTGCAGACCAGATGCTGTAGAGGTAATGCCTGGTATTATGCCTAAAGTAATTGACCAGCTCTCTACGAGCCTTGTTTTTCCTATAATAGCTGGAGGTCTTATTGATAACATTTCTGAGGTCCATCAGGCCCTAGAAAATGGTGCCTTAGCTGTCTCTGCTGGAATCCCAGAAATGTGGAATTTTAATCTATAAAGTAAGGATATCCCGTACACTTTCTAAAATGTATTTAGGTTTATGGACAGGATTTTCTAACATATTCAGAGTTGTAATCCCTGTCATCACTAAAACTGAATGCATTCCTGCATCATTACCCATTTTTATATCTGTTTCTAATCTGTCTCCTATCATATAGCAATTAGAAGCTTCCATTTGTAATACATCATTCAATACATAATTAGCCATCAGAGAGGAGGGCTTTCCAGTAATGAGCTTGATAGGTTCACCCGTAGTTCCTTCTAGAGCACCTATCATTGCCCCACAGTCTGGTATGTCCCCCTCTCTAACAGGACAGGTTCGATCGGGATTGGTAGCTATAATTTCTGCACCATTTTTCCAAGCTTGATAGGCTTGGTTTAGCTTATCATAAGTAAAATCTCTATCCCAGCCTAATACAACATGGGAAGCTCTAGCTGAACACTCCGCTAGTTTTATATTTTCTCCTCTAAGCTCCTCGAATAAGGGGGCTTCTCCAATCACATATACGGAGTCCTCTGGCTTCATAACCTTTTTTAAATAATGAGCAGTAATATAGTTTGAATTAATAACTTCCTCTAATTTTACTTCTATATCTAACTTCTTTAACTTTTCTACATAATCTTTTCTACTCGCTATAGATTTGTTTGTGAGAAAGATTACCTTATCTCCTCTTGCCTTCAAGCTTTTAATAGCTTCCGGAACTCCTGCGATTATCTCATTATCAATGTAGATTGTACCGTCTAGATCAAATATATATCCATTCAAAGTCTTCACTCCAATAAACTATAACTGTTGTTTTCTTGACAAGAAATTAGCTACCCCTTGTAAAAGGAGCACGAGTACTATAAGAACGATGGACATCGCAGCAGCAGAGTAATACTCTGCACGTAGTATATTTTGGAATATAGCTAAGCTCATGGGCGCCCATTCAGGTGGTGCAAGTAATATGGATACGCTCGCCTCTTTAATGACGGTTATAAATACCAATACTGATCCAGCCGCTATCCCAGGTAGCATAAGCGGCCCAACAATGGTTATAGCAGCAGTTAAAGGAGTCGCTCCAAGATTGATAGCCGCCTCTTCAATGTCTTGCTTAATCGCTCTCATCGCTCCCATAGTAGACCTGACCATATATGGCAGTCTTCGAATTGTATATGCAATAATTAATAAAACAGCTGTACCAGTTAATTGCAAAGGAGCTGTGTTAAATGTTTGAATCAATGCTATACCGAATGCAATTCCAGGGACAACTAAAGGTATAGAAGCCATGAAATCTAACTTAGATGAATTTTGTCTTACTACAAAATAAGAAACAAAAGTTGCTATGATAACACTTAATACAAGTGCTCCTGTCGCTAGCATAATACTGTTTTGAATATTCCCCATAGAGGTGGAAAAAATTGTTTTATAGTGATTTAGTGTATAACCGTTAGGCAACAAATCTTTCCCCCAAGTTGTAGCCACAGATTGTAGTGCTACTGATAACATTGCTAAAAGTGGGATTAATACTACTAAAAAAGAGTAACCTGATAAAACTCTTGTTAATAATTTGTTTTCTATTAATTTCTGTTTTTTTGGTTTACCAGAAACAGAACCGTAGTTTCTACTTTTAGTAAATAAGTGTTGAAGCCAGAAAAAGAATGCAGCAACAATTACCATAACTACCGTTAGAATCGCAGCACCACCCCAGTTAAAGAAACCAGCTATTTCACGATAAGCCTCTACTACTAAAAGGTTTAACTCTTTCGGAGCTAGCACAATAGGGGTACCAAAATCGGAAAAACTCACCGTAAAAATTAATAATGCACTTGAGATAATGCCTGGAAGTGCCAATGGAAAAGTCACAAAAGTAAATGTGAACCAACTCTTTGCACCTAAATTTTGTGAAGCCTCTTCTAAACTAATATCACTTATTTTAAATGCCGCAACTAATGGCCATAACGCGTAAGGGAAGAAGAAAAACACTTGCACCATTACTACACCTGCCATGGAGTAGGGGTTGAGAAGCATCCCCTCTCCGCCTAATAGGTTGTAAATTTCCGTTACCCAGCCCGCTCTCCCGAACATTATGATAAAAGCGTAGGCTGATATAAAAGTTGGAACAATTAGCGGAATTGTACACAAGGCGGAAATTGTTTTTTTAAAAGGCATTTTAGTACGTGCTATTCCATAGGCCATAGGAATGCAAAGGGTAATGACAATAACTGTTACTAAAAAACCCAAATATAGACTGTTTTTTAAGGCATCTAAATAGCCTGAGTTTGTAAATATATTTTTATAATTGTCTAATGACGAGCCTTTCAACTTTTCAATAGTTGAACTAAAAATTGAGGGATCCGTTATGGAACCCAAAATATTTATTGGCTGTCCTGTGAAGCTCACAAGAAATACTGAAAATAGTGGTAGTATCATGAAAAGGCCAAAAAATACGTATATAAATATTTTTACTACTGATAATCCACTGAAGTTTTTTAATGATTTCTTCATATCAATAGCACCCTTTCAAACTCTACTGTTAGCTTCACTTTTTTTCCTTCTTCAAATATATTAGCTCCTGTGGAGTAAGTTGTATCAACGATCAATTGATATTCCCCAACCTGAATATCATAGCGAACAATCGAACCTAGATATGTAGACATAAGGACTGTACCTTCTATAACATTCGTTGTAGAAGAATCTACTATACTATCGACAGGCTCAACCATCACGTGCTCTGGACGTATAATGATATCCACGTCTTTCTTAGCAGTGCTATTAGAGGATTTCAATTTAAAACCATCCCCACTAACAATTAGCAAGCCATTTTCATCCCCTACAACTTCACCCTTCAATATATTGGAAGTACCAACGAAGTCTGCTATAAAAGGTGTTGATGGATTACTATATAGATCTGTCGGTGTACCAATTTGTACGATTTCCCCTTTGTCCATAACCGCAATACGGTCTGCCATACTCATCGCTTCTTCTTGGTCATGCGTAACAAAAATAGTTGTAATACCTAAATCCTGTTGAATAGATCTGATAGTATTCCTCATAGAGTGGCGAAGCTTTTGATCGAGATTAGAAAGTGGCTCATCCATTAATAGAACGGCCGGCTCCATCACTAATGCCCTAGCTAGAGCAACCCTCTGCTGCTGACCTCCAGAAAGCTCGCTAGTTAAACGATTTGCATATTTGTCTAGCTCGACGTATTGAAGAATCTTCATAACCTTTTCTTGAATTGTTTTTGGCGTTTTTCCTAATCTTTTATTTAGTAAACGCGCATAAATACCTAGCTGTTTAACTGGATTACTAGAGTTTAACTCTTTAATATTTAGACTGTAGGCGACATTGTCAAATACGTTCATATGAGGAAATAATGCATAGCTTTGAAAAACCATGCCACAATTACGCTTGTTTGCGGGAATGTTCTCTACTTCGTTATCTCCTATGTAAATTTTTCCTGAAGTAGGACTTTCAAAACCAGCAATACATCTCATTGTTGTCGTTTTTCCACATCCCGAAGGACCAAGAAGAGCGAAAAACTCGCCCTCCTTGATATCAAGGTTAATATCATGAAGCGCAGTAACGTCCCCAAACTTTTTTGTGATGTTACTTATTTTTACTGATCCCATTTATATTCACCCTTATTTATTGAAATTTATCTTTCCACTCGTTTCTTACTCGGTCATAGTTTTCGTTAACCCAATCTATATCGAGATCAACTGCTACCTCTTTTACCTTCTCCAAAGTCAAAGGTGTTTTAGATTCTACGTTAGGATTAATCGGTATATGATACCAATCCGCCATGATTTGTTGAGCATCCTCAGATAGAAGGAAATCTATAAATTCTTTACCACCTTTAGCATTTGGGCCACCCTCAATTAGTGATGCAGGATTTACAAGAACTGGTGTCTGATCAGGTACGATAAAGTCTACGCTTTCTCCCTTACTTTTTTGTTCATACGCCATAAAGTCAAAGCCAATTCCAATGTGTGCTTCACCCATTGCTACCCCTTTCGTTGGAGCTGAACCAGAGTCTGGCATAGAGTTAGACTGCTTCACTAATTGTTCAAAGTACTTCCAAGCCTCATCTTCACCTTTTCTCATCATTTGATCCATAACCATTAAAGTCGCTGTTCCAGAGGCTGCAGGATTTGGAAACTGGATTTTCCCTTCCCATTTAGGGTCTAACAGATCTTCCCACGTTTTTGGAGCCTCTTCCTCAGTCACTAGCTCCGTATTATAAGAGAATCCCAATACGAAAATTTCAATTCCAACATACTTACCGTCTTCATGTTTCATCTTGATGCCGTCTTCAACTACGTCCCAATCTGCTGCAAAATCTGGAATATACTCTGCTAAAATTCCACGCTCGACTGCTGCTTCAAAAGGTAGTATTCCTCCTCCGCCATACCATACATCAGCTTTTGGATTATCTTTTTCTGCTAACATTTGATTAACAAGTACATTTGTTCCAGCGTATTGTACATCTACTTTTCCACCGTGCACTTCTTCATATTTAGCTGCCAACTCTTTAGTAAAATCAGGTGTTTCAGGAGAATAAAGAGTTATTCGTTCTCCTCCACTTCCCCCTTCACTAGTGTCATCGCCTGCACAGCCAGCTAAAATACTTCCCGCAAGCAATACGCTTGCTACTAGACCTGTCATTTTCTTCACTGTATATCCCCCTTTGTTTTAGTTAACGGCAAAAAAATAAAGATGAACACCAAATGTAAGCCTTTACAAAAAGGCTTACATTTAGGCTTTCATCTCATAGTCTCTGCCTAGTTATTTAACTTAATTTAAAGTATACAACAAATTCTGACAATTACAACACTTAAAATACAAAATATTTAAACTATATTGCAATACTTTTTATTCAGTTAAGTATTTCTTTGCAGAATCTTTTTTACCATTTTAAAGTAATTCTATTTTCCTCAATATATTTACAGCTCCCCTACTTCTATCCTGTTTTTAGCCAGAAAACTAAAAATTTGTAGAAATTAAATAATTTATTAATATTCCTCTGCTATACTCCTTTTGAACATAATACATTACAAGGAGTGAAATGAATGGTAAGAAAAGATTTTTGGACAGGTCCTTTTAATAAAATAACACTATCTTTACTGCTAGTTATTTCTATGGTTTTCCCGTTTATCTTCGTGACCGAAACCCAGGCTGCTGAACCCATTACTGTGGCAGAGGCGATTAGCAACAATACTGGCATTGCAACAGTACAAGGCTATATAGTAGGAACTGCCTCCTCAGGGACTTCCTATGATCAGGAAGCTCCCTTTACAGTTGCAACAAATATAGGTTTAGCTGACTCTCCTGAGGAAACCAATCCTGCTAACATTCTACCAGTGCAATTACCTACCGGAGCAGTCCGTGCTGGTTTAAATTTAGTAGACAACTCAAGCTTGTTTCAAGGAAAGGTTACTGTGACAGGAACCTTGTCTGCCTATTTCTCTGTTCCTGGAATGAGAAGTGCCAGTGCTTATACAATCATTTCTGAAGGAGAAACCCCTCCTACTGAGGTTGAGGTATTAGAAAATATTTCTGCAGCACGAGCTATAACAGATCAAAATAAAGTTGTCCGTGTGACTGGGACAGTTACAACTGGTCAAGGATTATGGGGCGGAAAAGCTTTCTATATTCAAGACGAAACAGGTGGGCTTTATGCATACACTTCCTCAGCAGATGTACAACCTGGAGATCTTGTTGAGTTGGAAGGAAAGGTAAGTCCTTATAGTGGAGAGCTTCAAATTCAACCAACAACTATTAGTAAGCTTTCTTCAGATAATCCACTACCCTCTGTTCAAGAAATCACGCCAGCGGGAGTGAATGAAAATACTCAGGGTGAAAGAGTTTTACTAAACAATGTAACTATTTCTAATCTAGTAGCTACTAATGATTATGGAACGTTTGAGTTTACAGCAACACACGAAAATGGCGAATCAGTCATTATTCGAAATGATAATCGCAATGGTCTAGACTATGAGACATTTACTAAACAATACAACAATGGTGATTTAATAAATGTGTCCGGTATTGGATCTATTTTTAATACCACTTTCCAAGTTAAAACACTTGGCTTAGAAAGCTTTGAACAAGTGAACAAGCCTGCTGTATATCCAAACATTTTCCCTGGAACTGTTTCAGAAGGGACAAAAATTACATTAACAACCCCCTGGGAAGCAGCTAGTATCTATTACACATTAGATGGCTCTCCCCCAACTGCTTCAAGTAAAAAATATGTTGAGCCTATCACATTAACAAAAGACACAACAATTAAAGCTGTTGCAATAGGCGATATTACATCAGAAGTCTTTATATTTACGTACAATGTCTTAAAGACAGAGAACCTTTCTATCCGTGATATTCAAGGACAAGGACACTTCTCTGATTATGAAGGTACGATAGTACAAAATATTACAGGCGTAGTCACTCATCTGTACAATTCAGCAAACTTTGTTATTCAAGACATAAATCCAGATGATAATAATCATACATCTGAAGCTATTATCGTAAATAAAGCAAATAATGGATTAAAGGTTGGAGATTTAGTAACAGTTGCGGGTACAGTAGAGGAATGGTATTACGATGGCTATTCCGATATGAAAACAAACGACCTACCCATCACAAGAATTAGAGCTTCAGAAACGAGTAAAATAGGAACTGCAGAATTGCCTGCACCACTAGTAATTGGTGAAGATATTAATCCACCTACTGAAATCATTGATAATGATGGCCTGACTTCCTTCGATGCATTAGAGGATGGAATTGATTTTTGGGAATCTGTTGAATTAATGCGATTAGCCGTACCAAATGCTAAAGTTGTAGGGCCGCAGGATTATGGCGAAATTGTGGTGGTGGCAGGAAACTCGGCTAATACTACATTTAATGTTTTAGGTGGAATTAATATTTCCGTTAATGATTATAATCCAGAACGAATTACAGTTCTTATTGATAATGATAAATACGATGCTAAATCAGGTGATTACTTTACGGAAGACATCATTGGAGTCTTGGGGTTTGGTTTCGGAAACTTTAAGTTATGGGTAGAAGAGGAATCACTCCCTCCAATTACACGCATTGAAAAACCAGTGACGGTGACAGATATTGTTCCTACCGAAGAAAAACTAACGGTTGCTTCTTATAACGTAGAGAATTTCTCTGCTAATGCAGAAAACACTCCTGATGAAAAAGTAATAAAAATAGCTCGATCATTTGTTGAAAATATGAAAGCACCGGATATCATTACTTTAGTTGAAGTTCAAGACAATGATGGTCCTACAGCCTCTGGTAACTCAGATGCATCTGCGAGCTATGAACGATTGATCGCAGCTATCATAGCAGAAGGCGGACCAGCGTATGAATGGACTGATATAGCACCTGAATACAACCGCGATGGTGGACAACCTGGAGGTAACATACGAGTTGGCTACCTATACAATCCGGATAGAGTGACACTTTCTGAAGGCACAAAGGGTGGTTCAACTGACCCAGTTGCTTGGAGTGAAGAAGGAAATCTAACCTTAAACCCTGGACGTATCCTTGACTTACCTCAGGAAGAAACTCGTAAACCACTAGCTGCCCAATTTGATTTCCAAGGGGAAAAAGTAGTTGTAATTGGTGCTCACTTAAATTCTAAGGGAGGAGACCAGCCTTTATTTGGCCAAAACCAACCTCCTGTATTGGGTTCAGAGGCTGAGCGAATTGAGCTTGCAACAATGATAAACAACTTCATCAAGGCTGGACAAGCTAAAGATCCAGAGTTAAATGTAATTGTTGCGGGAGATATGAATGACTTTGAATTCACTCCTGCTCTTGCCGCTTTAAAAGGTGGAATTTTAACAAATATGGTAGAGAAAGTTCCAGTAGGCGAACGGTTCTCTTATTATTATCAAGGTAACAACCAAGTATTAGATCATATTTTAGTAACGAATAATTTATCAGAAAAAACAGTGGTAGATATGATCCACATCAATGCAAACTATATGGATATCCATGGACGTGCTTCTGACCATGATCCAGTTCTAATCCAAATAGACTTGGAGAAGCAAGAGCAAGAACCAGGGGTTCCTAAAATCTTAAACCTAAAAGTTGATAAAAAGCATATTAAATTAGACTCTGGTAAAACAGCAACTATTAAAGTATCTGCTATGGTGAAAAATAAAGGGAAGAAAAACTCGACTATTGATGTAACCGCAGATGCAACCTATACAGGCTATGATAAAAATATAATCTCTGTTGACCAAAAAGGGGTTATCACTGCTAAAGCAGCTGGAAGCACTACAATTAAAGCTACTTATAGCAATAAATCGGTTTCTATTAAGGTTACAGTAAAAGCTAAAAATGGCAAAACTAAATAGTTACTCTTGACCATGAAACCTGACCAATATATGTTGGTCAGGTTTCTTACTAATGATTAGAATCAAAATAGAACTACCATCTGCCTCTTTACTTTTTAATTTTCATATATTCTACTACCTTTAAGTCGATGTATCCTCTCTCTTGTAATCGCTCATCAAAATTTTCAATAAGATGATATGATTGCACAGCGTCTAACAAGTCATCACGTTCTATTAGATCTCGGTCCAAGTGTCCATTTTCAAACAGTAAATTTTGTATTTCTTCTTCTAATTCTCCTTCTATTGCTACAATATCCTCTATTGCCGAATGCTCAAAGTATAGGCGATGAAGCTTCAACAATCTTAATAGTTCCTTTACCGGATCACTATGGTCATCTACTCGTAAGTCTATGAATCTATCTGTATATCCCCCGTAGCTTCCTTTTTCTTTTACAATATAAAGAGCTGCAGATTGTTTGCCCCTACTGTCGCCACCCACTAATTCCCCTGCACACAGGGCCGCCAATAACCGGTCGGCTAGACTACCATCTGTTTCTATAAAAGTTTTTTCCATTTCATTTACAGTCTCTGAATCTACTAGAATATTTCCCTGAATCGCATAGTTAGTACCCGCTACACCACCGGCCCATTCAAAGCATTCTTCTCCTGTGAATGTGATACTTCGACCATTCGCATTCACAATACCAACTTGTCGCACAGAAGACTTATCATCGTCCTTAATAAGTTCTTTTAACACTTCAACTGGCTCGAGCCCTTGTTTTAAAAGGCTTAATCCTCTTTTACCGTATTCCAGGTTAGCCCAAGACTGAGTCGCAATTGCTCCCACCCCTGCTTTAGCAAAAGGAACTACTGCACCGACACTTAAAAATTTGGAAGCCACCGCTATACCTAACTCTTTCGTTTCTGGGTCAAAACCAATTATCGAAAACGTCATACACATCCCCCATTCCTACATAATTGTATATATTCTAATCTTTCTATAAGAAAATGAAAAGAAATCCTATCCTCTCCAAAGGGCTGATAGGAATTCTGCAATTATTCATTATCAACAAACTTTCCATAACTAGGTTTCGCAATTCGTTGAAATTCGCTAACTAGTAAATGAAGATTACTTTTAAGCAATTCTCCACTCATTGGAAGGCCATGTCCTGTAATAGCAGTATTGGGGTTTAATGATTTTAATACCTTCACTGAGTACTCCGCATCCTCCCAATTCGTTGTAAAATAACGAGGAGGCCCACTTATTTCTTGCTCTTGAGTCAACACTTTGTATAAATACTCCTGTTTAACTGTAACAAAAGCATCACCCGCTATAAGAAGCCCATCTTCCTTACGAAATAGAGAAATATGTCCTGGCGAATGTCCTGGTGTATGATACCATTTAAAACTAGGCAAAAAAGGAACAGAGCCATCCTCTGGCAATGCTCTTACATGACTCCCCAAATCTATTGCTTCGTTAGGAAACATAGAAGACATTTTTGCCACCATCCCACCTTCAACCGTTGGATCCGGTTCTGGATAGTCCTCTTTCCCAGTTAAAAATGGTAATTCCAATTGATGTGCATAGACAGGTATATTCCATTTTTCTATCAATTCTATTATCGCTCCTACATGATCGAAGTGACCATGGGTTAAAATGATAGCCTTAGGTTTTTTATGCTCCCCAAATCTCTCCTCCACTACCCCGATTATCTTCTCAGCCGAATGAGGCATTCCAGCATCTACTAATACAAAATCATCCGAACCTGGCTTGCCTACCAAACAAATATTTACTATTTGAACGGTGTAACAATATACATCTGGCAAAATTTCTAGTCCTACCCCACTGCCAACCGATGTAGTTGGAATGTATTTATAATCGTCCCCATAAGATATCGAATTGTCCATTATGTTCAAGCTCCTCTCCATATTTTCTTAGTTTCTCTTCCCTCCTAAAATTTATACTTTATTATCGTTTACACTGATTTAGTGCATTCTAAACATTCTCTTCTTCTTTTGTTATAAAATACCTATTATAATTTATTATGTTGGCATAAAGAAACTGCAGACGAATGGCAAAAAGAGCGATAGATAATCAACTAATTATCCATCGCTCCTTTTATTTTAATGTCTAACCAATTTTAAAAAATCTTGCTCTCCAACGATTTCTAAAGGAATTCCTTTTTGGATTAGCGCCTCTGCTTTTAGCATTTTTGAGCTCTTCACTCCTTCTACGTATTTAGTCAGAGCTTGATCACCTACTATTAAAAAGTTAGTATCTACATCAACAGTACCTTTGCAAATAGCACCACGGTCAACTGCATATTGGGCTGCGCTCGACCTTGTCATAGAGTCCATTTTTCCTGTGAAGACAATATGCGCTCCGTAAAATGGATGTCGGGGATTCGGTTCATTTATTTGAGTCTCTATATAGGTTAGAGGCTTGTCCTCTATATTTTTCTTTGCACGAGAATTTGGTTTTTTAAATGTCACGGAATCTCCAATTTTAATCTTATGCAAATGAGACAGCTCATTAATAGAACTGGTTCTTGTTTTTTTCATAGCTTCTAATACAATTAAAGCTGCAGCTCTGGCATCCTCTAAAGCATCATGATGCTTTAAACTTATACTTAAGTAGTTTGCCACTGTGGATAATTTATGATTATACAAATCAGGCCATACTTTCTTTGCAATTCTATAGGAACAAGAATATTGGTATTCTGGTTGAGTTTCATAGCATCTGCTCACGGATTCCTTTAATACTCCTATATCAAAGCTTGCATTATGGGCTATGATCATTTGTTTGTCTATATAAGGCTTAAGCTGCGGCCAAAACTCTTCAAATGTTGGAGCATCTTGCACCATATTTTCTGTTATTCCATGTACTCTTGTATTAAAATAGTGAAACTCACTAAGTGGATTGATAAGCGTTTGTACTTCTTCATGTATTTTGCCATTCTTTATAACCACAACCCCTACTGAACAAACACTAGATCGTAGACTATTTGCAGTTTCAAAATCTATTGCAACAAAATCCATTTATACCACCTCAAATATCTTGAATACTTCTATTATCTCATACTAATAATAATTAAGAGAAGCGCAAACACTTAGGTTACCATGACAAGATTTTGGAGTAACTTTAAATCATTTTATTTCACCATACATCACAATACATGAGATTGAAGCGACAGGCGGCGACTCCTGTGGGATCAGTGAGAAAGATAAGTCATTACATACGACGCACTAGCGACGGTGATGGCTTATCGCTCACCCCACGGAAAGCGACCGCCGAAAGCGGAAATCAGTTATTTATTGTTCAAGCTTTTCCTATAAATTTATTAATAGGATAGCTCTAATAACGATACAATTTATTCTTGCGATAATTTCTCCGCGCTACTTTCTCATTACTACACCATATATGATTGAAGCGACAGGTGGCGACTCCTGTGGGATTAGTGAGTCAGATAAGCCATCACATGCGACGTGTTAGGGGTGGTGATGGCTTATCGCTCACCCCACGGAAAGCGACCGCCGAAAGCGGAAATCTGCCATCTATAATTCATACATTATGATCAAATTATATTTCTGAAATTATGTAAGTAATCCTTACTAAACTCAAAAACCCCTCTAACAATAGAGGGGCACTTTGAAAATACTTATTAATATAATCGATTTATAGGAGAAGTTTCATCCAATTTTTGCTGACGCTCCAGCTCCTCTTCCCGCTGTTGTTTATTGATTCTTCTTTCTTCCTCATCCATTTCAACCTCATCATCACTAAATGCCGCTGGTCCCAAGTTCGGATCAGCACCTGGAGAATGTGCCCCATATGTTTTTTCTTCCATTGTTACACTTTCATCAATGGCAGGACGCTTATTTTGGACCAATTCGTCTTCTTGCATAGTATGACCAAAATGATTTTCATCTCTTGCTAGTAGAGGATCAGTCGCAAAAGTTTCTCCCCTCGCAAACTTATCCTGTTGCTCATCCAACCGTCCATCAGTTTTGTTAACTACTTCATTAGTCGAAGGAGTAAATCCACTTTCCTTTGCATAGTCGGATATAGGTGCCTCTCCCTCCGTGAAACGGTTTTGCACAACATCAGTTCCAATAGTATCAGTATACTCTGTTGTTGCTGCAACTTCAGAGTCAGCAGCGTTATTTAAATAACCTTCGTCAAGAGTGTCGGAGTCAGTATATAATACTATACTTCCTGAAGACACTTCTCTTGCATATTGTTCTGCTTCTTCCTCGTTTAAATCTAACTTTTTTAAGCCTTCTACGATAGCAGATTCTCCTGTAAACCAAGATTTAAACTTATCCATGAAAGTTCCAGCTTCATGTGTCGACACTTCTGAATGGCGACTTAATGCATTCAAATCACTGCTTTCTGAAGATATAACGTGAATATCACTTTCTTCAAAACCTTGTTTTTGTAACGCCTCTAGTTTTTCATACATCTCTTCTTCTGTTCGAGCAATTTCAATTCTTCTATTAGAATTTAAATTCATTTGTAAAGCCTCCCTTTTAATTTATGTGGTGGTTTGTGTTATTAGATGAATACCCCCTCTTTCACATCACTAACCTATTTATCATCCTTTTAATCGATTTGTAATAATTGACATAAACTCTTCTTAATAATATTGAAATCAACTAGGTTTTCAAAAATAAGAAAAGGTATCGCTAGGACTTTCCTAACAATACCTTTTGGCTGTAATTTTTTTGTTTTATTTCACAAACCGTCTTTTATTTCTTTAGATCCTTATACTCTATTTCTTGACCATCTTCATATTGTACCTCTAGGTCAAACTCTGTATATTCACTTATTCCAAAAGCTGTTAAAACTTTTTCCATTACTTCTTCCTTCTCCATATCCTTCGTTAAAACAAGATCAGTAAAAATAGGCTTCAGAAACTCATATGCTTCATCTCCATGTAGTTTCTTAGAATCTAAAGAGTTTACATATTCTGCTTCTACTCCAGTGGCATCTACTTCAAAAGAAGCTTCAACAGCATCACGTTGTTCTGCAGTATCGATATCTAGGTCAAAAGAGGTAAACCCAAATTCACTTTCAACCGCATCAGCAGTTGGGGGATCGCTTACCTCTTCTTTATCCCCACATGCTCCTAAGATTAGAGCTGTTGAAAGAAAAGCGCTTCCTAATATTTTTCTTTTTAACATAACCATTATAATCACTCCTCAGCTAATTTCTAATTTATATTATTAGCATTCTCCGGAAAGCGTATTCTTAAACATTAATTCAGCCAGGATAACGTTTATCGGTAGCGGAAGTATTTTTTGTCTTACTATGATTTTTTTCATCTTTCACTTTTTGGTTTAATTCTTCCATAGGTATCGGATCGACATTTTTCATTTCTTCGTCTCTATCAAAAATACTTTCTTTCTCTGTATCCAGTAAATCTGGATTATCCAAAATACGTCCAGGAATATCTTGTCTTTCAGAATCTTTATCCTTGTTAATTGAATGATTTTTATCCATCTTTACTCACTCCTTCGTGGTTTCTATTTATATAACCTCTCTTAAATTTAATAAACATTTTTAGAAAATATTGATAGTATACAAGACTATAGTCTCACCGCTATATATATTGAACTATTTTTGTAAATTACTCTCTTTTTTTTATTTTTTCCTTTATCTCAGGAATTTTTTGCTGTAATTTATACTTATTTTTATAACCTGGGACTAATTTCTACAAAAATAATAGTATAATACTATATTCTTTTACTCTGAAATTGAGCACATAAGATTACAGTATATAAATGGATAAGTATCTTAATGATTACTTTTCTTTCCAAATTGATTTATTTAAGTAAAATGCTTGCTTACACACTCTATTTTAAATGTTCTGAATATATGATAAGTTCAAATAGACATTATGAAAATATGAGGAGGAAAGGGAATTGGGAATTAAGAAAAATACTACTATTCTAGCTGTGGTCACTTCACTTATGTTCAGTACGACATCTGTTGGTTTGGCAAGTCCAGCATCTGCTAAACAGATTGAAAAACAACTCACCAATACTCAGGTTCAAAGATTACCACAAATACCAGAGAGGTTACTAGTTCCTGAGAATCCTAGCGAAAAAGTTCGAATCATTGTCGAACTCGAGAAGGCTCCGGCAATTGAGACTGCGACAAAAAAAGGAGTTCTCTACAAAAATTTATCTAAGTCTGAAAGAAAGTCTGTCGAATCTGCTATTGAAACAGACCAACGAAATGTAAAGGATAAAGTTAAGAGAGTTTCAAAGAATATACAATACAAAGAAGAATTTAATGCTATATTTAATGGCTTCTCGGCAGAGGTAGATGCTAGAGATGTTGCTGGTATTGGATTGATTGACGGCGTTAAACGAGTGTATGAATCTACTGAATATGACCGTCCGAAAATAACACCACAGATGGTTCATTCGAAGGAACTTGTACAAGCGCAGCTAGCATGGGAGAAATACTCCTTTAAAGGAGAAGGCATGGTTGTAGGTGTTATCGATACGGGAATTGACCCTAACCACCGAGATATGATTCTTTCAGATGAAAATACGGGGGAAATAACTTCTGCAGAAGTAAGCACATTATTAAGTGATGGCTCTATTGAACCTGGCTTGTATTTCACTCCTAAGGTTCCATTCGGTTATAACTATATGGATGAAAATACAGAAATTCGTGACATCGGTCCCGACGCTTCAATGCATGGGATGCATGTATCCGGTACTGTAGGTGCTAATGGGGATGAAGAAAACGGCGGTATCAAGGGGGTTGCTCCAGAGGTACAGCTTCTTGCACTTAAAGTATTTGGTAACGACCCATTGTTCCCTTCCACATACGGAGATGTTTATGTTAAAGCAATGGACGATGCTATTAAGCTAGGCGCGGATGCTTTAAATATGTCTCTTGGATCTACTGCCGGATTTGTTGATAGTAACAGCCCTGAGCAGCAAGCAGTTACTCGTGCACAGGATAATGGTTTACTTGTAGCAATATCTGCAGGTAACTCTGACATGTTTGGTTCTGGTACTTGGTATCCATATGCCTCTAACCAAGACTACGGATTAACTGGTTCTCCTTCTGTTTCGGAAGATTCATTTGGTGTTGCTTCTTACGAAAATGATTCTATCACTGCTTCTAGCTTCCAATATGCTTTTGATGGAGCCGAAAGCGGTCAAGCAATGTTCTTATTGGCAAATGACAAGGATCCTGCTTCTCTACCTGCCGATTCTTACGAAGTAGTGGAAGCTGGGCTCGGTACACCTGAGGACTTCGCTGGTAAAGATGTATCCGGAAAGTTTGCTTTAGTTTCCCGAGGTAGTATTTCATTTGTAGAAAAAGGTTTAAATGCTCAAGAAGCTGGTGCTGTAGGAGTTATTATCTATAACAATGCAGAGGGAACTATTAATATGGCTTCCGACCCTGCTATTCGCATTCCATTTATGTCTGCTTTACAAGCTGATGGACTAGCTATCAAAGCTGGCATTGATGCTGGAAAAACAGTCACAGTATCATTTGATGGCGAGTATATTGATACTCCAAACCCATCTAAAGGTAAAATGAGTTCATTTACATCTTGGGGACCAACACCTAACTTAGATTTCAAACCTGAAATTACAGCTCCTGGTGGTAACATTTTTTCAACTTTAAATGATGATAACTATGGACTAATGAGTGGTACGTCTATGGCTGCTCCTCATGTTGCTGGTGGTACTGCATTAGTATTGGAACGTGTAAATGAAGAATTTGGATTAACTGGTGCAGAACGTGTTCAGTTTGCTAAAAACCTTATGATGAACACAGCTAAGCCGATTGAGTTAAAAGCTGGAGAATATGTGTCTCCACGTCGTCAAGGGGCTGGGATTATGCAACTTGCAAATGCTTTAGAAACAGATGTATTAGTAACTAATTCATCCACTGGTGAAGCAAAAGTTGCACTAAAAGAAATTAGCGGAAGTCAATTCAACTTCTCTTTAAAAGCTAAAAATTATAGCGATGAAGCTAAAACTTATAACGTCGATGTTCAATTACAAGTAGATCGTCCAGTAAATGCTGGAGCAAACTACGTAACTATTCCTAATAATGAAGCTTACGGCTCCTATGTTTTAGAGGAATCAGATGCTAGCATTTCAGTTCCTGCTACTGTCACGGTTCCTGCTAATGGGGAAACTACCATTCAGGTTTCCGTTGATGCTTCTAACTCTGATTGGTTATACCAATATTTCCCTAATGGCTACTTCATTGATGGTTTCGTACGCTTGACTGACCCATCGGAAGAGACTTCTGGAAATGTACCATTAACTGTCCCATTCTTTGGCTTCAATGGTTCTTGGGACGATGCACCAATCTTTGATGAGTTCCTTTGGGAGGATTTAACTTATTGGGGATTCCAAGCATTAGCTGATGACAAAGGTGACTTTATCAATGGATCTTCTTTAAGCGAAGAATTCGATCCTACTAAATTTGCATTCTCCCCTAACGGAGATGGCACATTAGACAAAGTGATTCCTGTTTATTCTCTAATGCGTAATGTGAAGGACTTCCAAATAAATATATTAGATGCAAATGGTAAGAAACTCCGTACCATTCGTACTGAAAAATATTTAAGAAAACACTACATCTCTACTAATGCATACACGTTCTCTAGCGTTAATGCATGGGATGGAATGATCAATGGAAAACCTGCTGCAGATGGTCAATATAAGATTCAGCTTAGAGGTGTCATTGATCATGCAGGTGCCGAATGGCAAACTATTGAGTACCCTATTATCTTAGATACAAAGGCTCCTACTGCAGAAATTACATTTGATGCAAAAACAAAAACACTGACCCTTGCTAATGCAAGCGACCAAGGTGTTGGAATCGATCGTATCGAAGTTTACTTAAATGATGAAGAAATTACAGAAGCTGCAACACTTGAGAGCTATGTAGTAGAGCAAGCTAAAACTGGAGATAAGATAACAGTTAAAGTATGGGATATCGCTGGAAACTCTACAGTAGAAGAAATTGTTGTAGAAGATGCACCTGAGACTGAACCAGCTCCGGAGGAAGAAACAAAGGAGCCAGTTATCTTTATCCAATCACCTGAGTTTTTCGGCTACTATCAGACTGGTGATGTTTTAGTAGAAGGAACAGTAGAAGATGACTCTAAGATTAAGTCATTAAAAATCAATGGAGTACCTGCTAGTTCATTTGATGGAAAAGCATTCTCTCATACCTTGTCCTTAAAAGATGGAGTACAAAGTGTAAACGTAGAAGCTATTGACGAATTCGACAATAAAATGGCGATTACTCGCAAAATCATTGTAGATACTCAAAAACCAACTGTAGAAGCTGTGAAGAAATCTCTTCCAAAAGGGAAACTTAATGCTGATGCAGAAAATCCTGTTATTCAAGTGAAGGTTGGAGATAACTTCGACGAAGTGCGTCTGTATCTAAATGATAGCGAAGTCTTCTATAACCCAGTTTCTTCACCATACGCTATGAATGGCTATAGTAAAACTGTAGATGTGGAGCTTCCTTTAGAGGAAGGAAGCAATGAATTTGTATTAAAAGTAGTAGATTTAGTAGGTCATGAATCTACACAAACCATTACAGTTGAAAAGAAAGTAAATGGTAGTGGGAATAGTAACGGAAATGGGAACGGGAACGGCAATGGCAATGGCAATGGCAATGGCAACGGAAATGGTAAAGGAAAAAGCAATTAAGTTTTTAAAATTATAGCATTCTATATTTTTAAGCCAATCATGATTGGTCATGATTGGCTTTTTCATTTGAGCAATCATTCTCTGTTTATTCTTTGAGGCCAAGTCACTGTATTTAGACAAATAATTTGAAAAGTTCTTTGAAAAAGGCTATGTAGAAATTATCTACATAGCCTTCTAATTAAATTTTCATCTCTGCGTAATATGCATTTAATTCCTGATAATATTTGTTTAATGAAGAAGTTGAAACGTCAAAAGCTTCTGCAATTTCTTTCACTGTAAAGCCTAAGGGCTCAAAGAAGCCATTTTCTTGCCCAAATCGGATTGCTCCCGCAGCTATAGCCACTTCTTTTCTTGCATTTGGCTGTTGCTCAAACAAATAATCTTCTACCACTTCTATTAACTTCTTATATTCTCGACTATTTTTTTCAAGAAAATCCATAGCCTGTTGGAGTACCCCTGCTTCAAAAAATGTGTACTCTCCGCCCTCATAGCCGTTTTCTCCAAGAGCGATCCAAAGCTTCATACCATTCTCTTTTAGGAAAACTTGCTCAGTCGTATCATCGAGTGCTTTAAATTTTTTCGTAAAGTCTTCAAATACTACCTTGTGGTCAGTAGGGAAAAATACAAGACTAGAGACAGCCAAGTAATGACCGTCTCCTTGTCCATCTGGCAGTATAAAACAATATATATGCATTCCAACTGGAACAGGCTTATCATTTTCTCTTCTTAATAAAATCGTTTCATTAGACAATACATGTTTAACGGTCAAGTACTGCTCTTCTACAACAGTTACTTCTCCTACAAATGCACGTGGTTCATTCCAGCTATCCAGTACCTTTAACGTGGAAGGTCTAGCTATTTTCTTTCTTTGTTTTTCTAGATATCCTGTCCAAATATCTATACGTTGGTGAAAGAAGAACTCATCCATTGCTATAGCTTCTATCATTTCTTGCTCCATAAAGTTCTTCAAGGATTTGGTCCACTCAGTTGCAAAATCACCGAAAGTAGCATAATCCTTTCTTTCTGGATATTCATCATAGAAGGTTTGTAGCACACGTTCTAATTCTTCGGTTTTTACTTCTTCTATAGAAATAGTCTCTTTAGACTCACAGCACTTTTTATATTTTTTTCCACTACCACATGGACAAGGATCATTTCGTCCTACCATTTAAAACACTTCCTTCTTGTTTACTAAGTGCTTATTTTAACACGAAATACACCTTAAATTAAAATCTCCTTTGAAATAGTTAAATGGGACTGACTAAAAAACTTAACTCTATAAAAATCAATTCCGCACTCCGTTCAATTCCTTGGTAAAGAAATGACGAATAAAGTACCCTCTTTTCCATTGCTCGTTACTTCTACTTTGCCACTATGCAAACCAACAATTTCCTTTACAATCGCTAAACCCAAACCAGAACCATCTTTTGTTCGAGAACTATCTATACGATAGAATCGTTCAAAAATCTGGTTTATTTCCTCTACTTCCATACCAATTCCACTATCCTGAAAGGATATATTTACATATTCATTATCTTCTATAACTCTTATAGAAATTTCTCCATTAGCCATATTATATTTAATAGCATTTGTTAGTACGTTATCCCAAACATTTTCCAAAAGATCTGCGTCTCCATAAAACATAACTGGTTCCATTTCATAAGAAAGATCAATATTCTGTTCCTCTAGTCGCCATCTATATTTATAAATGACTTCCTTGAGCTGTTCATCTAATTTGAAGTTCGATTTTCTGACAGGTCTGGCAGATTGGTCAAGTGATGTTAATAATAACAATTGCTTAGTCAGATTAGATAATCTTTTTGTTTCCTGTTCAATAACTTGTAGATAGCTTTCTCTTTCTTCCATATTAAGATCAGTTGATTTTAACAAATCCGCATATCCTTGAATATTTAAAAGAGGTGATTGAAAATCATGTGACACATTACTTATAAAAGCCTTTCTGGACTCATCGTTAAGCTCGAGCTGCTTAACCATATTAGAGAAATTTCTAGCTAGTTGCCCAAGCTCATCTTTACGTGTAATGTCTAAATCTACTCGATAGTTCTCTTCCATAACGTGTTTGGTTGCATCATTCAATTGCTTAATCGGTTTAACGAGTTGCTGTGCCAATACTAGCATAGAAGTTAGAATTATTACTGCAAGTGCAAGTAAGAAGCCGAGTAGTAACAGGTGCATGTCAGAGAACAATAACTGATTATTTGGTCGAATAAATAATCCGTAAACCATCCCTTCATGCTCGTAGGGAATACCAACTGTATTACTAACACTATTCGCATAATGATTAAAGATAAAAAGTTTACCTTGATAATCACGCATACCGTGATAAATATTTCCATTTAATACTTGGAAACGGGTTTCATCGCTTAGCTCCTTGTCCGAAAATGGTTCTCCAAATGAATATTCTTCCCCCTTTTCATTAATGACATAAGCTTGATAGCCCAGCTTAGTAATAGATTCTAAATATTTATCAAAACCTCCTCCGTGCATTTCCTCTAATACAGTAGTGATTTCTATTGCTACTTCAACGTTCTTCTCATCATTTTTTTCTTTAATTTGAATGTTATAAACCAGACTCACAATTAGTAAACCAGCTAAAATACTAATCGTAATAATAAATAAAGTCGCTAATGTATATTGTCTATATAAAGATCTCATTGTGCCCTCACATCCAACTTATATCCAATCCCACGAATCGTTTGAATCTCCATCAAGGCCCCCGCACGCTCTAATCTTTGCCTTAAACGCTTAATATGTGTATTTAATGTTTGATCATCTCCTTCATAATCATAGCCCCATACTTTTTCCATTAAATTAGTTCTTGTGAAAACCTGTTCTGGCTTGGAAGATAATACGCTTAAAAGCTCAAACTCCTTCAAAGGTAGTAAGAGGGTTTGTTTTCCTACTGTAACCTCATGTGTAGAGCGATTTATCGTAACGTTTCCAATCATCATAATTGGCTTGAAGGTCTTGTCGAGTCTACGTAAGATTACAGCAATTCTATAGAGCAATTCCTTTGGTTCAAAAGGCTTTAACAAATAGTCATCTGATCCTGCTAAAAAACCTTGTTCCTTATCCTCCAAGGCTCCTTTAGCAGTTAGTAAAATTACGGGTATGTCATATTCCTCACTTAAAATTCTAGTTAAAGCAAAGCCGTCCATTCCTGGCATCATCACATCAACCACCGCTAAATCAGCCCAACTATCTTTTAATAATGAAAGAGCTTCCTCTCCATTTTTTGCAACAATCACTTCATAGCCAGCCCTCTTTAAGTGAATCATCACTAGTGTTTGTATATTTACATCATCATCCACTACTAAAATATTCATTGGATTTCTTCCTTCCCTTTTCACTATCCACATTACTATTTAAATTATACTTTCTATTTAAAAAGAGGGTTGTTTTGTAAGTTGACCTTACGAAACAACCCCCTCTTTTTTCCTTGTTCGGGAACGACCGCACTGCCCCCTCGGGGTCAAATGAAAAAAAGCTCCGGTGGCTGCGGGGCTGCCTCTTCGCTTTTCCCCATTTGCCTGTCGGGGCAGAGACAGGCGCTTACGCTTTTCTTTTTGTCTAGCTTCAGCGCCTTGCCGCTCGGGGTCAAATGAAAAAAAGCTCCGGTGGCTGTGGGGCTGCCTCCTCGCTTTTCCCCATTTGCCTGTCGGGGCAGAAACAGGCGCTTACGCTTTTCTTTTTGTCTAGCTTCAGCGCCTTGCCCCTCGGGGTCAAATGAAAAAAAGCTCCGGTGGCTGTGGGGCTGCCTCCTCGCTTTTCCCCATTTGCCTGTCGGGGCAGAGACAGGCGCTTACGCTTTTCTTGTTATTTTTTATCTTTTTCGTACATAAGTATTAAGGATGGAAGTAGCATTCCTCGTACTAGGAATGTATTGATAATTATTCCTATTGAGACGATAAAGCCAAAGACGAATAAATCTGCTATCGGCATAGTCGTCCTGCTGCAAGAATAATACTCGCTGAAGAGATTACAGCTTTAGTAGAAACCCAATCAGTAATAAGGTGCAAAATTTTTCGTAGAGTATTTTCTCCTTCAAATTTCCTTCAAAGGGTTAGTGTACATCTGTTATATGAACTCTCTATGAACTTTTCTTCTACTTTTTATTGTTTCTATTCAAATATGAATTATTCAAGTCAAAGTTTAATAATTACTTGTTTAATACTTATGAAGTCATTAGACTGATTGCTTGAGAGGAGAGATTGAAATGGAAAAAACATGGAGTATACGACTAATTCGATTTGCAGCACTATTCGGCCTTATTGGAACTTATCTTGGCTCGCATATGGCTGGTCAGATGGATTACTCATTAAGACCGATTCACGCTCACGTACTTTTAGTAGGGTGGTTATCTGTATTTGCATGGGGCATCTTCTATCAAGTATTTACAGTAAAGCATAAATGGATGGTTACTTTACAAAGTATAAGCGCCATGATTGGTGCATTAGGTTTAACATTGGGGATGTGGATGTATAATATAAATCCATTCAACCTTAACGAAACATTGGTCATGGTCTTCTTTATCGTTGGAGGAACAATCTTACTTTTTGCATTTTTTATGTTTTTAGTTATCACCTTCTTTACGGAAAAAACAAATAAAGCATAAAGCAAAAAGAAGCTATCTCTGTTTAAACAATCTGTTATTTTGTATATACAAAAGGTCCTTAAGTAAGTTTTACTTTAAGGACCTTTTTATTATTGCGCTGTATAACCACCATCTAAAACAATTGCTTGACCCGTCATTCCTTTGGCTGAATCACTTGCCAAGTACAAAGCCAAGTCTGTAATTTCTTGAACATCCAACAACCTTCTTTGAGGAACAAGTGGATATAGCACTTCTTCAAGCACCTGCTCTACTTCAATATTCCTTGTCTTTGCTAAATCTTTAAACTGATTGCGTACAAGAAGGGTATCTACATAACCTGGACATATTGCATTCACTGTTATTCCATCGGCTGCAGTCTCTAATGCTGCTACCTTCGTTAAACCGATAACTCCATGCTTAGCCGAATTATATGCGGCCTTTCCAGCAAATCCTATTAATCCATTTATAGAAGCCATGTTAAGAATTCGACCAAACTGTTGTTTTTTCATATATGGCAATGCATGCTTCATCGCTACAAAAGGAGCTGTAAGCATTATTTTTATTAGCAATTCAAACTTCTCTGTTGGGAAATCTTCTATATACGATACATGTTGCATCCCCGCATTGTTTATCAGTATATCTATTCTCCCAAATGATTTTACTGTATATTCGATTGCATTTTTAATGTCCTCTTCTTTCGTTACATCACAGACGATTCCCTTTACTGGCCCATTTAGAGTGAAGACAGCTTCGTCTAATGACTCGCGATCCACATCAGAAATAATCACGCTCGCTCCGGCCTCTAAAAATGCCTTAGCCACATCAAAACCAATTCCTCTGGCTGCCCCAGTTATAAATACAACTTTATCCTTCACTTGAAATCCCCCAATCCTTAAATTGCAGTCCAGCCGCCATCAACTTTTAAGGTTTCTCCTGTAACGAAGTTCGCCAAATCAGATGCTAAGTATAGTACTGCACCAGAGATATCCTTCGGCTGAGAAAGTCCCTTTAAGAGAATGCGATTTTCCACATCCTTTTTAAAGGCTTCATCTTCAAACATCTTGGCAGTCAATTCTGTTTCTATAAATGTTGGTGCTACTGCATTAACGTTTATGCCAAGCTTTGCCCACTCAACTGCAAGTGCTTTCGTTAATTGGACTAGACCACCCTTACTAGAACAATACGCTGCTCTATTGTAATAGCCTACAAATGCCATCTGAGATGCTATATTTATAATTTTACCATTTTTTTGTTTACTCATGTATTTAGCCGCTGCTTGGCTTGTAAAGAACACAGATTTTAAGTTTAAGTCTAAGACAGTATCCCAGTCAGCCTCTGTTACTTCTAAGGCAGGCTTTGCAATATTTACTCCAGCATTATTTATAAGTATATCTATTGTTCCAAATTCTTTTGCAGTCGTTTCAATTAGATTTTTAATGTTCTCGATTATACTTAAATCTCCTTGTACTGCCATACATCGATTATTATAATTTTTTAGTTCTTTCAGCGTTTCCTCTAACACCTGATTATCTCGACCAGAAATTACAACATTTGCTTTTAACTTAGCAAATGTCAGGGCTATATCTTTCCCTATCCCTTTACTACCGCCTGTTACGATTACTGTTTTATGCTCTAATTCTGAAAAGAAGTTATTCATTGCTACCTCCTAACTTCAAGTCACCCTTAAGAAAATGAATAAGCATTTGTTCACGTTCCACATTTTTTAACATAGAGAATTGCTCGTCCCATGAATAGAACCCTTCACCACTCTTGTCTCCAAACTTATTCTCTTCCACTAACTGTGTGAGCACGCGACCAGATTTTTGATCGGTACTCAAATCCTCAAATAGATAATTTGAAATAGCTGAAAAAACATCAAGCCCTCCCAAATCTGCTGTCATTAATGGACCAGTTATCGGAAGACGACGCCCTATGCTATAAGTTACTGCAGCATCTATGTCCTCTTTAGTCGCTACACCTGCATCAAGTAGTGATTGGGCTTCTCGAAATAACGCATACTGTAAACGATTTCCTATAAACCCTGGTATCTCTCTATTCAGTAATACTGGTTTCTTATTCATATGTTGTAGTACCTGCATAGCTCGCTGAACTGTACCATTATCCGTCTTTTCACCTTTTACGACTTCAACTAGCGGGATTAGATGACCGGGATTCCAAAAGTGAGTTACAACAAAACGATTAGGGTAATCCATTCCCTCTGCTAGCAAACTTGGCATGAAGCCAGAGGTATTGCTTGCAATAATTACGTCTTTATCAACTAGTTCCTCTAATTTTTTGTACATGCCCTTTTTAAGATCTAGTACTTCAGGTATTACTTCAATAATAAAGGTTGCTTCTTTTACAACCTCTTCTAGAGAAGGAGATAACACAATGAGGTCCATAATGCGTGACGCTTCTTTTTCATCAAACAATTCATTATCCTTCATCACTTTCAATTTATTGTGGAGACCTTTTTTAGCAATCTCTAAGTCCTGTTCACTAACTCCATATACCTTTACCTGCATGCCTGCCCAAGCTGCGGATAGAGCAATAGAGTGCCCCATCGTTCCACAACCTAAAATTGATACGATTTCCATTTGTTCACACCCCTTAATTGTTTCTATAACAATCAATACCCAACAAACATCATACTTATGTTTGTCGGGTATTATAATGTATTATTAAATCCCTACTCCAAAGGAGAATAGAATTACTGCTAATATTACACCGAGAATCGGTACAACAACTGTTAAAGCACCAAAGGCCGGGTAAGCATCCTTATGCGTTTCTCCACAGATAGAGCGAATGGTAGTAACAACATAGCCTCCTTGTGGCAACGAATCTAGAGACCCAGAAGAAATGGCCACGGATCTGTGAAGGGCTTCTGCATTTACGCCTAGGTCTAAATAATGTGGGGCCAAAAGAGGTAAGGCTATAGCTTGCCCACCCGATGATGATCCCGTTAAACCTGCAATAACCGCCACAGCAACTGCTCCCCCAATCAGAGGACTACCTGGAATAGATGTCATTACATCAACCGCCGATTCAAATGCTGGGGTTGCCTTTACTACACCCCCAAAACCTACAACAGCAGCAGTATTTGCAATGGCGATTACAGCTCCCATTGCCCCTTCTGCAACAGCTCCACCGAAATTATGAAAATACTTTTTGTTTAACAGGTAGGTAGCAAGAATACCACCAGACAAGGCAATGATTAATGCTGACGTTTCAAGCTCTTTATGTAAGAAAAACGAGATGATTAATACTACGCCTAAAGGAACCATACTTAGTAAAGGATTAGGCAACTCTTTACGAGCAACCGTCGTTACATCTGATTCCCTACTAACAAACTTTTCTCCATTAGCCATTGCTTTTTTAATCATTTTTTTCAGCCACCAATAACCAAACGCCATCATGAAAACAGCTACAATAAAACTAACTTCCCATCCTGCATAAGGTGTTGTCTTTAAAAATGGGATAGGAATCCAGTTTTGAATTTCTGGTGATCCCGCTGATGTCATAGTAAAGGTTGTAGAACCAAAACCAAGTGCAGCCGGTATAAACCTTCTTGGCAAATCCGCTTGTTTAAATAAACTTAAAGCCATTGGATAAACGGAGAATGCCACGACAAACAAACTTACTCCCCCATAAGTTAAAACAGCACAGGCAATCACTACAGCTAACGCTGCACGTTTAATACCTATTTTGCTGACGATCCATTGGGACACACTATCTGCTGCCCCGCTATCCTCCATGACTTTACCAAAAATGGCACCAGCTAAGAACATTAGCCACCAAGAAGCTATGAAGCTAGTAAACCCTCCCATGTAATTAGTTAAGAAATTGGCAGCACCTTCCTCTACAAGCTGCGGAAACAACGGAAGCCCATTAAATACCCCAACTAGCAGTGCTGTGAGTGGTGCGGCAATGAGAAGGTTCATTCCCTTCATAGTTAAATAAATCAATAAAGCTAGCCCACCGAATAACCCTATGAGACCTAACATACTTTCTCCCCCTAAACCCCTAAGAATTATTTATTTCCGTATCTTCTTACTCTTAGTAACGCCTGCTCAGCATGTCCAGCAAAGTTCTCTAACTGACATAAGCGTGCAGCATACTCCCCTATATATGCACTTGCCTCTGGTGTTACTTTTTGATAGGTTACTGTTTTAATAAACTTACCTACCCATAAACCGCCCGTATATCTTGCCGCACCCTTAGTCGGTAGCGTATGATTCGTACCAATTACTTTATCCCCATAGGCCACATTTGTTTCTGGTCCTAAGAAAAGACAGCCATAGTTGGTCATATTTTCTAAGAAGTAGTTTGGGTCCTCTGTTAAGATTTCTACATGTTCAAATGCCAGACGGTCTGCTTCCACTCGTGCTTCCTCAATAGAATCTACAAGTAAGATTTGTCCGTAATCCTCCCACGATACTCTAGCAACATCTGCTGTAGGCAAAACTTGTAGCTGGCGTTCAATTTCTTTCAAAGTTTCTTCTGCAAGTTTCTCCGATGTTGTTATTAAAGCACCTGGAGAGGTCGGACCATGTTCTCCTTGACCAAGAATATCTGTAGCAACCATTTCAGCGTCCGCTGAATGATCTGCCACCACTAACGTTTCAGTCGGACCAGCAAATAAGTCAATTCCCACACGTCCATAAAGCTGACGTTTTGCCTCTGCAACAAATGCATTACCCGGCCCTACGATCATATCTACTGCTTTGATAGATTCTGTTCCAATGGCCATAGCTGCCATAGCTTGAATACCACCTAGCAAGTAAATTTCATCTGCACCAGCTAAAGACATAGCAGCAATAGTGGCATGTGGAATTTCCCCGTTAATAGGCGGGGTACATGCGATTACTCGTTTTACACCTGCAACTTTTGCAGTTAAAACACTCATATGAGCCGAAGCCACCATTGGGTAACGTCCTCCTGGAATATAGCAACCCACACTATTGACTGGTATATTTTTATGTCCTAAAGTAACTCCTGGTATATTTTCTACTTCCACATCATGCATGGATGCTAGTTGTGCCTCAGCAAATTCACGTATATTTTTTTGGGCAAATTTTATATCCTCTAATACCTCTGAAGGTACTTTAGCTACGATTTCTTCAATTTGTTTTGTGGATAAACGAAATGTTTGAGGTGACCACTTATCAAACTTCTCTGATAATTCACGAACTGCTTGATCTCCTCTTGTTTCTACATCCTGTAAGGCTTCTGAAACTATTTGTGATACCTTTAAATCATTAGCACTTACCTCTTCTTGTGACTTTCCGGCCTTTATTACTTTAACCATTTGTTCTTCCTCCCCTTTGTTTGAAAACGCATTCAAAATCATTCATTTTATTTTTGCATACGTATGCAAAAATATATACAAATAAGATTATTCTAAAAAAATCAATTAGTCAACTATTATATGTCGAATTTCGTACAATTAACCTTCCATCAACCTCTATATTTTTGGTGAAACCAGAGTATTCGTTGATTTCTGCGGTTAAATAATCAACTGTTCTTTTGACCATTTCATTTATTGGCTGCTCCCATGTTGTTAAGCTATACGATGGCCAAGCAGACATCTCAATATTATCGAAGCCAACAACCTTTACTTCATCTGGGACAGATATTTGATGTTTTTTTAAAGCATCAATCACACCCAGAGCCATAATATCATTCGCTACAAATATTGCCTCTGGTATTTTACCTTGAGAAACTATTTCCTCAATTGTTTCGTACCCGCCTTCATATGTATAATCGGAAATATATTTTTTATATTTCACTTCATTTTCTTCTAATACCGTTACAAAACCTTTCTCACGCTCTTTACTAGTCGATGTATTTTCATTACCCGAAATATAAATCATATTAGAGCAACCCGTCTTCAATAAGTACTGTGCAATCTGTTTACTTGCCTCTAAATTGTTACAGCAAACAGAAAAAAATTTATTACCAACAATTTTTCTATTAAATAACACTAAAGGAATTCTGTTGTTAAATAGATCTTCGTTTGCCTGTAAGGACAACGTTGCGTCAGTAATAATAACACCCGCAACATTATAATTAAGTAATGTATCGATATCATCTTTTTGAATCTCATCGTTATTCGTATACACAAACAAAATACTGTAGCCTAACTTTTTAAATGCGGTTGTAAATTGTTTTAAAACCTGTGGATAAAAAGGGTTTTGAACTCCCTTCATAACTAGACCAATTATCTTCGTTCTATTTGTTATTAGGCTACGAGCAAATTCATTCGGTCTATAACCCAATTCTTTTGCAGCAGCTAACACCTTCTCACGAGTCTTTTGAGATACAGTAGCTCCTTCAAAATACACACGTGAGACAGAAGATTGAGAAACACCAGCAAGCTTTGCCACGTCCTTTGCAGTAATTCCTTGTTTCACCTTACTCACTACCTTCTTAAAAATATTACTTATTTCAAACTATACAATGAGATTATATTTTTGGAAATAATAAACACTAATCTTCTTTTAAAGTTTAGTGTTTACTAACGAATTCAATCTTCTACTTCCTTACCTCCCTTAAAAAACAAAGAGCCTCCTACCAAAAGGACCCCACTAAAGAGAAATACGCCAATCATCCCGACAGAGCCACCAATTACGCCAAAAAAAGCTGGTGCGATTAATTGAAATAGACGATTAATAGTTATTCGTAGGCCTAAAACTTCTCCCGTACGTTCTGGTGGGGATGCATTATAAGTTGTTGTCATAGATATAGGCTGTCCACATCCAAGACCTAATCCCATCATAATAGCGAGAAAAGCAATAATGATGGAGGAACTAGTTAAAGGCAACAATAAAAAGGCAACCCCTGCAACAAATATAGATACAAATAATATAAATTCTCTCTTGTATATTTCTAAAAGCTTAGGCAACACAAAACGAACAAACATAGTTGCCAACCCTTGTAGAGCAATTATCCATCCTATAGTTGATGTAGACAAATTCATTTGTTTCCCTAGTAACGGAAAATATGCAACAAATATGTCCTTTGAATATAAAACCAAGGCACTTGAAAACAAAGCCTTTCGTATAAGCGGGCTTTCGAGAAGCTTTATCGAATCCAGCATTTTAGTAGGGGAGCTATGTATTTGACGCTCTACCTTGGGGATTCTTAGGGAAAAGACAATCCCTGCTAGTCCAATCCCTACACACGAAATGTATACAATTTGAAAGGAAATATGTTCCGACAAGTACCCCCCCATTAGAGGTCCTACTACCGCTCCAAATGCAACACAGAGACTAAACATGCTGAAATAATAATCTCTATTTTTTTTGGTTGTTTGATGTCCCAATTGATTTTGCAAAGCAATAGGAATACTTATATTTCCTATCCCTAAAAGCAGCTGACTTGCAAACAAAGACCAAATAGTAGAATAAACGGCAGGAACAATCATACCGGCAATCAAGCTGACAAAGCCTATAATAATGGGAAGCCTATCCCCTATCTTGTCTATAATTTTTCCGGCATGGATCGAAAATAATAATGGCAAAAAAGCAAATGTGGAAGTTAAAATACCAATGATCCAAATAGATGCTCCATACTCATCCGCGGAAAGAGTAATAACCGGTCTAGTTGCGTTTACTACAGTATGAAACAAGAATATTAACAATAAGACTCCTTTAAGATTCATTTATCCCCCTCCATCCATAGATAGTAATTATTCAATTATTATACCAATACAATACTCTGAAACAAAAAATCATATAGAACTCTGCTTGAATGTACTCCTAGGTATTGGGTTCAGCTATGGATTCACTGCTTACCGTTTGATAAAATAAATATGGTAACAAAATACATATCTATCACTTAAAATTACTGAAAGAAAGGACTAATAATATGGATGAATTGACAAAGGAAATTATGAAGTTCAATGAAGAAAGAGGCTGGGGTAGCAATACAGATGGTCGTGCTCGTAGTCTGGCTATATCTGTTTCATTAGAGGCAAGTGAGCTCTTAGAGCACTTTCAATGGCTTTCCTCTGAAGAAGCTATAGCAAATAATAAACAAGGTATTGAAGAAGAAGCAGCAGATGTTTTAATATACCTTTTACAGCTGGCGAACTTATTAGATATAGATTTAAAGGAAGCTGCAAAAAAGAAAATCCAGAAGAATGCGTTAAAATACCCTATACCTAACTAAAGTTGATCTACCACTATGAGATAAAATGTATAGTGGTAGTTTTTATATTAAATCTACTCATTAAACGTATGGATTACCTCTTGAACTAATGACCAAATCTCATAGTTATAATCAGGATCTACTATATACCAATACTGTATATTTCTTATAAAGGCTTGTTTTTCTTCTAGTGTTGCCTCTTGAAGAAATTGACGCATCCTTAATAACTCTTCTGCATCACTATTTCGACTCTCCAAAAATTCATATCTTTCTCCACTACTTTTCCCTAATAACACCCAATCCATCAAAGGTAGTGATAACTACTTTATCCTCCCGTTTCCGCTTCGCTGAAGTAATAGTAGTAATAACATCTACCTTTTCTCCTAAAGGATAGATGTTTTTTAATGCAGAGAAAACTTTTTCTTGTTTTATTTTCCATGAAAATGGAAGATCGACTATATATTCATCTAGTATTGCCTTTTCTTGTTCTTTATTTGAAATAGTACTTAATTGCTCAAGCATTTCAGCATGAGGTACTGAAAATACTAGACTAATAAATCTCTGGAAATTGTTTGCTAAATAACGTATTGGTGGGTCGTTAGTAGGTGAAACGCATTTTCATTAAATCGGTAGTTTTATGAAAGTCGGTCAGAAAACCAAAATGAATCCCTCCTCCTCCACTTTCAGCAAACGGTATTAAATCAGGTGGTGTGATTGAGTAAGGAGAAGGCTCGGTAACTGGTCTGAATCCAATCATATCTATAGATAAATTTTCCTTAGTTAGATTCCTCTCTAACTGAATCAGCTGCAAGATTTCTTTCGGAATTAAGTAATTTCCAATTTCCATAAGCTACTTTTAAGTCATCAGACATAATCTTTGCTCCCTCTACATAATATTTATTAATTACCTATTCTAGAAACTTTACAAATACCCTTCCTAACATTTTTGCTTATACCAACAACAAATCACAAATAGGAGGATCTATCATGAAAACAGCAAAACTATTAATTGCATTTACAGCAGTTAGTCTTTTAAGCACTACATTTACTGGTGTTACCGAGGCTACAACCAAAGAAAATACTAAGGTTTCCCAAACAGTTACGCAAAACGCCCAATTACTAACAGAGAAAATGGCAATTGATTTAGCAGCTAAATATCATGAGGCATATCTATTCGTTAGTAGTGGCGGGGGCTATAAAGATAGAGAATATAATACTTTTCTTTACAATGACTTCGCTTACCGGTACCTATCCAGTAAGATTGATACAAAGACTAAGCTCTTGAAGTATTTAACTCAAACTTTGACCTCAAAAACAGCGGAACAGTTTATAAAGGATTTAGAAATCCTGGAGTATAAAGGAAAACTGGCTCAAAAAGAAGCCGACATGGGGTCCCAAGAGAAATGGGAAAAAGCTACAGCAGAAATTATCAAGAAAGAGTCCGATAAAGCTCAATATCGACTAACTGTTCCCTTTGGGGAAGGCGCTGATAAAACAACCTACGTTGTAGAGTATCAATTTGTTGAAAAGGTTGGCTGGCGTATTAGCAAGCAGCCAGCTGTTGATCTTGACATCCCAGATAAAGCAAATCCCATTAATATTCTTTTCACCAACCTATTAAACAACCCACAAATTTCTCAGAAACAGCTATTGCCAACTTCTTATTTTGATGTAAATGAATTTAAGACGGGTATAAAAAAAATAGAGTTATCAAAGCTTAAAGAGGTAGATAGGGGATCTTACCACGTGGAGTTTGTTGCCACAATTTTCGTTGAACTCGAAAAAGACTATAATGGCCCCCTAGTCTCTGGTGAAAATAGAATGTATTTTATCGTGGAGCCTAATGGATATATGGACTTTAAAATTCATCAGGTCGGGCTGATTAGTATGTATTAGATAAAATTACTGAAGAGACAGTAAATCATAAGTGATTTACTGTCTCTCTTAAGATAAGAAATTCTAAAATTAAAAGCTGTTTACGGGATTTCTATTTCAATTTTTACGTCCTCATCCTCAATCCAAGAAGGATAAAAATCTAAGTCTAATCTAATCTGATTGCTATTTGAAGGAATCTGAAATTCAAATTTTGTTTTTCCCTCTGGGAGATCTGTAAAAGAGCTGTTCACATATTGAGAGCTTGGATAATAGGGCTGGTCATTATACTTTATTGTATATTCCTCTCCATTTGCATCTATTAATTTTGGAAAATAGACAAACTCTTTATTTCTATCTGCATCGATAATAAAGCTTCCTTTATTGTTTTCTATTTTTAAATCAGAGAAGATAGAATCCTTTGGTTGCTTTATAAATTCAGACGAATTTGTATCAATGAGTAAGTAAGCCTCATCTTTATCCATTGCTGCTATTTTCCCAAAATTTAATGTCAGCTTTTTAGGGTTATAGAAATAAAAGCTCTCCGGCATTGAGACGGTAAATTTATTTTCCTCCCAATAATAGCTATCTGAGTAAGCCGACCATTCTCTGCCATCTTCGTCTACTAATTGTATTTTATTAAAAGCACCATATAAAAACTTTTTAGTATTACTTGATTTTGTCTTTAAATACACTTTCATACCAGTGGGATCTACGGAGATAAATTTCACTTTTATTATTTGCCCCTCAATCTTCATTTCCTTGTTTACAGTAATAGTTTTGCTATCCAAATTATCCATTCTTTTAAAGGAAAAAGGTATTTTAAAGTTTTCAATTGTATCTCCATTTATAACTCCCAATTCAAAATTATGTTCTTCTGTGGGTAGAAGAGACCTATAGCTAGTTTCTATACGTTGGCTAGAGCTAAATACCTTCAATCCCTTCTCTTTAGCTAAAGGATAAAAGCGATTATGGATCTCCATACTATACTGATATGGTGATCTATTGTTTGATTTTATTCGCAAATATTTATAACCTAACTCACTCAAATCCTTTTCCTTAGATTCCACCGTATAAAAAACAACCATTCCCTTTTCATCAGCAATTACCCCATCCAACGTGACCGTAATTCCATGCTCGGTTTGAGAAGCATTTATTTGTTGATAAATGTTATTTTCTACAGCGGCCAGCAGACCCTTATCATTTTGAACAAGAGCTACTACACGCTCCATGCCAGGAATTGCTGATACCTTGTTTGCAAAGGCTGGAGAAACGTTTATAGAGGTTACAAATGCTATAAATAATAGAGCTACCATTGCGACAGACCACAGACTACGCTGAGTAATTATTCTCTTCCTTTTTTTCTCTTGTTTTGCTTTTTCAAAGCCGTTTCTTACGGACATCTGTACCTTGTCCAAAGGAACATCTACCTGATTGATCACATTTTTTCGTTTCTCCAATTTTTGTTTTTCCTCTTCAAACACGTTTCATCTCCCCTTTCTCCTCAAAATAATGTCGAAATGAACGGAGTGCCTTATGTAATCTAGTTTTGATCGTTCCCTCCGGTGTCTTCCACATGACTGCTATGTCTTTAATTTTGACGTCCTCAAAGTACTTGAGATGGAGTAACTCTCTTTCGTAGTCAGATAGATGGGCAAGTGCCTCCTCTATTTCCAAAAACGTATAATCTTCTTTTTTCCCAAATACTAGTAGCAAGCTTTCCTCACAAATCTCTCTCTTACTTTTTTTTATCGTATCCTGACAATAGTTCATCATGATCCTTGTTACCCAGGTTTTAAAATATGCTGGCTCTTTAAGTGTTTTGATATGTTTAAAGGCCCTATAGGTTACTTCCTGAACAGCCTCTAAAGCATCCTCTTCATTTTTTAAGTAGGACATGGCAGTTCTATATAATGCCTCCTGATGAGTATGCATCAGATCTAAAAAAGCATCCTCGCTTCCCTTTATCGCTTTCCTTTCTAATTGATGCTCGCTCAAAACATCACCTCATTTCAAATTTCCCTATTAATTAGACTTCCTAAAGCAAGAAAAGTTTTGACAATTATAAACAATTATATTTGCTTCATTATTTTAAGAAGATTGGCGGAAGTACAAAGTAATGGTCGATATAAAAAGTTTTTTAATAATAGTGGAATTAAGTGTTTCTCCTAAAGATATACTTAAAGGTAGGTACTTAAATTAATTTCACCTATAATTTGGGGTTAAAGTATGTAATTATTTGTTCTACTTTACTATTGTTAGCGCTATTTTTATTAAATAGGAATTATGAATTGATTTACTTTTACATTTTTATTAGTTTTTTTCAAGAAAAATCAGTATATTACTAATTTTATTAGGTATATCCAAGATATTACTGACAAAATGGGGTATACTTAATAGTAATGAGTTTGTGGATTTGTAAAGGAGGCACTTTATGTCAGTCGCTAGTGAAGCATCACAAGTAAATCTCGATTTTTTAATTAATGAATTAGGTCTTCAACAGGTTTCCAATACTTCCCTATTTCGTAAAGGGAATTATTTTGTCATTTCTCCTTCCGTTCAAAATAAATCAAATACGTTTGAACTAGGTGAATCACTTATGAAAAAGTTCAATCCTGAAACGGATGAAGGTTATTTGCTCATTCGTCTTAAAGAAAAATTTTTAATGTGCAAATTACATCCCTTCCAAAGAAAAATGATGACTACAGAAACCGAAAAGAGTACGAAAAGTAAACCATCCTTTTGGAAGTTTCATGTAATTGAATCAATCATTCCACGTATAGAAAATAGCGGTGATAGAGAGTTGACTTTTAAAATTCAAGCCCCTACCAATAAACAGCTAATTTCTTTTTTTGGTAAAGAAAACATTTAATAAAAACCAGATCTAGCAAATAGGTCTGGTTTTTTTGTATTAATTTAGGTTACGTTAAAGATATAGCACGATATGTAAGGTTGAATTCTAGTGACTGGAATATAAAAATGAGCTTGGAAATATATCTCCAAGCTCATTGTACTTCACTTTCTTTGTTTTTCTTAACACTCGATTTACACCTAGCTCGTTAAACACTATATAAATGTTTATTAATGTATATTGTACATTAAGTATAATTCCATTCTTTTCCGATATCACAATGCCCATACGGATTTATTCCATTATACGGTCCAACATACATAACTACCCCATTGCGTATGATCCATTCCATACCATGCTCTTCTTCCCATTCGCAATTTAATTCTAAATCAATGACAGGTTCTATTTTATTCTTAGGATTCGGAATACATATAGTGTTTGGTGTAATATAAGGTAAAACATCTGTCGGTTTATTGAATTCTATAATATCTTCACCAATATCATCAAGAAATTCATTACAGTATCTAATAGATGCGTTACAAATATCATCTATTAGTCCATCACTTAAAGTGTTCAAGTAAGTTATACATAGTTCCGCGTATTCAATATCTGACTCTTGTTCTATATATACAGTAATATTTTGATCAAATAATTCTAAGTAGGCTTCTCCTTCTACTTCGAAATATTCATTGGTTTTAAGGTTTTTAATAACCACTGTAATTACTCCCCCTAGCCAAATTAGCATTCATCCTTCTAATTATAAAATCTTAAAAAAGATTAAATCAATAAAGATGTCGCAATCATTGCTTAAATATAGAAGTATCAATTGTTAAATACAAGCTCAACTTTTCTATTTGTATAATCAATCACCAAACGCCCATCCTTAGCAATATCACTACCAAAAACACCATCTAACTTAAAAAAAGTAGCAAGATCTGTCAACATCTCTCTCACGTTTTGTAAGCTGATGGATTGATTCCTATTCAGGAAAACTATTAAACTTGCTATGCTGTCTAATTCTCTTTCTTTTACACTACCGAAGCCACCAGAAAGTATCATTCTCTTCTCTATTTTAAGATCATCGATTTTCGATAGAAGAGGTTGTCCAAAATGGGTTTTATTTGCACCAGTGTCTAAACCGAAATACAAGGGTACTTGATTCTTTCCTTTGACTTTTATAATTGGATACCCACAGAAGAAAAGGTTGTTCTCCCCCCCTTCTTTTCGTACCGGTTTCTGAATAATAACCTGTTTTCGTGCATAGTCTATTTCCAGAAAAATATGTTGTATAATATCCCATCCAATGATACCGTCAATCTTCATTATTTCTTTCGTTTTAGGATTTTGAATCATTAACAATTCATTCGCTAAAACTAATGTAGGCTGGTTAAGAATCGTCAGGCTCTGTATGACGATTGAATCGATTATTGCCAAATCGGTACTGAAATTTTGGTTTGTTGAATTTCCAACCTCTAATTCTTCAATTTTCTTAATGTTAATATCACAGTCTTTCACTAAAGAATTTGAGATGACCGTCATCCCTGCTCCAGTATCTAGCCAAAAGCATTTCTTCTTTCCATTAATCATAATATCAATAGTCGGAGAGCCAGAGTTGCTTAACTTCATTGGAACACATATTTGTTCTTTTAAGAAGGAGAAAGAAGGAGTTTCATACTGGCTACACGCTTTTGCAATTAAACGATTGCTTTGATCAATGCTGTGATCATCCAAAAGTCCAAGCGTCTCTAGTTGTTTCCATTTTGATTTAGTAAAATACAGCTCAAATAAAATCTTGGCACAGCTACTTCGTAATGAAGGATCCTGAGACTCACAATATAGATTCTTTAACCTTTCCGCACCCAAACTTTCTTTTCCATCTGTAATTAACTTTAAAGCAGATACAAACTTTTTTTGTTCATCATTAATTTCCACCATTGCAAAATCAAACTTCTCCAACTCTTCTATAACCTTCAACTTTTTCCCTCCAATAAATCTAGATAGTTAATATTTCTATATAATTCTGTTAATTCCTCTATTATTTCAAGTATATTTCTTCACAGAATTATCCAGAATTTAATATAATATTTATTGAAATGAAACTATACTATTTGATACAGAGAATATATTCTGAGTGATTTTATTAAATTTTCAAAATAGTTAATTAAAAACTTGAATACCTCTTGGTTTAAAGATAATATAAATTTATAATCCTACCGGTGAGATGAGGTTTAATAGTGGAATTAATTACAATTCACTTTCTTTTCAATTTATCCTTATTAGTCATCTTTTTTTTCCTTTATTTTTCTATCCTAAGAATATCCGGGAGTATACTACAACGAAAACGCACCTCTATTTTATATTTCATCATATCCTTATTGCTATGCTATTTATTCTCCTATTCCTTAAACGATGAGGTTATATTAGACTTAAGAATTATTCCATTGATAATTGGTGGGCTTTACTTAGGACTAAGCCCTATATTAGGATTAATAGTTATTTCTCTTAGGGGTTTTTATGGTATGGACTTAGGATTCTACTTAAGTATACCTATCTATGGAATTCTCAGCATTTTCCTTTGGAAGGTGCATCCTCATTTTTTACAATTAAGCTCTAAATATCGTATTATTAGCTCTACCATGTTAACGCTCATAGTAAGTATATTTACATTAACATTGGTTTTAAACACAATTGGGGCTGGTCATACACTAGACTTATTTATTGCATATGTTTTTGTTCCTCCACTGGGAGTTGCGATTCATGCGTATACTATAGAAATGGTGGAAAAAATTTTACTCCAGCGACAGCTTTTTATAAAAGCTGAAAAGAGAGAGGCTGTAGAACAAATGGGTGCTGCTATTTCTCATGAAATTCGCAATCCTCTAACAACCGCTATTGGATTTTTAGAATTGTTAAACAAAGAACCCTTAGAATCAGATAAGCGAAAACAATATTTGACTATTTTAAAAGAGGAACTAGATTTTGCAGAGAAGATTATTCAAGATTACTTAGCTTATTCTAAACCTAGCGTAGAAACTTCAAAGGAATTAAATATTCAAGAAGAACTTCCCATTATACTAAAGCTCTTACAACCACTAGCTAACTATTACTCAGTAGAAATTATCTCCAATCTTTCCTCTATGAGCTTAATAGAAGGAGATCGAGCTAAATTTCAGCATTCCTTTATAAATATTATTAAAAATTTAATAGTTATGTCTGACGGAAGCACCATATTCATTAACACAGAGGAAACTAAGACCAATATTTTTATCACAATTAATAGCTCTACTCCAATGATTCAGATGAAAACTATGACATTAGATATGTCTATCGATTTTGGTATTATTAAAACTATGAAAGGTTCTGTCCAAACAAAAATAACAGAAAACGGAACTACTTATTATTTTTCCTTTCGATCTATGAAGACACCACTTAAATGTATAATCAGTTTTAGCTGATACACACCAGTCTAATCGAAGAGAGGTAATGCTATGGAGCTGACTTTACACTTTTTATTCAATTTATCTCTTTTAATAGTATTACTTTTTTTTAGTTTAATATGGACCGAGAACACGAAAAAGGTACAATCTGCAGGAATATTTTATTGTTTCTCTAGTCTTTTAATCTGTTACGGATTTAGTTACCCAGTAACAGATTACATATTATTTGACCTAAGAAACATTCCCTTTGTAATTGGTTCTCTTTATATTGGGATAGGGCCTTACCTCGGCTTAGCAGCAATTATTATTCGAGCATTTTTCGGAATAGATTTAGGGTTTTGGGTATCTTTACCATTCTATACTGTTTTCTCTTTAATGTTTTGGAAATTACACCCTTGGTTTTTAGAGAAAAGTAGAAAACAACGAATTTTGATTGCTATAGGTTTTATGTACATTGTCAGCATTTATCAAACTCTTCCTTTAAATATTGCTTTGGAAGGACATCCAATACTTGATGTTAATCTTGCTTTTTTATTGATACAGCCTTTAGGAGTTGGTATGATTGCCTACTTTGTTGAGGAGTTTGATAAGTTTATCATTTATAGACAACAACTTATTACTATTGAAAGACAAGAGGTCGTTGAAAAGATGGGTGCTGCTATTTCTCATGAGATAAGGAACCCATTAACTGCTGCGAGTGGCTTCGTACAACTTTTACATAGTGATTCTCTTTCACCTGAGAGTAGATTACAATACTTGGCGATAGTAAGGAGTGAACTTAAATCAGCTGAAAGAGTTATTCAAGATTACCTTACATTCTCTAAGGCAAAAGCAGACGCAGAAGACACAATTTTTATTAACGAAGCTTTAAATAATGTTATTCAAATGCTCCGCCCCTCAGCCCAAAAAAATACGGTTGAAATCATCTCAAATTTTTCGAAAGAATCAATCGTAATCGGCGATAGCCAAAAATTTCATCAATGCCTAGTAAATATTATGAAAAATGGTATAGAGTCGATGCCTTATGGAGGAACTTTAACAGTGGAGACCGATACCACAACTACAAACGTTATAATAACCATTCAAGATACAGGAATAGGTATGACGGAAGAACAACTAGACCGTTTAGGTGAACCTTATTACTCTACAAAGGGTGACCAAGGAACAGGTCTTGGAACAATGGTTGTTTTTAGCGTTATCCGGTCAATGAATGGGAATATACATGTAGATTCTTGTCTTGGTAAAGGTACAACTTTTGAACTTGTCTTTAGGTCTTCTTTGGCCGAAGATTGCTTAAGTGAAAACGAAACTGAAAAAAGGAATATGGTGCACAATTAATTGTTCGATATTTCCATGTGTAGAACCACGCTAGCTACTACATCTTAAGGAAGAAAGAATTTCCTTAGAAAGGAGCTACAACTATGGGAAGAGACGATAAAAAAGGAAGCAGCAATAACACTGGATCTTTACCTCAAACACCAAAAAACATGAAAATTAAGCCTAAAGATGTTCAAGAAGAGTTTGCTCGTGAATTTGCAGAACTAAGCCGTTCCTCTAAAAAGAAAAAATAATTTTCAATAGGTAGAGGAGGACGACAGAACATAAATTCTGTACAGGTCCTCCCTCTTTTTTTTTAACCCGAGCACCTAATTAATTTAGAATACCAGTACTCAGAATAGACACATCAACTTTAATATCCCACTTCATTTTACTGATAGTTTCCCGTGTAAGCTCCGTATCCCACTTTCCTCGATGATGTCTACGTACATTTTCCGTCAGTCCAATTGGATCTACTTGTAATTGCTTCAATTCCATTAACAAGGTGTTTATTTTATCTTCCAGCTCCTTCTCCACTTCTTTTTCTAATCGTTGAATGCTATCAGGATGTTTAAAGCTTTCTTCTTTCCCTTTAAATTCTGTCATCGTCCCTTCTACGTTAAGTAGAATTTTTAGCCTTGGTGATTTTAAACTTTTATTGCTTATAATTTTCACGTTATTATCAATAAAATCAAGCAATAACCTATCTCCCTCCTTCGTCGTTAGGTTAATAGGTGCTAGCTTTCTCTTGCCCTGTATAGCTTGAATAAATAAAGCATCATCTGGAGTTAATATGGTCTTCATATTTTTATCTTTAAATAAAGCAACACCCGTTAACTCAACTTTCTCCTTTTTCATTTCAATTACTGGAATTATTGGGTCAAAGTTCGGATTAGTTTGCGTATACATAAAGTCATGAATATTTGTATTTGGGTTAAACGCTAAGTTTACGCTTGGCTGAAGGAGGTCACTCACGTAGTTAATGATACTTGCCTTATCAGGATAATCCTGTCGTAATAATTCCTCAGCGCTACCTTTTACGATTGCCATTAATATCTCGTTTCCTATTTGAGTATTTCGATATAGATGCTTTATCACTTCCTCAACTCTCCCACTAGTTGCAAATTCCTCACTAAGAAGAATTACTCTCAGTTGATTTAAAACTACTTTTTTCTCCGTTTCCTGCTCAATTTTCACTACGCCATCTGTCACTAAATCAGTAGAAGTGGTATAAATTTGTGTTATTTGATTGGAATCCTTAGATTTTTGTGGAATGGCCGCAGTTAGCTTAAAGGTTGCGTCACTTTCAAAGTCAAAAGCTAATATTCCAACCATATCAATACCTTCGATTGGTACTTTCTTTTCCCTCAAATTACATCCCCCAAGGATAACCATAACTATTAGTAAGATTGAAATTTTTTTCCTAGTCATGATTGCACCTGCTTTTTCTTAATGAAATAAATTCCAATTAAAATTATGGGCCATAACAATAGTGCATAACCAACCCTATAACTTACGATAAAAACTTTTTCCAAATTTTCATGGGAGAGCGGTAGCGAAAGAATAACAAAAATGATGACCCCTATTATATAAATATGAGAGCTTTTTCTTTTAGATATAATGGAATTTACTCCCTTCATAGCTGCCCATATATAACCTGAAACGGTTGAAATGACTAAAAATACCCATAAAGTAATACCGAAAATATCTATTCTTTCTACAAAAGAAAAACCACCTGCTTTAAATAGATGTAGAACCGAATATTGTACATTCCTTAATTGCCATTCGGAGAAATACATTACACTTACCAAAATTGTCATGAAACACAGCGATACGCTAATCCAAATACCTATTAACGCATGCTTATATGCTTTTTGTTTAGATATAATATATGGGAAAAATATTAATATTACCTCATAGCCCGCTATGCTATTGTACCCTCGGTCAAACGCTATAAAAAATTCACTCCAACTATGATTAAAGACAGGAAATACATGGCTTATATCTCCCTTTTCTAGAGACCATTTCAGGAAATAGACCATTGGTAGAGTAATAAAAAAAGCCATAATACAAAATCTAGCAATATTTTTTATTCCACCATTTACGATGTATAACACTAATAGCAACAATAAAATAAGTGGTATAGTTGTTGTTTGCTCTTGTAGAGCTGTACTTTGTATCAATTGGACATAATTACTTACTTTAGCAGTTGGAAGTAAAATTAATTGAATAACTATAAAGACATTAATAAACTTTCCTAGGTTTTTCCCTAGAACTTCTTCATTTATTTCAAACAAGTTCTTTGATTGGTATTTGGAGCAAATCCAAACCATCGGCCATATAGAAATACTCGCAATTATTCCAAAAAAGATTGGCATTAATGTCTGGCTGTATCCAAGAATACTCAATCTTTCAGGCAGTGAAAGCGCTCCTGTGCCAAACATAATACTTTGTACTAAAAAAATTACATGGTAGCCCTTTAGCGTTTCTTTATTCACACTCAAGTTGCTCTCACCAACCTATATACTTCATTTATTTTCACTAGAGATTCCACTTTTCTTCTTTAAATACGCTGTCGGAAAACGCACAACACTATCTTTCAAATCAGAAATTCTTCTAGGTATTACCGTTGACATAAAAGGTGTGCCAAGAGAATTTACTCTTAATAAATGAGCAATAAGCCAAGCGAATGCAAGCATTTGACCATATAAACCAAAAATGCCCGCTGCAAGAATAAAAATATAACGTATAAACCTGCTCGTATTACTCATATGAAAAACAGGCGGCAGGAAGGATAGTAGTGCAGAGGTTGCAACTATTACGATTAAAATATTACTTACGAGTCCTGCTTCAACTGCTGCAGTCCCAATAACAATCCCGCCAACAATCCCTATCGTTTGTCCTATTTTTGCAGGCATCCTAGCACCTGCTTCTCTTAATACCTCAATAATTAATTCAATAAATAAAACCTCAAATAGAGGAGAAAAAGGTACCTTCATTCTAGATTCCTGCAGATTAAGTAAGAGCTCATAAGGAAGCACCTCCTGATGAAAAGTTAAGGAGGAAACATAAGTTGGAGTAATCATAATTGTTAAGAAAAAACCAAAAAACCTTAGTAGTCTCATTAAACTCGCAGATGGCCAGCGATTATAGTAATCCTCCATAGTGATAAACATTTCTAAGAAAGAGGTCGGACATACTAGAGCAGATTGACTATTATCCATTAAAATAACTATTCTTCCATCTGCTAAATAGTGAGAAATAGTGTCAGGTTTTATCGTCATGTAATATTGGGGAAATGGGGAATATGGATTGTCTTCAATTAACTGCATTAGAATGGAAATATCCAAAAATGTAGGATAATCAATCTTGTCCAAACGATTTTTTAAATTTTTTAGTTTCTTTTTTTCCACCAAATCATCAATATATAAGAGAGCAATTTTCGTATTGGTGACGTTGCCTATTATTAGTTCTTCATCTTTGAGCATGGAATTTTGTATTCTTCTTTTTACAAGTGAAAGATTTGTTTCCAATGATTCTGTAAAAACATCCTGTGGACCAATGAATGTACTTTCCATCTCAGAAATAGAAATATCTCGAGTGTTCACACTGTAAGTGTCCATACTCAATAATTGATTTGTTTCATGGAAGTACAAGAGAGTTTCTCCGATTGAAAGCCTTTTTGTAATGTCAGCTATATTAAAAGGATTTACGCTTTCTGCAACTTGGTGTATTTGATGGATGTAATTTGCTATAGGGATCATGACAATCATTTCTAAGGTCATTTTATCTGTTAAGGAGTTTGAATAAATAAGTGTTACAATTCCTTCGCTTGTCGGTACTTTTTTATAAATAATATCATTATTTTCTCGTGTAACTTTTTTATAATATTGAATATTTTTTTCAACTAAATCTCCCTTTGATACTCCGCGATCCGTAAAATAAGCAAGCAAACTCTTCTTTACTAATATCATTTTTTTCATAAGAATCACTTGCCTTTCCTATAGATTTGATTAGTTTGTCCATTTATTGATTATGTATTCAAACAAACCTCGTCGATAAGAAAAGAACAAGCGACTGCATTTAGTTGATAATTGTTGTAGAATTTCTCCCAAAATGTAAAAAACGCTCAAGACCTTTTGGTCTTGAGCGTTTCTAGTATTTAAAATTTAACTACCTCTGGCTCTTTGCCTTTTGAATTCATGACGCGGACTTGAGTTGGTACAATCTTTAGGATGACTAAGTCTGGATCCTCTGGGCCATCAAACCAGCCTTTTAATGCATCATTCCAAACCTTTTCTTTCATAGACTCGTCATCCGATTCTTCTACTTTACCTTCAATTTCTAAAAATGAATCACCAAGTCCATTTCCATCGTATCCTAAAAGGATATGTGTATATGGGTTTTGTTCAATATCTTCTACTTTATGAGTTTTTTTACTAGTGGCTGTGTAGAGGATGAAATCATCATTAAAAAAAGTCATATAACGAGAATGTGGTTTATTTTGTTGCACAGTGGCCATTGTTCCAATCATATTATCGTTTAGAATTTTCAGTGCTTGTTCTTTAGCATTTGTCATTATAAATCCCCTCACTTTTATATTTATTAGTATTATTCCTTCACCTGATAATATTAAACATTTATCACACTACCATGTTTTTAAAAATTGAGTTGAGGACGTTCTCCCCTTTTGTAATAAGCTTAATTTGGAATCATAATCTAAATCGAATTGGGTAGCACTATATTCATCGGCTGGTATAAAAATAATATTCTTTTCAATTTTCCTCGATATATACCTTGTATCATGTGCATCTTTCATCGTTGTAAATAAGCCTTCAAATAGGTCTAGCCCATTTTTTATTTGCTTTGGTTGTGGTTCCTCAATGTTTGCACTAAGTCGAATGCCTAATACCGGTCTCTCTCTTAACCCATTATCAAATATCCACATTGGAAAATTACTTAATACGCCCCCATCCACAACTACGACGTCACCAAGACCTGTTTGTAATTTTATTGGCTCAAAGAAAAAGGGAATTCCACAGCTCATACGCAAGGCTCTACTTACTAAAAAGGTATCAGGCTCTATGCCATAATTTTTTAAATCATCCGGAAGAATAATCATCTTTCCATTTGTTAAATCGGAGGCAACTAACTTTAAGGAACCTTTAGGTAAATCTCCAAACGTATAAATACCTTTAACCGCCAATTTTTCTAGAAACCAATCCTCCAATGCTTTTCCCTGGTATAGACCCAAACCCCAATACAAATTGAGCCATTTCATAAAAGGAAGAGGTATAACTCTCCTACGTTGATCTAAGAGCTTTTGAAAATTTTGTTCCATCATAAGCTCTTCCATCTCTCTGCCATTATATCCGGCAGCTATCAAGCAGGCTAAAATAGCACCAGCACTTGTGCCAGCGACTCTTTTAAATCGATATCCCTTCTCCTCCAACACCTGGTAAGCACCTACTAAACCAATTCCTTTCATACCCCCGCCTGAGAATACTCCATCTATATACATACACAACCCTTTCTTTTCTAAAATGTTGTTATATCACTCTAAGAAAGAGGAAGGATGATTAGAACAATAATCGACAAATATATTGTCTATGTATGAATTTTTCCAAAGTGCTTAAGTTTAAAATAACACTTTTCTTGGGATGGCTTTGAACAAAACTGTGATGACCCTACTCACCTCTACGTGCGCATTGTGATGTCTTATCTATCTCACTGTTCCCGCCAACCTGCTGCAACAATCAACAAAAATAATTGTTCGTGTTTGATTGGTAAAGTGCTATTTAGTACTGTTTTATTCTTCAAAGAGCCAGCAGATATCCTCTACTGGCTCTAAAATTATTATTTTAATTTTGGACTAGCGTATTCTTGTTGTTTGCCATTATTTTTTCTTTTCGCGGCTTCATTTTGGCCGACCACACCTAAATCTTTCGGACTAATATCATAACCATAACCGTATTCTTCACGATCTAAAGTGTTTTCCTTCTTTTTCTTTTTATCCGTCATGAGACTTCACCTCCTGAAGAATAACTTGTACTATTTTGTATTATTTATGCTAAAAAAGCACAAACGTCTCTTTCTGCTTTAACAAGCAATAAGGAAGCTCCTGCCACTATTTCTCTTTTATTTCAGTAAATTTTGGATTCTCCACTTTTAATATTTCGTACATAACATGTGATTGGACATGCAGGCGACGACTCCCGTTGGAGCTCGTGAGCAGAAATCTACCATCTATTATTTGTCGCTTTTCATATCAGATGTATTGATTTGCACAAATATTAAAAAGTCAGCTTGAACTTAACGTTCAAACTGACTCTTCCTTTACCATTTCTTTTCAGTTTCTTTCTTTTCCCCTGGCTTAGTAATATCTTTCTTATCTGCATTGTCTTTATCGGTTTCTTTAAAGTCATCTGGATTTAAATTTGAATTATATTGAATATCATTTTCTTTCTTATCTTTTCCCATATAAGGCACACCTCCTAATTAGTGACTATGCTCGTTCTTTATTTTTTCTTTCAATAGCCGCTTCGATAAACTTAGCAAATAATTTTTTGGATGGTTCATCTCCAATAAGAGCAAACTCTTCTGGATGCCATTGAAAACCATAGATAAATGTATGGTTCTCACTCTCCACTGCCTCCACTATGCCGTCAGGTGCTGTAGCAGCTACCTTTAAGCCTTCGCCTACTCTATTTACCCCTTGGTGGTGAAAAGAGTTCACCTTAAATTCTTCCTCCTGAAACATTTGAAAAACTTTACTTTTCTTGTCTAACTTTACAGGATGGGATCTATGAGTTCTTATAGCATTTTGTCTGTGCAGGAATGAATATTCCTCCCTTTGATCATGTATTGATTGATGTAAAGAACCACCCATCACAACGTTTAGCATATGCAGACCCCTACATGTTCCTATATATGGCTTGTCCAATTCTAGAATTTTTTGTACAAGTGCAAATTCCATCTCATCTAATTGTGGAGTTATTCGTTTTAATGCGGGATGTGGTAATTCACCATAATATGCCGGGTCAATATCTTCTCCGCCTGTAATAATTAGCCCATCTATTTGCTGACATAGCTGATTCATATCCTTGTCAGGTATTAATGGTATTAGTAAAGGAACACCTCCCGCTTGTAAAACTGTATCTGAATAAACTGAAGATAAGTAATAACTTTTATCATCTTTAACTTCAGCTGTAATTCCTATTATTGGTTTCATATTAAACTCTCCGCTCTTTATAATTTGACGCCTTATATTAATACCCTAATCTTAGAGTATACAAACTACTCATCCCTTTTTATTTTCACGTTTGTTTTTAAATTCTTTGGGGAATATATTTACTAGACAGCGTTAAAGGAGGACTTACAATGAGTAATAAATACGAAAAAATTGAAAATGAAATTTCTGGACAAACTCAGGATCGTCAACCAGGTTTTGAAAATGAGATGAATCCTAAACCTATTTTTGATGATGAAAATTATAAGGGATCTGAAAAGCTAAAAGGAAAAACTGCTTTAATTACTGGTGGAGATAGCGGTATTGGTAAAGCGGTTGCTATTGCATTTGCAAAAGAAGGAGCAAACGTAGCTATTGCATATTTAGATGAGCATGAGGATGCAAAAGAGACTGTGAAGCTAATTGAAAACTATGGCGTGAAGGCGCTAAGTATTGCTACAGATATCAGTGATGATGAAAACTGCGAGAAATTAGTAGAACAGGTTATTGGAGAATTTGGCCAATTAAATATTTTAGTAAATAATGCAGGGAAACAGTTCCCTACAAAAAATTTCTTAGAGATTACTCCTGATCAACTACAGGAGACATTCTCTACCAACATATACTCTATGTTCTATTTAACACAGGCCGCTCTTCCTCATATGTCTAAAGGAGACACAATTGTAAATACATCTTCCGTCACAGCTTACAGAGGTGCGCCTGAGTTAATCGATTATTCAGCAACCAAGGGAGCAATTACTTCATTTACACGTTCCTTAGCACTAAACTTAGTAGAAAAAGGAATTCGCGTAAATGCAGTTGCACCTGGTCCAATTTGGACTCCACTAATTCCGGCAACTTTTGATGCTGAAACAGTAGAGAAGCATGGTGATAGCAACCCTACTGGCAGACGAGGTCAACCAGCAGAGAATGCACCTGCTTATGTATTCTTAGCTTCCAATGATTCAAGCTATATTACAGGGCAAACAATTCACGTAGATGGTGGAGATTTTGTAGGTTCATAAAACTTCATAAAATATAGAGGAAGGGACTGTGAATACTCACAGTCCCTTTTATGAGCCACTTCCACCTTCTTTAGGGGCGGTTTCCAGCTATTTAGGTGCGCTTTTCTACCTTTTAGGGGCGTCCCCCCTTGTTTAAAACGCTTTACTTCCTTTTATGAAACCTCTTTATTTTTCATTACATTAGACTCCTTGAAACCTTTTTACCATCATAAGTATAAAAGACAGGCTTTTTATCCATGTACGTTTCCATATGAATAGATCGCCCCCAAAGCTGATAAATATACGGAAGCACATGCTCCAAATAATGTGCATCAAGTTCCGTTCCTTCATAATTATGTTTTAGATGTAGTTCTCCATTTCTTGAGTAGTCACCATTTTCCACTACTATATATGGATAACTTCCATTTTCCCGAATAGCTATAATTTCATCTCTAACATTCTCATAATCCTTATCTGTTATTTCATAGTTCCCATTTTTCTTTTCAAAAAGATACAGATCCTCCTGCTTAACCAATTCCTTCGTAAGATAATTTCGTATAAAAGAAATATCAGATTCAATTTCCCTTACCTCAAATATTTTTTCTCTTCCCTGTCCGGCTAGGATACCATGCTTTCTCATTTCTTCTGTTGGGGAATCATACCTTCTCTCTATATCTTCAAAGATTTTAAGTCCTAAATAATAAGGATTAATAGATGTTTTAGAAGGTTGAACCACATTTGCATTTAACTTAGCAAATTCAATTGTTTCATCTGAGGTTAAATCCATTTCTCTTATAATCCGCTGATGCCAAAAAGTTGCCCATCCCTCATTCATAATTTTAGTTTCTAGCTGTGGCCAAAAATAAAGCATTTCTTCTCTCATCATGGTTAAAATATCCCTTTGCCAATCTTCTAATTCTCTACTATATTGCTCTATAAAAAGTAGTAAATCCTTTTCGGGGCGCGGAGGAAACTTTTTTCGGTAAGGAAGAATAAGCTTAGGATTATCCTTCTTATCTATATTCCACAAATCATCATATTCACTCTTTTTAACTTCCTCTGTTTCTTCTTGTTCTAAATCGTAGCTTGGGAGCTTGGGACGCACAATAGATGGATCAATATGTTCTTGAATCGCAAGGACAGCATCTAAAAAGCTTTCTACCTCTTCTTTCCCATGAATCATTTCATAGTGGGCAATTCTCTCAGCAGTAGCAGTCATGCTTTCGACCATGTCCCGTCTTGTATTGGAAAAGCGAACGTTATGTTTGAAAAAGTCACAATGGGCAAGCACATGAGCAATGATTAGCTTATTCTGTATCAAACTATTTGTATCCAACAAAAATGCATAGCAGGGATTAGAATTAATTACTAATTCATAGATTTGGCTTAACCCAAAATCATATTGCATTTTCATTTTATGAAATTGTTTACCAAAGCTCCAATGAGCAAATCGAGTTGGCATCCCGTATGCTCCGAATGTATAAATGATATCTGCGGGACATATTTCGTATCTCATCGGAAATGTATCCAAACCAAAACCAGTTGCAATTTCAGTAATTTCAGCAATTGCATATTGAAGTTTTGTGTCCATCACTTAACTCCCTTTTTAAAAATACTTTTCAATGCTTCGTAGACATCTTTATTGTCTTTAATCACATAGTGACGGAACTTGGAATTTTCTATTGTTTTATAGGTATTCATCAATGATGAGTATCTGCTATGCTCATTTACTTCCCCATAGCCAAAAATTTGTGAAACACTCATCAATTCGTTAACTAGCTTTAGACATTTTTCATTATCACTTGTCATATTCTCACCATCCGAGAAATGAACAGGATATATATTAAATCGTGAAGGAGGGTACTTTTCCTTGATAAGCTCAAGTGCTTTTTTATAAGCAGAGGAACAAATAGTGCCCCCACTTTCTCCTTTTGTAAAAAATGCTTCCTCAGAAACGACCTTTGCCTCCGTATGATGAGCGATAAATTCAATTTCTACTGCTTCGTATTTAGAACGTAAAAATCTCGTCATCCAAAAGAAGAAGCTACGTGCACAATACTTTTCGAATGCTCCCATAGAACCACTTGTATCCATCATAGCAAGAACCACTGCTTTAGATTCATGCTTAACTACTTCATCCCATGTTTTAAATCGTAGATCATCTTGATGTATAGGAGAAATGGAAGCTTCTCCTTTTAATGCATTCCTTTTGATAGCTGTTATAAGCGTTCTTTTTTTGTCAATATTACCCATTAATCCTTTTTTGCGTATATCATTAAACTCGATATGATCTGTGAGAATTTCAGCTTTTTCTTTGTCTTCTAGGCTAGGCAGCTCCATATCACTAAAAAGGGCACTTTCTATTTCTTCCATACTAACTGTCTCATAGTAATCCTGACCTGCTTTGTCACCCGCCTTCTTACCATTGCCGGAAGCATTACCTTCTCCTGGACCTTTCGCTACAACATCACCAACTTTACTGTCACCCTTACCCTGACCCACATGCTTAGAAGTATCATAGTTATATCTAATTTTATATTCGTCCAACGATCTAATCGGAATTTTAATAACGTCTCGTCCATTTGACATGATAATACTCTCGTCACTTATTAAATCTGGTAGATTATTTTTTATTGCTTCCTTCACTTTTTCTGCATGCCGTTGCTGATCCTGATGTCCTTTTCGATGTAGCGACCAGTTTTCCTGTGAAATAACAAATTGATTTTTTTCTTTTTCATCCATCCTTAACACCTACCTATATTTTTTTATCATATGCCGGTGCGACAGAGTTATTGCCAAAGTATAAAAAAAACAAGACCAATGAAACATATTAGTCTTGTGTTTATGATGTTATCGATTAAGAAGACTTCCTACATAGCGTAATAATTCATTTGCTGATATGGAGTTATAGCCATGCTCATCAATTAACCTAGCAACTACTTCATTTATCTTTTTCAAATGAGCTTCATCAGGTGTTTTAGTAGAGGTAGTAATTTTCACTACGTCTTTTAAATCTGCAAACAGCTTCTTTTGAATAGCTTCTCTCAACCGTTCATGAGAGTTATACTCAAAACGTTTGCCTTTCCTCGCATATGCGGAAAGCCTGATTAAGATTTCTTCTCGGAATCCTTTTTTAGCGTTTTCAGAGATACCAATTTGCTCCTCAATAGAACGCATTAATTTTTCATCTGGATTCATTTCTTCTCCAGTTAGAGGATCTCTCATCTTATTTTTATTGCAAAATGCTTCTACGTTGTCTAAATAGTTATTCATCATCGTAATAGCAGACTCTTCATATGAATAAACAAATGCTTTTTGGACCTCATTTTTAGCGATTTCGTCATATTCCTTCCGAGCAATTGCAATATAATTTAAATACTTTTCTCTGTCCTCATCTGAAATAGAGGCGTGCTGATCAAGGCCCTCTTTAAGTGCTCGTAATACATCTAATGCATTAATAGACGGTACCTCTTTACGAATAATGGCAGAGGATATTCTATTAATCACGTATCTTGGGTCAATTCCATGCATACCTTCACTCGAGGATTCCTTCTTCATTTCTTCCACATCTATTTCATTGAAGCCTTCTATATTTTCTCCATCATATAATTTCATTTTCTTTACGATATCTACACCCTGTTTTTTAGGGTCCTCTAGTCTAGTTAGTATAGAGAAAATTGCAGCCGCTCTTAATGCATGAGGTGCAATATGCACATGAGCCATATCGCTTTCATGAATCATTTTTTCGTATATACGTTCTTCTTGGCTAACCTTCAGATTGTACGGAATAGGCATTACTATAATACGAGAATGCAGGGCTTCATTTTTTTTATTGGATATAAAAGATCGATACTCCGTTTCATTCGTATGGGCAACGATAAGTTCGTCAGCGCTAATCAATGCGAATCGACCAGCCTTAAAATTACCTTCTTGCGTTAAAGAAAGTAAATGCCACAAGAACTTCTCATCCAACTTTAGCATTTCTTGAAATTCCATCATTCCTCGATTGGCTTTGTTTAGTTCTCCATCAAATCGATAAGCACGTGGATCTGATTCTGAACCAAATTCTGCTATCGTTGAAAAATCTATACTGCCTGTTAAATCTGCAATGTCCTGTGACTTAGGGTCAGAAGGAGTGAAAGTACCAATACCTACTCTCTTATCTTCTGAAAAGAAAATTCTTTCTACTAAAACATCTTCTACTCTTCCGCCATACTCCTGCTCCAAGCGCATAGAGTTAAGGGGCGATAAGCTTCCTTCTATACGAATACCAAACTCTTCGAAAAAGTCCTCCCGTAGATGTGAAGGAATTAAATGAAGCGGATCCTCATGCATTGGACAGCCTTTAATAGCATAAACTGCTCCTGCATCCGTTCTAGAATACTGCTCAAAACCTCTCTTCAACAAAGTTACAATCGTCGACTTGCCACCACTTACTGGACCCATCAACAGCAAAATTCTCTTTCTAACATCTAATCGCTTCGCTGCTGGATGGAAATACTCTTCTATGAGACGCTCTAATGCTTCATCAAGACCAAACATTTCATTTTCAAAAAAGTGATAACTTTTCTTTCCGTTCTTATTCGAACTCCCAGCACTTTTAATCATACTATATACTCGTGCATGTGCTGTTTGAGCTACCTCTGGTCGTTCTTTTACAATGTCTAAAAATTCACTGAATGTACCTTCCCATTTCAGATCATTTTCTGCTTCCCGGTAATTTCTCACTTTGTTTAAAATGTCCATGTTTCCCTCCATTCAGGGCTTAGTTTATACATTGTATGAAAAGATTATATAAATGATACACGTTTATAAGGGTTCCTTTTGCTTGGAAAATTAATAAGCTAACTCAACCAAGCTACTTTAATAATTCTCGATGATAGTTAAGGATGTCCTCCATCGAATTTTCAAATGGAATACTAGGATTCCATCCTATGTCTAAAAGCGCCTTAGGTTCAACCGCTTGTATTTTTTCTGGAATATTCTCTACAGCATTGACGTCCAATGGCACGTTAGAAAGGGCCATTAAGCAATCAGTAATATCCTTTACAAACCTTGGCGTTCCAGAGGAAATATCATAAACCTCTCCTGACTGTCCATATTGTAATATTTTCTCATACGCAAGAACTGCATCTCTTACATCAATAAAGTCTCTCTGAGCGTATAAATTATTTACTGTAATGTTTCCCGCTCCTTTAAGTATCTCCAGTTCAGCCACCTGCTTTGCCAGTATGGAGCACACTCCATTAGATACTCCTGGTCCTATTAAATTGGAGGGCTTGGCAATAATAATGTTCATATCAAAAAGTGCTTCCCATGATTGGGCTATTAGTACTTGAAGCGATTTGCTTAGGCTATAAGGGTGAGAAAGAGAGGATATATTACTTAAATTAAATTGAAGAGCTGATCCTACTACAATTGCTTTGCAAGGGGGACTATATTGTCGTAGTGCTTCCATTAAAAAAGCAGTAGATAGAGCATTTGCTTCAAGAGAAGCAATTGGGTCTAACCAAGATTCTTGCACATGATTTTGCCCAGCTAGATGCAGTAAATAGTTTGGTTGCACTCTTTGAATCAATTTATTAACTTCATATTTGTTTGTTAAATCACATTGCTCAACCAAAATGTTTTCTTCGTTTACGTAAGTCTTTATGCTTCTTGAAACAGCTATCACATTATAACCATTTCTTTTAAAATGTTGGCAAGCATGACTTCCCGTAAAACCAGTGGCACCTGTTATCATTATTTTCTGTTTCATAGTCACTTAACATTCCGCTCAACTTCAATAAATGGATTACTCATACCTTTCCATCTCCTTTAAAGCGTCTTCTGTTTGAGAGACAAAAGCACGGATTTCTTCTAATCCATCCTCTATCGTATAATGAGGTTGCCAATTTAATATATCAGCAGCCTTTTTGTTACATAGACAGCTGTGCATAATATCTCCTTCTCTTGGGGAGGTGAATACTTTTTTGACACTTACATCAAATTTGTTGGATAAAAGCTTTAGTATTTCATTAATAGAAGTCTTCTGTGAGGTACTAACTTGGAGAATTTGTTGGTCACCGCTATTCATTGCAGCAAGATTAGCTGCTACAACATCCTTTACATAGATAAAGTCTCTCGTCTGTTGACCATCCCCGTGAACATTTAAACTTTCTCCTTTTTTTATACGGTCAAGAAATACAGATACAACCCCTCCTTCTCCCTTCGGTATTTGCCTAGGACCATATACATTCGCGTATCTTAAAATAGTGTATGATTGTCTATAAAGCTCATAATAAAGTCTTATGTAAGACTCCGCAGTGAGCTTGGACAAACCATAATAAGAAGAAGGAATCGTTACATCGGCTTCAGAAATAAGCGCATTGTATGAATTACCATAAACAGCCGAAGTACTAGCAAATATAAACTTTCTTACCTTGGCATTTCTTGCTGCTTCCAATAAATTAATGGTACCAATAATATTGACATCAGCATCATAATTGGGATGCTGTACAGATCTTCCAATATCCGCCTGCGCTGCTAAATGAAATATTGCCTCTGGTTTCACTTGTAGAATAATTCGCCTTGCTTCTTCACTTCGAATATCTACTACATACATATGGGCTTCTGGGTTAACTTGATGTAGCTGACCTGAGACTAAATTGTCTAAAACATGAACTTCTATCCCTCGAGAAATAAGCTCATCAACAAGATGGGATCCAATAAAGCCTGCACCACCTGTTACAATTACTTTCAAAATTTGTCCTCCTTAAGATTTTCCTTATCATATGCCGCAAAATAGTATCGTTCATGGACATATTCCCAAAGAAATCGATGAATGAAGGAAAAGGGTAGCTTGGGTATTCCATTCATCGACAAAAGAGGATTTTGAATTAGATAAATTAGTTAAAATTGGGGCTTCATTAGAATAGAGTTATGGTTACTATGAGAGAGTTTAGAAATTAGACTATCTGTATGTTTACTAGGTATACTATACGATTCTGGTATATTTTTAATTATTTGTTCCCAAATCTGATTATCTACAAAAACTTTGGAGGTTTTATATGATTGAGGGAAAAGTTTATCGTAATAATCACTACTCATGGGTGTCATAACTTTCTCAAACAAAGAGGTAGGAATAATATAATCTTCTCTTATATTCTCCATAATCTTTTTCCAAACTTCCCCTTCTACAAATAGGTGAGGCGTAGAAGGAGGATCATGGAAGAAATTATTGTAGTAGTCGGAACTCATAGTTGATAGCAAGTGAAGAGATTGTTCATTGGGAATTATATAACCACTCGGTATTGAATCTTGAATTTTATTCCAAACCGTTTCAGATACTAAAATATGCTCTTTTGACTGCTGTAATGGGAAAAGACGATCGTATTTTCGACTAGTGGCAAAAACATTTTCTTCTATCTCTACCTTGTCTTCTTTAAGATGATCAATCTTTGAAGGAAAAAATGATTTCCAAACTCTTTGACAAAAATCCCTACCCTTTACTAGCCACGACAATATCCAAAGTTTAATTTGTTGAAACATCTGTGACATTCTCAACACCGTTCTTCCTCATGGATATTGCTTCATTATAAACATTTAATAGATCTTTGATTCCCTGTTCAATGGACCAATGTGTCATTCCCCATTTTTTTGCATTAGATCCTAAATTTTTTCTGAGCTGCTCATCCGATAAAAGCAAGTCAAGATTCTCAGCCAATAGATCAGGATTTGCTGGAGGAATTAATAAACCAGTAACTTTATGTTCTATCATTTCATTTATTCCACCAACATCACTTACAATGGATGCTCTCCCAGCAATTTGGGCTTCAATAAGAGATAAAGGTTGGTTTTCTAATAAGGTTGGCAGAACAAATATATCTGATTTCCCTAAAAGATACGGGACATCATCTCGTTTTCCTAAAAAAACAACATAGTCCTCTAATCCAAATACCTTGCTTTTAACTCTTAACTTAGATTCATCATCTCCAACTCCCGCTATCCAACATACCCAATCCTGACGTTTCTTTTTAAGTTTCCCTAATGCCGTGATGAGATGCTGTACTCCTTTTAAATCTGTTAATCTACCTGTATAAATAATAACTTTTTTATTTTTAGCAGCAGGAACACTAGACTTCACCTTCATTTGCTTAATGAAATTTTCAGTATCAAAACCATAATGAAGTACTTTCACTTGTTCATCTGGTACATTAAATTCGTTTACCAAAATATGCTTTAACCAGTTATTTGCAACAATTGTTACTTCCGGAGAAGTTGCTCCCTCTTCTTCTAAAGCATCATAATAAGTTCTAGCCATGTAGGCATTTGGAGTTTTATGAATGGTAGTCAACTGATGGTGAATTTCATGTGCTACTGAGCCGTGTAGAGTCGCAACCAGCGGAACATGATCTGGACGAATCCGATTTATACAAGCACTAGAAATAACATCCTGCGTGTGAATTATGTCATATTTCTCTAACCCAAAATACGCCACTCCCAATTCAAACACGTACCTTTGGAACTCTGTATATTCAATAAGCTTGTTTTCGTATAATTCCGGAAAATTTTGCTGATTAATCTTAGCCTGTAGCAAAGGTAGCAACTTGTCTCTCGAAACAATCTTATTTTGATTATAAAGACAAATATTTATATTATTTTCGTCGTAGCCAATTATGTCCACCTCATGGCCATTTGACTCTAGCTTATTTTTCAACTGCACCATGTAATTCCACACTCCGCCTAAATGAGGAACAGGCCAGTACGTCGCTAACAGTATTTTCAATGTATACATCCCCCTATTTTAACCACTTATTCTAATTTATTTTTCCACCATGTAAGAGATTGGGCGCATTAAACTTTTTTTAGCATTTATATTTTTATCATCTGCAATATGATAGGACAGCCTGTTAATGGAACATCTTCAGTCAATAACGTTATTTTTCCCTGTGCAATTTCATAATTTGCTTTAGGCTGTAAAATTCCATTTATAAATAAATTCATGTAGGAAACTGTAGAAGGATCAGGTATTTTTTGAACTCCATATTCCAACATTGCATCATTCTCTGAGTAAATCCTTTTACTTCCATCTGACAAGACAAAAAATTCATAAGTATTAACTTCCTTAGGGCTAAAAACCTCTCTTTCTGCTTTGTTGACAGACACAGGAAATAATATCGGACGCGAGTGTCTCTCAATGGATTTTCGTGGTATATATGGCTGGTTATTCATTATATCCCCCATCATACAGATAAATTTATATGCCATATTGTATCCATAAGTAAATCATTATGTGTACACATAAGGTCTTTATTCCTATTTTCAAAAAAGTACATGTCCCTGTTTAACATGAATTCCTTTGGACACATATGTTGTTAAAGAAGTTCAAAGGAGGAAAATACTTGTCATTAAAAATAATTAAACTTGCTATTGGCCCTAAACAAAGTGTTTCAGCTTCACCGATGGTAACGCGGCTTTTTCATGAAGTTCCTGAGATCATAACGGATGTCAGTACCCATAAGATTGATACATCTATGTTTTTAGATGATCGTGGAGAGGTTGCTCAAAATTTACCTTTACTCAATTTAAACAATAGCTACTTTAATGTATATATAAATGGTGTACTACAGATGGATGACAATTTTGCCTATACTGCTGGAGAAGATGGAGTAGGCTCTTTATTAATTTCTCTACCAGAGGATGCTGAAATTCCTAAAGGAACGCCAATTATTATGGAAATCATTAACTTCGCTCCCGAAATTAATACACCAGATTGATATAAAGATAAGAAGGCTCGTGAATTGTTCACGAGCCTTCTTTTATTTTGTCTATTTAAATGAAGCGCTATTAAACATGGACTCGCTCCAGTAAAGAAATAAGTAAAACTTTTTGGAAACCATTTTCTCTATTAAATATTTAAAAAAGGTAGGAATCAGCCCCTGTTCTCTTTTCATTTGCTGCATCTAATACAAATAGGAATGAAAAGTATGGTTATTATGCTTTCTGCTCATTCTTAAACCTTTAAAAATATAAGGAGGTGAAATTATGGAACTATCGAAGCTAAAAGGGGGCTACGATGCAGTTTTCAGTTTAGGAGATTTATGCTTAGCATCTATTCAGTTAAAAAAACATAATCTGAGACCCTTCTCTGGTGTCCTTGATTGGATGGCGAGTCCTACTTTATCAACAGTAAATGAACTTTTAGAAAATCGATTCATTGGATTCATGGATTACGATAACTTACGTGTTATAGGCTATGCTGACTCTAATATTTGTGTGTCAGATGATGCCTACAACCTAGTTTCTAACCATGATTTTAGTAGAGAAAAAAATACCCTAGAATTTTTAGGATCATATCTAGAAGTGATGGAGAAATACGAAAGAAGAATCCAAAGGTTTCTTCATCAAATGCAGACAGCTAAACGTATACTTTTCGTTAGAACAGAAGGAACTTTAGAGGATGCAGCATCACTTCAAAATACTTTATCTGAAATGGTCAAACACGATTTTAATGTATTACTAATTAATCATACTCCAGTCAAATGGATGGTCGAAAAACACTGTCCTTTAGAAAAAGTCTGCATGATGGAATTTCCAAATGAAGATATTTGGGAAGGGAATGGAGAACTGTGGAAAGAGGTATTAAGTGATATTTATTTAACAAAAAGTAAATGACATATCAAAACAAAATAAATTTAATTCAGGAGGAAATGCAGTGTTTACAAATTCAACGATACTGATAACCGGGGGGACAGGCTCATGGGGTATTGAGTTAACTGATCAGCTACTACCTTTTAACCCGAAGAAGATTATTATTCTCTCAAGAAATGAGGATAAGCAAGTTACCTTACGTAGAAGCCTCGATGATTCAAGAATACATTTTTTCCTTGGTGATATAAGAGACAGAGAGGCATTAAATCACGCTTGCCAGCAAGTTGACTATATTTTTCACTTAGCTGCCTTAAAGCATGTTACTGTATGTGAGGAAAACCCTTTAGAAGCTTTTAAAACAAATGTATTAGGTACTTACAATGTTATCGAGGCGTCTATTGCTAACAAGGTGAAAAAAGTGATTTATGTATCGACCGATAAAGCAGCTGATCCAGCTAATACTTACGGAATGACTAAAGCACTTGGTGAAAAATTAATTATTCATGCTAATAACACTTCATCAACTACTAGATTCATGTGCCTTAGAGGTGGAAATGTATTAGGAAGCAACGGGAGCGTAGTTCCTTTATTTATAAAGCAATTACAAGAAGATAACCAGATTCTTATCACAGACAAAGCTATGACAAGGTACTTCGTTACACCCCAATATGCCATTAAAACTCTACTACAGGCAGCTGAGTTAGGTAATGGGGGAGAGATTTTTGTCATGAAAATGGGTGCATGTAAAATCCTCGACCTAGCAGAGGTGCTTATTGAGTATTACCAAAAGAAAGATGTAAGTCTAATAGAAATAGGTGCTAGAAGAGGAGAGAAAATTCACGAAGCTCTAATAGCTGAAAATGAGAGACCATTAGCGAGCATCTTTAACAATAACTTAATCCTTATATCTAATACAGGTTCTAATAATGACCAAGCCATACCTGACGTGCTACTAGATACTAATAACATAATCATGACTAAGGAAGAAATAAAACAAATGCTTATAGAAGGCAATTTCTTATCATAAGCAAATAAAAATACCTACTACAAAATTAGATTATAACTAAAATCCAACTTTATCTGATCAACTCAAGAGACAAGATCAAATAAGAGTTGGCTTTTAGTTATTAATATCCACTAAATTTTATTATTTCAATTTACATAAAAACAAAAACTATAAAGAATAGATTTTTAGATGATATTGCTTAGTTATTTCTTTCTTCTTTTAAATAACGAGTACGAGATAAATGCAAGCACACCTAAAATAACTAACACCGGCAAATTACCAAGTAGTATGACAAGAATATTGGAACCTATGGATAAAAGAAAATTAATACTTGTAACAAATTGCTTCTTTATCTTCTCCCATGTATTTAAGTCATCATTTTCAATGCTTGGAACAACTATTTTATTTTCATACAAGGTCATTTCAATCGTTGATAACGAAGTTTGATTTTCTAGAAACTTCATTTTCCCTACTATTATTTCTATTTCTTCCTGTACCTTCGCTAAATCATCTGAAATTTTAAGTAAATCCTCGGTTTTTTCTGCCTTTTCCATAAACACTAGTAAACGGGCTTCCACTGCTCTTTTTGATTTTAGTCTTGATTCTAAATCAACATATTGCTCAGTTACATCCTCTCCAGTAACATTATGCTCTAGTACCTTGGTTACTTCGGATTCTGCTTCTACTAAAAAGGTTTCAAAATGCTCCTCTGGAACTCGGACAACCATTTTACCATAACTGTTAGACTCACTCTCTTGATATACGGTTGATTCTACAATGTATCCATTATATTTTTTTACTTTTTGCGTGATTTTTTCTTGGGCAACCGAAAGCTCTTTAACATTTGCACTTATGGCTGCATTATGAATAATCATTCTTTGTGTTTTTGTTTCATTGGAACTCTCTGTCTCTTTGCTTTGATCTGTTAAGCTCTCTTCTTTTGCTTCTTCACTTATATTCGCTACTTCATTGGAATAATCGGCTGAATCTGTTTCAAGCATATCACTTTTAGCAGATTCTTCGTTTGCACTACAACCTACCAATAAAAAGACGAATAGGAAGCTAACATGTCTAATCCACTTTACCATTTCCAAATATCCCCTTTCTTTGTATAAATAGACGGATATAGTTTCGTTTAGTTACAGCCATTTGTTTTAGTACACTAACAGGATATTTTATTAGCAGATGAGAAATTTTTACTTTTATAGTAAAAACACTTAATTTATTTAAATATTTCGATAGAATAAAGAAGAGAATTTTTTTGCTGTGATAAAGCAGTTGAAAACATCAGCGCTGAAATTACACTACTCTTAGCTAAAGAATTATTTTATATAAATTACACAATGACGTGAGGACTGTGAAAAATGATTCATTTAAATGGATATTGCCTAACATTAGAACAAATGAGAGCTATTTTATATAATAATGAAAAAATAGCTTTAAACACGGAAGCTGTCAACCGCGTACTTAATAGTAGAAAAGTTGTAGAAGATATTGTTAGTAGTAAGCAAACTGTCTATGGAATTAATACAGGATTTGGAAAATTTAGTGATGTGAGTATAAATGAAGAAGATGTTCATGCACTCCAGCTACACCTTATCCGATCACATGCCTGTGGAATCGGTGCTCCTTTTGATGAGTTGGTTTCTAGAGCAATGGTTGTACTTCGCTTGAATGCGTTATTGAAGGGGTTTTCAGGCATTCGTTTAGAGGTTTTGGAAAGACTAGCATATATGGCTAATCATAGCATTCATCCCGTAATTCCATCTCAAGGCTCACTTGGAGCATCAGGAGATTTAGCTCCATTATCTCATCTAGCTCTTGTTCTAGTCGGTGAAGGACTAGTTTGGGAGAATAACAAACATATCTCTTCAGCAGAGATATGGAAAAGACATGGCTTAGATCCAATAGTTCTAGAGGCAAAGGAAGGTCTAGCTCTCATAAATGGAACCCAAGCGATGACTGCGCAAGGCGTGATTAACTGGTTAGAGTCTGAAACACTCGCTTACCAAAGTGAGTGGATTGCTGCTATTACTATGGAGGCTTTGCATGGAATAACAGATGCCTTTCATCCCGCAATCCATGAAGCAAGAGGTTATATAGAACAAGTAGAAGTGGCTAAGCGAATGCTCCAATGGTTGGAGGGAAGCAAACTCGTCACTAAGCAAGGGGAGGAACGAGTGCAGGATGCTTATTCGTTAAGATGTATCCCCCAAATCCACGGAGCTACATGGCAGGTTCTTTCCTATGTGAAGGAAAAGTTAGAGATTGAAATGAATGCGGCTACAGATAATCCGTTAATTGTTGAAGACGGACGTTCTGTTATTTCAGGAGGAAATTTTCATGGGCAACCCATCGCGTTTGCTATGGACTTTTTAAAAGTGGGTATGGCAGAGCTTGCAAATGTTTCGGAGCGTCGTATTGAACGATTAGTAAATCCACAGTTAAACAATGGACTTCCTCCCTTTTTAAGTCCTGAGCCTGGCCTACAATCTGGAGTCATGATTATACAATATGCAGCCGCAAGTCTTGTTTCAGAAAACAAAACACTTGCCCACCCTGCTTCTGTCGATTCCATTCCATCTTCAGCAAACCAAGAGGATCATGTAAGCATGGGAACAATAGGTGCAAGGCACGCTTTTCAAATTATCCAAAATACTCGTCATGTTATTGCTATCGAGGCTATTTGTGCTATTCAAGGTACTGAATATCGCGGGAAGGATCTTATGTCTCCAAGACTTCTGAAGAAGTGGCAAGAAATCCGTTCCTTCATCCCATCTATAAAAGAAGATCGCGTCTTTAGTAATGATATAAAACTTATGCAAGCATATTTAAAAGAAGAAACTATAAAAAGCAAAGTGCTTAATAATAGTTAAAATAATTTCTTATATAGAATTGTGAAAAGGCATCCTCTACAGTGTTATAGTCGCTAGTAGAAAAGCCTTTTCACTTTTTTCAATCCTCTTGAACCATATTCGATTTATGGAATAACTCGCCCACCCTTAGACAGGGACCATGCATTCATCCTTCTCTTCTTTAAACGTTTCCTAGCCATTCACATATAATAAGATGAATAACATTTTAGGAGAGTGGTTCTTTGACACTTTGGATTGATGTGTCTGTTAGTAAGCGTCAGCTAAAGCTTTATGATGCAAGCAAATTACTTAAAACATACCCCATTGCAGTTGGAAAAATTTTAACTCCTACCCCTACAGGCAATTATATAATTATTAATAAAGAAATTGACCCTGGAGGTCCTTATGGAGAGTTGTGGATGGGTCTCTCAAAGCCCCATTATGGCATTCATGGAACTAACGACCCTAGCTCCATTGGTAAAGAGGTTTCGTTAGGTTGTATAAGGATGTACAACGATGATGTTATAGAACTTTCTTCTATGGTCCCCATTCAAACAAATGTATACATTCATAAATGAAAATTTCTATGTAACTCGCTATATGTTACTAATTACAGACGAAGTGTAAGTCTTATATTAATAAAATTATATCTTCCAATTCACTATGCTAATTAAGTTCCCCTGCACAAATGATCCTACACTTTCCACTTCGTCCAATTTCTAAATATATTTTGTGAGTTTCTTCCCTACTTTTGACTTTCAACCCTTTTACCCTATTCCAGTTCGTTTTAGCGATTCATATTAGCATATGACTTCTTGTTCCTCTATGATTGTCTACATATCTTTGTTAAATTAACTTTTTCAGTTGTAATGCTTCCTAAATTTTTTGGATAAACCATAGATCACAACACTGTATGTATTTTTTACCTATTACTCCTTTTTAAGTTTACCTCTTGAAAAGAGAGGTAAGTAAATAAGAAAACTCATTTTAGGGATGACGTTTGTTAATTAAGAAAAAATTTCGGAGGTAATATATATGTTTGCTAAAAATAAACGCGCAAAAATCGGCGCTTTTTCATTGATTTCATTAGGCCTGCTTGGTGCGTGTGACAATGATTCAACCAATAAAAACGATGAAGGTCCTGAAGATATCAACGTAGAGGAACAAAATATGGAACAAGAAGTGGATAAATAAAAGGTAGAGAAAACAGACGAAGAGATAATGGATATGGATAGAGAATATTTTTTTAAAAAAATTCAATTAATTGGTTTAAGTTTATTCTTTATGGGTATTTAATAAAAGGAAATATTTTGTTTATCCACAGGATTAAATGAATAAAAAGAACAAAAAGTTATTGAATATACTTGAAAAATATTTAAAACATATAATATGTTTCATTTTTTTCAATTAGAAGTAAAAAAAATGTTTTTACATTAAAATGTTTCGACAAAATCCGCCTTTTTTTCTTACTGTGGATAAAATTACACACAGAACTCACACTAGAAGAGTAAGCATTTGAAATTATTATAAACAGTTTATACACAACTTATCCATACATTACTGTGGATAAAAAGAACGATTGTTCTATCTGAGATTATTTGGTAAAGTATCTATTATAATAATTATTTAATAAGAAAAACTTTTCTCATATATTACTATTTAACTAACAGGAGGAAAAAACATGAGTAAAATGTCAGATGATTTATTATTAGAATCATATTTTACTGCTAAGGAACTAGAACTTTGCCCCGACTTTTTAGCTCTATTAGAAAGCGAAATTCAACGTCGCTCACTCAAGGTTGATTTATAGTTTTTATCTAAAAGTGAAACTTTCTTTCCATTCCTTCGTATATAGTATAAGGTAATACAGTAGACCCATACTATATCAGCTATTACTATTCAACGGAGGTTAATACATTGAAAAAATTGCTCGTCGCTTTACTTACCATCACACTTGTCTTTTCATCTGTCGGTAGCTTCGTCTTCCAAGATGATATTACTGCTGAAGCAAAAAAGTATAAATCCGGAAAAAAAGGATTTAACTCAAATAACAACTCTAATAACACTAATTCAAATATTCAAAAGGATAAAAAAGATGATACAACAGCAACAAACAAAACTACTAACAACACTACTCCTAAAGGAGGATTTTCTGCTGGGGGACTAATGAAGGGTCTTTTTGTTGGTGGTTTAGCTGGATTACTTTTTGGTAGTCTATTTGCTAATATGGGTATCCTAGGATCTGTATTAGGCTTCTTAATAAATGCAGTGGCAATCATTGTTATTATTGTGCTTGCACTTAAAATCTTCAACATGTTTAAAGACAAGAAGAAAAAAGAGGATCCACACACATGGAGAAACTAGTTATACCAGAACAAAATATTATTAATGCTATTTGCGTCCATTTTGGTCGTAAATTTAATACTACTCCTGAAGAGGTTGAAGTAGAACTAATCTTTGATGATGAGGTTGGTTTTTCCGCAGAAGCTTATATAAATAATCAGCAACATAACTTAAGCACATTAGACATTATCGAATCTCTTCGCCAAACAATGAGAGAATTTTTAAATTTAGATCCTATTACTACAGGAATCGAGCTTGTTTTTGATGAAGAAGAGGGAATTATCGCTATAGTAAGCTAAGAAAAAACCGAAGAATCTTTCTTCGGTTTTTTTCTTGGCTTATTTTTCCTAATACTTATGTTTTTCATTGCACATTAAAAACCGATGGCTAAAATAGCCATCGGCCGTAAAGTTTAATTATTTTTGTGATCCGTTCATTTGTCCTTGAGCTTGAGCTACTAAACGCTTAGTAATTTCTCCGCCAACGGAACCGTTAGCACGCGCTGTAGATTCTCCTCCAAGTTGCACACCGAATTCTTGAGCGATTTCATATTTCATTTGATCAAGAGCTTGTTTAACACCTGGTACAAGTAGTTTATTGTTGTTGTTTGACATTTTTCTCACCTCCTTGTGAGATTAGATTGTGCCATTTGACTTTATTTATACCAACGAAAACAAGAGGAAATTATTGTTATTTTATAAACCACCGAAACAGAAATTTTTTCTTTTTTAAAGAACAGCTTTAATCAAGCATTATTTATTTATCTTTGGTTAAGCTTTTTATAGAAGTGATTCAATTTAATAATTCCTGTTTTTATGAAAAAGTACGAATTATCAAGATAAGAACAATGATATACAGATGCTTTTTTAAGAATATAATAATTGATTTCCACTCTAGACGGAGGCTTTCCGTGGGGTGATCGATAAGCCATCACCGTGCATACACTCCTGTTGTGATGGCTTTCCTGCTCACTCATCCCTCCGGAGTCGCCACCTGACGCTACTATCAACAAGTATGAAATGTACGTATTTAACTGGTAAAGTGCTATTTATGAAATTAAAGTAATTAAATTATTCAATCTGATTTAAGAATGTTTTTTATTTAAAGGCACTAATTCGCAAGCTACCTATCTGTTTCTAAACTATTCTTAATTCACTCTTAGTACCCTTTAGATTCTTACACCATGAATTTCCTGCTCGGCCCATAAATCCCCCACTATCAGGTAGAAGTTAAAGAAAACAACAGTTTTTAAAGGTTTTTGTAGCTAATATAACAAAGCATTACGTTTTTAACTTTCCCCTACTATAAGAAGTATATGAGGTGTAAAAGCATATTTTGCATTCTTATTTAGTAATAATGCACGCTTTGTCGCCCTATTTCATAACTTGTAGGGAAACGTTAAAAGGAGTGGGTATTAACATGATTAAAGTACAACCAATAGAAATAGAGGGCAATACTTTTATAGCTGTCTCAGTTGAACTTCCTAAAACTAACTTACTTACCGTGTCCAATGACAAAGGTTATATTATGTGTGGGGCACTAGACATAGGATTGCTCAATGAAAAATTGAAGGATCGTCAAATTATTGCAGGTCGCGCAGTTGGAGTTAAAACAATTGACCAGCTTTTAAACGCTCCATTAGAATCAGTTACATTAGAAGCAATAGAAATGGGAATCACTACTGGAATGGTAGGAAAGGATGCATTATTAAGAATGGTCTAGAAAGGAGAATGACTCCGAGTAATTAGTAGGACCGGCAAAATGAATCACTTTTTCTTTCAAATAAAAATTGAACAGAATTTATCACTTCCATATCCTAAGGAAGTCGACGCCTTTTATAAATTTCATTCATTTTTTGGTGTATCGCAATAGAAAAAGTGTCAGCAAGGAAATTCCTTACTGACACTCTTTTAAATTTTGCCGAATTATTTTGTTAATAAGTTATCAATTTCTTCTTTCTTATCTGCGTTTTCTTTTGCTGGCTCCTCTACATCAGCAGGTTTTTCCACTGACGGCTGTGAAGTCGGTGCATCTACGTTAATATACAGTTTACCTGCTGCTTTTTGACGTGTTTCATTCGCAAAGCCATCAACTGTAATAACCTCAATTACCGCTCCATTAGCTACAGTATCAGCTGGTACTGTCCAATAACCTACATAATGTCCATTTCCAGTTTCCATCATTGGAAGCTCTGTAGCATTTTGTACATTACCCACATTTGTAAGTGGCATATGAATAACAAATGTAGATTTTAATCCTGGTTCACTGTCAAATTCAATTTTAACACTACGTCCAGTTTTAAGGTTTAAATCAGTCGCTGGTTTCAGATTAGAAATTTCTGGAGCTATGGAGTCAGCAGTAACTTTAATTGTTTTTGTTTCTATGTTTCCTGCTCTGTCCTTCGCTTCTACAGTGATTTCATTTAATCCTTCCTCTAAAAGGACACGTTTAGAGAACTTACCATTAGTTACTGTTGCAGCCTGTCCATTTACATGAACATACTCTAAGTTAGCATCTGCAATTGTACCTTCAACAGTAACACTCTCACGATTTGTTTTCTCGCCATCAACTGGTTTAGTAATAGTTAGTTCAGGCTTTTGAGTATCTAAAATAACAGTTACAGGAGCAGACTCCCCAGTTTCACGATCATCCAAATTAGAGACAACTGTAAATTCATTTTCACCTTCTGTTAATACTGCATCAATAGCAAACTTACCATCAGTTCCAACTTCTGTAGATTCTACTACTTCACCATTTTGCTTCAACTCGATTGTTGTAGTTGGTGATGCAGATCCCTCTATTGTAATCTCTTCTTCATTAGTCACTAAACCTTCTTGAGGAGAAGTGATAACTGGGCCAACTACCTCGTAGCTTACACGAGCTCGGATCATGTAGTTACCCTCTGCGGTAGGTGAAGGCGACCATGCACCTGAAACTCCTTGATAGCTTCTGCCAGCATTTGTACCATTTTCATCCGTTCCTAAGCCTGGAGAATTTGGGTTTGCAGTCGTTTGACGATAAACCATATAGAAATCTCCAGTTACTACGATGTTGTGTTCTGTTAGGTCAACAACAGTCCATTCACCATTTCGAAGTGCTGTCGCGTCTACAGGACCAGCTAGCATTTTACCTGGTGTACCATCAGCTCCACTTGCATCCCAAACTTCCACTGCAAATGCAGTTCCACCCGGTACAGGCCATTCAGTAGTCCAGAATTTAAACACACCATCTGTTACAATACCACTTTCTTTTCCTTCAGGAAGTGACATTTTTACAGCCCATGCATTTCCAGCTGCATTAAATGCTCTAGCATTTTCTGCTGTTCCGTCATCATAACCAATTTCCCCACCTGGGTAAGTGTAGAAAGGCTCTAATGCGATATCTTTCGTAATCGGCTCACCGTCAATACTTACAGGAAGTTCTTGACCATGATATCCACGAGCAATAACTTTAAGTGTGTAGTCTCCTACATAAGCAGTGATAGAGTAGTTACCATTCTCATCCGTTACTACAGGAGTAATATTAGCATCCTCTACAAGCAATATAGTTGCTCCAGCGATACCTTCGCCTGTAGCAGAATCTGTAATAGTACCACTAACAGTATTTTGCTCTACTTCGTCTAAAGTGAAGTTAGCTGTTGCAGTTCCATCTGCTTCAATCACAACTGATTTTTGCTCAGATGTGAAGCCGTAAGCTTCAGCTTTCGCTGTAAATGTTCCAGCTCCATGAGTCATTGAGTATGAACCATTTGCCGGATCCGTATAAACAGAGCGACCCGATTCAAGAACACTTACTTGAGCACCAAGAGGTAGCAATGTTGGTACAGCTACATCTTCGACTATTGGTGGAGCATCTTTTACTTCAGGTAGGACTGGTTTGATCTTTTTAGGATCTACTGGTTCTTTTTTAACATCAATATCTTTTTGACTTTCTCCTTTATTTCCTGCATTTCCTGCATTACCTTTGTTTCCAGCATTGCCTTTTGATACTTTACCTGTTTGAGATACATCAGTTAAAGCGACATCATCAATGTACCAACCGTCTCTTTGTACACTTCCATCTGAAAATGCATTAAATCCGATATAGATACGTTGACCAGCATATGCAGATAAATCAACTTCCGCATCTTCCCAAGCAGTGGAAATTCCCGTAACCATTAATAATTGTTCCCAGTTTACTTGGTCAGTAGAAACAAATACATGGCCATAATCCCAAGCTCTTCCAGAAGATGCTTGTTCAAAGTTATGCCAATGCTTGAACTGAAGATAAGAGTTTCCTTCAGGTAAATCGATTGGCGGTGCTACAAGCGTGGCATTCATACTGTTTGCATAAAGACCATCTAGATTAGTAGCATATACTTTTTCACCAGATGCAGCATTTCCAGGGCCAGATGTTGGTACTCCCCATTCCCAGCTATCTTGGTTTCCAAAAGAATACCATCCAGTTGGTTGTGATTCAAAATTTTCTGAGTAACCAACAGTAATCCCTGGTTTTACTTGTACAGTATATTCATCACTAGTTACTTCGTTATTTCCAAAATCAGTTACAGTCCAAGTATATTTGAAGGCAGTACCTGTGATTAAATCTCCAGGAATCACTACTGAGTATACTCCAGACTTATAGTCTCCAGATGTGCGACCAGCTTCAATTTCTTGCCATGCACCATTAGCATCTTGGTAATTTAAAACTACAGAAGAAACACTAATATTATCTGTAACATTAGCAGTTAATGTTAAACTCATTCCTTCATAAGTTTCAGTAGGAGCAGAATGTTCAAGTACTGGCGCTTCGTTGTCATCGCCTTCTTGAGTTACTTGTCCTTTTAAAGTTCCGAGACCTGTAAGGATCGAGGAAACAGCTGCTTCAGCATCAACTAATCCATAGCCATAGCCATGGTTTGGAACTGCCGTATATTGGGTATCAGTTAATGGAATAGCTGTATTTAATAAAATTTCTTCCATTTCATCTACAGTCAGGTTTGCATTAACTTGTTTAAGCAATGCAGCTACACCAGATACCGCTGGTCCTGACATAGATGTTCCATTCCAACCACCTTCATAGCCACCACCTGGAATGGATGAACGAATGTTCACACCAGGTGCAGAGATATCAGGTTTAATCTCTGCGTATGGAGATGGACCACGAAGAGAGAAATTTGCAACTTTATTATTAATGTCGATTGCTCCAGTAGCAAAAGACTCAGGATAGTTAGCAGGTGCTGCTACAGAGCCTGCTCCTCCTGGATTTGTAAGAGTAGTATTACCCGCAGAAAACTCAGGGAAAATTTCTGCAGCACGCCAGTTATTTACAACGTCTCGGTACCACTCGTCAAGTCCTGGTCCGCCACCCCAAGAGTTATTTACCACATCCGGAGCTAAATCTACACGTGTATTTCCATTAGCATCAGTTGGGGCTAAAATCCATTGTGCTGCTTCTAAAAGGTCCGCGTCAGACCCACCAGATGAGGTAAACGCTTTAACAGCAATGTACTTAGCACCTGGGGCAACCCCAATTTGGTTTAAGCCATTTGGTTCGCTACCTACCATTGTTCCAGTTACATGCGTACCATGTTCTAGGTCATCATACGGTGTAGCACGAGCTGCTGAGGTTGCATCAAACCAGTTAAAGTCATGGGACACTTGTCCAGTTGCTTTGTTATAGCCACGGTACTTTTCTTTTAGAGCTGGATGATCCCATTGAACTCCAGTATCAATACTAGCAACAACAGTACCTGCGCCATCAATACCCATTTCCCAAACCTCTGGAGCCTTGACCCGTTCAATACTCCACTCTACATTTGCAATTTCTGCCTTAGGCATTACCGCATTTTCTGTTTTAGTGGTAAATAACTGTCGGGTTTCATTTGGAAGTATTTTCTCTACCTCAGGAAAAGTAGCTATTTTTTCGGCAATTTCTTTCGTTGTCGTTACGGACATACCATTAACGATGTAATAGGATTCTAAGTCACTAGCGTTTCCTTTTTCAACTTCCTTCTCAAGAAAATCCATCACAGTTTCTTGAGATTCCATAGAAGTGGACTTTAACTCTGAAACAACCGCTGACCGCTGAACAAGCTTCGTATTATGAGCGGATAGGTTTTTACCTTCGGCATTTTCCCTAGCTTCCGCTGCCACTCCTGCCGTATCAGCCTTTTCTTTAAATTTAATCAAAAAGGTTACTTTTTCATCCTGTTTAAAGCTTTCTAGCAATCTACTACTCAGTTTGTCCTGAACAGATATATTACTTGGACTCGACTCTCTCATAGATTGGTGCAGTTTGCTATTAGCCTCTGCACTAGCCACGTTTGGAGCGATCAGTGAAAATGTCATAAGTATAGATGCTGCGATACTAACGGCTTTAGTACGTTTAGTTCGACTATTTTTTCTACTACTCAACTTCCATTCCTCCTCTGATTTTTACTTCATGTCTTTCCCTGCCCGAACAAGTGTCTATACTTTTCTAAAAACACAAAAACACCCTTTCCCCCCTTCCTAATTAATTTAGGCAGAATTCCATGGTGTCTACGAAAGCTCTTGATGTAATTAAAACTATAAAGCAGTAAATATAAATATATTGTCGAAATTTGACACGAATTAGTACATTTTTTCTAATTTGATTGATTAAGACTAATTTCAACTTAATTTACTTAGGTATAAAGAACTTTTTTATTTCTTTGAATTTTCAATGCAGGCTGTACTAATCCTTTGATATGTAAGAATTACCCTTTTATTGAAAATTTACATAAAATCTCTATTAACTAAAAAATAATTAAATACTACTATACTATTCTAAATATTTAAAATATTTTAAGCGGTAATTTCACTTAAAGGAAAAAAGAACTACTTAACTGTTCAAAGGAAACCCTTTTAGAACATAGCTTTACAGTTTCATAAAAAAGTACAACGATTATTAAGCACTATTTATTAAGAAGTTCTAAATACCTGTAATTCTTAAAATGTTTTATTATAGCTACCATTTCAACAGGATTCTCCATTCCATAATTTTAAGAAGAGGTTCTATCTTTCAGAAAATCTGACAAATAATATTTCTCTTAGAAAAATCAAAAAGCGTTAAATACAAGGAATCTCCCTTGAATCTAACGCACTTCTAATATTATTCTACCTTTCAAACGGATTTACTAACGGCCACATACGTACCTTCTTCTTTTTAGAGAAATGTAAAATAGGTTTATCGGACTCGACTGGAATACCTTGAGATGAAAGCATTGTGTTTAAGCTAATATTTGCTTCTGCTTTCTGAAGTAACCAGGGCTGATGCAGAATATCACAGCGACGTAATTCTCCCCTCTTATTGACTGTATATAAGCAATAGCGTTCAGCCATCCATTTTTCAAATGAACTCGCTGGAGCATTATAAGGATCTGAAATTGGTCTGTAGCTACAATTTAATGCCGCTCCACTTTTGTCTAATCTGTTACTTTTATACTTAATAAAAGGATGATTGTAATCCACTTTCATCTCTGAAGTTACATAAGGTAGATGGTATAACGTCCTTGCCCCTCCTACCACAAGAATATTGCTAGCATCCATACTTAAGAAGTAAACACCAGGTTTTTCATCAATAGTTACATAAGTTCTCACATTAATTTCAGGAAAGTTCGCCAGTCCTGGTAAAGGTGGAACACCTCTCACTCTACTCCCGGTAATACGAAAAGCTACAATACCCACCCAACCTGTTCCATTATAAGTATCTAATGTTAATTCATCAGGTATTAAGCTTTGGAGGACTTTTAAATCTACTGGATAATGAGCAAACAAAAGATTATTCCAAGTTTGTGTTATTATCCAAGGTATATCGGGCATAGGCCAAAGACGATGACTTTCATCCCATTGAGCTGATTTATCGCTCAAGAAATTTCCCATGTCTTCTATCCTCTTTTCTTTTTAATTAATATATACCCAATATATAAATGGTTATACAAATTTCCATTTTTCTATGTATTATTAAGAATAAAATGCTATTTTTTTAAAATAAATTTACGCAAAAAAATAGCCCCACTTCTTCAACAGTGGGGCCCGATTTCACTTATGGAAACCAGATGAGAAAAACGAAGGGAGATCTTCTTCAGTGATTAACTGTTTCTCATATCGGTATTATACACCTCTAGGTGAATTTTTAAACCGCTAGTTATTTACATAGAAACCAAAATATTAAAGATAAAAAAATATTGAGATTTTCAATGTAAAAATTATGAATGATATAACGATTTTTTCATTAGTGACTGCCTATAACATCCATTTTTTTATCCATAACGACTATAGGCCTTTTTATTAATCAGAAAAGTTTTATTTTAATATTTTTACTGTAACTGTCTTGCGTCCCCAATTAATAGCATCTTCATAGGAAGGCATATATATATCAATTGTATTTCCTTTAATAGCTCCACCAGTGTCCCCAGCAATAGCCTCTCCATAACCTTCGACCCAAACTTTTGAACCTAAAGGAATAACAGAAGGATCAACTGAAATAACCTTTTGATTTGGATTGGCATTTAAATCGATTCCAGTGGAAGTAATTCCGGAACACCCTTTACAGGAAGCAGTATATGCAGTAGAAGTTACAGTAATCTCTTTTTCAGAGGTTGACGCCACTGGTTTACTTGAACTAGTAGACGTTGAAGCCGCTGGTTTACTTGAATTAGTAGTGTTTGAGTTGCTGCTTGCAGGACTTTGAGCTGCACTTACCTGTGATTGTACTTTGCCTGCACTAACAACTAATTTGTCTCCAGGATATATTAAATCGTCTATTAGCTGGTTACTAGTCATTAGTTCAGTCACACTCATACCATGCTTGCTGGCAATTCCAGAAATAGTGTCCCCTGAAACAACTGTATAAGTATCAGTGGATTCCCCTAATTTTAATTGTTGAGCTGGGTATATAAGTGTTGTATCGAGATCGTTCCATGCTTGTAAATTTTCCACACTAACATTATTATCTTGTGAAATGGACCAAAGTGTATCGCCTTTTTCTACCGTATGGACACTTGATGCAAAAGCTTGTCCTGCTGTCCCTACTGATAGTGCTGCTATAGCTGTTAGTGCTACAATGTGTTTTTTCATAAAATGAATTTCCTCCTTTTCACTAACGACTCCTAGCATAACACTTAAAGATGTCAAAGCTATTTCAGAATAGTGTTAAAGAGATAATAAATACATGACAGAACCCAAAGGAGTATTACAAATGGTTTCTTACATGAAATCTTTCTAAAAATTTCTAAAAATGATTTTATGAAGAAATGCGCAAGCGCCTGATGTCTGCCCCGACAAGCAAATGGGGAACAGCGAGGAGGCAGTTCCTCAGCCACCACAGCTTTTTCCCATTTGACCTCGAGGGACAAGGCGCTGACAATAAGAAAAGCGCAAGCACCTATGTCTGCCCCGACAAGCAAATGGGGTTATGCCATATGATTTATGAGAAAATCCTAAAAAACTTTTCTATACAAAAAAGCACCTTCCCTTAAAAGGGAAGATGCTTGGCTAGAAAGTTTTATTGAAACTATACTTTAATGGTAAAAGCCGCCTTTGCCGTATCTTATATGAAAGTTTTAAACCACCACTCCTCAAAGTGGGTGTTCGCAGAAACCTTCTATGCATGTCTTCATTGTCTAAAAAGAGAACGAAGCTTGTCATTCCGGCTCTATATAAAACTCCCTGTTACAGCATAAAGGTTAAAACTTAATATTCATACGAACAATGCAGCTTATAGTCATATAATAAACCCATTTTCCCTTAATTTCAAGTGAAATAATTTCTAGTCTTGCCAATTAAGTAAATGTGCTTAGTTAACATTTATGTATAATGGTAATACATACTTGGTTGCGAGGAAGTGAATAAAGATGCCTTATGATCGCAAAAGAGAAGAATGGGAAGAGGACATAGATGATGAAGAATTGCAGCTCTTGGTTTTAGAGGCTCAAGCCGAAGCTCTTCAAAAGGCTGCGAGAGAAAAAAATAATCCAACTCGAAAGCGTCCTTTTCCAAAATGGATCTTTTACGTAATGGCTGCTGTATTATTCGTGAATACTTTTGGTCTTATTTTTCAAATATACTCCATTCCTGCAATTGAATTTTTAAAAACATCTGCGCGCCTTTCAGCTCAAGATGAAGTTTCAGCAGATAAAAAGGCTGTTGTAGTTGTTTTAACAGATGACAGTAAAGGTACTGGTTTTTCTGTTTCAAGTGAGGGAAAAATTATTACAAATAATCATGTAGTAGAAGGAAATAAAAATGTGACAGTTGGCTTCCCTGAGGCAGGCCGTTTTAAAGCAGAAGTTATCCAAACTTTCCCTGAAATCGATTTAGCAGTTTTACAAATCCCTGACGAAGTTGGTCTTCCATATTTAGACTTGGCAGATAGTATGTCGGCTAAGAAAGACGATCATATTACATTCATTGGAAACCCTCTTCGATTTACAAGTATTGCAAATGAAGGAATGCTTATTGAACCTTATCAATTAGTTGACTGGGAAGTGCCGGTCATGATGATGAAGGCACCAGTTTATAGAGGTAATAGCGGAAGTCCTGTATTCAATGAAAATGGCCTAGTAATTGGTGTAGTTTTTGCTACATTAAATCACGAGGAGCATGGAAAAGTCGGACTTTTTATACCTATTGATGAGTATTACAAGGTAACTAAATAAAGTAAAAAAATATTTTTATGTGAGTTAATCTCGCAAATCCCATCCCTAACCATAGGCAAACGACGCGAATGTGACGATGATGGCTTATCGCTCCCCACGCGGAGGAAGGTGTCCACCTAAAGTGGAAATCGATTATACTTTATTCATTGTAAATATATAGATACCATTAATTATTTTTCTATTGTTCGTTTTTACATAAATAGAAATTATGAAATTGATTCAAAAAGAGAAGCCCACCACATAAGGTGAGCTTCACTCTTTAGTTCAAATATTTTTTTCTCCAGTTCAATCGTTCTTTTTCATTTAACTGTTCTTCTAGAACTTCATCCCACCGATCCGTAAGCGTGTTCCATACTCTTGCAAAGAATAGGTCATCACTTTCGTTATAAACGATGTATTCTAAGCATGGGATGTCATCAATATACAATTCAGAAGATGTAATAATCTCGGAAATGATAATCAGCGGAGCGTCTCCTTCTGTCACTTCAACTTTAGATTCTTCAACCGCTTCTAATAACAACCTATCTTCTAATAGTAGTTTCTTTTTTTCTTCTTTCGCATATCTATATACTTCAAGCAACTCCTCGCCCTCAGAAGCAGGCTTAATCTCTCCTTTTAAAAAGGCTTCGTGGCTAGGACTATACAGGATATTTTGTGTGCCAGGTTCCTGCTCTTCTTCAAAGATCCCCTCTTCCAGCTGCTGGATTCCCTTGCTCGTTAAAGAAATAGAATCCTCTTCCTTCTCTATCAAACCTGATTTCTTCATAACATCTATTAAATCATCGATGAATAAATTCTCTACAAGTAATAGCTCACTAAGCTGCATAGAAGATGTGATGTCTGTCTTTTGAAAGGAAATCAGCATTATTTTCATCAGGACATCCATCTTCGTACGCTTAATACGTTTGTACTCAACCTCAATTGTATGAATTGGAACACACCATAGAAAAGATTCCATTATTTTTAGTTTTGAATTCTGTTGAATTTCCTGCTTCAAACGATTTTGTAATGATTGCATCATTTAACTCCTATTTGGCTCCCTTGATCGATCATTTCAGGATTACGGAAGCCTTCCTTCTCTTTTACAATTCTTTTCAGACGGCCGTACATTTCTCTAGAGCTTTTTTGTTTAGCCCGTTTCGTGAACATTTCTACACTACCGACTAGGATTAACAGCTCTCTAGCCCTTGATAAAGCTACATTTAGTCGTCGGTAATCGTTGGCAAACCCGATATCTCCACTCTTATCTTGGTTGTTTCGTACCATACTCAATATGATGACGTCCATTTCCATTCCTTGAAATTTATCGACTGTTCCTGTTCTAAAATTTAAATGCTTTAAGTTCAATTCCTGTTGGATGAGACGATCAATTCTTTTTACCTGTTCCCCATAAAAACTAATGACTCCTATGCTTTTCTTTTCATGTTGCTCCATTTTTCCCTCTGTCTTAGCGGTTTCTGTTGCTTTATTCAAATCAATAAGAATTTTTCTAATGGAATCGAGCTCCGCCTGATTGAAGCGACTCTTACCGTTTTTCATACGTTCTTCAAAGTATCGCTTCTCATTAGGCATGTCCACCCAAAGAAGATGGTCTTTTCTTTTAACTATATTTGAATCCAGCAAATGATCGCGCATTGCATCTGAATCAGATAGACCGCATTGTAATCGGTAATTTTCTTCTTCATAGAATGGAGTAATGGTTTCCATAATACTCTCATGCATTCGATATTGAATGGCAAGCATGGTTTTATTGCTTTTAGGCAGGTTTTTGAACAATCGTTCGAATAGAGACTCCTTCAACAGCTTTTTCAGTTCCTCTTTTTCTTCCAAGCTGTCGCTCTCTTCCAAAATAGCCTGAAGGGTCTCATCCAATGTATCCTCCCCAACAAGTGGAGGTAACTGATGATGGTCGCCAACTAGAATAATCTTCTTGCCCTTGAGCATAGGCAGTAGCAATTCCGGTGGGGTCGCTTTCGAAACCTCGTCAATAATCACTACATCGAAGGTTGGGTAGTTTTCCATGAATTCCTTACGAGCCGAAGCTACACAAGTTGTACCAATTACATTTGCATGACGGACATATAATTTACGGATTTCCTCTAAATCATGGTCATTCGCATCCTGTAGCAAGGAGTACCATTCATCTTGAAGAGCTTGTGTAACCGGCAGACTATCCAATTGCTGTTTAAGCTTTCCTGCCTCTTGGACTAGTTCTACTATCTTTTCTTTAGATTTTTTTAAAGCCGTTTCTGGATTTTGTAGAATAATTTCATCCAAAGCCTTTAAATGTCTTTCTTGCTCCAAGCCCTGTGCATTCACTTTCTTGCTTTCTAATTCTTTTTCTTGGAGAATTGTTTCCTTCTCTATAACTTGAGTGTTTATGTTCTCCCAGTCACTCTTTTTATGAACAAGTTGTTCCATATAGGATGAAATCTTTTCGAATGTACTGGTAAGTGTTTCTCGCTTCTTCTCCATGTCTGATAAGCTAGAACTCAATATGGCTAACATTGGAATATTTTCATACATCTCTATATCTTCATAAGTTTGTTGAATTTTTTGTTCTAACATTGCAAGACGATTCTTTTGAGTTGATCCCATATCGATTAATGTATTTGTCTGTTTTTGTAGAGTGATTAATGCATTGTCCAATTCGCTACCTACTTGTGTTTTAATAGCTTGATACTTAGAAATAGAATTGTTTTTCGAAAATTGTACATTTGCTTGCTGCTTCAATACGTATTTTTCTCGAACGTACAAGCCCTCAAGTAAAATAGCTAATTTTTCAGTAGTAAGCTCATCCTCATCTGATGTCATAATATGCTTCAGTCGGTTCATAAATTGATGAATCTCTTTCACTGTATAGGTTGAATCAAATACGATTCCACTTCTTCCCATATTATTTTTTACATTTTCAACAGGGAACTTATACTTTCTTAACAGTTTTTCGATAAACTCGATTGCTGATTGCAAACGAGCATATAAATCTTGCCAATCCGCAGAAGATTTAATATTCTCAATCAACACATCTAGTTCTTCCATCTGTCGTTTTACAAGAGATGAAGGTGTAATTTCACAACGCTCCATCCTCTCTTTCAATTCATCAACCTTACGAATTGTCTCAATTTCTTTCCTAAAAGTTTCTAAAGCACCCAATTTCTTATGGAGCAGGTGATATTGTTCTCTCGTTTCTTCTATTTCTTTTTTTGTTCTTTGTAAGGAATCCATTGTCTCTTTAAACAGTATTTTTTCATGTGTATTTTCTATTTCTTTTGTCAGCTGACCTATTTGCTCAGTTACCTCTTGGGCAGTTGGATTTTCTTCTACGAATTTATCCATTTTTTCTATTTCTTCAGCCAGCTGTTCCGAGCGAGTACGAAGAGGTAGCAAGGAAGCCTCTATTTCCTCTCGTTCCTTTTTTAACAATACCAATGCTTTTTTTAGCTTTCTTATTTCATTATTACGTTCATCGTGCTCAGCCTGTGCTATGACTTTTCTTTCGATAGCCTCCTCTAAGCGTAGCTGCTCTTCTTTAATACTTTTCTCTTCTGAATAAATGTCGGCTAGCTGTTGCTTTAGAGTTCCCTCTTTAGAAGCTTGTTTCTCTAGTTCAGCCTTCAGTGTGGCTAGCGTTTGCTCTTTCCAATACTGGCCAACATTTTCTTCTATAAATCTTTTCCCTTCCTCTTCTATACTTTCCGTTCGGCCAAAACGCAAGATACGTATCTCTTTATTGGAAAGCAGTCTACTCAGAGCATTGTCTACTGCTAAGTTGGACTGTGATGCTACAAGTGTGCGAAGCCCTGCTTTAGCATTTTGCTGACATATTTCGGAGATAACTGTTGTTTTACCCGTCCCTGGAGGACCTTGTATCACGTAAAGATCCTCTGCTGACATTGCCCCAACAACTGCTTCCTGTTGAAACTCATTTAGGCGGTTATGAAATTCAAGTTCCTTTTGTTTATTTGTAATCCTAATAGTAGGGCGGTCCTCAAACAGAATTTTTTCAAGATTAGCATTTGCTGCCAAACCATTTTGCAGGTCTTCAAAACCCTTTCGCAGTCTACGTATTTGACTTAAAGTCGCAAAGTTACTAAAGACCACTTCCTTGAACTTAGGGTGTAAACTATTTTTTCTTGCCATTTCTCTATATTTCGGCCTTAGCTCTATCTCAATTATATTCTTGCCACGGTCTGCCTTTAGAACATCACCTATATCATTTTGATAACCTTTAAAGCTAATACTTAGACCTTTTATTTTGTTCCATTCGTCCCCATTCACTTCACTGCCCATTAAAGAAACTCTACTAAAGTCTTCATTAAACTGAATTCTAGAAAAACTAGCAGTAATATCGGCAATATCGGCGTTTCGTTCCTGTATTTTTAAATAGCCTTCCCAGCTCGAGATCCGCTTTTTAACATATTCGGAGCGTTCTTCTGCTACAGGCAGCTCCCTTATTCTTGTATGTAGTTGTATAGGAAGTCCTGCACCATTATTTTTTTCGGTGACAAATGTAAGGCTTACCGGTAGTCTTCTATTCGTTTGGATAGGAACTCGAGCACCTCTTAAATGGAATCCAGTTGCCAAAAACCCATTATTCTGTAGCACACAGTCCATTACAGCTACTTTGCCACCAAGTTTTTCTGTCAGTGCGACATTCTCTATGTTGTCAAAATATAATGCAATAGATATATTTCCTTGATTGTTAACTGGACGTTTCTCAATATAAACACGAAACTCTCTTTGTATATTAAAAAAGTCATGTTCATCAGTTGACCATTCCTGGATTCCTTTGCGAGCATTATTCGTTATCATCAGGTTGCAGCGCATTGTTTTTTCTAGGGTTGAAGCATTACTCATGAACAGACCTCCTTGGTTAATTTTTTTAGTCCAACTTATATATGTTAGCATTTTTTAAGGAAATCTTAAATTATCATTTAACAATTTGATTTGGTGATATTTAGAAATAAACATTTTAGTAAAAAATTATTTTAAATAAATCACTAACAAATACACCGCCATGCTCAATAACCTAAGGTTCAATTCTTTCCTAGAAAAGGTGGAATTAAGAAACTAATTTTAGACCAACAAATAAATTTAAAGCTTTAAATATTATATAAATATATTTTTAGAAAAATGTAAATTTTGTGAATTTTTTATTGATATTTGGATTAATTTTCCCTATCATTAAATATACAGTTTTCTAACTTAATATTCGGAAAACTAATAAAGTTATAGGAGGAAGGAAAATGCCAAAAAAAGCTGGAAGTGTATTAGACCCTGCTAGTCCTCAAAAAAACTCTAAAAAAATGAAGAAAAGTGGAACTGAGCCACCACTTTACAACTATGAAGCTATCGCACAAAGCCCGGATTTTAAAGCTTTAAAGAAGAAAAAAAGAAACTTTATTATTCCAATCGCCGCTTTCTTTCTGCTATTTTATATTTCTTTACCCATTCTGACTTCTTATACAACGATATTGAATAAGCCAGCCATTGGAGATATTACATGGGTTTGGGTGTTTGCCTTCGCTCAGTTCATAATGACTTGGGCTTTATGTATGATTTACGTGAGCAAAGCTAATGGATTTGATAAAGATGCTGAAGCAATAATTGAGAAAGAAAAGGCTGGTGACTATGTATGAATATGAGTGGAGTTGGTCTAATATTTTTTGTAGGAATTGTAGCTTTAACCTTATTTGTAACATATATTGCCTCCAAAAGAACAAACTCTGCAAGTGAATTTTACACGGCAGGTGGAGGATTGACTGGCTGGCAAAACGGTATAGCCATTGCTGGAGATTACCTCTCCGCAGCATCGTTTCTTGGGATCGCTGGTGCTATTGCTCTCTTTGGATTTGACGGTTTCTTCTACAGTATAGGTTACTTAGTAGCATACTTAGTAGTTCTTTATATTGTTGCCGAGCCACTTCGAAACCTTGGACGCTACACGCTTGCAGATATGATTACAGCACGCTTCAACCAAAAGAAAGTTCGAGGGGCCGCAGCGATAAGTACAATTACGATTGTTTTGTTTTATATGATTGCACAGCTTGTTGGTGCAGGGGCACTTATACAATTATTACTAGGCATTGACTATTGGGTTGCTGTATTAATCGTAGGTACTATGATGACAATCTATGTTCTTTGGGGTGGAATGGCAGCTACGAGTTGGGTACAAATTATCAAAGCAGTTCTGTTAATGATTGGGACGGTTGTCATTTCATTTTTAGTATTATTGGAGTTCAACTTTAATATATTTGGAATGTTCACCGAAATGAAAACGGTTACAGCACAAGGTGAAAATTACTTAAATCCTGGTGTCAAATATACGAATGGCTTGGATACCATTTCTATGATGATTGCTTTAGTTTTAGGTACTGCAGGCTTGCCGCATATCCTTATGCGCTTCTTCACTGTAAAAGATGCAAAGACAGCTCGCTCTTCTGTTGTATATGCCACTTGGATTGTAGGTATCTTCTATGTGCTTACTATTTTCTTAGGCTTCGGGGCTGCGTATTTTGTAGGTGCTAGTGACATTATGGCAGCAAACTCGGCAGGAAACATGGCAGCGCCATTACTAGCAAAAGCACTTGGCGGAGACTTTCTCATGTCCTTCGTGTCTGCAGTAGCCTTCGCAACCATTCTTGCTGTTGTAGCAGGCCTTGTTTTATCAGGGGCATCTGCATTTGCTCATGATATTTATGGACAAATTATCAAAAAAGGTAAAGCAACAGAAAAAGAGCAAATGAAAGCCGCTCGTCTTGCATCTGTTGGAGTTTCTGTACTTTCTATCATACTAGCTTTAGGTGCGCAGACGATGAACGTAGCATTTCTAGTTTCTCTTGCTTTCTGTATTGCGGCGAGTGCTAATTTACCTGTTATCATCTACACCATCTATTGGAAAAAATTTAACACTACTGGTGCTATGACTGCGATTATTACAGGTCTGGTAACTGCTTTAGTATTAGTTTCATTGAGTCCAAACCTATGGGGAACAGACGGCACACATCTTTTCAATGGCACTGCTCTTTTCTCATTGACTAACCCCGCAATTATTTCAGTACCAGCCGGCTTTTTAGGTGGATTTGTAGGTGCCTTGATTGGTGCCAGGGCAGATCAGAAAAAATATGCTGAGGTGGATGTCAAAGCAAATATTGGTTTAAAATAATGAAAAGGCGAAGAGATAAAACTCTTCGCCTTTCTTTATTGTCTTAACGTGCGTCAGGAAATATACGATCAACTGTATCACGGAATTCATCAAAGAACCCTTCTACTGGTTCACCTTCTCTGATCTTTGTTCCGTACTCTTCCATTTTACCAACAAAATCAGGATCTAAAGAAACGTATACGTTTTCAAAGGTTAAATTACCTTTACCTTCTTTGGCTTTATCAGAAATACGAGTTTTTATATCCTCGCTCTCTTTCACTCCGTCCTTTAGCCTTACTGCAACATACGCATTTGTGTCCGTCACTAATACGTGAGCTGCATCCACTTCATCCAGTTCCGCAACTTTTGCTGCCACATCATCTGCTACATCAACTTTTTGGTCACCATTAGTGGAAACATCTTTTCCTTTTTCATCTCCAATATCTCCGTCATTACCAGTGTCAACAGTTGCATTTGGATCCATATTCTCATCTTTGTTTGTATCTGTTGTCGTTGTATCGGTTGTTGTGTCATCCTTCTTATCATCATTTCCACAGGCTGTTAGAAAACCGATTATAAGAATAGCAATTAATATTTTCATTTTTTTAATCATTTTATTTTCTCCTTTTCAATAAATTATTACAGTTGTAGGATGTGAATTAATCTACACAATATACACCCAAACAAAAAATAGATTATTTAAATAATTTAAAATATACAAGTTATAATCTGTTATAATTTTTAGAGATGAAGAATTCTAACCTTTTCTAAACTGATAATATAGTTAAAATTTTCTTTTAGCAGCGTTATTACTTATCTATTTACTATGCAAAAAAAAATATAAAAGAGGTGTTGTTATGAATACTGTTCTATTGGAAAGCTTAGAAGCTAGCTACGACGACATGGTAACGATTAGAAGGTATTTACATATGCATCCTGAGGTATCCTTTCAAGAAGTACAAACTGCTAAATATATTCAAGAATTTTATTTACAGCTTGGTATACCTTTCGATGCCAATATCGGTGGAAATGGTGTCGTGGCAAGAGTTAAAGGCTCAAAGCCTGGAAAGACTATTGCTCTACGGGCCGACTTTGATGCTCTACCTATTCAAGATGAAAAGGATGTTCCATACAAATCTACCGTTCCAGGTGTAATGCATGCCTGTGGTCATGATGGACACACTGCTGCTTTACTTATACTTGCCCGTACACTCAATGAGATAAAGGAAGAACTTAGCGGAGAATATGTATTTATACATCAACATGCGGAGGAATATGCTCCAGGTGGAGCGAAGCCAATGATTGAGGCTGGTTGTTTAAAAAATGTAGATGTGATTTTTGGTACACATTTGTGGTCTCAAACACCTCTTGGTACGGTCGCCTACCGTTCTGGTCCTGTCATGGCTGCAGCTGATCGTTTTATCATTAAAATTCAAGGTCGCGGTGGTCACGGTGCTAATCCGCATGATACGAAAGACGCCATCCTAGTTGCTTCTCAGCTAGTAGTAAATTTACAGCAAATAGTCTCTAGAAGAGTTAATCCCACGGAGTCTGCTGTCCTTTCTGTCGGTTCATTTGTGGCCGACAATGCATTTAACATTATAGCCGATTCCGTAAAATTGAGTGGGACCATAAGAACATTTACACCTATTGTAAGAGACTTAATGGAAAATGAGTTACGACGTGTGTTGGAAGGCACTTGTATGACAGCTGACTGCACTTATACGCTCACATACGAAAGAGGTTACCCTCCAGTTATTAACCATAAAGAAGAAACAGAATATCTTTCCTTAATAGCTAGACAGATTCCTGATGTTAAAGAAGTAGTAGAATCTGATCTTTTAATGATTGGCGAAGATTATGGATACTACCTTGAACAGATCCCAGGAACATTTTTCTTTACTGGAGCGATGCCTAATGGAGATGTATATCCTCATCATAGTCCAAAGTTTGACTTTAACGAGAAGGCCATGCTAACAGCAGCTAAAACTTTGGGGCTAGCAGCTATTAGCTACCAGGAACAATAAATGTAAGTAAAAAACTTTGCCTAAAGCAAAGTTTTTTTAAATAAATTTTTAGCAGATCGGCTCAATAATTTTAAAATTTCCAATTTTCGATACAAAACGTTAAAATATAAAAGAATGGGTAATGTTAAAAAAATTACCATTTAATGAAACTTTTCCAACGTTAATTACGTAAAATTAATTAAATTCAGAAATTAGGGAGGTTTGTTTATTAATGGCTATTAATCTAGTAAAGGGACAAAAGATCGACCTTACTAAAGGAAGATCTTCCTTAAAGAGTGTAATGGTAGGACTCGGCTGGGATCCTGTCAGTCAAAAGAGTGGTGGGTTTTTAGGAGGTCTTTTTGGTGGAGGTTCTAGTGGTGCTGCAATAGACTGCGATGCTTCTGTTCTGCTTTTAAATGAAAATAATAAGCTCTCGTCTAAACAACAATTAATATATTTCGGAAACAAAAGTTCTAATAATGGAAGCGTCGTACATACCGGTGACAACCGTACCGGAGCTGGGGATGGAGACGATGAAATTATCAACGTAAACCTTAAAACGGTTCCAAGTTCCGTTCATAAGCTATTGTTTGTCGTTAATATTTATCAAGCAAAACAACGTAAACAAGACTTTGGCTTGATTAAAAATGCATTTATTCGTTTAGTAGACAACGATACAAAACAAGAACTGGTGCACTATAATCTATCAGACAATTATTCTGGAAAAACTTCACTTTTCCTAGGTGAACTGTATCGCGCTGGAGAAGAGTGGAAATTCTCTGCAATTGGAGAAGGAACAACCGACTCTGATATTACATCTATTGCAAACAAATATTTTTAAGGAGTGTTAAATAAATATGGCTATTAATTTATCAAAAGGACAAAAGGTAGACTTAACCAAAACTAATCCAGGCTTAACAAATATTATTGTTGGACTAGGATGGGATACTAACAAATATGACGGTCGCAACGATTTCGACTTAGACTCATCCGTCTTCCTATTAAACGGTAGTGGAAAATGTAACTCTGAAGCTGATTTTATTTTTTATAATAATACTTCAGGTAGTAATGGGGCAGTAGTTCATACTGGAGATAATCGAACTGGTGAAGGCGACGGCGATGACGAGCAAGTTAACATTGAACTGACAAAGGTCTCAAGCTCAATTGAAAAAATTGCATTTAGCATTACTATTCATGATGCAGACACTAGAGGACAAAATTTTGGTCAAGTAAATAATTCATATGTACGAATTGTCAATGCGGACACTCAGGAAGAACTTATCCGTTACGACCTGGGAGAAGATTTCTCTATTGAAACAGCTGTCGTTGTAGGTGAATTATATCGCCACAATAACGAATGGAAATTTAATGCAATTGGAAGCGGCTATCAAGGAGGGTTAGGAGCTTTAGTTTCTGACTTTGGCTTAAACTAGTTAAATCTTTTCTAAAGCGAGGGTCTTTTTCCTTGCTTTTTTTTTACAAATAGTAAATTTCATAGAATTTGGGTGACCTATAGCCCCTTCTTCATTTAAGGAGTGATTACCATGAGACATTTTAAGGGTTTGAGTGAAAATGAGATTAATAATTTTTTTCATATACCCCCTAACGAATTTTCGAAAACGACGGATAAGCTAAAATTGGGGATTGCACTAGGAGCTACTTTATATATCCCTGGCCTTATGAGTAATTTCTCCTTAAAGTTCGTTGAGAACTCTTTTGAAAATCTCACTAGCGGAATTATTTGTTTAGAGGATTCTATTTCAGACAACGATTTAATAGAAGCAGAAAATAATGTAGTGGAACAGTTACGCACGTTGGCAGAAGCAATCGAGGAACATTCAAGCTTACAGAATAACCTACCCCTACTATTTTTAAGAATTCGGAATACAGAACAGTTACTTAGGCTTTCTCGAGAGTTAGGAAACAGTCTTGGACTCATTACTGGTATTGTCTTTCCTAAATGTAATTCTAATAATGCTTCAGATTTCTTTTCATGCCTGGAATCTTTAAATAAAGAAAAATCCTTTTCGCTATACGGTCTACCTATTATCGAAACAAAAGAAATTATTTATAAAGAATCTCGACAAGAGGAGCTCCAAAAGCTATATGCAATATTCCTGCATTATGAACGTCTAATCTTAACGATTAGAGTTGGAGCAACAGATTTTTCTAGCCTCTTTAGCCTTAGACGCCCTTACAATCGAACTGTTTACCAACTACAGTTGATCGTAGATTGTTTGACAGAAATTCTAAATACTTTCAACAGATATGATAATAACTTTATAATTTCTGGTCCAGTATTTGAATACTTTGATACTAAAAGCGAGAAGATTTTATTTGAAGAGGTGCAATTGGACCTTTTGAATGGTTTCTATGGTAAAACATGCATTCATCCAAACCAAATAAACATCGTTAACGCTGTGTATCCTGTTTCTAAAGAAACTTTTGACGATGCTAGCATGATTGCAGGAAATCGATATGTAACTAATGGAGTTTTAAGAAGCCCTACTAAAAATAAAATGAATGAGGTAAAGCCTCATTATAGTTGGGCTATAAAAATACTAGCGCAAGCAGAGATATATGGGGTGCTAAATGAAAATGTTACCACACACGACTTTATCGGCTACATCAAGAACTTATAATTTACATGGAAATTTAAAGCTAACCATTGAGATTCAAAATAATCCGTATAACCTTTCACCTGAGCAACTTTTTGAAATGGGAGTAAGAATAAATAAAAAGAGGCAATTTCTATTTATTAGTCGCCTTCTCGGGAAGCACTTGGCAGTAGACCCTTCCCTTTCACTAGGTACGGGAACAGTTCTTGCTTCTATGTTAATGGAGAACGAAGGTTTATCTTCTCATCCTCAGTTAATGGATATTATTCATATGATTGATTCAGGGAAGCCTGACCGTGAACTTAGCCTAAGCTCTTTAAAATATAAAGTTAGATTACCGACAAATACGGTCTTTATAGGTTTCGCAGAAACTGCTACCGGATTAGGTCATGCTGTTTTTAATCATTTTGAGGAGGCGCAGTATATTCATACTACGCGAGAAGATATCGTCAATCTCACCCCTTCTTTTGTTTTTGAAGAAGAGCACTCACATGCTACCTCTCACCGAGTATACGCTTCTGAGAATTCGTTAAAAGAAGCAGAGACGATTGTGCTGATTGATGACGAGATAACCTCTGGCCTCACACTTTCCAACTTAATAATATCCTTAAATAAAAAGTTCCCAAAAAAACAATTTAAAATTTTATCTATTCTGGATTGGAGAAGTCTTGAGAATAAAAACAATTTTCACAGCCTAATGAATAAGCACGGGATTCATGCGGAAATAATTTCAATTCTCTCCGGTCAATTCACATTGCATAATACAGAGATAATCCATGAGGATATCATACCTTACCTACAAAGTAGAGAAGACTTCGATTTACCTTTAGAAGATGACTTTTCCTCTCAGTATACCACTCCTTATTTTAGCGAGCATGCTATTTATAGCAATTTTACTGGTAGATTTGGTCTTACGAGTGAAAATCATGCAGCGATGGATGATTGGATACATAAATTGCTTGATACGCTGAAACTTGATAGGAATAAGCCAACGCTTGTTATAGGTTTAGGAGAAAATATTTATATTCCATGTCGTATTGCTCTCTCATTAGGTAAACACACTAAGATACAAACAACGACTCGTAGCCCGATTTTTGCAAAAAATAAAGAAAACTATCCTATTAAAAACAAGTGTAAATTTATATTGCCTGACTCTAACAATATTGAACAATACTTATATAACCTTACAGAGCATGAATTTGAACAAATCTTAGTGGTGGCCGAGTCTGTTAAAAACAAGGATACCTGGTCTCCCTTACTGAACTACTTACAAAGCAAGGGTCCCGTTACATGGTTATCCCTTACAGCTCCAACTAAAAGAGGTGGAATAAATGATGCTTAAAACTGCCGATTTAGTAAAAACAAGCTACTCGCCTGAAGATATAACCTTCCTCTTAAAGGATATGTCCAAAATTCAGATTGAATCCAATGTAGACACTCGAGAAAAGGCATTTTCTTTAGGACATCATTATTCTGAGTCTTTACCTATAGAACATCGCCCATCCGAAGAGTATCTTCGTTTATACAATCAGGCTATGCTTCAACTTTCCAGCTATGTAGCTCAATTAGTAGGCATTGTCACCAGACGCGTCCATAAATATGCCAAAACGGATCACGTCGTCATTGTTTCTTTGGCGCGTGCCGGAAGCCCAGTAGGGATTTTAATGAGAAGATATGCCCGGTCATTTTTAGACTTAGACTGGCCACATTTTAGTGTGTCCATTTTAAGAGGAAAAGGGATTGACGAAAATGCTATTAAAACAATTCGTGAGTTATATCCTAATTATCACTTACAATTTGTAGATGGTTGGACTGGAAAAGGTGCTATTCAAAAAGAATTGACCAAGTCTATTCAAAAATTGAATCAGCAGGGTCTACATCTAAATGATGACCTTGCAGTCCTTTCCGATCCAGGGGGATGTGCAACTCTATATAGTACAAGAGAGGATATTCTTATACCGAATGCTTTTTTAAATTCCACAGTATCTGGTTTAATCAGTAGAACTATTTTAAATAACTCTTTTCAGTCGCCAGAAGATTACCATGGGGCCAAGTATTATGCTGATCTTGAGGAGGAAGATGTATCAAATGCTTTCGTAAATCAAATCTCTGCACACTTTTTGGCTCAAGAGAAAGCTATCTTAGCGCGGTCAAAAGAATTCCCTATTAAGAATGAAAGAACATGGTTAGGCATGCAGGTAGCTCAGGAAATAGCACATAAATATTACAAAAACTCTGACCTAACCAAAGTGAAGCCTAGCGTTGGAGAAACTACCAGAACGTTATTAAGAAGAAAGCCATACAAAATTCTATTAAGAGATGAAAGTGATGAAGCTGTTAAGCATATTTTAAGCTTATGCCAAGAAAAAAATATACCTATCGAAATAATTCCTGACCTTTATTATCGTGCTATCGGTCTTATAGAATCGGAGGAACTAATATGACTATTCTATTTGCAAGCGATTTAGACCGTACACTTATATATAGTAAAAAATCTAGAGGACACGAAGTAAGTGAACATGATTTAGCTATAGTCGAATGGCGCGAGAATAATCCCGCTGCATTTATGACCAAGGAGGGGCTGGAAATTTTCAAGGAACTTTCCTCCTCGATTGAATTTTTACCGGTTACTACTCGAACCAATAAACAATATGAACGTTTATTTGGATTATATAATCCACAGGAAAAACCGACATATTCTATTGTCTCCAATGGAGCCGTAATATTAGAGAACGGAAGGCCGATCCCTGAGTGGTCGGATAAAGTAAAGGAGGAGCTTGAGGCAGACTGTACATCAATTCCTCACGTTCTTTCACAAATAGAACCTTATATCCAAAGAGGTTCCATCTTGAACTCCTTACAGGCAGAGAACTGGTTTGTATATATGATTATCGATGAAGACAGGTTTACTGTTGAGGATTTTGAAGACCTTTCCCAACTATTTTTCAAACAAGGATTCACCTTGTCTAAACAAGGGAGAAAATTATACGTAATGCCTAATTGTATTAATAAATCGCTTGCACTGGAGTTTGTGACAGATCGTTTAGAGGCAGAAATTGTAATTGCAGCAGGCGATTCCTTGTTAGATTTAGATATGGTTTTGGGTGCTGATTATGGCTTTATCCCACAGCATGGGGAGGTTATTTTAAATAATAGGACCCTTCCCTCTCACGTTCAAATAACCGATCACACTGGTGTGTTGGCAGGTGAAGAAATAATTAAAAAAGTGTATGAAATTTGTTATAATATGTATGAATAGGAGGTAAAACCCATGGTGAAGTTAAATCCAATAAGGATGCAGTCGTGGGATTCATCTAACATTGGGAAATGGCTAAAGAACTCTTTAGAGGATCCAAGTATAGTTACAATCGATCAAGATAGCCTGATGTATCCCCAGTTATTATGCCAATTTATTGGTGTCTCTTTAGATGAAGATGAATATTTTACTATTCTGCATACACAGATCAATGATTCTGATGGTAAGCTGATTAATCTTACTAATTCTCTTAATAAAGAAATTTCATCTGATAAACTACGTGCTATTAATCAGCTTTTTGAAATCCATCGACAAGAAAAAGGACTTTCCCCTAATCGAATGGTTGCATTTTTGGAAGGTCATTTCTTGCTACCAAGGCTCAATGATAATGATTTAAACAGACGTATAAGAATTGTCTTAATAGATTTATTAAAACAGCTCCAATCCAACTACGTCGAAGGGACTCAGCATCATGAATACCGACGGATAACGATTGACATGATTAAATGGATATTCAATCATGTCGAACCTGTTCTAGAAAAACTAGATTTTAAAACCGGTCTACCCGGTTTCCTTTGGTACGGTGATGCCACCCCTAGCGAGAGATGGTTTCTGAAATATTTAGCAGCTTATGGATTTCATATAGTAATATTCAATCCCTGTGATGAATCCTGGCCTAAGCAAATGTTTGGAATAGATGAGGAGCATTCCTTTAAATTCCCAAAAATCGCAAGTAAGCCAAGTGAATTTCCAAGTGAAATGCCTAAAATTGCTGGTACAGTTGCCTTTAAGGCTACTCAAGAGATAAATGAACTCTTACATCACGATGACTCCGGCCTATATAAGCCCTTTCAGTTTAAATCACATTCAATAAATTCCGTGAGGCTAAAAACTACCGAGGATGAGGCATTTTTAATAGCCAAAGAGCGCGCCATGATTAGACCTCACTTTCAGGTAAGTAATCAGCTAGTAACTATTCCTGTCGTCTTTGCAAAATACATGGGAATTGACCGCAATCGAAAGCGTTTTTGGAACAACGTTCATTCCTTAACCTCTCGAGAAGATACCCATGTAATTCGTCAATTTCCATTCACTAAGGAACAGAAAACAAATCCCTTGTTCCATTACCGCAATGCTTTAAGTTCAGATGGAACATTAAATCCAGAGATTATGAAAACTTCTAACTGGTGGTCTTATGGTAAATTGCCAACTGGTACACAAACAGCCATCGGTGAAGCCATAGCTAAGCATGTTCGTGATCCAATTCTTATCCCCCAAGGTAATGAATCATTTGAGGAACTGCAGCTATATGCATTTTCTCAATCCATGTATTTACCTAATTTTGTAATTCGTTTGTTTCAGACATTCGATTATCCTCAATTTGTCCCTACTATCTTCTTATATAACGAAGAAAAAGGACCGGAGTTGAGTAGAGCAGATGCAAACGCTTTATGTATGATGCATTATCTTGGTTTAGATATTATCTTAGTAAATCCTCAAGGACATTTGGATATCGAAAAGTGGGTCCAGGAAGGAATGTTTGATTTGCACTGGATGGATGATAGATCCTTCAATGAACCTTATAAGGAACAAAATGTTGTAAGTAAAATTTTCAAAAAATTTAGATGATATAGGGGCTGAAGTAATTTGGAACTACAAAAATTAGAATTGGAACAGAAAGAACAACTTTTAGAGGAAAGCAATGAACTTAAAACACAATTGAAGAGAGACCCTCAGGTTTTACAATTGGTGGCGAAAATTGACCCTAAAAATCAGGTGGAGTTATTAGAGTTTGGTCGCGAACCTGCCAATGAAATATCTGCTTTTACGGGCCGTATTTTAAACACAATAAAATCTAGTAGTATGGAAGAATCCAGCGAGCTTTTAAAACAGCTAGGTAAAATTATGGATAAGTTCGATAAAAAAGACTTTGTAGAAAAGCCATCACTCTTAACCAAAGTATTCAAAAAGGGTGAAAAGCTAATCGAAAAGCTCTTCAACAAATATCAAACAATGGGAAAAGAAATAGACAAAGTCTACATTGAAATTACGAAATATGAAAAAGAGATGAAAACGTCTACCCAAACGTTAGAAGACCTCTATGATAAAAACTTTAACTATTTTATGGAGCTAGAGAAATATATTGTTGCAGGGGAATTAAAGGTTAACCAATTACGTCAGCAACTCCCTACCCTGCAGGAAAAGGCGGAAAAAGGAGATCAGCTTGTTTTAATGGAATTGAACTCCCTGCAAAACGCTATTGAATTGCTGGATCAAAGAATTTATGACTTAGAAATGGCCAAACAGGTTGCATATCAGTCTGCTCCTCAAATTAGAATGCTACAACGTGGCAACACTAAGCTTATAGGAAAGATTAACTCTGCCTTTGTCACAACGATTCCTATATTTAAAACCGGGTTGATAAATGCTATTTCCGCAAAGAGACAAAATCTGGTCGCCCAATCCATGAGTGAATTAGATCGTCGCACAAACGAAATGCTGCTAAGAAATGCGAATGATATTTCTAAGCAGAGTGTAGAAATTGCTAAGCTGTCTGGTCAATCTAGCATTAAAATTGAAACTATTGAGCAAACGTGGGATACGATTATGCGTGGGATGAACGAAACAAAAGCAATTGAGGAAGAAAATCGCAAAATGAGGGAACAAGGTCGTCTTCGACTAGAGGAACTACAAAAGAAATATGAAGATGGTCAGAGAAAATAACTAATTGTCTAATACTATCTAATTTTAAGGAGGAATTTGAATGTCAGTTATTAACCTATCTAAAGGACAAAAGATTGATCTTACAAAAACGAATCCTGGATTAACAAAAATCATGGTTGGATTGGGTTGGGATACTAATCGCTATAGTGGTGGTCATGACTTTGACTTAGATGCCTCTGCTTTCTTAGTTGATCAAAATGGGAAAGCACTAAGTGATAAAAGTTTCATCTTCTATAATAATCTTCAAAGCGAGGACGGCTCAGTTGTTCATACTGGGGATAATCGAACAGGTGATGGTGATGGCGACGACGAACAATTGTTAGTTAACCTACGACAAGTGCCAAGCGCTGTGCATAGGGTAGTCTTCACTGTTACCATCCATGACGCAGACACGAGAAGTCAGAACTTTGGCCAGGTTTCAAATGCCTTTATTCGAATTGTAAACGACGAGACGCACGAAGAAATAGTTCGATATGATTTGGGAGAAGACTTTTCAATTGAAACTGCTCTCGTGGTTGGGGAGATATACAGACACGGTAATGAATGGAAGTTTAATGCAATTGGGAGCGGTTTTCACGGCGGATTAGCCTCTTTAATTACAGAGTTTGGTCTCAACTAACCTATGTAATAAATACATCGCACCTTGAAAGATTGGTCTAGAATCAACACAAAATAAGCGCTCCAGTCATCTGAATAATATAAGAAATCTCTCGAGTTCATTTGAAACTTGGGAGATTTTTGTTTAAAGCCCTTTTTATTTTTGGATTACCTAATATGGATCGAATAATATTATGTGATTTTCTTTTCTTATTTGTAGGGATATATATAGGCATTTGTAATTTTCTTATTATTCCTTAGTTTGATAAAATGAGATTAAGATGAAAATTCTAAAATTGAAAACTTTAGTTTAAACCAGTTAATACTTTATTCCTCTTCTATGTTGTGGACAATAGAGGTATTCAAAAGAAAGGAGTTTAAAACATGCGTAAAGAATTATCAGTAATTTTCCCTTCCTATCAATTATTTTCGGAATACCCTAATAATAAAGATAACAATTTCCTTACTTTTCATGATGCCCCTAATAATCAGTGGATACAAATCAATAAGGATGAAGTATCTTCTCGGGATTATGCACTACTCTCTTCTTTCTACACAGTAGTCGATTTAACATTTCCTACTAATTATTCACTTTCCGAAAAATGGATTCGTTTCCTTCATGGATCTGGTGAACTCCCTATTGAAGCTGGTACTGAACTTCGTATTATCCAACTTGTCATAAAGAATAGTGACTTTCTAAATGAAGATTTAACTAAGGCAGTCCAATTGTTTTTTGAAGATGCTGTGCAGCTGGTTTTCATCTCCAACGATAATGCCTTGCTTATTGAGCAAAAGTCTACTTATGTTCAATCTACAGAGGATCTTGCATCCTTTATCTTTGCTCTAGAAAGTGATTTCTTCATAAAAGCAGACCTCTTTGTAGGAAAGTTTAATACTGTAAACGAACAAACCCCTTCACGTTACACTTTGGAAAGAGAATGGTTCTCTAACGGTATCGTAAATTACTATCCCGGAAGAATTTATACGCTTGAAAATATATTCCCGACTATCTTAATAAAAGAAATGTCCGAGAGCTTAAGACAAATCATTCAACAAGAGGTGCTCATCCCTATTGAATTCGATACGGAGTTACTGCAAACCGTACAGGCTTTTTTTGAAAATGGCTTTAACGCCTCTATTACTTCAAAAAAATTACATATTCACCGAAACACCCTTCATTATAGACTATCTAAATTTCAAGAAATCACAGGTATATCAGTCCGTGACTTTGACGGGGCACTTATTGTATATTGCGCAAGCTTGCTCGTAAACTATGAATAACAACATGCACAATATATTTTATTAAATCTTGTGCATATCATCCATATCAACCATTATTTCCTATTGGTAATCTTAAAGAAAGGTAAAAACAATTTTAGGGGGATTACTAATGGAAAAAATGGTTCTTGAAAATATCTTTAAAATTTACGATGACACTTCAACTGCAGTTTCAGACTTTAATTTACATGTTCAGGACAAGGAATTTATCGTTCTTGTTGGTCCATCAGGCTGTGGTAAATCTACAACTCTTCGTATGATTGCTGGACTTGAAGAAATCTCTAAAGGTGAGCTTCGTATTGAGGGTAAGCTAATGAATAATGTTGCACCTAAAGACCGTGACATCGCAATGGTTTTCCAAAACTACGCTCTTTATCCACATATGTCTGTTTATGATAATATGGCCTTCGGATTAAAGCTAAGAAAATTTCCAAAAGCAGATATCGACAAGCGAGTGAAAAATGCAGCAGATATTTTGGGACTTGAGCCTCTTTTAAACAGAAAACCAAAAGCATTATCAGGCGGACAGCGCCAGCGTGTTGCACTTGGTCGTGCAATTGTTCGTGACGCAAAGCTCTTCCTAATGGATGAGCCTTTATCTAATCTAGATGCTAAATTACGTGTCCAAATGCGTGCTGAAATTATTAAGCTTCATCACCGTCTTAAAACAACTACTGTCTACGTTACGCATGACCAAACGGAAGCAATGACGATGGCTTCTCGTTTAGTAGTTATGAAGGACGGTCTCATTCAACAGGTGGGAACGCCAAAAGACGTTTATGAAAATCCTGAAAATGTATTTGTTGGAGGCTTCATCGGGTCACCTGCTATGAACTTCTTCCAAGGGCACGTAAAAGATGGTTATTTTATTGCTGGTGAGCATAAGATTAAGTTATCTCCAGAAAAGGCTTCCCTGTTAAATGGGCAAGGCTACAATGGGAAGGACGTTATATTCGGTATCCGCCCTGAACATATTTCTGCTGATCCAGAGGATCTTACTCGCACACCAGAATCTGTTGTAAATGCACATGTAGATGTATGCGAGTTAACTGGAGCAGAGTTCATGGTTTATTCTACTCTAGGAGAACAGCAGTACGTTGCTCGTATCAATGCAGATTCACTTTTAGAAACTGGGCAACACATCCAACTTACATTTGATATGTCAAAGGCACACTTCTTTGACAAGGAAACGGAAAGTCGTATTCGATAAAATCTTTGCCCACAGCCCATTAAAGGGGTGTGGGCTTTTATAATAGGTAGACCCTTAACCTTATACAACAATTATCTATAAAAAACTCTACTCAAAATAAAGAGCCTCGAAAACTTTACGACCTGGAAAAGTTTTCGGGGCTTCTATTCAAATTACCTATAGTTGTTTTCTGTTACATCGGACGCTTTCCGGGAGCACGGCATCTATCTCCTCGTCGCTTTGCTCCTGCTTAGGCTTTTATGCTCGCGCTGCTCCCCCAAGAGTCGCCGCCTCCTCTTTCAAACACATGCCCCAGCATTTTCTTATACTTTTTATTTTCTACCCCTAGTGTATGTCCTTGAGGCTTTATTCCTTAATGATAAACTCTTCCGATAACGGCACCATATTCTCCTTTATCTTCTTCCCTTCCCACGCAGTTACTTTTACTTGATAGCCTTTAATGTTTTTAGGCAACTTAAGCTTTGTGGACATTTTCATCGTTTTACCTTTTGGGATTGTTCTTGAGCTTTGGTCTTGATCAACTACTTTTCCGTTTTCATCTATTAATTCCATTAGCACTAATATATCTTGATTTTTATTTCTAGTGTTAACAACCTCTACGGCAGCAGTAATCTTTTTTTCCTTTGTTAGCTTGTGTATTTCCTTTCCTTTCTCATCCTGGAATTTTACACTCACGTCCATTGCATATTCCGGATTCTCTGCTTGCTGCTCCCAATGGATACTATATACTTTCTTTGACTTACCATCTGTAGCAATGACTGTAATAGTAGAAACTTTTCCCTCATCAATAATATTTACCTTAGCTTCTGTTTGATTTCCTATAGCTTGTAAGCTTGATCTTTCTAGTTCCGGTAAGCTATATCGGCTCTTTCCTGGTGAGAAATCAGAAATAGCTTTTCCACCAATTAGAATAGATTTTAGCGTTGCATCTGTTTCGGGTACTGCAATCATTTGCAGCTTGTTGCCTAGTGCGTAATAAATGCTTCCGTTCATCCCTACCGCCATATTATTTATAAAGCGATCTACGATAACTTTATGTGACAGAGTTTCTGGATCAATAGCAACTAACTTTCGGGAAAGTGTAGTATAGAGCATTCCATCTGGTGCCCATTCTATTCGGTAAGGTAGCCATTTACTGCTATTATATAAGCTTGGATGAATGGTTTTGCTCTTAACAACTTCCAGCGTTTCTGGATCTATCGCAAATATCGTCCCATCTACTATGCCCCATAGGTTACCATCTGACCCAATAGAGATTTCTCCAATCATTCTCGGAGTTTCGTCTATTCCAGGAATAGTAGGTGTAAATTCTGCTATTTTTTGTGAAGTAGCTACATCCCAAACAAATATCTTAGCCTCTTTTGCTTTTGGGTCCAAGCCTAGCCCACCCCAAATGGACGTGCTACCATATAGTTTCCCGTCCTTATAGGCTAATCCAATAATACTTTGATCTTCTACTACATTTCTATATTGTGACCATTTACCAGTATTTTCATCAAATATGGCTAAAACTCCACCTAATACACCGTAATCTGGTACCGTACCGACAAATAGCTTATTATCTCCGGATGTCATCGTAAATGGTCTATCTTGATGGTCCGTTATATCATATTCAAGTTTAGGATTACTATTTAAATCTATGTCCTTACTTGGATCATAGCTATACATCATAGCCCCTACATAAGTTCCATAATATACTTTGTTGTTTAGAAAGCCGATACCTTCTGGTTGGGCAAAGGAAGGTATCTTGACTTCTCTTTCATTCGTAAATGGGTTGTATATACTTAGTCCACGTTGGTAGCCACCCATATATAGTTTGCCGTCTTGTCCAGCTTCTAGCGCCTGAATCTCTACGGATTGAGAGGCAATATTCATGTCAATAAACGTTATCTCATTATTAACCGGCTCATATAACATATATTCGCCATACTGCGTAATCATTGCAAGAACCGTCTCTCCATTGCTTAAAGTTATCCATGCCATATCTTTTACTCGGACTGTGTCAGGCAATAAAGGAATACCTTCAATTTCTTTTGTTTCATTTTTACTAGAATCGTACTGATACAATTTCTTTTCAAACTTAAAGTAAATTAAATTATTATCGTGTGGAGAAGGTTCTGAAATCATATTGCTGTAACTAAACTGATTAATCACTTCGTGCGTCTCTATATCTAGAACTAACATAGTTACCGATCCAGCAGAAACAAAAAGCTTATCATTTACGATAAAAATGTTTTCTATCATTCCATCCAGACCTGAGTGACCATCAATTATAATTTCTTCTTTTTCCCCTGTTAATCTATCAATTTTTATCAAATGCTTTTTAGTACCTACTCCAACATAAATGGATTCGTCATCTACTCCAATACCTCTGGCATATTGCTGTCCTTCCTTCGCACTACCAAAGTTATGGAAAACACCGCTTTCTATGTCGTATTCAAATACACCTGCATGGGGATAGGTAGATCCATAAATCTTCCCGTCCGTTGTCCCTTCTAAATCCCATACCCAGTCATCAGATGGATTGACCCCTAATTCTTCTACTTTCTTCTCTTCGGGTAAATATCGATAAAGCTTACCATCCCCGGTCCCTGCAAAATACACATTTTGATCGGAACCGACAGTGATTGCCCATAAGGCTTCTGTTCCTTCTATTACTTTAGAAAATTTAAGCTCTCCTGTCTCCGCATTTAAAACAGAAAAGGTGCCCGGAAGGCCGTTAGAATGATAATATACCTCATTTTCTCCAAGACTGTTTTTTTGAATGACTGCTGCTTGTCCTAGCTGCACGTTAACCATTTCACCTAAATCTACTGGAGAAGCATATTCTCTTTCTAAAGGAATATCTTCCGCTGCTTGCTCCCAAGATACGTCGTCAAAGTAAGCTTCTGTTAAGCTAATTCCTCCTGAGTAGAAAGCTAATCTTGCATATGCCGCATTCATAGGAACCTCCGTGAAGACTTTTAGTTCTGCCCATTTGTTTTTAGGTAAGTTTCCGAATAACTCTGTTTTGACATTGTTTGTGAGCTTTCTATTATCTTTGTCGTAATAGTGCACCTCATACACAATATTATGGGTTTGCTTTACCACATTCGTCATGACCTTTGCAGTATAGGATTTACCTGGAATGACTGATACTCTGTCACTAAATATCCTACTACCTGCTTTGTCTGATTCGTCTTTAAAATGTAGGCTGTGAAGCCCTGTGTGAGAAATGGTGTTGATAATAGTTGCTGGAGTACTACTGTTATTTTCCATTGACCAGCCCGGTATAGTAGACGGGTCATTATTTGCCTCTTCAAATCCGGCGTTTCGTACCTCAATGGGCACTTCCTCCGCATGAGATATGGATAGAGGTGCAAAGTTCCCTAGTGCTACACTGGTGCAAATCACTGTAGTTATCATAATTTTCAAGAGCTTTTTCATTTATTCTTCCTCCCATATTTATAGTTTTTAACACTAGTATTCTAGGATTCTTGCGCATACTATCACGAATAAATTAATCCTGCTTATGATCAGTAGTTAGATTCGGGAACATGGAATGGATAACAAATGAAACTTCGAGCATATTTCATTTCTCGCTAGTTAAATCCTTCAAATAAATTCCGTAAGTCTTCCAAATATCGAAGTCTAGTTTTTTATAGAAATCTACTAGTATCGTCCAATCAATAATAATAGTTTCGATTTTTCTTTCCTGTAAAATCACTATCGCAGCCTGTACAATTCCTAATCCATATCCTTGCTTTTGTTCACTAGAATCTACTCCAAGTGGTCCAATTCCTCCGACCTTAGTTGTAAAGGAGGGGCTCCAGTAAACATTCTGAGCAATAGTTGGTGATGCATCATCATTGATTCGACAAAAACCAATGATACCTCCATTCTTTTTGAGAACTACAAACTCTCTGCCACTCCCCTTCGATTCAAAATATTTTATCGCCTCATATTCCCATCTACCAGGAAAAGACTTGTTTAAAAAGGTTAGAAACTCTTCCTTTTCCTCCGCTTGTAGAATTGAATAGGAAACTGTATTGTCTTCTGGCATGGAATAGTTCTTACTAAGGTGATTAATCAGGTCATATGTGTCGATTCTTTTCAAATAGCCCTTCTTTTCCGCCCATTGTTGCGTCTCTTCATATTGAAGAGGGACTCCAGAGAAATAATGAAAAGGATCTCCGCCCAGTTGAATTTCTTCTATGCCATTATCTCTTAGTGTTTCTTCCGCCTTACCAAGTAACTTTGTTCCTACTCCTTTATTTCGATAATTTTTATCAACCAAGAGGACTTGAATCCATCCCCTTTTTGAATCCATTTTTATATCTACTTGCTCTTGCCACTTTTTAGCTATAATAAATCCTATTAAGTTGTTTTGTTCATCTACCGCCATGGCGCAACCATCTTCTAGAACATTCTTGTCTTCCAAACTGTTTTGGTTAAAAAGCTTCTGACGCATTGGATATTCTTCTCCTAACTCTTTGTTCCAGAGCTCTACCATTTCCTCTAGCCTACTAGCTTCCCAAGGTATTACTTTCATTTCACGTCACCCTTTCTACTACTGTCCGAATGTCTCTTGCATACGTTTAATAGGGTCATCTTCCATGTCGCTACTCCACTCAACAACCTGGTTTACTTTCTTCAGCTCTTGTTTTAGTTCCTGATAATCTATATCTTGGACGGATGTATTATTTTTGATAGCTAAATTTGCTGCAACACTTGCGGATTGTCCAAGGATCATGAAAACGGGCTCCATGCGGATTGAGCCATATGCGATATGTGAGCTTGATAGGCAAACTGGAACGAGCAGATTAACACACTCTTCTGACTTAGGGCGTATTGATCGATAGGAAATCTCAAAAGGAGAAATTGGGACCTGCACATCCCCCTCATTGACACACCTACCATCAATCACTACACGTCTACAGTTATGTGAATCCATATGGAAGGATGCTAATCCAACAGGGTCTTTAACAAGGGATTGTCCAAGACAGTTATGGTCTGTCATAACATAATCTGAGATCATTCTCCTTGCTTCTCTAATATATAGCTGATGTGGCCAATGTCCCGTTTCTTTAAATTCATCCTTTGGAAGCCCCCAAGATGCTACCTCCTCACGAATTGAATGTGGAACTCTTTCATCATTAGATAGAAAATAGAGCATTCCAAGATCATAGTTTACGTGATTTTGAAAAATTTCCTCCCGTTTTTCGTAGCTACCCTCCGGCCATTCATAATTGTTTCCTATATTGTCAGTCGAGATTGCCCCATGGTTATTCAAATCTGACTTATCATTTGGAAGTGGAGTATGAAGTTTCATAGCGTCCCATACGCCAGACTTAATATAACGTAATAATAGCTCATAACGTTGAGGCTCATATTTAGGGGGTTTTGGAAAAGGAATGCGATTTTTAGGGTTATTCGTTAAACAAATTCGAAAGTTGTAAGCTTGAATCCGATGATCCCCCTGTCCCTGGTATCCTAGAGACTCTTTACTGTCCTCGCTTATACCTGGTAATATTCCACTTTCCTTCTGACCCTCTATCACATATGGATCAATCCACTTCTCAAATTTATGGTGTGGTGCTCCAAACTGTACGCCATTGTAGATTTCTTTATAGGTGGCATTAGATTCTCTCCCTACAAAAAAGGACACACCAGATTGAGCTAGTAAATCGCCTTCATAGCTACAATCCATAAAGATTTTTCCTTTAAAACGATTATTACTCTCCATTACTATGTCAATTATTTTTTCATCCTCTTTAATGACTTTTTGTAAATGCTCATTAAGAAACACGGGAATATCGTACTTATCCATCCATGAGTCAAATATAGATTGAGCAGCCTTAGGTTCGAATCTCCATTGCTTTTCTTTGTTATAGTATCTAGCTATCTCATCATAAAACTCTTTAGCGATCCCACCAATGGCACTTTCTGCGCCAAGATCAGTAGCACCTAACCCACTAGCAGTCATCCCACCGATATTTCGACTGAATTCTACCACTGCAACAGTCAGACCATTTCGTCGTGCCTGGACAGCGGCAGTTAAACCTGCTGGAGTTCCACCGTATACAATTAAATCCTTTTCTATTATTTTAAAGTCTAATTTCGGCAATGTTGGCTTGTAATAGTATAGTGATTTAAAATCCATTATCTTACCTCCATCTTTTATTTATCGAGCCATTCCTGTAGAGTTTTCTCTGCAATAGTTTTTACATAATAGAAGTAGAATTTGGACATTTCCTCAGAATTATATGATTGGTTATTATCCTTTGAATAAATAGGTAGTAGCGTCTCTACCTCAGTAAAATCCCACTCGTCAAAAAACTGACCTATCTTTTGTAAATAGTTTAAAATCTCCTGAACCTCTACGATATTTGTAACCTTCTCGGGGTCTACTACTCTAGCCGGGAATAACGGAATGTTCCATTGAGTGTAAGGTGCAATGATTTCTTCTAACAATAGAAACGTCCGCTTGAACTTCTTCGAATCCTGATAGCTTTGGAAATATAAGTCTAACGCTCGTTCTAATTCCTCGCCCCAAGCAAGCTTCGTATATATATAATTATTGAAATGTTGGACCCACTTCCATGGATATCTTTTGTCCATTTCCGAGGAATGTTCTTTCAAATGTGGTGGTACAATCAGATTTAACATTCCTGTTATGTTTTGCTGCTGATAATCCTTTAGGTCTTCATCAATTCTTCTTGCTAGGGGTGGGAATAACTCGCTTAGCATGAAATGGTCACTATAATATTCTAAAACGGTTAGATTTCTACCGTTCTGTATGACTTGTGCGTTCCAATCCTTTAATGCATGGGTAGCTCTTTGCTGATTAATCTCTTGAGATTTTATACTATCGGCGTAGTTTCTACCCCAGTACGCAAATAGAATATCAACATCAGACGAGACATTAGTGTCATTACCACGTTCTAGCATATTCCACGAAAGTCCAGCATTATAGACTATATGCTCTACCTCTACTGACTGGCCACTACTCTTTAATAATTTATTTAAATTTTCAGTAAACAAAATATAACTGGACATGAAGTCTCTACCGTTTTTCTCACCAATACCAACATCCTCTGGCCACAAGGATATTCTTGAGATGACTTCATTCTCTTTACAAATGTCTACTATTTTTTGAATGACCTGCTCCTGTATTGCCTTGTCTTTTGTAATAAATTGAAGATTTTCTTGTTTATCACTCTTAATTTCTATCTCGTTTAATAAAAATTGCAGGGAATGACCACCTAACGTCACCTTCACACCTCTTTTTTGTAACGTAGGTGCGACATAAGCTTTTACTTTTTCCCATAAAAAGAAAGTAAAAAAATATTCATTATGACCATTTTTTACTCCCCAATCAATTAATGAGTTAATAAACATTGGATCATCAATCGTTTCAATAATATTTCCCCTTCTTTGAAAGGACGGTTCAAATATAGAAAGTACCACTTCCTCTTTCAACGATGCATGGACTAATTCTTCTTGATTCAAATGAATCCATCTGTATCCCATGTATATTTCACAGTACTTGTAAATTCCATACAAGACAGAGCGTGGTTCCTCCCCAATAATCCATGTATTTGAGCCTTGTTTTACTATGGCAAAGCCATCTAGTTTTAAATTTATAGCTACTTTGTCCACATTTAGTAAAGCTTCATATTGTTTTCTAGTGACTAACAGAATTCGTTTTTCATCTTGGGCGCTCTCTTTCAATTTTTCATTATATTGAAGGGTACTTTCTATACCTGCCTTCCTTAACAATCTCCTTAACTCTCCTACTGCAAATAGAATTGTTTCTTGTTCGTCAAAATAAGTAATCAAACACATCTCTTCACTACCCTTTATAGTTAATATATTTCTTCTTAGTTACAGTAAAAGGCACATGATTTTCTCTTAGTTGATGAAAACATGCGCCTTTGAAACTCTATAATTTTATTGGTTGTTTTAATTTGCTGGATTCATATGCGGCCAAGGCAACCTCTAGTGATTTTAAACCATCATAGCCAGTAACCGATGGCTCTCTTCCCTCTTTAACACATTGAACGAAGTCCTGTATTAATCCAAAGTCCATGTCATTTCCATAAAAAACATGCTCAAGAGACTTTTCTCCACTAATAAACATACGGAAATGCTCTTTAAAGGCATCTACCTTAACAATTTGTTTGGTACCAATAACTTCTATTGTTGCATCACCCCAAGCAGGATACTCCGAGAATCTTGACCAACTTGGATCATGAGAGGCTATTACTCCGTTTGCAAACTCTAACGTCAGTAAACCAGCATCATCTATTTCAATATGATGAAAATAAGAGTCAACTATAGAAGACACTTCCGTAATTTCCTCTTTTAAATACCAACGCATAATATCCACCATATGTACAGTATGATCAAGCACTGCTCCCCCTCCAGCCTTTTCTTCCTCTATAAACCAGCCACCAGGGTTTTGTCCTCTGTTAGTCGTACGAAAAGAAATAATATCTCCTAACTCTCCCTTTTCAATCATCCCTTTTAAATGCAGAATCGGAGAACTAAATCTAACTGGGTACGCTACTTGCAGAATGACGGCTTGTTCTTGGCAAACTTGTATCATTTCCTTTGCATCTTCTATGTTAATGGCGATAGGCTTTTCACATAAAATATGCTTTTTTGCTTTTGCGGCACTTATCACCATCTCTTTATGGCGAAAATTTTCACTACAAATGATAACTGCATCCATCTCTATGGAAAGAAATAATTCCTGATCCATATAATATTCTGTATTAAACAAAGCAGCTGCCTTTTGCCCTCTCTCCACCAAATCATCAAAAACAGCAACAATCTGCACATCTTTAATTTTTGTTAGTGCATCAGCATAACTGTTTGCATGCATATGAGCAAAACTCATCATACCTACCTTCATATAAGTGCACCCCCAGCTACGAAATTCTTATAATATCGTACTTTGTCAATAAGCACAGCATCTATCTTTTTAGCAGAGGAGACTAAATCGTTAGCAGAGTATTGTAGCGGGAGTAATTGCCCCCTTAACTCATCACTATCAAATTCAACTATCTGTTTGATGCCACTCCATTCCAATTCAATACGATTAACATTAGCAAACGTAAATTCCACATGGGCCATGACTCCACTTTCAAAACGTATCATCAGAATAATATGACTTATTACAGTCTCAAGCTTACTCTTTTTTATGTGTTTCTCTTTAGGTTCACCAAATAATAAGGACAGGACGTAAAGGTCATCTGCTATAAGCTGAGGGTTATTCCCTTTGGATATTCTTCGAAAACGAAACACACCGTTTGATGTAATACCTTTTTCTATAACTTCTTTTATCTTTTGATAAAATGGATGACACTCTAAGTCAAAATATACTTTAGCATTACTATCCTCATTCACATGCTTAAGTAAGTCTGACGGAATATAAAACTCATGTCCTCTTTTTTCTAGGGCTGTTAAATTTGACTCTGTCGCATCCATCACAAAAGAACTTTTTGTACTATTAATCATCACTAGTTGTTCAACAGAATGAAGTTTATCTGCTTGCGCTAATTCTATATTGTTAAAGCTACTCAAAATAACACTCATAATGTTTCACTCCTTCATTTCAACAGCTTTCTCAGACGGCGTACAGCTTCCTCGTTAGCCATTTTTGCATCCTCAAAACCTTCATACTCGATTGAGAGCCAATCCTGGTAACCATATTTTTTTAACCCCTCTACTATATAGGCAAGATCGACTTTCCCATCTCCTGGGATAACTCCAATTAACTCTTTTCCTTCTGTAGAACGGAATCCTTTTACGCTTTCATGAGTGTGCTTCTCTCTAAAATCCTTAAAATGAACATGAGCAATTTCTTGCTTAAGTCGATCAAATGCTTTCGTAGGCTCTTCATGGACTAATAAGAAGTTACCTGTATCAAAGGTTGACTTCACATACGGACTGTTGACTGCTCTAAGAATTTCATGAATCTGTAGACTTTTTCCTGCTAGTAATCCATGGTTCTCAACAGCTAAGACTATCTTTTCTTGTTCTGCTATCTTTGCACTTTCTTTTAAACCTTCAATTATCCAATCAAAACATTCTTCATAGATAAGACCCTCTCTAATATCCCCACAGAAAACACGAACAGTATTAGCATTCAATTCTTTGGCCACACGAATGCCCTCAATTACCTTCTCGACCTCAGCTTTTCGCTCAATCTTTTTTTGATGAACGAAATTATTTGTAATATCATAAGCTGAAACTTCTAGATTGTTTCGTTGTAAATTCTCGACAATTTCCTTAATTTCTTCATCTTTATTTGCTGGGTTTTGCCAGTAAATATCTAACAGCTCTACCCCGTCCAAGGAAATCGTTTTTGCATACTCAATAAATTCTGTTACTCTCCAACTCTCTCGCCGAAGAGTAGAAGCTAAACTATACATACTTATACTGATTTTCATCATCTGACCCCCTATCTATCACTCCAACCAATTCTTTCTTACAAACTCTAGTTTCTTTTCTTCATGAAAGGGATTTACCTCATGTGCGTATTGAGGATAGATTTCAATTTCCTTATTTGATGTTCGTAAATGATTATAGGCTGCAAAGACAGTAGAGGGAGGGGTAACAGGATCCTCCAGTCCAATAGATATTAAGGTCGGGCAAATAATAGAATCACAAAAGTGGACACAATCTATATAGCCTAGTGTTTGCATTACTGATTCATAGGTTTCATATTGCGGATCTGTATACTTAAAATAATTCACAAACTCCAGATAAGGACCTGCTTGAGAAATCTCTATTGCTCGCTCAAAGTTTGCTAGGAATGGATAATCTGCAACAACTAGCTCTACCCCTTGATCCAATCCTGCAAGACCTAGAGCTAATCCTCCTCCTTGGGAACTTCCAAGAAGTCCAATCCTCGTTGGCTCAATTGGAGTTTCAGACGACCTTATCCAATTGAGCTGAAATAAAAGATCCTTATACACGTTCGTATAATAATAATTTTCAGGCTCATGAATACCATTCAACATCCAGCCCAGTGTCCTACCCCCATTGTTATATTTAGCATAGTCCGGAGAACTACCTTGTGCGCGGACATCAAATGCATAAACTGCAATGCCCATAGAAACCCACTTTACGTAATCCAAAGGTAATCCGCGGCTACCTGTGTAACCATGAATACTCAGCATTACAGGACACTGATCTACTCCCTTTGGTTTTATGGCCCACCCTTTTAACGGTGTACCATCCCAGCTTACAAACAACAAATCCGCGACCTCCATTGTAGGAATCACATACTCCTTCCAATCGATTGAGACCTTCGGCTGTAAGCTATTTATTTGTTGCTGTTGTTCGACCCAAAATTCACCAAAATCTGACGGCTTGTGAATAAGCTTTGGTTGATATACTTTAAGTTGGTTTAATGGGAAATCTGCGATTTGTCTACCCATATTTATCAAGCCCTTTCTCTAATTGAACCAAATGCTCACAAATAAACTTCTTTACCAGTTTGAGCCGACTCATAGATAGCATTTAACATTTTCATTACTTCTACCCCGTCTTCAACAGGAGCAACAGGAGATTTGCCTTCCAAGCAACATTCTACAAAATGATTAATTTCATTTGTAAAGGATCCAGCGAAGTCAAAGCTTTTATTGTCAACCTGAGGAAGTATATTCAAAATCGTATCGTTCTGCTCTGTTACAATAACCAGCTCTGGTTCTATTTCAGCTCCACCTTTGTTTCCATACAATTTCACGCTCAGTTGATCCTCCTTTGCCTGAAGCGTAAAACTCACATCTACAGCTAAGGAAGCACCGTTTTCAAAACGAATCAATGCATTTGCTAAATCTTCTACATTATTTAAAGAGGAATCATAATCAGCAGCCTTGTAAAAGGAAAGATTCTTAATATTACTGCGGTTACCTAATTTCGAGTAGGTATTGCCGCTAACTGAAATCGGACGTGGTTTCCCCATCATATACCAGCATATATCAATCATATGAACACCCAAATCCATGAGAGCTCCTCCCCCAGATTTAGACTTATCACTAAACCAGCCACCTGGATTGCCTAACCTTCTTAAACAAGAAGCCTTTGCATAATAAATTTCTCCTAAATAATCTTGATCTATAAATTCTTTTAAGAGATTCGTGTTATCACCATGTCTTCTAACAAAGCCGACTAGTAAAACCTTTCCAGATTTTTCTGCTGCTGCTTCCACTGCTAAAGCCTCTTCTACCGTCATACATAATGGTTTCTCAACTAACACATGTTTTCCAGCTTCCATTGCTGCAATAGCTATTTCAGCATGAGTATTATTCCATGTACAAATACTTACAGCATCCACATCTTTGTTGGCTAATAACTCTTTATAGTTAGAATACAAATGAGTGACCCCATATTGGTGTCCACACTCCGTAAGCCTTTGTTCATTTTGATCACATAATGCTATTAGTTCTACCTGTTTATGTAGGATATAAGGGGTAATATGAAATTGCGAAATTGACCCTCCACCAATTACACCAACCTTTAACATTAAAACTCTCCTCTCAGTTTATAAAAATCTACTTATCGAAAACTAATAAGCTTCGTCAACGTTTTCGATTTCTTATTAATCAAATCTTTATATGCAGCTGGCGCCTGATCTATGTTCACTTCTTCTGTTATAAATGAATCAATCTTAATACGCTTTTCTTTTACTAGTCTTAAATATTCCGCTACATTTCTTCCCTCTGTCCACCTTACATATCCATAAGGATAGTCCACCGCTTGCTTCTCATAGACAGGATCATATCTCCCTGGCCCCCCTGCCCTGGATATAAGAATTTGAGCCTCTTTTCCAAACATTAATTCCCTAGGGAAATTCGGCTCGACATCACCTACAATAACTATTTTTCCTTGACCGCGTATCCACTCTAAGCTTTGTCCTGTAAGTGTAGTTCTCTTGCCGCCTGTACAAAGCAGTACAGCATCTGTTCCTCTGTTGGCAGTGTGCTTTTTAATCTCTTCTTCCATCTCGTCTAGCTTAGAAAAGGAAGTAATTCCTGACTCTTCTGTTAACATAGCTCCTCGCTCTGCTTGTGTATCGAAAGCAATAACATCGTAAGCTGCAGCATGAGCAATCTTTGCAATCATTTGCCCTAACAATCCAAGACCAACAATCACTACTATTTCTCCAAAGGCTAATTTAGCTACTCGAAGTGCATGAATAGCGATTGCTCCAATTCCAGCTAGAGATGCTTCTTTTGGATCCATCCCCTGTGGCACTTTCGCACATAAGGTCATTGGCACACATAGATACTCGGAATGTCCTACGTAAGGTGCTCCATAGCAAGCGACTATATCTCCTTTTTGAAAGCCGGTTATACCATCACCGCATTCCTCCACAATACCAACTGCGCTATAGCCTAAGGAAATCTCTCTTTCATTGCTTGCTGTTATTAAGCTTAGCTCCGTTCCTGGAGAAATCGCACTGTACAACGTCTTAATCAAAAGAAAGGAAGGCATAATATCCATTTTGGGTCTGTCCTCTATAAAAACCTTTTGATCTTTAGCAATAACTGACTTCACTTCACTCACTCCTTACTTCAAAACCTATTCAGTTAGGCTTCATTATTTCAAACCTGACATTTGTATTCCTTCTGTGAAATATCGTTGAAAAAACAGGAAAATAAGAAAGGTTGGTATAAAGGAAACTGCTGAACCAGCCATTTCTATTCCAAAGTTACCTTCCTTCCCTAGCATGGACGCCAATCCTAGTGTTACTGGGAACATTTTTTCCTGCGTTAAATAAATTAGTGGTTGAAATAAATCGTTCCAGTTTGATATAAAGGCAAATGTTCCTACAGTAGCCACTACTGGAATAGAAAGTGGCAAAATAACTTTAAAGAATATTTGTAAATCATTTGCTCCGTCTATATAGGCAGCCTCTTCTAAATCATTTGGTATTCCCTGTAAAAACTGTCTTACTAGGAATACTCCCATGATTCCCCAAAGCTCAGGAACAATGAGTGCCCAATAGGTGTTGATCCATCCAAAATCGGAGAACATAATATATTTTGGAATGATTAGCAATTGCTGAGGAATCATAATAACCCCCATAAATACCCAAAATATAAATTCTCTCCCGAAGAATTTTTTCTTCGCAAAAATATATCCTAAAATTGCACAGAAAATCATCTGACTAGCTACCGGGATAACTGTGATAACTATGGAGTTGAAAATCCATCTGACAAATAGACCGTCCCTCATAATATATAAATAGTTTTTTAGAGTTGGTTCATCCGGTATCCAAAAAAGTGGATCTAGCTGGGCATACTCTACATTTTTAAAGGAGCCTAAAATCATAATGATAAAGGGCATGAGAAAACAAAACCCTAACAATAACAAAGCAATGTAGGAAATAACCTTTTTCATAGTTTTTCATCTCCCTTCTAATAGAGATTAGATTCTTTCCCTAAGAACCTTCTTTGTAAAAGAGAGATCATTAGGATGATGAAGAATAACACATAGGAAAGTACTGCTGCGTAGCTTAAATTTAAGCTAGTAAAGCCTTGATTGTATAAGTAATAAACAATCGTCGTCGTTGCATAATTTGGACCGCCACCTGTTAATAGGTAGGCAGAGTCAAAGATTTGGAAAGAGCCAATGGTTGTCGTAATGGCAACATAAAAGTGTATAGGCTTCAATAAAGGAAAAGTTACCTTCCAAAAGATTTTAGTAGTGGATGCCCCATCCATTTTGGCAGCTTCATATAAACCCTTATCTATTGATTGAAGTCCTGCAAAATAATAAATCATTGTGCTGCCTGCTACTTTAAAAACGCTTAGTGCTGCTAACACTGGTAAAGCCTGGCTAGAATCAGATAAAAATAATTGAGGCTCAATGCCTATTAAGCCTATTAGATAGTTAATCATCCCTTCTTCTGTTCCTCTAAATAACCAACCCCATATACCGGCAATAATTACAAAAGAGGTAACAACCGGCAAGAAAAATATCCCTTTAAAAAATCCGGCCATCTTTACTCCTGAATTAATAATTAAAGCAAGTATCAGTCCTACAGCCATTGTTGGTACTATATAATATACGGAGAATTTTACTGTGTTCCATATGGCTTTCCATGCGAGCTTATCGCTTAAAAAATATTCCCAATGTTTAAGACCTACAAATTCTGGATCTCCAATTACCTTCCAATCCATAAAAGTCAAATAGAAGCTCAAAAGAAATGGATACACTTGGAAAATAGCAAAATGTATTAATATGGGGATAAGAAAAATATAGACGATCGCATTAAGATCCCATTGTCTTTTTAATCTTGCCCGAAGAGTCATCCCGCTTTTCTTGGACACTAAAGGCTTACCTAATGTATTTACCAGTGTAAACACCCTTTCTTATGTAAATTAATCAATAGAGAGCTTGATCTGTTTTAGATCAAACTCTCTATTAGATTTATTTTACTTTTCCTTTAATCGCTTCAGCTGCCGCATCCGCTGCCTCTTTTGGAGTTTTCTTGCCTTCCATCATTGTTTGAAGCTCCGCTTGGATTAACGGCATGATGTTACGTCCCTCTGGATGTATAACCCCCGGCATTGCAAACTCAGTATAAGTTGCTAGCTGCGCAAGATACTTCTGTTCTCCAAAGATATCCTTTGCAGATTCACGTGTTGGAATGTACTGAGTAAACTGATTAAATTTACGTTGGTTTTCTGCACTCGTCATAATTTTTACAAATTCAGCTGCTGCATCTGGATTTTCTGAGTTAATAGGTACTACGAACATACCAGTAGTTCCATAAGTAACTTGTTTTTTGTTCTTTAATGGAGGTGCAATAACAAATTCAAATGTATCTTTACTTAACATACGGCTAATTGATGCCCCAGATCCTTGAACAGAAAGCATTTTACTGCTATCCCATAAAGCGTCGTGCTCTAATGCAGTAATAGAATCCTTTGGAATCCACTCATTTTTATACATTTTGTTGATAAATTCGAAGGCTTCTACTCCAGCATCGCTGTTAATCATTACTTCATTGTCAGCTGTAAGCACTTCTCCACCTGCTTGCCATAGATATGGATACAACGTTCCATTCATAGAACCACCGCCTTGGAAGCTAGATGCATAATATCCTTTTTCTTTTGCTTTTTCAGCCCATTTTTCAAATTCTGCCCAAGTTGCTGGAAGCTTTGATGGGTCTTCTCCAATTTCTTTAATGATGTCCACGTTATATAGGAATGTATATGCTTCCTGAAGAATTGGTAATCCATATACCTTATCCTTCCAAGTAGTTGAAACTAATGCACTCTCCACAAAATCTTCCATGTCATTATCTTTTAAATATGGATTAAGATCCAATAACATCCCCGCTTCGGCATATTGCGGCATTTGGTCAGGAATAGCATAGAATACATCTGGCCCATTATTAGCTGCTAAAGCAGTCAGCACTTTTTGATCACGATTCGCCCAAGGTATTTGTTCAAAGTTCACTTTCACTCCAGTAGTTTCTTCATAAGAACTAATTATTTCCTTCCACATCTTACCTTCTACTTCCTGGTCACCTGTAAAAGGGTGTGCCCAAACTGTTATTTCCCCTGAGAAACCATCTTCTTTATTTCCTGCTTTTCCAGAAGTTTCTATCTTTTCACCCGCATCCGAAGCATCTTCCTCACTACAAGCTACCATTAGAGCACTAAATATTAATAACAATAAAAAGAAGCACAGCTTTTTCATTTCATTTACCCCTTCCCATTTATAACGGTTTTCTCTTAGAGCTGACAACTAGCTGTTTTTAAAAGACTACCTCCCTTCAAATAAGCCAATCTTTTTAATAAGGAACGTAGCCAGCGCCTTTGTCTCTAGCAAATGGAGCTAATCACTTAACTAGAAAAATACTCAATAAAAAGTTCTACTTCTTATTCCGTAAAATAGTAAGCGCTGTCATAGCAAAATTATAAATTTTTTTAAATATTTACTTTTTAATCGCCTTTTAATATACTGAAATTACTAAATTATTAATTAACTTTTAATTAATCTTATATGATTAGTAATAAAGAGACAATGTCTATAAATAGTCTTTAATTGATAAAATGTTTTATTTAGTAAAATTAAATCAATTTCATAATTCCTGTTTTTTTAAAAAACACGAACAATCGAACTATGATATAAGCCTTCACCGTCGGTTACGCATCGTTTGCGATGGCTTATCTGTTTCACTCATCCCGCAGGAGTCGCCGCACCTGTCGCTACAATCAATATATTAGGAATCTTCGTGTTTAATTGGTAAAGAACTATTTACGAAATTAACTCAATTTAATATTAAACTTTTAAATTTGAGAATTGAAAGGCGTGATATATTCTGAATTGGGATAGCTTTAATAACATCGCCTATAGGATGCTTTCACTGATCTATTTAAATTTTTTATGGATTTTTTTTAGCATTGTAGGGTTAGGGGCTTTTGGTTTATTTCCTTCTACTATCGCTTTGTTTAGTACTATTAGAAAACTGCTAAACAAAGAGAACTATGAATCGATTAAAATTTTCCCTACGTATTGGAGATTTTTTAAAAAGGATTTTTGGAAGGCAAATGGCTACGCCTTAATTTTTGTTCTCGTGGGTTATTTTCTAGTTTTTGACTTTCAATTTATTCTGTTAAATGATGGCCAATTTACTTTTTTAATACCAATTCTATTTTTTATTCTTCTCTCTAGTATTCTTATTTTATCGTTTTTCTTTCCTGTTTATGTTCATTTTGACTTAAAGTACTTTGAGTACATAAAGCAATCCTTACTCATAGCTATTACCTCTCCATTAGAGCTTTTAGGCATTTTAGCAAGCACAGTTACTATGTATTTTTTTCTTACATTTTTGCCTGGGGCAATCCCGCTTTTCTCTGGAAGCCTACTTGCCTACGTCATAACCTTGTTGAGCTTTAGAGCCTTCAGAAGAATCGAGAAAAGACAAGAAAAGAACAGAAACGCAGATTCTATCTCTTTGAATGATAGTACTAAGTTTGAGGAAGTCCCTTCTCTAACTAAAGAGAGCTCAATCTATTAATAAGATTAAGCTCTCTTTTTCTTTATTTTAATTTTTCTTCAATTGCCTTGGCTGCTGCATCTGCAGCTTCTTTAGGAGTTTTCTTGCCTTCTAACATTGTTTGTAGTTCCGCTTGTATTAAAGGCATAATGTTTCGCCCTTCCGGATGAATGACCCCTGACTGTGTAAATTGAGTGTAAGATGCCAATTGTGCTAAATATTTTTGATCATCGTAAATATCCTTTGCCGATTCTCTAGTAGGAATGAATTGGGTTTCTCTATTAAACTTCCTTTGATTTTCTGCATTGGTGATTACCTTTATAAACTCTGCAGCAGCATCTTTATTATCTGAATTAACTGGCACAACAAACATCCCAGTAGTACCATAAGTAGCCTGTTTTTTATTTTTTAATGGCGGTGCTATCACAAAGTCAAACGTCTCTTTTTCTAGCATTCTACTAACTGATTTCCCTGCCCCTTGAATAGACAGCAGCTTACCGCTATCCCATAATGCATCATGATCTAAAGCAGTAATAGAGTCCTTTGGAATGTAACCGTTGTTATATATTTTATTGATAAATTCAAATGCCTCTACTCCGTTTTCGTTATTAATCAACACTTTGTTATCTTCTGTAAGAATTTCACCGCCTGCTTGCCATAGATAAGGGTAAAGTGTCCCATTCATTGAACCTCCGCCTTGAAAGCTAGAGGCATAATAACCTTTTTCTTTAGCTTTAGCAGCCCATTTTTCAAACTCTTCCCAAGTGGTAGGAAGCTTTGAAGGGTCTTCTCCAATCGCTTTCACTACATCCACATTGTACATAAAGGTCTCGACAGATTGAAGAATTGGTACACCGTACATTTTCCCCTTCCATTTAGTAGGGATTAAAGAGCTTTCTACAAAATCGTCCATATCATTGTCTTCCAAATAAGGGCTTAGATCTACGAGCATCCCTGCTTCAGCATATTGAGGCATCTGATCGGGAATGGCGTAAAACACATCGGGTCCATTATTGGCAGCAAGAGCAGTCAAAATTTTTTGATCGCGATTAGCCCAAGGGATTTGTTCAAAATTAACTTTCACACCGGAAGTCTCCTCATATGAAGCAATTAACTCTTTCCACATTTCTCCTTCTTTTTCTTGATTGTCAGTGTATGGATGAGCCCAAACGGTTATTTCCCCTTTGTCATTAGAACCAGACGTTTCAGAATCATCATTACAAGCAACTAGTAATAAAGTACAGAATAGAAACAAAGAAAATAACTTTTTCATTTCACTTTCCCTCCTAACTATTTGTATTCAGATTACATTTTTTTATTTTCATAAAAACCAACCTTCTCAAATTCCTCCTTTCATTTTCATCCGACTGTTCTCAAGGATAGTAAGCAATAATACAAATTACACTAAGGTATATATTAACAAAAATTACAGATTCTAAATCAAATAGTGACCTAATAGTATATGATTGACTAGAAAGAAACAATGTCTAGAAATGGTCTGTAATTCCCCATATTAAATAAAACGACATTATTGTGAATGAATTAAGAGCGTGGAAAAATAACCCAAGAGTTTCACATCGAGGGTATCAATGGCCTTTTCCGAGTCTAACAATCGCTCTTAAACAAATCGTTTATCATCTGTCTCTGCATGGAGGGAGAAGGGTGTAACCATCCACGTAGAAAGCGTAGCGCCTGAAACGAAAAAAGACTATAGACAGTTTCAAATTTCTTTGAATTTGTCTATAGTTTGCAACATCATTAATAATGATACTTCTTTATAATCCTATAAAATATCCAACCAAATTTTAATGGCAGTTCCTAAAATGAGTAATGCAAGTATGAACTGTAAAACTTTCGTATTCATACTCTTGCCTGCTTTGGCTCCAAGTGGTGCTGCTATTAAACTAGCTACAATCATAATAACTGCAGGATAATATTCAACCTGTCCCGTTGATACTTTACCTATTGTCGCACCAATAGAAGATATAAAAGTAATTGCTAAGCTTGTAGCAATTGTCATTCGTGTTGGTATTTTTAATACTACTAGCATAATTGGCACTAACAGAAATCCACCTGCTGCCCCTACAATTCCCGATCCAATTCCTACTATAAAAGCTAAAATAGCTGCTAAAAACTTGTTAAAGGTGACTTCATTTAAAGGCTTATCATCCACCTGTTTTTTTGGTACAAACATCATGACTGCCGCTATTAACGCTAAAATGCCATACACAATGTTAACTGTCTCCTCGGTTAATCCCTTTGAACCGAAGCTACCTACAAAACTACCTATTAAAATAGCTCCACCCATATAAATAATAAGTGACTTATTTAAATATCCACCTTTACGGTAAGCCCATACACCCGCTATAGAGGCAAAGAGCACCTGTACTGCGCTAATCCCTGATACCTCATGTGATGTAAATGCTGTAAATCCGAACATGACTGGTATATATAATAGCATCGGGTATTTAATGATTGATCCCCCAATGCCTAGCATACCAGACACATATGAACCGACAAATCCTATAAGAAAAATTGTAATGATCCAAGGTATATCCATATTTATTCCTCCTTTTAAGAAAAGACAGACAAACTTTGAAAACAGCTTTTGTTTCCTTATTTATGAAAAAAGGGGACCACTCTAGGGTCCCCCTATCCACTTATGCTTTTTGAATCCAAAACTTTAGAACTCCAGCTTCCTCTAATTGCTCTAAAATAGTGTGACCTCCAGATGAAGCCCAGGCAGGAATATCTGCCAAAGCTCCTTTATCGGTTACATGTACTTCTAATATTTCACCGGACTCAATTGTATCCATTGCCTTTTTAGTACGAACGATCGGCATTGGACAAGCTAAACCTTTTGCATCTAATACTTTTGTTGAATTCATTTTTCATTTCTCCTTTTAGTAAATAGTTTTTCTTTAGACTAATTAGCGTACAGCACAACGGTTTGGACCTATTTCCATTTCTGTTTGTTCTTCTGAGGTCGGCGTTATTTTCCCCATATTGACTTGACGGATTTCTTGATAGGCATTAGGTTGTGGAGGAAGATTATCAGTAACAATGCTACGGAATTTATTTTCATCCTCAATATTTAAACCATGGTTTTCTAAAAACAAATCTCCTAATCTTTTCGCAACAGTTCCATCTACATTTAATTCATCAATTATCATGAAGTGAGCTGGTAGAACGATTAAATCATCAGAAAGCTCGCGATAGCGTGTATACAATGTTTCTCTTAAATCTCCAACCCAGTCTTCTGCCAGACCAGCTAAATCTGGGCGTCCTATGGAATCAATAAATAAGATATCACCTGTTAATAAAAACTTGTTATCTACAATAAAAGAAGTAGATCCTATTGTATGCCCTGGTGAATAAATTGCTTGGATAGCAATAGTTGTATGACCAATTTCCACTTTTTCATCATCTACTAACGGTGTGTAGTCAAATACGACTTCTACTGCGTCCTTTGGTGGCAAGTAATAAGTAGCACCTGTCTGCGCAGCAATTTGACGGCCACCAGAAATATGGTCTGCATGTAAATGCGTATCAAAAATATGTGTAATCTTTGCTTTTTTACTTGCTGCGAAATTGATAAATACATCAGCCATGCGAGTAGCATCTATAATTGCCGCTTCCCCATTAGAGATAACCATATAAGATAAGCAGCCTTTTCCTAAACGAACAAATTGGTATAGTTCGCCTCCATCCTGTAGGTCACCCACTTTAATTGGCTCGAGGTATTCACTCCATGCCTTCATCCCACCTTGTAGATAAGCAGCGTCACGTCCTGCATCTGAAAGCATTTCTGCTACCATAATGGACGACCCTTCCTTCGCACATACGACTAAAATATCTTTGTCAGCAGGTATTTGAGGTAGAATTTCTTCTACACCATCCAGTAATTCAAAATAAGGTATATTTAAGTATTTAAATTTATGTCCTTCTATTTTCCAATCAGCAAATGCATCCGTGTTACGTACATCTAAAATGAATAGATTTTCATTATTAATTACTTTTTTTGCAATTATATCTGCTGTCCATTTAGTTACTGTCATGTCCAAATTACCCCCATAGGTATTATTTTCGTTAAAAATTTTTAAGCATTTTGTACGGTTAGAAAGTCAATGTCGGAGACGCGTCTTTTGCAAATTCTAGAAACGTCACTGCTCCTCCCACTTCGATACCATTAACAAAATCCTCCTTTGTTAATCCCATTACATCCATAGTCATTTGACAAGCAATAAATTTAACCCCTAATTCCTGCGACATTTCCACCAGTTGAGGAATATTAGGTATATTCGCGTTTTTAAACCCTTCCGCTAGGCTCTCTCTGCCTTCAGGCATTGGTAATGCCTGCATTCCTTGTTTATGGATTAAATTCAACCCTTCGAACGTAAAAAATATTGCTACCTCTTTTTCTGTTGCTGCTGCAGCTGTTGCTATATTGAACACTTTATATGCATCAAAAAGTCCACCATTACTTGCTATGATTGCTACTTTGTTTGTCATCATTTTTCCTCCTAAATTGTTTTTTTAACGCTTCCGCTCCACTCTGTCATACCTGGTATGACATTCCAAACTTTTGCAAATCCATTTTGCACTAGTGTTTGTGCTGCAAGATCGCTTCGCTTGCCTGTTCTACATATCACATAAACCGGCAAGTCTTTATCAAGTTCATCCATTCTTTCTTCTAACTCGCCCATTGGAATAGACTTAGCTCCATCTATGTGTCCAAAAGCAAACTCAGCAGTCTCGCGAACATCTAAAATTGTTCCTCCATCTGCCACTTTTGCTATTAGTTCATCCAAGGCAATGATTTCTTGATGCTGATTTTCTTCCATAGCCTCATTTGAACATTTACGAATGTAATGCTTTAGTACATCCCCATCTTCAATTGTTCCAATGTATTGATGCCCCACTGTTTTAGACCACGCGGCAAGATCTGCCTTAGAGCCCTTGTCCGTAGCTGAAACTTCTAAAATTTGACCATCTTCTAAACCAGCCATGACCTTTTTTGTCTTTACTATAGGCATTGGACAAGCCAAACCTTTTGCATCTAATTGAACATCTGCTTTTAAACTCATTTATACTCTCCTCCATACCTAATAGGGTATTATATTTTAGAAAAAATTTTTTTAGTTTATTTCACCTTCCCAAGCTAACATTCCACCAGTCATATTTGTAACATCATAGCCTTGGCTATCTAAAAACTGTGTGGCACGTCCACTTCTACCTCCAGATCGGCATACAATAACGTAGGAATCTTTTTTCGAGAGCTCATTCATACGAAATTCTAACAGACCTAGTGGGATGTGAATAATCCCTGGTATTGCTCCTTGCTCCACTTCATCTACTTCTCGCACGTCAATTAAATTTACTTTCTCACCCTTTACTAGTTTTTGTTCTAATTCTTTTGCTGTTATCTCTTTCATTTAAACTTCCTCCTCTTATCTCCATGCACTCATGCCACCACGGACATTTGTGACACGATCATAGCCTATTTTTTTTAATTGTTTACACGCATTACTACTACGCATACCACTTTGACAAATCACTACAATCTCTTTATCCTTCGGTAGCTCATCCAATTTAGATCCCAATGGGATATTTTTAAACTGTCGAATGTTTCTCCCTTTATATTCAGCTGGAGTCCTCACATCTATGAAGAATTTATCTTTGTCATTTAATATATTTTTCAGCTCTGTAGTAGTAATATTTTTAATACCCTTTGCAGGCAACATCTTCCATGCAAAAAATACTACTACTAATGCAACAAATATCCATTCCATTTGTCTCTCTCCTATATAAATAGATTTACAGTGCCATCTTCAGCGTCAGCCAAGTACGCTGCTACTCCCGCATACTGAACACCATCGAGTAATTCTTCTTGTTGTAAGCCCAGCAAATCCATCGTCATAGTACAAGAAACTAATTTTATATCTTGCTCCTGTGCCATCTCTATTAACTGAGTTAAAGAAAGTGCATTATGCTTTTTCATGACATGCTTAATCATTTTAGGTCCCATACCAGCCATCTGCATTTTAGATAGTCCAAGCTGCTCTGCTCCCCTCGGCATCATTTTGCCAAACATTTTTTCTAAAAATCCTTTTTTAACCTCAATATGCTGTTGTTTACGTAGCGCATTTATTCCCCAAAATGTGTGAAATATTGTAACCTCATGATCGTAAGCTGCTGCACCGTTTGCAATAATGTATGCTGCCATCGCCTTATCATAATCACCACTGAATAAAACTATCGTAGTTCTTTTCTTTTCCATCTCAATCTCCTTCATACCTGCCGGGGTATTATTTTATTTAAATAAAAAAGCCGGACTATCGGCTCTTTACAACCAAATTCATTGCCTCTTGAATAACAGAATTCATTTTATCTTTATTTCCTTCTGCTTCTTGCACACATTCTAAAAGATTGTTACTAACAATTACACCAATTGTACGATCTGCTGCAGAGCGAACTGCTGAAAGCTGGGTAACGACTTCCTTGCAGTCCTTGCCCTCCTCCATCATCCGTAATATTCCACGAAGCTGGCCTTCCATTCGTTTAATACGATTAATAGTTTTTGCATCGTATGCCAACAAGCACACCTCCTTCTGAAAATTTGATGAATGTTATAACCGTTATATTATACCCCTCTAGGTATTTTGTCAACCAATATAAAAAAGTAATTTTGTCCCTTAGTGATAATTTCCTTTATATATCTGCAAAAAGGTATGTGTACTAAACACTAGTTGATAAATTAATTATTTATTTTTAATCAAAAAAAAGATGGATTGTTTAATTTACATATATGTTGTAAGATTCACTAGTTATATTAAAATATTTTTACTTACTTTAACACACTTAATCTAAAGGTAAGGTGAACTATAGATGAATACGAAAGCTTTTTTACTGGCGATTTTGACTGTAGCAATTTGGGGATCTTCTTTTGCAGCAATTAGCGCCAGCTTAAACGGAGGTTATCCTCCCGGTCATTTGGCATTATTCCGTTTTTTGATTGCCTCGCTTATATTTTTACTCATTGCACTCTGGCCAGGAAGTAAATTTAAACTACCCGAAAAACAGGATGGGTGGAAAATAATAATCTTAGGCTGGATTGGTATTAGTTTGTATCATATATGCGTCACTTTTGGACAGATGACTATTTCTGCAGGGACTGCAGGCATGTTAATTGGTTCTGCGCCAATCGTTACCACTGTGATGGCTGTAATTATTTTAAAGGAACGTTTAGGTAAGGTAGGATGGGTTGGTTTAGCTTTCGGCTTTATCGGAATTATTCTTATTGCTTTTGGAACTGGGGATTCTTCCTTTGACATCTCTCCAGGAGTATTCCTAGTTTTAATAGCAGCTATTGCAACTTCTATTTTTTTCGTTTACCAAAAGCCTTTATTTAAAAAGTATAGCGCTATTGAACTTACTGCTTATTTTACATGGACAGGTACTTTGCCTTTTCTATTTTTTGCTCCAGGACTGTTTGATACACTCCAAAGTGCAACAAATGAAGCTAATTTATCGGCTATTTATATAGGAATATTCCCTACCGCACTTGCCTACCTCACATGGGCAATAGCTTTATCTCAAAGTAATGCAAGCTCTGTTTCAAATACATTATACGCTGAGCCGGTTGTAGCTATAGTCATCACTTGGATTTGGCTTCACGAGCTTCCATCTCCTCTCTCTATTGTTGGAGGAGTAATTGCTATTAGCAGCTTGTTGTTCGTCAACCTTTATGGAAAAAAACAACGGCTATCCCTACAACAAAAAAAGTTGGTCAAGTCTCATACATGATTGGCAAGTGAGTAGGTAGTTCTTCGGCTAACGCTACCTTTTCTCGAGGGGCAAGGCGCTAGACAAATCTTTGCTTCTTGTCTTTTAAAAAGGTACCTAGTGACTGAAAATTCACTTAGGTACCTTTTTTTTAGTTTTATCTACACGATGGTATTCAGATATTTGGACTACTCGGACATCCTCTGTATTTAACTCATGGTAAATTCCTCTACTATCTCGAAAGGAAATATATTGGTCTCTCTCACTTTGGATAAGGTCCTCAGCTTCTTCTTGAGAATCTAAGTGTATAAACCTCCTAATGTAGTGGTTTTCATCAAAAAAGTAGGTTACTTTAAATTCTTTCATATTTGTTCTCCTATTGCGGCTTGCTTCTTACCTTAGCCATGATAAATTTGCTATGTGGGAGACTAGGTATACTCACCATACTATAACTTAAATCTTGATTTGGAATTTCATAATCAAGTTTATTTGAAAGATATTGAAGACTCACCTTCATTACTTCAATGGTTACCCATTCTCCAGCACAGCGATGTCCCATATTGAAGTCACCTCCGCCTTGTGGAATAAAGCTAAATGGACTCTCATCCCACCCCTCGAAACGTTCAGGATTAAAAACTTCAGGATTATCCCATAGGTTTGGGTCATGGTTGGTACCATATAAGTCCAATAGCGTTAACGTACCCTTTTCAAATTGAAAATTGTTCCATATAAAATCCTTCTTCACTCTTGCAACAGCCATTGGAAAGAATGGATAAAAGCGACGTACCTCTTGGACAAACATTTGTTGGAATTGTTCTTCATTCTTTAAAAGTCTTGATTTATTTTCTGGATATTGATGAACAGCTAATCCAGTGAAGGTAATATAGACGGAAATTGCTACAATTGGCCTGATAATATTCAGTACTTCCACAGCAACGATTTCTTTGTCCAAAAGTTTACCATCTATATCCCTATGAATTGAAAAGTTATACAAGGCAGAGCCTTCCCGTGGTGATAACTCCTTATTTCTAACTTGCTCCACCATTTCTCCAACCCAATCCTCTAATTCCTTCCTTGCATGCCTTCCCATCCAATGTTCGGGACCTAACGCAGACGCAGATTCAAATAATTTAGTCAGTTGCTCCGTCCGCTTTTTAAGTTCACCCTCATTTAAAGGAACGCCTGCCCATTCACATGCTAGTTGGCATAATAACTCTCTGGATTCATCGTATAAATTAATCTGTTCTTTTTGCTCCCATTCGCTACCCTTTAAATCCCAATTCTTATGAGTCAGACTTTTTAAGTGCTCCAAATGTGAAGGTGTCATTATAGACATGAACATACCTTTTCGGTTTCTATGCTCTTCCTCGTCTAAAGTTTGAACTCCCCCCTCACCAAATAACGTTTTTTGAAGTCTCTTTGGTGCAGCTCCATTCCTCATAAATTTGTCATTGTCATAAAAAAGTTTTGATGCTTCCTCTCCACCCAAACATATTGCCTTTTGTCCTAGGAGACGAGTTTCAAAAATATTAGAGGCGAAACTCTTCCGCCTATTAGCCAAGTACATATATCCTTCCCGTAATAATGTGAGGCTATGATCCAAACCCTCTTCTTTTGGCATTTGACTTGAATTCGTCATTTCAACCATCTCCTTATTAGCTACTATTGTTGGTTTACTTTTCCCTTTTTAATCTGATTAAAACTAGCAAGGGGCTAACACTAATGTTTTAAAAGATATAAGGTTGGTATGCTAAAATAAATGTACAGTCTCCAGAAGGGAAGAAACCATTATGAAATCACCTTTTACATACAAATACTTACCACCTAAAACTATCACTCCCAACCAACCATCTCTATTTTTACTGCATGGTATGGGTAGTAACGAAGAGGATCTGCTCCAGCTTGTAAAAGAATTCGAAGGAAGCCATCATATATTTAGTTTGCGTGGACCCATCGTGTTTAGTCCTGGATATGCATTTTTTACTATTGAAGAAGCGGGAAAACCACATAGAGAGGTTTTTGATAAGGTCGTGACTTATCTGCACCAATTCATCGCAGAGGCCATAGAAGAATATAATCTGGATCAAAACAAAATAAATTTATTAGGTTTCAGCCAAGGAGCTGTATTGGCTCAAACTTTAGCTTTTACTATGGGTAATGTTATTAATGGAGTAGTTGCTTTAAGTGGTTATTTACCCGATTTCGTTAAAGAGGAATACAGAAAGCATCCTATTGAACATTTGAACGTTTTCATATCTCATGGGGATTATGATTATGTCATTCCATCTCAATGGGGAGCAGAGAGCAAAGAGTACTTTGAGGAACAAGGAGCTAATGTGACGTTTAAAACATACGAAGACGGTCATGGTGTTATTCCTGAAAATCAGCGTGATATCGTTACTTTTATAAAAGAACTATAAGAAAATTTCTATGAAAAATGCTCTAAGCTGATTTGCTAATAATCAACTTAGAGCATTTTTATATAACATCTACAATAAAAGCAATATTAAAATTAAAGCCACAGAAATTTGGAATACCCCTACTCCTCCAGCATATATAGTTAAATTCCATCCCGACTTTATAAGTTCTTTTATCTTTACCCCCATCCCTATCCCTGCTAGTGCGATAATTTCTAAATATCCTCCTAGCTCTTTTATAGGATTAGTAATGGTAGCAGATGGCTGCAATAAACTATTAATACAGCATAGTAGAAGGAATCCTGCCACATACCAAGGAATAATTTTACCAAAGCTAAACTTATCTTTCGTCGCTACCTTACTTTCCTGTTTTCTGAATTTAATCTGCTTTAACACAAAAACTACTGCGACTAAAAAAATAATTCGACTTATCTTAAATACCGCTGCTTGGTCCTTTACCTCTTCTCCAACAATACTCCCACTCGCAACTACTTGTCCTACCGATTGTAGCGTACCTCCTATGAGAGCAGCAGATGATATCACAGCATTAGAAAAAACAAGATTTGTGATTACTGGCAAAAAAATCATTAGAACAGACCCAAGAAGGTTAACCAATGTCACAGATAAAGCAATATCAGAGGATTTGGCCTGGATTGCTGGCCCTGTCGCAGCAATGGCCGAGGACCCACATACAGCATTACCACTAGCCATTAGTAAGGAGAAGTCTTCTCCAAATCTTAGCTTTTTACCAAGCCAGACAACAAAAATGATGGTTAAAGACATTTGAATAACGATAAAAGAAAGCCCTGACACTCCCATTTCCATGATTGTTTGGAAAGTTAAAGTCGCACCCAATAAAACGATGGAGTAATACAAGAGGTTACTTTCAGAAAATTTCACTCCAGCAGACCATCTTGGAGACGAACTAATTTTCAAATTCCCAATTAAAATACCGATTAAAATAGCAAACAGTCCACTTCCCAAAGCAGGAAATAACTCCCCGATAAACCTTGCTATAACCGCAATGATCATACATAAGAACAACCCTGGTAAAATTCGAGCAATTTTTTTCATATCTATCCCTCGCTACTAAGCTTTTAAATAAAAAGCGTTAGTTTTCTTTATACTAAACTTTAGAATAAGACTTTTATTATCGTAAGTAAAATGAAAAAAAGCTATTAAGTACTTAGTAGATACCTGACTCCCTAAATAATTGGAAACTAAAAAATCCTCCAACTTGTAAGAGGGAGGATTTAGTATATGCTTTTTTAACTACCGTAAATAATCGTCACATCACGATGATCCTTTAGACAGCTAGCTGGAAATTCCACTGAAATACCTTCTTGCTGGATACGCTTAAGAGTTTCAGTTTTATTTTCGCCAAAAGCCAAGAGAATAATTCGCTTAGCTTCCATAATAGTTTCAATCCCCATGGTAATTGCAAGCTTGGGAACTTCTTTTTCTTCAGGAAAATATTTGGCATTATCCTGCCTTGTTTTCTCAGCAAGCTCCACAATATGGGTTCTTGTTTGAAAAGAAGTACCAGGCTCGTTAAACCCGATATGACCATTTACCCCAATCCCTAACAACTGAAGATCAATACCACCATTCTGCTCAATTAACTTATCATAATAGGCACATTCCTTCTCCAAATCCTCTGCTAAGCCATTCGGAAGATGAACATTTTGTCGCGGAATATTAATATGCTTAAATAGGTGCTCATACATATAATTATGGTAGCTAGTAGCCTCCTCCTCTGCAATTCCCACATATTCATCCAAGTTAAAGGTATTTACCTCCGCAAAGGAAATATCGCCCTTCATGTAGCATTGGACTAGTTCTTTGTAAAATCCTTCTGGGGTTCCTCCTGTAGCCATCCCTAACACACTTTGCGGCTTTTCAATTAACTGCTTCTCAAAAATAGCGGCTGCCATTTTGCTCATTTCATCATATGTATTTACTTTTATCCATTTTATATTATTTGCTTTAACCATTAGAATAACTCAGCCTTCCTCTACAAAAAGTGTATTGAACCTCAAAGGAATCGTTTAGCAATACAATGTCCGCATCTTTTCCAACTGCAAGACTTCCTTTTCGATTATCTATCCCTAATCTCTTTGCTGCGTTTGTCGACGTTATTTTCACTAGCTCATGTAAAGGTAGATTAGTTAAACTTTGAATCCTTCTCATACCTTCATTCATTTTAAGCACACTTCCAGCTAGAGTTCCATTTTCCAAGGTGGCAGTACGATCAACTACCTTAACTTTTTGATCACCAAGTGTATAGATTCCATCGGGAAGTCCCTTCGCTCTCATGGAATCTGTTATGAGGATGATTCTATCAGTGCCAATTACCTTCATTACTAATTGGAGCATATCATCGGAGAGGTGGATGCCATCAGCGATTATCTCACAGAAAAGCGAGTCATTCATGAAGCCTGCTCCCACCATGCCTATTTCTCGGTGATGAAGACCTGTCATCGCATTAGTAAAATGGGTTAAATGGGATAAACCATTTTGCACCGCGTCATTAACCTCCAAATAAGAAGCCTTTGAATGTCCTGCGGAAGAAATCACCCCCTGTTCTTGTAAAAATTGAAGCATCTTAAATTCTTCGTCAAGTTCCGGGGCTAGTGTGACAACTTTTAATTGAGCAACCTGTTCTCCAAACCAGGTTTTCAACAATGAAACAGATGGTTTTTGTATATGCTGAATAGGCTGAGCTCCTGCCTGCTCCGGGTGAATAAATGGCCCTTCCAAATGGAAGCCAAGCATTTCTGCACCCTGTTCCTTATTAGACTTTTTTAAGAAGCTTGTGTTCACATCTACCGATTGCTGTATACGTTCCTGAGAATGAGTAATAGTTGTTGCTAAAAAAGATGTCGTGCCTTCTTGGGGTAAGTACGCGGATATTCGTTCTGTTGCATCTATCTCTCCGTCCATAAAGTCCGCCCCCACTGCTCCATGGATATGAATATCAATAAAGCCAGGCATTGCCACGTAACCCCTCCCGTCCAGTATAGCTCCCTCATATCCTTCTATTTTACCCTCAGATATACAAGCAATCTTTTCGTTCATTATTAAAATATCTCCATCAATCAATCGGCCATCTTCTGCGCAAATCTGAACGTTTTGAATAAGATAGTTACTCATTAGAAACACCTTTCCATTGAATATTTTGACCACTAAAAAATTATATATTTCTAAATAATCATACAATATATAACGAAAGATTAATATATCTTCAGAGCTTTATTTAAATAAGATCTTCTAATCCATATTTGTATGAATCCATTTCATGATTAAAAAAGACGAGCCACTGGAAGGTAATACAAGGTATGATTGATTTCCTATTTAGAAGACCCTCTCCGTTGGGGACGATAAGCTCACTGGAGTCGCCGTTTGCAGCTAAAAGAAACAGTGTAAAAATGTTGGGATTTTAATAGTAAAGTGCTATATATGAAATTAGCTCATATTACTCAAAATTATAAAATATTCATTAAAAATAATTGTTTCATCAAAGTTTTAATGTATGATATAGAAAAATAAGGAGGAATATTATGGCATACTCATTTTCTTTAAAATACCACCCATCTATTGATCAAATAATTATTCATACCTTAAAAAAAGAAGGGTTAGATGAAATATCATTAGATTCAAGGCTTAAGAATATGTCTAAAATTGAAGCAATGGATCGATATTTTGATTCCGAAGAGATACAAGTAAATACCGAATCAATTGCCCATTTTGTCCACCATGCTTTTTATATTGATTTAGACAAAGCTTATCTGTTAGACAAGGAAACTTCAGCAAAGCTAGAAGATCCTTCTCCAAAGGCAGCTATTACTTGGTATTTATCCAATCATCAACAAGAATGGACCGGCGAGCAAATTCGTGCTCTATTAAAAAAGCTTTTTGGCATTAACACAAATGGTCTTGCATTCTTAGAAAATAAAGGAATCTCCTTATATTCTAAAAAACAGTGGATTCTTCGACAGGACAGTGATTTGTTTATTGTATCTACTGGAGCAAATGACATAGATGTATACATAATAGCAACTGATTTTTTTAAACTTAAAACTGGATTAGACGGCTTACCAGAAAGTTTACATGAAAACTTAAATAGTCTTGGTTTTACCTATGACCATGAAAAAATGTGTTATTACTATTGTACTTCTGATAACCAGCCAGTACCTGACGCATTTAAAAAACAGGTCCTTGATAGTTTAATAGAAGTGATAAATACTAAGTACAGCCATGCCATGTAAATATATAAGGAAAGCTCTTACCTGAGAAAAACAGATAAGAGCTTTTATATTTTATTTTCCAAATGATGAAAGGAATTTAACCCGATCTCCCATCGGAGGAATGTTGTTATCCACCAAAGATATTTCTAATATAGCCGGGCCATTCATCTGAAGGAGGCTATTAACTACTTCCTCATTCAGGTCTTCCATTTCTTCTATACGAATACTAGGTATGTTCATTGCTGCAGCCATTGCAGCAATGTTAATTGGCTCTTGTGCAAATGTTGGATGAACACGTTTGTATTGCAGATTATGTCCATGGTATACCATGCCTAATCGGGCATTGTTCATAACAACAAATAGAACAGGAATATTGTATTCTTTAGCAGTCAAAATTTCCATCCCATGCATGAAGAAACATCCGTCTCCTGTAATTGAAACTGTAGGACGATCTGGCTCCGCAAGTTTTGCACCTATGGCAGACCCTATACCACTTCCCATAGCACCGAAATGAACATTTATATCGAATGTGCTATATTCAAGAACATCCATATGATGAATAACATAAGCCATAAATTCCCCAATATCTATTGTGTATCGAGTAGAAGAAGGAAGATAAGACTGCAACTGTAGCAATACATTCTTAGTGCTATACTCATCTAGAATTTGGTCATTATTTTCTTTTCTATTAAACGCCATTTCTTTTCTCTTAAGCCCTATAGACTTAAGCTCCTCTATTAACGCAGAAAGGCTTAGTTGAATATCACCTAGGACAGGGATATCAATTGAATACTTGCGATTAAAGACGGTTTCATCGAAGTCCATTTGAACCGTAAAGCGCCCATCAGTAAGACTGCTATTATAGTTATTAGTCGCTGTTTCTCCAAGGCTTGAACCAATAATTAAAAGTGACTTACCGTCTCCATCATTTATAAGATTAGTGGCTTGTTCTGTAGCTGCAAATCCAAATACTCCAGCAGATAATGGGTGATCTTGGCGAACATAGCCTTTTGCGACAGGCGTTGTCATTATTGGCCATTCCAGCATTTCGGCTAACTCAAATAATAGGTCTACAGAATTTCTAACTCCTTGCCCTACAAATATATAACCACTTTTTCTTTCCACTAGCTCTTTAGCTACCAGCTTAATCGTTTCAAGGTTTGGTATTACTTCTTCTCGTACTAGTATGGCAGGAATCTCTTCAATGCCACTAGGCCCTTGTTGAACATCAATTGGCATAGCAATATGAACTGGTCCAGGTACTCCAGAAACAGCAATTTTTGTAGCCTTTACAATCTCCTTTAACAAATCCTTTGAGTCTCTTACTGTCACACTATACTTCGTTACAGATTTATAAATAGGATCCGCATCAAGCTCTTGAGAAGCATTTAAGCCTTCCGTGCTCACAGGTACAGCTCCCGTTAAAAACAAAATCGGCAAGTGCTCTCTCATCGCATTTGCTGCACCTGTCACTAAGTTAGTGCCGCCAGGTCCACTGCTTCCAATACACACACTTAGCTGATTGGAGTACTTTGCATAGGCTGCCGCCATATAAGAGGCTGCCCCCTCATGCTTAGTAACAATTGGCGTTATCTCCGGCATATCATATAATTCATTGAAAAAAGCATTCACAGAGCCTGCTGGTATTCCAAATACGTGTTGTACACCAATCCCCTTTAAATATTCCAACACAGAACGAACAGCCTTCATTTCATATCCCCCTATTAAATCAAATATTTTTCTTTTAATGCCTCTGCTTTTAAAGGAACACTAAAATAATATCCTTGCATTAAATAGCAATCCTTTGACAACAGAAAATCTAACTGTTTCTTTGTTTCGACACCTTCCGCAATTACGTTAAGCTTCAAATTCTGTGCTAGTGTGATGATCGTATTGGTAATGGCTGAATTACTATCATCACCTTCTCTAATATCCTGAATGAATGATTTGTCGATTTTTAACGCATCAATTGGAAAGTTCTTAAGATATCCTAATGACGAATAGCCTGTGCCAAAGTCATCTATCGCTATCTTCACGCCAATCTCTTTTAGCTGCTCCATCATTTCAACCGTCAAGTCTTTGTTTTTGATGATTTGATTTTCCGTCAGCTCTAAATGTAAAAATTCGGGCGCCAAATTTACATCGATTAAAATCCTCTGAACTACTTCTACTAAATCATTTTCTTCAAATTGTCTACTTGATAAGTTAACGGAAACGCTCAATGAATGATTCCCCTCTTCGTGCCATTTCTTCAATTGCTTACAAGCATTTTCTAATACCCATTCTCCGATTGGCACTATTAAACCAGTATCCTCTGCAATGGGAATAAAATCAGCTGGAGAAATCATCCCTTCTGTTGGGTGAATCCATCTCAAAAGGGCTTCAACTCCTATAATAGAGTTTGTCCTACTATCAATTTGTGGCTGATAATATATATCTAATTCATTTCGGTCTAGCGCTTTATATAGGGCATTTTCCAGCTTAATGCTCTCTAATGATCGGTTATTCATCTCACTCTCAAAGAAGTGATATCCAGTTCCGGATTTTTCCTTAGATTTATACATGGCAGCGTCTGCATTTTTTATTAAAACTTCTCCATCTTCACCGTCTTTAGGAAACATACTGATTCCTATGCTCGTTTTAATGTATACTTCATTTCCCATTAAGGAAAAAGGCTGAGAGAATATGTCCGAGATATGGTCTACTACAAGTAACACATCTTCTATACCATTAATGTCAGGCAGAACAACAGTGAACTCATCGCCCCCCTGTCGGGAAGCAATTGCTTCTTTTGGAATTATAATTTTCAGACGGTTTGCCACCTCGCGAAGCAACAAGTCGCCATAGCTGTGTCCTAAACTATCATTAACTAACTTAAAACGGTCTAGATCCAAGTACAAAACTGCCACCTGTTGTTCTTTGTTTTCTAGTATTTTTTTTAACTTATCGTTTAACAAAACTCTGTTTGGGAGATCAGTTAAACTATCATAATATGCAAGATATCTAATCTCTTCTTCCATTTTCTTTCTTTCAGTGATGTCCTTAAATGTTACAACTTGCCCTATCACGTTTTCATCCTCTTCTATAGAAGAAAGTACATATTCTACAGCTAAAATTGTTTTATCTTTCTTACAAAACATTTGTACTGTCTCTCCGTATGGCGAATGGTCTGGCTCATGACAAATAACTGTAGACGATGGTGTTCCAATTAGTTCTCCCTTTTCGTATCCAAGCATTTTTTCACTAGCGGGATTACAAAATGTTATTCTTCCATCCAAATCTATTCCAAAAATTCCCTCACCTGCAGAGTTTAATATTAACTCATTTTCTTTACTTAAATGTTGCAGCTCATGAACTACTCTTTCCAATTCTGTGTTTTTAACGCGAATTTCCGATGTTCTCTCTTCTATGATGGTTTCCTGCTTGTCCATGAAAAGCAGATTAGATAGGCTTGCCGCAGTCGCATCTACGATAGATTGGGTCAGAAGAATGTCGGACTCCGAATACTCCAATTCTTCTTCATCTAGATTCACAACTGCGATTAACCCCAGCACCTCTCCCATTGTTACTAATGGAAATAGGAACATCCCTTTTATACCAAATGTTTTACAGGCCTCATGATTAGGACGTTCGTCAGCAAATACGTCTGGAATCATTATGGCTTTTTTAGTTAAAATAACCTCCTGAAATACAGGGTCATTTTCGTCTACCTTCAAAGTTTTATGCGTTTTCATCCAGTCTTCTTCTGTCCAGTCACTATTCTGACTCAGGCTGGCTGGCTTAATATTTTTTTCAGCCATAGGATCCAATAAATGAACCCCGATGTTATAGTTGCCTAACACCTTACCGACATAAAAGAAACAGCGGTCTATGACTTCCTGCATGGTTGAACACATGGATAACTCTCTGGTATGGTCCAAAAGTAATTGTTTTTCTGCTATAAGGTTTTCCTTGCGCGTAAGATTTGTAGCATTTTGAATAGCTACTCCAGCCATATTGACATAAGCCTCTACTGTTTGGATTTCATCTTCCGTCAAATTCATAGGCGAACCGTAATCGAATAAGAAAACAAGTCCAAAAAGCTCACTTTCAAATGAGATAGGTAAAGCTAATAGAGACTTTATCTGAAAGGATTTTACGGCTCTTGGATCTGGCCTTGAATCCTTCGAAGTGTCGGGTATGTAGATAGTTTTTTGCGTTTCTATCACTTCTTTTGCAAGTAAGTCATATTCCGTTTCGATCATATGCATATCTAACGTAAAACCATTGATAAAATCCGGTTTTCCAACGAAGCCTCTAAATTGTCCATCCTGCTGCGGCAAATAAATTCCTACAGAATCGCATCGAACAATCTCCTCGGATATAGCCTTGACGACTTGCTCCAATACTTCTCTTAGGTCTAATGTAGTATTAATCAACTTAGTTATATGTGCTAGACGAGAATATCTCGTTTGCTTTTTCATAAGGGACCTCCATTTTTGAATAATCTATAAGTCTTTCATTTTAGTTAAATTAATATCTATAATAACACCTTTTTTTGTCAATAAATCTAGTAATATTATTATTTATCGAGAATTAGGAAGAACTAAAACTTTCTCATCAAAAAATATATTGTAAATATTAATACTTTTCCCTATTAACAAAATATTAAAACCAAAAATATAGAGCTTAGTACCTAAATTTCCTGTTCTATATTTATAAGTGATTTATTAGCGAGTAATTATATAGGTGTATAGGTGTATTATAAACTAAAAAAAGGATGAACTTAGAGTTCATCCTTAAAATAGTATAATAGGTTTTTCATTGTAGCGAGTAGATATCCATTGACTATATTGAAATAGACGCAATGAGAATATACTCCTCTTAATATTTCCTTGAAGATGCTCTTTGTGCAAGGTTCTGCGACTTCTCTGCAACATTGGGATCCTTTTGCGCAAGATTTGAACTCATCTCTGCAAAGTTCAGCGGCATCTCCGCAAGGTTCGCCACACTCTTTTAGATTTATCACCAAACCATTCGCTGTTTACGCCTAACTTCCTTATTGTCTCTGTAATTCCTCTCTCCATCTTTACCAATTCCTAAATAATGTTCCTTTACCTCTGTATTCGACAGAAGACTTGGAGCGTCACCTTGCAAAACTACTCTGCCATTTTCCATTATATATCCATAATCCGCGATAGATAATGCCACATTGGCATTCTGCTCTACAACTAGGATAGAGGTACCTTCCTCCTTATTTATTTGCTTTATATTTTGGAATATTTCCTTCACCAATAAAGGTGCTATCCCTAAGGACGGTTCATCCAATAGCAGCAGCTTAGGCTTAGCCATAATCCCTCTGCCTATAGCAAGCATTTGCTGCTCACCACCTGAAAGGAAGCCTGCCTTTCGGGAAGATAGAGGTTGAAGCTTTGGGAAATATCCATATATTTTTTCTATATCCTTTTTTATATTTGAACGGTCTTTTCGAGTGAATGCACCCGCCATAAGATTTTCCTCTACCGTTAAATCTTTAAAAACGCGTCTACCCTCCATACACAAGAATATACCGTGTCTTACAATTACATCAGGAGTAAGTCCCTTTAATAACCTACCTTCAAATTCGATAGTTCCGTCTGTTAATTGCCCATCCTCGGCATAAAGCAGCCCCGAAATAGCTTTAAGTGTTGTCGATTTCCCTGCACCGTTACTACCTAAAAGAGCCACGATATCTCCGGTTGGAACCTGAAGGGTTGTTCCCTTTAAAGCTAAAATAATTTTTGAGTATACTGCTTCTACATTATTAACTTTTAGCATGCCAGTTCCTCTTTTCTATTTTAGTCCTTATAGCTAAAGTAATCCGTCAAAGGTTCCCATTTTCCACCCTTCACAATTCCTAGACGAGTTTGCTCCGTACCTGTATGATTGTCAGCGCTAAAGCTTACAGGTGCTCCAAGTCCACCAAGATCAAATTCTTTTAAAGATTCAAGACCAGATCGGATCTCTTCTCCTGTTATATCACCATCTGGATGCTTTTTAGCAGCTTCTTCTATACCAGCAACCATGATTTTGGCGGCCGACCAGCCTTGGATAAACTTTTGATTGATATCCTCTATTGTTTTTCCCTCAGATTTTAAATATTCCTCCACCTCTGTCATTCCTGGATGATCCTCGTATGGTAGAGCGTGAGAAAGAATACCAATGTAGCCCTCTGCCACTTCTTCTCCTACCATTGTAATAACTCCTTCACCAGAGGCCCAATTCAAGCCGATGAATTGAGTGTCTATATTTAGGGTTTTAGCATCCCGTAGAATTGTTGCCGTTGCACCCCATGTTTCTTGGATAATTGCATAGTCTGGATTTTTCTTCTCCATATTCAGTAATTGAGATTGCGCCTCTGTAGCTTGAACATCCACTATTTGTTCATCCACTATCTTAATACCAATTTCCGCTGCATAGGCTTTAATATCTTCAATTGGTGAACGTCCAAATGCTGTATCATTATATAATAGTGCTACCGTTGGATCTGATCCTTTATGATTATCCTTAATCCACTTAAGCACAGATCTTCCTTGGTCTGAATATGATGCTGCAACTAAGAAGTTATAAGGACTTTCCTCTAGATTTTTCAAGCTCTCTGAATAAGATGCAGAGAAGAATGGAAGCTTATCACTTGCCACTTGCTGACGTAATGCTTCTGTATCTCCAGTTCCCCACCCAAGAACTGCAGAGACTTTCTCCTTATCACGTAGCTCTTGATAAATCTTTTGGGCTTCTGGAATAGAATAAGCATAATCCTTCCCGTTTAACACCAAATCAACACCCTCTATTTCTCCTTTATCCTTTGCATATTTAAAATATGCTTTCTCTCCTTCAGCGTATGGTGTTCCCACGTCCCCAGTTCCGCCAGTAATATCGTACAGGCCACCAACAACTACCTTTCTAGCACCATCACTGCCTTCGGATGCACCCTCCTCTGAACAAGCGCCTAATAGCAACACGAACAGAATACCCATTATTGTGAATATAAATTTATTACTTCTCAACTTCATCCTCAATCCCCCTTGCTTCTAATGAAAAACTAACTAGCTAATATGAAAATGGCCAAAGCCTAAAGTACTTCTTTATATTGATCCATATATGTGCGAGTCCCCCTGGCTCAAAGATTAAGAACAAAATTATCACCGCTCCAAATACAAAGTCTTTAAAGGCTGAAAACAGCTGATAGAAATCAGGCATAAATGCTGCCAAAATATCTATGAATGAGCCTAGCATTACAGGCAGCAGCGTGATAAATGCCGCCCCTAAAATAGAACCGAACACACTTCCCAAACCACCTATTAAAATCATGGCAAGGTACTCAATAGATACATGGAAATTATAGAGCTCGGGACTTACAATCATCGTATAGTGTGCAAGCAATGCACCAGAGATTCCTACAAAAAATGAACTTATGGCAAAAGCCATCACTTTATATTTAAATAAATTAATCCCCATTATTTGTGCGGCAATATCTCTGTCTCTGACAGCTAGAAAAGCTCGGCCAGTCCTCGTTCTCAATAAATTAGTGGCATACATGATTGTGAGTAATAAAATGATGACACAAAGATAGTAATACTGTGTATTACTTGTCAAAGACACATTTCCCACCTTCGGCCGATTCAAGACCATCCCAGCAGTGCCGCCCGTCAAACTATCCCATCTACTAATGACGAATAAAATAATAACTTGTGCAGCCAAAGTAGCAATCGCCAAGTACAATCCTTTCAAGCGCAGGGACGGTATTCCAAACAGTCCCCCTATTAAAGCTGTAATAATGCCAGCTAGTGGTAGAGAAATCCAAAAACTCAATCCATATGTGGAAGTAAGAATAGCTGAGGTGTATCCCCCCACTCCTAAAAATGCTCCTACTCCTATAGAGATTTGGCCTGTAAAACCGGTCAATATATTAAGTCCGATTGCCCCAACTGCCGAGATAGCACATAAAGTAAGCAAGCCTATCCAATAATTGGTGGTAACTAATGGGAGCAGGAGGACTATCGCTACTATTAATAGACCCTTGACCTTGCCAGAGGTCGTCCCAAACATTTTGGCGTCATCTAAATAGGAGGTTTTATAATTTCCACTTTCTCTAACAAACAGGTTTCTCACAGGTTCACACCCTCTCAATTGTTCTACTACCAAATAATCCGTATGGTTTTAACATTAAGATGAGTAAAACCACTATAAATGGAGCAACCTCCTTTAAACCTCCTCCAACGAGTGGATCTATGTATCCTCCCGCCAGATTTTGAAGAATACCAATTACAAAACCACCTACAATTGCTCCAAGAACACTGTCCAATCCACCTAGAATTACAACTGGAAGGACGGTCAAACCAATAGCTGACATAGTGGGGCTCAGTCCATTGATATTTCCTAGTAATATTCCACCTACCGCCGCAACTACAGCAGCTATAGTCCAGGTCGCTGCATACACATATTTCACACTTATGCCCATAGACATAGCAGCCTGTCGGTCATCCGCTACCGCTCGCATGGCGATTCCCATGTTAGAGAATTTGAACAGCAATAGGAATATCGTGAGTAGAATTATCACAATTGCGAAGGACCAAAGATAAACGGGACTAATAATAATCCCAGAAATATTTATAGGCGTCGTCGGGAATATTTTAGGGAACATTCTTGTTTGATGACCCCAAATCATATGAACTGCTCCTCCCAACAAACTAGACAGTCCAATAGTCGCCATAATAACGGACACGACAGGCGCATTTTGTATTGGTCTAATAACTAATCGCTCCACGATTAGCCCTAGGAGTGCGCTGAATATAAGTGTTATCAGCAATGCAATGAAAAATGGAATACGGTAAGCAGTTATCAAAACTAAGCAAATATAGGGACCTATAATAACAAACTCTCCATTTGCCAAATTTAGTGCACCACTTGCCCTATAAATCAACACGAATCCTAATGCTACAAGTCCATAGATACTTCCTACGACCACACCAGTGACAAGCATTTGAAGAAAAAATGTCATAAAGTCACCTCCTGCTCTCTATTTAGTTGAACCACTCGCAAAACCTCATTCTCACTCATCCCCATAGAGATGTTTTCTTTTTCTGTATACATACCATCTATTAGCATCTCATAACGATTTTCTATAAACTTCCTTCTAATTTTATAGGTTCGGGTGAGCTCTCCATCATCCACAGAAAACGGCTTGTGTAGAAGAGTAAATTTTTTTACCCTTGCAAAGGCAGGCAATTCATTCATTAGTAATGACACCTGTCGTTCAAGAAACTCTATTACTTGACTGTGTCTGGCCAACTCCGCATATTCTGTATAAGTTATTTTTTTCTTATCTGCCCATCTCCCCACGCTTATCCAATCCATATTTATAATGGCAGTAACATATGGCTTATTTTGACCAAAGCAAACTGCCTCTAGAATGTAGGGATTTGACTTCAACTTACTTTCTATCAATCTTGGATATATAACCTCACCATTTTGGTTAACAATAATATCCTCTATTCGATCTAATATATATAGATGGCCATCATCCTCAAGGTGACCGCAATCCCCTAAGGATATCCATCCGTCTAATCCCTGTTCATTTTCCCCATTTACGCTGCCGTTTGTAACAGCAGTATTTTTAATATAAACTGCTCCATCCTCGCCAATTTTAGCCATCGTATTTGGTAGAGCCTTCCCTGAACTCCCGGCTCTTACTTCTTTATCTCTTTGGACAAAGGCTATTCCAGCAACCTCAGTTCCCCCATAGGTTTGCTTAAGGTTTACTCCGATGCTGTGATAAAAGTAAAACGCTTCTGAATGTAATGCCGCTCCTGCAACATAGGCTCTTTTAACTCTTGCCAATCCTAAATGGTCTCGGATAGCACTAAAAATGACCATATCTCCTAATATATACATGGCTTTATCAATGAATCGAAGAGATTCTTGGTTTAATTCTGCATAAGCTACCTTGTCACCGAATTTCTTAAAGTATCTAAAAATAGTCTTTTTAAATTTGCTAGATGCTTCCATTCTGTTAGTAAAGCTAGACATAATAGATTGATAGACTCTTGGCGGCGCTAATAATGTGTGTGGCCCTATCTCTCTTAAGTCTCCTAAAACTGTTTGGGGTCTTTCAGGGAAGTTAACTACTGTTCCTTCTATTAATGGAGTTACTATTCCTAATATCTGTTCATGAACCCATGCAAAAGGTAGGAAGGAAAAATAATCATCCTTCGTTTTCACTTTATCTATTGCTAACAGACCCACTGCTGCCTGTATAAGATTTGCATGAGTTAAAATAACTCCCTTAGGCGTTCCGGATGTAGCTGCACTATACGCAATGATTGCTGGATCATCTGCGAAAACCTCTGGAAGTGGTTCTAAAGAGAATTTTGCTCTTTCTCTCAACAATGCTATCCCATCCGTTAATAAATCCTCAAAATCTACCAACTTCGGATGCTTATAATTCCTCATCCCCTGTTTGTTATAAAAGATTATTTGCTCAATTAACGGTATTTGCTCTTCAATTTCTAATAATTTATCTACTTGCTCATGATTTTCAACAACTACAATACGCGCTTGACAGTCATTTAAGTAGAATACAAGCTGTTCGGGTAAAGATTCTGGATAAATCCCTACTGCTACGCCACCTAAACTTTGAACTGCAAGCTGAGTATAAACCCACTCAGGCCTATTATCCCCAATAATCGCAAGACTTTCTCCTTTATAAAAATCAAAATATTCAGATAAAACAATAGACAGTTGATTTACCTTTTTAACATATTCTCCCCAAGTTACCTCATTCCATATTCCTAGATGCTTTTGTCTTAGAGCAATCTCTTGCTGATGGTTAGCAGACCTTTCCGCTAAAAGAGTGGGTAATGTTTTTCTATCCATTCCTAGTTTCCCCTTTCTAAATAACGGTTTCTTCTCCAATATAGGCCTTTATAACGTCTGGATTTTCTTGAATTTCTGCTGGAGTTCCAAAACCAATACGCCTACCAAAATCTAACACAGCTATATGGTCAGATAAATTCATTACAACACCCAAATCATGCTCAATTAATACTACCGTTATATCCATAACCTCATGCATTTCCAAGATAAAGTGAGACATAATATCTTTTTCAGCATTATTCATCCCGGCCATTGGTTCATCCAATAATATCAAGTCAGGACTTAATGCCAGCGCTCTTCCTACCTCCACTCTTTTTTGTAATCCATAAGGCAGCGTGCCGACTGGAATATGACGAATATCCTGTAACTCTAAAAATTCAATTACCTCTTCTACCTTCTTTCTATGCTCTATCTCTTCCCTTGCTGCTTTCCCAACGTATAACCCGCCACTTAGAGGACCTGAGTTCATCAATGAATGTCTTCCAAGCTTTAGATTATCAAGAACGGACATATGGGCAAATAACGCTATATTTTGAAATGCTCTAGCAATCCCTAGTGCAGTACGATTATAAGGCTTCATATTTATAATTTCCTGTCCATTATATAAAATGGAGCCACTAGTCGGATGATAGAGACCACTGATACAATTCAACATACTAGTTTTCCCAGCTCCATTTGGCCCTATTAATGAAAAAATCTCCCCTCTGTTTATATGGTAGCTGACATCCTCTAGCGCCTTCACTCCACCAAATTGTAAAGAAACATTTTTTATCTCTAATATAGGATCCACTAGGACTCCTCCTTTTATGTAAGGGTTTACAGTTAAGCTTTTTTTGAATATTACTTTACATTCAATAGCTTTGTCAATGAAATTAATGCGACTTATTTCCTAATATTTTGTCGTTATATGTTTGAAACTGTTGAATTAAAATGAGTGGTGGTAAATATCTTTTATTCATCAAAATAAAAACCCCCTATGTCTAGTCCCATAGGAGGTTTTGTAAAATCATTATTCGACAAATAATTTTTCTATTTTATAAAAACATTCCCGCTATTGCTGCACTCAATAATGACGCTAACGCTCCAGCGATAACCGCCTTAAATCCTAGGCGTGCAATATCCTCTCGTCGGTTTGGAGCCAATGAACCTAATCCACCTAACAATATTGCCATTGAGCTCAAATTTGCAAAGCCGCAAAGAGCAAAGCTTACAACAAGATTTGTTTTTTGGGAAAGTCCCGCCATCTCATCAGTAAATGACTTATAGGCAACAAACTCATTCAAAACTAGCTTTTGACCTATAAAGGACCCGGCTTCCACTGCCTCCGACCACGGGACGCCTATTGCAAAAGCTAGTGGAGAAAAGATAAAGCCTAAAATACCTTCTATAGTAACTCCATTATAGCCGAATAGCCCAGTAATTCCGCCAATAAGGCCGTTTAAAAGAGCAATCAAAGCAATAAATGCTAATAACATTGCCCCCACATTCACTGCCAGTTTCATCCCATCTGCTGCTCCACTTGCAGCAGCATCAATAACATTTACTTTTGAATCATCCTTTTCCAGCTTAAAATTTGTATCATCAATTGTTTCAGTTTCAGGAAAGATTAATTTTGCCATTATCAGTCCCGCTGGTGCAGCCATGAAGCTCGCAGCAAGTAAGTATTCGAGAGGTACGCCTAATAATGAATATCCTACTAAAACAGATCCCGATACTGATGCAAGTCCTCCAGTCATAACGGCAAAAAGCTCTGATTTGGTCATATTTGCAATAAAGGGACGAACAACTAAAGGAGCCTCTGTTTGTCCAACAAAGATATTAGCAGCAGCCGATACTGATTCAGCTCTACTAGTTCCTAAAAGCTTTGAAAGTCCTCCTCCAATAATTTTTATGAAAAATTGCATGATGCCCAAATAATATAAAACAGAAATCAAAGCTGAGAAGAAAATAATAATGGTCAAAACCTGTATAACAAAGATGCTACCAAACTGATCAACATCAGATAGTGAACCAAATAAGAAAGAGATACCCTCGCTAGCATACCCAGTTAAATTTTGTACCCCTTCTGAAAGCATAAGCAATGCTTTCCGCCCTAAATCCCACTTTAATACGATAAATGCAAATACAAGCTGTATGGCTAAGCCAATTAATATAGTCCTTAAATTTATTGACCTTTTGGCATTGGAGAGAAGAAATGCTAGCGCTAAAACAACAAGAATACCAGCCATTCCCCAAAGTATATTCATATGCAAAACACCTTCTTTTTTAGTGTGTTAATAGCTTTACTCAATTTAGACATATTCTAGCTATTCCCTATTTTCTTCGAAAAAACCGGTTAATCATTTTATAATAATTTATATTGACACACATAAAAAAATCGAAATCTTATTTCTAAGATTTCGACGGAGTTAATATTCAATTGTCTTAAAGTTTAGAAATACTGACGATGTAAAACTTTTAAAAAAAGCCTGCTTTCTTTTATCTGAATATATTTTTTTTAAATAAATAGTCATAGGAAATATCAATAAAAATATACTCGCTGTTATTGATTGGAACTGAGAAAGTTCTCGTCATTTCTCCTGTTTCAATATCACTATAAACATCCGAGAACACGCCACTCTGATCATTTCTCATTTTAATGATGGTTTTCAAAAAGTATGGTCGCCAGCTCCAATTTTTATTAATTGCTTCTTCTTGAATTCGCCATTTGGAATCAATTCGAACAATATTCGGTGATGTCTGGAAGCCCTCCTCATCACAAATATAAAGACGGAATGAGTATTCACCCAATTCTTCCGCCAATTGCAATAATTGATTTACATCCTCACTAGATGATTTAATCGCTTGGACCTTTTTCTCTAGTTTGTTTTGTAATTCCTTCAATGCATTAAAATTCTCTTCCAATATCCGTTTTTCAGTAGCAATAAATTGACGACATCTATCCTTAAAGCTTTTCTTTAGTTGATTACGAGGAATTAGTACTGTACTTGCTTCAGCCAAATATTTCCCCTGATAGTATCTGCCACTATTCTTCCAAGCAAATTGAAGTTGATGGACAGTATCGATACCTTCGAACAACATATTTGCTCCAATTTTACGCGCCAATGAACTAAGTGATGTAAAGAGGTCATTTTGTACTCCCCATGATTCATAGCTTAGCTGTTCAATATTTACTTTAAGTATATTAGGTGCAAGCATTTGAATATAGTCTAAATGACTCTCAGAGCCTAGCTGGTTAATGGCTATTTTTATTCCATAAGTTTTGAAATAGCGCACTACGTTATTTAATTGATGAAAATCACCTTTAAAATCATGTTCAGATATCACTAAAACCACTCGAGAAAGTTCTTCCTCAGGAATATAGTGCTTGATAATTTCAAAGAAGCTTTCTCCGTAATCTAGCACAAGCAAATTAGCATTACATGGCAGATAAATATCAAAGTTCTTTGGCTGATTAACAAGCTCTCCCAAAGCAATATGGAGGATTTTATGCTCCACATCATTTCTATATTCTTCGGGAACCTCCTCATCGTAAGCGAAACTATTTAGGTCGAGGAGCTTGTCATCGTATTTTAGTTTGCCAGAAACCTCGTATGCAACAACGACATGCTCGTCTGCGCTAAAGATAGGCTGAAAATAAACCTTTACATTATCTAAGTTAGTTAGAACATCGATTGCATCCATCCTGACCCCCCCTTATCTCCATAAATACATGATAAGTCGTAAAAAGGTATTATGCAAATGGACTTTTCGTATTTTTATACAAAAAAAATTATAATTATTAAAACTGGAACTTAACTGTAACATTTGCTTTAATCGTGATAACGCCCTGTTCAATAGGAGTTGCTCCGACAGCAGAATCCAGTGACATCATTCTATACGGCACTATAGGGCTTCCTTCGTTGTTTTCCACTATTTCAATTACTTGAGGAGCAACAGAAAGCCTCATCGTATCTGCTATCGTCTTAGCCTTTGATTGTGCATTAAGTAATGCCTTGCTAAGTGCCATTTGATAGTATGTTTCTTCGTTATCTAATCGAAATTCTATAGAAGAAATTCGATTAGCTCCATTACTGACTGCTGTATCAATTACTTTTCCAACTAGGCCTACGTCAGGTATTTTCACTGAGATGGCATTAGTCACCTCATATCCTCTGAAAACCTGGTTCCCATCTACAAAATCGTAACGAGGGAAAATATTATATACAGCGGTTTGAATATTCTCTCTCGGAATTTCTAACTCCAGTATAGATTGAATAACCTGATTCATAATTGCTGCATTTCTTTGTTGAGCTTCCTCTACTTCGTTGCCTTCCGTACTAACTTCTACCTGCAGGAAAGCATGATTCGGCGGAACCTTTACCGTTCCCTCCCCATTAACGGAAATTGTTCTAATTAGAGGACAAGGCTGTAAAGCATTTGTATACATAAGATCCCCTTCCATATTGCATATACAAATAGCATATGCTCCTCATCCAAAAAACTTGTTTAAAATAATAATTTCACAAGCGGAGAATATTGGACTCTTGTTACATTTCTTTCTTGCAGCATCAATGTTTCTTTAGAAATGCCTCCACTACGTTTGTATAAATAACCGGTTGATCCTCATGCACTAAATGTCCTGCAAAAGGAATTATGGCCACATGTATATGCTTGTTTTCTTTCGGATAAATTGTTGCTCCCACGGTTTCATGAGCATTGTTTTCCCCTACTATGTAAAGTACAGGGAAATGGAATCGATACATTGATAACATATCCTCAAAAGGATACCAACCCTCTTTTTTCCCTAAGTAGATGAACCGCCTCCAATCAGATAAATGTAGTTGATTGAAATAATGGACGAACTCATCGTTTAGCAAAACCTTTTCCTGAGTCCTTACGTCTTGCATATGTAAATCAAGCCAGTTATTTGGTTTAACAGGCATAATGCCCGAAACAGTAAGTGTATGAACGCTATCTGGAAATAGCCTTGCAAATTGTACAGCCACAATAGCTCCAAGTGAACATCCAACCAAATGAACCTTAGCTAATCCATAATGCTCGATGGTTTCTAATAAATCATGTGCAGAATCTATAAAGAAGTCTTCTATTTCATCTGAGGCCGACTGACCGTGCCCTCTTAAATCTGGAGAGAACACCTGATAGCTTTTGCAGAAAAACTCCCTTTGATATTTAAAATCAGTATCCCCTGTCTGTAGTCCAGTATGTAAAAAAATAAGCGGCTCTCCACTTCCCTGAATATGTGTATGTAAAATCATTTAGTAGCCCCTCTCCAATCAATTGCTCATGTTTAGTTAAAGATGGATACATCCGAATAACCCTTACAAAATATGGTATATGTAAAATTATACATAAATAGAAAAGTTAAATATATATAAATTAAAAATATTTAGTCAATTGAAAGTGTGCTCCTATTTTTCCTTCAATATTTCCAACTCGTATGTTTATATTAAATAGTTTTCGGGAAATTTTAAGCAAGGAGGCGATAGGGATGCCGTGGAGTAAAAATGATTATCCGGATTCAATGAAAAATCTTGAGCCAGACGTTCGAGAGAAGGCTATTGAAATAGCCAATGCATTATTAAGAGATGACACGGATGAAGGAAGAGCAATTGCTATTGCAACTGCTCAGGCTAGGAAGGCAGTGAACGGAGATGATAGCGGCCGACCAAGATATGAAGTAAAAGCCCGAGAGGATGACTGGGTACTACTAAAGGAAGATGGAGAACGCGCTATTTTCTCAGAGGATACAAAGGAAGCCTTGCTTGAAAAGGCAAAGCCTTACGTCAATGATCATAATGGAATTCTAGCTATTTATCAGGAAGATGGGGACTTAGATATTACGTTGTATGAATAGTAATAGCTATAAAAAGAACTTCAGACAAATGAGGTTCTTTTTTTGTTTAACACTTCGTTATTTGTTCCTTCACTATTTCCGCCAATGCAATAACCGTATCAAATGAATCTCCGGGAAATTCAGAACGGACAAACTCCACCTTTAACTCTTCGCTAACAAGTTGTGTATCTCTTCCTATTTCAAAATAGGATTCCATGTCAGTTACTATGGATAAAAGCTCGCATGTTACAAATCCTCGGGAGCCCGCTGCTGCTAACGACCTGATAGTATCCTTAACATCTGGACCAAGCCATCCTACCTTACTGCTAGCACTGCGATAAGACATCATCCAGTTAGATACCCCAGCTTCTCTTGCAACAGCCTGAGCCATTGCTTGAAATTGTTCAATATAATCATCGTTTCCTTCTGGATAGAGAGGTTGGCTATGGACGGTAAATAATACAAATGCATCATCCTGTACATGTGCCGGAAGCCACTTGTAGGCGCGCCTCACTCGATCGGCGTAAACAGAAATAATAGCTGGGTGAGTATTCCATTTTTTGATATGAATAAGCTTTTTATTTTCTCCTGATCGATTTAGGAAATCCTCTACTTCTTTTTGATACACACCAGCTCCACTCAGAGAAAATATAGGGTTTACTGAGAAAGTAACAACGGTATCTACCCCATCTTCTAGCATTCTCTTAAGCGTCTCATCTAAATAAGGAGACGTATGCTTGTAGGCATTATATACTTTTATGTCTTTAGGATAGTTAGACAATAATTTCTCCAACCCTTGAGCAATGCGTTCGGAATGTGCACCCAATGGATCATTGGATCCGAACTCTCGATATCTTTTAACAAAGTCCCCTATCATCTTTATGGTTACCTCTTTCCCTTGAATAAGGTGGGCAAAAAAATCAGGTAAATCATCTTTTGATTTTGGAGCTCCATACGCATAAAAAATAATTCCAATCATTGTTCTTTTTACTCCCTTCTAGTCTAGTAGACATAATAAGAAAAATAAAAGAGCATCATAGCTTTTATCATTTGAACTCCAATATGATGAAATCTAGACAAAAGCATCTACTTTATTTCAAAAGAAAAGGCCAGTCGTTTGACTGACCTTATTATATATATATGTTTATTTTCTTTGTTGCTTGCGGCTATTAAAATCTCTCTCTATTCCCTGCTTCCATGAACGATCTATTTTGGTACCTTTTCGATAGGAGGATACTACGTTACTAACAGATTCGTAGTTCAAGCGAGTTCCTTCTTTGTCTGCATGGTATTTTACTGCAAACTCCTCTGCAATCCCAAAATTAGCCGCAGTAGCAATTGCATCAATATTGGCGCCGAGAAATATGAATTCCCACCCATACTTTTCTTTCTGATGTGAAATCATTGCTCTAATTTTTTCATATGTGTACTCACAGCTAGAGTTTTCCATCCCATCAGTCGTAATAACAAATAACACCCTATCTGCACGTTCCTCGTGGCTAGTTCTTTTTTGTATATTCCCGATTTTCTGTATGGATGATCCTATTGCATCGAGTAAAGCTGTCATCCCCCCTACCTGATAATCTCGCTCCGTGATTGACGAAACACCCCTAACATTTATCCGATCATGCAATAGGTCATAGTTATCGTTAAACAATACGGTTGTAACGATTGCCTCTCCTTCTTCCTTCTTTTGGTTCGCAAGCATGGCATTGAACCCTCCAATAGTATCTGTCTCCAGCCCTGCCATTGAACCACTTTTGTCTAATATAAAAACTAGTTCTGTTAAATTATTTTTCATTATATTTCCTCCATTTGTTTTTTGTTTACAAATGTAGAATATCAATTACTACTATATAAAAGGTCGCTTTCGAAGGGACATTCATATTTCTCTCCACAAATTGGCAATCATTTTTTTCGAGCAAAAACATTGTCATAATTACTGTTCCAATGTAATATATTCCTATCAGTTTAGTATGAATTAAAAAGAAGGCGGGATAAACGTGATACAAATGCTCATTACAGGCTTATTTTGTGGAGCCCTATTGGGATTCGTCATGCAACGTGGGAGATTTTGCTTGACTGGCGGCTTCCGTGACATGTACTTAACAAAAGACAATCGCATGTTTTATGCGTTATTAATAGCAATTGCCGTTCAAAGTGTAGGTGTCTATACATTAATAGAGTTAGGCGTTTTTGAATTTAATGCTGGGACTCTACCATTATTAGCAATTATAGTAGGTTCATTTATTTTTGGTATCGGTATTGTGTTAGCAGGAGGATGTGCGACAGGTACTTGGTATCGTGCTGGAGAAGGCTTAATCGGAAGCTGGATTGCTTTAGCAGGATATATGCTAATGGCTACAATCATGAAAACTGGGGTATTGGTACCTTTAAACGATAAAATAAGCTCTCCTCAGCTATCAACTAACTCAATTCCCGAAACACTTGGAATCAATGTATGGATTTTAATAGGAATATTAGTTGCTATTGTAGGATGGATTGTTTATAAAGAAGTAACGAAACCAAAAGTCTTCATTCCATCATTGAAAGCTAAAAGAACTGGGTTAGCACATATTTTATTTGAAAAACGCTGGCATCCATTTGTAACAGCAGTTTTAGTTGGGGCTATTGCAGTTTTAGCATGGCCATTAAGTGTGGCAACAGGACGTATAGGTGGGCTAGGGATTACTACTCCTTCCGCTAACATTCTCCAGTATTTAACTACCGGTGACACTGCGTTTATCAATTGGGGCGTATTTTTAGTGCTTGGTATTTTCATCGGCTCATTTATCGCAGCAAAAGCCAGCCGTGAGTTCCGCTTCAGAATGCCCGATGTTAAAACGGGTATTAATAGTTTTGTGGGTGGTAATTTAATGGGCTTCGGCGCTAGCTTAGCTGGTGGATGCTCTATAGGTAATGGTTTAGTTATGACTGCCATGATGACTTGGCAAGGTTGGATTGCTTTAGTATTTATGATTCTCGGAACATGGACTGCGGTATACTTCGTATTTGTCCGTGGACGCCAAAAAAACAAAGCAATGAAAGCAAGTGTAAAAACAGCTTAATAAGTGCGAGAGACTGCTCCTCAACCACCAATTTTAAAAATTACTTATCATAAAAAAGGAGAGATTTTATATGAAACAAGTATTAGAAGTTATGGGAATGGTTTGTCCTTTCCCTTTAGTAGAAGCAAAAGAAGCTATCGCTGAATTAAACTCAGGTGACGAGCTTGTAATTGAGTTCGATTGTACACAGGCTACTGAAAGCATCCCTCGTTGGGCAGCAGAAGAAGGACACAACATCACTAACTACGAACAGCTAAGTGATGCAGCTTGGACAATTACAGTTAAAAAGAAATAATATATTAGGGGATCCAGACACTAGTCAGGATCCCTCTTTTTCTTTTATGCTCCTAATATTACTTGGTCAAAACTAAAAAGGGCCTCATTAATCTCGAATATATTATAGTTTTCTTGTTGGATAAAGTACTCAATAATAACATCAAATTTATGACTTCTAGATAGCGTATAGCCTGCTTTTCCTAGTAGTTCATTTGTTTCTTTTAGATCTAATTGTAGAGCAATGGCAAAGGCAACTACAGTTTTCTTTAATGGGGTATAATCTTTGTTATTTCTGATTTTAGAAAACAGACGACGATCAATATTCGCTCTTTTGTATACTGCCACATCACTCATACCCTTCGCGTCTATGTAGCAAAGAAGCGTCTCGGAGAAGGACTTATCCATATGCTCTACCATTTCCTCTAGAGTCTGATTGGATTGCACCTCCATTAAATCTTCTTGTAGATACCTTTCCCTTCTATTCCTCCCGAAGCTTAAATCCATTTCGTCTACATAATGCTCATCGATAAATTCTTCGATAGACCTAAACAGTTTCTCACTTAATTTAAACGCTTTTTTATCAAACACAACGATATAAACAAGCATTTCATGTTTCATTAAGAAGGAACTTATCGTAGAAATTGCAACTTGTAGTGCCTGCTCCTTTGGATAACCGTATATACCGGAAGAAATTAAAGGGAAAGCAATAGATTCACATCCATATGATGAAGCTAAATCCAATGAATTTTTGTAGCATGCCTTTAGTAGCTCCTCTTCTTTATTTGAACCACCTTCCCATACTGGCCCTACTGTATGAATAATATATTTAGCTTTTAATTGAAAGGCTTCGGTCATTACAGCTTCGCCTGTTGGACAACTCCCTAGATTATTACAAGCCTCTTGTAGCCTCGTCGATCCAGCCGCCTGAAAGATTGCTCCGCATACACCGCCTCCCATTTGGAGGTCTCGATTTGCCGCATTAACAATAGCATCTACATGCATTTTCGTAATATCGTTTCGAACGATTTCTAATGGCATACTCTCTATCCCCTTTCCCTCACGGTCATTTTCTATTAAGTTAAATGATAGACAAAACAGAACAAGTTGAAAAGTATGACATATTTTTTTATTTTATTGCAACTTTTTAAATACTCCATACGAGGATAATGTGAAAGGTGGGAAGAAATGGACATTGAAATGCTTTATTTACAGTATGTGAACGATATTTATCGTTACATCTATTCTCTGTGCAAAAATAAAGCTATCGCAGAGGACTTAATGCAGGACACGTTTTATAAAGCCCACATCGCTTTACTTTCCAATGAAATTAGAGATATCAAGCCGTGGTTATTTAAAGTGGCCTACTATACATTTATAGATTACATACGGAAGGAAAACCACACGCAGCCTTCTAACAATAATGAAACCCAAACTATAGATACCCCCGAGACAGTTGTATTGGAGGAAGAATCATACCGAGCGCTCTTAAAGTTATTGGATCAGTTATCTCCATATGAAAAGCAGACAATAATGCTTTGTGACGTACATGAATGCACTTATGAGCAGGCAGCTAATATATTAGACTTGAAATTAAATACAGTGAAGAGCCATTTACTTCGTGGGAGAAAGAAAATGAGGTTGTTACTGACAAAGGAGGAAACGAAAAATGGATGAATATGAGAAATTACTTGCGAACTCCAAAAGAGATTGGGAGAATGCAACTGATACAAATAAATTACAAAAATCTATGAGAAGAAGTATTTCTTCATCTAGGTGGAAATTGATTCTTGCAACCCTTACAACTGGATTACTCATTGTGCCAATCAGTTATCTTTTAACCTTTATCTACTATGCATTTGGTACAAGCTCTACAACACTAATGGATGTTGCGAGCAACACATTATACGTGACGGAACCCAACACTTCACTAGAGGAAATGGAATTTGACATGGAATTTACCCCCTTTTCTATGAAACTAGGATTCGACCAGTATAAACGTATCGGAGAAGAGGATTATATAGCGAACACTTACAACTTACAATTTACGCTAGGGAGCCTTTCTAAAAAAGAAGTGGATACATCTCTTGAGCGAGTGGGTGCTAAACATCCTACAGAAACAAATCCTTGGTTGACCCACCCAGATAATCGCAATGAAATTGATAATTCTCGTGAATGGAAGGTTCTCGAAGGCTTACCTGATGAAACAGTAGCAGAGGCCTACATTTCGTTAAACGATGTAGTAGATGTAGAAGAAATAGAAAAACTAATGCCTAATGTAGATATCGTGTGGGCAGCTATTGATACTGGTGTAGAAGACAAAAATTTAAGTAAGGATGGAGATGTCGTTTCTCCAATTGGTTATCCTATACAGCTTGATCAAACTTATTGGTCACCTTTTAGAGATGTGGCTTCCAATGAAGAGGCTTTTATCGATATTCTCCAGTTTATCGTTAAGCATGAAGAATTAGCGACAGAAGTGTCTAGCGCTAAGAATTTAGCTCTATCTGAACGCATTGAATATATAGAAAAAAATGGTGTGAAGACATACGCAGTAGTAGTGACAGGTCCAAAACAAGACCTGCTTGGATTAAAGGATCTAAGCGTTATACGGACATTAAAAATTGGTGAGGTGAAATTATGGAATTGGTCACATTAAAACGTTTCGATCGTATATTAAACATTGCAGGCTGGATTGGAATTTTAAGTGGATTGGCTGCTCTTTTTTTTCTAAACATCGGGATTTTAACAAACTTTGCTATTGATATAAATAGCCTTTACTCAATTGCAGTTGGACTTACGATTATTTTAAGCGTTTTGGCTCTATTTTCAAGAACTAGCCGATCACTAAGTGTTTGGGGTATTGGTTTGGGAGTATTTCTCATGCTATTTCAAACAGTTATTTTCTTTTTAGGCTGGATGGTTATCCCGTTTCCGTAAGAAATGCTAAACTAGTTTCATGAGGAGGGATTTAATATGCAGAAGCTACAATGGGAAAAGTCCTGGGACAAAGCAGTAGCTACCCAGGATCGAGAACAAATTGAACTCATTTTTCTGAAAACGAAAGACCTGATGATCGAGGATATTCTTTTCACTCCTATTCGGGAAGCAATCAATTATAAAAAAGAGTTTCTTGTAACTGTCCTGGTACATAATTTTACCGATCAGGAGCTCATCTTTGACCAGACTCGGTTAGTCTATGCCATTGGCAACGAGATAAAGGCAAGACACCTATTCACAATACCGATGCTTATAATCCCTCCTAAAGCTAGTATGCCTTGGACATTTATATTTCCTAAGCATAATTTGGAAGAAGGAGCACGTTCATTAAGAGGTTTTATTCTCATAGATAAATAGAGAGAGGCAGGAATTAATATTTTCTCTTTCTTTCCTCTATTAGTGGGTGTTATCATATTCAAATCGCCCAAATATATCTTCATATCCTTTTATTTGGTAAGAAATTCTTCCTATATGATCCACATCTATTATTTCAAGAACAATCACCACTTTACTAGGTATGTAGGAAGATAAGTAAGCTAAAGTCTCTTTTACTAAAGAAGTATTGTTCAGAGGATATTCGAAGTATAAACTCCGGTCACTCCCTTCTCCTTCAATTTTCGGTGTATATAAAACCTTTCTTTCTCCAGGCTCTAAACTCGAAATTTCTCCTAATTCCTGTGGTACTACAGTGAAATAGTATTTCAAATCATTTACTGTTTGGTCACTTGAATTAGTCACCTCAATTGTCACGCCATCTTCGTAATGATAATATTCCCCCTGAAATAACCGTTCATTTAAATAGAGAGCTCCCCATACAAAGAGCACAAACGATATGAGAGCTCCTAAAAGGATGTAAATTTTTTTCTTCAACAAGACCCTCCACTCTAGTTACAAATCTTATATTTTTCTTTTATGACAATTTTTTATAAGCTCGTCTCGTTGCATATTCTGAGCAGCCATAACAAAGTTTCAGCTTCTTTCCCTCTGGACTTTTAAACAAACGGTAAGGGCCTGCTTTTCTATGACAAATGGAGCATTTTGTAGAAAATATTTTAAACATTTTGTTCCTCCTAAAACTATATCTCTATTAATCTCTTACTTTTACTTTTTCTACACCCTGTGTAATTTTTTAATGTTGCTTCTCCAAATAATCCAATAACCCCATAGCACCAACCTCGGTGTCAATTTGGATGATTTGATATACTTCATGGTCATCAGGAATCTCTTGCCCTCTTAAATGATCCTTTACTAATGCCTGAAGTCTTTTTGCCAGCTCCTCATGGTCTTTTTGTTCTCTTTTAACGTCCTTTGCCGTTTCCAAGAATAACGGAAGCCATTCAGAAACCTGCGCTAGTCCTGCTTCTGCATCAGCAGTCATTCCAAAGTGACCATAGTAAATATAGCTTAGTTTCATATTTTGGAATCGCTCGATAGCTTTTTGCATCGCCTCTGGATTGAATTGATTTGGTGAAGTGGAAGGTAGCACTAGATCAACACCATCTTTAGCTAGCTGCTCGTAACGAACTCCAACCGTGTCTCCTGAAAACATGCCATTACTGACCGGATCATAAATGCCAAAATGATGATTGGCATGACCCGGAGTATCAAAGAAGGTCAGTGTACAATTTTCTCCAATCTGTAACGTTTCTCCTTCTGCCCTGGTTAACAGTCTTTCCTCTGGAATCGCAACAATAGGATCAAACAAGTCATCAAATTTTGAACCATATACTGCTCTTGCGCCTGCAATAAGTCGCTCAGGCTCAGCCAAATGTCTGGCACCCTTTGGATGCACAACTACTTTCGCATTAGGACATTCCTGCAATAACAGGCCTGCTCCCCCAGCATGATCTAGATGAATATGTGTCACAATAATATATTTAACCTCATCTAAGGAGAATCCCAGTTCCTGTAAACCTTCCTTCAAATGCTTGACCGAGGGGCTTGGTCCTGTTTCCACTATTGTTAATTTCTCTTCCTGAATGACATATGTACCTGTTCTTTCTGTTAATCCCATATCATAACCATCGATTAAATATATTCTGTCATTCAGCTTTAATGGATATCTGTTTTTCATCTTACTTCCTCCTTTTTCACTCTTAATTGTCCATCGCGGAAACTAATGGCCACATTCTAACCTCCATACTTTTGGAATAATGTAGGACTGGCTCATCTCCTTCCACCTGGATTCCCTGCTCGGAAAGCATGGTATTTACTCGAATTTCCGCCTCCGCCTGCTGTAATGGCCACTTCCTATGAAGTATGTCACAACGGAGTGGCTCCCCTTTTTTACTTAACGTATATAAGCAATAGCGCTCTGTCAGCCACTCCTCAAAACTGCCTTCTTCTGCATAGAATGGTTGGGAGATAGGACGGTAACTGCATTCTAGCTTTGCATTTACACCATGTCGCCGCTTGCTTGAATATTCGATGGTCGATTGGCTTCTAACTACCTTCATATCTGCATGCATATAAGGTAAATGGTATACCGTTTGGGCTACCTTCACGGCAAGTAAATTTTCCGCATCCAAACTAAAGAAAAACACGCCTGGCTTTCCATTTATCGTGACATAAGTTCGAACATTCAACTCAGCAAAACGATCGGTCCCAGGAACTCTTGGTGTTCCACGCAGCCTAATGTTTGTCATATGGAAAGGAACGACACCAATCCAACCTTTGCCATTAAACGAATCTAAAGGCAGTACGTCAGGTACGATTTTTCGTAAAACATTTAGATCAATAGGATAATGTACAAACAACAGGTCATTCCATGTCTGGGTCATCGTCCAAGGTAGTTTAGGGAGTGGCCAGGACCGGTGAATAGCATCCCATTTATCTTTTTTGTCCTCCATAGCTTTACTCCTTTTCTTTTACAATGTCTATTATCTCCATTGGCTGTTTTAACTTAGGAAATCCGTAGAGTTGATCGCTTACGCTAGACGGTAAAAACCATGTAGCCTGGTAAGGTCTCATCCCCACCTCAATTGCTCCCCTTAGCTCATCGGAACCCCCATCTCCTATAAATAAACAATGCTTAGGATGCACATTTAGATTGTTGCAGGCAATTAGGTAGATTGCTGGATTTGGTTTACGCTCTCTCACTTGGTAAGAAAATACTACGTCGTCAAAATAAGACGGCAACAAACACTTATTCCAGGCTTCTACCTCCTCTGAAGTACAATTACTAATAAGTCCAATTTTAATATCCAAGGCTTTAAGATTTTCTATCATTTTTATAATAGATTCATCAATATTCTCAAAGGCGACCGACTTAACAAATACCCTTTGCTCATGTATTTTTTTGATGGCCTGTTCATCAATTGGTAGGCCGTTTTCTTTTAATATTTCTCTTAAAACACTAGGATGATCGAGATAAGTTCCGTCCATTCTTTCATTAACTCTCGCATGCCATTCTCTTCTATAGAGCGATTCCTCCAATCCAAGAGATTCTACAGAGTAGCTTGCTTTCTTACCTCCCTCTTTCCATTCCGTAATAAGTGTCTCAAACAAATCAAAAAACACCGCTTGAATCAAAAAGGTCACCCCTAAATTTTGTGAGTACAGGTAACCTTCTACAGATTATAAGCAAAAACCTTCCTACTGGGAGATTTGAGGCCAATTATTTTGAATTTACAATGCATTCCTTTAGGGTATATATATAGTTGATTTAATGAAAAGGAGATGTTACTTAATGGGAAATACTTCTATGTTTGATTCATACAAATTACCATCTGGCGTTACATTAAAAAATCGAATTTTAATGGCTCCAATGACAACTTATTCATCCGATAAAAATGGCGATATATCAGATGACGAACTAATCTATTATGCTCGACGTGCTAAAAGTGGAATCGGGGCAGTTATTACAGCGTGTGCTTATGCAGAGCCACTTGGTGCTGGATTCGAATACTCAATAGGTGCTGAGTCTGACGATAGAATTCCTAGTCTGAAAAAGCTAGCAAATGCCATTAAAGACAATGGAGCAAAGGCTATCCTACAAATCTTCCATGCCGGGCGACAATCGAATTCGAAGGTGTTAAATGGCGAACAGCCTGTATCTGCCAGTGCTGTTGCTGCTCCACGCGACAATGCAGAAGTGCCACGCGAAATGACAGCAGAAGAAATTGAAAAAACAATTGCTTCTTTTAAAGAAGCAACGCGAAGAGCTATTGAGGCAGGATTTGATGGAGTAGAAATCCATGGGGCGAACACTTACTTAATCCACCAGTTCTTCTCTCCACACTCCAATCGTAGAACAGACAAATGGGGCGGAAGCTTAGAAAAGCGCATGACATTCCCGCTAGCAATTGTTGAGGCTGTTCAGACGGCAGCTAAGCAGTACTCAACAGAGCCATTCATAATAGGATATCGTTTTTCACCAGAGGAGTATCAGGATCCTGGATTTACAATGAAAGATTCTTTGGAGCTTGTACATGTTTTATCTGAGAAAAATCTAGATTATATTCACGTTTCCCTTGGGCATTTCTTTGGTTCCTCTAATCGTGATGAAAACGATACTACTCCACGCATTAAACTTATCCAGGAAGCAATTGGAGACAAAGTTCCTGTAATGGGCGTTGGTACTTTGGAAACTAGAGAGGACGTTGAAAAAGCATTAGAGGTGACTCCCCTTGTTGCGATTGGACGTGCACTAGTAACTGACCCTGAATGGTTTTCAAAACTGGAAAAAGGAGAAGACGACACCATCTTCCCAGCTGTGTATGTAAGCAAAAAAGAGGAACTGGACATTCCAGATCCATTATGGGATAAAATTATGCAGGTTAAAGGTTGGTTTAAGGTTGCAGACTAACATTTAAAAACGGCTCCGGAGATTAATTTTCCGGAGCCGTCATTTATCATCGCATATAAAACAAACCACCGCTAATAATCTCAATACCAACTCGAGCCGCATACTGCTCCTCGAGAGCCTTTTTCTCCATTTCGTAGCACTCTGGCTTCTCTTCTACACCTTCATAAAAGTATTCAAGTACCTCTAGGCTCCTTCGCCATCTTTCTTTTGCTTCTTCCGCCCATGTATGATCGTCGTTAGCAATAATACCGTCAATTACTGCATCTAACCGCTCTAAACCACGTAATGGCTTAATGATATATGGCAGATTAAATACATTGTCTGGCATAGCCACATCAAAACTAATTTCTTTAATCGAATCGTGGAAATCCTCCCTAACAATTCCAGTCATTAAATTTAACCCCAAGGAGAAGAGAGTTTCCTTTGTCTGATCACTATAGTAGGTAACCTTATAATTGACCCCTAACCAAGGTGTAAATATGACTTGGGTATCACTTACTACCTTTTCATACATATGGACAAATGACCCGAGCTCCTGTGCCGCTTGGAACATTTGGTTAAGCCTGTTCGAACCAAAATGGATTACCTCTCCTTTTATATCCTCTTGCAGCTTCGTTTTGTCTGTAATGAATGTCAGCTGCATAGGACTCGACTCGGCACCAGTTGCTTCTACATATTGCCAATAATACGGTCGATTCATAAGCTTTTTATCCATCTCTTCCGTCAATTGAACGACCACGTAATGGTCGCTCTCACTTAATATCGGGCAATTATTTTCTTTAAAAAATTGAAGTAAAAAATCGTGAACTTGTTTTGGGTACATGCATACCCTCCTTCCATACCCTACCTGCACTATATTGTTTTTTTATAAGTCGTTAGAATATCATCTAGTTCGCCGACTACCTTTTCAAATACATCGATTTTGGTGTAAAGCAAATCTAGAATATGCTGCTCAATCGTATCCTGAATAGCCAAATTATAGATGTGGACATCATGCTCTTGCCCTAATCTATGCACTCGCCCAATTCGTTGCTCTAGCTTCATCGGGTTCCAAGGAAGATCATAGTTGATAACATGATGACAAAACTGGAGATTGATACCTTCTCCACCCGATTCGGTTGCTATTAGCACCTGTGCCTGCTCCTTGAACAAATGCTTCATCCAATCACGCTTGTTTTTGTTGAACTTCCCGTTAAATAAAACACTTGTAATTCCCTTCGTGCTTAAATACCATTGCAGATAAATTTGACTTGCACGGTATTCCGTAAAAATAATCACCTTGTCATTTGCTTCTGCAATAATCTCATAAGCTTTTTCTGCTTTAGAGTTAACTTCAAGAGACATGAGCTTCTGCATCACACTTTGCACATAAGCAACCTCTTCGCGGTTGGTACATTTCTCCACCATGTTATTAAGTGTTAAACAGGTTGCTTCCTTGCTGCTACACATTTCCTTTTGAAGTGTAATCATAGAAAAAGCACCAGAAAAAACAGAGGAAATATTCTTTAAATCGGAAATCATCTCATATGCTTCCTTTTCCTCTTTTGTAAATTCAATTGGAATTATATTCACCTTACGAGTTGTCCATTCAATTCCAGTATCCTGCCTTCTGTTTCTTACCATTACCTGATTCACCAGTTCCCTTAAATACTCATCATGCTCTAGGCTGTGCTTGCTTGCAGAAAAAGACTCCTGGAATGTCTCATAATTTCCCAAATGACCTGGCTTCAATAGAGAAATAAGATAAAATAATTCAAATACATCGTTTTGAACAGGCGTCGCTGTTAACAGCAAGCAGAATTTCTTTTTTAACCCTTGAACGAATTCATATATTTTCGTTTTATGATTTTTCAGCTTGTGCGCCTCGTCAATGATGATCATGTCATAATTTTGAGCATATATGAGTTCTTTATGCGGACTTTTTTTGGCTGTATCCATGCTCATAATGACAATGTCATTGTGGTCAAGGGAATAACTCTTTTTGTATGGGATGGCAGGTATATGAAATTTGAAATTCATCTCTTCCACCCATTGATTAATCAAAGATGCTGGTGCTAGTATTAGAGCCTTTTTAACAAGTCCCCGTACCATATATTCTTTCAATATTAAGCCTGCCTCAATCGTTTTACCCAGACCTACCTCGTCCGCTAAAATTGCTTTCCCATTCATACGTTCAATAACTGTCTGCGCCACCTCTAATTGATGGTTTAAAGCCTGAAGATTCGGCAAATACTTTGGAGACTGAAGTCCCGTAAACTCAGTTATTAAATTATTTTTTACTATGTCATAGCTCATATTATAGAGATTCCAATTATCCCATGACTCTTCATTTTCCAATCGTTTTGTTAAGCCTTCCTTCCAGGAAGACGATCTTTCAATCAACATAAAAAACACCTCACAGCAAATCATTTTTCTTAGATTGCCCAAATGTGAGGTGTGTATGATTTATTTTCGAGAATATAAAATATAAAGACTCTCAAAATGGAAAATTCATTCTTAAAATAAACTATCTATCGTGTTTTCTCTTCCCTTTAAAGCTTCCCATGTTCTATGTACTGTAAAGTTTTGAGCTAAAACGTTAGATCTTTTGGTTATCTCATCTGGATATCCAAGTATTTCTAGCAATTTTATAGCATTTCTTGAAATAGAAGGCCCATCATGAATTTTATAATCAAATTGTACTTCTCCACCTTCAACCTTTTCCCTAAAGTGATAATTATCATATATACTTTCCGCTATTTCGGTCAGCTCGATGTCATGGGTTGCCAACAAATTTATACCTTTATTTAGAGATAGCCACTCCATTATGGAGGCCGACGCTGCTATTCGTTCAATGGTATTTGTCCCTTTTAGAATTTCATCTATAAACGAAATACAAGGCTTTCCTCCCGTTATGAGGCGAATAATTCGCTGTAACGATTTTATCTCAGCAATAAAATAGCTGTCGCCATTCAACACATTATCCTGAACCGCCATAGAAGTTACGATATAACTAGGCTTCATAGTCCAGCTTTTTGCAATTGCTGTATTGATTGTTTGTGCTAGGATGGCATTAATAGCCACAGCTTTAATATATGTAGACTTCCCAGAAGCATTAGAGCCTGTGATAAGCGTAGATTTCCTTAAATGAGAAGAATTTAAAACTGGCTTTACTAGAAGAGGATGCGCCATTTTTTCAAATGTAAGTACCTCTTGGTCTGTAAAAGTAGGTGTACAGTATGTATCTAATGTATTACGGTAATAACTGACTGCTATTGCCGCATCAAGCTTTCCTACTAAAGTCCAAACTTCTTCATATTCCTTTTGGTGAGCAGAAATTGTTTTGAAAATCTTATTATAGGAAATAAAATCTAACAAAAAGAGGATACGCACGTATTCTAACAATAAATCAAACTCACCACTTCCTCCACTTCCTAAGGTTGCAATTCTGTTAAAGGTAACTACCTTTTTTAAAGGCTGAACACTTTTTTTTAGTCCATCTATATATGGCATTAGCATCAAATCTTTAATAGAAGCTATTCGCTTACCAGCAAATATAATAGCAGCAGCATACCCCACCGAATGAAGGTTATTTTCTATCTTTGTCTTGTTTCGATAATAAATGATTCCATTTAAGATCAGTGAGCCTATAAAACTTAATATTCCATATTTAATACTTATAAATAGGAAAAGTAGAGAAGCTATGGGCAGAAGTGCAAGGATTACGTACATATAAGTATTTTTTATTTCAATCTCTTTGAAGTCAAAGAAATAGGAAGATGAATTTGTATAGTTTTCTTTGCCAAGATCAGAAAGTATTAGAAGTATTTTTTCTCTCAAGTTTACGTTTTCTGTAAGTAGTGAATACAATGCTTCATTGCTTTCTTTCTTGTTTGGGTCGATTGCTCGAAGCTCATTAAATAAGTATTCCTCCCCTACAGATGATTGAGTGTAATTTAGCTTTTTGAAAACCTCATTCATTCCTAAATCAGCCCACGTCAGCTCATCCACACCATCATAAACTTTCAATTGTTTTTTCTCATTAAACCAATAGGAGGATATGGAGTTCAAATCTGCTTCTGGTGAGGAAAATATACCAGAAGCCCATTCTTCTCTAAACTTCTTTAATTTCTTTCTTTCTCTAGTAAGTAAATGATAAAAAATGAAGGCAATTACCACGATTGCGATAATGAAAAATGTACTCATTAATAGCCCTCCTATTAAGACTGTTCAGACCTCAGCTTATTCACTTCATCTGTCCAAGCTTTAATTTTTTGATGGATGCGATTATATTCGTTTTCCACCGTCTGTTTTTTTGATTCACTTAAATCATCATTCCACTTGGATAATGTGTCTTTTCGTTCCTGCACCTTAGTTTGTAGTGCTTCTGCTTGATGTGCTGATATTATTTCTTCCGTTTCCATCCATGTCACCATTTGACTCAATCGATTCCGTTCATTGGAAATGGCAAAAGAAAGGGAAAGCGAAATTTTACTAATATCATACTGCGCATTAGAAATAGCAAAACCATTGGGTGCATTTAATTGAATATAAGCCACATCTAAGACACTTGGAATAACCCACTTTTCTTCGATACTTTTATTCAATTCGTCGCTATTTTCAGCAGAAATATATTCTCCTTTTCCCGCTTCAGCTACAGCCTTTAATTGATCTTGACCTTTTTGGTCTACATTAAAGCCAATAATATTTACTTGACGGTTTTCATTTCCTTTAGCAAACTCTTCGGCCTCTTTAATAGGATCCCCGTCGCATGTCTCTGCTCCGTCACTAACAATATAAACAGTTAATGCACCTTCAGAATTCTTACTTGCTTCATTTGCTGTTTTTATGGCGGCAGCTAATGGAGTCCATCCTTTTGCCGCGACATCATCCACTACAGGATCAAATTTATCCGTACTATAAGACTGCATTGGATAAATCTCATCTATCTTTGTACAAGAAAGCTCCTTATCTTTATCCTCCTGTGAACCTTCATGGCCATAGACATAAAGAGAAACTTCACTAGAAGCTCCAATCGTCTTTGCAAAACGCTTCATAGCAGTTTTTGCTATCCCCATCTTTTGTTTGCCATCTACGGACAATAGCATACTTGAACTTGCATCGAGTAATAGCATCGACTTTGGTGTAACTTCCTCATTACTTCCACCTGAGATTGTTTCTTTAGTAGGCTCAGGTAAATATGGTTCATTTAAAACGGCTACATAATTCATCTGTTTATCTAACAGATCACTATACACAGTGCTACCGAAATAATAGAGAAGCATTTTAAATAATGTTTCCTCATCTTTTATCATGTCTGTAGTATTTTTAAGCTCTTCTTGTTCATCTAGTGTTAGCTCTCTTGCATCCTTTGGCCAACTGGATGTTTCGTGTTCAAAAGAATAGTCTAGTGCGAACAAACCTGGCTCAGAATTCTTCCATTCCTCTAAATCTGTCGGAATAATAATTTTTTCAATTGCGAGGAGTTTTTCTTTTTCAGTGTTCTCCTCTTCTGTTACTATTTTTTGATTGTCATTTATTTTTTTATTTTCTTCACCTGCTTGAGATTCATTCGAGCAAGCTGATAGGAACAATATGAGCAATATAGTTAATAAAGTAAATAGCCGATTCATGAAATTCCTCCTTGCTTTTAAACTTACTTATAATTCCATACGTAACATAATGGAAAAATGTTTCATTTAAGAGAAGAAACAACTTTTATTATTACGGATATAACCTTAAAATTTGTTTTAGTAGAAAAAGGAGGTTGCTTTTATTTTTTAAAAATGGTATACTAGTTCTTGTCTTGTTGCTAGTACAGTAACATTATATGGAGGAATACCCAAGTTCGGCTGAAGGGATCGGTCTTGAAAACCGACAGGCGGGTCATACCGCGCGGGGGTTCGAATCCCTCTTCCTCCTCCATTTTTATTTACGTTGTTTGTAAGTTTAAAATATAGTATACTAGTTTATAATGCGTAGTTGATTTAAATTTCAACTCTTTCTTATTGTCGCGGGGTGGAGCAGTTCGGTAGCTCGTCGGGCTCATAACCCGAAGGTCACAGGTTCAAATCCTGTCCCCGCAACCAAATGGTCCCGTGGTGTAGCGGTTAACATGCCTGCCTGTCACGCAGGAGATCGCCGGTTCGATCCCGGTCGGGACCGCCATTTTTTTGTAAGCAAGCAGTTCCTATGCAACTAAGTGATATAACATACATATTTTGTATTATACTTAACTGACTATGAGATACTAAGCTTCGTTTACTTGATACAAATTTAGGCTCAGTAGCTCAGTCGGTAGAGCAAAGGACTGAAAATCCTTGTGTCGGCGGTTCGATTCCGTCCTGAGCCACCATTTATGTTTTAATATGCGGGTGTAGTTTAGTGGTAAAACCTCAGCCTTCCAAGCTGATGATGAGAGTTCGATTCTCTTCACCCGCTTCCAATAAAAAGAAGACCTATTGATGCAAAGATCAATGGGCCTTCTTTTTTTGTCGTTTCTTTTTCAATTTCTTTCATTCGTTGGAATAATAACTCCTTGTAAGGACAAGATAGTAGGAGAAAATGATGAGAGGCGGTAATGACTATGACTACAGAATGGTTTGACAGAGTAACAGAGGAGCTACAGGATCATTTGAATTCGATTTGCGAGCAGTACGATCAAGTCGGCCACATGAACATTAATCGCGCCTCTAAACATCCGCGAATTGAATTTTTTGTTAGTACGTTAGAGGATGAGCGAGACTATTTTTGCACTATTCTATTTGATCCTTATAATGAAGAGTTCTATGTTGAAAGTTTCGATGTTGAACTTCTCCAACCTACCAGAATAATGTTAGATGACATTACTGATATTATAGAAGCTGTTCATGAAAGCTTTCACGAATTTCTTGAAGATGACAGTGAAAGTGAATTAATTTATTTGGATGATGATGGTGACAACGATGACAATGATGATGACGATGAAATCATGTTAGAAGAAATTGATGTGGATTGGGAAACACCTGAGGTTACTGCATTTTTAATAGATGATAATATTGAGGTAACATATCAGTTCGGTATAGACAGTGCCAATGGCGATGGTGTTCTCCGTAGAAGAAATCGTAGCTGGGTAGATGATGAGGAGTTCGTCGATGAAAGTACCTTTACTTTTAAAAAAGATGAGGCAAGTACAATTATAGCTATGATCGCAAGCCATATGGATAAATTAATCGGATATGATGAAATTATTGATCTTTAATTATTTTACATCTTCAATTGGACAAGTGCCAATTGAAGATGTTTTATTATGTGTTAATAATCAACCACTGTCTTACTTTATCCTCAAATATATTTGCACCTATGCCAAGAAGATCCTCTTTTACATACATTGTCAATCAATTATCACTTCAAAGGAATAGATTGTCGTTGATTTGTACTCATTCCCTGTTAGTAGAATTGAGGAAGGAAAATGAGGATGATGAATGGAGTCAGGTGGACCTTGTGTTTCTAAGCATACACCTAAATAGTTTCTTACCTGTTCTCCTCTCATTGTTTCAGAGCCAGCCAAGTTATTTCCAGAATAAAGGACTACTGCAGATTCTGTCGTTTCTACTATTAGTTTGCGACCACTTTCCTTTTCTGTTAATACGATTGTGCCAGAATTATCTTCCAATAGAAATGGATGATCATAACCGTGACCTACTAGCACAGTTTGAGGATGAACCGAGTCTACTCCATCAGCAATTTTACGAAACTTCCGAAAGTCAAATACAGTATCATCTACTGGAACTAAATTTCCAGTTGGGAGAAATTCCTCATCCAACTCCAAGTATGTAGAACTTTCTATCATTAGTTCATGGTCCAATACATCCCTCTGTAGGTTTCCACTAAGATTGAAATAAGAGTGATTTGTTACGTTTACCACAGTATCCCTATCACAAATACCTTTGTACGTAATAGATAGAGTGTCTCTTTCATTTAGAATCGTATAAGTTACTTTCATTTCTAAATTTCCAGGGTATCCCTCTTCCCCATCTTCACTTAAGTATGTAAATTCAATCGTTGTTTCCTCTTTTCCTTCTAACACGGTAGCATCCCATAATACGTGACTGAATCCTTTTGCCCCTCCATGTATATGGTTGTTTTTCTCGTTCTTTGGAATATTGTAGACATTCTCTCCTAAGCGGAAAGTTCCTCGTTTAATACGACCAGCGACTCGACCTACGACAGCTCCTAAATACTTGGCGTTTTGACCGTACTCCTCAATTGTATCGAACCCCAATACTACATTTTCATATTGCCCTCTACGGTCAGATGCTAAAATTTTAGTAATTACACATCCATAATTCATGCAAGATATTTCAAAACCATTTTTATTTTTTACTGTAAACAATGTAACAGGCTGGTCGTCGTCTATTAATCCAATTAGCTTCTTCTGCACTAACACTTTGCTTCATTCCTCTCCTATGTAATTTCACTTCCAATCGCCTTATAAATAAGAGTCCCAACTATATAAGTTGAGACTCAATTTATTCATCCTTACTCACGGAATTCTAAAAGATTTTTATTCAGATCTTTCGTGTGAAAATAAACCTTTTGATAAATAGGAAATAATTTCTTATATTTTATTACATTGGCTTTAATAGGAGTAAACTGCTTCTCCACCTTCAAAAACTCGTCTGCACAATCCTTTAACGAATCGAACCATCCACAACCATAGGCTGCTAACATCGCAGCACCCATTCCTGGGCCCTGTTCACTCGTTAAGCGAACAATTTTGGCATTAAAAATATCTGCCTGCATTTGAAGCCAATCTTCATTTTGAGCGCCACCGCCAATGGACACAATAGTATCTATTAACTTACCGTTTTGTCGAAAGATTTCAATAGATTCTAGCAGAGAGAATGTTATTCCTTCTAAAATTGCACGAGTAAAATTCTTACGTTGGTGAGAACTGTCCATCCCAATAAAACTTGCACGAACTGCCGCGTCTGCATAAGGAGTTCTTTCTCCAACTAGATAAGGGGTAAATACTAACCCATTTGAACCTACTGGAACAGAACCTACCTCAGACAATAGTTGTTGGAACGATTCTTCCTTTGCAAATACCTCTTTAAACCAAGTTAAGCTGTATCCTGCTGAGAGCGTTACACCCATTGTATAAAAAGCATCCGGCGCTCCGTGATTAAAATAATGAACTTTTCCATCAAAATTTTTATTCGATGTTGCTTCATAGGATAATACAACTCCGGATGTACCTATGCTGCATAGAGTTTTTCCATCTTCTAAAATTCCAGAACCTATCGCTCCACATGCATTATCCGCACCACCAGCAAATACACGAGTAGTAGCTGAAAGACCAGTGGCTTGCGCAGCCTCCAAAGAAAGTGAACCAACTTCGTCGTGGGATTCTACCAATGGAGGGCATAGACTAGGATTGATATCTAATAATGTACATATAGCCGTGCTCCATTCTTTTCTACTAACATCTAGTAGAAGAGTTCCAGCAGCATCCGAATACTCCATATGTAGTTGTCCTGTAAGTTTAAATCTTAGATAATCCTTAGGGAGTATAAATGTCTTTGCCTTCTCAAATATATTTGGCTCATGTTCCTTCACCCATAATATTTTCGGTAGAGTAAAACCCTCTAAAGCAGGATTTTTTGTTATTTGTAGCAGTCTTTCCTCGCCAATCACATCATAGATTTGCTGACACTGAGCGGAAGTACGAGTGTCATTCCAAAGAATCGCAGGCCGTAATACTTCATTTTGCTCATCTAACAGAACCAGACCGTGCATCTGACCAGAAAAACTTAACCCTTCTATATTCACAACATCGTCCGAGTAATCCTTCAAAAGCTCCTCTAACCCCAAAAGTGTTTGGTCAACCCAGTGCTGAGGATTTTGTTCGCTGTAACCTGTTTTTTCCTGTATTAAGGGGTATGACCTCGAAACACTTTGAACGACTTTTCCGTTTTTATTTATGAGTAATATTTTTACAGCACTCGTTCCTAAATCTACTCCAATGACATATTTCATACTTCAGCCCCCCTACCATATGAAAGCGTATTATTTCTTAAACGCCTGTAATAAATAATGATTGATTGTCGCCTTAATCTGCTCTAGACGACCGGAAGTCTGTTTAATATCTTGTAGCTCTAAAGCATATGCTTCTAGTTTATGGAAATCTGTTTTACCTTCAACTATCTCTAATCCAATGCCTTCTTTGTACGTTTTGTAACGATCTTCTACAACATTTTCAAGCACTTTATCATCTATTAGATTTTGAGCCACTCGTAAACCTACTGCAAAAGCGTCCATTCCAGCGATATGTGCATGGAACAAGTCCTCTGGTTCAAATGATGCTCTTCTAACTTTTGCATCAAAGTTTAAACCACCTCTGCCTAGTCCACCATTTTGCAAGATTTCATACATCGCAAGAGTTGTAGTCCATAAATCTGTTGGGAATTCGTCAGTATCCCATCCAAGAAGTGGGTTACCTTGGTTAGCATCAACTGAGCCTAACATATTATTAATGCGCGCATAATGAAGCTCATGCTCAAATGTATGACCAGCAAGCGTTGCATGATTTGCTTCAATATTAAACTTGAATGATTTTTCCAGACCATAGCTTTGTAAAAATGCATGTGCAGTGGCTACATCATAATCATATTGGTGAGTAGATGGCTCTTTTGGTTTTGGTTCTATTAAGAATTGAGCATCAAAGCCAATTTCTTTAGCGTAATCTACAGCCATATGATAAAAACGAGCCAGGTTATCCAATTCTAGTTTCATATTTGTATTCAATAAAGTGTCGTAACCTTCTCGCCCACCCCAGAACACATAATTTTGTGCACCAAGCTCCTTACCAATTTCTAACCCTTTTTTCACCTTAGCAGCGGAGTAAGCAAATACATCGGCATTACTCGAAGTTGCAGCTCCATGAACAAAGCGAGGGTGGGTAAAGTTATTTGCCGTATTCCAAAGCAATTTTGCTTTACTAGTTTTCATATAATCCTTTATCATGCTTACAATCACGTCTAAATTATTATTGCTTTCCTTTAAATTAATTCCCTCTGGAGCAATATCAACATCATGGAAGCAGAAAAACGGGACATCCATCTTTTCGTAGAACTCAAAGGACGCCTCTACCCTTGCTTTTGCTAAATCCAACCCCCTAAAATTGTCCCAAGGGCGATTCATACTTCCCGCTCCAAATGGATCTGAACCGTCCATTGTAAACGTATGCCAATAGGACACGGCATACCTTAAGGCCTCTTCCATTGTTTTATCGCCAATTTTCTCCTGCGGATTATAAAACTTAAATGCATAAGGATTTTTCGAAGTAGCACCTTCGAATCTAACTTTTTTTACATTTTGAAAATAGACCATCATTTATACCTCCGGATTATACTCTCAGCAACCAGATTTAGGATGTTATATCACTGAGCGTATTTTATTTTAGTTTGTAAATTATCTGAACAAAGTTATAACTTTCAAATAAAAGTGGTGACATTCTTCAAAAGTAGAGTGTATGCTATTAATAATTATTTAACTTATTAAAAAAAATAGAAAACAAAGGCGGATTTCTATGAATGCAACTAGTAGCTTTATTTATAACGCAACCGAATGGATTACTAAATTTGCTTATTTAAATGTGCTATGGATACTTTTTACTCTGCTAGGTGGCGTAATTTTCGGTTTTTTCCCCTCCACTATTTCGATGTTCGCAGTTGTAAGAGAGTGGCTAAAAGGTGAAACCGATTTACCCTTGTTCAGTACTTTCTGGAAGCATTATAGAAATGAATTTGTTAAAAGCAATTTGTTAGGAATCTTTGTTACCATCATCGGAGTAGTTATTGTGTTAGATATTTTTTATATTCAATCTACCAATAGCAAGCTTTTAAGTTGGACATACCTTCCTCTATTTGCTTTTATGCTACTATTCATTATGTTTTTGTTTTACCTTTTTCCATCCTTTGTACATTTCAATTTAAAGCTAGGACAGGTGATAAAAAATTCCTTTTTTATTATGCTAATCAATCCAATTACTACGCTATTCATCTTTCTCTGCTTATTGCCCTTCTTCTATTTAATAAGCATTCTTCCAGCTATCGGATTTATATTTGGCGGAAGCGTCTATGCTCTTATATCTATGAGATTTGGCCTCCTTGCATTTCAAAAAGTAAGTGAAAAACAAGAGGCATTAAAATCAAGCAATGGGTAATAGCTTCTATATACGTGAAGCTATTAGCTTTACCCTTTCACAGCACTTGCCGAGATACCTTCCACTACTTTATTGCTAAAGAAAATAAAGGCGATAATGATTGGCAATACGCTTATGATCAGCGTAGCTCCTATCGCTCCCCAATCCGTCATATACTGTCCAATGAAATTTTGGATACCAACCGTTAACGTTTTGTATTTCTCAGAGCTTATAAATGTATTGACGAACACAAACTCATTCCAGTTATAGATCATATTAATGACTACTGTTGTAGCCATTACTGGTGTGGTCATTGGAAGAATAACCTTAAAAAACATCCGATTAACTGAGCAACCGTCTATAACAGCAGCTTCCTCAATTTCCTTTGGTAGCGTGTAATAGAACCCGAGTAAGATCATCATGGTAATTGGCAGATTATAGGCTGTATATGTAATAACAACACCGAACGGGTTATCTATTAAATTTACACTCAAAAACATACTGTAGAGTGGGATAAGCGCTGAATGGATAGGAATCATTAACCCGATGACAAACAGACTTAGTACAGCTCCGCTTAGCTTCCACCTCATTCGAGTAATAGCAAAAGTAGCCATACTTGCAAAAAGAACAGTTAACACTATCGCAAGAGCTGTAATCCAAACACTATTAAAAAAGTAAACTCCTATACCTCCATCCCAAACTTTTAGATAATTTTCCCACCTAAACTCAGAAGGTAAGGCAAATGGTGATCCCGCAAATATTTCCCGATTATCTTTTAATGAGAAAATAAATAACCATATTAGCGGGATGATTTGAAACAATGCTACTACTATTAGACTGAAATATAGAAAGAAGTAGCCAACGCGTTTCATATACAAACCTCCTTTAATATTCTATTCTCTCTTTTGGTGTAGTTAATTTACGAATAACAAAAGTTACAATTAAAGTAATAATTAATAGAAGGAATCCAATCGCACTTCCATATCCAAAGTTATAGCTTGAAAATGCTAGTTTATACATATAGGAAGCCATTACTTCACTTGCACCATTCGGACCACCAGAAGTCATCACATAAATTAAATCAAAGTATTTTAACGACCCAATTATCGCTAATACGACTGTCACACTTACGACTTCTTTGATTAATGGCAACTTAATCTTTGTGGCAATTTGGAATGCTGTAGCACCATCCATTCTTGCTGCTTCAATTAATGACTCTGGGATATTCTTCAATGCAGCATAGTAAATCAAAATATAAAATCCTGCATATTGCCACAAAATCGGGATAAATATAGCAAACAAAACGAGAGACGGATCCGCTAACCAAGCAGGAGGATTTTCCACTCCTATTTGCTTTAGAAAAACATTTAAAATACCGTTAGATGGGTTATACACTTTAATCCAGAGCTGTGCTATCGCCACAGAGGACAGTAACATCGGTATTAAATATATTTTTCTTAAAAGATCAGATCCTTTTATCTTGGATGCCAAAACAAAAGATATTGTTAAATAAATGGCCAAGCTCAGCGTGGAGAATATCGCTAACAAGAATGAATGATAGGCACTACTCCAAAATTTCATATCCTGGAGACCTTTTATATAATTCTCTAATCCGACGAACGTTTTTTCACCTATCCCATCCCATTCCATTAAGCCATAGTATCCCGATAAAATTAGCGGAATGAATACCAACACCAAAACTAGTAATAGCGCCGGAGAAATATATAACGCTATTAGCAGTTTGTTAGACATTACCTTGTTCATAACAAGTAACTCCCTCCTTATCAGGTAGACAAGGGCTATCCAACTAATAGGATAACCCTCACATACACTGACAAATCTTCTTAAAGCTATCTTCTATTTTGAAAGGGCATCCTCATGTGCTTTTGAAAATTCTTCTGGAGTCATTTCCTTTCCAAAAAGAGCTTGAATAGAATCTAAATGAACTTGTGCCACATTTGGACTCATTTGAACATCTGCAAATAGAGTAATATTACTTGCCTCATTTAGTTCATTCAAAATATTGATATACATCTCTGGAAGATCCAATGAATCTGCATCTACTTTAGTAGCAGGGATTACGCCAGCTTGTGTAACAGCTTTTTCTCCCCATTGCTTAACAAAGTATGCTGCAAAATCCTTTGCTTCTTCTTTTACATCTGAGTTCTCAGCTACGAATAGCCCTACCCCTGGTCCTCCAACAAAGCTATCCATATCTCCATTACCGTCAACAGTCGGGAATTTCAGATATTCAACAGAATCTCTAAATTCCTGCGGAACAGATTCATTTGTTGTATAGTTCGGTAGATCCCAAGTAGCTATCAAATACATTGGAACCTGCTCACTCATGAACATACTTTTTGCTTCTTCATCTGCTAAACCATTAAACCCATTGACGAATGCACCCATATTCACAAGATCTTGTACCTTTTTCGCTGCCTCTACTAATGCTGGATCTTCAAAAGAACCTGAACGATCAATTGCCTTGTTTAGAACTTCTGCTCCTCCAAGACGATCCGCTAAATACATATACCAAAGTGATCCTGTCCAAGCATCTTTGTTTCCTAAAGCAATTGGATCAATACCATCTTCTTTAAAGACTTTTATAACATTTTCTAATTCTTCAAAAGTCTTTGGTGCTTCTAAATTATGTTCCTCAAACATGGCTTTATTATAATAAAGAGTTACAATGTTTAACTCTAATGGTAAACCGTATGTTTTACCGTCTAGGGCATAGGCTTCCGCAGTTCCTGGAACGAAGCTATCGCTTAATTGATCTTTAATGACATCATCTAAAGGAGCGAACATGTTACCACCAACATATGGCTCTAAGAACCCTGCTGCCCAGGTCATCCCTACATCAGGAAGCTCTTTAGATGTCGATAAAACTCTTAACTTGTCTTTATACTGTTCATTACTTAAAACTTCCAGATCCACCTTGACTCCTTCATGTTCTTTTTCATAATCCGCAATAATTTCATTTACTACATCGTAATGCTGCTTGGAACTTCCTTCGGGCCATAAATGCATAAACTTAATCTCTTTGTCCCCATTTGCGTTTGAAGATGTTTCGTTTGAATCTGAACATCCTGCCAATAAATAAAATACAGAAGCAAATAATAGAATTTTAATCATTTTGTTGATTTTCATTCTTATTTCCCCCACCCCAAATTATTTTTACAACAATATTCTGACTATTGTATGCGTTTTCATTGTAGCAAATAACACTATGTTAGTCTAGTGGATAAACAAAGTTTTTTTCTTTGTCATTTATATGTTAGAATGATGAAAATGATATAGAAAGAGCTGAATAGGATGAAACTGAGTGCTAACCAAACATGGAATCATCATGTGGTGAAAAAAGGGAACAAATCGCTAGTTCTAGATAAAATAAAATACAATTCCCCTATCTCCAGGGCCTCTGTTGCAAGTCAGGTCGGATTAAACAAAGGAACTGTGTCATCTTTAGTAAATGATTTACTAGACGAACATCTCATCTATGAATCTGGGCCTGGAGAATCCAGTGGTGGAAGAAGACCAGTTATGTTGCTTTTCAATGAAAAAGCAGGTTACTCCATCGGAATAGACATAGGTGTTAACTATTTACTTGGCGTGCTAACAGACCTTAACGGAAATATTCACAAAGAGAAGCAAATAACATTTAAGAATTTATCCTATGAACAGATTGAGATAAAGTTATTTGAAACAATAGAATTCCTCCTCACTGCCACTCCTGAATGTCCTCATGGCGTTATAGGAATCGGTGTTGGCGTACCTGGGATTGTGGATAAGGATGGTAACATTCTACTAGCACCGAATTTAAACTGGAGAAATGTAAACCTGAAAGAGGTACTAGAAGAAAAATATAATCTTCCAATTATCATAGAAAACGAAGCCAATGCCGGAGCATACGGGGAAAAACATTTCGGTGCAGGTAAAGATTTTGAAAACGTCATATACGTGAGTGCTGGTATAGGTATCGGTGTTGGGTTAATACTCAATGGCTCCCTTTATAAAGGATTTAATGGATTCTCTGGTGAATTAGGTCACATGACCATCCAAGCAGGGGATGCTAAATGTCGCTGTGGAAACGAGGGTTGCTGGGAGTTATATGCTTCAGAACAAGCTCTCATTAGACATGCTGAGAAATTGGATATTCCTTCTGATACGCAAGACTTAGAAGGTTTAGTAAACCTAGCAGAGAGTGGAAATGACGAGGTCATTAAACTGTTTGAACAGACGGGAGACTATTTAGGTATCGGTATTAATAACATTATTAATATCTTTAACCCACAACAAGTAATCATCGGTAACCGTTTAGCTTACTCTGAAAAATGGTTAAAGTACTCGTTAAACAAGAGAGTCTCGAATCAAGCTTTATGGTTCCAACAAAATGATTTGCAAATCGATTTTTCAGAGCTCTCGACACGATCTACTGCTCTAGGGGTTGCTGCTTTTTCCATTGAAAATTTTTTGAGTGTCAGTATCCAACAAGATAATACATTAGAATAAAAGCTTTACTAGTTTTAAAATTATCTAAAAATTATGACTTGCCGTTTTATTTTTTCTAGTGTTAAATGTATTGGTATATTGGAAAATTTATTTCGAGATTATTAGAAGAGACATCAATACTGCGAAGTCTATCTTCAAATGTATTGTATAGAAACTACACAAGCTTGAAGTAGACAAAAAATAATCGGATGCAAAGGATGATGACAATTGACAACTATACGAAATCCCATTTTACCCGGGTTTAATCCAGATCCAAGTATTTGCAGAGTTGGGGAAGACTATTATATTGCCGTTTCTACATTTGAATGGTTCCCCGGTGTTGGTATTTATCATTCAAAGGATTTAAAAAATTGGCGTTTAGCTTCCCGTCCTCTTAATCGTATTAGTCAATTGAATATGATGGGGAATCCTAACTCCGGTGGTGTTTGGGCTCCTGCATTATCCTACAGTGATGGCCAGTTTTGGCTAATTTTCACGGATGTAAAAGTCACAGAGGGACAATGGAAGGATTGCCATAACTATCTTGTTACATGCGACAAAATTGACGGAGAATGGTCAGAGCCTATCTATCTGAACAGTTCTGGTTTTGATCCATCCTTATACCATGATGAATCTGGAAAAAAGTACTTAGTAAATATGAAATGGGATCACCGTCTTCACCATCATAATTTTTATGGTATTGAACTTCAGGAATATGATGTAAAGCAGCAAAAACTAGTTGGGGAGTCTACTATTATTTTTAAAGGAACAGATATTAAGTTGGTAGAGGCCCCTCACCTTTACAAGATCAATGACTATTATTATTTATTGACTGCAGAAGGTGGCACAAAATACGACCATGCTGCAACTATTGCACGTTCGAAAAAATTAGAGGGGCCTTACGAGGTACATCCGGATAATCCGTTAATAACTTCATTTCCCTATCCACGAAATCCTTTACAAAAGTCTGGTCATGCTTCTATCGTTCACACCCATACGGATGAATGGTTTTTAGTTCACTTAACTGGCAGACCACTACCAAAAGATAACCAGCCATTACTCGATCCACGAGGATATTGTCCACTGGGAAGAGAGACGGCCATTCAAAGATTAGAGTGGAAGAATGATTGGCCTTATGTCGTTAATGGTAACGGACCATCACTTGAAATTGAAGGGCCAGCTATTGAAGAAGTAGCATGGGAAAAAGATTTTGAGGAGAAGGACAATTTTAATGGCGAACGCTTAAATAATCATTTCCAATCACTGCGTATACCACTTGGAGAACATATTGTTTCATTAAAAGATAACCCCGGCCATTTAAGGCTTTACGGGAAGGAATCATTAACATCAAAATTTACACAAGCGTTTATAGCAAGACGTTGGCAACACTTTAACTTCACTGCAGAAACAAAAGTAGCCTTTAACCCGAATAGCTTCCAGCAATCGGCTGGTCTTGTTAATTACTATAATACGGAAAACTGGACAGCACTTCAGATTTCGTGGCATGAGGAAAAGGGAAGAATTCTTGAGTTAAGTACATGCGATAACTTTGTGTTTGACCAACCGCTCCAAGGAAGAGAAATTATTATTCCTGAAGAGTTGGAATATATATATCTACGAGTAGATGTTAAGACGTCTATTTACGAATATTCGTATTCATATAATGGCGAAAGCTGGACACTAATCCCTATTCCATTTGCTTCACATAAATTATCCGATGACTATATTCAAGGTGGCGGCTTCTTTACCGGTGCATTTGTCGGTATGCAGTGTCAGGATACTTCGGGGCAAAGTCTGCCTGCCGATTTTGATTATTTTATCTATAAAGAAACAGAATAACATTGAAAAAGCCTTCTAAATGAAAGAAGGCTTTGATAACGAATAAATTGTCTATTTCCAAGTGTATTTAGTAGTCACTAAAATATAAAAATTCTTAGCACCGCAATTGCGGTGCTTTTTTAGGTGATGAATTGTACTAGCAGTCCTTTAATACCCCTCATATAGCACTCCATAAATAAAATATAATTTATCTTATTATTTCTATCACTTCACCCGTTTTAATAGATTCCAGACAAGCTTCTATCACTCGCATGTTCTCCACACTAAATCCCCCAGTCACTTCGGGGTTTGTGTTGTTTAAGATGGCATCCGAGAAATGTTCCACTTCTATACGGTAGAGGTCACCATGTATACTTTCTTCTAGTGTCATGTCATGTTGTTGGATTAAAATTCTTCCTAAACCACCATTCTGGTCTGGCCGAAATGCGAATGGTACTTTAATCGTCCCTAAAGATCCCACTATTTCATATTCATTTCTTCCTGCCATGTCAAAGCTACAATTGAAGGTAGCATGAATACCATTATCTAATTGTAAAGTTCCAAAAGCACTTATGTCGACTTCGGTTTCACTATCTAGATCTGCCAAGCAATGGACCTTCACTGGTTCTGCATCCGCCATGTATCGGATTGCATGAATACAATAACAGCCCACATCAAATAGACTGCCTCCCCCCATTTCTTTATTCATTCTAAATTGGCTTTTACGATTGCCCATATAAAATGAGTGACTTGATGTGATTAGTTTAATTTCTCCTATCGCACCAGATGAAATCAGTTCTTTCACACGATTATGCTGTGGATGGAGCTGATACATGAAAGCCTCCATGAATTTCACATTTTGTTCCATACAAATTTCTACCATCTCTGACGCCTCTTTTGCTGTAAGAGATATCGGCTTTTCACAAAGTATATGCTTTCCTGCCTTAGCTGATTTAAATACCCACTCCTTATGCAAATGATTAGGTAGCGGAATATAGACCGCATCAATCATTGGATTAGCGAGAAGCTCCTCATAGCTTTCATAAGCAATAGGAATATCTAAAGCTCTCGCCACATCGTGAACATTACTTCCTCTACTCGCAATAGCTACCAATTCAGCATTGCTCGCCCTTTTGATAGCCGGAATAAGCTGCTCTTGCGCAATTCTTGCTGTACTTAAAATTCCCCAACGAATTTTGTTCGCCACTGTACTCGCCTCCTTGTATTTCATAGAGTATTTCATAATGCTTTGTTCGGCAAAGTCTGAGTATTTTCCTCCTTCACAAAAATATACTTTTAGAAAGCCCTCCCCTAAATTCTTTTTCTGTTAAAATGAGTATAGTTGTTTATCAAATAGAACTGGAACGGTGAAGAAAACTTGAAAACTTTTAAGAAAATGTATATTGAAATTACAAGTGTTTGTAATCTTGCATGTAGCTTTTGTCCACCAACTGCCCGCAAGGCCAACATCATTAAATTGGATGCTTTTAATAACATCCTTGATCAGATAAAGGACCATACGAGATATATTTACCTGCATGTTAAAGGAGAGCCATTGCTCCATGCTAGAATTGACCAGCTTCTAGACGCAGCTCATGCCAAAGGGTTTAAAGTGAATATTACTACAAACGGGACACTTATTAAGAAGAACCGAGAGAAATTATTAGGAAAACCTGCGCTACGCCAAATAAACTTCTCTCTTCACAGCTTTGATGGCCATGAGGGATCTGAGAATCGAGAAAAGTACCTAGGAGATATTCTTGAATTTGTTCGTGATTCGAGAGAGCATAATACTATCATTTCCTATCGTTTATGGAATCTCCAACAAGATCAGGTGTCTGATCTGGTACAACGAAGAAATCGTGAAACCTTAGAAATTCTAGAAAACGAATATAACCTAGACTTCAAGATCGAAGAAAAGGTACAGCCAGGCAAAGGGATTAAAATTGCACCAAACGTTTTCCTAAACCAAGACCATGAATTTCAATGGCCAAGCCTTCAAGCCCCTGAGGACGATGGCAAAGGATTCTGCCACGCCCTTCGTAGCCAAGCCGCCATCTTAGTAGACGGAACAGTTGTCCCGTGTTGTTTAGACGGTGAAGGTGTCATTAACCTAGGCAATGTCAATAAAACCCCCTTCTCCGAAATCATTGAAAGTGAACGAGCAAATGCACTTTATGATGGATTCACAAGAAGAGAAGCCGTTGAAGAAATGTGCAGAAAATGTGGATATAGACAGAGATTTGGGGTTTAATTTTGTTCATCTATATAAGAAATAAGTAGCAGCCCATCGAGAATTGTCTCCGATGGGTTTTTATCTGTCTTAAATATAGAAGTAATAGAATTTTTCAACTAAAGTTACTATTTTAATATATATAAATAAATATCAAATCCGGACGATATCTTCTTAGTGACAATAAATAAAGATTGGAATTGATTTAATGAATAAAATTATCCTTATTATAAGTATAATAATTTTTAGTCTCATGATAACTGCTTGTTCGAGTTCCCAAATAGACAATCAAAGCAACCAAATGAAAATAGGTATCATGCTTTCAGAAGCTGGTTTAGGCGACCAATCTTTTTCAGATTTAGGATTTGCGGGTCTTGAAAAGGCACGAGATGAATTAAATATTTCTTTTGATTATCGAGAAATCCAAGATAGTGAAACCTATGAAAATGGTTTAGAGGAATTAGTAAAACAAGAGAATGATTTAATCATTGGTTTAGGATTCTCTATGCTAGAACCTATGGAAACAATAGCAAAAAAGTATCCTGACAAGACTTTTTTATTAATTGACTCTCAGTCAGATCTTCCTAATATTTATAATATTACTTTCAAAGAAGAAGAAGCTTCTTTTTTAATAGGCGCACTAGCTGGTATGAAAACCAAGACTAACGTAGTTGGGTTCGTCGGTGGAGAAAACAATCCTCTCATACAAAAATTTGAAAAAGGCTTTATCGAGGGAGTTAAATCTGAAAACCCTAATGCAGAAATACTAAGCCAGTATGCCAATACTTATGATGACGATAAATTAGGAGAAAAAATCGCTGAGCAATTTATCGCAGATAAAGCAGACTTTATCTATCCCGCTGCAGGATTTACTGGTGTAGGCGTTATAAATGAATCCCAACGTTTAGGTACATATTCTTTCGGTGTAGATAGTGATCAGTTTTACTTAGCTGAAAAAGCAGTTGTCAGCTCCATGATTAAACAGGTGGATCAAGTAATATTTAATACTGTAAAAGAAATTGTTGAATCCGGAAAAATTGCTAACAAGAATAGTGAATTAGGTTTAAAAGAGAACGGTGTAGATATTGCATCTATTCGCATTATCGACCTTTCACCTACTGAAGAGGAAAGATTGAAGAAATTACGAGAAGAAATTTCAAATGGGAATATTACAATATTAAAATAGAAATTAAGGTGACGATAGATTGAAACTTAAACAAAAAATATTACTCATTTCCATTATTCCCTTAATGCTCTCCACTTGCATTATCGGTTTTAATATTATTCAGTTAAAATCTTTAAATGCTTCTACGGAGACAATTGTTCAAACACTTCTTAATGTAGAGGAACTTAATAGCTCAACCAAAAGCTTACAAAAATCATTAAGTGCATATTCTCTCAACACATCAGAGAGCAATAAAAATGATATACAGGTAGACTTAGACTCTATCCAATCCACTTACGATATATTAACTCCTAGTTTGACTAGTGAAAAACAAATAGATATTTCTCAACAAATATCTAAGAAATATAATGAAGTCTTAAAAGAGACAGAAGCTGCTATTACAAATAACAATCAAGCCGAGGTCAAACGTCAATCTCTACGAACAAAAGGGTTAATAAATGACGTCATAGAACTAAAAAGAAATATAAACAAAGAATATACGGACATGCAAATGTATTTGCATGCAAAAATAGATAGTATCATAAGTATTTCTATTGCTTTAGCATTGATTTTATTAATAGGTAGTATCGCAATTGTTGTATTTTTCACAAATCGCATTGTTTCTCCAATTAAACAAATTACTAAAAATGCAGAAGAAATCGCAAACGGGAATCTAGTAGTTGATATGAAGAAAATCCATTCTCGTGACGAAGTAGCTACATTACAAGTAGCTTTTGAGAAAATGACTTTAAATTTAAAAGAAATCATTTCTCATGTCTCAGATAGCTCCAACCAAGTTGCAGCTTCAGCCGAAGAATTGATGGCTAGTGCCGATGAAACGATGAAGGGTACCGAATTAATCTCTACTACTATTCAACAAGTGTCAGATGATACCGAACATCAGAAACGTATTTCAGACGAATCTGCTGTTTCAGCTGAAGAAAGCTCAGTTGAAATAACACATATTGCAGCACAGGCTAACTCAGCTTTACAACTAACCATTTCTACGAATCAAATGACTATAGAGGGTTCAAATTTTGTGTCAGAAACCGTTACACAAATGAATCGTATAAGCGAGGCTGTAGAAGATACGGATAGCGCACTTGTCATCCTTAATAATCGAACAGCCGAAATTGTACATGTATTAAAATTAATAACAGATATCGCAGAGCAAACGAACCTACTTGCATTAAACGCAGCGATAGAAGCAGCCAGAGCTGGTGAAGCAGGAAAAGGATTTGCCGTAGTGGCTGGTGAAGTGAGAAAGCTTTCCGAACAAACAAGAAAATCTGTATCAGATATTACAGGTATTGCTGTTGAGATTGAGGGTGACACCAAAAAAACCATTCAATCCATTAATGATGCAAAGGAAAGAGTTAAATCTGGTATAAGGATTGCTCATTCAACGAAGGTGACATTTCATGATATCCTAACAGCTGTTGAGCAAGTTAAAGACCAAGTAAGTAATATCTCACTGATCTCCAACAAAATTCAAACTCAGGTTACTCAAGTTACTACAAGAGCACAAGAAATGTCCGAAGCAACAAAAGTGACATCAGACAATTCTGCATCTGTAGCCTCTGCATCCGAGGAGCAATTAGCTTCTATGGAAGAAGTAACTGCAGCAGCTGTTTCCTTAGCAAATCTTGCAGAAGATTTACAGATAAAAATTTCTAAATTTACAGTGTAACTATCAAATGCAGCAACATTAAATGACCAACACGCACTAACCCATCCGATAAACACTCGGATGGGTTAGTAATTTAAAATGTTACTTATTCATTTAAGGCCTCTCTATATTAATTAGACGGCACCCTTCTCGGCAAGTTCAACTAACTTTTTCTGTGGTATTTTCCAAAGTTCAACCCATTTCCGGATAGAGGTTACGAGTATAATAAAACCAAGGACTAGCATAATTACAGACAGTGTCCCATTTAAAAAGCTAAATCCAGGATTGTCTGAATTCCAGTACACATTTTTTACCATCCAATACCCCGCTACATTTACAGTGACATACAGATAAGAAAGAGGTATCAGGCATGTAAGTATATACCATCGTTTATCTGCAACCTTTAGTACAATAGTTGCTCCTATTATTAAACCAATAGAAGCCATCAGCTGGTTAGATACTCCGAATAGTGCCCAAACCGAACTAATATCACCGGAATAAAGTAAATAGCCCCATAAAAAGCACGCTAAGGCGCTGGCAAAAATATTTGCCCATAACGAATCCGTCCTTTTTAAAGGTTTAAAGAATGTCCCCCCGAAGTCTTGGATCAGATAACGAGCAACTCGTGTTCCCGAGTCGATCGCCGTTAGGATGAAGACTGCCTCAAAGAGGATAACAAATTGATAAAAATAAGAGGCCATTTTTTCAAAGATAGGAATTTCTGTAAAGATATACGTCATACCTACAGCAAGCGTAACAGCCCCGCCTGTTCTTCCTTCCAAGTCCATTCCAATTTCCTCACTAAGCTTATCTAGATGAACTGTTTCCATTCCTAATGTAGCGTATTTCTCTGGTGTGGAGTTTATAGCAAAATAATCTCCTGGCATTAATGATACAGCAGCAATCAAAGCCATAATTGCAACTAAACACTCTACAAGCATTGCGCCAAAGGCTACCCCTTTAATGTCGCTCCAGCGATTAATCATTTTTGGAGTTGTCCCTGAACCAACGAATGCGTGGAACCCTGATATCGCTCCACAAGCAATTGTAATGGAAACGAATGGCCAAACCGGTCCCGCAATAATTGGACCACCACCATTGATAAACTCTGTTAAAGCAGGAAATTGAACTGCTGGGTTTACATAGAACACACCAATGATTAATGCTGCAAAAACACCAATTTTCATAAAAGTACTTAAATAATCGCGAGGTGCTAGCAATAACCAAACTGGTAGAGCTGCTGCAAAAAATGCATAGATTGGTAAAGCTAAAGCGATTGTACTCTTTTCTAATGTTAAGAAATCACCAAATGCAGTTCCTTGAATATTAGGTCCCCAAATAATAGCCGCCATAATAAGTCCAAAGCCTACGATCGTAGCTACTTTCAAGTTTCCTGTTTTCTTATGGTACAACCCAACTGCCATTGCAATGGGAATTGTAATTCCTACTGCAAAGGTTCCCCACGGATTTCTCTCTAATGCGCTCAACACGACTAAAGAAAGACCCGCCATCGTTATCGTAATAATAAATAGCATTGCTAATCCTGCACAAAAGCCTGCCACAGGACCGAGCTCTTTTTTCGCAATTTCAGATAATGATTTCCCATCCTGACGCATGGATGCAAATAGCACAACCATGTCATGAACTGCTCCCCCTATCACCGCACCTATTAGAAGCCAAAGCAAGCCAGGCAAATAACCAAACTGTGCCGCTAATATCGGTCCAACTAATGGTCCCGCCGCAGCAATCGCAGCAAAATGGTGACCAAACGTGACCCATTTGTTCGTGGGTACGTAATCTTTCCCATCCTCCAGTTCATGTGCCGGGGTTGGTTTGGAATCATCTAATTTTAATACTTTTGCAGCCATAAATGTGCCATACAAACGATAAGCTATTAATAAAATACAGATAGATCCAATTACTATAGTAACCGCATTCATTATTTTTTCTCCTCCATCCTATTAATCTACAATAATCATACTAAAAAAGAGAATGATAAATTCGTATAATAAATTGAATTATATAAATATATATAAATTTCAATTATTTATATAATACATGAATAAATAATAGAAAAAAACCATGAAATAATAACTAAATGATTATTGTTGATAATTATTTATAGATCTGAACAAGAAAAACTGAGGATTCATTTGTTTGGTTAAGTCTATTGAAATCATAGTTTATCGTGATTTTTAAGAAAAGAGGACGTTACTTTAATGGAACCTAACTACTTGAAAAGAATTTTGTCCAAACGTATACTTAAAGTAACTACTGAGTACATTAAAAAAGACTGATTGATGTTAGTGCATCAATCAGCCAAATATAATAGTTGGTTCCCAAAGGGATTGGCTGGTAAAAGGATTAACCCATCAGAGCTCTCAACTCAAGGATGGGTTATTTTTTATGGTTAAATGACAGTATTACAACGACCAATGTTGCGAATGCTACTGCGAACATTAATGCTTCGAATACCGACAAGGCACCACCCCCTTCCTATCGGGAGTGAGCCAACCACCCTTGAGCTACCGCACTATTATCTCTTTATTATACCACACATACGTTCTATTTTAACGAATAGTAAAAGGTAAAAGTTAACCATTAGAGAGTATTCTTCTCTAAATTATTATCCTTTTACCTTGTCTTTGAACAATTCAGTTTAAAACATTATTTCCACTAACTCAAAAAACTATTTTCAACCTTATTCACTAATATAAATCATATAGCTACTTCCAGAAACCTTTGCAAGAAAGATATCAGGATCCTCAAGAATAGAATAAATCTCAGTACCAACCTCTAAGGCATTTGAAGAATAGTCGCTGCTTGGTACAACGTCTGAAGCAACTTTTTCTTGTACTTCTCCAACCTTTTCTCCAATGGTAAATTCACTCCCAGCAGATTCTCTAACCTCAGTAAATCTATTGCCATTTGCAATCAACATCGCTGGGCTATCTGCATGGACTTGTATCACTTCGCTTTGTACAGTCATTTGGTCATATTCCGTACAGCCTGTAATGATCGGTAAAATACAGCATATCACTAGAACCATCCATGATTTTCGCATTTTAATCACCTCTCGATTAGCTATAAACTTACAGCTTTGTAAAATCTCTGTGTACAGAAGTATAACCAACTATTACAGATATATGATTCACCATCTTTAACATCCATTAATTACCACTAAAATACTATCTCTTTTTAATTACAAAGTTTTATTATATTAACTAATACCCTTTTTTTCATAAAGATAACAGATAATAACATTTGGAATAGAAATTTAACTACTAATGTATAGCTTAATTAAAGGCTATGTTAAATGCTAGGGTTGATTTATGATGCAAATAAATCTCTAAATCAGAGAGTAGAATTGATTTCCGCGACAGCCCGACGCTTTCCGCGGGGTGAACGATAAGCCATCATCCATCGCTTACGCGCGTGGTTGTGATGTCTTATCTGTCTCCCTCATCCCGTTGGAGTCGCCGTAATCACTCCATTCAATAAATGGAGAACGCATTTATTTCATACATAAAGCTCTATTTATGAAATTAACTCACATAAAAAAAGCAGGAAAACTAACTCCATCCCATTTTCTTAGTCTATTAATGTTCATAATAGTCATTTGAATTTTCCCTTTGTAATGTTTACAAGTCAAAATCAACCAATAACTTTAACAAAGCTTAATAAAAAAAACAGCCGAAATTTAATTTCGACTGACTACTTCTCATCCTTCTTCATTGGTAACTAAGTTTCTCCCTCTCATTTTCAGAATCATTGGTATTACTACCCAAAGAACAGCAAAAATTAGAAATACTAGAGAAATAGGACTCTGTAAGAAGACTATGAAGTCACCATTTGAGCCTGTTAACGCACGTCTCATATTGTTTTCAATCATTGGTCCGAGTACTAAACCTAATACTAGAGGAGCAAGTGGATAATCGTTCTTTGCAAAAAAGTAACCTACCACTCCGAAAAAGAGAAGTAACATTAAATCAAACACCGTGTATTGGACCGCATAGACACCAAAGATTGAAATTGCAATAATACTTGGCAGAAGATATTTCTTAGGTGTTTCAATAATTTTTGAAAATACCTTTACTAGAGGCATGTTAAGTACTAGAAGCATAATATTTCCTAAAAACATACTAGCGATTAACCCCCATGCTACTTGTGGATGATCGTCGAATAGAAGTGGACCTGGCTGAACATCATACATGATTAATGCTCCCATCAAAATAGCAGTAGTACCGGATCCCGGTATTCCAAGAGTTAATAAAGGTATTAAAGCTCCACCAGATGCAGCGTTATTAGCAGATTCTGGTGCTGCCACTCCCTCAATTGCACCTTTTCCGAACTTCTGTGGATTTTTGCTTACTTTTTTCTCCATGATATAAGAGAAAAAAGATGCCAACGTTGCTCCTGCACCAGGCAGAACTCCTATAAAGAAGCCTAATAACGATCCACGAGTAATTGCACCTGAGCTATCTCTTAAATCCTTTCGAGTGGGAAGGATTCTACCTATTTTTATTATTTCAGTACCCTCGTTATCTTTTTCTATTATCGTTTTAAATACTTCTCCAAGTGCGAACAACCCTACCGCAATTGTTAAAAATTCAAGACCTGAATATAAATTAGGATTATTAAATGTAAAACGGCCAACTCCAGACACTGCATCTATCCCTATCGTAGCTAACAATAATCCCAATACTGTCATCATAAGAGATTTTGTCATTGAATTGCCAGCAAGTCCACTAACCGCACACAAGCCTAATAACATTAAAGAAAAATATTCAGCTGGCCCAAACTTTAATGCAATGTCGGATAATGGTTCTGCAAGAAGCACAAGACCGATTAATGAAACAATCCCAGCAATAAAAGATCCGATAGCTGCAATGGATAAAGCAGCCCCGGCCCGACCGTTCTTCGCCATCTGGTATCCATCCAATACCGTTACAACAGAAGACGACTCACCTGGTGTATTCAAAAGAATAGATGTCGTAGAACCACCGTACATGGCTCCATAATAAACTCCTGCTAACATAATTATAGAACTAGTAGCGGCAGATTGTGGGTCAAGCCCGCTTGTAATAGTGGCCGTGACCGGGATTAATAAGGCAACCCCGCTCATAGGGCCAATTCCAGGCAGTACTCCAACTGCTGTCCCTATCAATACTCCAAAAAATGCAAATAGTAGATTATGCCATTGAAACGCAACCGAAAATCCATCAGCAAGAAAATGTAGTGCTTCCACTATTATCACCTCTCAATAAAAAATTGTTGGGAACTCTGGTAAAGAACCTTCTAATAATTTCACAAACACAAAATATATTCCAAGAGAAAACCCTCCAGCTATTAGGATAGTTTTAAGCCAACCACCCTTTTCCATTACCTGAAATCCAATGACTAAAAATAAAAATGTAGTAATTACATATCCTAACTTTTCAAGCAACAAGACATATAAGATAGCAGAGACAAAAATAATTAAAAACCTTTTATATTCTATTTTTACTTTTTGAATTTTCTCAGAAGAATGATTACAAGTTTCAAAAAAGAGACGAAAGCTAAGGAGAATTAATATTACCCCTAAGGCTGTTGGGAATACGTCTGGTCCTACATTACTCCCATAAGCTGTTTCTGGAATTTTTAAGCTTCCAGCTATAAATGCACCCCCTATAAGTAAAAATAAAATACTTATCATACGATCAAAACTTAGATTCACTTTGCCATCACCTCCGAAAAAAATTAGGGGAAAGAGATACTCTCTTTCCCTCTGCATGATTATTTAGCCATATCAAGCGCATGAAGCAGTTCAGCTATTTGATTACTTTGCTCATCTAAAAATAATTTGAAATCGTTTGAGTTTTTATAATCACTTTCCCACCCAGCGCTTTTCATTGATTTCTTCCACTCTTCTGTTTCTACCATTTGCTGAATTTTATCGTCCCAAAAGCTAAGCGCTTCCTCACTCATCTCTTTTGGTCCGAATATCCCTCGCCAAATCATAAATTCTGCATCTATACCTAACTCTTTCATAGTCGGCACATCACTAAGCTCTCCTTCTATTCGCTCTGGTGCCGCCACTGCTAGTACTTTTACTTTTCCTGCCTTTACATACTCTATGACAGATGATGCATCTGTTGCAATAGCTCCAGCATTACCACCTAGTAAAGCCGTCATTGCTTCACCGGTGCCATCATACGAAACATATTTTATAGATTTATGATCAATTCCAGACTTATACGCTGGTAAAATAGAGACTAAATGATACATGGATCCTGGTCCCGATCCTCCAGCGAATGTTACGGAAGTTGGATCCTCTTCTAAATCCTCCAATAAAGCTGGGAGGTCGTTATACTTAGAATCTGACCTAACAACAATGGATCCATAGTCTTTCGTCAATTGAGCTAGAGGTGTTGTATCTTTATGTCCAAAAGGACTATTACCTTCCTTTTTTAAATTATTTATTAATACAGGAGGGGAGCCAGTAAATAGTTTATAATCGTTTTTAACATCTTGTGTGGCATAACTAGCAATAAATACTGTTCCTCCGCCACCGGGTTTGTTTTCAACTGTCATCGTCTTATCCAATAATTTAGATTCCGCCATCACCTTTGAAAAGGTCCTTGCTGTCCGATCCCAGCCTCCACCTGGACCTGACGGTGCTACAACAACAATTGGTTTCTCTGGATAAGTTCCATTACTTTTTCCAGCTCCACTCGCAGTATTATTTCCATTCCCACTACAACCCGCTAAAGTCAAAACTAATGCAATCCCTACCAAAACACCTTTCCATTTTGCAGTTTTCTTCATAACTTCTTCACCTCTTCGAATAGTATGAAAGCGCCTACATTTTTATTTAAATGAATTCTCCTCGGCTTCCAGACACGAGGAGAATATATGCTATTTGGCTAATTCTGTTCTTTCCCTATTAATATAATTAGCTGCTGATGCTCCTGCCAACTTCCCAAATACAGCACCCGACATTAAACCTGACCCGCCAGGATAGTTTTCGTAAAAGATTCCACCAATCATTTCACCTGCTGCAAAAAGTCCATTTATCGGCTCTTCTCTTGCATCTAATACATGACCTGTCGTATCTACGTGTAGTCCGCCAAACGAAAAAGTGATGCCACACGTAACTGGAAAAGCATAGAACGGACCTTGTTCTATTCGAAGTGCCCAATTGGATTTAAGAGGGGTAATTCCCTTCGTTCCCTTCCCGTCCTTCTCCGCTGGCTTGTATTCGCCTTCCTCTACTGCTCGATTGTATTCGCTCACCGTATCTAAAAATTGCTTTTTATCCACTGGTAACAAATTTACTAGTTCTTCTAAAGTATCCGCTTGAAAAAAAGTAGCTTCTTCCAGATCGTATTCTTTCCTTAACATAGGTCTAACCTGCGCATCATAGAGTTGATATGCGACATGGCCAGGTTGCTTCAGTATTTCACGACCATATTTGGCATACGTATAATTTCGTAAATCTGCTCCCTCATCAACAAAACGCTTTCCCTCTTTATTTAGCATGATGCTATATGGATAAGAGTGCTTTTTAAAAATATCGCCGGGTTTTGCAAAGTCACCTACTTTGGGAGCATTATAATCTGTACCAATTGAATGGCAGCCTTCCCACTCCCCATATTTTTGTGCTCCTACTTCTAAAGCCATCGTAATACCATCACCTGTATTGAATTCAGTTCCACGAACAATGGCGGCTTCCCATTCTTCCCCAATATGCTCACTTCTCCAATTCTTATTGGCCTCAAAGCTACCACACGCTAAAATCACACCAAATGTATTTACAGTAATCGATTCATTGTCTTTTTGCACAACAACACCTGTAATTTGCTCATCTTCTTTATTTAATTTTATAGCACGGGAATCATACCAAATCTCAATACTAAGCTCTTGAGCTCTTTCAAAAAGCTTCTTTATTAATCCAACGCCTTTGTTTTCTGTTTTAATCGGCAAACCCCCCCAAAAATGTCGTTTGCCGTCTTGTAGAAAAGATTGATTATCATAGTTCAATTCAAAGTTAATACCTTGATTTTGCATCCATGCAATTGTGTCATAGGACTTGGAAACAAGCTGTTGACCTAGTTGAGGATCGCTTTCCCCACTCGTTACTCGCATTAAGTCATCATAATAATCTTGTTCCGTGTACTCTGGCATCACAATATTTGCTGCCTCATCGTCTGTCAATTTGGGTATTATTTTTCTGATAGCGTCTAAATTATTGTAGGCAACTCGAATCGCTCCATCAGTAAAATAAGAGTTACCTCCGCGTTTTTCTATTGATCCTTTTTCTAAAACCAGGACACTGGCGCCACCCTCCTTCGCTGCAATTGCTGCACATAAAGCTGCATTTCCAGCTCCTACTACTACAACATCATAATTATGTGTATGAGACATGCTAATTCCTCCTAATAAGTTATAATGAATCTTAAAAAATATAATAAATATAAAATTCAGAAAATAATAATATTACTTTTCTATTTTTCTTCATAGAAAAATCTTATAAGAGCGCCATATATGTGATTTACATAACATTTAATGTTAGAATAAATTGAAAATTCTTTTTAAAAGAGAGAGGAGTTAGTTATATTTGGACGAAAAAGATTGGCATATATTAACTACACTTCACGATGAAAGAAATATAACAAGAACTGCCCAGCGTCTCTATATTTCTCAGCCTGCATTAACGTATCGAATCCAACAATTAGAAAAAGAATTCTGCACAAAGATTGTTTCTCGAAGAAAAAAAGGGGTGGAGTTTACCGTAAAGGGGGAATACCTTGTTCAATATGCAAATCAAATGATTTATCAGCTTCGCCATACAAAAGAACATATTACTAATATGGATGAAGCAGTGAAAGGTACGCTTAGATTGGGCGTTTCTGGATTGTTTGCCCGATTTGAGCTTCCTTCATTATTAAAAGATTTTTTAAAGGAGTACCCGCAAGTTGATGTCAATTTGAAAACAGGCTGGAGTACCGAGATACAGCAGATGCTGCAAAAAGAAGAGGCACATCTTGGAATTGTAAGAGGAGATTATAGCTGGAAGGAACATAAAATATTATTACGAGAAGAAAAAATTTGCATAGCATCTAGTAGGAATATAGATTTTAAAGATCTTCCTTCTCTTCCAAGAGTAAATTACAAAACAGATCCATCCTTAAAAAATACCATTGATAATTGGTGGCAGGAAACTTATACGAAACCACCAATGATTTCCATGGAGGTTGATAGAATTGATACTTGCAAGGAGCTAGTCCTAAACGGGCTCGGGTATGCCATTTTACCAGAAATTTGTATCCAAGAAAATGACCTGTTGTGTGTGTCACCTATTAAAATAGACAACAATCGTTTTCTGACCCGCAATACTTGGTTATTTTATAGAGATGTTACGTTAGAGCTAGCCCAAGTAAAAGCATTTATCCATTTTTTAACTGAAATAAAACAGAAAGTGGTATTATGAATCTTTTTGTAGCAATATCTTAGCCTTTTTCCACTATAATGCCAGTGAATATAGTGATTTACGAATCTATTACATAATACACAGAAGAATTCTAGTAGGAAAGAGTAGATAATTTGATTTAGTTCGTGAACAAAGAATCACTTATCGAATATAGATAATGTTCTAAGTTAATTTAAAATAAATAAAAAAGTGTCAACCTGTTGGATTAAACATCCTCTCAGGTTGCACTTTTCAGATAGTTTCTGGATATATGCATTCTGCTAGGCGCTTGAAAACGTATGTCTCATTATCTACTACTAAATCCAGGTTAAACCGCTCTCTAAAGCCTGGTCCACTGAAATAAAAATTACGCGCATCTCTATCAATTTCTAGATCATAATTCTTAAACCGATAAGCAAGTATTTTCTTTGCTTTATCAACATATAGACTATCTAACTCAATTTTTACTTCGTTCGAAATGCGATTTAATAGTCTCCAAAGAATTTCTTCTTCTCTCGTTTTTTTATAGAAATCTGTGAGGTGTTTTGCATAGAGAAAGGAGTTACTGTAAAACATAGCATGATTGTTCACTAGGTATTCATTGCAAATAATAGAAGTCTTATTCTCCTCGGCTAGTGTAAATAATAGATTTTCCCCTTCAATTTTCATTTGAACAACCCTAGCATACACAATAATTTGGCCAGTTCCTTCTTCCAACAAAGAGATGTAATTGATTTTTTGCCAACTTGAATCTAAGCTATCCAATGGAATACTATATTGTCTTTCTTTTAATATCATGAGATTATTCATTTTGTTCACACGACAAATCATGACATAATCTGTTGAATAAAGATTATTTTCACTCACTTCAGTTCCCTTAGGAAGAATTCCTTCTTGTTGAAGTTGTTCCGCGCTCTTGTTTAATAAATTATCAATAAATCGTTCAACTAGTTCTGTTGCATTAGGTAAAAACGGTAGGCCACCAATATTCACTTGATCTATACTTTGATACAGGCGATGTATTTGATATTCTTCCCATTCTCTCCAAGGGAACAAAACATAGGCACCAAAAGCAGTACGTTCATATCTTTCTCCTGTATTTACAACAATGGAATCTCTATATCGATGCATTGTGTTAATATCCTCTTGCATAGGTCCTGGCGTACGATCAGTTTCCAAGTCTAATCTATACTTCGCATCAAATATATACTGATACTCATGGCTCTTCCCATTCTTGCTAATGCTAAGCATCGAATCAGGTTTCTGTTGGACAGTAGGGACTCGGTTGTTTGCGGTACTAGTGTCATATTGGAATCTCAACGTAATTCTTTCACCCGTTACGGGGTGAATATATTTACGTTCAGCCCTTTTTGACTTGTCCAAGTTAACAAATAATCCATCTCGATTAACTTTTACGATATCTTGACTTATTTGTGTACATTTTCGCGCTAATATTTGTCCTAACTTCAAGAAAGTCCAGTATTCATAGAGTGTAGCAATATCTTTAATAGACATTTTATAGATACTTCCCTGCAGCACAAGGCTCTTACTAACTATAGTATAAACTTGTAAAACTTCTCGGTAGCCTGGTGCCATTTGTAAAACCATATTCATTACAGATCGGTCTAGTTTACCCACTTTCCTCCAAAATGGTCTTTTTTGTCTTTTTTCAACTTGTTCAATCATTTTATCCAATCGTTGCATAAGTTCATTGTCTTCTTTGTTATTTCCCCATTTATTTGATGTAGACACTATCTCCTTGAGATTTTTTAATCGTGCACCTATTCTTAGCATAGTCCACTTTACATATCTGTTCTCATGGGTATCCATAGTATGCTCTTTTTTTATCAACAGACCTTTTATAGGCAAAATGTTTCTACCATCAATTGCAAACCCATTGGATATATCTATAAACTTGTCTGCATTTTTTCTTAAATAATTTAACGACTTTTGATCTTGTCTTCTAAGACAATTTCCTCTTACCTCTTTATAGGTTTTTATAAGCTGGTGGTGGGATGTTTTTTCCACTTGATCGATTGCTCTAATATACTGTTTATAATGTCGGTCTACTAGCCGGTAAAATTCAGCCAAGGAGGGTTCTTTATAGATTTTAGCACTAGCTTGTAAATAGGTTCTCTTTATAAAATGATAGGCAAGGTTATAGACTTCTTCATTCACTTCGTCTAATAGAGCTTTGTAATCTTTTTTATAGTCTAGTTTGGTAGGATAAATTTCTAGCATCACTTCAACAAGAGCGTTGTTCTTCTCATCGCGCACTTCAAAAGAAGTTAATCCCACTTCATTTTGAAAATGTAATGTTCCTGTGAGAATATTACCTCTAGAGATCTGACCTATCGCTTCTCTAAACTCTGGATACTCATGATAAAAAATTAGACTTTCCTTATTATTTGGAATGATTATAATCTCATATCTACCATTTTCAAAAAAAATAGGAAGGAAATCCTGTTCTTCATAAGGTACGAGCTGCTGAGTTAAAACATCGTATACTTCTATTTTTACTTCTCCATTAGCTCTACACTGAAATTGCATAGCATCTTCTACTTTAAAGGGCATATGTTGGTGCAATTTATTGTACTTGGGATGTTCGGCTTTACCTTTTATAATACAAGTGAGATCTCCCGTTTCTATAACAACTAATTCTTTTTCTTTAAGAGATCCAGAAGGAAGTAAAGCCATCATTACGGTACCTCTCTAACATTTCTATAACTTTTTGAGTAGATTTCGGATATTTACTTGAAGATTGTAAATTATCATCATCATAAGGAATGCCTACAAATTCTTGATATAACTTTTCTAGTACGTCAGCTACTCTATCATCACTGCCTAAAATACGTGGTAGAATTTTTTGCATAATACAGTAGTCCAATCCTTTATCTTCTTCTAATAATTTGCTTGTAGCATTATGGGCCATATAAAAACATATTTCATCTCGTACACGATAACCTACTTGAGCACTTATCGACTTTAAGTGTTTGTTAATCTTGGATATGAGCGCAGAAACATCAACAACTAATTGCATGTGGTCTGAATAAATATCTTTAATTGAAATAAAACTAGCCTCTAACAATTCATTAGACACTCTTATCTTCTCGACTTCTTCCTGGCTTTCTACAAAATTAAAGCTATTCAATTCTATATCATTGAATTCAATAGTATTAGCCCTATCCAACACCTTTTTACTAAATGGATGAGTAGTTTCGTCCATGTTTACTGTTCCAAGAATGTATAAATTATTAGGTATACGTAGGCCTTTTATATACTTCTCATCGACCAATAAAGACGAGATTATATTCTCTCCCTCTCGTCTTCGACTCTCCATCACACTTAATACATCACTAAAGTAATACTCTACTCTAGCCAAGTTCATTTCATCCAACAAAACAAAATAGGGCAAATCAGGATTAGCCTGTGCATGTTCAATAATCTTAGTCAAAGGTCCTTTTTGAAAATCCCCTTTTAAATCCTCAAATCCAAGTAGCTCTGCACTATCACTCCAATCAGGTCTAACTGGGATAAGTTTAAACTGGCTATTCTCTTCTGTTGCCCCCATACTTTCTGCAAACAACTGAACAATTTTTGTTTTACCTGTTCCAGAGATGCCTGAGATAATGACAAAAGGTTTACTTCGTATGGATAAGTAGAGATTTTTAATACTATCTAAAGAGTAGGAAAATCCTTTTGAAATAATAAAATTATAAATTTGCGTTACTAAATCATCCTGATAAATATCTTTAATAAGTGGATTTTCCTCTATATGTTCTTCTGATCCATCTAAATTCAGTAACTTATTTAGACTGGTGTATTTGATTGGATTGCCACTCCCTTTATGTATTTTACTGACTTCTAAATCTACCAATTTTTCTCTCATTTCTGTTGAACTAATTTTACCTTCAAGTATATATCTTGAAGGTTTTCTTTGGGGAAGCTCCTCATGGAACCCCAAAAAGTCATATACTTCAATAATTTTGTTTTTATATACCGGACAGTAAAACTTTAGTTCTCGAGTCGAGGTTTTTTGAAAGCTAGCGACCCAGCTTTTACTTGTGGTTTTAAACAACTCTTCGGGCGACATATTATCTCTGTATGTTTTATTAATTTTTATTAAAACTACATCTTCTATCAATTTGAGAACCCCTTTACCGTTTACTTTTAACAGCTGAATTTCTATAATTTATTTTACATCATCATCTAATCTAGAAATTATAAGATAAGATTGAGTATTTCACAAATATCCATATCTATGGATAGATTTATGCTTTTCAAAAGTCGAAATCTAAAGTAACGATGAGGTATTTATATACTTGAATATCAATCGTGAACATTTGGTAAAGGGTATCAGTTAAATTGGAGAACGAAAAATTATCTACTCGATCTTCAATCATCTCATTCCCCCATCAGCACCTCCAAAATGTCCTCTTCACTCATCCCTGCCAAAACATCCTGTCCAGAATAGATAACTTCCTCGATTAGACTTTGTTTTCTGTGTTGAAGTTGGGTTATTTTCTCTTCAATGGTACCCTTCGCAACTAGTCGAATGACTTGAACCTCATTTGTTTGTCCCATACGGTGGGCGCGGTCAGCAGCCTGCTGTTCAACAGCTGGGTTCCACCATAAATCGTACAGGATAACCGTATCTGCTCCAGTAAGGTTGAGACCAGTACCCCCTGCCTTCAATGACACGAGAAATAAGTCACCCTCACCGTTATTGAAACGTTCGCATAGACTGACACGTTCAACTGGAGGGGTTTGTCCGTCTATATAAAAGTAAGGTGCACCCTGTTTGACAAGCTGTCTGCGAATGATTGCTAGCATTTGAGTAAACTGTGAGAAGACAAGCACTCGTCTACCGGTCATACGACAATCCTCTAGAATCTCCATCAGTTGTTCATACTTTGCCGAGCTACCCTCATAGCCTTCAACAAATAGGGCTGGGTGGCAGCATAACTGTCTAAGTCTTGTGAGTCCCGCTAGAAACTTGATACGATTTTTTCGAAAGGTTTTTTTCTTCAAATGCTTCAGAGCATCATGCTTTAGCTCTGCCAAATGAGCTGCATAAAGCTTTTTCTGCTCCACCTGAAGCTCGGAGTAGATAACCATCTCGGTTTTCTTAGGCAGCTCTTCTAAAACATCTTTTTTCATACGACGCAATATAAATGGGCGAACCTGCTTCGCTATATGCTCTCTTCTCATTTCACTGAATTCTCTTCTGTTTGGCAATAGACCAGGAAATACTACGTAGAAAATAGACCATAGCTCGTCTAAGGAATTTTCTATCGGTGTTCCAGTAAGTGCAAATCGATGCTTGGCCTGCAGCATTTTTACCGCCCTAGCCGTCTTCGTCATAGGATTTTTAAATGCTTGTGCCTCATCAAAAAACACCGTATGAAAGAACATATCCCGATAACGGTCAGTATCCATTCTCAATGTAGGATAGGAGGTAACAATGACATCCGCATCTGTTGCAGTGAGCCATGCTGTATTTCTGTCCGCCTTACTACCGTCAATAATTCGTGCATCTATATGGGATGCGAACTTCTCTAACTCGTTTGTCCAGTTATAAAGCAGTGAGGCTGGGGATACTACTAATATTGGTTGCTTCCGTGCCCGAACTTCAGGTAGCACTGATTCTATAAAAGCAATGCTTTGCAGCGTTTTTCCCAGGCCCATATCGTCTGCGAGTATACCTCCAAATCCATAGGATGCCATAAGCTTAAACCATCTGTATCCTGCTTTTTGATAATCTCGTAGTACATTTTCTAACCCTGTTGGCACATTCTCTTCTAAATTTGCAGGGTCGTTTAAGTTTTTTAGAAGCTTCGCAAATTGTAAACCAGGCTCTAGTAAATCTCCATGACTCAACGACTGTGCAATTTGCATTCCTTTTAGGAGTGGAACTTTCATTCCTTCTCGGAAATGTTCACTGCTTATCTCCATATCCTCCATGAATCTTGCGAGATCCAAAAATTCGGGTGTTTCAAGCGATACTAAATTGCCATTTGGTATTCGATAAAATTTTCTTTTCTCTTCAATGGCTGTCATAAGGTGCTGAATTTCTTTTTCTTTTATACCATCCAGCTCGAACCGAAACTCTAGCCATTCTGTTCTTTCCTTCATCTCAATTCTTATCTTCGGACCCGTATATTCTTTTATAACTCGTATCTTTACAGCAGTAGAAGCATATACCTGCACCCATTTTTCCACGTTAGGCAGTACATAGTATAGGAAGTTATATTCGTCTTCCTCATCCATCAAGAAAAATCCCCCTGGTGTTTGGGTAAACCCACAGTCCAATAGGAGCTTCATGATTTCAAGCTCCTTTTCTCTTTGACGCCGCACTCCAGGAAAATGAGTAAAGGATTCCTCTGTTTCTTCACAGGGATTGACTAGCAGATGGCCATAATGGAATTCTAAGCCTGCTAGCAGTCGATTTTTTACCCTATCTAAAAATAACTTGGCCTTGAGTGGTGTCTCACCCATCCTTTTGGAAATAGGCTCCGCTATATATACCTGACCAAGCTTCATCAAGCCCGGCAAGACTGTTTTCATGAAATGGTCTATATTCTTCTCAAGAATAACTAGCTCGTGCTTCCCGGACTGATCCAGCATGCTTTTGAGTTCAGCGAGTCTGCTTGCTTCCTCTGGCTGAAGTTTATACAGCACCCCCTTGGAGAAGGCATAGCCGTAAGATCGGAAAACAGTCACTAAATCTAGACCTTTTACGTTTAACTGATAATCAGGCTTCTTCGCTTCATCAAATTCAAAACGAATAGGCAGCTCTTGTCCAAGCTGAATACCTTCATAATATAGATCATTATGCAGAAACTTGACCCTTGGTGCTTTTACAAGTAAAGGTAGGAGTCGTTCCCAATCCGATACCGAGATAAGTAAGATATCCTCTTGTATATTAGCCTTACTATTTAAGCGCTGACTTTTCATTAGTAATTGAAGTACCTCATCCGTTTCCTTTGAAAAGCTATAAATTTCCGGTGAGTAGAAGCTGCCTGTAGAATATTCGAAAGGCCTTCTTCTTTCCATCTCGTTTAAAAACTTCGCTACTTGCTTGATTTCATGAAAGGATTCGAGACCAATAGCTAACTGTATACCGAATCCATATGCTTCATCATCCAAGGGTACTGAACAGCAAGTAAACTCCATCTCCAAAATCTTTCTTTCATCAAAATGTAGTTGCTTACCTATAGGTGGCGATGTCTTTTTTTCAAACAAATTCAGCATTTTTTCTGCCAAATAATTATCTATTCGTTGCTTCTCTTCAATTGCAATTAGAACAGCAGCAATATGCTGACAATAGGTGGAAATGAATCCTACTGGGGGACATGTACAAGTTGCTACAACCTCTCCAGCAGAGTCAGCTTTTATAGTAACAATGAAATCTTCTCCAGCCTTCACAGTAGCCTCCATCACCTGTTGATTGTTCGGGCTAGGATGAAGATGTACCTTATCCGCAAGAAAATAAGCCTTACCCTTTTTATAAGCAGTAATGCCACATAGTTCTTTAATTTTCTTTTCGTTTATTGTACTTTTCATCATCTAAAACCCTTTCTATGTTTCTGTTAGCTCTATTTTAGCATGATAGGAATGTTTGTGCGTCCTGTACATACCTTTACCATTTCTAAACGAAAAGAAAAGGATGCCCATTGTTGGACACCCTTTTCCTCCTCTTATTTAGCTTCTAAAATTTCTTGTAAGTTTTTTAATACTAGCTTATTACCTCTATGCTAGAATTTGCTCAATTGATGTTGTCTTATCTGCTACTAAATCATAAAAACCGATGTGTACGTTTTCTTCATATAGCCAAAATAAATCTGTCCCATATGGTGCTTCAAAAATTTCTAGCATCTGAGGTGCCAGTGAATAGATAGTTTCAGCATTCACAATGACAAAATTATTAGGATTGTTCACATATTCGTCATCGTCTAACTCCGAAAAAATATTCCATCCGTTTAATTGAGGAATTGTACTCGGTTCTCTAAAGCTATATCGGATGGGTACACCATTCAATACGTTTTTGGATATCATGAAACCGCCATATGCATCATTTCTATTATCCATGCTCATACTCCTTTACTATTTCCAAGAAGTCATTTCTCCAAGGAAACTCTTTCGCGTAGTCTAGAATCGATTTATTAAAAGTATCCTTTATATTTACATCGGATCCCTTTTCCACTAAATAATAATAAATATCCTTCATATCCTCTGTAGTGTTTTTATTGACTGTTATCGCATATTTTAATGGTATAGAGTTAAATTTGTCCACGGCATTTACGTCCACACCATTTTCTACGAGTAGTCTAACAACCGTTTCCATATAATCTTTTGGACCTTTCATAATGTTAAAGAAAAAAGTATGGAGAGCATTTCTATTATACAAAGAGTCTGTAAAGGAGACGTCTATCCCGTCTTCTAATAGATATTTAGTAATGGCTAGCTTATCATCGGGATTCTTATCATTAAGCATTGCGGTAGACAACAAGTTAAACTTACTATTCGGATTAATCTGATTTGCCTCTCCGTTATAGAAATTTTTAAAATCCTCAAAGGTTCCCTTAAGTACTGCATCAAACACATTTGTAATTTTCATATCCTTATCATTTCCCTTCGAATTTACGACTTCTATTTGCTCCAGGACTCTCTATCCTAAAGTTTTCAGGATTAAACTGGAACTCTTTCAATTCTTCTAAGGTTATTTCACGATTCCTATATTTTTCAAACATAGGATGATACTCATATCCCTGTCGATGTCCAAAGTCTACTGCACCTTTTCTTGGTAGACCTGGCTTCCAATCAAGGACCTCCATCGTATTAGGATCACGTAAAATGCCATCAGGTCCAACATTGTTTTCATATACATTCCGTTCAAATTCTATTTTTTTGTCCCCTGATAATTGTGGTCTACCTCGTGGTTTTCCATTTTTAATATATGGTCCATTTTCAATAGGAGGTAACTTATCTACAATTTTAGAAGCATCTCCCACCTTATCTGCAGCTTTTGAGGCATCAACGGCATTGTCTATAGCTTTTACAGCTGTTGCGCCACCTTTTACTGCTTTTCCTACAGGAAGAGGGATAAGGGAGGCAGCAGCTATTCCTTTATCCAAAAAAGACGCATTTGGATCGGTTAATGTTCGGAAATCATCCATAAATAGAAAGTCAGCGGTAGCTTCAAAAAAGTTTTTATCTTCAGGTTTATTCGCCTGTGCTTCCTCTACCTTGGATACTATTTCATATTGAATTGGAGCTGATTCGTTAGCTTGAAATTCTTTTACAATAAGTCCGTTGTCATAAACATGATACCTGACAAACAATGTAGTTTCATCTGGCTCACCCTCAACCGATTTAATCCTACCATTTTCCATAATACTCAGTATCTCAGGATCGATTTCTGTTCCTACTAACTCGTCTATATTATCTATTCGCTTCGAAATTTACATCTGTTAGACCAGACATAAATATGGATTCTATTTTAGAGATCCATTGATTCATCATCTAAATCCCTTCCCTGGTGTCCTTTTCAATTGTGCTACACGCGTTTTCAGGCACACGCATACGGATAGTATAAGGCATTACAGCCGCTTCCTTCTCTTGCACTTCTTCTTTAGATAAATGTCTGCATTTTCCGTTATACATCGGTGCAGCCACACCATTTTCTTTTTGTTGCTCACGGTCAGCTTCTAACTCCTCTGAAGTACAGAAGCATGTCCTTTTTCTAGCATTTCTTCCGCATATTTTATGTAAATATCTAAACGCTCCATTTGTCGATAAGGCGCATAAGGTCCACCGATATCTACAGATTCGTCGTATTCCATTCCTAACCACTTTAAGTTATCCAGCTGCGATAATTCTCCGCCTTCAATATTACGCTCAATATCTGTGTCTTCTATACGAACGATAAATTTCCCATTATGGTGGCGAGCAAATAAATAACATGGCCTCGAAATTAGGCGTGATTATAAATACATTTTATGCCTATCATTTTGAAATGCAAAAAAGATTGCCCCTAGGGACAATCCTCTTATATATACTTAGTTTAAAATATATTATCCACCTTACAAAGCGAACATTTAGGAAATACCAATGGCAACAGCCACAAGCAATGCAAAGCATGCAATAATTGCCCAGCCAAGAATCATTTTCCATATAAATTTTACCCATCGTTCATAAGGAATACCAGCAACAGCCAAATAACCCATTAAAGCTGAAGAAGTAGGAATAATTGAATTGGTAATAGAGTCTCCATATTGGAATGCTAATACCGCTACTTGTCTTTCAAGGCCTAGCAAATCTGTTATAGGAATCATTATTGGCATTGTAGCTGCTGCCTGACCACTACCAGATGAGATAAATAAGTTAAGCACTGCTTGAATAAATAACATGCCGATCACACTAATTGATTGAGGAAGATTACCAATACCTTCTGCAGCATAATACACGATAGTGTCTATAATCTTCCCTTCCTCTAATACGACGGTAATTGCACGTGCAAATCCAACAATTAATGCCCCAAATGTTACCGCTTTTGCCCCGTCAATAAAAGAGTCAAAAATACGTGTAGTGTTTAGACCACCTAGTAATCCTGCTATAATTCCCATTATTAAAAACGAGGCTGCCAGCTCAGTGATAAACCATTCCCAGTTAAAAACTCCATAAATATTAAATCCTATTCCAATAGCCATTGTCAAAAAAACTAGCTTGTGTTTACCTGTCAGTTTAGCAAAGTTATTCATATCTGCATTAACTTCTTTTTGTTCAATATCATATATAACGCTAAGTTCAGGGTTTCGCTTCACCTTGAAGGCATAGCGCATCACATACCAAATCGCAAAGCCCAAAACTAATATGTATACAGCGAAACGAAAGCCAATACCCGAAAATAAAGGTACATCAGCTAACGACTGTGCTACACCTACCGTAAATGGATTTAACATACCTCCAAAAAATCCACTAGCTGCTCCAAGTGTAATCATTGCTGTACCTGTCACTGCATCAAAACCCATTCCTCGAGCTATTGCTATTCCAATTGGAACAAAAATAATGGCTTCCTCTGCCATCCCCATAGTAAATCCTCCAATAGAAAAGAGAATCATACTCATTGGAATCAGAAGCTTTTCTTTACCTTCTAAAGCACGTACTCCTTTATACACTCCAGCTTCAATAGCCCCAGTTTTATGGATGATTCCAAATACACCACTTACTAAAAAGATATAGAAAATAATTTGTGCGCCTTTTTCTAAACCCATCGGAATAGCTGTAAACAGCTCAAAAAAGCTCACTGGATCGCTATCTATTTCTTTGTAACTTCCATCTACTACGAGCGTTCTCCCTGACTCTTCATCTTCTACTCGTTCAAACTCTCCTGCGGGTACTACATAAGAAGCTAGTCCGGCAATTATAATAATAGTAAATATTAATGTATATGTGTGCGGTACCTTAAACCAGGACCTTTTCTTTTTTTCTTCCATCAATTACGCCCCTATTCATAATTTCAGATATTTCAATATTAATCGAATGTTATATTAAAATATAATAAATTAAATAGTAATAAAAGTATATATTTTTTTACTTACCCTAATAAATTTCCTAAAACAAGATAAAAATTTAAAAATATTATTATTTATTAAGTAACAATTTAAACCCTCATTATGCCCCTAAAATACTCTATTAATTTTGAATTTCTCTATGTTTTAAAGAATTCTAACCCAACCAATTAAATTCTTACTATTATAATTATTCTAAATATTAACTTTACATCCTCGTTATAAAGGCTTTAATATAGATATATGTTTCACAATTATCTTTAGGGGGTTTGGGAATGGGAAAGACTTTTAAAAAACTATCTATTTTGCTTTCCATTATGATGTTAGTTTTATTGGCAGCTTGTGGAACGGGAGAATCTTCAACTTCAAGTGGAGAAAATAGCAAAGGCGAGAATGGAACGATTTCAGCAAAAATTGGGGTTATCTCATACATGACAGGTCCTGGTGCTGCTTATGGAGAAGCAATCACAAATGGATTGAAATTAGCTTTAGAAGAAATTAATGAAAAAGGCGATGTAAAAATTGAGCTTGCAATTGAAGATTCAGTCGGAAAACAAGAGCAGGCATTATCTGTGGGTCAAAAATTGATGAGTCAGGACGATATTGTTGCAATCATAGGACCAACATTAAGTACAGAGATGAACGTTGTTGGACCTGAAGCTGATCTCAATGGTATCCCAATTATGGGGACTTCCACTACCGCGGCAGGTATTCCTCAGATTGGAGATTATGTATTCCGTAATTCTATACCAGAATCCCTAGCAATCCCTGCTGCATTGGAAAAAGCGGTAGACAAATATGGAGCTAAAAAAGTTGCTATTCTATATGGAAATGATGATCTATTCACTCAGTCCGGATTCGATACGATGAAGGCAGAAGCTGAAAATATGGGGCTTGAAATTTTAACAATCGAGACCTTTCAAAAAGGACAGTCCGATTATAATGCGCAACTTACTAAGATTAAAGATCTTCAGCCAGATCTAATCTTGGCTTCCGCTCTATATAATGAGGGTGCAGTAATCATGGACCAAGCAAGAAAAATGGGGATTGATGTTCCTTTTGTTGGAGGTAATGGATTCAATTCCCCTCAAGTAATTGAAATTGCCGGAGAAGCATCTAACGGATTAATTGTTGCAACTCCTTGGTTTGCGGATAAACCAGATGAAAAAGTTCAAGCTTTTGTAGAAAAATATGAAGAAGCGTATGGTCACAAGCCTGACCAGTTCGCTGCACAGGCCTATGATGCTCTTTATATTATTGCAGAGGCATTAAAAAATGCTGGAGAAGCAGACAGAGATGCGCTTCGTGATGCTCTGGCTGAAATTAAGGATTTAGAAGGCATCCTAGGGAAGATTTCTTTTGACAAGGACGGAGACGTAATAATGGATCCTACAGTTCTTATCATCCAGGATGGAGAATTCCAGTTGTTTGAGTAGTTCAAAATTTAACTAATACAGGTAAGGGTGCATAGCCCTTACCTTATTTTGAAAGGGTGAGCTTTCTTGCTTTTAGAACAAATCATTAACGGAATAACACTCGGAAGCATTTATGCGATCGTTGCCCTTGGATTTACGCTTGTCTTTGGAGTACTAGGTATCCTTAACATGGCCCATGGCGAGATTTTCATGATTGGTGCTTTTATAGGAGTGTTAGTAACAAGCGTATTAGGCTTACCACTGTGGGTAGCCTTTCTTTCAGCGGTAATTGTGACTGCTATCTTAGGGTACTTGTTAGAAAGAATTGCACTTCGCCCCCTACGCGGTAAACAGGGAGTTTCTCATCTAGCCCCATTGATCAGTACGATTGGGGTTTCCATATTATTGGAGAATCTCTCCCATCATTTATTTGGCGCAGGTAATCATCCGTTCCGACATTCTTTTGCACAAATTCAAATTCAAGTAGGTTCAATTACAATTTATTTAGTACAAATTTTAATTTTTGCTATTTCTATTACCTTGATGGTTGTACTTTCCTACTGGCTCGCTAAAACGAAAGCTGGAAAGGCATTACGTGCGACTGCTGAAAACTTAGAGACTGCCAGTTTACTAGGTGTGAATACGAAGCGAACCATTACAACTACCGTCATACTGGCATCCGCTCTAGGTGGAATTGCTGGAATTCTAGTAGGCATGGCCTTTAACTCTGTTAACCCTCAGATGGGCTTATCCATGGGTTTAAAGGGTTTAGCCATCATCATTCTAGGAGGAATGGGAAATGTAAAGGGTGCGATGGTTGGAGGATTACTCCTTGGTCTTTCAGAAACAATGATTGTTGCCTATGGAGACTCCGGATACAGAGATGCTGTTGCATTTATCGCCATTATTTTTATCCTTCTCATAAGGCCACAGGGTATTTTCGGCAATAAAACCGCTGAGGCAGGAAGGTGATGATGACATGCTAGGAGAAATCTTAAACCCATACCATCTACAAATTATCTCTTTCATTCTTATCAATATTATATTAGGGATAAGCATTTACATAACGCTTTCCTCTGGACAATTATCTTTAGGAAATGCAGGCTTCATGGGTATCGGAGCCTATACGTCTGCACTACTGACTATCAACTTTGAGGTTCCTCTGTATATAAGTATTATTTTAGGCGCTTTAGTTGCAGGTGCTTTTGGGGTTCTAATCGGTATACCTGCTCTAAGGTTAAGCGGGGTTTACCTAGCTATAGCAACATTAGGCTTTGGGGAAGTAATTCGAGTAATCTTTGTAAACTGGGACTCTGTCACGAAGGGCTCGGTTGGATTGTCAGGTATACCCCATCTTGGTAGAGAGCTTTTTCAATTTTTAAGAGACTTAGGCTTTGACCCAGATATGCTTGGTCTTAAAAACAATCAAGCTATCTATTTAATAGTTGTACTTGTTTTACTAATAATTACTATTTCCATCATTTGGTTCTTTATCAGACAGAACAAGTCACGTGTAGGCAGAGCATACGCTGCTATTAAAATGGATGAAAAAGCCGCGGAAGCGATGGGTATTAATATCACTTACTACAAAGTACTGTCCTTCACCCAAGGAGCTATTTTAGCAGGCTTCGCAGGCGCTTTATATGCCCATGTATTAGCTTATATTAGTCCAGCAGATTTCGCTTATCACCGTGCAATAGATATTTTAATATTCTCCATTTTTGGCGGAAGTGAGGTTATTTGGGGAGCAATATTCGGCGCAACCTTTATGACACTTCTTCCAGAAGCATTGCGATTCATCAGTGAATATCGATACATGATTTACGGAATAATTCTTATTTTGTTGATGGCTTTCCGCCCTCAAGGAATTATAGATGTCCCCGTATTAAATTGGCTAAAGAGAACATTTACATTTAAAAGGAGGGACTCCAATGGTATTAGAGCTAAAAAATATAACTAAAAACTTTGGTGGTATCTCTGCTTTAACTGATGTTTCTTTCCAAATCAACGAAGGAGAGATATTCGGCTTAATCGGCCCTAACGGTGCTGGTAAAACAACTATGTTTAATGTAATTACGAATATGTTCGCCCCTACCTCTGGGGAAATTCTTTTTCTCGGAGAAAATATTTCTGGTATTAAGCCACATAAAATCACTGATAAAGGCATCTGTCGTACGTTTCAAAATATAAGGTTATTTTCTCAAATGTCTGTTTTGGAAAATGTTTTAGTAGGTGCCCACTGTCGAAATAAATCTGGTGTTTTAACAAGCGTACTTAGAACCAAATCTCAAAAGCATGAAGAAAAGAGTAACCATGAAGTCGCTTTAGAATTACTAGAGTTAGTAGGTCTATCTAGATATGAAGATACCATTGCAGAAAATTTAGCTTACGGTCAACAACGAAGATTGGAAATTGCCAGAGCCTTGGCAAGTAATCCAAAGCTTTTATTATTAGACGAGCCAGCAGCTGGCATGAATGAAACAGAAACAGAGAATTTATTTGATTTGATCAAAAAGGTTCAACAGCGTGGAGTTACTGTTTTATTGATAGAGCATGACATGCCTTTTGTTATGAAGCTTTGCGACAGAATTACCGTTTTAAATTTTGGGAAGAAGCTTGCTGAAGGTACTCCAACGGAAATACAAAACAATCAAGATGTAATTGAAGCTTACCTCGGCTCAGAGGAGGATGAAGAAATTGCTTAAGGTATCTGGTATTGAAACATTTTATGGGAAAATACAGGCTCTTAAAAATGTGAACCTAGTAGTAGAGCAGGGGCAGATTGTAACCCTACTTGGTGCAAATGGCGCTGGGAAAACGACTACGATGAAAACAATTGCCGGTCTGTTAAAACCGCAAAAGGGAACAGTTGAATTTTTAGGAGAAAACATTACAGGTATGAGACCAGATCAGCTTGTTCGAAAAGGTATCGCCCTTGTTCCAGAAGGGCGAGCTATCCTTTCTACGATGACCGTTCTCGAGAACCTAGAAATGGGAGCTTTCCACAGAAATGATAAGGACATAAAAAAGGATATCGAAAATGTTATGCAACAATTTCCTATTTTAAAAGAACGTGAGGACCAATTAGGAGGCACCCTTTCTGGTGGTCAGCAGCAAATGCTTGCTATAGCTAGAGCTCTACTATCTAAGCCGAAACTTTTGCTATTGGATGAGCCTTCTATGGGTCTTGCACCTTTAATCGTAGCGGATATTTTTAAAATGATTCGTGAAATTAAAGATAGCGGTACAACCGTTTTGTTGGTTGAGCAAAATGCGAAGCAGGCTCTTAAAGTAGCAGACTATGGTTATGTCATGGAGACAGGAAAAATAATTATTAACGGTGAAGCGAGTAACCTACTGGAGGACCCAAGAGTTGTCGAGGCATATTTAGGGAAAAAAACTAGTTAAATTTTGAAAGGATGATATGTATGACCAGTTCTATTTCTCATGTGGAACTACCACATTCTATTTCTCTGTTAGAGCAAATGGCTTCCAAGTCTATTGAAAAAGGGCCGTTTACCTATGTCCATAGCGGAGCCGGCAATGAAAGCACGCTTCGTGCCAATGAGGCGGCCTTTGAGGATTGGTATATCGTGCCCCAGTATTTGAATGATGTGAGCTTCAGGGACACTTCAGCTACTTTACTAGGCACTACCTTTCCTTCCTCCTTTGCACTTGCACCAATCGGCGTTCAAAGTATTTTTCATCCAGAGGGTGAGCTGGCTTCAGCACGGGCTGCTGCAGCTTGTGGAGTACCCTTTATAGCTAGCACATTATCCTCTTATCCTTTAGAAGATATTGCCGCCAACCTAGGAAACACCCCTCGTTGGTATCAGTTGTATTGGTCAAACGATGAAGAAATGGCGATAAGTATGGTGCGTCGAGCAGAAAAAGCAGGATACTCGGCTATTGTAATAACGATTGATACCTCTCTTCTTGGTAATAGAGAGCGTGACTTGAATAATCGTTATTCTCCTTTAAAATTGGGAAAAGGAGCTGCAAACTACTTACACGATCCTGTTTTTCAAGGTAGGTTTGCTAGTCCTCCTTCTGCAGACGATCCAGAGGTCATCAAGAATATTGTAGATATTATCTTTAATCCTTCATTAACATGGGAGAATCTCAAAACTATTAAGGAGCATACAAAGCTTCCTATTTTGCTTAAGGGTATTCTTCATGAGGGAGATGCAAGAAAAGCTTTACACCACGGAGTCGATGGAATTATAGTCTCAAATCATGGAGGCAGACAGCTAGATGGATGTATTTCATCACTAGAGGCCCTCCCATCCATAGCGGAAATCGTCCAGGGGAAGATTCCGGTATTATTGGACAGCGGGATAAGACGGGGCTCTGACGTCGTAAAAGCAAAGGCACTTGGAGCAGATGTAGTTCTACTTGGCAGACCTTTTATTTATGGCCTAGCTGTTGCAGGAGAACAAGGAGTAGAGCATGTTTTACGTAATATGATTAATGATATTGATGTAACTTTAGCTTTATCTGGGTTTGCCTCGATGAAAGAGGTCAACTCCTCTCTTATTAGAAGAAAGAAATAAGTTTAGTCAGAATAGCTAAAGGCAAGAATGCTGAAATCATGCATTCTTGCCTTTCTAAATTATATGGTTATAAGTTAGAATTCTGTGAGAAGTTGGCCGATTATCAGCTTTAATCAATAGTAAACGTCCTATTCAGCCAGATTTTCTCCAAATTTAAAGCAGCTCTATAAAATATCGTTAATACGTTGAACATAAGGCTCTTTATCATAGGCAGAGTATAGCAGGCTTGCTACGCGTATTGGGTCTCCAAAGAAAAATCGCTCATATATAGTTTGCCTCGTACCGAATGGACTCATCGTGAGATCCCAGGCTAGTCGAAACAATTTTACCCGCTCTACAGCAGAGGCAGCCTTAGCCTGCATATAATGATCGAGATCCTTTCTAATGGGTGAGTTAAAATCATTTTCTGTTGGAATAGACATAAGCCCGCTTGCTCCTAATAGCTGAATGATTTCTGTCAGCCTTGGGTAGATACGCGGAAAAATAGTAATAGCTGCGTGCAATGTTAATCGATCTGGCTCCATGAGTCCGAAACTATTGACCTTCGCTTCCACCTCCGATTTCATTAACAGAGCTTTTAATGATTCCAATGCGACGATTACCTCTGTCGCCTTTTCCTGCACGTGCTGGTACTCTGCTATATTAATAGTTTTAATAATTGATTGTACAATTCCTAGGACAAATTCAGTTTTAATAATCTGTCTAGCTATCACCTGATGAAGGGAGAACGAGTGGAAGGAGCTACTAATCATAAAGTCATTTGCAACGGTCGTATCATCATAAAAAAATACACGCTCCCAAGGGATTAACACATTATCAAAGACTACAATGGTATCCATCTCTTCATACTTGGAGCTAAGTGGATAATTGAAGGTTGACTCGCCACCAACTAGTGACTCACGACATATAAATTTTACTCCCTTCGTATTACTTGGGATAGAAAAGCAATAGCCCTTTCCTTCCTCTAATGAAGAACCTGTAGAGAGTACTAATATTTCATCGGTAATTCCACCCTGTGTAGCAAGAAGGCGCGCACCTTTTATAATGATTCCTTGATCATTTTCACCAATAACCTTTGCCGCAATCGGCTCCTCTGCAGTTTCTAAATAGTAATACGCTCGATTCACTTGGGGCTCGATAAAGCTATGAGTCAAAGTTAAATCATTTTCTCGTACATATTCATAGTAAGATTGGAAATACTGAGGGAAACAGTTTTTTTTGTCTTCTAATAATTTAACAGAAGAGGCAAATGCCATTAAGGTCGTATTCATATAATCAGGACTTCTACCCATCAATCCATGAGTTACTCGAGCCCATTCCTGCACCATCATTCGTTTTTTTGCCAAATCTTCTTTTGACTTGGGCTCCAAAAAGGACAAACCTACTAAATTTCCCGTGGTTGGCGAAGCATAGGTTAATATTTCTTTGTATTGAGGGTCATGCTGCATATCAAACAACGCCGCCTGGGTCTTCATAATGCCTTTGAACGCCGGGTGCTCTGATATATTGCCTGTTACTTGCTTTCCATCAATCCATACTTCAGAATTCAACCTATTAATGCGATCTATATACTGTTTTCCATTAATTGCAGGCATAAACACACTCCTAAATGTAACTTCAAATTATTTAATTTATCTGCTTATATTATTATTTTTTTTCTCAATTGGTGACAAAGAATAAGGGGTATCATTTGACTTACTAAATTCAGTATTCTAGGATAACTATTCAAGGAATAATTTTTTCATAATTATAAATAGTGATGTATTCTCTAAATACAATTAAATAAATAATAAAGGAGTCATGCAAAAATGAAAAAGTTATTAGTTGCTATGGTAGGTTTGTCACTACTTGCCGGTTGCTCCGATGGACAAGAAAAAGCTACAGATGGCACACTAACCGAAAACAGCTCTAAAGCAGAACTACCAAAGCAAAACCAAGTACTAAAGGACTTCCCTGAATACCCAATTCTAGATGACATTATTGATTTACAAGTATATGTGGCAGATATTGAGACGGATAACAAAGGGTCACGAATAATTTTCTTTGAAGATTCTGATGGCAATAAAACATATAAAAGTGTTTTTGTTAAAGACGAGAATTATTTAAAAGTCATTCAGCTTAATGATGAAGGCATTCTTTACAATGAAATATTATAAAAAACAGTCCCCGAATTCCCTCGGGGACTGTTTTTTGTATTCAAGCTATAATATTTCATTAAAGTAGTCATTCTTCAATTATCCGTGTTTTATCGGCAAAGTGGATTTTATGATATTATTTCTTAATCAGAGCTTTGCTTTTAAAGTTTTTCCCATTTGATTAATGTAAGTAGTAATGCCATCAAACGGATTATCTATTGTTTTTCCATGACAAACCTCTAGCTGTTTCGGCATTATATCATTTATGGCAGAAATTCCGCTTTCTGTGGCCTGCTTCATATCTCCAGTAAACATTGGCATAGGTTGATGCAGTTTTCCATTGCGCGTCGTAAATAAATCTCCGGCCAAAAGAACATCATCTAGCTCATGGTAGTAAACCACATGCCCTGGGGAATGACCAGGAGTATATACTGGCTTAAGTGCTCCTACATTTTGAAGCTCTCCTGCTACTTCATACAAAGACTGTGTCAGTCCGTTAGGAAGATTCTGCTCGAGCTTCTGTCGTCTTGGGTAGAGTATTTTGCCCTCCGCATACGGAATTTCTTTTGCGTGTGCAAATACCGGAACTTCCTTCCCCTTTACAATGTGCTCAACTGCACCCACATGATCTGCATGCCCATGCGTCAATACTATTCTTTTCAAGGGTCCAGCGTTTAGCTGTTCAATAAACCCCAATATTCCCTTAGCCATTTTTGGTAAGCCAGCGTCCACTAACGTAACACCGTCCTCCTCCACCACTACCCATACTTGAACAGGTATAACTAGCCATATCATCCAAGATCTTATGCTCCAAATATTTTCTGAAATCTGTTTAATCTTCAATTTTTTCTCCCCCTATATATTTCCCCTTCATACCCTCTAACATAATCTCTACTGCTAAATCGAATGTCGGAATCAATCTTTCCATTAGCACTTCAAGCGGCTCGTGCTGGTAGGAATAGGTGCTAAGTATGCCATTTAAATTAAAATAAAATATACGAGAATAGGCTAGAATTTGCTGTTCTGATTTAATTTGCAGACAATTTGTAACAGCTGTTTTTAACAAATTAAATATAGAAAGACGTAATTTATTTATTTCCGTCACCGGCTCTTCATCTACCCTAGAAGACATTTCGTTAAAAAATATGCTATACATACTTTTGTTTTGTAGGCAGAAGTAAATATATTTTTTACTAATTATCTTTAACTTTTCTTCTACTGATAAATTCGTTTGTTGAAGCGTTTGTTCCATTTGAATGTATAAATCATTCAGATGTGGCATGGACAACTTGTAAAGAAGAGCCTCTTTATCCTTATAATAAAGGTAAATAGTGGTATGAGAACATCCGGCCAGCTTTGCAATTTCTCGTATGGTAACAGCATCATAACCCTTTTGAGAAAATAATTTCTCTGCTGCATTGATAATTTCTTTCTTTGTTTCGTCTGAACGTGCACTTTGTCTATTTGTCATCTAATCACCCCAACTAACCATTGGTTATATTATAACCAATGGTTAGTGTTGTGTCAAAAATTGCTCTAAAGTCCTTTAAGACCTCAGAGCATTTTCTCTGCTTATAAATGGGAGGAGCTAAAAACATAATCTTTGTCTACGCCTGTAAGGTTACTCCTCTAATGTCTCTTGTTTCTCTTCTCCTTTAACAAAATAGCTAATTGTGTTACGCTCTGTATCAATTTCGATAGCTTGGTCCACATCTACGGCAAGTCTATGCTCAACAATTACTTGTTCATCTGTTTTAGAGTATTTATAAGTTGCTAGTGTTTTATTTTTATCGTCACTTTCTTGTGTGATGAGTAGCTCAGATCCATTATTAAATGTTATTTTATCGTTTAATATTTCTATTTTCATATTGTTTTCGATAGGTATGTTTTGTGAGATTGCCCACTTTTCCTCAGTCTCATTATACTTCCCTATTAGTAGGCCTTGGGGTTCCTCTTTAGCTTGCGTATAAGGAATAACGACTTCTGGAATAGTATCCTCGTCAAATTGAACAATTACTGCTTGTCCAAATTCTGGCTCAGTTAGTTCATTTTCCTCCCACCATTTGCTTTGGTTAGATAATGCTAGCCATTCTTCATCTGTTACCTCAAGTGAGAACTCCTCATCTTCAACAACTTCTTTCTCACTTCCCTCAACATCGTTATCTTTCTTCACTGTTGTCTCTTCATCTGAGCAGGCTGCAAGTAGTAAACTAAGTGCAGCTAAAAATAATACTTTTTTTAACATACTAGACCTCCTTTAAAAGATGAATGTGCGTAACACTTTGTGTTTAATAACAAAATTCGACATTCATTTTATCTATATAGCCTAAAAACATGGCTGATAAACTCAATACAGGAAAATTTAGTATTTAACTGATTAGAAACATGAATTTTAGATATTCATTCATTTTAAGAACCTTCTTTGAAGAACCACTCATAAATAAGACCAAATCACGAGTGAGTTGGCCTTAGAAGAGTTAAATTATTGCTTTTAGGAAGAAGTTACTTGCCCGCCGTTTACGTGAAGTGTTTGGCCAGTTACAAACCGAGAATCATCTGAAGCTAAATAAACAAAAGTAGGTGCTAGCTCAAATGGTTGACCCTGCCGCTCCATAGGATTGCCAGCTTGTGTGACCTCATCTGCAGAAAAGCTAGCTGGGATCAGTGGTGTCCAAATTTTTCCCGGAGCAATTGCATTGACTCTAATCCCTTGGCTTACTAGGTTATTTGCAAGTGCCCGAGTAAACCCTACATTAGCAGCTTTAGTAGCGGTATAGTCCATCAAATGCTTATGTCCCTCATATGCTACGACTGAGGCAGTTCCTCCATAATGGAGAAGGGTTTTCTGAAGTTATTTAATAGGAAAGCCAGCCTGCATCTGCTGTTATGACAGTTCCATTAACAAAGCTTGAATCGTCAGAAGCAAGAAATAATGCTACAGTTGCTATCTCTTCTGATTTACCCATTCTTGGATTGTTGCCCATTCCTAATCGAATACGCCCCATTCCTTTTTCACTCACACTCGTCATAGAATTATTTATGTTAGTTTCTACCCCACCCGGTGCGATTGCATTACAGCGAATGCCTTGGTCCGCATACATATATCCAGTATTTTTAGTGAACCCCACTACTGCATGCTTAGAAGCAGTATAAGCACCGCCAGCTCTAGATCCTTGCAGTCCACCAACAGAGGCTACATTGATAATAACTCCCTTTTGCTTATCTAAGAAGATTGGTAATACCTTACGTGTGGAACGCATGACACTCGTAGTATTAACTGAAAATATTCTTTCCCAGTTGCTATCTTCGATATCCCCAGCAGGCTCAAAGTTGTCCATTATACCTGCGTTGTTCACTAAAATATCAACAGTACCATACGTATTTACCGTCGTATCAATCAGATTTTGAATATCATCTTCCTTTGCAACATTCGCAGTTATGGCTATTGCCTCTCCACCATTTGCTTTAATCTCGTCGACAGTAGCCTTCGCCGTCTCTTCGTTTAAATCCGAAACAGCGACCTTAGCCCCCTCTTTAGCATAGAGAACTGCAATCGCCTTTCCCATACCTGAACCCGCACCTGTTACTACCGCTACTTTGTCTTGAAGTCTCATTCCAACTACCTCCTCGGTTTGATTGAATGCGCTTACATTATTGTTTTAGTAGTTCACAAATCATCTCTTACTAGCTTTAGTTTAGTTAAAAAAATCCAATTTTACAATAGATAACCTGTGAACATTTTTGAAAAAATTAAACGTTTTTAATTTAATTCATAGAAAAGCCCAAAGACGAATTAATCGTTTTTGGGCTCTCCAACTTACGCTTTTTGTTCAGGCTCCTCTACAGGATCACTTATTAAGCTTGCTAAAACGTGAACGCGTAAAATCATTCCTTTCATCGTTCCTTCCTCGTCTGTTACAACAAGAGGATACTTAGAATCGAGGACTTGCTGAATCAAGTCTTGTACATATTCTTCAGGATGGACTGTATTCACATCCTTTGACATTGTTTCTTGTAAGGATTTCTTCTGCTTCATGCCCTCGATAGCCTGGTCAATGGTAATGATACCTTGCAACTGACGCTTTCTGTCTACCACAAAAGCACTCGAGTTCCCATTCTCTCTCATCACCTGGATTGCAACATTTAGTCCATCCTTTAATGATACTAATCCGTTGGGCTTAGACATAATATGCTCTGCTTGAAGAATTTTAGTGCGATCAATATCTCGTATAAACTCTGATATATAGCTACTTGCCGGATTTTCCAGAATCTCTTCTGGAGTGCCAATTTGCTCAACTTTTCCGTTTTTCATAACCGCAACACGGTCCCCAATTTTAAAAGCCTCGTTGACATCATGTGTGATGAAGATTATTGTCTTTTGAAGGCGATTTTGGATATCAAGTAGCTCTAGCTGCATTTCTCTACGGATTAATGGGTCAAGTGCACTGAAGGGCTCATCCATTAATAGTATATCTGGATCGTTAGCAAGTGCTCTGGCGATGCCTACTCGCTGGCGCATACCTCCAGAAAGTTCATCTGGATATTGGTTTTCATAACCTTTAAGACCAACTGTTTCTAAATGTTTCTGAGCAATTTCCTGGCGCTCGTTCTTAGACATTCCTCTTATCTCTAAACCATACTCAATATTTTCTAATACCGTACGATGGCTAAACAGCCCAAAATGCTGGAATACCATAGCTATTTTCTTTTGACGATAGTATTTTAACTGTGTCTTATTGTAATCCACGACATTTTCTCCATCGACGTATATAGCGCCAGAAGTAGGTCTATTCAATAAATTTAAACAACGAATTAGGGTAGACTTACCACTTCCTGATAACCCCATAATCACGAAGGTCTCTCCCTCCATGATTTCCATTGAGGCATTGTACACTCCGACCGTATGCCCTGTTTTAGCTAATATCTCTTCCTTTGGTACACCCTTCTCTACCATCGGAATAATTTTTTTAGGTCGAGACCCAAAAATCTTCGATACGTTTTCTAATTTTAATTTTACTGTCATGCGGCATCCCTCCTATGTTTCTGAAGGCGATTCGCAATTCCTCCGGTAACGCGGTCGATGATAATCGCTAGGAAAACAATACTGATCCCAGCTTCAAAACCTAGTGAGATGTCTATTCGGTTAATTGCAAAGAGTACTCGTTCTCCAAGTCCCTGCGCACCAACCATAGAACCAACAACCGCCATTGCTAGCGCCATCATTGTTGTTTGATTTATACCTGCCATAATTGTAGGTAAGGCTTGTGGTAGTTGTACTTTCATGAGCATTTGAGAGGAAGAGGAGCCGAATGATTGTGCAGATTCTACAATCTCTTTATCTACACTTCGGATACCTAATTCTGTTAAACGGATTACTGGTGGTAATGCATAAATGATTGTTGCAATAACTGCTGGTACATTTCCGAGCGGAAAGAAGAAAATTACTGGTATTAAGTAGACAAAGCTTGGCATTGTCTGCATCGCGTCTAATATCGGACGCATGATTCTGGACATTGATTTACTAAAAGCCATTCCAACTCCTAGTGGTATGCCTATAACAAGAGACAAAATTACGGAGATTAAAACGATGGAAATGGTGGTCATTGTTTCTGGCCACAAATCAAAGGATCCAATTAAGAAGATAAATGCTGCATATAGCAGTCCTCCATATAGATTATTAAAAAACCATCCAATTAAAAAGATGATAACAATAAATAACCACCAAGGAATTGCTAGTAGACCCGCCTCAAGACCTTTAATCATGGAAGACGAGATGATAAAGATAAAATCAAAGAATGCATCAAAATTCATGGCAAGAAAATCCACGAATTTCTCTACTACATCCCCTATTGGAAATCGTACGTTTGGAAATTCTGTCATAGAATGGGACTGTAAAAGTACAGCCACAACCACCTTTCTTTAGTTAGATTAAGTAATGAATTATTTCAAAGAAGCTTTTACCTTTTCAGCCACTTCTTCGGACACCCAAGCTGTCCAAATATCTTCATACTCTTTCATCCACCAAATAGCGGCTTCATCTGCTTCAACATCATTTTCCTGCATATAGTCTAATGCACTTTCCGTTAAATCGTTACTAGTTTCATATTTACTTAAAAAGTCTACTACGTCCTTAGCTTGTGTTGGTAAATCCTTATGAACTGCAATAACTACATCATTTGGTGGAAACTCAGTTCCTTTTGATTCATTCCATTTGGCTTCGTCGTAAGGTGCGTCTTCTAATAGAGTTAAATCGTAGCTAGCTGTTACCCACGTTGGTGACCAATAATATCCTACCCAAGGCTCCCCTTTTTTATATGCTCCTGCTAAATCTGCAACAATTGCAGAATCAGAGCCGGGTGCTAGATAGTTATATTGTTCGTCAAGGCCATATGTTTCAAGTTTCGTCCCCAAATACTCACTTACTACCCAACTAGATGGAGCTCCGACCACTCGGCCTTTACTGCTATCTTCGGGATCTTGGAAAATTTCTGGATACTTCTCTAAGTCTTGAACCGTCTTTAAATCTGGAGCGATTGGTTCAATTCCTCGTTCTGCATCTCCCTCTATCACGTAAGTTGGAACATATAATCCTTGCGCGTTATCAGCGAAATTAGTAGCTACCTTCATGATATTTCCACTTTCAATTGCTTTTTCGTAGACATCTTTAATGTTATCGGTCCATACTTCCATATAGACATTTATGTCGCCCTTTTCAAGTGATTGCATCGTAGCTGCTGTTGTTCCACTTGTTACCTCGGTTTCATAACCATAACCTTCTTCGATGATAGTTTGAGCAATGCTGTTGTGTAGGCGTATACTATCCCATCCTGCATCAGCAAACTTAATCACCTCAATACTGTCTTTGCTTGTCTCGTTGCCACAAGCTGTAAGTACTAAAAGCATGCAAAGTGAAAAAAATAACATAATTTTTTTCATTAGTCTGACTACCTCTTTTCATTCAATTTTTAAATTAGACGTTCGATCGTTCCTCCTTCAATACCTATAAAATAACTGCTAAAATTTCAAAACAATTAAACTTCCTAATACTGAAATTAAAGGACGCCTAATTTATAACTACTAATACTACTAAACAAATTTGTATATTGCAAATTACTTAAAGAGATAGTTGTTAATTTTTTATTTTAATCTGAATATTTAGCATTAATTTAGTAGACCAATACGATTAGATAAATAGGTAAATATTGTACAATATTCTCGTTTAAAAACAGTAATTTTTATCAAATATTTGATAGATAGTGCTTTTGTATAGTTTTAATTGAAAAGTGCATGCTCACTTGCTTTCTACTAGATTAGGACATAGGATAGTAAGCTTGATTTCAGGTGGACACTTTCTGTTGGGTGAGCGATAAGCCATCCCCGTCGCATACTTACACCTTCTTACCTCATAAAAAATGCCATGAATACTGGATTCATGGCAGCCTAGATTATAATTTTTTTCCTTTAAACAACTCGATTATCAGGTTCTTGTCCCTCTAAAACATTTTCAATTGCTTTAGCATTTATTTGCATCATAGCAAGTCTCGTATGAATACTTGCACTGCCGATATGGGGGAGGACTGTAACATTAGGCAAGGTTAAGAGTGGATGATCTAAAGGAACAGGCTCCGTCTCAAAAACATCTAGTCCAGCGGCCCATATTCTTTTATTTAGGAGGGCATCATAAAGGGATTGCTCATCTACGATTCCGCCACGTGCAACATTAATAAGAGCAGAGGTTTCCTTCATCAATCCTAACTCTTTTTTTCCAATCATCCTTTTAGTTTCTGGAGTTAGAGGTGTCAATATTACAACAAAATCAGATTCTTGCAATAATGTTTCTAGCTCCACATATGTAAAGTTATTTTGTTGCTCTGCCTCTAATTTTCTTGTTCTATTATGATATAAGACTTTCATATTAAAACCCTTCGCACGTCTTGCTACCGCTTCACCGATTCTTCCCATGCCTATGATTCCTAACGTAGCTCCAAAAACGTCCATTCCCGTCAGCTGCATCGGTGTCCATGATTTCCATTTACCTGCACGAATATCCTGTTCTGCTTCGGTAATACGACGAGCAGTAGCCAATAACAACGCAAAGGTTAGGTCTGCAGTTGTCTCAGTTAATACACCAGGAGTATTTGTTACCATCACCCCTTTTTCTTTCGCTGCTTCCACATCAATATTATTGAAGCCAACCGCTAGATTACTGATAATTTTTAAATTCGGTAAATTTTCTATAAGTTCCCGGTCCACTTTATCCGAGAGAACCGTCCACAGGGCATGGACGTCCTTTGCCTCCTTTTTTATATCTTCATAATCCATTGGAGTTTCCTCGCTGTGCCACATATTCACCTCAAATTTTTCTCTTAATGGCTGTACAATTTCCTCCGGTAATTTTCGAGTAATAAAAATTTTGTCCATTTAGTTTCCCCCTTATGTTTTCTGATAATTTAAGCATGGACGATTAGAGAAAAGAATTCAACCATATTTACAATTATATTTTTATACGCTATACTGTGGGCACATAAAGAAAACAAATTGTGTAAATTTATACACAACTGTAAAACTACATACCGTTTCTGCACTAGGGGTGCCCACTTTGGCTGTGATGAGAGCTTTTTAGCTCCGATCCCTTATTACTCGATCAGGATAATACCTGCGTGAGGAAGTGCGGTGACTTTCCTTTTTTCATAAGGGTTAGTGGCTGCATCTTCACGGATGTAGCTTTTTTTTATGAAAAAATTGAGGGAGGTTTTTAGGATGGAATGTGGTTTAAGTCCAATTGTAGGGTTTCGTTTTTCCCTACATCCGATGAGCAATGAATTTGTAAGTATTATTAAAGGTGCACTACAGAATACAGATGTATCCAATGTGTGGATGCATACGGATGATGTCTCAACCGTTATCAGAGGAAAACAAGTTCATGTATTTAATGTGGCAAAATCTATTACTCTGAATGCTGCCAAAACAGGGGTACATGTAGCTCTTTCTGGAACATTTTCAGCGGGTTGTCCTGGCGACACCACTGCTGACGTTTATTTAGACAAGGTTGATGAAGTGACAAATAAGGATGAAACAAACCAATATGTTTCTTCTCAATTTGCTTTATACCCTATGAACAATCCTAACTATATGGATGTGATCTACAGAGAGATTGAGCACGCTAAAGTGAAGGGTGTATTCAATGAATCTATGCATTATGCTAGCGGGATTCATGGGGATATCCATGACGTGTTTGCTTATTATGAGGCAGCCTTCAGCAGAGCTAGATCAGAAGAGCACAAGCATCTAGTGATGACTTTATCGATGAGCATTAATAGCCCTTCTCACGGAGATGACCTCCATGCTTAAATCATGGAAGCTAAAAGAAATTGTTTTAATGTCGGTCTTTGCAGTGGTGTTTGGGATTGTTTATTTACTCTTCCTTCATGTAGGAAACATTTGGTCTGGCTTCGTCGGACCAATCGCATATGAGTGGATTTTTGGTGTTTGGTTTATCGTTTCAATTATCTGTATGTACATCATTCGGAAACCCGGGGCGGCGGTTATCTCGGAAACTATCGCAGCAGCAATAGAGGTACTTTTAGGTAATGCCGTCGGGCCACGTCTTATCCTTTCTGGTGTCATACAAGGTCTAGGTGCCGAGGCTGTATTCGCCGCTACACGTTACAAACGGTTTGACCTTTGGGTTTTAATGCTTGCGGGAGCAGGATCCGCAGTTTTTAGCTTTGTGTATGGCTATTTCTTAGGAGGATTTGCCGTTTATACCACTGGATATGTAGTTTTCATGCTAGTTGTTCGTATTTTTAGCGGAACTCTCATTGCTGGTTTAGGTGGAAAAGCTGTAGCTGACGGCTTGCTTGCCACTGGTTCGTTAAGAGGATATGCTATTTCGCGTTCAAAAAAAGGTGATATTCGTGCCTAAAGTTATCCGTTTTGAAGATGTCACCTTTTCTTATCCAGACAAGGATACTGCTGTTCTATCAAACTTTTCTATGTCTATCGAAAAAGGAGAGCGTGTCGTCATAACCGGACCAAGCGGCTGTGGAAAGAGCACTTTACTTTATTTGTGCAATCGTCTCTATCCAGAAAATTGCGATGGCATAGTGTCCGGTAGAATAGAACTTTTTGGTAAAGAAAATGATTCCTATCGACCTGGCGAAGTCAATCATCGTATCGCAACAGTATTTCAAGATCCAGATGCACAATTTTGTATGCCAACTGTAGAGGAAGAGCTTGCTTTTACTTTAGAGAATTTACTCGTCGCACGGGAAGAAATGGAGACGAAGATTTCTGAAGTATTGGAGTTAACTAGGTTAACGGATTATCGACATTCCATCATTCAATCGCTTTCTGGAGGTATGAAGCAAAGGGTTGCCACTGCTTGTGCAATGATTATGGAGCCAGAAATATTATTGTTAGATGAGCCTATCACCCATCTGGACCCGTATACCGCAAAACAATATATTGAATGGTTGGACTTACTTCAGCAAAAATCGAGTATAACCATCTTAGCGATTGAGCATAGACTCGACCTATGGGACAACTTCTTTCATCGAACAATTAAGTTAAAGGAAGATAGAATTCCGTATGAAAGCTATACCAAAAGGAAGAGCATGGTTCAAGCAGAAAAGTCTCTGCATGTGGAAAATATTAGTACAAAGCATTTTTTACAGCCAACTTCATTCTCTTTAAATAAAGGAGAAATCGCAGTGCTAGCTGGACCAAATGGCAGTGGGAAATCTACATTATTGAAGGCTCTTTCAGGTATTTTACCCTCTAATGGCAAAGTAAAGCCTAGCATGTTAGGCTATGTACCTCAATCACCAGAATTTTTGTTTATTACAGGGCAAGTGAAGGAAGAGGTTTCTTTCGGTGGTGTTCAAAATACGGAGAAAATGTTGGAGCGACTGAATTTATCTACTGTTTCAGATGCACATCCTTTTTCAATCAGTCATGGGCAAAAAAGGCGCCTAGCTATAGCCATTATGCTTTGTCAGAATCGTGAAGTGATACTGATGGATGAGCCTACTTCTGGCCAGGACTCCGCTACTTTAGCCGAACTGTTTAAAGTAATTGATAATCGTTCTAAGGCAGGTACTACCTTCCTAATTGTTACACATGATATGGAGTTTGCTTATAAGGTTGCAGACACCATTTTACTAATGAAAGACGGAGCAATTACAGGAAAATATCACTCTGACAGCTTTTGGGGTAAAGAAGATTTACTGCTAGAACATCAATTACTCTCACCTAGACGAGGTGCTCTCTATGCACACTAGCCTACATAGGATGAATCCGTCTGTTAAGTTTGTGATAGTAATGATTTGCATGCTGACACTTGCGTTTTTTTTCAATCCATGGACTCCACTTGTTTTTTGGTTAAGTATTATTGTGGTGCAAATGTTTTTAAGCCATATATCCTGGAGAAAATGGGGCTTACTGATGCTACCATTTTTTATAGCAGCATTTGGCTATCTTTGGACTACTCTTTTATTTGCAGACAGTAGGACTGGTCCTGTTCTTTGGTCTATCGGTTCTGTTGAAATAACTATGAGTCAACTGAATCACGCCTTGTCCCTAAGCTTTCGCGTTTTAGCTTTTTCTAGCCTAAGCTTGTTATTTGCTTTAACTACCGATCCAATTATATTTATACGTAGCCTAATGCAGCAGTTAAAACTATCTCCAAAAATTGCTTACGGAATTATGGTTGGTTATCAATTTCTACCCCTCTTAAAGGATGAATTTATACTAGTTCAACAGGTACAGAAACTTAGGGGATTGGATGACCAATCAAATATTTTCAAGAGAATAATAGGTTTACGGCGCGTACTAATCCCCATGCTCGCTGGAGCTGTTCGTAAAGCGGAGAAAGTTGCATTTGCTATGGAAGCAAGGGGTTTCACAGGAGAACCAAGAAGGTTTTTTTATCATAAGGTTACTATTGAAAAGAATGATTTCATGTTAGCATTCTTGTTTATTGGTTTATTATTAATCAGTTGTTTCAGTAATTTTTGGTTAGCGTAAAAACAAAGAGAGTGACACCAGACTTGGGTGACACTCTCTTCCTTTAAATACAATCATATTTTATCAGCAAACTTTTGTTTTATATTCTCTTGCCAATGAAATAGTTCTTCTGCTCGCATAGGTTTAGCAAAATAATAACCTTGTAAAATAGGATTTTCGCAGGATGCCCTTAAAAATCCTACCTGTTCTTTTGTTTCCACTCCTTCAAAGACTATTTCTAGTCCGAGTGACGTCCCTAGTGCAATAATAGCCTGTACTATTAAAGAATCTTTATGAGAATTTGGAACTTCCTCAATAAATGTTTTGTCAATCTTTAAGGTAGAGATTGGTATTTGCTTTAAATAAGAAAGTGAGGATACCCCTGTTCCAAAGTCATCCAGGGCAACAGAGAAACCTTTCTCCCTAAATACTCCTACCGCCCGCATTGCTTCTTCAATATTACTTACAAAGCTAGTTTCCGTAATTTCTAACTCTATTTCATTTGGACAGATTTCATAACTACTTGTAATACTTATCAAACGTTTTAGTAGAGCTGAAGAGGTAACATAATGTCCAGGTATATTAATCGCTACTTTTCCTAGTGAAATATTTTCTTTCTTCCATTGGTACATTTGTTTACAAGCCTGTTCTACAATCCAGTCCGTAACCATTTCCATCTTCGAATTTTCCTCTAGCATAGGGACAAAGACAGCCGGAGACAAAAAACCATATTTTGAATTATTCCATCTTAGAAGAACCTCTACTCCTGCTACTTCCACATTTCGTAGATTTATTTTTGGTTGATACACGAGATATAACTCTTTGTTAATCATTGCTTTTTCAATTCCATCGACTAATTCTTTTTCAAACGTATGCGTATGTATGACCGGATCAAACATAATTACTTCATGTTTATGTTCAATGGAAGAGTCATTAAACACAGCTAGGGCATTCGAATAGATTGAATGAAGGTCTCGATAATCCTTTACCGCGGAAATAGCACAAACCCCTGGAAGTACTATTTTTTTGTTTTTAATTGTAATGGGTCTCTTTAAAATCTCCGCTATTTTTTCCATTGCTATTAGCATTTCATGGATATTTGTGTCATCAGTAGTTCTCATAATATAAGCGAAACGATTGCTTTCAAATTTAAATAAACGAGCTGATGGCGGCTTGTAATCCGTGAAGATTTTAGTTAAATGTTGAATGACCTCGTCACCAAACATGAAGCTAAACTCTTGATTTATTTTTCCAAAGTCATGTAAATGCCAGACTGCTAGTGTTTGACCAATAACAGACTTTTCAATGTATGATTCAAAGCTTCTACGATTAGGTAGCATTGTGAGATTATCAAAATAATTGGCTCTATATTTTACGTACCTATCCATCATACTAGATAAAAGTAATACCCCTATTAGCATTCCAAGGAAAAAGGTTACAGTTACACCTAGAAAAGTATTATGCATCGAGTGATTTTCTGCAGTTGCGACTAAATAATCTCTCGGGGCGTAAACACTTATTGCTAATATTCCTACATAATGAGTTGTAGCAATTGCACAGCCCATTAAAATGGATGAAAAAGTTTTAGTAATAAAGTTTTTTGTCTTTTTAGATGAATATTTAATGGAAAATAAAGCAGTCTGCGTAAACATGATAGAGATACACAAAGCGATAAATATAGTAGGTCTATCGTAAACGTATTGCACATCCATCTCCATGGAACGGATTCCAATATAGTGAACTCCTGCTATCCCTAACCCCATTAAAATACTTGCAATTATATATTTCCACCAAGATTGAATTGGTTTATTTACCCAATAGAAAAAAATAAAAGATGCTAAAACACCTGGAATTAGTGACACAAAAGTCAATATCCAATTGTAATGCATACTGATTGGCAACGTAATAGCGGTCATACCTACAAAATGCATAGCCCAAATTCCCAAACCAAGTGAAATAGATGCTAATATTAACCAAAATAAATAGTGAAAAAAACTATTTTTTTGGACTCTTTCATTTAGCGATAGCGCTGTAAATGAAGCAATACAGGCAACTATAATTGAAATTATCACACCGACCAATGAATACTCCGGTTGTAACTCTATAGAATATATAGGTGATATAGCACTAAAAAACAACTTTGTCATTCCTTTCGACGAACAACTTATCTGTTAAACTATACCATATCGACCAGACATATAACATAAAAACCATAATGTAATAGTATAATTTTGATTAAATATTTTACTTTATAATATTTTTACAATATATGTGTGTCGAATTTTTGAAAATTGGTTCTTTATGATTACTTATTTTTGTTATATAATTATTGCGAATATTCAAATACTGTTAAAAATAGGTATTATCATAAAATTATATAGGAGGCTATTAAATGTCATCAGTGGCTCTGCTAAGAGGAATTAATTTAGGAAAGATTAATAAAGTAGATATGAAATCTCTAAAGCAACTCTTTGAAGAATTGGGCTTTCATAATGTACGTACATATATTCAAACAGGAAACGTTATTTTTGATAACGGTGAATGTAGCGAGGGAAAGTTAGAGGAAGCACTAAGAATCACCTATGGGTTCTCTATTCCGGTTACTTTAAGAACGAAATCTGAATTGGAAGAAGTACATAACCATCCACTTTTCTTAAATGACCAAACCTTTGTCATGTTTCTACAAAGGAAAATTACCAACGAACAGATTACTATACTTAAGGAAATAGTAGAGGACGATTTTGTAGTTCTTCATAGACGTAATTTGATCATTAATCATTCAAAAAACTATCACCAGACAAAGTATACGAATGCCTTCTTTGAAAAGAAGCTCCAAACGGTTTGCACAGCTAGAAACAAAAATACAGTGATAAAAATATTAGAAAGAATGTAGTATGTTTGACATAAGAATTTCTTATACCTTTTTATGAATTAAATAAATTTTTATTATCAGAAAACTTACGTTAAAATAAAGTTATTCATAAGGGGGTATGAAGCATGTCGTTTACTTTTAAAAAAATCGATCATATTCAATTAGCTGCTCCAAAGGGCTGTGAAGAAGAAGCTCGCCGATTCTTCACTGGAATTTTAGGATTGCCAGAAATAGAAAAACCACCTCTTCTAAAAAAGAAGGGCGGTGTATGGTTTACATTAGGTAGCTATCAAATTCACATTGGGGTTGAAGAAAAGTTTTCTCCTGCCAAGAAGGCACATCCAGCATTCGAGGCGGAAAACTTAGAAGCTCTAAAAGAGCATTTATCCGAACAAGGAGTAAGCTTTGTAGTCGATGCAGAGCTACCAGGAGCTAATCGCATCTACATTCATGATCCATTTGGTAATCGAATCGAGATTTTAGAGTGGATGTGACTTAAAAAAAGCGCAGTCGAGACAAAAATGTTCTTCGATTTCCACTCCGCTTTAGGTTTTCGCTTTCCGTAGAAGTAGCCAATAATCCCTCACCGCCGCTCACGCATCTTGCAGGAACACTTATATTTGAATAAAACGCCTATGGGAAAATGACTCCCACAGGCGTTTTTATTTTAATTAATTATCTTGTACTTCGTTACGTTTTTTCTTAAATAGCTTAGAAAGAACCTCATAAACGATTGGAACTATAATCAGCGTTAACAATGTTGAACTTGCTAGACCACCGATTACGGTAATACCTAATCCTTTAGAGATTAAACCACCGCCACCACCTGAACCAACCGCAAGTGGAACAAGTGCTCCAATTGTTGCAATCGCAGTCATAAGAATTGGACGTAAACGTGTTGCCCCAGCTTCTAAGATTGCTTCACGCATTGTCATACCATCACGTTCCATATGAATAATACGGTCCACAAGCACGATAGCGTTCGTCACAACTATACCTATCAGCATGAGGAGACCCATCATAACAGATACGGAAATTGTTTCATCTGCAAGCCATAGACCTGCAAATGAACCGATTACTGCAAATGGTAACGAGAATAGGATAGCAAATGGCGCTACACCTTCACCAAATGTTACTACCAAGATGAAGTAAACAATCGCAATCGCTGCAAGCATCGCCACTCCAAGCTGAGTAAATGTTTCATTCATATCTGCAGTTACCCCTGCAACTCCAACTGTTACACCCTTAGGTAAGTCTAATTCTTCAATCGCTTCATCTACATCTGCTGAAGCTTTTGAAATATCATCATCTAGGATTGTAGCTGATACAGTAGCATAGTACTCTCCTTTACTACGCGCAAGCGTATTTAAAGCGTACCCTTCTTCTACTGTTACAATTTCAGACAATGGGATTGTTGTTCCCATTGCTGTCGGAACTTCTTTTGCTAAAATATCATCAATTGATTTAGGTGTTTCTGTTTGTTCTTGTTGTACGATAACCTCTAAAGTATTACCGTCTTTTTCAACTGTAGTTAATACTTCCTGAGTAGTAGTAGGACTTAACATCATAACGATTTGACCTGTTGTTAAACCATATTGTAATAATTCATCCTGTGCTACTTGGAACGTATACTCTACATAGCTATCTTCGGCACTTGAAGAAACATCTTTTAATCCTTCTGTTTCTCCCATTACCCCTTCAACCATAGATACAGCTTCATTTAGTTTATCTAAATTTTCGCTATAGAATGTGTAGCTGATTTCATTTGTTGACATAGACATACTCGAGAAGTTTTGGCTCTTCCATTCGCCGGTTTGACCAATGTTAAAGACATACTCCTCAATTTCTTCACGAGCACCAGGGAAATCTTCCATGTCTTCATCAAAGATCAAGTACATTAACGCTCCGCCTGTACCCCCGCCCATCATAGCAGTCATGTCATTTGCACCGTCACCGTTAATAGATACTTGAGCGATATCGATATCTTTGCGTTTTAGCATCTCTTCTTCAACTTTTGTAACGTTAGCTAAGGTATCTTCTTTTAGTTCACCAGCTTTTGGTGTGTATGTTAAATACATTACTTTTTCTTCTTCACTTCCTAAGAAACTAAAGCCAATTAAAGGAGTAAGCATTAGACTACCTACTAATAATGCAATAGAAACAATAGAAGTAATAATTTTATGGTTCAATGTCCATTTTAGAATTTTCTTATAACCTTCAGCTAATTTGCCTTGCTCTTTGTGATTACTTTCTGTTTTTTCAGCATAAAGTTTTTTCTTAAATAAGAAATGAGACATTGCTGGTACAATCGTAATCGCTACCAATAAAGATGCACCAAGAGCAAAAGTCATTGTTAATGCGAATGGCATGAATAATTCTCCAACCATTCCACCGACGAAGATTAACGGTGCAAATACTGCCACTGTTACTAATGTAGATGAAAGGATTGGCTTGAACATTTCAATAGTCGCTTCACGAACTAAAGCACGACCTGATAATGGCTCACCTTTTAAATGTAAACGACGATAAATATTTTCTACTACTACAATGGAGTCATCAATTACCCGTCCAATCGCAACCGTAATTGCTCCAAGTGTCATAATGTTCAACGTTATATCTAACCAATTTAATAGCAGTAAAGCCATGAATATAGATACTGGTATAGATACAATTGAAATAATAGTAGATTTGAAATCGCGCAAGAATAGCAAAATGATTAATACTGCGATCAAACCACCAAAGACTGCTTTTTCTACCATCGTGAATACAGATTCTTCGATAGGAGCACCTTGGTCTAGAGATACATCAATAACAATACCATCAATGTTCTTTTCTTCTTCTGCGATTAAATCCTTCACTGCATTTACTACCGTTACTGTGTTAGCATCTTGGTTTTTTACTATTTGAATTGCGATGGCATCCTTGCCATTAGTACGTGAAACAGACTCTACTTTACCAACAACCTCAACCTGTGCAATATCCCCTAATTTAACAAATGGAGATGGGTTGGTAGCAGATGGAGTCACAGGAATTAGCATTTCTTTTAATTCATCAGCAGTCATAAACTTACCATCGACTGCTACTGCCTGCTCACCTTCTTCAAATTCAAACAATCCTAATGATACAGCCATATCACTTGCTTGAATCATTTGCTTGACAGTGTCTTCTGTTACATCCAATTCAGCCATCTTCGCTTCGTCATATGTAAGCTCCACTTCTTCAATATGTTGACCTGTTATAGTCGCCGATGCAACGCCATCGATTTTATCAATTTTTGGAAGTAAAATATCTTCTACTGTCGATGTTAGTTCTACAATATCCTCTTCTGTACTACTTACACTAAGTGCAACTACTGGCATCATATTCATACTGATTGCTGTTATAGTTGGCTCCTGTGCACCTTCCGGTAAAGATATTTTATCCAAGGCAGATTCCATGGCGCGTTTTGCTTCATCCATGTCAGTGCCGTATTCGTATTCCACTTGAATGCTAGACATACTCGAATATGAATTAGAATATACAGACTTAACATCTTCTAATCCTTCTAATGCTTTTTCAAAAGGCATCGAAACGTCTTCCATTACTTTTTCAGGAGTCGCACCAGGATAAACTTCCATCACCATTAAGAACGGAATCGAGATATCTGGAATGGTCTCCATTTTCATTCTTGTACCTGAATAAATACCAGAAACAGTTATAATAATCGTTAATAACCAAACTGCTAGTTTATTTTTCAGGACAAAATTTACTAACCCTTTCACCCTTACACCTACCCTCAATTGACTTATCGAACTCATTTATTTATAATAATGACTAATTGGTCATTTGTCAACAATATGCATTAGGAGCGATTATATATGGTAAAGAAACAACTAATTATGGATAAAGCGTTAGAACTGTTTGCTAAACAAGGTTTTGAAGCTACATCAGTCCAACAAATTACTGACCATTGCGGAATTTCTAAAGGTGCCTTCTACCTTTCTTATAAATCTAAGGATGAACTAATCATCTCTTTTGTAGATTGCTTTATGAAACAAATAATTGCTGATATTGACTCATCAGTCAAAGACTGTTCACATTCTGATGATATGCTATCTACATTTTTTTACACTACCAATAAAGCGTTTCAAGATAACTCTACTTTTGCAAAGATTTTCTTTAAGGAGCAAACCCATACAGTAAATGAAAACCTTTTGAATAGATTGTCTTATTATGATAGTAAGGTAAATGACATTATCTTATACATAATTGATCATTTGGTATTAGAAAATGAAAAGACTAAGTTTGATTTGCTAATTTGTATAAAAGGATTTATGAAGGTCTACGTGGATCTTTTCTTAATCTACGAATTACCTCTACTAGATCTAGATATCCTCACTAAATCGCTAGTAGAGAAGACAAACATCTTAGCTAAGCATTCCACTATTCCTTTTATCACCAAGGAAAGTGCACAGATCTTACAGGATCATATTGAAGGTACTGATAATAATTCAAAACAGATTATTGAATTAATCGAGCAGCTCATAATAGAAATTGAGGAGCCGATTGAAAAAGAATCATTGGAGCTCTTAAAAAATTGCTTACAAAGTGAAAACAATAGCCTCGCCATTATTAAGGGTTTATTGGAAAATATTAAAAACAACCCTCAATGTAAGTGGGTTGCCTATTTAATAAGAGAGAAGTACTCCATTTAACAAGAAAACGTACATCCCTTTGGGTTGTACGTTTTTTTAAGGAGAAAGTATTATATGTTGCGTTTAACAATAGATGGTTGATTTTCGCTTTAGGCGGACGCGTTCCACGGGGGAGTGCCGCCTGCCATGATTCATTTAGATAAGAAACATACAGGTTTATCAGAGGTACAGACAGAGTTATTTAAGCTTTTACTTTTTGCGAAAGGATGGTCAGACAAGGACATTGTCGCTCACTCCTCAGCGAATAGTGTATCGACGGTTCGACAACATCGTTTTAAGTTAAAAGAAAAGGAAAAATTAGCTACTTTTGCTTGCAAATATTCTAGTGAATTTTAATATTTCCTGTTATACTACTTAACTTTAAGAAATCATCTTCTGTCTCAAGTCCCTCATGAAGTCCATAGCCAGCATTCTGTGATTTAATGCTAGTCTCTGGAAATAAGGAAGTTGCTATTTTCCCTGATTTTGTTTCCGCAGCTATAGCTTGTGGTTTTTCTAAAAACTGTACATTAATATGACCAGAATTAGTCGATATGCTACTTTTCCCTATTGAATCTCCAATCGATGCTACTTCAACGTCACCCGATTCATTGATAATCGTAAAGTGATTAGTTAGTCGTTTAACAGTGATTTCACCTGATGTTGACGTTGCTTTTAAATTGGATAAACTCATTTCCTCCACATGTATTTTCCCGGAATCTGTATTTGCAATTAACCCTAGAAATGCACTTGTTGGTATATCTACTAGTATTTCTCCACTCTTTAAATTCACGATTCCATTCCCTGTTTCATCTGATTTAATACGTAATATATCACCTGAAATAGTAGTATCTATCTTCATTTTTTCAGATGCTCGTACAGTGACCTCGCTATTTTCTGATGCAACAAATATGATGTTGGCAGCAGTTGTTTGAACTTCTATAGTACTCACTTTCTCGATACTATACTGCTTCGATGCTGTTGACTCTTCCTTATTTAACACATAGGAGATCAATATAATCATAAAAATAATTACCACACTTACAATACTTAATATCTTGAATTTCATCCTTATCCCAACCTTTTCTTTTGTAAAATAACTACACTACCCATTAAACATACTGAAATAATGAAATACTGTAACGATTGATCCATAGAAATTCCTGTGAAATCTAAATATGGAATTTGATTAACTGGTCCCATATACCATAGTAAAAGAAAAACCGATTCAAAGACTCTTCTTGATTTAGTAAAATAGCCCAATGTAATCGCCAATGTCACAATAAATAAAATCCCGATTACATAAGCAATCACTGCGCTAATATTTCCAGCTAAACTAAGTCGTAAAACAATACCGAAAGAATAAATGAGCGTGATAAACAGTCCAGAAAGCCATGTAATGAAAAATTTCATTGATGCATAAGGTGTGGACACTATTAACTGTTCAGTTCGATGAGTAGTATCTACCGTACCCATTTTTGACCAAATAGCAAGTGGAAACAACATGAATAACGGAGACCAGCTTCCTAAAATATTCATTGGCAGTGCATAACTCAAAATAAGAGAAATTATTAAAATACTATACAACCATTTAGAATACCCTCTTAGTAAAACCCTCCACTCCGCAATGATCAATCGAGCATAGTGGAATGATTGCTCGTATTGTACTGGTGATAACAGCCGTACATCTTCTTGTATTCTTGTTAAATCACTTGCTTCATGCTTTTTATGACCAAATGTACGAGGCTTATGCTTCTGAGAACGATTAAACGTTAAGATTGCTAACAAAATATTACAGAGTGCGATGAATAACCAAAGAAAACTACTTATCAGCATTCCCTTTGTCCATACAATCCCTTCCCATGTGAATGTTAAGACATTCGCTACCGGATAATAGCCAAAACTCCCTCCACTGTCACTATCCTTTAAAAACGGGAATACTTGTGTAGCGTCATTTACCATATTTGTTAAGATTCTATTTAATCCAAATAAATCGAAAAGTATATTTGGAAATGAAATCGAAAATACACTAATTGCTATCCAAAAACAGAAAAAAATAATGTTACCTAAAGTACCTTTAAGCCACCCAATCACATCAAAAACAATTGTGAACGATGCCAAAAGAAATATTGATGGAAGGGTCATACAAATATATGGCAACAAATAATCACCCCATAAAATTTGTGTGTCCTCTGCTCGAATAATCTGCATAAATATAAACGATAGTAGCAATGATGTGCTAATGATGACCAAAATAAAAAAATTTGACATGACCTTTGTCCAAATGTATGCACTCTTTGTAATTGGCGAGGTCGCGATAAACGGTGCGACACGCAACTGCTCATCATGACTAATGGTTCCTCTTAAAAAGTAAAAGCCGAATAACCATAATAGTAAATTACTGACCATGGCAAGCATTCCCCCGAGCCAGGCTGAGTTATAAACACCTCGTACCCCACCAATATAAAACACTTCATAATGACGGTCGGCACTAGGAATGAATAAGTAACTTAAAAAAAGCGTTAAACCAATCATTAAAAAAAACGTGTATGTCCGCATTTGTGTGAGTAAATTCCCCTTCACAATCAGTGCGGTATTTGTAATTATCCTCATATACGTTCACCCTTCTTTACCACGTGATACAAGTAGGCATCCTCTAAAGATGACTCAACTAATATCGCATCTTGTAAAGGCTTGTGTTCATTGACAATACGAACATGTAAGCCATCACTACGATGTGCCAGTGAGCTCACTATAAATTTCTTCTGTACTTCCGCTAGAGCGCTTGAAGGAATGACACTATGCCAAACCTTATTTTCGACTTGTTGAATTAATGCTTCTGGTTTTGACTGTACTTGTAAATTACCTTTCGCAAGTATTGCTATATCCGTAGCCAAACTATCAATATCAGACACAATATGTGTAGATAAAATAATAATTCTATTTGTTGAAAGTGATGCCAGCAGATTTCTAAAATTAATACGCTCTTGTGGGTCTAAACCAACTGTTGGCTCATCGACAATTAATAACTTAGGATCATTCAATAAAGACTGAGCAATTCCGACTCGTTGCTTCATTCCCCCAGAAAAATTACCAATCATCCGGTTTCGATGCTGCTCAAGATTCAAAAACTCAAGCAGTTCATGAATGCGTATTTTAGCTGGTTTTGCTGGGAGACCTTTCATTACTGCCATATATTCTAAAAATTCTAGCGGTGTCATATTTGGATAAATCCCAAAATCTTGAGGTAAATAGCCTAATTGCTTACGTATTTGTTTTGGTGACTTCGATATGTTCAAATCATTAACAAGGATTCTTCCTGCAGACGGCTTTTCAATAGTGGCAAGCATTTTCATTAAAGTTGATTTCCCAGCACCATTCGGACCTAGTAATCCAAAGACACCGTTAGTTAACTCAAGATTTAACTGGTTAATAGCTACATGCTGCCCATATTTTCGACTTACATTTTCTATTGATATTTTCATTTTCTTTCCTCCATTTAATACACCAATTCGCAACTAACAATAAGCATAGAAAATGAAAGTAAAAATTAGGTAAACTGTAATTAAAATGAAGGAAACATTTTTTGTCTGGAAATTAGAGGCTAAAAATATGATACGCTATAAGTAGATATCTAAATATTGATGGTGGTGGAGCAATGGAGAATAGTCGAATTTTATTAGTAGACGATGAAGAGGGAATTTTAACGTTACTAAAGATTACCTTAATGAAGGAACATTTTATAAACATAACAACGGCTACATCAGGTATGGGAGCACTGACCTTAGTAAAACAGCAATCGTATGATATTATTTTGCTCGATGTCATGCTAGGAGATTGTAATGGTTTTGATCTTTGCCAAGAAATACGCACGCATTCATTAGCACCTATAATTTTTGTTACAGCGCGATCAACAGATTATGATAAGCTTCTTGGCTTAGGTATTGGGGGAGATGATTATATTACAAAACCATTTAACCCGCTCGAAGTTGTTGCACGCATAAAGTCGATACTTAGACGTCAAAAACTTTACGAAACAAAATCATCGCTACCCGAAGTTTATCAATTTCCAACTATTTTTTTCGACCAGACACAAGCACTATTAAAAGTACATGATGAAGTTGTTCCATGTACTGCGAAAGAAATTGAACTTATGACATTTTTCTTTAAACATCCAAATCAGCTTTTTACTTCGTCTCAGCTATATGAGCGTGTCTGGGGTGAACAATTTTGGGGCGATGAAAAAACAGTTGCGATGCATATTTCCAAAATCAGAAGAAAACTTGGAGATTACTCAAAAAATCCAACAATCATTGTCAATATGCGTGGATTAGGTTATAAATTCATTCCACCAATTAAAAGGGAACAATAATATGATTTATTTCATGATTTATTTCATATTGGGGATTATCCTCTGGGTATGTACTATGTCAATTGCCATGGCAGTGACTATAGAAATACTTTTACCTTCACTAGGTTTTATGGACGACACCCCTTATGCAACGCTCATCGTCATTATCGTATTCACCTTACAGCTCGTTACATTTAGTTCCCTATTTGCGTGGTATTTTGCTAGCCCTCTATGGTCCATTCAAAAATGGATTCAGCATTTAACAACCGGCGAATTTAATGAAGACATCCTTGACCGTAAAATTTATAACAAGAAGGGGAAAATCAAACTACGTTATTTAATTTATAAAAACATTATTGTCGATTTAGGTGTGCTTCATGATAATTTACAAGCGACAGAACAACATCGAAAGAAAATTGATGAAGCAAAACTAGATTGGATTGCAGGAATTTCCCATGATTTAAAAACACCATTAACTTATATTAATGGCTATTCTACATTGCTACTCAATCCTTCTTATGAATGGTCTACCGAAGAACAGCAAACATTTGTAGGGGAAATTGCAGATAAGGGACAGCATATTGAAGAGTTAATTAATGATTTACAGCATGTTGCTTTAATCGATTCACCAGAACAAACAGTACCTATTTTTTTGAAAGCTGGAGATATCGTTGCGGTTATTCAAGAAGTAATAGAGAATTTTAAAATGGATCCACGCTATCATGACACTCAAATTTTTTTTGAAGCCGAAATAGAGAAATTAAACATACAGTTCGATCAGGTGCTGTTAAAAAGATCCATTCAGAATATTTTAGTAAATACGATTGTACACAATCCACCTAAAACAACTATTACCTTTTCTATCGCACAACTAAGTCCAACTGAAATTGTATTAAAAATAAATGATAACGGAATAGGGATGGAAAAAGAAACGATAGACCAGCTTTTCACGAAATACTATCGAGGTACTACCACAGCAAGTAAAAGCAGTGGTACAGGTTTAGGTCTAGCTATTGCTTATCGTTTTATTCAAGCCCATAATGGTCGAATCCAGGTAGAAAGTGCATTAAATATTGGCACTACTTTTTTAATTTACTTACCGAAAAATTAAAATAGGCCCTCTTATCTTAATTTTATAAAGCGGATTATGTGTATGGTAGGTTGGTTTAAAATGCTTGCCGGATATAGCAAAATTTTATTTTTTTAGGCAATAAAAGAACCCACTTTTTCAAGTGAGCTTGTCTTTTAATCCTCTAATGAGTTCGTCGCTTGTCTTACGACTTTATCGATTATTTTTTCGGCTGTTTCAAGGTCTTTTTCTTTTATTGCAATTTGCAACTCTGACAACCAATCAAGGTGACTTCTTAAAAACGCTTTGAATATTTGATTTTCTTCTTTAATTTTGCACACGTCCTTTTTCCTTGCTGATAACCATTATAACTCTTTTACTTGTATTCCGTGAATATCAATTTTAGCTTGATGATACGAAGCTGTTAGCATTATATTAAGAAGTTAAAGAATGAAGGTGAACTGATGGAAATGAAGGATAATTATTATATTACCTTTGGTTCTCAAATGGGAGATAATGCTTCTAGTAAAGCTGTTAGCCCCCATCTAGATGAGTTAAGCCAATTATTATATAAACATTTTGACAAAATATATTGTGGAGAGATAGATGAAATAGCCCCAATTCTCCGTGTAGATGGAGAATTATGGTACTGGGAATTTGAAATCAACTATTAACTTGAACATGGCCTTTAATAAAACATATTCCACTGTTGTTTAAAACGAGCAACCCTACTATCGATTTTCACAAGAAAATTTAGCGCTAAACTTCGAGTAATTCTAATTATCATGGTATTCATGAGATTCTATTAAAAATAGTCTATCTTACCTCTATTATTAACTAAAAAGGAGGATGATCATGACGTAGGTCACGACCATCCTCTGTAAGTATAGACATTTGCGCTTTTCTTATAAGTCGTCAAAGCCATTATCGATGGCATTAACTTTTACATACTGGCGTGACTTTTGTTCGAAGAAATCTGTTTTCGTGCCATCTATATTATCAGCATAGGCACGGATCCATTTCATAGGATTCTCTACATACTCCGGGTAGATTTCATGAAGACCGATAAGACGCAGCATTTTATTAGCGCGGTACTTAATATATCCATGCATATCATCTAAATCAATTCCCTCAATGTCCTTGAGCACATAGTTTGACCATTCAATTTCGAGCTCCACTGATTCTTTGTATTGATCGTACACCCAGTTCATCATATCCTCATTATTAAGCTCAGGATTTTCCGCCAGTACAGCGCGGAATAACTCTGAGATAAATCGTCCATGCTCTAGTTCATCTCTATTAATATAGCTAATCATTGTAGAGGTACCTACCATTTTGTTATAGCGCGCAAGGTTATAAAAATAGGCAAATCCCGAGTAGAAAAATAAACCCTCTAGTAACGTTGTGTAAGTTAATGTTTTTAATATATTTTCTGTCGTTGGATTCTCCACAAACTCATTATAGTATTTCATAATATTTTGGTTGCGCTTTAATAATATCTCATCCGTTCTTCCAAATTCGAAGGATTTATTTTGTTCATTAAGCGAAACAACGGAGGACAACACATAAGAATAACTTTCATTATGTACAGCTTCCTGCTGCGCGATTACTGCCATAATAGATTGTACGGATGAATCTGTAGCGTAAAGTGACAGCAACAGAGCTGTACGAGTCTGGGGCGCATCTAATGTAGCCAGTAGACCAATTATTTTCAAATAGGCCTCCTGCTCCGATTTTGTTAAGCTATCAAATTGCTTAATATCATTCGACATATTAATCTCATCTGCTTGCCAATAGTTCCCTAGTAAGCGTTTATAGATTTTATGCCAATGCGGATAAGCTATATCATTCCAGTTTAAAATTCCACTCGATTTCCCATTAAATATCCCTGTGGATTTGTTTGGGTTTCTAGGTTCTAATGTTTTTGCCTTTAACATTTTCCAAAACTCCCTCTAGCCATTTTGTAACTATTTTTTCTTGACTTCCTCTTGGTGATTGTTCTATTTTCAAACCTTCATATTCACAAGCATAAAACTCGGTTAGTTTGTTTACAGCATTGCAAAATAAGTCGTCGCCACCGAATTGTGTGTCTCCTGAACCAAATATATAGACATTTTTCGGTTTATAGCCCACTGCTCGAACAAATTCCTTCACTTCATCCGGAATGCCACCCTCGTCCCAAGTGAAGGTTCCTAGAAATAGGAAGTCGTATGCCGATAGCTGTGGCACTATCCCATCACCTATTTCATACATGTCCACCATATAACCTTGTTCCTCTAAATTCACTTTTAAAAGTTCAGCTATCTCTTCTGTATTTCCGCTATAGCTCAAATAACAAATGATGGTTTTCATTAGCTCGAGCAAGACTCACATTCTACCAGTTCTATTGAAGTGGAACGTACATAATAAGTTGTTTTTAGACCACTATTCCAGGCATCTAAGTGCAGCGCTAACAATTCCTTAGCTTTAATAGTATTTTGAACATATAGATTTAGCGAAACACCTTGGTCGATATGTCTTTGACGGGCGGCATTTTGTTTTAACGTCCAATGCTGGTCGATAAAGTAAGCTGATTTGTAATACCATGTCGTCTCTGAATTTAAATCTGGGACTGTCACTGGAATTTTATAATCTTTCTTTTCCTCTGAATAGGTCTTTTGGAAAATCGGATCAATACTTGCCGTACTTCCCGCTAAAATGGAAGTAGATGAGTTTGGTGCAACGGCCATCAAATATCCATTTCGGATACCATTTTCAGCTACTTTATCACGCAGACTTACCCATTCCTCTCCTTCATATTGTCGATTTTCAAAATAAGCCCCTGTTTGCCAATCAGAACCTTCGAATAAAGGGTAGGCCCCTTTTTCCTTCGCAAGATTTAAGGAAGCTTGAATCGTCAAATAGGCAATTCTTTCATATAGATTATCAGCAAGCTCTACCGCTTCCTCTGATTCCCAACGAATTTGCTTAAGGGCAAGTAAATGATGCCAACCAAACGTTCCAAGTCCAATTCCACGGTACCTTGCGTTTGTGCGCTCTGCCTGTGGCACTGGAATCATGTTCATATCTATAACATTGTCTAACATTCTTACCTGGATGTTTATCAATCGTTCTAGTACATCCTCTGGTACTGCTTTACCTAAATTAATAGAAGAAAGGTTACAAACTACGAAATCACCAGGTTTTCTGCGAGTTACAATCACATCGTCCTCTAGCTGGATGGATTCAAATTCAGTGGCACTTTGGTTTTGAAAAATTTCCGTACAAAGATTACTACTATAAATCATTCCAACATGCTTGTTTGGATTACGGCGATTCACTTCATCTCTATAAAACATAAATGGGACACCCGTTTCTAACTGGGATCGCATAATTCGCTTCATCAAATCTATTGCTGGAACTGTTTCTCGTGAAAGGCGATGATCCATTACACATTCTTCATACTTTTCTCTGAAAGAACCATCTCCACGTTTTTCATCATAAAAGTCTTCTAATGAGTAACCTTTGAGCTGACGAACCTCGTGAGGGTCAAACAAATGCCATTCTCCTCTTGCATCAACCTTTTCCATAAACAAATCTGGCAAGCATACACCAGTAAAAATATCATGTGCTCGAAGTCGTTCATCGCCATTATTTAGTCTTAAATCTAAAAATGTAAATATATCTTTATGCCACACATCTAAGTAAACAGCTACTGCACCTTGACGTTGGCCTAGCTGATCTACGCTGACAGCTGTATTGTTTAGTTGCTTTATCCATGGAAGAACGCCACTAGACGCTCCCACAAAACCTCTTATAGAAGAGCCCCGGCTACGGACCTTGCCCATATAAACGCCTATTCCTCCTCCAAACTTAGAAAGTGTGGCTATGTCTGTGTTGCTATCATAAATTCCTTGTAGACTGTCATCAACCGTGTCGATAAAACAGCTAGAAAGCTGCCCGTGTGGCTTTCCTGCATTAGAAAGAGTAGGAGTAGCAACCGTCATATATAAATTGCTCATCGCCCAATAGGCTTCTTTAATTTTTTCTATGCGGTTTTCTTTTTCGTCCTTCATTAGCGTCATTGCAATAATCATCCAGCGTTCTTGTGGCAATTCTACAATAGTCTTATCAAAATCCTTCGCTACATAACGATCTAAAAGCGTTTTTAAAGCTATATATGTGAAGAGGAAGTCTCTTTCAGTAACGAGGATTTCTGCTAATTGCTCTAATTCCTCTGTAGAATAGGTTTCTATGATACGAGAATCATAAATTCCCTTAGCCGATAGCTTTTGAACGTTATCTGCAAACTTTGTATAGACTGCATCTGCCGTTGTATTTCTTCGTTCCGCTTGTTGCGAATATACTTCTGCTAAATAGATTCGAGCCGCTACAAATGTCCAATAAGGTTCATGTTCATCAAGAAAGCTCAGTGACTCTAAGGACATGGCTTTAGACCAGCTAGCAATATTGCCCTCTGGGTGTTTTTGTAGCCACTTGTCATGTGACCTCCTTAATGGTGCTATCTTTTCTTCCCCAAACTCCTGTGTTAATTGGTATAGTACCTGTTGTTTTTCTGTGTTTGAAATAATGGTCATTTAGAATTCCTCCCTGTCTTTACATAACAAAAAAGCGATGGCTCTAGCCTCTTCGGCTGAGTCATCGCTCACGATTTTAAAGTAGGAAACAACAAGACGTATCGTTCGTTTAAAGATAGAGTCTCTCGCCCCCACCTCTCAACCCCCGAAGAAAGTGTTGCTTCACCGATAAACAGGCAGGTCTACTGGCTCGTGTTTCTTCCTTCTGCTGGCCTTCCCACGAAAAATCGCAGTGGCATATTCAACAGTTGTCCACACTTACAGTTGCGGGGACAGCTTCGGTATTTCACCGAATTCCCTTTTAAACCATAACGGTACCTTTTCATCGTATAAATACTATATATTGTGTTTTGGTTACTTATATACCCTAACATATTGTGTTTAAACTTGTACATAGGTAAAAAGACTAGACGTTTGATACACAGCTTTATTTCTGTACATTAAACTAATTTCATATCCCTTTAATCGCTCTTTCTAATCTCTATTCTATATAAATTTTATAAGCTTTCGTAGCCGTATTATGAAAACTTACTTTCGTATTTATTCATACAGGCTTACCTTGCAGCTTTACCTTCTTTTTCTTAGCTTTCATATGACCGCTCCAGGAGAGGTTTGTTCCCATTCGAAGAATCATTTCCAAGGGACCTCGTTTGAATACCTTCAAGTAGTAGTAGCTACCTATACACTGTAGAACAAAAATTACAAAGCCCAGCAAGACACTATTTAGCATGCCCAAAGAGCCAAATTGTCCTAAACCGTATCCGTAATAGATAAAAGTACAAATAACACTTTGCATAATGTAATTTGTTAAAGAAAGTTTCCCAACACTTTCAAAACCAATGAAAACCTTGTTACCTGAGAACTTTATAAATAGGATAGCAAATATACCAATATAGGATATACACAGTAATTGTGTACCCATTTGTAATAGAACTGCTGTCCAATTTGTTTCTTCTCCAATAATAGCGATAGATTTTAAAAGTAAACTAATTGGCAAAAGAGCCATACTTAATATATACCATTTTTGTTCTCGTTCCATGTGTAGAAATAAGCCACCCTTTGCAGCTGCCATACCAAACAAAAACATCGGTGACGTCAACAATGGTCCAAACAAAAGCATAAACAAGCTAAAAAATATTTTCTCCCCTTCACTTTCAAAATACAGTGGATCCTCTGTATTTCTGTGTTGCTTAATTTCCTCATAAGAGCCATTTTGATAGACTTCATTTGTGGTTTCTATGTATAATGATTGCTTTTCCAACTCTTCCTTACTTTTTTCTTCCATTCCGTAACTAAGAGCACCAGTCAATACAAACAAAACAGTTCCCCATATAATTAAAGTTTTCTTTTTTCTATTTAAAAAAAGTAATAGGAATAATCCCATTAACCCGTAAAAGGCTAGAATATCCCCTTCCCATAAATAGGTTGAATGAAGTAAACCTAGAATAAAAAGAAATATAAAACGTCTCCATAAATGCCTTTTTACTTTTCCGTTCTTTTTTTTAATTGATTCTGCTAGTTTTATTAATGAAAAACCAAACAAAAAAGTGAATATCGGCATAAAACTACCTTCTACTGCTATTTTAAGAATAGCATAAATAGTCTTGTCTGTGGCAGAAGCCGTAAAGTACTCTAATTCTTCCTTTCCCCATATACCGTAATGGAAAATTAACAAATTCGCTAATAATATACCAAACAAACTGATTCCTCTTAAAGCATCTATAAAACGCACTCTTTCTTCTTTCATCATGAAACCTCCTAAAAATATCTCTTAGTTAGTATAAAATGGTAAGCTTATAATAAATTGAAACTAACCTTACAGAAACCTTAAATATTTCTAGGAGTGATTTACTAATGGAAGAAACTAATATTTTGATAGTTGAAGACGAGCTTGCTATCGCTGAGATGGTAGAAATTATTTTAAGAAAAGAAAATTTTCGACATATTGTTATTTGTGAAACTTACCAGAAGGCAAGTAATTATATTTCCAATATGCATTATGATTTATATATTCTCGATATAATGCTTCCGGATGGAGTGGGACTTGATTTAGCTAAACAAATTCGTTTTAAATCCGATGCTCCTATATTTTTTCTAACAGCAAAAGAAAGTGATGCTGACAAAATAAGAGGATTTATGAATGGAGCTGACGATTACATAACAAAACCTTTTAATCCACTGGAATTAGCTGCTCGAGTGAAAGCACACATGAAACGCTATACTTCTTCCTTTAAAGCTTCCGATGAAAAAGTATATAAATTCGGCCATTTTTTGTTAGATAAGGGAAGCGCAGAACTTACTGTGAACGGAGAAAAAAGCATTGTTACGGGCAAACTATTTCATTTACTACTCCTATTTTGTGAAAACGCCGGACAGATTTTATCTAAGGAGCAAATTTTTCTTTCTATCTGGGGAGAAGACAGTTATATAGATGACAACACAATCATGGTACATATACGGAGACTCCGAGAGAAGATTGAACAAAACCCTAGTAATCCTAAACAGCTGATTACAATTAGAGGGATTGGCTATAAGCTCGTAAACGAGGCGAAATAGTAATGAGACTTTCAAGTAAAATATCTCTAAGATTTTTAGTTTATTTTGTTGTATTTTATGCTGTATTATTTTTAGTCACATTTGGAATGTTTGCTTATATCATTTTCGACCTGCTTTCAAAGGAAGCTATCTCAGATATTCGTGCATTGGAAGCCTTTGAAATAGAAAGTGACATTGCAAAACAACCGGATGGCAGCTATGTATTTTCGGAGGACTTTATTAAATTGGCTAAGCAAAACTCCGGCCATTTATATCTTGTAGACCAAGCAGGCGAAGTACTTGCAACTACTGAACAAGAAATACTACCTATTGAATGGGTTGACATACAGAAACAAGATCACGCTGTTTGGGAGTTAACAGACCAGCTGTTCTTACTTTTCATAGAAAACCAACCTGTAGATTTGTTGCTTGGTAAACTTTACATTAATAATAAAATTCAAATGAACGATGAGCTGGAAAAGGAGTTTTCATCTGTAGATGCAGCCGTTGAAATATATAACCAAGATGGGATAAGAGAAGAAATCCTTTATGGAGATGTATATAAAGCATTAAGTAGCATGGAGATAGTTACAAATAGTCAGGATTACTTTGAAAGAAAAGAAATTACTGCCTTTCAAACGATGGAAAATGGAAAAGTCCTAGTAGTACGAATGCCAAATACTAATTATCATCCCTTTGAACCAGCCTTAATAGATACTATGAAAAAGCTAGTGTTCTCCATTTTAGCGTTCCATCTCTTCCTGTTTATCTTTACTATTCTTTTTTCCATTTGGATTGGATATCGATTTGGTCGTCCCTTACTATATTTCTTACATAGAATTGAAAAATTAAGCGTAAAGGACTACGATCCTCCAAATGACAAAAAATTACGTTCCCCAAAATCCGGTAGATTTAAACGAAAATACCGTATATACGAGGAAGTGGACAAGTCACTAGCTAGGTTAGCAAATACATTGAAAAGTAACGAAGAGAAAATAATAAAAACGGAAAAACTAAGAGAGGATTGGATCACTGGTCTCTCTCACGACTTAAAAACCCCTCTTAGTTCTATTTATGGATATTCTATAATGCTATCATCTAATGAGTACACATGGACCCCCATAGAGGTACAACGTTTCGCTAAAACAATGCAGGAAAAATCTATTTATATGAATGCGTTAATCGAGGATTTGACATATACTTACCAGTTGAAAAACGATGCGATTCAACTTAACAAAGAAAAGTTGAATCTCTTTGATTTTTTAAGGTCCTATGTTTACGCCTGTGATTGGAATGATATTCAAGAACCTATAGGAAACAAGGATATTACCGTCTATTTAGATGCAAAGCTATTTGAACGGGTTCTCGACAATCTTGTAGGAAATGCAGTAAAACATACTCCGAAGGGCACCAAGGTACACTTAGAAATTTATGAAAAAGATAGCTTAGCCTGTCTGGTCATCCGAGATGAGGGACCTGGTATTCCAAAGGTAGCTTTAGACAACTTGTTTAACCGTTATTATAGAGGTACAAATACTACCTCTGAAATTTCGGGCACTGGGCTTGGTTTAGCAATCTCCAAGCAACTAATAGAAGCACATAACGGAACGATACTGGTAGAATCCTCAAAAATAGGAACACTGGTGACCGTCACTTTTCCAATAGAATAAAAAAGCATTGGGAGCTCCCAATGCTTTTTGTTTTTCTTATAAAAATATAATAACTGCTAGTACTGCAGCTAATACAATACGATAAATTGCGAACGGAGTTAACTTGACTTTATCGATCAGTTTCAAGAAGAAGCGTATCGATATTAATGCAAAAACAAATGCGCTGACAAAGCCCACTGCATAGAAGCCAATGTGATCCATCTCTACATATTCCCAGTTTTTCAAAAGAGAAAGGAAGCTTGCCCCTGCCATAATCGGCACAGCCATGATGAAAGTAAAATCTGCCGCCGTTTTATGGTTCATCCCTAATAATACCCCACCGGAAATAGTTGATCCAGAACGAGAAAACCCTGGCCATAATGATAGACATTGTATAAGCCCTACAAGAATCGCCTGCTTATATGTAATCTTGTCTAGTGTATTCGTTTTCGGATGCTTAGGTCCTAACTTATCTGCTATAATCATTAAAATAGCACCAAGCACTAAACCTATTAAAACCGTCTTTGTTGTAAATAAATGCTCATCGATATAATCCTCAAATAACACACCAAGTACACCAGCCGGAATAAGACCAACAATTACGTGAGTCAGTTTTAACTGTTCACCTTTTGGCGCATCCTTTATTTGATATAAGCCTATTAAACTTAGTAGCCTTTTCCAAAAAACAACAACTACAGCGAGAATCGACCCAAGTTGAATAACAATTTTAAATGTATTTGCTGAATATTCCCCTAAAAAATCTTTTGTTTGCAGCCACATATCATCCACAATAATCATATGACCCGTAGATGATACTGGAGCAAATTCTGTCATACCTTCTACAAAACCTAATATTAGTGCTTTAAATAATTCTAGAATTTCCATACGATCTCCTTAGTCACGTTTTTTAAAATACCATACTAAAAATGCAATACCTACAATTGCTAAAATAATATAAACTATGTTCGAATAGATATCCATATACCCTACGATATCTTCCCAATTTTCACCAACTGCTGATCCTACTGAAACTAAAATAGTATTCCAAATAAGAGTACCTAAAGTAGTAAATAGAAGGAACAGCCAAAACTTCATGTTTGACATCCCTGCTGGAATAGAAATCAGGCTTCTTACTAATGGAATAAGTCGTCCAAAAAATACTGCCCATACGCCGTATTTATCAAACCAGGCATCTGCCTTATGAATATCTTTTACAGTCAATCTCAAGAATTTACCGTATTTCTTTACAATCTTCTCTAAACGCTCTACATCTAATAACAAACCAATCCCATATAGAATGGCTGCCCCTATCACTGACCCTGCTGTAGCTGCCAAAATAACACCTAGCTTGGTCATGGAAGTAGATGTCGTCATAAATCCTCCGAGCGTTAAAATGACCTCAGAAGGGATTGGCGGAAAAACATTCTCTAATAAAATCAATAAAAATACGCCAAAATATCCAAACTGGTTCATCCATTCTGTGATCCAGGCTTCCATTAAACTTCCACATCCTCTAACTTAATCTCAATCGACCAAAGCTCTGATCGACTACCTAGTCGAATTGGTGGTCCCCAAAATCCAAAACCAGAAGATACAATCGCGTGCATACTCCCTTTTTCCCTATACCCATAATCCAGCTCAAAAATTCTTTGAGTAAACAAATGATTCGGCCACATTTGTCCACGATGCGTATGGCCAGAAACATGAAAGTCTACCTTTTCTTTCTCTGGTATAAGTAAATTGGAAGGTGTGTGATCCATCACAAACCAAGGTAAATTCTTTTCTTTTGGAGCCAATTCAGATAACTCTTTTCGATTTCTATTTGTTAAATCCTCACGTCCTGTCAAATAGAACGTATCTGCCACTAAGATTGTTTCATCTAATAGCATTTGCACACTAGATGCTTCCATTTCTTCTATTAAGAGTGGAATTTTCTTTCCGTAGTATTCGTGATTTCCCAAAACCCCATAATTACCATACGTTGATCGTAGCTGCTTCATCACCTCGGACATGCCTTTTTTTACAAACCAAATCGGGTCATCGTCCACTAAATCTCCAACCAATAAGACAAGATCAGGATTTTGTTCATTTGATTTTTTTACAAATCGCATTAAATGCGCTTTATTGGACAATAAGCCAAGATGGAAATCAGATGCAACGACAACTTTTAGACTGTCCACTGATGCATCCTTTTTTGGCATGGTAATTTTAAGCTCGCGAACAACTGGCGAGAAAGCGTTATATGTTCCTAGTAGCATTATTAACACAAAAAATAATAAAACAATCCCACCTATCAGCTTTAACTGCCCTGGAAAAACCCATGCAAATATAGTTGCAACAGGAAAAAGGAGAATCCCATATTGCATGACGATAAGCCAATAAGAACCTATTATACTAAAAGTTCTAAGTCTGTGGTCAAGCCTTGCGATAATAATCGCAAAAGCAAATAAGAACCAGATAACTAAAAACAGCCAAGAATTGATGGTAAAGAAAGCTTCTAACCATGTTGAAACGCTCCAACCAAAGTAAAAAACAATAGACGAATATATAATGATAGCTAATATAATAGAGCCAATTTTTTTCATTGTGAAATTCTCCATTTTTGTCTTTTCCCATTAGTATAGCAGATTTGAATAATTTACTCTTTCTCAGCCTCTAGACCGAGAAGAAAATCATGTTTAAGACCGTTTGGCTAAACACAAGGAATTGGTAAGCTATATATACAGACGAGAGGAGGAACAAACATATGAAAAAATTTGGTTTAGTTACACTTGGAATAATCGCAGGAATTGTCGCTTTGGTGAATCTTGGTCCGTTGTTAGGATTAGGGATATCCGCGCTATTCGTCTTTGCAGGTGTACATTTTTATCTAAAGAGCGACTCTAGCTTATTGAAAATCTTTTGGGCAATTGTTGGAATTATCGGGTTATTAACAGCTATTTCTAACATACCTGGATTTGTTGGTATCTTATCTATTGTCGCACTTTATTTCATCTGGAAGAAGTGGAAAAAGGACGACATCTCCCTTTCGATACCCAAAACTGATGACCCATTCGTAAACTTCGAAAAACAGTGGAACGAACTTAACAAATAAGGAGGAAACTATCATGACATCATTACTACAACGATTAAAGTATTCAGTCGAAGCAGATCTACACCGATTATTTGATAAAAAAGAGGAAAAAAACCCAATTGCTATGCTTAACCAATACATTCGTGAAGCGGAAAAGCAAACTGAACAAACAGGTAAATGGTTAGAGCGCCAAGGCAAACTAAAATTAGAGCTTGAAAAAGAATTAACAGAAACATTACAAATGGCAGAGAAACGTCAAAAACAAGTGGAGCTAGCTACCGCTACAGGCGAAGAGGATCTAATCTCCTTTGCTCAAGCTGAGGTAAATGCTTATAACGAGCGTGCTAAAACTTTACAAAACAGCATTCGTCAAACAATGGAGGAGCTCTTTGGATTAGAACGTAAGTATGAAGAGATGAAACACAAGGTGAAAGATATGAAGGTCCGACAATTACAGCTGATGGGGAAAGAAAATGTAACTCGCGCCCACCACCAAATGGATCAATTATTAAAGCCTGAAGAAACACAGAAAAACTTTGGTACTTTCCAAGACATGGAGCAATACATTGAACGTCTAGGACAGAAGATCGAAAAAGAGCATGAAATCACTTCAATGGAACAACGTTTAGAACAATTAGAAAAAAACGAACAACCAAAGGCTGAAATTGTGTAAAATATAGAAAAGGTTGTCCATTTTTTAGGACTAATGAGGAGAAGGCAAGCGCCTTCTCCTTCTCATGCATTACTATGCGAAGAAGGGAGAATACAAGCATGAAAGAAAACCAAACAAACAAGCTAGCTTTTTTTCTTATTTGTTTTGTTTTTCTCATTTTTATAGAAGCTACTATATTTGGGAATGGCAATATTATATTAGTCCTTCTTGGCATAGGAATGATGTACTTTAGCTTGCGAAAGCAGTCTAAGTATATTTTCTGGCTAGGTTTTATTTTTCTTATTTTGGCTGTCTTTTCGATGTGGAGTCTACGATTATTTTTAGTAGCCATCATTGTTTATTCCCTTTATAAGCTTTGGAAAAATGAACCCATCAGCCAGGTGATTAAACCATTTGGAACGGTATATGAAGAAACACCGAATAGTATTATTCAAAATAAGCTATTCACATCACAGTCTACTCCATTTCAAGCCTATGAATGGCAAGATGTACATGTGCAAAGCTTTTACGGTGACTACTTGATCGACGTGACGGAAACGGTGCTCCCAAAAGGTACCTCCCTTATTTCTATTCGTCAGTCTTTAGGTAAGGTCACTATTTATGTACCATATGAGATCCCAGTCCGCATACATTATACTACCGTTATCGGCGAAGCCCATATTCTTTCTCGTGGTGCTCGTCGTTTGTGGAACCAAACCGTTCTTGTAAAGGATGGGTATTCGGAAGATGTTGCTCACTCTGCTGAGCTAGTGATTACTGTTTCTACTTGGATTGGAGATATCGAGGTGATCCGGAAATGAGAATATTTTTGGGGCAAGGAATCTCCATCTTTACCTACTTAGTTATTATTATCGCTTTGCTTTTGTATGTTATTTGGGGATGGCCTAATGAAGAGGCATGGTTGTCGTTATTAGAGACGACCTATGCCCAAATCCCTTTTGGTGTGTGGATTGTATTTGTTCTAGCCTTCATAAGCTTTGGTTTTTCATTGAACACACTCCAAAAGGTACGAAGCCAAGAAAAGAAAATAGAAACGAGCCTACGACCTTTACTTGCAGAAACCTTTGAACCGAGTAAGAAAAAATATACTCAAACAAAGCGAATGCAGGCGACTGTTACCCAACTGGAACAACTAATATTAACTCAGCGAAAAACATTGCAACGTATTACCAACGAAAAGGCAGAAACACAGGACAGAATTATTCAGGAAAGACTAGTCCAAGAAAGACAAAGACTGGCTAGAGAGCTTCATGACTCTGTATCTCAGCAGCTCTTTGCAGCCTCCATGCTCCTCTCTACTATGGTTGAAATAGAGGAAGCTAAAAATGGAGAAGTGCCAAAGACATTAATGCAAACGGAAAAAATTGTGCAACAGGCCCAATTAGAAATGCGTGCTTTACTACTTCATTTACGTCCTGCCGCTCTACACAATAAAACCCTAAAGGAAGGCTTAGAAGAGTTACTTCAGGAGCTTCAGGAGAAAGTGTTTTTTACCATTCGATACAGATTAGAAGAGGTTTCCTTATCTAAAGGTGCTGAGGATCATTTATTCCGTATTGCACAGGAAACTCTATCAAATACGTTAAGACATGCTAAAGCAACTGAAGTAGACATTCTATTCGTGGAAAGAGACAATCTTGCCATTTTCCGTGTACAGGATAACGGGGTTGGCTTTGAAGTAGGAGAAGGTAAAAATGGCTCTTACGGAATTCAAAGTGTCAGAGAACGTGCGGTTGAAATTGGAGCTACTTGTAAGGTAGTATCTGTTCCTTCTCAAGGGACAATTGTAGAAGTTAAACTGCCGATTGAAAAGCCAGTAGCCCAACCGATAAATTTAGAAAAAATTACAACCGCAGAGAGGAGTGAATAGAATGATACGTATTTTGTTAGCTGACGATCATGAAATGGTACGAATTGGGGTTTCGGCATACTTACAGGCACAGCCAGATATGGAGGTCGTTGCGGAGGCCGTGAATGGTCAAGAAGCCGTTGACATGGCTCTTGAGCACAGACCTGACATCATCCTTATGGACATGGTCATGCCTATTTTAAACGGTGCAGAGGCAACTCGGGAAATTATCCAAAAATGGCCCACAGCAAAGGTAATGGTTGTCACTAGTTTTATAGACGATGACAAGGTATACCCCGCACTAGAGGCAGGAGCAATTAGCTATTTATTGAAAACCTCGAAAGCTTCTCATATAGCTGATTCTATTCGTAAAACTTTAAGTGGGAATGCCGTATTAGAGCCAGAGGTAACCAATAAAATGATGATGCGAATGCGCCAAGGCTCCGGGCATGCACTACATGAAGATTTAACCGATCGAGAAAGAGAGGTACTTCTTCTCATGGCTGAAGGTAAAACTAATCAGGAAATAGCGGACACTTTATACATTGCTTTAAAAACTGCAAAAACACACGTAAGCAACATATTATCTAAGCTGGAGGTCAATGATCGAACTCAAGCTGTCATTTATGCGTATGAGCATAAGTTAGTCTCTACAAAAAAATAACCAATCCTCTCGAGCTGTCATATGCTATTAAAAAGACAGCCAAAGGATGATAGACAACATATGAATCCCAAAAACAACGACAAATCCAGTGAGCAACCAAACTTAGGCGCAACTTTGGACTTCTTGGGCTCTGTCGTCGTGACATTAGGTTTTCTTATTGGCACGATTGGAGAAGGAATTACCCTCCAAGAAAACTTAGAAGAAGAGCAATCCGAAAAAAAATCTAAGAGCAATCAAAAACTCCAGCTTTCTCAAATAGAAAAAAAATTAGACTACGTCATTAACGAACTTGAAGCATTAAAAAGAAAGAGATGACCCTATACATAAGAGGGTCATCTTTTTGTCTGTTTTAGCAGTGTCAGTAAAACTATATATTTTTTTGAACTACTGATAAATCATTTTTTGTTAGTAGTACCACTTTCATCTCATACTTACTAAACTTCTTTAAAAATTCTGGTTTCATCTGTTTTTCAAAGTAGCTTGTCCATTGAAACATTTTTAGAAAAATAGAAAAGGTCGGTTGGTAGTTAGCCTCTTCCAATCTAAGCACTTGACGGGCATACCTCTTTGTAATTCGGAAATACCTAATAGACACAGGAATATCTAAAAAAATAATGTAATCGGAAGCTTCTAATCCTGGATCCGTCCAATCTATATGTACACCCTCGATTATCCATTGGTCGAGGTTAACTGCTTCTTTTAGCAGCTCATCCCTTTTTTCCACAGAATTCCTAATATCCCCTTGCCCTTGATGATTTCTAGTCCAAACAAAGTTATCTGTTTCAAAATGGGGAATTCTATAATGTTGTGCCAACTGGCGAGCAAGTGTTGTTTTCCCACTTCCTACAGAGCCTACAATATATATTTTCATATTTTACACCGCATTTGCTTGATTGATAGAATGAATGACTCCGGCATGAACCCCCTCATGCCAAACAATGAATTGGACAATTGCTTCTACTGTTTCCATGCTATGTAGATTTCCTATTTCTAACGTTTCAATTAAGTAATCCTGAAGATTAGGTGCTAAAAGGGCCAGTATACGGTCTAGCTGGTCTTTTAAACTAACTATTAGTTCTTCCTTTGAAGGTGAGACCTCCTGCCATTCATCCGAATCTGTCCCTGGAGCAAAAAATTGTATCCATTCGGGATGAACAATGCTGTAGGTTGGAATTGCTTTTTGAACCAATATTTCCATTTGTACATAGATGTGTCCTACGTTCCATCGGACGGTGTTGGAGAATCCTTTAGGCTTTATATCCCACATATCTTCCTTGCACTGTTTGATCCTTCCTAGTGTATAGATTCTCGCAAAGTTAAGTTGGTATAAAGATTCCATGACTTCCCACCTCTTTTTAATTTGAGTATATCATTTATGGGAAAATTCTGTCTCCTACTACTTGTTTTATATTTTACTAGGTGGTATCTTTTACAAGAAAGGAGAGATTAATATAGACCAACCACGAAGTATTCCTAAAACAATCGAAGTTTACAAGCGTTCCATTCATCGTCTTTCTACTCAACATCCACTAATACCGCACATAGAAAATCGGATTTACAGTCTTAAAGCTGGTTATGCTGGTGAGACTTACGTTGATAATTTTTTAAAACAGAGCCCCTTTTCTAAGCATTACTCAATTTTAAAAGACCTCCACTTTTCTATTTCTGATTCCATCTATCTTCAAATAGACACCATGATTCTTACCCCAAAGTATTTAGCAATCCTTGAAGTCAAAAATATTCGCGGGAAAATCTCCTTCCAAAGAAATCCCGAACAACTTATACGAGAAATCGACGACCAAATCACTGCATTTAAATGTCCCTAGCAACAAGTAATACGCAATACCCAAAAGCTAGCTTTACTACTACATCCCCTAAAAATTCAAATTCCAATTAAATCTTTTATTGTATTTGCATCTACCAAAACTATAGTGGCACAACCTCCTAAACAAGTGAAAGCAGTTATGGGCTGCGATATTGCCACCCACATCGATTCACTCAATGCACTCCCTGATGTTTTATCCATTACTAAATTTCAACAACTAATAAAATATCTAATGACACATTCGACAGAGTTTATTCCGAAGCCTCTATCTCATAGCTATCCGTTGGAACTTACAGATATAAAACGAGGAACGCTATGTTCACAATGCTTTCAATTTGTAGAAGGTAATTGCCCTATTTGTGGAACATTAAAAAAAATAATGCAGCATCAAGCATTAGAGGACTGGTTTTATTTGTATAAAGAATCTATCTCTAACAAAGAGTGTGTGGACTTCCTAAATCTAAAAGATAAGCATATGGCGTCATACTTAATGAAGACCTCTAGATTATATCCGGTAAACAACACGAGAAGCAGATATTATGTAATCCAAAAAAGATAAATGCCACTGTCTCTGGATAATTCATGTGTTTACAGAGTGTGGTTGGATTAAGGCCTCATTTCCAATTCCTATTCCTTCTCTCGAGACAGTTTGACGACAATCTGGAGCTCCTTTACTACAATCGAACTCTACTTTACGACAATTACACGCTGGTTTACTACAATCCATTTCCGACTCCTTCTCTCGAGATAGTTTTACGACAATCCCGAGCCTGTTTACGACAATCGGAGGATCGATTACTACAATCAAGCTCTACTTTACTACAATCACACGCTACTTTACTACAATGCACTTCCTCCCCCTTACTTCGAGACAGTTTGACGACAATCTGGAGCTCCTTTACTACAATCGAGCTCTACTTTACGACAATTACACGCTGGTTTACTACAATCCATTTCCATACAAAAAACCCCCTCCGCAAAAGGAGGGGGTACATTTTCTAACTAGATTGTTTGTATTTTTACAGTAACTTTAAACAAGTCTCCGTCTACTTCCATTCTTAGAATTCCGCCATGTAGGTCTACGATGGATTGTGCAATAGCAAGCCCTAGACCAGAGCCATCTGTATGACGAGATGTGTCGGCGCGCTTAAATCTCTCAGTAAGTTCTGCCACATCATCACCTAGCTCATATTTAGCGATATTTTTAATAACAAACACCGCGTATCCATCCACCTGATCTAAATTTATATAGACCCGTGTGTTAGGTAGGGAGTACTTCAACGTATTAATAATAAGGTTGTCTAGAACTCTCCACCATTTCTGACCATCTACGTAGGACATGATCGGTTTTGTGCCGATAGTTACTCGGTAATCGAGACCTGATTTTTCAATATCCTCCTGGTGCTCGGCAACTGCCTGTTGCAAAAGCTGGGTTAAATCTACCTTACGTTTGTCTAATTCAATATTTCCTGTAGCCATTTTGGAAACTTCAAATAGATCCTCTATCAATGTTTTTAAACGTAATGACTTTTTGTCTAAAATCGCGATATACGAAGCTCGCTCTTCCTCCGTAATATCGGGATTTTTCAATAGGTCAGTGTACGTAATAATAGAAGTTAAAGGTGTACGCAAATCATGGCTGACATTTGTGATTAGCTCGGTCTTCAATCGTTCACTCTTTACCTGCTCTGTTTGAGAGGATTGCACACGACCTCTAAGCTCATTAACATTAGATGCAAGCTCTGCTATTGGTGATTTGCCTTTTACTTTTATTTCCGTTCCATTGTTACCTTTAACCATCTCTTCTGTCTTTCCTATTATCCTGTTCAAGTAAGCCATCCGAGAAGTTAAAATACCTAATACCGGAATACCGATAAATAATGTAGCTGGAATCCAAACCAAAATTAACTCCCATAACTGAAAGGTTAACATTGTTCCAAATCCCCAGAAGAAAATCACTACTAACAGAATAATCGTTTGTACCCCTATAGAACGTCTCAGGAAGAAACCTTCTAATGAATTAATCCAACTTACTGTTAAGCTATTTTTCCAATCTGCTGTATTAAATGATTTTTTCAGCCATGGCAATTGATATAAGGTTAATGCCGTTAATATAACTGCTGCAATAAAACTACCGATTGGAATATCATATCCGCCATAATAAAAGATAGATAGCATTGCTTCCTTAGAAAATAGGATTGCTAGATAAGCACTAACGAAAACTAACACAAAACGAACATCAATAGGCAAGCTCTGAAATTTTTCTCGCCCTGGATCAAATTGGAATGTATCTCGATTCTTCCTCCATAAGGAAACAAAAAATATTGCTGAAAGAATCCCTATAACAATGACACCGTAGAATATTAGCTGTTGTGTTTTAAAGTAATTGTATTGATCAGCTCTATTTCCACTTAGCATACTTGCTTCAGATATGGCAATTGTGCCTTCAAAACGAGAATACTGATCTCCAATGGCATCTCTCAGATCCCACTCTTCACCATCATAATAATTACTTTCCATTTCTGCTAAATCATAAACGTTACTTTTCTTTAAAAATCCATTATCACTAGAGAACACTTTCTTAAATGCATTTTTCTTCCCAATATCACCATTGGTAAATACTTCTCCAGTTTCAATATTTTTTAATTCGTAGTTAAAATCATCTCTTTCAATGAGAAATCTATTCTTGGCCTTAATTAAGTTTCGAAAGTAAGCATCCACTTCGTCTTCTTTTTCTCTTCGAATCTTATCTTCTACATATTCATCGCTTTCAAAGTTCTTTCTAATATCGGCAATCTTTGCATCACGTTCTGCTATTATACCGTCTTTTAGTGAGTTTTCCTTGGTCTGCTCCTGTGCTGCATCACCATCAGTTGAGGTCTCCTCTGTTGTTGTAGAATTTATTCTTTCCTCATAATTTTGCTCAATTGAATAAATCTGCTCCTCTAAATTTCCAAAACGATTTCGATACTCTTCAATCTCACTAGAGGACACTGTTATACTTTTCTTTACTTCTTCTATATCTGGGACAGCCAATACTAATGGGACTAGTGCAGATTCATATTCACTTAACTCTTGTTGAAAATCATAACTATCAAAATAAGAAGTACCAACGTACTCTCTGGCTTTATTTGTGAGAGTATATAGAGCACCAATTGCTATTACTGCTAACACACTCAATATAACTACTTTTCCTAGCGGACGTTTCATCTTGCTCCCCCTTTCATTAATTCAATTGCTTCGGTAAATGTTCTACTAATATCCATGATGGGAATTAGGTGAATTGTGCAATAAAATAAGCAAAGTGCACCACATAAAATAGCAGTTATAGAAAATATCAGACTCCATTTACTTGTCGATTTTATAGCCAACTCCCCACACCACCTTTAAATATCTTGGGTTTTTAGGATCCGTCTCAATTTTTTCACGTATTTTTCGAATGTGGACGGCTACAATATTTTCTGCGTTATAAGCTGGCTCGTTCCAAACTCTCTCATAAATCTCATTAATAGAAAAAACTCGACCTGCATTAATCATCAGCAACTCTGTAATCTTATACTCAATAGGTGTAAGCTTAACTGCTTCGCCTTCCACGGAGAGCTCCTTTGCTTCCTGATTTAATATAAGTCCATCTACCTCTACGGTTGCTTGTTTCCCTTGATATGTCCCAAGCTTTGTATACCTTCTTAGTTGAGACTTCACTCGAGCTACAAGCTCCATTGGGTGAAAGGGCTTCGTCACGTAATCATCCGCTCCAACAGACAATCCATGAATCTTGTCTGAATCCTCGGCTTTAGCGCTTAACATAATAATAGGTATATTTCTTTGCTCTCTTATTTTAAACGTAGCAGAAATCCCATCCATTTGAGGCATCATAATGTCTAGTACAATGACATGAACCTCGTTTTCCTCCAACAGCTCCAGTGCCTCTAATCCATTTCCCGCCTTCAATACACGGTAGCCTTCATTTTTTAAATATATTTCTATTCCATCTCGAATATCTTGATCATCGTCCGTCACTAGTACAGTAAACTCAGGCATCCTTATACCTCCTCCGCATCGCTTTCTTATGTTTCTTATTGTAACCTTCATTTCTTAACATTCCAGCAGTATAATTCTGAAGAAAATCTTAAGAAATTCATATATTTACTTGTATTTATTAAGTTGGTTTCATTGAATTTGTTGACTTTATAGTGTTTTACAGTATTCTAATGTTTATTTTATAGACGTTATCAGCATTTCTAAATGGGGTACAATTGGGGTACAAAGCAATTTCCTGTGGGGTACACTGGGGTACAAATTATTAAATTTAATTTTAATACATCGCTCTTGGATTAAATTATACTTTTCTGTACAAAAAATACCACCAACCATTTTCACTGGTTGATGGTATTCTTTGTTATGAATTTAATCATCCTCAATTTTTTGCATTATTGTCTTTTTCTACAATTCTTCCACTTTCTTCCCACTGGTACTTACCTTATTCACCCATTATATCCCGCAACTTTTGTAACTGATAAATCACTGCATCTAAACTTTCAATCTTATTAAAAATAAACGTAACAGGAGCATCGTTTATTCCAATTCCTTTTATGTCAGTTTTAAAATTTTCTCCTATCGGCCTTGGCTCAATTTCAGTAAACTGAACAACTCCAGATTCTGTTATTGATTTATTAAAGAAATAATTAAGTGAAAAAGTTGATAGAATCGGAAACAAAGTAGAAAACTTAGTCGATTGTAAAAAGCACGGATCTGAGGCTGAGGTATTCATTACTGAGGGTCATTCGGCTTTAGGCTCAATTGTCTTAGCTAGGAATGCTAATATGTTGTTTAGAACTACTATGTACATTTAAAATCTATTCTATTTTTTGACTTTATATGTATGTAATATTAAACTGATAGAGAAAGAAAAATTAATGTAAATTAAATACCAAAAAGAGATTTAGTTTAAATGGAGGTTTATTTATGAACGGAACTTTAGAGCCCTCTAAGCTTTTGAAAAAGAAAAAGTTTTTGATAACGCTCCTACTGTTTTTATTTTTGACAGCGTGTAATGATGAAAATGAAAACTATGTTTTTTTTACCTCAAGTGAACATATAAATGATAGCCTGACTGAGTGTTTGGACGATCAAAAAGTAAAATATAAAATTGATGAAGAGGAAAATTTGGTAGTTGAAGAAGACGATAGTGACAAAGCAATCGCCAAATGTTCGTAAAAAAAAGCTCTATGGAACCTATTATGGGTGTCCATAGAGTTTTTTATTTTTATCTTACGTAATCAGAACTTTTTCCTGTGAAATTTACTCTTTGAGTTGAACTAGGCATATATTGTAAGTCTCCACTTTTATAAGCCTGATCTATAACATTTCTTACTGCTGTCACGCTACTTGAAGTCGAAACCCCCGCCTTTTGAGCTTTGAGTCTTCCTTGAGCATTATTATGCATATCCATATTAAATTCCATAACAGGTTGATTTGTAGCTCCATTTTCATGAGCATTAGTCCACTTTTGTGTAAAAGTAACGTCATCTGTAAAACCAATCATATTTATATTCCAAGCAGAATGACGGAAGGCATCAGTTTTATCATTGTGACCGTTTCGTCCAAACTTATGAAGTGTATAGTCTTGTGCTTCTTTACCAGCAACACAAGCTTTAAATCCTTTTGTAGGATTGGCATTGAATAGACTTTGTTCTAATGAATTTAAATTACATTCTCCGCCTACTACTTTGTAAATGTAGTTTGTATCATTTGCATATGTTTGAAAATCTGGCGTGTCAGTATTTTTTTTCGGTTCGATTTGTAGGTCCTTGTTATTCCGGTTATACTTCTCAGCTAATTTTAAGAAATGAGCATCTATTTCTTCTTGAGAAAGATTAGGATTAGCTTTTTCAAACTCGATTATTTCTTGAAGTAAATAATCTTCATAACCATAATCAATTTTACTTTGAACATCTACTTCTGGGTTAAGTGCTGAAGTAGAGGCTGAAGCTTGAACTGAAGGTAATACAAGTGAAATACTCATTCCGAATACTAGACCAAAGAACATTAGTGATTTTTTTGCTTTCATTTTTTCATCTCCTAGTTTGTATTGATGGTACTTCCAAATAGTAACATTACTAGAAAAATTATACTACTCGTTATTAGTGAAATGATTATATTGAATTAGTTTGTCTAAAATTCAAAAAACTTTACAAATATTAGGGAGGAGTTGAGGTAGGAGAATTTTAAAGTAAAAAAATTATTTTTTAAAAAAATCGAAAATTAGGTACTTTGTCACTGAAATCGAAAGAAAAAAATAAAGAGATATTACATTGATAACTGTCACATAATTCCATTTTATAGAAAACCAAGAAATAAGTATATCTAAAATTTGATATTCAAAGTAGACTGGCAGCATTTGCTAGTCTTTTTTTTATTTGTAGAAAGGCTGTTTACGTTTGGCCTTCAACTAGATATAATAATAAATAGAGATAAATTTACAATATTTGGGAGATTATATAAATAAGAATAATCGGAGGAAGTACATTCGCTCAGTCTGGAATTGGGGTTGGATTTAGGGCAATACTTACTACTGTTTTCTTCATCTTTATTTCCCCTTTCGGCTTTCTCCTATTTCTATCGGCTATACTAGTTTGTTATTTTATTCTATATTACTACTTACTTAGTTGGTCATGAAGATTCAGACAAGAAATGGCAAAAAAAAGCCCTACTACAATTAAGTAGCAGGGCTAATTTTTACTTATTATTTAATCGTCCTAACATTGCTTTAGATGGAGTTTCATATTTGATATGTTCTGGCATTTTAGTCACCCACATACCCCCACCTACGTTATATTGACCTTCATGGTCGTCACGATACCCGTATACTCGATACTCTTCACCTGGATTCAATACACGTACCTCTACTAGCTTTCCGTCTTTTTCAGTCCACAGATTAATAGGCTTTAGGATTGTAATTTTGCCTATTTGACCTTTTTTAAGCTCCGTTTTCCCCCACATGATTCTATCTGTGTTTGTGACACCTGCCACATCTTTATTTACATTATTTAAAAACTCATACCAAAGGTTTTTATTTGCCACAAAAGGAGCAGGGCAGTTTTTACCTGTGATATCATAATGACGATAAATAGGACGCTTACCGAATTTTGCTTGCAGCATTTTAACAACTAACACTGTACGGGCAATTGTGTCTGGGTGAATAATGCCGTTTTTCTCTACACACATCTCTATTCCGATTGTTATCAGGTTGGCATTACCACCTTTATAGTAAGGTGCTGTAGCTCTTAATACTGGAAGTAATGGTCCTGCTTTTCTTTCATTTGCATGAAAAGCTACCTCATCTAACGGAATCAATTCCAGTGCTTTAATACGATCTACAAATATATGAGCACTTGCAAAGCGTTTCTTATCTGTAGGTAGCTTATCATTTGAATTAGGTAAAGTGGTGTTATAATAGTACCCCCTAAACGCCCATATACAATGGGTTCTTGACATAGTCAGTCCTTAAGAAAATCTTAAGAAATTCATATATTTAATTGATTTCTTTGATTTTGTTGACTTGCAGAACTTTACAGTTTTACAATATTTATTTTAAATACGTCATGAGCATTTTTAAACGGGGTACACTAAATATACTTTTCCTCATAAAAATACCACCTAACATATTCTCTAGTCGGTGGTTTTAAAGATATGAATTTAATCAGTCTCTATATTAGCTTATACATATCGTTGTCTTTAGAAACATTAATGAAGAATTGCACCAACGCACTCAAAATATTTTCATGAATTGACGTTCTGCAGCATAGTGCTATGGCTGTTGCTAGAAGAAAAAGAAATAAATTATATGAATTTTCAATTAAATAATCAACAATATACGTTGCTAACATTAATTATTCAGCACCCATCATCTACTACTCCAAAGTTGGCGGAAAAAATGAATATAACCAAGAGTGCAATCAGTCAACAGTTAGTTAAACTTGAGGCAGAAGGATATATTATTAGAAAGCAAAACGTGGAAGATAAGCGTACATTTTCAGTGGAACTTGGAGAAAAGGGGTTATTGTATAAAAAAGAGTGTGACTATTTATGCCACATGTTCAATTGTTTTATTGATTTTCTCAGCTATATTTTCATTCTTCATGCTCTTGACTGTCACCTTTTCTTCTCCAGTTTTTCGGGTTTAACTTGTTTTTGTATTTGTTCACCACTTCTTTCCCAACAAATACAGCACCTATCAAGAATATGATTTCGCCAATTACTATACATACGGGAATGATAGTAGCCTTTATATGGGTTGGCAATGAGGTGAAAGGTACGATGGCTGCTGCCCCCCAAAATATAGGATAAAGGATTAGAAGTACTATTCCAAGTTTAAATAGAAATGGTTTCTTTTGTTTATTTTTGTTTTCCAATAGTTCTTTTTCCAATGCTAAGCCCTCCCATATAAATTTTTTTAGTTAACTTAACTAAAATAAATTATATGGGAAAGATGGTTTAATTACTAGGTAATGCACCCTCTAAAATCAAGCTATTATATAAAAGTTTGTTCTATAAATACGTTACGATTTTCACCTTTCCTAATTCAACTTTCCTACTGTATAAGTTCAATAAGGAAAGTGCATTTTATTCCTATCAAATATTAAAAGAGCACCCGATTGGATGCCCTCAATGTTACTTTTTATTAAATTACTGCCCTTTAACCGTTACGATAGTAGGACTCTACGATGCCGAAGCCATCTCGAAACTGCTAATCTCTAACTATTGAGGTTCAATGAGATCAGTGTCTGGCGGGATATACCCAAGTTGTCTTCCTATTTTAACGATTTGTCCTTTATGGTGAAATTCATGAGTGATGGTATGGGTAAAAAGCCACAATGCTGTAAATTCCCCTCTTCCATCAACCTTATTAGTTTCATCCCATTTACCACTAAATTTTTTTAGAAATTCATAAACCAAGTCATCCGTTCCCCTGAAAATCTCGCGCATTTTCTCGACATTGTTTACTGATTCTATTTCTATTTTGGAAAGTGATTTCCCAAGTGCACGATTTCCTAACCATACTCGATAACAGTTAGCTACATGAACATGTAGACTTTGAACTGAATCACCACCGAAATTTTCAAGCTCTTTAACATAATCTGCAGGTGACAACGTTTCGCAATAATCAAATAAAGATTCCCTTGTACGTTGTATCCAATCATACTGGGTTTTGAAAACATCCATCTTATCGCCCTCCTTTAAAAAACATTTTTTAATCAACCAGCCTCACTAACCTATTAAAATTATTCAACATCCACTTAAATAATCCCTCTTTCTTCAAAAAACCTTCTCAGTTATTTCTATATTTTTCGTTCAAATCATTAATAAGTTCAACCGCTCCATCTACATGTTCAACATCATAGACTTCCATATTTAGTTTTAATTCTTTTTGAATAGCTACCGCTTCTTTTGCATTTTCGCTCGGGATAATCATAAAGTGAAAATCGTATTTATCTGCAGTTTGTAGCTTTTCCTTCAAGCCTCCTATAGCTGATACGTTTCCGTCTCCATCTATTGCCCCTGTAACAGCAATTTTTAACCTATTTTGCAATTCGCCTTTTATAATGAGTTCTGTTAGTAATAAGCTAAGCCCCGAGCTATCTCCTATAGCTTGATCATGTTTAAAATAATCGGTAAGCCTTACCTCTTCTTTCCCGAAATATTGCTTCAGATTCTCTCTCATCTTGTCTTTTGGAGATTTTTCATTTAGGTGTATCCAACTTAATAGCGTCTTATTTTTTTCTTTATAAAGTATTTGATTCGTCAATTTAGTAATCTTATAAAAATCTTCATTTGTTCTTATCAAATATTCCTGTGCCTCCTGTTTGCTTTCCATATTATCTAAAGGTATAGAAGCAACGCTTACTATATAGATCCCTGAACCTACTACTGTCTGCCTTGGCTCTAAGTATACGTCTGCTACGTGTGTTTTTGAGATAAACCCTAACAGCGGGAGCTCATAGCAAAATAATAGGAGAAGTATGGATAGAGAAATTCCAATTTTTCGTCTCGTTGCTCGTTTTTTTCGAAGCACAATCATTGAGATAGATAAAACTATAAGGCTAATCAGTAATATTAGTAAAAACGAGATTCCATCAATGTAATCTTGAAGATATAATATTAGAAATAAAAGATAAAAAAAGATCGTTAAAATGACTTGGACTACATTTAATGAACGAAATTTATCAATAATTTTCAACTCCAATCTAAAATTATATGTTGTTCACCTTATATGTCATCGTTCTTATATATAAATTAATTAACAACTAAATAAGAATATTTCGCCCTATAAAATACCATTTTTATCTAATTGTAGCATCTATTCTATTATTTTTCCGTCTTATCTGAAACTTTCTCGCGCAAAAACTGTCTAATGTTTTAAAGGAGTGAACAAGATGAAAAAAATGCTATGGAGTTTGCTAACTGTTTTTATGCTCTTAATTCTTGCAAGCTGCGGAACTAATGATAATGATGAAAATAATTCTACGACGGGAAGCGAGCAGCAAGAAACTGAGTCTAAAGTGTCTACTCAGTTAAACGTGGAAGCTAATGGAGAAGCAGTTTTCCTTATAAAAAACGAGTCAAATAAAGAAAGTACCTTGTCATTTACCAGTGGCCAGGAAGTGGAATATCAGCTACTGGACCAAGATAAAACTGTAGTATATACGTACTCTGCAAATAAAAGCTTTACACAAGCAATTCAAGAAAAAAAGCTTCAGCCAAATGAAGAAATTACCTTTGAGCTAGACCTGGAAAATGAGCTCGTGGATGTACCTGCTGGAAAGTATACGCTGGTGGCTTGGTCATTAGCACCTGAACTTAGTGACCAAAAAGTTGAAACTACTTATGAATGGGCTGGTACGGAAAAAGCAGAGGAGAGCGCCCCTCCTGCAGAAGAAATAAGTAAAGTTACTCTTTATCGCGAGGACGATAATGCTGAATTCGTGGAGCCTTATGATGTAGAAATCGATCCATCTGGTGATATGGTGAAGCAAATATTTGAGGAAATAGATACAACTAAAGTCGGTTTGTTGGACTATCGATTTGAAAATGACGATAAAAAGCTAGTGCTTGTTATGGATAAAACTACAGAAAACGTACAAGGTACGGCTGGGGAGTATTTATTCATTGGTAAAGTCCTTCATTCCTACTTTGAGAACTTCCCTAAATTAGAGGAGATTGATTTCGTGCAACAAGATGGAAGCCCGGCTGTTCTTCCACATATGGGAGCAGTTAGCACCTTTACAAGAGATGAACAATATACAAAACCAAATTAATGAAATGAAAAGAGCTTGGATTGCCTCCAAGCTCTTTTTATTTATTCACTTCTTTTGTTTAGACAGCGTTCGCATTCGAATAATGGAGATTCTACTTGCTCTTGGATGACACATCCACATTCGCGACAAATCTTTGAATTTTTTTCACTTGTAGGTTTATTCATTCCAATCACCTCCTATAGTTTTGCATAGCCTGGAATTGTTAGAAATTCAATGAAGTTATCCTCTTTTACAAGAGTCAAAAATAGCTCTGCTGCCTCCATATATCTACCGGACAAATAGATATCATTGCCGAAATCTGCTTTTAGCTTTCCTAGCTCCTCTGTTAGAACTTGCTCGACAAGCGGCATTGTAATTTTCCTTCCATCCTCTAGCTTTCCTTCTGGATGTCTAACCCATTGCCAAACCTGCGTACGAGAAATTTCTGCCGTCGCTGCATCCTCCATTAAGTTGTTAATAGGTGCAGCTCCATTTCCTTGAAGCCAAGAAGCGATATACTGAACCCCAACACTACAGTTTAATCGAAGTCCTTCTTCCGTAATTGTTCCAGTTGGCACTTCAAGTAAATCCTCCGCAGTTACCTGCACATCCTCTCGTTTACGATGGATTTGGTTTGGGGTTGGCATATGCTCATCGAATTGCTCCCATGCTACTGGTACTAGCCCTGGATGGGCCACCCAAGTTCCATCATGACCATCAGAGGCTTCTCTTCTTTTATCTTCCCGTACTTTGGCAAAGGCTGCCTCGTTTGCCTCTTCGTCATTCTTAATGGGGATTTGGGCTGCCATGCCACCGATTGCGGAAGCATTTCTCTTGTGACAGGTTTGAATACAAAGCTGCGTATATGCTCTCATAAACGGAGAAGTCATTGTCACCTGGCCTCGGTCTGGTAAGATTACCCCTGGCTGATTGCGGAGGCGCTTGATGTAGCTGAAAATATAATCCCAGCGTCCACAATTTAATCCTGCAGAATGTTCTTTTAGCTCGTATAAAATCTCATCCATTTCAAATGACGCCATAATTGTTTCTATTAATACAGTTGCTTTTATAGTCCCCAGTGGAATACCTAGCTTCTCCTGAGCGAAAACAAAGATATCGTTCCACAGTCTAGCCTCTAGATGACTTTCTAGCTTTGGCAGATAAAAGTACGGTCCTGTTCCCCGCTCGATTGCCTCTTTTGCGTTATGGAAAAAATATAAACCGAAGTCAAAGAAGCTGCCGGAAATCGGTTTTCCATCTATATGAATATTTTTCTCCATGAGATGTAGACCTCTTGGACGCACGAGCAACACTGCTGTTTCATCCTTTAAATGATAGCTTTTACCCGTTTCAGGTTGAATATAAGAAATCGTCTTTTTAACTGCATCCCTCATATTGATTTGACCCTCAATCATATTCTCCCACGTAGGAGATGTTGCATCCTCGAAGCAGGCCATGAATGCTTTGGCTCCAGAGTTTAAGGCATTGATGACCATTTTCCGATTGACCGGCCCTGTAATCTCTACCCTTCTATCCTGTAGATCCTGAGGGATTGGGGCAATTGTCCAATCCCCTTCTCGGATATGCTTCGTCTCTGCTAGAAAATCTAACTTTTCACCATTATCTAGCCTTTCTTGGCGTTTTCTCCGAGCAATCAGTAATCCCTTTCTTCGATCATCAAATGTTTGATGAAGTGAAGCGATGAAATCCAAAGCCTCTGGCGTTAATATTTCGTACATTCCTTCAACTTCATTCCCTACTACTTCAATATTTTTTGCAGTTGTTTGTTCCATTCCTTTACCCTCCCATTTCTTCAATGATCAAGCAAATTGTGCTGTTTCTGTGGATCCCTTCATTGCAGTTGTAGAGGAAGTTCCACCAGATACAATTTGAGATACCTCATCAAAGTAGCCAGTACCAACCTCACGCTGATGTTTGGTAGCTGTATACCCCTTTGACTCATTGGCAAACTCTGCTTGCTGCAATTTAGAATAAGCTGCCATGCCTTTAGTTTTATATTCATGCGCAAGCTCAAACATGCTGTGATTCAGTGAATGGAAACCTGCAAGTGTAACGAATTGGAACTTGTAACCCATCTTGCCTAGTTCTACTTGATACTCAGCTATCGTTTCTTCATCCAGATTAGCCTTCCAGTTAAAGGATGGAGAGCAGTTGTATGCAAGCATTTTATCTGGATATTTAGCATGGATGGCATCAGCAAATTGTTTTGCTTCCTCTAGGCTTGGATGGGACGTTTCACACCAAACTAGATCTGCGTATGGTGCATATGCTAAACCACGTGCAATTGCTTGGTCGATACCTGCCTTTGTTCGGTAAAAGCCTTCTGGCGTTCTTTCCCCAGTAATAAATTCATGGTCACTTGAATCGATATCACTTGTAACCATATCTGCAGCGTCTGCATCTGTACGTGCTATTAAAACGGTTGGTACCCCTGACACGTCTGCTGCTAGACGAGCTGCTACTAAATTGCGGATAGCATTTTGCGTAGGAAGTAGAACTTTCCCTCCCAAATGACCACATTTCTTCTCGGAGGCTAATTGGTCCTCTAAGTGAACGCCTGCTGCCCCAGCTTCAATCATTCCTTTAATTAATTCAAATACATTTAGTGGTCCACCAAAACCAGCCTCAGCGTCTGCAACGATCGGTGCAAACCAATCAAACTCATCCTCACGCCCCTCTGCTTGGTCAATTTGGTCTGCCCGTTGTAGAGCTTGGTTAATACGCTTAACTACTGCTGGCACGCTGTTTGCCGGGTAAAGGCTTTGATCTGGGTACATTTGACCTGAAAGGTTAGCATCTGCTGCCACCTGCCAGCCGCTCAAGTAAATTGCTTGAAGACCTGCTTTTACCTGCTGTACTGCTTGGTTTCCTGTTAGGGCTCCTAAGGCATTTATGAAATCTTCTGTATGAAGAGATTTCCAAAGGCGTTCTGCTCCCTTGCGCGCCAATGTATGCTCGATTTGTAGCGATCCTCGAAGTTTAATAACCTCTTCTGGAGTATAAGGGCGCTCTATTCCCTTCCAACGGCTATCCTCTTCCCATTGCTTTCTAAGCTCTTCTACTTGTTGTTGTCTATTTATCATAATTCAACACACCTCTCCTTAATTTTTTGATAATTGAAAATATGTCTTTTTTACTGTATCATAACAGCTGTGTTTCTTGTAATCTAATATATAACAGAAGGAATTATTCTGTATCGGTTTTTGGATAGGTTGCTTTTTTAAAGGGATGAATTAGAAATAGGATGGATGAATGCAAATAATTGACCTTGGAGGTGTATAAATGGAAATAACAAAAAACCAATTAAAGAGATATAGTAGCCTGCTAGAGGAGTGGATTCCTAAGGAGGCTTCCATAGCAATTGCCGTTAAAGACCAGTACATCTATTACTACGCAGGAGAGCATGATCTCCAGTTAAAAGAAGGACAGAAGGTACAGCCAGGAAGTATTGCAGATGTAGTTTTGAAGAGTGGATGCAGAGCGGAAGCTGTGTTAGACGATAATTTGTTTCATATACCTTATTACGGGGTGGGATACCCAATAGAGATTAATGGCGAAGATGCAGTATTAGTTGTAATACTCCCTCCACAACATAGCGTGAAGAAGTTTCAACCCTTTCGATTTCTTACAGGAAAAAAGGAAGATGAATGGAAGCCAGTGCCCATTGAAAAAATAGAATACATGGAAAGTTTGCAAAAGAAGACCTGGTTTTACGCAGAGGGAGAGACGTATAAAACAACTATTCCTTTAAAGGATCTTCAAAAGCGGCTACCCGATAATTTTATACGTATACATCGCTCTTATATCGTCAACATCTCCTTTATTGATCGAATCATTCGAGACTTTTCATCAAATTTATTAGTTGTATTAACGAACGGTACGGAATTACCCGTTAGCCAATCTTATATGGCGGAGGTTAGGAGCGTTTTGGGATTTTAAAGCTGAACGGTCATAAATACTTGTATCCGGTCATAAAAAAATCTATACGGTCATATTTTCCTTATGAACGGTCATAAAATTTTTTATGCGGTCATAAATCTCGCTAAATGGACATAAACAAAAGGAGCTTCCAATTGGAAGCTCCTTTTTAGTTTCAAACCTCGGTTGTTTTCACGAAAAGTTTTCTATATTATAAAAATAATACATATTTGGAGGATAATCATGGAAATATTGAACACTTATATAGCAGCAACTAATACCCACAACTTTGAAGAAGTACAAAAAGTATTGCACAAAGATGCCGTTTATTTTTTTTCTGATCAAACCTGTACTACTCATCAAGCAATTCAGACTTATTTTGAAAATGCTTGGACCATTGTAAAAGACGAAAACTATGAAGCTCGCAATGTATACTGGCTTCATCAAGGTGAAACTTCAGCCACTTGTATTTATACTTACTTTTATGAAGGGTACATCAATGGAGAGTATTCAAGTGGAGAAGGTAGAGCTACGAATGTGTTCGTGAAGGAAGAAGGAAGGTGGTTACTCATTCATGAGCATTTAAGCAATAAAATAGTAAAGGAGGAGAAGTATGATTAATACAATTATTGCAATTATCCCTCTTATTCTTTTCTTTGCATTCTGGATTTTTATTATCTGGTTTGTCATTACATTGGTTCATTCGAGCAAAGAGCGCAATGAACTATTAAAAGAGATTTCTAGAAAGCTAGACAATCTTCAGAACACAAACAAATTAGATTAAAAGAGAGGGATAACGATCCCTCTCTCAATGCTTTGGTAAAGCCAATGTTTCTTCTTCTATATGACTCTCCGAACTTTCCATGGCATCTGTATCATATACATGCAAATGGTAGCTTTCCTCTCCTGATTAGGACTTCTTTTTATATTATTCAACAAGTCGCACTCATTCACCTTTCCCTGAAAACAAAAAACACAGCCCCTTTTAAAAGGCTGCGGTTCCAATTAAGATTTTAGTTTTATCACATTAAATTTAAATAATATCGTAATACCAACATTGTTTACAAAATGAATAAATAAAGGGACCAATAAATTGTCTGTATAAAAATAACTCCAGCCTAACACTAAGCTTGGAACTGTGATATTTAGCAGCATCCACGGCTTCCTATAGTACTGTATGTGAAATGCAATAAACAAAAAAGCAGTTAAAATAATTGCAAGCCATTGATGTTCCAAGGTTAAAAACAAGACATTTTGGATAATTCCTCGAAAAAGTAGTTCCTCAAAAAGTGCAGCTACAAACATAAACGAGACAATAACAAAAATCGAGTTGTTTTGATATCCCTTATTCGTATCATTTATATGTTCTGCTGAAGTTAAATAGGTAAGTAAAATTCCATATAGGGTTAAAACAATCGATGCGAAGATTATTAAGATAATCATTTTCGAAACTTCATTAAATGATAAGACGCTTGAAAGTGCCAAATAGTCTTCTATCACCATAAAAAGGAGGATTGCCAAGCAACATAGATTCAAGCCCATAAATGCTGGTATAGCACTCTTCAGATTCATGTGATTTACTTGTCTTTCGCTTACATTTTTCAACCTATACCTCCACCTGTTTCGATTCTTTGTTTGCTTTACTGCCTACAGTCAGAATGACAATACTTCCAAGCAGGAGGCCAATACCGACCCAAGAAGTAGCACTCAATATCTCACCTACGACAACCACACCAAGAAGGGCTGCTGTAGTCGGCTCTGCTAGAGACAAGGTCAGTGCAGAGGAGGCTGGGATTTTGCGAAGACCCCAACCATACAAAACGTAGGCCACGCTTGTTGTAGCTAATCCTAAATAGAAGATGATTCCCACGTTCCCTGCATCAGCTAGCCAACTTATGTCATACACAAAGAGAAATGGTGTTAACAGAAACGCACTAAGCGAGAATGTCATCGCTACCACGGGTATCGCTTCTTCCTTTTGCAAAAGAGATTTGCTTGTTAATGTATAAAAGGCAAAAATAAGTCCGGCGATCAGTGAATACGAAATGCCGACGGGATCTATAGTGACTTCACCCTTCGTTAAAAATAAAAACAGACAGCCTACTATTGCTAGTCCAGTAGAGAGACCCCATACTCTTGTCGGTCTCATTTTAAAGAAGATCCACTCAACCATTCCGGAGAATACCGGTGCACTTCCTATAGCCACCACACTAGCAATCGCCACTCCTGTTAAACGAACCGATGAGAAAAATAATAATTGAAACAGGGATATGCAAATAGCAGCGTATAATGTTTCTTTCCATGGCCAAGAGCGAAACTTAAATTTTTTTAGTAAAATCATAACGATCAGTAAAGGAATTCCTCCCGTTGCTGAACGCCCTGCGCTAATAATAAATGGATGTGCATTATCTGGTAAAAATGTTTGGGCAGTGCCTGTCGTTCCCCAAAGCATGGCACCGAGTAATACGAATATGTATGGTATAACAGTCACTCATTTCATCCTTTCTGCTATCACTAAAATATAAGTAGGAGCGTTGAGTTACTTCTTTTTCTCCATTATACTAATATGTAGGAGGGATTTGTACATGTACATGACAGTAGAAGAAACGGCTGATTTCTTGTCAATGCCACTTGATCAGGTCAAAAGGTATATAGCCGAAAAAAAGATACGTGCTGTCTTTGACGGAGAGCAGTATGTCGTCAATAGTGCACAGTTCGAAACCCATTTAGAGCAAGTGGAAGAATTGAAACGCCAAATCGACGAGTGGCGAAACACTCCTATTCCAGAAGACATAGACGTAAAAGACGAAGACTAACCGTTTTAAGCATACATCAAACAAAAAGGACGTTTCCTTGGGAAATGTCCTTTTGTTTTTTTATATAGTAATGAAAAAACCTGCGCGTTTTCCAATGATCTCTGCATAATCCTCTACCATTACACTAGCAGTAGGATACATACCAGCTCCAGGTCCTACCAATGTTAGTGTTCCAATATAGTTCGTATCTAAGGATACAGCATTATTTACACCTTCAATAGCATATAACGGATGATCTGGTCCCACTAATTGAGGTCCTACTGAAGCATAAAGCTCTCCGTTTTCATCCTGTTCGATTTCTGCCACATGGCGGTAACGGAGCCCGGTATCCTTCGCTTTACGCACATCCTCTAATGTAATTTCATCGATTCCTACTACACGTACCTCGTTCCAATCAGGCTGTTTTCCAAACGCTAATGCACTTAAAATCATTAATTTGCGAAATGCATCCTGACCAGAGATATCATTGTAAGGATCTGCCTCCGCATACCCTAATAACTGTGCTTCTTTTAACGCATCTTCAAATGGAGATTCCTCTAAACGCATTTGTGTCAAAATATAATTGGACGTTCCGTTTAAAATACCTTGAATCTTTTTTACTGAGTTTACTTGAAGTAGATTTTTTAATGTCTTAATAATTGGGACTCCACCTGCAGTGGTCGCCTCATACCCTACAAAAACTCCTCGTGACTTTGCGCGTTCCTGCAATGGGATACTATATTTTGAGAACATGACCTTATTTGCTGTAATGACGTGACAGCCCTTGTCTATCGCTCTACATAAATAGCTATAAGCCGGCTCTTCGTTAACTATTGCTTCAAAAACTACTTGAAGCCCAGGAATATTTTCAATATCCTCAAAGTCATCTGTCACTAATACGCCTGGGGTCTCGGGTCTTTCTTTAGCTAAATTATTAATGAGAATCGCACATATTTCGATGTCCAATCCTAATGACTTTTTTAAGTCTTCTCGTTTTTCATTCACAATGTGATAAATCCCTTGGCCGACTGTTCCAAATCCTAAGATTGCTGCTTTTATTTTTGCCATGCTGTCTCCTCCAAATGAATCTGTACAATTGAATTTAAATAATCGTACTTGAATAAAATTTCAATTAACTAATTGACTATTTTACATATTGTAGACTATTTCCACTCAATTAACAACAAAATTCTATCTAGAGAGGACATTTGTTTTCTCTAAAAGTACTTTTCCAAGTGCTTCTTGTAAATCTTCTACTGCCTCCAAGCCTACAGACAAGCGAATTAGATCCTCTGTAACCCCTGTTTTTACCAAATCCTCCGGTGTAAGTTGTTGGTGAGTAGTGGAAGCTGGATGAATAATTAGAGATTTTGCGTCTCCCACATTTGCTACATGTGACCAAATCTCTATATTATCGATAATATGTCTACCTGCTTCTCTACCTCCCTTTGCTCCAAATGTCAAAATAGAACCGTATCCATTCTTTAAATACTTTTTAGCAAGTTCATGTGTAGGATGGCTTTCAAGCCCTAAATAGTTAACCCATGAAACTTCCTCATTGTCATTTAAGTACTCCGCAATTTTCTGGGCATTTTCGTTATGTCTTGGCACTCGTAAGTGAAGTGTTTCTAATCCTTGAAGAAAGGAGAAAGCTGCTTCTGGGCTTAGAGAAGGACCAAAATCACGTAGCAACTGGACTCTTAGCTTTATAGCAAATGCCACGCCTGGAACATCGATTCCGTAGCGCAAACCATGATAGGTTACGTCTGGCTCTGTAAAGCCCGGGAATTTTTCAGAATTCCAGTTGAAGTTACCTCCATCAACTACTACTCCACCAATTGTTGTACCGTGACCTCCAATCCATTTTGTCGCCGAATGGATAACTATATGAGCGCCATGCTCAATTGGATTTGAACCAAACGGAGTAGCGAAAGTATTATCTACTAGTAATGGAACCCCCACTTCGTTTGCAATGGTAGCTACCTGCTCCACATCCAGTACATTTAAGCTTGGATTTCCAATAATTTCAGCAAAAAAACCTTTTGTCTTCTCAGTAACTGCTGATCTGAAATTCTCAGGATTCGTTGAATCTATAAACTTCACAGTAATTCCATAGCGAGGAAGTGTATGAGCAAAAAGATTAAAGGTCCCTCCATATAAGTTTTCAGCTGCGATAATTTCATCTCCAGCGCCTGCAATATTTAAAATAGAAAATGCAATGGCTGCCATCCCTGATGAAAGGGCCACTGCGGCAGTACCTCCTTCAAGTAATGCAATTCTTTGCTCAAAAACATCAACTGTTGGGTTTGTTATTCGGGAATAGATGTTACCAGTCTCTTTTAATGCAAATAGATTTTGAGCATGCTCAGTGTTTTGAAATACATATGAGGTTGTTTTGTGAATCGGTACCGCTCTTGATCCTGTGACTGGATCCGGTTGTTGTCCACCATGCAATAGAAGTGTTTCTTTTTGAAGATTTGTCATTTTGAATTCCTCCGTTATTAGTAGATTAGATGGATGCTTGGAGGCGGGAGAGGATTATAGAACTGCCAATGTAAAAACCCCTCTTCACTTAAGAAGAGGGGTCAAATTGACATGTTCCTCCTCTTATCTTCCAAATTCATAAAAGAATTTGTAGGATTTAGCACCTTTCCAAGTAAAAGAACTTGGTGGTTGCCGGGCATCGTAGGGCCTATTCCCTCCGCCACTCTTGATAAGAGTATTAGATTAGTGTTCCATCTTGTTACACAGTATAAATCCTCCGTTATTTATAAGTCAAGTTATTTTATATAAAATTCTGAAACTTCATCATTTTATAATCGTTTAATATAATAGATAGAATATTATTTTTGGGGGTGTCATAGAATGATTATTTGGAGTGTTAGCATTCTTTTAATAGGCTACTTAGTTGGTTCGATTCATGGATCAAAATTAGCCCAATGGATGAGTGGTGTTAATATAAAAAAAGAAGGCTTAAATAATTCAGGAGCTTCCAACGCCACCATAGTGCTTGGATGGAAGTATGGCGTTTTAGTAGGAGCCATAGATATTTTAAAAGGCGCAATTATGATTATTGGGGCAAGATTAATTGCTCCGCAGCTGACCTCACTTAGTACCTCTGAGCATGATTTTTTGCTTTATATAGCTGGTGCTGCTGTAATCTTAGGGCATAACTTTCCTATTTACACAAAATTTAAAGGCGGTAAAGGCACAGCTTCCATCATTGGAGTACTGCTAGCGTTACATTGGCCGATTGGATTAGCAGGACTATTATTGTTAATATGCATCACACTTTTGACTGATTATTTATTGATAGGTGTATTCTTTTTCTACCTTATCTTTATAGGAGCCTCTATATGGACCGCAGATGGAATAGGTCCAATCATAGTTGCAGGATTTCTATTTCTAATGGCGTCGTTCTTACATATAGAGAATGTTCAGCGGTTAATTCGAAAAGAAGAAGTAAAGATTTCCTCTGTTATGAAGAAAAAAAAGCCATCACTGTAAAAGGAGTGGTTAAATGAGCAAAAAAAAGAGGTGGATTGTGCTAGTTCCTTTAATAATAATGGCAACTAGTGGAGTCGGTATGTGGATGCTTACAAGCAAATGGCTAGAGGATGGATTAAAACCTAAGGCAAACGGTTCCAATGAATACGCAATTGTATTAGGGGCCAAGGTTAAACAAGGCCAGATTCCTTCTCTTGCACTACGATATCGTCTAGAGGCTGCACTAGAATATGCAAACACATATCATAATGTAAAGCTCGTTGTGACTGGAGGACAAGGACCGGACGAGGATATAGAGGAAGCAGTGGTTATGAAGGAATATCTCATGGAGAATGGAATCCCCGAGAGTCGAATAATCGTAGAAGATCAATCCACTTCTACGTATGAAAACCTTCTGTTCTCCCAACAGCTTCTACCCGATAGCGTTACCTCTGTCACAATTATTACGAGTGATTTTCATCTACAACGGGCAAAGATTATTGCAGAAGGAATAGGATGGAATGCAGATGTGGTTGCTGCTAAGACACCACAAATTTCAGAGTCAAAATTGCGATTACGTGAAAGGGCTGCCTTGCTCAAAACCTTTGTATCTGGAAAATAATAAAAGGGAGAGATGCAAAAATTATAATCTCTCCCTAGCTAAAAGAACGGATTGACTTCTTTATCCGAGCTCCCTTTGTTGCATCGATTCTCCTCTGTATCTTTCTATCCACTATAAGCTCTTGCAGAGTTTACTTGAGGCTCTTTTTAATTCATCGTTAATCCTTCACCCAATAAGTGCTGCCATCATCTTTTCTATCTAAAAACCCATACTCGATTAAATAACGTCTTAACGTCACATAATCCTCATAGACATTTTTTAAGATCGTATTTATTTCTTTTTCAGTGTAATTTTTCTCTTGTTCAAAACGTTGAATAATAACTCTAAGTGTTGAAAGCTTTTGTTTTTCCTTTTTCGGAAATTTTAGCATTGGTCCGTTAATCCCCTCGGGAAAAAATTTGCTTTCGAGTTCAGCTTGTTCTTCTTCCGTGATATTGTAGCGATCATCCACCATGGTTGCATTCTTGTGAACAGGCAGGAATGCAGGGGCATGATTATCTCTTTCCTTCAACAGTTCCATCATTGTTAAAAATATTTTCGCCTGTCTTTCCTTTTCCTTTAGAACAAACCGATGATTTCGAATAGTTGAGGCACTCCCTATTCCTAGCTCCTTTTGGATCTCTAAATCACTCTTCCCCTCAAAAAATAGACGAATCAGACTGTTTTGATGTTCGGTCAAGCCCGTTAGCTTTTTGTTTAAACCACTTAAATACTCAAAAATTGACACATGTTTGTTGCCGATATGACGAATCATAAATTTCTCAGCTTCATATAACACATTATTCTCCGGGTAGATGACACCCTTTTCTATCTGTTCCCCACATAGCAAACACTGAAAAACGTTTGTTTCTTCCACGTATCCCTTTTTCATCTCTTCAATGGTAACTTCCCAAAATTTTTCTATCATGACTAAAACAAACAACTCCTTAATATGTTTATTTATTTACAAACATATTATATTATTATCTATAATAAAACAAGTTAAATTATAAGTTGCAATTTATCTGAAAATAATAAACAATTAGAAGGAATAGATTAATATATATATAGGGGGAAATACATTGGTTACATTTAAGGAATACAAATATAAGAGACCAGATTTACAAGAAATGAAGATGGCTTTTCATGAACTATTGGCTAAAATGAAGGAAGCAACATCTGTTGAAGAGCAGAACTCGGTGATTGAAGAAATAAATGTAATTCGCAACAATTTTTCTACTCAGGCTAACCTTGTTTATATTCGAGCTTCTATTGACACAAACGATGAATTTTATCAAAAAGAACGAGATTTCTTTGATGAAATTAGCCCTGAGGTAGATGAGCTTGTAACGGAATACTATAAAGTTCTAGTAAATTCCCCATATAGAAACGTATTGGAACAGAAATGGGGTAGCCAACTATTTGATCTTGCGGACTTTCAAATCAAGGGGTTCTCTTCAGAGGTAATCAGTTTAATGCAAAAGGAGAATAAACTAACTTCTGACTACTCTAAGCTTGTTGCATCGGCCGAAGTCGAGTTTGAAGGGGAAAAATATACACTCGCACAACTCGGAAAATTTACGGAGTCTACTGATCGTGAAGTAAGAAAAAAGGCTAGAGAAGCTTCAGCTGGATTCTTTCAAGAAAACGAAGAAAAATTTGATAGTATTTATGATCAACTTGTTAAAATTCGTCATGAAATCGCAACTACACTAGGCTATAAAAACTTTGTTGAGCTTGGCTATGTTCGTATGAATCGAATCGACTATAACGCGGAAATGGTTAAAAAATTCCGTGACCAAGTACGTGATCACATTGTTCCTCTTGCAAATAAGCTATATGAAAGACAGGCTAACCGCATTGGAGTAGATAAACTTAAATTTTACGATGAACCACTTAACTTCTTAACAGGGAATGCTACTCCACAAGGCTCTCCACAATGGATTATTGATAATGGGAAGAAAATGTATGAAGAGCTATCTCCAGAGACAGCTGAGTTCTTTCAATTTATGATCGATCGTGACTTGATGGATTTAGAAGCTAAAAAAGGGAAAGAAGCTGGCGGCTATTGTACGTTTGTAGATGACTATGAGTCTCCATATATCTTCTCTAACTTCAATGGAACCTCAGGAGATATTGATGTTCTTACTCACGAAGCAGGTCATGCATTCCAGGTATATACTAGTCGCAACATTGGGATTCCGGAATATATTTGGCCAACCTTCGAATCCTGTGAAATTCACTCGATGAGTATGGAGTTTTTTACTTGGCCTTGGATGGAACTTTTCTTCAAAGACCAAACAGAAAAATATAAATTTGCTCATTTAAGCAGTGGGCTTCTCTTCTTGCCTTACGGAGTAGCTGTAGACGAGTTCCAGCACGCTATATATGAAAATCCAGAAATGACTCCTGCAGAAAGAAAGGCCACGTGGAGAAATATTGAACAAATTTACGTACCTCACCGTGATTATGATGGCAACAGTTATTACGAAGCTGGTGGCTTCTGGCACCGTCAGGGACATATATACGCAAGTCCTTTCTATTACATTGATTACACATTGGCGCAGATTTGTGCATTCCAATTTTGGAAACGTTCCAGAGAGGATCGTGAAGCCGCGTGGAGAGATTATTTACACCTTTGTAAATTAGGAGGCTCTATGTCCTTCACCAAGCTTGTAGAGGAAGCTCATCTCATTTCTCCTTTTGAAGAAGGTTGCGTGGAATCAGTTATTGGTACGATTGAAGATTACTTAAATAGCGTAAACGACGCTGCTCTTTAATATTAGAAAGTAAGGGGTTTATACTTTATGAGCAATCCTGCTGGTTTTTGGATACGCTTTTGGGCAAGTCTGTTAGATGCAATTATTATTGGAATACCGTTATCACTAATTAGCTTCATATTTTTAGGAGAAGGTGATACTTGGCTTACCACAATTGGTCAGACATTCTATTCCTTTGCAGTACCTATTTTTTGGGTGGGATATACGGTAGGTAAAAGAATCACAGGTATTCGAATCGTCCAGATAGACGGATCTAATGTAGATATTTGGACGATGGTAAAGAGAGATTTAATCGCAGGGCTTCTTTATGGGTTGACTTTAGGTATTGGTGTCATTGTAAGTGCCTTCATGGTAGGTTTACGTGAAGATAAGCGAGCTCTTCATGATTTTATAGGGGGAACTTATGTAACACATAATCCTCCTTATTATGAAGATTAAACGCCTATATCTGCCCCGGCAAGCAAATTTAGAAAAGCGAAGAGGCAGTTCCCGAGCGGTGAGCGGTCTCAGCTTTTTGAGATTTGATCTCTAGTGTCCGAAGTATAGGGCTGGGACAGCATGTCTCAGTCCTTTTAGTGTGGTTATATAGAATTTATTAGACTAGGACCTCATACAATATCAGGAAAATATTTGTAAATAACAAATTTAAAGGGGTGCAGTTATGTGGAGTAAAATCTTATCCATTGCTATTGCGTTAATGGGAATCATCTATATATTCTTGATTCCTCATGATCCAGTTGGATTAAAAATCACGTTCAAATTAATTCCTATGTTGCTTATTATTTTATTTGCGTTCCATCAAGCGCCTGGTTTGCCAAAGATTTATAAAACACTCATTATTTTAGGACTTTTTGTATGTATGCTTGCAGATGGATTAATTTATTGGTTTATAGTTGGTCTCATCACATTTTTGATTGGACATATTATTTACATTTTTGCCTTTAGAAAAATTAAGAAACATTCAATTCCTAAGTGGGCAGCCGCATTATTATTAATATATGGTCTCATTATGACCATTTGGCTAGCAGGAACGTTATGGTCAGAAAAGGAAACCATTTTAGCTGTTGCTGTAGTTCTCTACATAGCAGTGATATTAACTATGGGATGGAACGCTTTCCAAACAGGGAATAAATTCGTCATTATTGGTGCTACTTTGTTTATATTCTCTGACTCTATTCTTGCAATTAACAAATTTATAATAGACGTTCCTTATGAGCATGCGCTAGTAATGCTTTCATATTACGGAGCACAATTTCTATTTGCATTCAGTATAATTTCCCATTATTCCGCTACACGGAATAATCTGTTAAAATAAACATATGCTTTGCATATTGGAGGAGATTTTAACATGAAAGAAATACTGATTGAACGCTTAACCAGATACGCAAAAATAGATACTCAATCCAACGCTTCGAGCACTTCTTGCCCTTCTACCGAAGGTCAATGGGACCTACTTCATTTATTGGAGAAGGAATTAGCAGAGCTTGGAATGGAAGAAATAACATTAGATGAGAATGGTTACTTATTTGCTTCTCTTCCTGCTAACACAGATAAAGAAGTGGCTACAATTGGCTTCTTAGCACATGTGGATACAGCAACAGACTACACAGGCAAAAACGTAAATCCTCAGCTAATCGAAAACTATGATGGACAGGATATTCAACTAAATGATCATACTGTAATGTCTGTTACAGACTTTCCAGAACTAAAACAGTATGTAGGTCAGACATTGATGACTACAGATGGAACAACTTTACTAGGTGCTGATAACAAAGCAGGAATCGCTATTATTATGACTGCTATGGAATACTTCCTGCAAAATCCGGAAGTTAAACATGGGAAAATCCGTGTAGCATTTACACCAGATGAGGAAATTGGTCGTGGGCCACATAAATTTGATGTAGAGAGATTCGAAGCAAAATATGCGTACACAATGGACGGAGGTCCACTTGGGGAACTGCAGTATGAAAGCTTCAATGCAGCTGGCGTTAAAGTGACCACTCATGGTAAGAGTGTGCACCCTGGCTCTGCTAAGGGAAAAATGGTGAATTCCATTACAATGGCTACTAAATTCCAGTCTCATATGCCTACAGATGCCGTGCCAGAAAAAACAGATGGCAATGAAGGATTTATTCATCTGATGAATTTTAATGGAGATGTAGAAAAATCTGAGTTAAGCTACATTATTCGTGATCATGATCGCGAAAAATTTGAAGCTAAAAAACAGCTTTTCCAAGATACTGCAGAAAAAATTATAGCCGAATATGGAGAGAAAGCAATTACTGTTGACGTAAAAGACCAATACTATAATATGGGCGAAAAAATTACCCCTGTTATGGAAATTGTGGATATAGCGAAGAATGTTATGGTTGCATTAGATATTGAACCATTAATCATTCCTATTCGCGGAGGAACAGATGGTTCTCAGCTTTCCTTCATGGGTATGCCAACTCCAAATATTTTTACAGGTGGAGAAAACTATCACGGAAAATACGAGTATATCTCTGTAGATGCAATGGAAAAGGCTACAGAAGTGATGAAGGGAATCATTCAATCTTTTGAAAAACAGGCCTAAGTAGGTGCTTCCATGCGTGAAATATTATTAGGAATTCTAGCCTCACTATTTTTTGCTGTTACATTTATACTTAATCGTTCTATGGAAGTATCGGGGGGGAGCTGGCTTTGGAGCTCTTCTCTTCGTTACTTTTTTATGGTCCCATTTTTATTCTTCATTGTTTTCTTTAGAAATGGATTACCAACTATGGTTAAGGAGCTTAAAATTGCTCCATTAACTTGGTTAATCTGGAGTTTTGTAGGATTTGGTTTGTTCTACGCTCCTTTAACCTTTGCCGCTGCCTATGGTCCTGGCTGGCTGATTTCTGGAATGTGGCAATTTACCATAGTCTCAGGAGTATTATTAGCCCCCTTTTTCCTTGTAAAGGTTGGAGATCGACTCATAAGGCAGAGGATTCCACGGGTGTCCCTTCTTATATCTTTGATTATTTTGGTAGGTATTGTACTTATACAAGTACCTGATGTCCAAAACTTAAACGGGAGCATGTTGCTTTTAGGAGTTTTACCCGTTCTAATAGCCACTTTTGCTTATCCACTCGGAAATCGAAAGATGATGGAGCACTTAGAAGGCAGGCTTGATACATTTCAAAGAGTCCTTGGAATGACTATTGCTTCTATGCCATTATGGATTATACTTGCTCTCTATGCAGCCTTTACTGTAGGACTTCCTTCCAGCAGTCAAGTATTTCAGTCCTTTATCGTGGGAGTTAGCTCTGGAGTTATCGCTACCACCCTCTTTTTTATGGCAACCGATCGAGTACGAAACAACCAAGGAAAATTAGCGGCAGTGGAGGCTACACAATCTACAGAAATTATCTTTGTAATAATTGGAGAAATGATTTTATTAAGTATCCCTTTACCTCCTGCCTTAGCATTAGTAGGCTTAGGAGTTATTATCTTCGGTATGGTATTACACTGCTACTATACAACGGTTCAAAGTACTAAACTGATAACTTCTAATACTAGGCCAGATAACTAGAAAAAATAAGAGACACTCGTTAAGTCCTTTGACGAGTGTCTCTTTTTATATTTTGATTAACTCCTTGTTACACTGTAGCTTCTGCCACTTGGTTTTTTTCTGCGATGTAGCGAGCTACATGCTTGTAGCTAACAGCAAATACGATAAACGTGAGTACAAGGAATGCTACTAGGCAGATTAGAAGCACAAATGCATTTGCCATCATAAATCCAGGATCACCTAAAGAAATAACAGCTTTCAGACCTGCATTTGAGTATGTCAGCGGTAAAAACTTACTAAGTGCCTGTAAATTTTCCGGTAACATAGGTATCGGCAGATTGGATCCTGTTGTAGAAAGCTGAAGTACGATGAAAGCTAGAGCGATAAAGCGACCAATGTTTCCTCCTATTGCCACTAAGAAGAAAATAATAGACATAAACGCCAAGCTAACAAAGATTGTAAACAATATAAACAATCCAACGTTATTTACTTGAAGCTTTAAAATGAATAATGAAAATAAGGATACCATTAGACCTTGTGCTATAGCAAATAATGAAAGCTGCATTAGTTTACTTGCGTACCAACTAAACAGTGAACCAGGTAAAGTAACGGGACGTTTGAAGTCAACTATAAATGATAATATTAAAATGCCAACAAATAAAGCTAAAGAAATAATGTATGGGGCCGTAGAATCGCGATAATAGTTATAGCTATTCACCGTTTCACCTTTAAAGCTAACTGGATTAGAGAATTTAGTAATGTTGGCTTCACTCACTTGAATACCGCTAACCTGATCAGCTCCACCAGCTAAACCAGTTTGAAGCTCCTGACTTCCAGATTGCAATTGATTAGCACCATCATTTAGTGATGTTACACCTAAAGTCATCGTCTCCCAACCAACCGCAACAGTTTGGTTTCCATCACTAATTTGTGTAAGTCCTGCTTTTAAGTCGTTTACTGCATTTCCAATCTTCGTCCAAGAACTAGCTACAGTAGCATTTCCATTTGCTACCTGATTTGCTCCTGTTTTTAGTCGAGTAATTCCAGCATTAGCTGCTGTTTGCCCTTCCACTAATTGATTGATACCAGCATCCAGCTGCTTAGATCCAATGGTTAGCTGAGTCGCTCCTGCCACTAATGCATCTGCTCCCTGCTTTAACGGCTGAACCTGTTGATCAAATTGAGCAAGACCTTTTGTAATCGCATCACTCGTACCAACAAGAGTCATAAACTCAACATCTGTTGCAAGCTCAGGATGTTTTGCTAAATAACCTTTCAAACCTTCTGTTAACCCTTGAGAACCTCCTGAAAGCGTTTTCGTGGATTCCGTCACTTTAGCCATTCCGCCTGCTAACTGCTCCGCTCCTGGCTTTAACTGTTTCTCTAAGCCTGTCGATAATGTTGTACTCCCTGTACTAACGGTCTTTAATCCATTTAGTACTTGGTCAGATCCTGCTTTAAGAGAGTCTATGCCTTGAACAACCTCTTTTGAACCTGCAGCCAACCTTTTAATATCTTTCTCTCCGCCTTTAATCGAACTAAGTAATTGGCTAGCGCCATCCTCGGCTGTCTTAGCTCCAGATGCTAGCTTTTGGATATCTCCAGACTTCTCATTTAGAGATTGTAATAATTGACTCGTACCTGCGGAAAGATTAGCAGTCCCCTCATATAGTTTGCTAGAACCATCTGCTCCCGAAGCGAATCCATTAGAAATGTCACCAAATCTAGCAAATAATGTTTTGGTGTAAGTCTCAGTAATTTTGTTTCCTAGCTGTTCTCGAATTTTTTCTGTTGCACTTTTGGTTACCTGAGCAGCCATGAAATTTAAACCTTCATTTTGAGTATAAATTACTTCTGCCACCTCTGGATTAGCATCAAGTACAGTCGTTACTTTTCTAGAAAAATCCTCTGGAATTTCAATTGCCATATAATACTTCTGACTCTTCAGCCCCTTTTCAGCTTCTTCCTTCGATACAAAGTTCCAACCAAGTGAAGGATTTTTCTTCAAGTCTGCCACTAAATCATTCCCCACATTTATTGGAGCTCCCCCTGATTCAGCGCCGGCATCATTATTAACAAATGCCACTGGTAAATTGTCAAGATTGTCATACGGTCCCCAAGTAGCAGATAACAAAACAGCTACATAGACTACTGGAATTAACAAAACTCCAATTAGTGAAAATAACACCCCTTTTTTCTCTGTTAACTTGGATAACTCCTTGCCTAACATTTGGAACGCACCCATACATAACCCCCTATTTAAATTAAAAAATGTAGAAATAAAAATGAATGACCATTCATTTTTATTTCTACATTAATTATATTTTAAATTTTTAGATTTTTCATTATTTTTGTTGAATAGTAATAATAGACTACAAATATCAAAATATCACTGTTCTACAATATGATTTTCCAATGCTCGTCGGACACTGTCCACAAAATTACCACCAGCTCCCCAATCAAAACGGAGAAAAGCCCCTTGTCCTCCTCCAGAGGCAACAGCATGAACTTTTGTGTCTCCTTCTAGGTTATCCAATGTAATAGTTAGAGAAGCTCTATTGCTAGTTCTATAATAAAATTTTTCTATTACACAAACAACAACCTCTTGACTTCCCACAGAACGTTTATAAACGTCTAGAACCTTACCAGAAATAGACCCTGTAACAATTGATTCTTCTATCACTCTCAGAGCATTAATAGGTGTAATTTTCACATAAAAATCTCGCACATCTTTCATTGTAAACTCCCCCTTTCTAAATTTACGGTTAAAAAGGTAAAAGGTTCCAAATACTAACGGAAGTATCTATTTTGATTTAGCGCAAAAAATAATCAGCATCCTAATTGCAATCTTTAGGTAGGCTATAAAATTGTCATGCGGTTCATTCCATTTTCTCGTAAATAACTGCTGTTGAATCGCGCATAATAATTAATATATAAACAAATTGGACAAGGACCTTTATAATAGCCATTCCTACTACTCCAGCATCATCAATAATATATGATTATTATTACTTGCACTTCCATGAAAAAATTTATCGCTCTAAAAGTTAATTGGGAATGCATCTACAATTTCAAATCTTTTTTAATCATCTCCTGTCATCACAAGTAATGAGGATTCTGCTTCTAATTTACCTTTACTCTCTTACGAATCCTTAATGATCGATCTCTTAATGTCATTGTCCACTCGCTATCCATTAATACCTTCACATTTCCTTATAATTTGTCCTGTTTTGCTTTCTTTTATGTCTGGTTCATTCTGTTATTCACAATCCAGATAACATTAAAAAATTGAAGATACAATCCCACCGCTACTATTCCAACTAACCTTGAAAGCCAGGCGAGGTAAAAAATTCATAAAAAAAACGACATCACTTAGGATGTCGTTCAGAATATGCACGAACTTAACGTTGAGGGGGTTAAGTCTGCAAAAATTCAGCCACAATTTGGAGAAAAGTTGCTGGTAAGAACCTTCTCACTATTTGAGCAAGCTCTATACGATAATGATAATCATTTTCAATTGGGTTGTCAACTATTTATAAATTTTGGTTTTTACTTGGAATTATAGCTCTTATACTTTTTATAAAAATTTGATTAAAATCTAATATGCATATTCCCTAAAACTTTGGGAATAGCTAAGAACAATCCAAAAAAAAGGAGTGAGAAAGAATGGATCGCAAAATAGACAAACAAGTGGAAGTCGCATTGGAAAGCTTCAGTACTGATGAAAAAAATGATATCCTAAAAAACTTTACTACGTTTAAGGACTATCTATCTGACAAAGTGAGAATCGGTGAAAAAATGGGTCTTAGCGATGATACTTTAGCGAAAGCTACTGAAAAAGTTGCTGGATACCTTGCTGCTAACGAAGAACCGAAAAACCGAGAAGAACACCTATTACAGCAATTGTGGAAAAGTGCAGATAAAGATCAACAACATGCGCTTAGTCATATGCTTTTAAAGCTTACAAGAAATGAAGGATAGACGGGAAGAATCAGATGGTCGCTTACTCGATAATCCCGATAGGGTAAAGACAACGAAAATGAGTCTGTTTGATATGCATGAAGATATGCAAACCGTCGATGCAATTTCTGTAGAGGATTTAAACATACAGGTGCAAGATGAAAGAAATCATACCCACACAAAAGACCGTTCTTCAAGTGAAGAACGATTTCCCCCAAGATAAGTTTCAAAATGCTCCTAGTAGCAACAAAAAAGAATGCTCCGTTCCCCTCGGAGCATTCTTTTTTTTATTATAAATATACTAAGCATATTAGCACCGATAGCTGTTTTTTTACTATAGCCTAATGTGTCTAAAAGAAAGCTAATACATATCGCAGCTGTAAAAGTTGGTAAAATATAGCCGCCAGTAGAACCAAATAACCCCGCTTAATTGATTTATATATTTAATTATTTTAGGTGCACGAGGTAAGACTATTTCTTAATGCCAACTGTTTAATGCATTTTCTACCGATTCTAATTTCACCGTACTTTTTTGCATTGGAGGTGGGCAGGATTTATTGTAGGCTAAAATCTTTTCATTCACCTTTGTAACTCGGAAGTGCAGGTCCTCATTAAGACCCTGTGCATACTTCGTAGCGATATGCTGTAATTCATCACGGATCTCATGCTGTAGCTTGAGCCAATGTGGTTTATATCCGGCATCCTTAGCTACTTTCTGAAAGTGCTGAAAGATGTCCCCCTTAAAATACTCTTCAGAAAGCGGCTTTCCAGCGCCCTTTAAGTTTTCCATCCCACCAGTTTTTTCATAGTTCCTTAGAATGTCCCCCATCAAATCATTCACAGGAGGAATATATTCGTCTTTGTCCATCATTAATCCTCATTTCAAAGAGATATGTGGAGCTTTTTCCGACAAAACTAATAAGAATTTCTGTTGCTCACTAGGCGAAATAATCACACTACCAAGGGATGCTTTTTTATAGTGAATCTCAATTGCATCCTTGGAAGAAAGAATCCGATAACCAGCTAGAATCTGTGAAGTTTTATTGACCTTCGTAATATCTTCATATGGAATTTTACTTCTGAATGGTCCCCCTTTAATAAATAAATAATTCTCCTTGAAGGAGTATTCAATATCAAAGGTCAACCACAAAATAAACGCAACACACATGACAAACAATGAACTAATAATAATTACAGCTTTTACATCTACATTATCTGACCATAGTTCATAAACTACAGGTACCAGAGTAGCAAGAGCTACTATAGATATCGCACTCATGATTATATAAGTAAAGGTTTTATCAATTTTAGATTTAAAGGTCATCCCATCGCCTCCTAAACAGATTTCGTGGCTGTGTCCTTAATACCTTCCCGGTGGGCATAAATATTTTTCAAAATCGCTTTTACTACCGCATAGGTTGGTACCCCTAAAATGATGCCCATAAGACCGGCAATATTTCCTGCTGCTAAAATAATCGTGATTACCGTTAACGGATGAATATCCAATGATTTACCCATTACATTAGGTGTAATGAAGTTACTTTCAATCTGCTGAGCAACTAGCATAATAATTGCCACATAGATAGCTAACTTAGGCTCTTGAATTAAAGCAATAATGAGAGCAGGCACTAATGATATATACGGCCCTAAGAAAGGAATAACATTCATAATCATCCCAAACAGTGCTAGCAGTAATGCATACTCTAGACCAATAGCTGTATATCCGATAAATAGCATAACTCCCACTAGAAAACTAACAAACAATTGCCCTTGAACATAAGAACGAAGTGTATCGTCAATATCCGATAAAGTTTTACGTATGAAGATTTTCTTTTCACCTTTAAAGAACTGCGTAATGAAAGGAACAAACTTTTCGTGATCCTTCAACATATAGACAAGGAAGAATGGTACAAGAACTAGTAAAAATACCCCTTGGAAAACATTCTGGATGAACTTGACTATAAAACCACCGGCAGATACTGCTATTGTTTCAATTTTTCCGCTTGCGCTATCCAAAGTTGTTTGGAGGGCCTTTGGTAGTTCTCCTATTTTCTCTCGTTGAGAAATTGTGTAATTAATAAAATCTTCTATTTCTTCTACCATTTCCGGTGTATTATTTACCAGAGCATTCACCTGTTTGGTCAATACCGGGCTTACAAGTGCTATAAAGCCCCATATAAGTAGACCAATTACGATAAATACAGATATAATACTTGCCCATCTAGGAAACTTTTTGGATTCTAGCCATTTTTGAAGAGGTCTTGATAAGTAGAAGAGCACCCCTCCTAATAATAACGGCATAAAAATTGCTTGAGCTATTATCATAAATGGAGAGAAAATAGACTTAACTTGCATGAACATAAAAATAATCAATAACGTAAATAAAATTGCAGTTCCAACTTGAAACCATAGTTTTTTAGTCAACTAACTTTCACATCCTCAATGTATGTTTAACTTAATATTCTATACGCATTATCTTTAGGTAAGTTTCACTTATATACGTATCGTAACATTTTTATAGTAAACTGTTAATAAATCTTAATTTGGAGAGGGGGGAAGACTTTTGGAATACTATAAAACACTGCGCCAATATGTTGGTCATCAGCCTCTTATACTTCCTGGGTCAGTCGTGCTAATACTAAACAATAATAAAGAGGTACTACTTCAAGAAAGAGCGACAGGAGTTTATGGTCTGCCTGGCGGTCTAATGGAGCTGGGTGAGAGCTTGGAAGATACTGCACGCCGAGAGGTCTTTGAGGAGACAGGCTTGCGTATAGGTAAACTTACACTATGTCATGTCTATTCTGGTCAAGATTATTATATTGAAAACCCAAACGGAGATACTTTCTATTCGGTTACAGCTGTCTACAAAACAAACGAATTTGAAGGTATTCTTACTCCAGATGGCTTGGAAACTATCTCTCTTCAATTTTTCCCTCCAAATAACTTGCCCGAAGGTATTGTAGCATCTTATCGCACCTTTATAGAGAACGAGCTATTCTAATCACTAGTTATTAAACTTAACATACTAGGTGAAAATCTGTCTCTTTTGATCCAGGAATATACAAAGGAATAAAATGATTAGTAAAAAGTCAGCGGCCTAATGGATGCTGACTTATTTTATCTTATTCATGATATGCCTACTTATCTTTATATTCAAATCCTGGGAATTTTACTACTTCCCACTTCGTCTGGCTTAAGGTGGTATCTAAATCCAAAAACGAGTAAAAATTCACAGCCCTCTTCAAGTAGCCTAACCAAATTTGAAAAGCATTTGCTTTCATACTAAAAAAAGAGAAGGAAAACTCCTTCTCTTTTTTATTTATGGGCAATATGAACTTTTAGAAGTTTACCCTTTATCGTTGTATTTCTCATCTTTTTCAAAACAAGAGGACCTTTTCCATTTAGGATTTCAACGTAGGAAACATTATCTTGAATAGTAATAATACCTATATCATCCGCAGAAATGCCTTCAATTTTAGCTATTGTTCCAACAAAATCTACTGCACGGATTTTCTTCTTCTTCCCGCCATTGAAATATAACTTAGTAATATTAGCGTTCAGCTGCTCGCCCTTCGACTTTTTAAATTCAGGCTGCTCCTGCATTTTCAAATCAAATGCCGCGCGATTCTGAGCTACTGCTTCTGCCTTCATTTCACTTCCACTAGGAATTTCAAAGCCAACAAACGCTTCTATTTCTTTCACAAATTTATCTTCATGAGGAGTTGCTAGCATAATGGATTTTCCACTTCTGCCTGCTCGTCCTGTTCGACCTGTCCGGTGAACATAGCTTTCTTGCTCTAATGGCACATCATAATGTACTACATGGGTAATATCTTCAATATCTATACCTCGGGCTGCAACATCCGTAGCTATCAAATAACGGAACTCTCCTCTTCGGAAATCGTCCATTACCTCAAAACGATCCTCCTGCATCATGCCTCCGTGAATCTTATCTGCTGTATAACCTTTTTGATCCAGTGCATCTACCAGCTGATCTACGCGCTCTTTCGTACGGCAAAAGATAATACAGCTATCAGGATTTTCTACGATAGTTAATTTTTCTAAAAATGCTAACTTCTGATCATCCTTTACAACATATTTTACGTGTTCAATTTTAGGGGCGTCTTCTTCACCTGCGTCTATTTCTATTGATACTGCATCATTCATATATTTGCCGCTTAACGTTTTTATTTCTTGTGACAAAGTAGCAGAAAATAGCATTGTAGTTCGTTTTTTAGGAAGTAGCTTTATAATAGATTCCACTTGATCTAGGAAGCCCATATTTAACATTTCGTCTGCTTCATCGATAACTAAGTATTCTATCTTGGACACATCCAATGTTCCTTTTTCCATGTGGTCAAGCACTCGACCTGGTGTACCTACAACAATATGTGTTTTTTGTTTTAATGCCAGCTTTTGTTTTGCAAAAGGCGATTTTCCATATAACGCTAATCCTTTAATTCGCTTATAGCGACCGATATTCGTAATATCCTCTTGAACCTGTACTGCAAGCTCTCTTGTTGGAGTTAACACTAATGCCTGAGGCTTATTTTCTTCCCAGTCCACTAACTCACATAAAGGTGTAGCGAAAGCTGCCGTTTTACCACTACCGGTTTTGGATTTCACTAGAATATCTTGCTTTGACAACGCTACTGGTATCACCTTCTGTTGTACCTCGGTTGGTTCTATATATCCTAATTGTTCTATAGCTTGCAATATTTTATCATCTAACTTAAATTCTTTAAAATGCATCATGCATTATCTCCTCTATATGAAATCTTTTTTATCTTGCCATCTATCTCTATCATGAACAAATTCGTTATTCTCAAACCCTTGGATCTATACGTTATATCTAAATAGGTTATATTTCTAATACTTCCCCAAAACTTCTCCTTAAATTCTAAAGTGAGTTCGACAGCTTTCGCAAGGAAACTCTTTTTAATAATCTTAATCTACAATTTTCATCATAGAACTGTGGTATAATTACCATATCGCTCTGTGAGTGAAAATAATTGAAAAGAGGCAGATACATGAGTTTCCAACGACAACCTAAGGACGTTTCACCTTTCGTGGCAGCACGGAAAATTGATGAGAAGATCTCTTTTACACGTAATGATGTTGAAGTACAAGGTACTATTTTTAAAATTTTAGAGCAATCTGTTATTGTCGAAATATCTATGGAGGATGCGAAGAAAATTAATGTTCCTTCCAACCTTACAGTAGTATCTCATAAAAATTATACGGTGCTATAACGAAGTATTTCTTCCAGAAAAGCTTGACCATATTTGTCTCGCTTATTAGCACCTACTCCATGTACATCTAATAATTCATCTTCGGTTTGCGGACGCTTTACACACATGTCTTGTAATGTTTTATCAGAAAATATAACAAACGGTGGAACACCAGCTTCGTCCGCAATTTTTTTCCGAAGTACCCTTAAACCTTCAAATAATGGGTCATTCTTAGCGATTTGCTTTGTGACCGCCACTCCCTTACGAGTTATCTTTCTCTTTCCTAACAACACATCTTTTCCTGCATCTGATATATAAATTGTCGGCATACTACCCTGCTTTACTAATAGTAATCCTTCCGCAATCATAAACTCCATAAGCCCTAAAACTTCTTTAGAGGATTTATTCTTTAAAATCCCATAAGTAGATAGCTTAGCAAACCCAAAATCTACCACTTTTTTGTTTTGAGAACCAGTTAATACCTGAGCGATAATCGTCTTACCAAATTTTTGTCCCATCCTTACCACACAAGATAGAACCATCTGTACTTCCTTTGTTACATCCTGCACTTCTCTGGAATCCGTACAATTTCCACATTGACCACAAGGTTCTCCATTTGGCTCACCGAAATATTGGACAATGTACTGCTGTAAGCAACTTTCTGTATGACAGTAGTCTACCATTCCTTGTAGCTTTTCTAGCTCTTGTGGAATTCGTTCACGGTCCAAAGCCTGATCTATTAAGAATCGTTGAGTTTGTACATCTTGAGATGCATATAACACGACACATTCACTTGCGAGCCCATCACGCCCAGCTCTTCCAGCCTCTTGGTAATAACTTTCCATGTTTTTTGGGAGCTGATAGTGAATGACGTATCTGACATTGGACTTGTCAATTCCCATTCCAAAAGCATTTGTAGCCACCATAACTTGTGCCTCGTCTGTTAGAAATCGCTCCTGCTCCTTATTTCTAAATGCCTCAGGCAATCCAGCATGGTATTTAGCTGCTTGTACCCCTGACTTGTTTAATAAATCATACAGCAAATCTACGGTTTTTCTTGTTGCTGCATAAATAATACCAACTTCGTGCGCATTCTTTTTAATGAAATCCTTCAGAAATTTATTCTTGTCTTGTCCAAGTACAACAGAGAACGAAAGATTGGAACGAGCAAATCCAGTGATAACCGTATTGCCGTCATTAATTTGTAGTAAACGACAAATGTCGTCTCGTACAGCTGGTGTTGCTGTCGCTGTTAGTGCTAGTACAACAGGGGGGTCTGTAAATACGTCCTTTAACCGATGGATAGCACGGTAGCTAGGTCGAAAATCATGTCCCCATTGCGAGATACAGTGAGCCTCATCAACTGCTATTAATGGCACCTTCACTTTTTTTAATTGGTTTAAAAAACTTTGAGACTCCAAACGCTCTGGTGCAATATATAGCATTCTATATTGGCCATTCAAAACCTCTTCCATCGTTTCTCTGACTTCTTCTGCCGTCAATGTACTATTGATAAAAGTTGCTGGTATCCCAGCCTGCAACAATGTGTCGACCTGATCCTTCATCAGAGAGATTAGAGGAGAGATTACTATCGTTGTACCATCTAATAATAGGGACGGAATTTGATAGCAAAGAGACTTTCCGCCTCCTGTTGGCATTACGCATAGGCTCGACTTGCCATCCATTACATAGTTTATAATAGTCTCTTGTCCTTCTCGAAAAGAGTCATACCCATAATATTCCTGTAGTAGTTGTGTTGCATTTTCTAGCATGCTGGTCGCTCCTATCTAGTGAAGTAAAAAGGGAAACAGATTATTTTCCGCTTCCCTTCTTTTTATTCCCTGTATTAGTTTGATTTGTTTGGGGTTTTGGATCAACTTTGTCGATGTCTGGTTTTAAGAGGATATACCCTAAGAGAGAGGACACAATAGCTGCACCAAGTGCGATAAGGATCTTATTTATAATAGTCACTTCATTATATTCTTCTTGAGATAAAATAATCGATGCCAATACAGCCACAATTACCATGATCGGTATGATAACTTTTGATTTTTTCAAAGCGAACTTCCTTTCCGACATATAGTTTAGTATACCATAAAATCATAGGGAGAATGTGAGTACATGGGTGAAATATGGAATGAGTTTGTTATCTTCTTGAAATGAGCCAATTAAAGTTATATAAGATATGCCACGTATTTTGTACCTACTCGACAAGCTCTCCTACAACTCATTCATTGTCTCGTATAAGCACTTATCGTCTTCTTCTCCATAAACTCCTTAAGCTCCACACCAAATACCCCATTCCTTTTTAAATCTAGTTTCTTATGTGATAATAGAGAAAACACATTTTAAGGATGAATTTGATGAGAAATGAAATAGATATAAAAGTAAAAGAGTTGTTAGCAAATGATTTACAGAAGGGCGTCCCTGTTTTATTGAAGGATGGCTTTCATGAAATAGATTCGCTAGTAGAGGGCACAATCTTAAAGCTGCGTAATCCCGGTGGAAAATTTATCGGGAAAGGCTACGTCGGAAAGCAAAATAAAGGGATTGGCTGGTTACTTACCAAAAATGAAGCCGAAGCAATTGATACTGACTTCTTCCTAAAGAAAATCACCAATGCTTTGAAGCATCGGGATGATTATTTTAATAGCGATGATACAACTGCTTTCCGCATCTTTAATGGGGAAGGAGATGGAATCGGCGGTTTAACTATTGATTATTTTGATGGTTTTTATTTAATCAGCTGGTACAGCCAGGGGATTTTTGCGTTTAAGGAGCTAATTTTAGAAGCATTGGAATCTGCTGTCCCTTCCTACAAAGGAATTTATGAAAAGAAACGATTTGATACTAAGGGACAATATTTAGAGGACGACGATTTTGTCAAAGGCAATCGAGGAGAATTCCCTCTCCTAGTAAAAGAAAATGGGGAAAATTTTGCAATATACTTGAACGACGGTGCGATGGTCGGAGTCTTTCTAGATCAAAGGGAAGTCCGAAAAAAAATTCGTGATGAGTATGCCAAAGGAAAAAATGTTCTTAATACATTCTCTTATACTGGTGCATTTTCTGTTTTTGCTGCAGCTGGTGGTGCTAAGAAAACTACTAGCGTCGATTTAGCTAAGCGTAGTTTGAGCAAAACAACTGAGCAATTTGAGGTAAATGGAATTGACGTTGAGAAGCAGGATATCATCGTCATGGATGTCTTTGATTATTTCAAGTACGCGAAGCGCAAGGAGCTATCCTTTGATATGGTCATTTTAGATCCCCCTAGCTTTGCACGTTCGAAAAAGTATACATTCAGCTCTGCCAAAGATTATACAAAATTATTGAAGGATGCAATTGCTATTACTGAAAAAAATGGTGTAATAGTTGCCTCCACGAACAATGCAACCTTTGGAATGAAAAAATTTAAAAGCTTTGTAGAAAAAGCTTTTAAAGAAAGCAGTCAAAAGTACGTAATTGAGGAAGAATTCTCTTTACCAAATGATTTCCGTACTTCCCCACTTTTTAAAGAGGGTAACTATTTAAAAGTACTTTTCATACGAGCTATATAAGAAAAGTGTAAGCGGCTGTTTCTGCCCCGACAAGCAAATGAGGAAATGCGAGGAGGCAGCTCCTCAGCCACCGCAGTAGTTCCTCATTTGACCTCGAGGGGCAAGCCGCTGAAACTGGACAATAAGAAAAGGGTAAGCGGCTGTTCTGCACCGACAAGCAAATGCGGAAATACGAGGAGGCAGCTCCTCAGCCACCGCAGTAGTTCCTCATTTGACCTCGAGGGGCAAGTCGATGGAACTGGACAATAAGAAAAGTGTAAGCGGCTGTTTCTGCCCCGACAAGCAAATGGAGGCATTTCTTCATTCGATGCAAATATCCTTGGTTGCGCTGAACCGGACAAGTAAGTAAAGGGGCAATGTTTTATCATTACTGCAAGGTTCAGGGTGTTCTCTGCAAGGGTTAAGTAAATTTGTGCAAGGTTCTAACCCTTTTCCGCAAGGTTTTGGACCATTTGTGCAAGGTTTAACCCATTTCCCGCAAGGTTTACAATGCGCTCGATAAGCTACTTTATTTGGCGCTCCAAGCAAATATAAAAGGGATGGTCGTGATTCAAGTCACGGCCATCCCTTTTTTTAGATTAAGCTCTTTACCACTTTAGATGTTGTAGCGCCATCTGCTTTTCCTGCTAGTAATGGTTTAGCAATTTTCATTGCATCTCCCATGTTCATTCCCTTAGTAACTCCAGCTTCTGTTAGAGCTGCAGCAATTTCTTCCTCACTTAATTGTTTAGGCAAGAAGCTCTTGAGTAATACCAGCTTTGCTTCCTCTTTTTCGATTAAATCTTCACGTCCTGCATCTTTTGCGCCATCCAATGCTTGGTTTGTTTGTTTTACTTCACGGTTTACTACCGCTACTTCCTCTTCTGGAGTTAAAGAGGATCCTTTTTCTTTTTCTGCTTTATCTAGAGCTGCCTTTAAAAGGGTTAATACTCCCTTAGAAAGCACATCTTTATCACGCATCGCTTGTTTCAATTGATCAAATACTGCTGTTTTTAACATTTTAATACTTCCCTTCTACTTTACATCTCATTTATTTTATTATAGTCCACCTCTTCTTCTGCTGTAAAATTTAGTTGCATTTAATATATAAGCAAAGTATTATATAAGCGATTACTTATATACAAAAGGAGAAATATCATATGACACAGGAAATAGAACGAGCAGCGAATATATTCAAGCTGTTGGGTGATAAAACACGACTCAGCATGATTAAGATGCTTGAATCTCAAGATTATTGTGTTTGTGAATTTGTGGAGATATTCAAAACTAGCCAGCCTGCCATTAGTCAGCACATAAAAAAATTAAGGGATGCCGAGTTAGTTCGAGAGTCTAGACGGGGCCAATGGATTATCTATTCACTAAATAGAGATAATGAACTCTTTTCGCTTGTGAAGAGCATTCTTGCACATCTGCCGAATCAAGACTTTAACCTGAAGCAGCTAGAGGAACAAGGACGACGTATTTCATGCAAGTAATTATTGGAGGTTTATAGATTGTCACCACTTATTTTAGCAACGATTATTTTTATCGTCACACTTATCTTTGTCATTTGGCAGCCGAGGGGCTTGAATATTGGTTGGTCTGCCTGCGCAGGAGCAATTGTGGCATTGTTAGTTGGGGTCGTCGGATTTAATGATGTCCTAGAAGTTATAGATATCACCTGGAATGCGACCCTTTCCTTTATTGCCATTATCCTTATATCTTTAATCTTGGATGAGATTGGACTTTTTGAATGGGCTGCTCTTCATATGGCTAGAGCAGCAAAAAGCAACGGTATTAAAATGTTTGTCTATGTCAGTCTCCTAGGTGCAATAGTAGCAGCTTTCTTTGCTAATGATGGAGCTGCTCTAATCCTTACGCCAATTGTATTGGCAATGGTTCGTAATTTGAATTTTTCGGAGAAAATGATATTCCCCTTTATCATGGCAAGTGGTTTTATAGCAGATACGACTTCTTTACCGTTTGTCGTTAGTAATCTGGTAAACATTGTTTCTGCTGATTTCTTTGGCATTGGTTTTATAGAATACGCTTCTCGAATGATTCTACCGAATATATTTTCTTTAGCTGCAACTATCCTTGTATTGTTGTTTTATTTTAGAAAAAGTATTCCAAGAACGTATGATTTAACGAAGTTAAAAGAGCCTAAAGAAGCTATAAAAGATAAGAAAATGTTTCGTCTATCCTGGTTTGTGCTTTCTATTTTATTAGTTGGTTACTTTACAAGCGAATTTATAGGACTTCCAGTTTCATTTGTAGCAGGTTTGGTTGCAATATTTTTTATTGTTATGGCAAGAAAAAGTACGGTTGTGGATACTCGAGCTGTAGTAAAAGGAGCACCCTGGAATATTGTCTTTTTCTCTATTGGTATGTATGTAGTCGTTTATGGCCTTGGAAATGCTGGTTTGACACATGCTTTGGCAAAGATTATTGAGGGCGCAGCAGAACACGGATTATTTACTGCAACGATGTCTATGGGCTTCATTGCTGCATTCTTATCATCAATCATGAACAATATGCCTACTGTAATGGTCGATGCCTTAGCTATAGCCGAGACGAATACTACGGGCACGATTAGGGAGGCACTTATATATGCCAATGTAATAGGTTCCGACTTAGGTCCTAAAATTACACCTATCGGATCACTCGCAACCCTTGTTTGGCTTCATGTTCTTTCACAAAAAGGCGTTAAGATTTCTTGGGGAGTATATTTTAAAACAGGTCTTATCTTAACAATTCCTATATTATTCATTACACTCTTAGGATTATATTTGTCCTTAATAGCCTACTAAAACTAAAGGAGTAGATCTAATATGACCAACAAAATAATTTACTTTTTGTGTACGGGTAATTCCTGTAGAAGTCAAATGGCAGAGGGCTGGGCTAAACACTATTTAAGCAAAGACTGGACAGTAAAAAGCGCTGGAATTGAAGCTCATGGTCTTAATCCCAACGCTATAAAAGCCATGAAAGAGGCTGGCATTGATATTTCTAACCACACTTCGGATATTATTGATGAGGAAACACTTCATCAAGCAGAACTAGTTGTCACTCTATGTGGAGATGCTGCAGATAAATGCCCCGTCACACCTCCTCACGTAAAGAGAGTGCATTGGGGGTTTGATGATCCTGCCAAAGCAGATGGCTCTGAAGCACAAAAATGGAGCACCTTCCAGCGAATTCGTGATGAAATTGGAGAAAGAATTAAGCACTTTAGCGAATACGGAAAGTAAATATAACTTCGATCATAAAAAGCTCGGAGTTATACAGAAAATATTTGCATCTTACAAATAACTAGCATATGCTATATTCAGAGGTGAAACACATGGATAATAAACGAGAGCTTTTTCAAATACTTACACGTAGATTTGGATTATTAAATAAAAATTGCTGTACAATAGGGGCTGTGGACGTTTCCACCATACAAAGCCATATTCTCTATGAAATCGATAAACAGCCAGAAAGGTCCATGCAACAAATTGCTGAAGCTCTTGCAGTAGATATCACCACCTTTAGTAGACAAATTCAAACATTAGTTAAGATGGAATTAGTAAAGAAAACACCATCACATACGGACAAAAGAGTTTTTCTACTTTCTTTAACAACTCAAGGCAAGTTCGTCGCTACAACTATAGACCAATCGATGAATGACTATTTAGAAGAAGTATTTTCCCATATGAATGATTTTGAAAAAGAAACTGTCATACGCTCGATTCAATTATTGAATCAGGCGATGGCCAAATCAACTGTTTGTTGTACCCCACTACTTTAAGCAAGTGAAAGCTTGCTTAAAAAAATAGTAATTACTTGCAATTTACAAATAATATATTGGAGGTTATTTAAATGAATCAAATACAATTAAAGCCTATTAGCACTGGATGCTGTTGTTCTCCTTCTGAAAAAGTTGAACCGAGCAAAGATTTACCTATTGCCATTATTGGTGCTGGACCAATTGGTTTAGCTGCTGCTGCTCATTTGGTAAATGCAGGAGAACGTTTCATAATTCTTGAGTCAGGTCAAAATGTTGGCCACCATATTACTTCTTGGGGGCATGTTCGTTTATTTTCCCCATGGCAATATAACGTGGATAAAGTTGCGAAGAAATTGTTGGAGAAACAGGGGTGGATTGCTCCAAATCCTGAGGAACTTCCTCTAGGTCAAGAACTGGTTAGCAATTATTTAGAGCCTTTAGCTAGTCTCCCAGAAATAAAGAGCTATCTTTTCCTTAATACGAGAGTATTATCTATTAGCAAAAAGGGATTAGATAAAATGAAGACTGCTAATCGATCAGATGCCCCCTTCATACTTTACACGAAGCAAGGCGGACTATCGAATAGAATCGAAGCGAGAGCTGTTATTGATGCAACTGGAACTTGGTCCAATCCAAATCCCATTAATGCAGACAATATATGGACTAATACGGAAAAAGATTTAAAAGATCATATATATTATGGAATTCCTCATATTCTTGGATCAGCTTTACAAAAATACAAAGGAAAACGAGTAGCGGTTGTTGGTGGTGGTCATTCGGCTATCAATACAATTCTAGAGCTCGCTCAGTTAAAAGAGGATGTGAAAATCACATGGATTATGAGAAAGAAAAATGTAGAATCTGCATATGGAGGAGAGGAAAAGGACGCACTTGCAGCTCGAGGGGAATTAGGAAGTAAAATTCACCAGTTAATCGATTCAGGCAAGATTCAAGTATTTACACCATTCCACATCCACCAGCTTATCAAGACAGAGAAAGGTATTGAGATTGGTGGAGAATTCGCGAGCAAAGAGATGGTTCTCCCACCTGTCGATGAAATAATTGCTAATACAGGTAGTCGTCCAGACCTTTCCATGACAAGAGAGATTCGATTAAGCATTGATACTGCTACCGAGAGCGTAGAGGCTCTGGCTCCGTTAATCGACCCTAATCTTCATAGCTGTGGAACAGTTCGTCCTCATGGAGAAGAAGAATTACGACAGCCTGAAAAGGGATATTACATTGTTGGTATGAAAAGCTATGGTCGAGCACCTACATTTCTAATGGCTACAGGATATGAGCAAGTGCGCTCTATCGTAGCATATCTGACGGGAGATTTGGTTTCTGCCAAAAATGTTGAGTTAGATTTGCCAGAAACCGGTGTTTGTAGTGTGAATTTGAATGACCCAGCATCTACTTGTTGCTAGGAAAAGCGTGTAGGCTCTATAGTTTTTCTAATATAGAATCAAGAAGCTATACTAAACTTCACAAAAATATATCTCTTTAAAAAAATCCCGAGAACTTATGTCTCGGGATTTTACGTATATTTAAACTTCCGCTTGTACTTCTACAACGGTTTCTTCAACTTCCGAACGAGACATTTTTTCTTGTCCATTCTTTAGTGCTTTTAATGTTTTATGAGCTAATGCAAGAGGTAGCTTGCAGAATAATAGGATGCTTTTGCGATTAATGCTTTTAATATATTCATCCGCTTTAGCTAGGTTGCCCTCAGCATATTCAAACATATCTGCTCGTGTCCATCCTTCTGGGAAAAACTGAACCCCGCGCTCACTATCCTCTTCCTTATTACGTAAAATATTTACCGCCTGTAGGCCTCGACCATAAGCAATTGCTAAATCACGGTCTGTTTCAATGTCAGCATTCCATTTCCATAGGTCAGAAAGCATTACACCAACAAGCCCAGCTACATAGTACGTATACTCGTCCAAGTCTTCTTTTGTTTTTACTTGCCATTCCTTCTTTGTCCACTTTGCCATTCCTTCTGCCATTTCAGCAGTATAGGTCTTAACAGTCTCTACTAGATCTTTCGGACAAATTTCAAGCCAATCTCCCAGTCTTAAGGAAACTGCTGGCAGAGTTTCTTGATATGGAGCTACAAGCATTTCATATTCTTTTTTATCAAAATCATTTACCAGCATTTTGCTAGTTTCTAATAGTAAACGCTGTTTTGCTTGTGAATCTAATGTTTCATGGTCTTCAATCTCGTCAATTGCACGCATACAGAGATACGCAGAGGCAACCGCCTTTTTTAGAGTAGGTTCTAAAAAAGTAATTGGTATATAAAAGGTTCTGCTTGTTTTCTTCAGCATATCCATTGCTTCTTTTTGTAATGTTGCTACTTCACGCACAACTAGGCCTCCATTTCACAATCTACTCTATCCTCTATTGTATCGGATTTTCACAAAAAGATAAAACGACTCCTTACAGTTGTCGTAAATCTGTTACAACTTCGCTTGTATAATATTGTTCGCTTTCCACAAATCTAATTAGTTTGGAAGCAACTTCCTCCGCACTACTTAACTGACCGGTATTCTTATATTCCTTGAAACGATCTACTAATGGAAACTCACTTTCCGTGGATTCCCGAATTCTACCTTGCATATTTGTATCAATAATTCCTGGAGCAATCGAAACCAATTTCACTCCATTAGATTTGCTTGCCTCCTCCAGCTGAACTGCTTCAGTAAATCGATCTAGACCAGCCTTCCCAGCACAATAGCTGCTCCACCCCTCATATCCCTTACGGCCCGCGCCAGAAGAGATTTGCATAACCTTCTTTGGAATTTCTTTTTGTTCTGTCATCTTTATAAATGTTCCCGTCAAAATCATAGGCGCAGTTAAGTTTACTGCAATACTTTTTGCCACTAAATTGTTATCTATATCTCCCGCTGTCCCGATAGGTTCAATTGTTCCTGCGTTATTGATAAGTGTTATAGTCGTTGCACCCTCTATGACTTCATTCATCAACTCTTCCATAGTTTCCGCTATTTTTTCAGTTTTAGCTAAATCTAATATGAAGTGATGATAATTAGAATGCTCAAATTTACTTTCTCCTCTAGCAATCCCATATACCACTTTATTGTTGTCTAGTAATTGCTTTACTAACTCTTGTCCAATACCGTTAGTTGATCCCGTTACGATAAATACATCCATTTCATTTCCCCCTTCAATTGCTATTACTATTAGCATATCTTTCCTTTTAGCTACTTTCAATTATGTTTATGTACAAGTTTGGAGAAAATAAAAAAAGACCTCGAAAATATTTTTCTAGGTCTAGTCAGAATCACCAGCAAGCTTTCATTAAATAAAGTCCATTAACAAGCTATTAAACCTTTCTCTTTCCTCCCAGAAGGGACCATGACCACTGTAGTAAAACGGCAACAATTGTGAGTTTGAAATTTGCTGATGAATTTCCTCAGCTTGAGAAAAAGGGATAACCCTATCATGGATGCCATGTACAATAATCGTTGGTGAAACTATTTGGCGTAGATCCTGTTGAACATTTTCATCTCTAAGTAACTCGATGACTGCTGCTGTAGACCACCCAGCTGCTTGCAATCCCATGTGAAAGAACCAATCACAAAACTCCTCCGTAGCATATTGAAAAAAGAAACTATCCGTTACTTCTCGCATCATCTTAGGTCGATCATTCAATGCTAAATGTAAAAAATGGTCAGCTGTGTCTTTTGTAAAACCTGTTGGTGCTGCAGAATCCACTAAAACAAGATGAGTAACACCTTTTCCATTGTGCCTAGACATATAGCGTATAGCTATTGCCCCTCCTGTTGAATGACCTACTAGTGCAAAATCATCTAATTGAAGTGCATCCACTATTGCTAGAATATCATCCGCCAGCCTATCATACGTGTACCCGTCTATTGGTTTATCAGACTGGCCAAATCCTCTCCAATCCAGACCTATACAGCGATACCCCATATGTGGGAGCACATCAAACTGATACTCAAACTGCTTGTGACTTAACGGCCAGCCATGAACAAACAAGATGGTTTTTGAGCCGGTAGGATTTATGTCTTCCACATATAAATTCACACCTGGTTCTACGTTTACAAAATACCCTATACTACTTCCTCCATTGTTCAATTGATTTTCATTAGCGTATTCATCTCATTAGACATGAGTTACTTTTGACATAAAAAGTCCCATTCTAGCCTTGGGAGGGCATAGAATGGGCGCAGCTATTAAGAGTAAGTCACTCTCTATTCAGTTATTCAATACCTTCTATCGTTACTTCCTTCACTGGCAAGAATAACTCTCCAGTTTCTAAGTACTTCACCTGTACCTTGTCGCCTACTTCCATATAAACAACGAATGGCGCCATTTCTGAAGAGACAATGTAATTTATTTTATTGTCTAGCAAGAACGATACTTGCGTGAAGTCTCCCACACGTTCTTTAAATACACGTACTACTGTGCCAGAGACTGATTTTTCCTCAGCGCTTGAACTGCCATCTACTGTACTTCCTCCACGCTGAATTGCTGTTTTATAGAGTTTTAATGCCTCATTCGGTGTATTACCATATACCGATATTTCTGGGTTAGCGGCTGAGACGATAAAGTAATTCTGTAAGAATCCGTTTGAATCCAGTACTGGTGTTAGCCAGCTTGCCTCTCCGTAGAAATTATACAGAACTGGCATTTCACCGGACCATTTCTTTTCAATAAATTTCTTTTCAATAATTTGAAGTGCCCCTTGCGAGTCCATATAGGAATCCTCAAGGTTTCCAGTGTAGTAGGTCGCTTTGCCTGTTCGCCCGTCCGTCAAGGAATAGCCAAGCATAGAATCTACACCTTCTTTTGGACTCGTAAAGTCTGTAAAATAATACATTTCTCCATTTTCAGTGAAGATTGGGCTGACGTTTGCCTCTGTTCCCTCATCTGAAGGTAGCCTCACGTCCTTTTTACCAATCAAGCTATTGATAAACCCATGTACATATTTTCCGTAATAGCTATTTTGTAAGCTAACCGTCTCTGGTGACACCGCACCATCGATAAATTCTGGGACATCTGCAAGCGCAAACGATTCTGTTTGGCCTGTTGAAGGGTCTACAACGACAATACCTTCTACATCAAAACCGTTACGAGCTGTGATGAATTTACCATATGATCGAATATAATATGGCTTACCATCTTCATCAATTTCTAATTGTGCTTCTCCATAAAAGATTTTATTCGGATGCTTCATACGCATATGTCTTTCCAAGTTTTTATGAAGATATGATGATGGTGTATAAGTCATGTCTGCTTTTACAAATTTCGGATTATCCGCCGAATCGGTTGCACTCATTGTAAAATACCCTGGAGTAACATCCCCATTCCACCACTTGAAGAATCCTGAAAATTCTACGGGTGCAATATAAACGTACTTGCCATCTACTTTTTGAATTTGTAAATTACCCAATTCATAATAGCTTGTGTTTGGCACTTGCCCAAATGCCTTCTTCATTTTATTACGAGCAAACTTAGGAGGAACACTAGCTGGTGTCTTTGTTTCATCGAATGCTTCGATTTCCACTTGTTCATCCATTTTCGCTACTTCGTACTTTTTATCAGCATTCCAAACTGGAGCTGAAAGCATATAAATCGTTAGAGCTAAGCTACCTAGTAAAAGAACTCCTTTTACCTTTTGTTCTACGCCTCTTGCCAAAAATGTTCCTGCAAAAGTTATAATCACTAGCCATGGCCATAAGGCAGTCCAGTTTCTATCCAAATTGGTTACATAGTATATAATTGCAACTACAACGAATGTTAGGATTGTTAGTAAAGCAATTGAAGAAACTTTATCTTTTCGATCGCCGCCGAGTGGGACTACTAATAATGCAGTAACAATTGCGACTACGGCTGAAATAATAAATACATAAGCCATTTATCCATCCTTCTTTCTTTTATTCATACTTCTTTATACGGTCGTAAGAAGAAATAGTTTCAAGCTTTTCGTTATATTGATTTTTGAAAGTAGCCATAAGAGCTGATAAATTGCCGCCATTTTACCGTTTCTATACGTTCTTCATACGATTTTCATAGCTATTTTTTCTCATATAGGATTTTCTTTAAAACAAAAATACCCTATAAGATGACCTTTTTTCAAAGTGTCTATCTTATAGGGTACCTTTTGTTGAGATTCAAAAAATTATTTTAATTCATTTAAGATTTCATCTAATTTCTCTGTTTCTGTTGTTACACCGTTGCTTGAGAAGTACCAGTTAACACCGTCTAGGTATACGATTTTGCCTTCTTTGTAAGCACGAGTTTGTTTGATAATATCATTTTCGATGTCTGCTTTAATTGTTTCTACATCAGAAGCAGTACGATCAATAATTAGTAATACTTCTGGGTCAACAGAAAGGATTGACTCGTAAGAGAAATCAGAACCGTGTGATGAAGCTTCAATATCAGTAGTCGCTGGTTTAAAGCCAAAGTCATTATATACGTAAGCAAAACGAGAATCTGCCCCGTTATCGAAACCAGAGATTTTCTTATCGTTGTACATTGCTACTAATGCGTTTTCATAACCTGCTGCTTTTTCTTTCACAGCATCTACTTTCTCTTGTAACGCTGCTTTTAATTCTTTAGCTTCTGTTTCTTTATCAAAGATTTGAGCTGCTAAGTCAACTGTTTCATTTACAGCATCAATATAGTTTTGGTTATCAGAACCGATGAATACTACGTTCGGTGTGATTTCTTTCAATTCTTCATAGAATGGAGATTGACGACCAGAGATAAAAATAACATCTGGTTCAGCAGCTGCTACTGCTTCAAAGTCAATTTGTTTTAATGTACCAACATCAGCAACACCGTCAACAACATATTTTTCTTTTAAGTGCGGAGGGATGTTACCTTTACCACCGCCAGCTGCGATTCCTACGATACCTTCCACACCTAAAGCATCAAGTGTATCTAAGAAACCATAGTCCAATGTGATAATACGTTCAGGCATTTTTTCTAATGTAACATCTTCAAATGTGATTGTTGTACCTTTTTCTTCATCTTCACGTGAAGCAGTTAAGGAAGATACTGTCATTGGGAATGCAGAAGTTTCCGCAACCTCATTTTCTGCAACAGGTGTTTCTTTATCAGTAGATTCTCCAGCTGATGATTCGTCATCTGAGTTACATGCTCCCAGCATTAATGTTAAAGCTGCTAACGCAGTTAAAAATTTCCATTTCTTCATCTTTTACTTCCTCCTAGAAATACTATCTTTAATTGAAAATGATTATCATTTTCATTCGTCTGTAATCAGTTTAAATGAAACGCACAAAATTTGTCAACTCATTTTTGTAATTAATTCTCATTCTCATTTAAACCGCATTAAATACGTGCATAAGTGACTAGACTCATGCACGCATATTGAATCTTCTACCTATTAGAGATAAAACATTTTGCTGAAAATTAATGGGAATTGAAGTATACGCAAATACGGCAACCATCTTGCACTTGTACAGGAATATCCATATCATATACATCACGTAAAGCTTCCGAGTTAATAATCTCATGCGTTGGACCATCCTTTACAAGACGGCCATCCTTTAATGCTACGATGCGATCAGAGTATACAGAAGCAAAGTTAATGTCATGTAATACAATGACTACAGTTTTCCCTAAATCATCTACAAGCTTGCGTAAAATTTTCATAATTTGTACAGAATGTTTCATATCTAGATTATTTAAGGGCTCATCTAATAAAATATATTCTGTATCCTGAGCAATAACCATTGAAATAAATGCACGCTGCTTTTGACCACCCGATAACTCATCTAAAAAATTATCTTGCATTTCGGTTAAGTTCATATATTCCAGTGCTTGGTCGACCAATTTTTCATCCTCTGCATTTAGTCGCCCCTTGGAATACGGATAGCGACCAAAGGAAACAAGCTCGCGAACAGTTAAACGGATATTTAAGTGGTTTGCCTGTTTTAAAATAGCTACTCGCTTTGCAAAAGTATCTGACTTCATTTTCTTTACGTCCGTTTGATCTAAAAATACTTCCCCTGTATCAGCATCTAATAGTCGGCTCACCATTGATAACAAGGTGGATTTACCAGCACCATTTGGGCCAATAAAAGAAGTGATAGCCTTTGGTTGAATTTTTAATGTTACATTTTCAACGACCGTTTTTTTCCCAAAGCTTTTAGAAAGCTCTTTAATTTCAATCATTCTGCTTTCCTACTTTCCTTTAGTAATAAGTAAATAAAGTAAATCCCACCGACAAAGTTAATTATTACACTAATGGTTGTATTCAAATGGAATATATGCTGCACGAGAAATTGTCCTCCGACAAGCGCTATAATACTAATCAAGCTCGCCCCAACAATTAATACAGAATGTTTATAGGTGTCTAAATATTGATACGCTACATTCGCTACAATTAAACCTAAGAATGTGACAGGTCCAACTAACGCTGTTGAAGTAGCTATTAACACAGAAGATAATATTAAAACTTGTAGTACGATTCTGTCATAGTTAACACCTAGATTGATGGCATTATCTCGACCTAATGATACAACATTCAAATCTCTCAACAATCGAGAACCATACAAAAATGCCAGCCCCAGTATAACTATTGCAATAAGTAACAATTCTGTTTTCACATTCATAAAGCTTGCAAACAATCGAGCTTGTAGACTTTCATACTCTACAGGATCAATAATAACTTGCATGAATGTTACTAGACTTCCTAACAAGGTTCCAATAATCATACCCGCTAACAATAGAAGGAAAATTGGATATTTATCTGCTCGGAATAAAAAACGATATAAGATTAAAGCGAAAATTACCATCGCAATAATAGATACACTAAAGTTTAAGTAACGGCTTACGACGAAAACAGAAGCTGAACCTGCTGTAAAGTATATTACCGTTTGCACTACTTGATACATAGAGTCAATACCCATTACTGAAGGTGTTAATAAACGGTTATGTGTTACAGTCTGGAATATAACCGTCGCATATGCAATTGCCGTTCCAGTAATAACCATCGCAGCTAAACGCTCTAAACGCTTTGGAAAGGCATAACTGAAACCACCCTGAATATTATAAAATGCAAACAACGCCATAAATATTAATGCAATAACAGCTAAAATAATTAGCTTGGTACTATTTTTTCGCATATGCTTTCCCCCTAAACAACATAATTAAGAAGATCGCACTGCCAATTACGGCGACTGTTGTATTTACCGGAATTTCGTATGGATGGACAATTAAACGGCTTATAATATCACATGCGAGTAAGAATGCAGCACCCATGAAAATAGTATGCGGTATTGTCTTGCGTAAATTATCTCCCAGATACAAAGAAACAAGGTTAGGAACGATTAAACCTAAGAATGGGATAATACCTACTGTTAAAACAACCGTTGTAGAAATTATCGCTACAATAACAAGACCTATATTTAACACTGTACGATAACTTAGACCTAAGTTTTTTGCAAAATCCTCACCCATACCAGCTACAGTGAATTTATTTGCATAAATATAAGCAATAATAATCGCTGGTACAGCTACGTATAGTAATTCATAGCGCCCAGAGACAACTAATGTAAAGCTCCCTAAAAAGAATGATTCAACGTTTTGTAAAACATCTGCTTCATATCCTAAGAATGTTGAGATGGCCCCAATGATATTACCGTACATAATACCGATTAAAGGTACGAAAATAACATCCTTAAATTTAATACGCTCAAGCAATTGCATAAAGATAAAAGTTCCAATTAGAGCAAATGTAAAACTAAAGAAAATCTGTCCCATATAAGACATATTGGTAAAGAATATCATCGAAACTATAACACCTAGTTTTGCTGCATCAAGTGTACCAGCCGTTGTCGGTGATACGAATTTGTTTCGGCTTAAGCTTTGCATAATTAAGCCCGCAATACCCATTCCTGCACCAGCTAATATAATTGCCATTAAGCGTGGCAATCGACTCATTAAAAAGATTTGGGTCTTTTGGGAGTCCCAATCAAGCAGATCACTCGGTTTAATATCAATGGCTCCTATAAATAGCGAAATAAAGGATAGGATAATAGTTGCTACTACTAATATCCATAATCTCATTTGTAATCCCCATAAAAAATTATTTTTCTCAATTTTATTGATAACGATTATCATTATTGAGTCGTCTTTCATTATAAACAACGAATATAGTAAAATCAACCTGTTCTACTCGATAACACTATTAATTTTCACTATTCTTTGTACTCTAAAATTATGAGAATTTATAATAAGATATGGAAGAAGGGCAACTCGACTCGCGCTTACTTTCCCTATCAGGCGAATATAAAAAAACTGCCCATTTTTATTAGGCAGTTGTATTACTTATTAACTTTTTGCAGTAGCATTTAATTACTTATTAAAATTCTATCATCCTGTTTCAAATGTAAATCTTATAAGCTTCTCCAAGGTTGCGATTCTTCAGCGGAACCCCTTTGCTCGTTCATCATTTGGGACTTCATCCATTACCCTGAGCCCCCAAACTTACAACTTATTATTTGAAATGTATACTTCTACATACTAACTTCCTCTAGACATATAGTCTTTTTCTTTTTAACCTCAAAGCCCCTCTTCCAGCTGATCGTCACCATAAAGGCAGACACGACCAATACGCCACTTAGAACATAGAAACACATGACGATTAGACCTGAAGAAACCATTCCAGTAAAAAGGGCTAGCAATAAAATTCTAATGAGTAAACCAATGGAACGAAACAAACTATCAACCCTACCAATGATTTCGTTTGGAATTTGATCCATCAGGAAGGAATTCCTCGCAACCCGAGCTCCACTGTTTCCAATCGCTAAAAACAACATTAATGTTAAGTAAATAGGTAGTTCAACAAAGACTATCATGGAAATCGCAACCGTATAAATAAGCACTCCTAAAATGATTGTCTTCTCATTTCCTAGTTTTTGCGCCAGAATAGGAACAACAATACCTGCTAGCACTGCACCAGCAGCATATATCATCCCCTCTAAACCATATACACTTGCATCCGCGTCTAACACTTCAACTAGATAAACAGGAAACAAATAGTTTGTTAGCATGACCCCTATAAAAGGCATAAAAGAAAATACTAAAAAGACAAACATGGTTGGACGAGCCAACATATAAACTAAGCCTTCCCACGTTTTACCTTTCTCCACCTTTTCTGCCTTCGATCGTTTCGCTCTTGTGTAAGGTAGCTTAACATAAAAGTATATCGCTGCTCCGTACGTCAATACATCTAATAATAAAATATAATGTAAATCCCATTTCATCAGTAAAATACTCGCCACTCCCCCAGCAATCATACTAGAAAGCTGGCCCTGTACCTCCATTGTTCCATTTAAAGACTTATACTGATCCTTATGGAAAGTTTCCTGATTCATCGCAAACATGGTTGGATAAAAAATGGTGTAATATAGACTACCTATCATATAAATTAGTGTATAGTGCCAGATTTCATAGGATAAACCTAAAAATCCAATAGAGGCAAAAAACAATAATACAACTAAACAAACCACTTCGCTGATTAAAAGTAATTTTTTTCTGGACATTCTATCCACTAAAGAACCTACAAAGGGCGTAATTATAAAACTTATGATAGTCATAGAAATTGTAATGTACCCAAACACAGCGTTGCCATCGTCACTCGTCACTAGCATCCAAGGAATTGCAATCATCGTTATTCCTGAGCCAATTGAGGAAGCTATATTAGCAAATATAATTAGCCAAAATCGAGAATCCTGATATAAAGTTTTCATCGTCAAACACCCCTTAAAATATTCTTACTATTTTAAATATAAGGGAATCGAAGTATCGCGCATTCAGTCAAAGGTCTTGAATGGTTCTCATACATTTGACTGAAGAAAAGAGAGGGTGTAGCTCTTCATCCAACACAATACTCCTGTTTGTGACAAGGCTGCACAGGAACTTCATAAAAAATTTGAAAAATTTTCTAATAAAAAAAATCATTTTTACCTTAATGGGTCGTAATCCCAGTAGATAAAAATGATGTATTTGCCTTACATATTATTTTAAGACCTCAAGTGAGATAAAACCTTTTGGTTACTTCAAAACTATTTAGGGAGCTTTGCGGATAAGAGACTCCCTAATGAATTTTCATTAAGGGTCTACTCGCTTTATATAGTTTCCTTAAATACAACAAACCACTCTTCATCTTTTTGGAAGATGCTTGTGCCTACCCAGCCCGCTGCTAGTAATTTTTGCTGTTCCTCTATGCCCCCCATTTTTATATGGAGCTCTTTTTCGCCAAATGTTATAAAATCATTTCCATCGATTCTCTTGTAAAATATGTAACGCAGCATATTATCATACTTACGTTTGAGAGCTTTAATAACCATTCCTTGGCTTAGCTTGTCTTTTAAGCTGGCAAAGTTAAATGGTGCAACCGTCGCACAAATATAGATGTATGTAGAATCCTGCATAAGCTCCATTACAAGGTCCGCTAGTTTTCTTTGGAGACCGTAACCGCGGTATGCAGGATGGACATTCGTAATTTCTTGATAGACAACGTCACCTAATTGTTCTTCCGAAAGACCAATATCATATCCTAAATGATGCTTGTCCATTGCTGGAATCGCAAGGGTACGAAATGCGATTAGCTCCTCACCCGCAAATACACCTACCATTAAACGATGCTCTAGAGAGTCTTCGAATTCCTCCTTTGTAAGGGGCTGTAAAAACTCTTTATTATCTAAGTTTTGCAAGACAATGTCCTGTAAGGCTAAAATTTGTTCTATATTGTCCTTTGTTAATTCTCGAGCTGGGTACTCTTTTTCCCCAAGACTGACTATCCACTCTTTCATTGATGCACTTCCTCTTACTTCATTACTTTATCGGAGAACTCCGTTAACTCTTTTAACATCTCTTCATCCACGTCTATACCTAAACCTGGTCGCTCATTAAGTTTAATAAAAGGAACATCATAGCGCAAATTTCCAACGTCCTTCGAGAACTTAAGTGGACCCGTCAATTCGACACTCGTAAATGCTTTTTTAGAGAAAGCTACATGAAATCCTGCGGCTGAGCCAATGGAAGACTCGACCATAGAACCGATTTGACATTCTAAGCCTGCCATTTCAGCCATATGAGCAAGCTTCATAGCGGGATATATACCGCCACATTTCATCAGCTTAATATTCACTTTGTGTGCAGCTTGCTTCTCTATTAACTCACGCATATCACGAAGCCCTCTCAAGCCTTCGTCCATCATAAGGGGGGTACTAGTTTTTGCCTTGACCTCCACCATTCCGTTAAAATCATCTGCCATTACAGGCTGTTCCAGCCAATCTAGTCCTGTATGCTCTAGCTGACGCATCGCAGAAATCGTGTTAGCACTATTCTTCCAACCCTGATTTACGTCTACGCGAATGGCAATCTCATTGCCTACTTTTTCTCTAACTGCTTGGATTCGTTTTACATCAGCCTGTACTTCTGTTCCTACTTTCATTTTAAATGAAGTATAGCCCTCTTTCATACGTTTTTCTGCTTCTTCTGCCATAGATTCTGGGGAGCCTATGCTCAATACATGAGTAACTGGAAATCTTTCATGATAACGCCCACCTAGCAATTGGTATACTGGAACACCTAGTTTTTTACCGACCACATCGTAGCAAGCAATGTCTAAGGCTGCTTTAGCTGCTGGTGCTTGGTAGACAGCTTTATCCATCTTTTCATGAAGTCGCTCAAATTCCATCGGATTTTCTCCGATTAAGGCTGGTGCTAAAGTATTTTTTAGCATAGCATATGTACTCTCCCATGTTTCTCCTGTTACGTGCTCGTCTGCAACTGCCTCTCCATACCCAACTAGACCTTCTTCTGTTGTGAGCTTCACTATGATAGAAGGCATATCATCGTACGTATGATAACTAATGATAAATGGATCGATTAATGGTAATCTAATAGCAGATATTTCTATTTCTTTAATTTTCATATTTTTCTAACTTCCTTTACATATTTTTATTTTTTGGTTATAGTTGTCGTTAAATAGTCGTTAAATACATAAAAAAAGGGGGATATCATGCAATCACGTATAGCAGTTCTTGGCTCTACAAACTTTATAGATCGCTTGAAGCATTTCGAACATGAGATGCCTTTTATCCGTTTGGATTATTATCACTATAATACTCCAAAAGAGGCGAAGGAACTAGTAAAAAATATAAAACCATGCGCCGCTGTATTTTTCTCTGGTTCGCTCCCCTACCTATATGCGAAAAAAGAGAGAGAGCTCTTGCCTGTACCTTCCTATTATTTAAAGCAGGACAGTACTTCCGTTGCTACTACATTATTAGCAACTTGTCATACTCCTATTCATCAAATTTCCATGGACTTAATAGAACCAAAGCTTGTAGAAAGTGTCTTACAGGATATCAACCAAACAGCTGCCGTTCCCTTTCTTATGCAAATTGATCCTGCATTCTCTTTAGAAGAGGTGGTGTCTTTTCATATTAGCCTACAAAATGCCGGAAAAACAAAGCTTGCAATTACTTCTGTCCACGCTGTTTATGAATCTTTGATGCAAAGTGGAATACCTGTCGTTCGAATGATTGACCCAAAAAACTCTATTTTAAAAGCGATTGAAGAAACCAATTCATTAGCAATTCTCGCAAAAAGTGAAGCCTCCAAAATTGCCGTTTGCTCTATTTTACTAGACCAAGAGGACTCTAGCTCAGCAACCTCCTTGAATAAAGTAACAGATTCTATAGACGCTTCGATTGTTAAAGTCGATGACCTGCTTTATATGCTTTTCACTACTCAAGGAAAGGTTCAACTTGCCTTGGAGAGCAACGTGGTGAATAGCTGGTTCGACCTTTTTAGCACCCCCGTCCGCATTGCCTTTGGGTATGGCACGACAGTGTTAGAAGCTAGTGAAAACGCTAAGGATGCCTTAAGACATGCTACAAAAAACAATATCTATCTAATGAACCAAGAAAAACAACTAACTGGTCCACTCCTTCAGAATGAAACTAAAATCGACTTAAGAACGAACGACCCTAGGCTTGTTTTAGTAGCCAAAGAGACAAAATTAAGCCCAGCTAATCTTTCTAAAATTATGCAATTTAGTCGCATCCACCATTCCGTCGAGTTTACTGCACATGATTTAGAAGTCTTTTTAAAGGTCAGCAGGCGAACAACTGAAAGGATTCTTAAAAAGTTGTCGGATCACGGTTATGCATCCATCGTTGGTGAAGAAATGACCTATCAGCAGGGGCGACCTCGAGCGGTATATGAATTTAACTTTCCTACCTATTAAATTTAAAGCCTGCTGAGTTCTAGGTAATTTTGCTGAACGGTCATAAATTTTTTTATCCGGTCATAAATCTCCTCTATCCGGTCATAAAAAGCTTTTTGGCATTAAAAAGCCACTTAAAAAGAAAAGGAAAGCTCAGCTTATCACTGAACTTTCCTTTTTTATGCTTCTGCAATCTCTTTGTTTAAAATCTCTTGCTTTTCTTCCTCTGAGATTTTTACAATGGAGAAACCTACTGCTGCATAGATAATAGATAGAATTGGCACTGTATAGTTTAATATAGCATATGGTGCATATTCAAAAGCACCTACCCCTAGTGTCCCTAATATGAAAACACCACAAGTGTTCCAAGGTATAAATACCGATGTCAAAGTTCCTCCATCCTCTAAAGCTCGTGATAAGTTTTTAGAGTGCAGTCCCATATTCGTGTACGCTTTAGAAAACATTCTAGCTGGTACAACGATCGAGATATATTGCTCTGAACAAGTGGCATTCGTAGTAAAACAAGCTAGGATTGTAGAAGTAACTAATGAAAAGGCAGTCTTAGCAAGCTTTAAAATCTGATTCATAATGGATTGAAGCATCCCTGAAAACTCAAGTATTCCACCAAACGTCATTGCAACAATCGTCATTGAAACGGTATACATCATGGAATCCAATCCACCACCGTTAAACAACTCGTCTACCATTTTATTACCTGTTTCAATAACGTATCCACTTTGAAGAGCACTAACAGCTGATGCAACGTCTCCTCCTTGTACAAAAATTTGAGATAGGAATCCTAGTAAAATACCGACTACTAAAGCTGGAATAGCCGGTACTTTTATTGCAACTAATACAACTACCGCTAAAGGGACTAACAATAGCCAAGGAGAGATAACGAAGCTTTTTTCGAGCATATCAATAGTTTGTAAAATGCTTTCTTGATCTATACTACTATTTTTGTATTTCATTCCTAGAAGACCGTAAACAACCAAAGCTATGACAGCTGCTGGTATAGTTGTATAGAACATGTGACGAATATGTACGAATAAATCTGTCCCCGTTAGACCTGCCGCTAAATTAGTTGTATCGGACAGAGGTGACATTTTATCTCCAAAGTAAGCTCCGGAAATGACAGCCCCAGCAACAATTGGAGCAGGGATTCCCATACTTAAACCAATACCCATACCAGCTACACCGATTGTCCCCATAGTTGACCAGGAGCTTCCAATAGCAAGTGATACTATCATACAAATCACACAAATTGTTACTAAAAAGAATGCTGGTGTAATAATTTTTAAGCCGTAATAAATCATGGTAGCAACTATACCGCCACCAATCCAGGCTCCAATAATAAGACCAACCAATATAATAATAACGACTGCGGGAAGCGCAAGCTTAATCCCTTTGTACATCATTTCCTCTATATCTTCCCACTTGAAGCCATGTCTCCAAGCCACAAAGGCAGCCACTGAAGTTCCTACTATTAACGGAATGTGAGGTCCTTGCTCCAACTTAACTACAGTAATAATCATTGTTAAAATCATTACTAATAAAGGCGTGATCGCCCATATCAAGGACATTTCTTTTTTCTCTAATGGTTTCTTTTCTTCTACCATTCCAATTCACCCCTTCGCGACTTGTTCAACAATTTACAATTGTCGTTTATTAGTCGCTATTAGGGATATATTAATCTTTTATTAAAATTACGTCAATCTTTTTTAGCAATTTTTAAAAGCGCTTTCATAAGCACTTGAGCACCGATATAGAGGGCTTTGCGATCAAAAGTCATATGAGGATGATGAAGACCAGGAGAAAGGTCTGCTCCTATGCCAATCATTGCAGCCTTCAATTTCGGCTGTCTAATCGTATAAAAATGGAAATCATCACTACCAGATGTGATAACCTCTTCTGCTAGGTTCTCTGTTCCAATCGCTTCAATGATACCCTCTCTAGCTATTGAAGCGGCTTCTTTTGAAACTTCTGCTCCAGGAGTAATATCTTGCCACTCCCATTCTATTTCTATATCAAAAAGCCCTTGAAGAGAAAGTAAGTTTTTCTCAATTTGCTCTTTCATTTGTTTAAGCACATTGTTTTTTTGAGCACGTGCATCGATCGAGAAGCTTGCTGTACCAGGGATAATATTGGAACTTTCCCCACCAGCCTGTATTTTCGTCAGTTTTGCAGAGTATGCCTCAAAAGGAGAAAAGTATAGGTTTTTTAAGGATTGATGGATTGCAACTGCTACATCAATCGCATTCTTTCCTTGATGAGGTCGAGCTCCATGTGCATCAATCCCTTTAATTTTCCCTTCAAGGAACATTGCTGCACCGTGGCGTATCGCTGGTGCCACCTTACCAAAAGGTAGCTCTTCCACGGGTCTTAAATGCACTCCAAAGAGATGGGTAACATCCTCTAGTGCCCCTCTATCAATCATAGAATTCGCACCATTTCCCTTTTCCTCAGCAGGCTGGAATATAAAGCGAATACGTTTATCCAGCTTTGCATCCTTCAATAAAAGAAGAGCTCCTAAAACCATAGAAATATTCGCATCATGACCACAAGAATGATTTGCTTGGTATACTCCATCTACCTCCTGCCATAAAGCATCGATATCTGCACGAATTGCAATCACTTCTTCTCCCTCGCCTATTTCTGCCAAGAGACCTGTTACATCATCAAAACGTCGGTAAGGAACTTCTAGTGAATCAAGGATTTCAGCAATTTTATTGGTTGTTTCGAATTCCTTCCAGCTTACTTCCGGATATTTATGAAAATGTTCAAACCACTCTAATATTTGAGATTCTACCTGCATCTTTTCTCGCTCTCCCTTTACTGTTAATGTATGTATAGACCCCTATTGAGTCTTTATTTTATAATTTCGCAGACTCTGCCTATTTGACCGTCCGTCAATCTTACTTTAATGCCGTGTGGATGAAAGGTTGAATTCGTTAAAATATCTTGAACTACTCCCTTTGTTTTATTGCCTGAGCGCTGATCCTTTTTTAAAATTATATACACTTCTAGTCCTGCATGAATATCTTTTCTATTTTGTCCGTTCATATAATTCACCTCTTTTTGTATCGTACCACTTTCATGCTGTGCTTACATCCATTTGTTTAATACTATATACATTTTAAGAAAGAGATTACCACACCCATCAGTGATATTTATATAAATTTCAGCTGAGCCATGTTGTTTGCTTCCAATCACTCGGCTTTGCAGTTATGTTCTTTGGAAAAAGCTAGAGTTCATGCTATACTGTGAAAGAATTTTTTATTACAAAAGGAGTGTTTTATAATGGCGAAAAAAGGTTATTTCCTTATGGAATCTGGGGACAAAATTGAATTTGAATTATATCCAAACGAAGCACCAAACACAGTAGCAAACTTTGAAGAATTAGCTAACAGTGGTTTTTACAACGGTGTAGTATTCCACCGTGTTATTCCTGGCTTTGTAAGCCAAGGTGGAGATCCAACTGGTACAGGCATGGGCGGAAGCGGCAAAACAATCAAATGTGAAACTGCTGGAAACCCACACAAACACGAAGCAGGTAGCCTTTCTATGGCTCATGCAGGAAAAGACACTGGCTCAAGCCAATTCTTCATCGTGCACGAACCACAACCACATTTAAACGGTGTTCACACTGTTTTCGGTAAAGTAACAAGCGGTTTAGAAGCTGCAAAAGCTATGAAAAATGGCGATAAAATGGAAAAAGTTGAAGTGTTTGACGAAGAGTAAGTAAATAACAGACAACTGTTTAGGCTTTGGAATTTTTGTTCCAAAGCCTACATTTTTCTAGTTATTTGATGTATGGGAACAGATACAAAAAATGAACATCTCTGTAATTTTTATTCCATACGTTCTCTTTCCCCCAGCAAGATCCTTCTGCACCATTCTTTTTTCTATTTCATATACATAATTATTTCTACCCCACCAAGTACTTCGTTTAGGAGGTTTTAGCATGAAGGATTTTCATTGCTGTGCAACTTGTATTCATTTCATCAGTGAAAAAACAAAAAACGGAATGTTTTATAAATGCAAACGGTTGGGCTTTCAAACTGCGCCCACATATAAATTTAATTGTTGGAACCCGAAAGAAAACGTTCGAAAGCTGATGGAAAAGGAAAATCAATAGATGCCTATATTTAAAAGTGAACGACTGCTACCAGTTACCATAAATTAATAGCCGAATAGAGAATCCTTAATTGGCTCTTATTAAACTTCCGAGAGCCTGCTTTGTAATATCATATTTTAGACAACGTTATTTAACTCCTCCATAGCTCCAATCTGTAGATTTTGATTCTACACACAAAGTTCTCCATTAATCACTAAAAATAAATATCATTTTGTAACATATTTACTTTCATAGTTATAATTGTTTGTTTTTAAAATAAATGGTCGTTATATTACAATAAAATAACAATAAGAATATAAATTTGTATATTTATTCCTTTCCATTATTTTTGTTGATATAATTATATACATAAAAAGTCATAGTCGGAGGTGTACCTATGTTTCTTATTACCCGTCAATCAAATGGTACAACAGAGACCTTGAAAAATTCCAATAGCCAATTAGATAAATCTTTTACGAACTATGAAGATGCACATAACTTCGTCCAAAAGCTAAATCAAAATATTATTCCATCTAAACATTGGACGGTTACAGAAAATATGAAAGAGGCGAAGAACGAACAGTTATAATAACTGCTCGTTTTTTTATTTTCATTTTTTTCTTCTATTTAAAAAAATATGGAGAACTACCACATATTCCTCAGTCTAACCATAATTCCCCACATAAAATAAGATAACTCTTAGCGAGGAGGTGTTAATAATGAGTTATTCAAATTATTGTGGCGGCTATGGTGGTGGTAATACTGGCGGATATGGCGGTTACTGTGGCAACACTGGCGGTAACGTTGGTGGAGTCGGCTTCGGATCAGGATTCGCTTTATTAGTAGTATTATTTATTCTTTTAATTATCGTAATTGGTACTTTTGGATATGGTAACGGCGGCGGTAATGTTGGCGGTGAATCCTGCTAAGTAAGGATTCCTGTACCTCCTAGTTATTTCGTTTTCATTCATGAGACGGGCTTATAGCCTGTCTCTATTTACATAAAGTATAATTGTTATAAACGAAGGGGATTCCTATATCCTTTGTCTCTTTGTATATGCGCAATATAAAAATAATCCCTAGAGCATTTTATACTCTAGGGATATCGTTTTATAGAAGAAACGAAATTGCAAGAATGAGTAGAATGGGACCTAAAATAAATAACCAGGCTAATGGTCTTGCAAAGTTAATGGACCAACCGACTCCAAAGCGTTTTTCCACAAAAATGCTAGGATCGTCTTTGTTAATATAGAAAATACCGCCCTTCCAAAACTGATCATCGTCTACAGATGTAATATGACGATTTACTTCTGCTTCATCCTCTACTACTTTTATACGTGAACCACCTTGCCCAATTTTTATTGTAAAAATAGCAACGCTAGCAAAAGCAAGTACCAAGAATCCAAGTGGGAGGACAAGCATAACTATCGGGGAGGCTATTTCAGGATGAATGGTTTGTAACTGAAAATACCCCATCATCAAAGTAATCCCTACCGACATGACAAAAGAAAGCCAACTTGAATATTTTCGAAATGCTAGCTGCTGCTTTACAGAAGTTTTTTTGTTTCGAGGGCTTATACTTGTTCCTGACAATTTAATCCCCTCGCTTGTAAATAAAAACATTCCCTGAACAACCAATAATATCAATGGAAGAGAAATGGCAGTAAAATAACTTTTCTTACTAAATGCATCTGCTTCTCCTGTTGGACCCCAATGAGTAGGAATCAATTCCGGCATCTGTGGATATTTCATAATTGTATAAACGATAAGTCCGATTGTTACAACCATTGGGACGATAAAAGCCATTTTTGGAAGTAATTGAAGCTTTTCATGGAATTTCAAATCCACTACTCTCACTTCGTTTTTATCAGAGTACCAACGACGTTCCTCTTTTAACTTCTTCATTCTGGTATGCATGATAAAGTAATAAGCGATACTCAAAAAAAGAACAACAAATTGAATCCCCACACTAACAAGGGCAAGAGTCTCCTCTGCAGGCTTTTGACTGATCGCCCATACTAGATAGACCGCAAAGATAGCTAAGCCAACCGAGAGAACGACTCCGGTATATCTTTTTTTTAGTAGAATTATTTCCTTATCCTTTGCATGCTGATCTGGAACATTTATACCGAAGATGAGTGTTGGCTTTAAAAATACCGGAATGAATGCCTGTAATATCGTAATAAATAATAGAATAAATCCAAATAACAATAAAATCATCATTACCCCTCCTTAATATGTTGAACAAGCTCTCTTACCATCACAACCATTTCTTCCTCTGAAAGCTGTAATACCATTCCCTCCGCTAATAATGGGCGAATCTGTTCTGCAAGTAATTGCTGTTGTAGTTGTGTTGCTTTTTCCATTCCTTTTGGCCGCACAATGACCCCAGATTTCGGGACAATTTGAATGAAGTCCTTTTCTTCTAAAAGGTGATACGCTTTGTTAACTGTATGCATATTCATCCCCAAATCTGCTGCAAAACTTCTTACAGATGGTAGAGAATCCCCTGGCTTTAACTCACCCCTAGCCATGCCTTCTATCAATTGTTGAGCTAACTGTAAATAGATCGGTACGGATGAATTTGGTTTTATCTCTATAAACATATTATGCCTCCTATTTACGTTGTTCTATTAATATTATAACACACTGTTCTATGTATAGTATATCAAAAATAATTGATCATTCTCCTGTGTTAGTTGGATGGTTCCTGGTTGTTTTACGACAATTGATCACTGGTTTACTACAATTAGAGCTTATTTTACGACAATCAGACACTAGATTACTACAATCAACCGATAGTTTACTACAATCCCATTCGATGGCGAACGCTTCCGCCTGGTTTACTACAATCAGAGCTTACTTTACGACAATTAGCCACTGATTTACTACAATCACCCGATAGTTTGCACAATCCCCTCCTATGATGAGCGCTCTCAACCGTCTTTCCTACATTTCACTTAGCTTATTTCCGCATAAAAATAAAGCCGCCAAGGTCGCTTAAGGACCTTGACGGCTTTATATAATTAATTAGGCTTTAACTGCTAAGTCAACTAAACGTTGAGCAGAAGCTTTTACTTCTTCCATACCTGAAGAAATGATTTCTTGTGCTTTATCAGGCATTGCGTTATGACCTTCAATAATTACTTCATCAATAATTTGCATACCGAAAACTCCACCAAATACTGCGCGCATGTAGTTTACAGCCATTTCCATTGGTGCTGCCTCAGGTGTAGAGTAAATACCACCGCGAGCGTTTAGGAAGATTGCTTTTTTATCTGTCATCAATTGAATCATGTTGCCTTGTGCATCATATTTAAATGCAAAGCCTGCAGCATATACATAATCAATGAAAGTTTGTAATTTAGCTGGAATAGTTAGATTCCATAATGGGAATGCAAATACTACAACATCTGCAGCAGTTAATAAATCCATTGCTTTTTGTTTAGCGGATAACAAGCGAGATTCAACATCAGTTAACTCTCCACCATTTTGTACTTTACCGAAAGCATTGAAAAGATCTTGTCCAAAGTATGGAGTGTCTTCTTCATATACGTCATAAACAGTTACGTTTACGTCTTTACCTTCAAGCTCAGCCATGAATGTTTCATACATTTTACTTGAAATTGCTTCTGTTGCTGGACGATTATTTGCTTTTACTACTAATACGTTCATTTTAAAACTCCTCTATATATCTATATGTTTTTTTAGGTTTTATTTATCTCACTTTCGAGACTTCTCTATATTATATTAATATAAGGTGACTGTCAAAAAGTTAGCTCATGTTAGTTATTTGATCATTACAATAGATTTCTCCAGAATATTTGCAGCTATACCAAATAAATTATTCTTATTTTTCATCCATTTGGAAACTTTAACTATTCCTGTATTTGTTATACTATTTATACAAGGGAGGTGCCATGCTTGGAGGATATTATTGCTATATTTATTTTTTCTGCTATTGGCTTATCCTTGCTTAGCGTAATTGCTATTGGAGGCTACGTAACAGTAAAACAACAGCAGCATAAGCAAAAGGAATTAGAGATAGAGCTTTTGCGTTTAGAAAATGAAGCTTTTATGCTTTTGGAGCGAAAAGCTATACGAGAAGGAAAACAGCTGGAGGAATAAATGGAGTTAATAAATAGAAAAGGTGCTCCTTGTAAATACCTTCACAAAGAGCACCATAATTGGTTTGAGTTATTATAATCCTATTACATGAGTTGTGTCCGGAGATCTTCGGTCAAATATAAAGCCGTTTGCCCGATAAAAAGCATCAGCTTTTGTTGATTCAGTTTTAGTAGTGATTTCGTTGAATTGGCCCTTTGCGTCTTCTAAAATTACTTTAAATAGCTCACTCCCGATTCCTTTTCTTCGGTAATCAGGCAAAGTATAAAATCGGTGTAATCTAGCAGAGTCTGATCCCAAGATATCACGATTCAGGCCACCAATCGCAACTAGCTCTTCTGCTTCCCAAGCACCATACAGTGCTTCTCCCTGTTCACTAAATCTGTTTGTACCATCCTCATATTCAGATGCCAGTCTGGAGACAAAACGATACCCTTCTTTTTCGCTTTCTTCAATTAGCTTGGATACGTCGACCTCTTTCAAATCAGAAATTCTTCTCACTTCGATTGCCATATACGTTCCTCCATTCTATTATAAAAAACGAACTCCTAGTATCTTTCTAGATAAGACCACTAAACCCCTTTATACCTATTATTATATTTTGTTTCCCACTATATTATACAGTCACAGATTATACATCAATGGTGAATCCTCTTGTACAGTTTTTCCATATGTTTCGCATTATAATGGAGACAATATGTTTACACATTCTTTCTTGCTCTAAAAATGAAATATTATAAAAAAACCATGCTAATTAAATAGCATGGTTGATCAAAAATTATGTTAAATAGCAGCTAATCTAGCTTCTACTTCTTCTTCAGTTAAATTATGTTCTACAATATAGCGATTTCTTGGGTGCACACGACACTCATGTGAACAGCTACGAAGATATTTGTGTTCATTTTCTTCAGAACAAAGAATTTTGTCATTACAGTCTGGATTTGCACAGTTTACATATCGCTCGCAAGGTTCTCCAGTGAAATGGTCTTTCCCTACCACTACATGCTCGACTTGGTTAATCGGCACAGCTATACGCTCATCAAAAACGTACATTTGGCCATCCCACAGCTGACCACGAACCTCTGGGTCTTTACCATAGGTAGCAATACCGCCGTGTAATTGAGCAACGTCTTCAAATCCTTCTCTTACTAACCAGCCAGAGAATTTTTCACAACGGATTCCGCCAGTGCAATATGTTAATACCTTTTTACCTTCAAACAATTCCTTATTGTCATGAATCCATTCAGGAAGATCACGGAAGTTACGAATATCCGGGCGGATTGCCCCACGGAAATGACCTAAGTCAAACTCATAATCATTACGAGCATCTATCACTATTGTATCTTCTGCTTGCATTTGCTCATAAAATTCTTTTGGAGACAAATATTTTCCTGTTAATTCATTAGGATTGATGTCTTCCTCTAATCCTAAATGAACAATTTCACGCTTAGGTCGAACGTGCATTTTTTTGAATGCATGTCCATCCGCTTCATCTATTTTAAACACCATATCCGCGAAACGATTGTCCGCTTTCATCATGTCCATGTATGCGTCTGTTTGTTCAATTGTTCCGGAACAAGTTCCGTTAATACCTTCGTTCGATACTAAAATACGCCCTTTTAACCCAATTTCCTTACATGCAGCAAGATGCTCTTGTGCAAATATTACTGGATCTTCAATCGGGACATATTTGTAGTAAAGTAATACTCTGTATGCATTTGTGTCCATTTTTTACTCCACCTTTTCAAATTTTGTCCATCAATTTATCATAACAAATTAAATGTGAGAAGTTAAATAGTTAGTTTTATCAAAATTTGACCACGAGGAGTTTTCCATGTAATGCTACAGGCTTGAATCTCAAGTTCGCTCGACAAAATTTCCAAGAAACTTGGTGAATGGTCATAAATAATTTTATCCGGTCATAAAACCTCGTTGAACGGTCATAAATATTTCTATCCGGTCATAAGTCCTTGCTGAACGGTCATAAAAAAATCTATCCGGTCATAAAACCTCGTTGAACGGTCATAAATCCTTGCTATCCGGTCATAAGTCTATACTCGCTGGGTCTAAACGGGATTCTTTTACTTGTTTTCATTGATTTTTCATTCTTTCATTAACATTTATAATATCTAATACCACTCCATAGTGGTCGCTAGGTAATATTTGTGCTTTGGCAGTTGGTTTATTCCCAAAAACTTCTACACTTATAGATGGAAGTTTCAAATTCTTATGTAGCTTTAATAAAATCCAGTCATATCGAGCTTGTATGTTTAAACTTGATTCGTTTTTTATGTTTGAATTATTTATATAGTCTAAAGTAGGCTGAGCTTTAATATTATTTATTTCTTCATTTAGCTGCGCTGCATCTATCCAGTGATTATTAGTTAGGTATTGATGAATACTTGAATTAGGTTCATCATTAAAATCTCCGCAAAGTACCTCGTATGATTTATTGTCCTCTAAAATCCATTCATGTACCGCTCTAATCTGTTCATCTCTTACTATAGTAGATTTCCAATTTAAATGAACATTTGTTATTCCATATTCGTAGGATCCATATTTGAAAGTAATTCTATTTGCACAGTAATTTGTTTCCTTAATATTTTTGCTCCAAATAACATCTTCACTACTTATTGGATATTTACTCAAGATAGCTAGTCCTTCATCTGGAGAATCAGGATATTCGTTAAAAATACCATATGGATATCCGATAGTGTTTGCTATATATTGAGCGACATTTAAATTCTCACCTTCTTCAATGCACGCCTTTACTTCCTGTAAAGAAATAATATCAGGATTTACTTTTTTTATTTCTTCACAAATTGCTATTAATCGGTCCTTCCACATTACTTGCTTATTCCAAATATTAAAGGTCGCTATTCTCATTACTTCTCCTATGGTATTTTGTATTTGTCTGTCACTTTTAAAGGAATGTCTTCGTTTAGACTTAAGTTGATTCTCTCTTTAACCATAAAACAAGCAGAAAGCTTTTGCTCTCTGCTTGCTTTCTTATTTATTTTGTTTTGTTAGCTATATCGATTGCACGATTAGTTCCTTCTGCTGCAGCATCTAGCGCTTCTTTAGGATCCATCCCTTGGTATAGATTCTCTAAAGCTGTGACGATTTGCTGACGAGATTCTGGGAAAACCGAGATTAAAGCTCCCTGAGTAGCAATAGAAGGCTCTGTGCTTTGAAGCTGCTCCACCGTTACTTTTAACTGTGGCATCTCTTCCCAAGCTTTTTTTACGATATCTTCTTCATATGCGGATGGGTTGATCGCAAAGTAACCTGTATCTAAATGCCATTTTGCTTGGACCTCTGGAGTAGTTAGATATTTCATGAATTCCCAGGCCGCTTTTTGCTCAATTTCTGCGATTCCCTTAGACATCCATAGAGATGCTCCTCCGATTACAACACCTTTACGATCTACTTCATCTGCATAAGGAATGTATGCTGCCCCTACTTCAAATGGTGCGTTATCAATGATTCCACGTACACCTGCGGAAGAATCCATATACATAGCCACTTTCCCTGATTGGAAGGCAGCTCGGATGTCATCCCAGTTCGTTCCGAAGTTACCAAATGTGCCAGCTTTATTCATTGTATTTAGGAATTCAAATACACGTTGACCTTCTTCTCCGTTGAAAACTGCTTCGGTTGCGTCACCTGCGCGGCCATTTTCTTCATTTACATACAGTCCACCTTGTGTCGCTACTAGCTGCTCGAAGAACCAGCCGTATGTCAGCATAGAGAAGCCCTTCATTTCATCTGTTTTAAGCTTAGCAGCTGCATCAATTACCTCTTGGAAAGTTTTAGGAGGATTTTCAGGGTCTAAGCCAGCTTCCTTGAAAGCATCCTTGTTATAAAGCATTACCGGTGTAGAAGAGTTAAACGGCATAGAGTATAATTCTCCATCTAAAGAATAATAATTTAAAATGTTTTCCTCTAATTGAGACAAATCATAGTTATCTTCATCGATAAATTTTTGCATTGGCTCGATGAATCCACTTTCAATCATATATTTAGTCCCTACCTCAAACACCTGCGTTATGGCTGGAGCATCTGCAGTACCACCAACACTACGAAGCTTAGTTAATGATTCTTCATAAGATCCTTGGAATTCTGCCTTAACTTCATAGTCATCCTGTGATGCATTAAAGTCTGCGACAAGACTGTCTAGAGCAGTCTGCCCTGATCCTGACATAGCATGCCAGAAGGAAATGACTGTTTTACCTTCTTCTGATTTTTCAACATCTTCATCGCTTTTTTGCACAGGTTCTGTTGACGATCCCTCATCACTATTTGTACAGGCAGCTAATGCTAGAATACCTAATAAAATCATGAACAACCACGTAAACTTAAACTTCTTTCCCATTTCATACACCTCTTTTTTTAGTTTGGAACAACTGTTATTTTAAAGCCCCTTGCGTTAACCCCTTTTGCAATTGCTTTTGTCCTAAAAACAATAGTAATAGTGTTGGAATAATAACTACGATTACCCCTGCCATCACCACCCCCCATTCTGTTGCAACCTCTTGCGACTGCAGCTGCTTCAAACCAATTTGTACCGTTCGAACGGAATTATTGGTTGTAACTAACAGCGGCCATAAATACATATTCCATGTTGTTAAGAACCCATAAGCTCCTAGTGTTACTAAACTAGTTTTAGAAACTGGTAGAATCACACGTATGAAAAAAGCGAATCGGCTCAGTCCAGCAATTTGAGAAGCCTCATGTAGCTCCTTCGGTATTGTTTTGAAGTGCTGTCTGAGTAAAAATGTCCCGAATGCTAATGCAAAGAATGGTAGTGTCATACCTTGATATGTGTTAATCCAATTCAGATTTTGAATGGTAAAGAAATTGGGTATCATCGTCGCTTCCCAAGGTATCATCATGGTGGAGATAAACAGGAAGAATACAAAGTCCCTTCCTTTAAATGGGATAAAAACAAATGCATAGGCTGCTAGACTACAAACAACTAGCTGCCCTAGCATGACCCCAAACGAAACTATAAAGCTGTTGATCAAATAATTTAACAAAGGCAGGCGATCAAACACCTTCACATAATTATCAAAGCTAAAGGTAGAAGGGAGGAATTTTCCCTGTAAAATTTCTCCTCCAGTCATGAAGCTTACCATTAAGGCATAGATAATTGGGAAAAACATAATAAGGGCAGTGATGATCAATAAAAAATAAACGACGGAGCGCTTAAATATTCTCATTGGTAATGCACCTTCTTTTCACCTAGCTTAAACTGTAATATCGTAACGATTAAAATACATACAAACAAGAACACTGCCTGCGCACTTGCTGTACCGAATTGGTAGTTAACAAATGCCTCTCGATAAATGGAATACACTATAAGATTAGTAGATTGGGAAGGTCCACCCTTCGTTAAAATATCCACCTGTCCAAACGTTTGAAATGCATTAATGAGTGAGATAGTAATGATAAAAAACAAGGTAGGAGATAACATTGGAATAGTTATTCTTCTCAAACGATACCAATAGCTTGCTCCGTCAATACGTGCACTTTCATATAAGTGCTCATCAATATTTTGTAGTCCTCCTAGCAATATCAGAAAGCAGAAGCCTGTGTTCAACCATATAGTAGTCAATGACACAGATAGCAATGCCCATGTCGGGTCTAGCAGCCATTCAACTTGGGGAAGATTTAAAATGGCAAGCACTTTGTTGAACATTCCAATACTCGGATGGAATAGGAATAACCATACAACAGAAGACGCTGCCACAGAAACTCCCATAGTAGAAGCATAGATCGTACGGAAGAACCCAATTCCTTTTAGCTTTTCATTGGCAAGGAGTGCGAGTCCTAGCGCTATAATAATTCCCGTAGGAACTGTATACAATACAAATAGGAATGTGGCCTTTATACTATTTAGAAATGCTGACGATTCAAGCAAATACGCATAATTTTCAAGACCAACAAATACTGCAGCCTCTCCTGCTTGATTGGTTAAGAAAAAGCTTAAATAAATTGTTCGAAACATCGGATAAAAAACAAACACGGAAAATAAAATAATAGATGGCAATAAATATAGGAGAGCAGTCCGGGCATCCAATGAACGCTTCCAAATGCTTTTCTTTTGCTTAGATTTAGCGGCTGTCATATGCTTCAATTTCACTACTGTCATACGAATACCTCTTTACCAAATACATGGTTTTCTACATCAGAAGGTTTTTTAATAATCTCCTTCGTCACGCTATCGAAGAAACAGAAGGAATCATAATTCATAATTACTGGGATTTTATCACCTACAGCTATTTGCCATTGGCCGCTCCATTTTACTTGCCATTGCTGATCATTCAATAAAAATGAAAACACCGTTTCATTTCCTAAAATCTCGACATTTACAATTTCGACAACTACTTTTTCCTCAATAGTTGATTCCTTAGTTGCGGCTTTAATATGTTCCGGACGGATGCCAACAATTACATTGTCTGTGAGGTAATGTGCGTCCTCGGCAGGCACTGGGATAGTAATTAAATCATTTAATACAATAGCTTGCTTCTCTTTACTTCCAACGCCTTCGGCAATATTCATTGGTGGTGAACCAATAAAAGTAGCTACAAATGGATTAGCTGGATTATTATAAATATCAATTGGCTTGCCTATCTGTTGAATGGATCCTTCATGCAGAATCATAATGCGATCACCCATAGTCATCGCCTCAATTTGGTCATGTGTTACATAGATCATTGTAATTCCAAGTCTGCGTTGAATCTGTCTTATTTCCGATCTCATATGCGCGCGAAGCTTCGCATCTAAGTTGGATAATGGTTCATCCATTAAGCAAATTGGTGCCTGGTTTACGATAGCGCGAGCAAGAGCAACGCGTTGTCTTTGCCCCCCTGAAAGCTCTCTCGGCTTGCGCTTTAAGTAATCAGAAAGTCCAAGCATCTGAGCAACTTCCTTTGTCCGATTAGCCCGTTCTTCTTTAGAAATTTTCTTTACGTGCAAACCAAACTGGATATTTTCCTCCACAGTTAGATGAGGATATAAAGCGTAATTTTGAAATACCATGGACAAATCACGCTTACTTGGAGGTAAATCATTCACTTCCTGCTCACCAATTTTGAGCACTCCTCCCGTTATCTCTTCTAGTCCTGCGATCATTCGTAGCATTGTACTTTTTCCACACCCCGATGGCCCAACAAGTACAAAGAATTCCCCTGGTTCAATCGTTACGTTAATATTAGAGATAACGCTAGATTGTTTGTCATACGACTTAGAGATGTCAATCAGTTCTACTCGCTTCAAAAGATTTCCCCCATCCTCTATTCAATTATGTAACTATAAACATTAGGTTTATAGAGTTTACTATGAAAGCTAGCAAAAAATGATTCTATTCAGCTTCCATAGTTATGTTATCTTTTCATAACTATATTACTAAACCGAATATTCTAAAGTAAAGAAATTTACAATTTTTACAGAATATTTAATTTTAAATAAAAAGTTAACATCTTTGGAGGACATATTTATGCGCAAAAGTAGTTTAATTTTATTGGTTTTTATTGTGCTCATTGGTGGATGTAAAGGGAGCGAAGTAACACCTATTGCTTCAGATGAGTTTTTTGTCATCGCGCATAGAGGGGCATCCACCTATGCACCAGAGCATACAATGGTAGCTTACGAAGTTGCTGAGCAACTAGGTGCGACCTATATTGAAATTGACCTACAAATGACCAAGGACGGCTCCCTAATAGCCATGCATGATGAAAAAGTGGACCGAACCACAGATGGGGAAGGTTTAGTAAAGGACTTCACATTAGAAGAATTAAAAGAATTGAATGCAGGAAAGTGGTTTAATGATGCGTATCCAGAATTCGCTAACGATGTGTATGAAAAGGTTCGAGTTCCCACACTAAGAGAAATATTTGAGAATTTTGGGGATAGAGTAAACTATTATATTGAAATGAAGTCCCCCAAAATATATGAGGACATGGAAGAAGAATTGCTTGCTTTGCTAGAGGAATATAACTTGCTAAATCACCAATCGGAAATACCAAAAGTGATCGTTCAATCCTTTAATCGTGCTAGTTTAATAGAGTTTCATGAGCTGGAGCCAAGTATCCCTCTTATTCAATTGCTCGGCTATAAGGAGAAAGCAGAGCTAACCAACCAAGAGATTAAAAGCTTAAACACCTATGCTAGCGGCATAGGTGTAAACGTGAATGCCGTGGACGGCACCTTTATTCATGAAGCCCAGGAAAATGGGTTAAAGGTTCATCTATTTTCCCTTAAAAGTGAAGCAGACATAAAAAAAGCCTTGATTTACAAGGCTGATGGTATTTTCGCAGATGCTCCTAATATAGCAATAGACATTTTACAAAATACCGAGGATTAGATCTATTGCTTTAAAGCGTGCTCACAAATTCGCTTAAAATGTATTTCAAACTTTTCATTATCTTCTCTTTGACGTTTCCGTGGTCCCTTCGTTCGACCACCTGCTTGTCTGATTTTTTTAGATATATGTCTACTATCTAACAGCTGATCTATATTTTCTGATGTAAACCATCTTCCATTTTGGTCTATCGCAAAGCCTTGCTTAGCTAGAACCATCGCTGCTAATCCATAATCCTGGGTGACAACAATGTCGCCCTTTTTTACTTTATTTACAAGCACAAAATCGACCGCATCTGCACCTTTAGACACCATGACTGTTTCTGCACCTTCTCTTTGCATATAATGTGCGGTGTCACATAATAACGTCACCTTCAAATTGAACTGTTTTGCTATATCTATCGTTAAGTCCACTACTGGACAACCATCTGCATCCACTAGTACATTCACCATGTCGAGCACCCCTATCAGCTATTTATCCCTCATTGTATACTAAATGAGCATTTTTATGAATTTAGTATACAACGCTTCTAGCTTAGCTTATGAAAACACTAGAATCTACTTACAAAATTTCTGATTTTTGCTTTTACAGAAACTCTCCACTCCTTGGGCAAGCAGGCTTTTTTATATCTTAAAGTAGAAAAAGCATTACAATTCTTTTTAAGTTAAAAAGGTATGAAGAAGTATATCTCCATACCTTTTGTCGATTGGATTTACTTATATTCACCAAGTATTTCTACTGCTTTTTCTGTGATGGAGGTATCTACTGCTTTATCAAAGTCTACATCTCCACTAATTGCACCATTTTCTTTGTATGCATCATATTGCTTAACAACATCATCTAAAAACATTTTACCATCAGGGTCTAAGCCTGTGACAAATACCTTTTCCCATAATGCAGGGTCCTTTAAGGAAGTATGCTTTGTCATGATTTCAATGATTTCCGCTTTCCCTTCCCCTTTTATAAAGGCATCATTATAATCACGAACTCCTTTTAGATAAGCAGCCATGAATCGAAGGGATACATCTTGTTCCTCACTCATAAATTGAGGGGATCCTAAAACCATCGCTATTTGAGATTCCGGTGCATAATCCGTTGCATCTCCAAAACGCTCATGGAATCCATTTTCAATTCCCTGCGTGATTAATGGTTCAATTTGAAGAGCAGCATCTATAGATCCATTTTCAATGGCACCAAGCATGCTCCCGAAATCACCAAGCAGTACAAATTCCACGTCTTCCTGCGTCAAACCTGCGTGCTTCAGCATTTCTAGATAAATATATTCATCGATCGAGTTTTTGGAGGAAACGGCAATACGCTTTCCTTCAAAATCCTTATACTCCTTGATGACGTCCTTCATATGGTTTCCAATGACGAAAGTGAAATACGATTTACCTGGGACGTTATGACCCTTATCTGCAATAATTTTCACATCAATTCCCTGCGCAATGGCATTAAAAAATGAAGCAGTAGAAACTCCACCAGCGATATCTACGTCCCCCGAAGCAAGGGCAGGAAGCATCTCATCACTATTTGCAAATTGGGCAAACTCTACTTCAATATTGTAGTCCTCAAAGTAACCTTTCTCCTTCGCAATATAAAAGCCTGCTCCTGATGCAGCACCATCCTCGGCTATAATTACTTTCGCTTTTTTATCCAGTGGAGCTAAATCTCCAGACGGGTTATCCTTACTGACTTGATCGTCACTGCTGCCAGAACTTTCTTTTTCCTTCGAACTACAAGCACCAAGTAATAGAATAATGGACGCAAATAGTATGAACCAGCGTTTCTTCACAACTTTCCTCCTTTATTTTCTCGATTTTTGAACTTCTTGCTGTAAATGATTCCATATAGATATAAATTGTTCAGCCATCTCTGCATTTGCCCTAACCTGCTCCATCGTACGTGGTCTTGGCATAGGAACTTTTATCTCTCTGACAATCTCACCTGGATGAGAGCTTAATAATACTATCCGATCACTCAGTAACAATGCCTCATCAATGCTATGAGTGATAAATAAAACGGTTTTTTTATTTTCAGACCAGATAGATAATAATTCTTCCTGCAGTATAAATTTGTTCTGTTCATCTAAAGCAGCAAATGGTTCATCCATTAAAAGTATTTCTGGGTCATTGGCAAAAGCCCTAGCGATACTAATCCTTTGCTTCATTCCTCCAGAAAGCTCCTTTGGATAAAGAGTTGAAAAGTTAATTAATCCTACCTTTTTTAAGTAATAGTCAGTTTGCTTCTTTACAAACTCCTGAGGTAGATGCCTCATTTTTAATCCAAAGGCGACGTTTTCTTCAACTGTCAGCCACGGAATAACTCCTTTTTCTTGAAAAACCATGGATTGTAGAGGACGGTTGCCTGCCTCTGCATCAATTGAAAAAGAGCCAGAGCTCGGTGTTTCAAGTCCAGCAAGAATTCGTAGAAGAGTTGTCTTTCCACATCCACTTGGTCCAACTAAACAGATGAATTCCCCTTCATTTACTTGAAGGGAAATGTTCTTTATAGCCGTGACACTATTATTTTTTTTATAGAAAACCTTAGTCATGTTATCAATAGATATTTTTACTTTGCTACTCATTTACTCACCTCCATGGTACGATTCTCTTTTGCAGTCCACGCAGGAGAAGGGAAAATAAAAACCCAAAAAAAGAAATGAGTACTAAACCAACGAACATTTCTTTTAACATGAATGCCTTATAAGAGGTCCATATTAAAAATCCAATACCGGATGTAGCTCCCATCATTTCTGCTGCAACGATGGTTAATAATGCGATTGCCTGCCCCATTTGAATGCCCTCTAGCATCACGGGCAAGGCTCCAGGAAAAGCAATTTTTACGAAGAAGTTCTTTGGACTTGCCCCATAATTTTTAGCTACGTCCAAATGTACTTGGTCTATGTTCAACACACCAGCAACTGTATTAATAACAACAGGAAAAAATACACTTCCAGCAATTGTTACTACTTTAGAGAAGTCTCCAATACCAAAAAGAATAATGATAATTGGCATTAAAGCGAGAGTTGGAATTGGCATAAAAGCCATGACAATTGGAGATATAAAATGTCGAATAGGTGCATACAATCCCATTAACAACCCGATGACCACTCCAGGAATGACACCAAGCAGGAAACCCATCGCAATTCTATAGAGCGAAACTGATACATGGGTCCAGAGCATCCCGTTTGTAGCTAGTTCAAAAAATGTCGATACTATGGCTGAAGGAGGAGGGAAAAAGCGAATATCTAAAATTCCCGTTCGCGAAAAAACCTCCCAAAGGATTAAGATGAGTATTGGGGAAGTAATTGTTAAAAGTTGCTTACCTCGTTCTCTTAGTTGTTGCTTTTTCCATTCCTTTTGTTCCGTTTCATAAGGCTCGTAGTCCCTGTCTACAAGCCCTTTTTCATCGCGCATCTTTCACCACCTCTTTCTAAAAATAATATGTCGAATGGCGAAAATGTGTGAAAGAGCCTATAATGAAAATTGACTTAAATTGTAGTATTTGTTAATTTAATATCATCAAAAGGAGGAAGAATATGACAGACAAACAGTTAAGATCTAACCGAGAATTGCCATATTTTATTTTATGTATCCTATTTAGTCTGCTAATTTATGTTATAGCTATAGCAACTATTTTTGGGATTGCTATTTTTGTAGTCTTGTTTTTAATCAGTACATATGCACTTATTATGCATCTCGGCTATGTTAGGGCAAATGGAATTCGAATTAGTGAAAGGCAATTTCCTGATGTGTATGAACGCATAACACGTATGTCTCACGATATGAAACTAAAACGTGTACCGGATATATTTGTGGTTCATTCCGAGGGGGCATTTAACGCATTTGCAACACGCTTTTTAGGAAAAAATATGGTTGTTCTATATTCAGAAGTTTTTGAGCTTGCTAGAGAGCAGGGCGAAGCAGAGCTTGATTTTATCATCGCCCATGAGCTTACACATATTAAACGAAATCATATATGGAAAAACATTTTAATCATGCCAGCTCAATTACTTCCATTTCTTTCACAAGCTTATAGCCGTGCTTGTGAGTATACATGCGACCGCCAAGCAGCTTATTTCATCCAAGACGGGGCAGCAGCTAAGCGTGGACTGACCATTTTGAGTATTGGAAAGGAACTTTATAAAGAGGTAAATGAGGATGCATATTTAGAACAAATTTCGACGGAGTCTAACGTAATTACATGGCTTGGTGAAATACTTTCTTCCCATCCAACAACTCCTAAAAGAGTCCAAGCAGTCGGGCATTTTATGCAGGTAGAAGGAACTCCTACCTATTATCCTAACGCAAACAAAATAGCTCTTGGAGTTGGTGCCCTGTTTGGTATTTTCTTCATTGGTTATTTTGGAATCATAGCTATAGTTCTAGCAGGATCTCTAACCTATGCTAGTATTTTCCCTGAAGATTTTTTTGAGAATGAAGCAGCATTAAATACTTCTGTTTCAGAGGAGTCAACAGTTGACGCATCCTCCGCACCATTACCAATGGAATCCCTTAATATGACTCCTTTAATGGAAGCAGTTGTGAATGGCGATTATATAACGGTTCAGGAGCTTGTAGCCAGTGGAGTTGATTTAGAGGAACGAGATGCAGAAGAAACAACAGCTTTACATCATGCAGTATATGCAAACGATACCAGGTTAGCATATATTTTACTCGAAGCTGGAGCTAACGCTAATACAGAGGATCTCTATTCAAACGCTCTAACTGCTTCTTTTTATGAAGATAACTACGAATTGGCAGCCTTATTACATGTGTATGGAGCCGATCCTACTAAGATTGATCCAGAAGGATACTCTGGGACTAATATTCTAGGGGTTAGTGAGGAACAATTCGCAGATACAGTAAAAGGGTTAATACCAGAATAATTTTATAGTAGACCATTAAAGGGCGCTACTGGAGATAGGAGAAATACAAAAGCAACTTTAAAAGCCTTCAGTTGAAACAGTCTTCTTATATAACATTATCGTTTAAATTTAAGGTGTCTGGTCGTGATATGACCAGACACCTTTTTCGGTAATTTTATTAATAAAGCCATCCATATTCTTTCTTCAACTAATAAATAATAATAAGGGCTAAGTAATCAAATATGATAGCTTTCCGTGGGGTGAGCTTTAAGCCATCACCGCTCTCTACACGCGCGTTTGTGATGTCTTATCTGTCTCACTCATCCCACTGGAGTCGCCGCCTTTCGCTACAATCATGCATTAAGTAGAAATGTTAAAGTGCTATTGGTAATTTAGCTCATTATTTGTTTTTTGCATTATTATAAAAGCATTTGAGCTAAAGTATTTAAGTTAAGAATAATGTATTTAATCGATTTCCGCTTCGTTTTTACTGCTTAAAGTAAAGGTCTCACTCAAAAAAGGAAGATACTCAACTTAATTGCATTTTTGCGAGCGTCTTTTGCATTAGAAAAGTCATCATCATTTCCTCCATGAGCTAAAGTCTTTTTCCTTCTATGATAAATTATTACGTAATGATGTTACATTATTAATGTTTGTCTTCCAGCTATTCATTAATATCATTTGTCTTTGCTTTAGATCCTCAAACGGTTCTTCCATCACTTCAATACGGTCAAATTTTTCTAGGAGATGGAGGTGTCCCTTAGCCTCTTATATCCTCCGAATCCCTCGTCATCATTTAGTAGCCATACTACCCGCTGGATCTTAGCAAACAATATTCCTCCCGTACACATTGGGCATGGCTCGAGTGAGCTATAAAGCGTAAACTTCTTGTTTTTTATTTTAGCATCAAACATTGCTGATCCTGCGTTTCGTATGGCTTCAATCTCAGCATGTGCCGTAATATCCTGACTTGGATGCACTCTGTTTCTGCCTTTTGCAATGAGGTTAAAATGTTCATCTACAATAACCGAACCAACTGGATAGGTATTCTCCTCTAAAGCTTTTTCTGCTTCCTCTAATGCCATCTCTAAGAAGTGTCGATCTATGTCCATGGTGCTCCCCCGTTACTTAATCACAAATTTTGTTTGGCTGTAGCCTTCTTTTAGCTTTTCCACTTCAAGAATCGCAGGAATGGCCGACTTAAGCTCACTAACATGAGAAATTACACCAACCATTCGTCCTGATTTCTGAAGGTCTACTAGTGTATCTATTGCGTTATTTAATGATTCCTCGTCTAGAGAACCAAAGCCTTCATCGATAAACATCGTTTCAATCCTTACACTTCCACGATAACCCTGGATGACGTCCGACATACCGAGAGCAAGGCATAGGGAGGCATTAAACTTTTCTCCTCCTGACAATGTTTTTACATCACGAATTTGACCGGTATAGGCATCATATACATCTAATCCAAGCCCACTTTGTTTCCCATGGGTTTCCTGTCTATCGCTTCTCATTAGTTGGTACTGGCCATTCGATAAATACTTCAGCCTCTCATTGGCTGCATGAATGATTTGCTCTAAGTACTCAATTTGTATATATCGTTCAAATGAGATCTTTAAAGGATTTTGCCCTCTAAGCAATTCATACAAATCGAGGATATGACCTACTTGTTGCTCTAATTTGGCTATACGCTCGCTAGATAATGATAATTTTTCTTGTATTTCTGTTCCAGCTTTTACGTATTCCTTTGTACTGTTTAGAGTGTTTAACGCTGATTCGTATGCATTTTTAAGGTGAGTTAGCTCCTCTTCAAGTAACTTTAAATCAGCCTTACTTTTACCTTCAAGCTTCTTCTGCCCATCCTTAACTTGCTCAGTAAAGGTATGCACTGCCTGTTTGTAAGCTTCACAGCGTTCCTTTAGTGTCTCTCGATCACGTTCACCCATTTTTGCTTCCTCATAAGCTCTTATCGTCTCAAAGCCCGCCTTAGATAATGCTTCTTTGAACTGGTGATCGGCCTTCTCTTTCTTGCGTATGGCTTCCTTCGCAGATTGAATGGCATGCTCGAGCTTCATCTCAGCTTTCGTATTCGAATCCTCAGCTTCTTTATATTTCTTTTGCACTTGCTCCCACGTATCTTCTAGCTGCTCCTTAAATCTTTTAGCCGCTCTAATTTGGTCCTGTAGGTCGTCTAAATTAGCCACTGTACTTGGAATAGAGCTCTGTTTTGAATCTACTACTGCTTTTACCTGCTCATATTCACCTTTTATCTGAAGGTATAATTTTTCTATATTATTTTTTTCATCTTCTAATTGCTCTATTTGTTCTAAGTTTTTTTTGTATGCTTCTTTTAAGGAATTTAGGTTTGCTTTATCGGAACGCAGCTCTCCTATTTCTATTTCTAGCTTTTCAACATCTAGCTTCACTTGCTCTATTTCTAAAATAGATAATTGAAGCTCTTCTAATTGCTCTAATATTTTTTCTACATTTTCCTGAGCATTTTCTCTTTTGGTACGGACGGTTAAAAAGCTAGTTTCCTTTTGGGTTAAATTACCTTTAAGCATTTGCATTTGGACATCGTTTAATATATCTTCATGAATTCGCGTACTAGTTGGCTTATGTTCGGTACTGCCACACACAGGACAAGCTTCCCCGTCAACGAGCTTAGAGGCCAGAATACTTGCTTGGCTAGTTAGCCATTTCTCCTCTTCATGTTGAAGTGTTAGCTTGGCTTCCAGATATACTTTTTCTTCCGTTTCTTCTAGACGCTTCAATTCTTCAAACGTCTTCTCCTGCTGTATAAATCCCTGCATTAGCTGATAATGCTCTTTAATCTGAGAATATTGTTGAACCTTGTTATCTAACAGATCGACCCGCTCTTCTAGTTCTTCTTTTTTTTCTTTCAACAAAAGGATGCTTGTCTTAGCTTGCTGGTACTTGCCTATTTTTAAATCTAGCTGTGCTTTTAATTTATTTTGGCTATCATCAGTTTCTTTTAATTGCGTTTTCTTTTGCTCTAGCTCTTCCATTAATGGCAGTAGAGCATTTAGCTGGATTAAAGCCTTTACACTTAGCTCTCGCTCTTGTTTCCTGTTTGATTCTTGAAGAAATTCTTTCTCCATTTGGCTAAAGAAATTAGCCTTTAAAGCTAGCTCTTCCTTTGCTTTCTCCATTAGGCTTGCCTTTAGATTTTCTTCCGTCACTGTTTCTCTATAGTAGTTTTCGATTGCTTCTATTGAGCTTGCTCTCTCTGCAGCCTCTAACTTTTTTCCTTCTTCTACATACGCAATCTCCTGCCCAAGAAGCTGTTGTAACTTCTGCTCTTTGAACTCTAGCTCTTCCAGTTGTATATTTGTATTTTTAGCACTGTAGTATGCAGACTGCTTGGCAATTTGATTTTCATATGCTTCCTCACTGGAAACTTCATCTTTTTTAATCTTTTGGCAGTAAAACTTAGTCTCCGCCTGCAAGGCATCTTGTAATTGGAAGATATTAAATTGACCATCCTCCAGTAACTCAAAAAGTCTAGATTCTCGTTTCGGAAACGAAGCCACAATTTGTTCGGAATAACTATTGCGAGTACTTTCTTCTTTTTTAAGCTCAGCTTCAGCGACTACTTTTTTCTCTTTTAACCTTTCATTGATCATTCTATAAGGTTCGGTTTTAAAAATTTTTCGAAGGATTGCTTCCTTGTTTTCTGTAGAAGAGGTTAATAGTTTCCTAAATTCCCCCTGGGGAAGCATGACGATTTGGCTGAATTGATCTTGCGTAAGTCCAATGATGTCCTCAACCTTTTTGTTAATCTCTGAAACTATTTGTCTTTCGACAACAGGTACTTCTCCTGTCTCCTTAATCTCAAAGAACTCATATCTTTCACCTGTTGAGCTTTTATTTCCTTTTTTAACATGAGGAAGCTGTCTAAAAATACGATATTTCCTATTAAATATTTCAAAAATCAATTCAACAGAAGTGTGCGTATTGTCCAGTGCAAAGTCGCTTCGCAACATTTTTGTATCTTTTCTATCTTCCCCGCTTCCGGAGCCATATAGAGCAAAGCTTATGCCATCAAATATAGTAGTCTTTCCCGCTCCAGTAGCTCCTGATATAACAAATAGGCGATGGTCCTTCAAATCCAAAAAGTTAATGGTTTCTGTAAATTTATAAGGACCGAATGCGGTCATTTTCAATTGAATTGGCTTCATGCTCCGCTCCCTCCTTCTCTCTCTTCAAGCATTAAGCCAGAAAGCACTCCCTTAAATAGCTCCTTAGTTTCCTCTGCCGGAGCTTGTCCCCTTATCTCCTCATAAAACGATTCAAATAACATAAAGTCATCCATTTTATGGCGGCTTATCTGTTCTTCTGTTTTACCTAATCCAATGGATTGAAATACCTTTCTTTCTACATGCATCGCATTAGGATACACAGTTCGAATTTGCTCCATTGGCGAAAGTACTGGTGTATCGTCTAGCAACTTAACAAAAATATAATCCTCACTTGTCGGGTGCTGAAGAATGTCAGTTAAATAGCCTTCCACTGTACGCATATCTCTGTTAGGGATTAGCAGCCTCTTTTCTACCTTTAAATTACCCTCTTTATCAAGTTCTACTATTAAAAAACCTTTTTTATGATGTTCCTCTGATATTGAATATTTTAAAGGTGATCCGGCGTATTGAATGGTTTCATTTTGCACATAATGTGCTTGATGAAGATGGCCTAATGCCGTGTAATGAAAGTTCTTAAATAGAGAAGCGTCGACATACTCGGCTCCTCCAATTGCTAGTGGTCTTTCTGACTCACTAGTATTTTCCTCCTCTTGTCCTTGAGGTGTAACAAAGGCATGTCCTACTAATACATGTCTTTTAGTAGAATCCATTTGTAATTCTATTTCTTCCACTATTTTTTTCATGGCTAGCTGATGACTAGTAATTGTCTCATCCTCCATTATAAATCGAACCTGTGAAGGATCCATATACGGTACTAGATGAAACTCTACTTCTCCATAGTCATCATTTATTGTCACTGATGTAAGTTCTTTTGTTAGTTGTCCCACTATATGTAAACCAGTTTCTTTCATAATGTTGCTACCAAAGTTCAAACGACCTGGGCTGTCATGATTTCCAGCGATGCTTAGTACAGGAGTCTGATGTTTTAACACGATATCAGCCAGTATATCATTCAATAAATTTACAGCATCAGAAGGTGGCACAGCTCGGTCATACAAATCACCAGCTATAATCACCACATCTGGTTTTTCTTCATCTATTGCTTTTAAAAATTGGGCTAGCACAAGTCTCTGATCTTCGGTCATGTAGATACCTTGTACTAATTTGCCTAAATGCCAGTCTGCTGTGTGAAATATTTTCAAGAGAAAATACCCTCCTATATAAAGTTAGTATGTTTATTTATATCTATTTTATCATTTATAAATAACAGGTTATATTAACTTGCTAAGATTTCCTAATGAAGTTAAATAGTAAAAATGTTATTATTATGACCAGAGGAGGATGTTATATGTCAGCAGAAACTTATCAAATAATAGCCATAGCCATATATATGGTGGCCATGCTTGCTATTGGTTATTATTCGTACAGAAAGACGGTTAATTTGACAGATTATATGCTAGGCGGACGTTCACTCGGTCCAGCTGTTACTGCATTAAGTGCAGGAGCTGCCGATATGTCTGGTTGGTTATTGATGGGGTTACCCGGAGCAATATATCTTAGTGGGATGGGAGAAGCTTGGATAGCGATTGGTTTAACCATTGGAGCATATTTAAACTGGTTATATGTGGCACCACGATTACGTGTATACACACAAGTTTCCAATGATTCCATTACTATTCCAAGTTACTTAGAAAGTCGTTTAAAGCAATCTTCTCGTTTATTACGAGTGGCTTCCGGCCTGATTATTCTTTTATTCTTTACATTTTATGTATCTTCAGGAATGGTTTCAGGCGGAGTTTTCTTTGAAAGCTCTTTTGGATTAGACTACCACACGGGTCTGTTAATTGTATCGGGAGTAACAGTAGCCTATACACTATTTGGGGGCTTCCTTGCAGTTAGTTACACAGATTTCCTTCAAGGTCTTCTAATGTTCCTTGCTTTAATTGCTGTTCCAATAGTGGGAGTATTTACAACTGGTGGGTTAAGTGAAACTGTAGAATCGATAAAAGCAGCAGATCCAACTCATCTTAGCTTATTTGCAGGTACTACCTTTGTTGGAATTGTTTCTGCCGTTGCATGGGGACTTGGCTACTTTGGGCAGCCTCATATCATTGTTCGTTTTATGGCTATAAGCTCTGTAAAAGAAACTAAACAAGCTCGTCGCATCGGTATCGGTTGGATGATTCTAAGTTTAGCTGGAGCAATTGGAACTTCTTTAGTTGGAGTTGCATATTATCAACAAAACCCAAACCTTAGTTTAGATAATCCTGAAACTGTATTTATTGCTCTTGGGCAAATTATATTCCATCCATTTATTGCAGGCATCATGCTAGCTGCTATTTTAGCTGCAGTAATGAGTACCATCTCTTCTCAGCTAATAGTTACTTCTTCGGCTCTAATAGAAGACTTGTACAAAGCAGTGATTAAAACAGATGCTTCTGATAAAACATATGTTTTATATGGACGCCTTGCCGTACTAGTTGTATCTATAATAGCCTTGGTAATTGGTTGGGATCAAGAGTCTACTATCTTAAAACTTGTTTCCTTTGCTTGGGCTGGTTTTGGAGCTGCTTTCGGACCGGTTATTTTACTTTCTTTGTATTGGAGAAAGCTAACTTCACAAGGTGCAGTATGGGGAATGATCATCGGTGCAATAACTGTTGTCATTTGGGGTACTAACGAAACACTTTCAGATGCATTATATGAAATTGTTCCAGGTTTCCTTTTAGCTCTTATTTTCACTGTTGTAGTAAGCTTGTTAACCTACAAGCCTAATGCAGAGATCGAAAAAGAATTCGATGAAACAGTTAGATTGTTAAAAGAAGAACGTAGTAAAAAATAAGCAAAGGGCTAACCGCATATCAACGGTTAGCTCTTTTTCTATATATTGTCCTATATGATATTTGTCATAGTGTTGACTTGACGTTTATGCCTACTCCTAATACCAACACTTCTATATAGTTAACCTAACAAGTTTTATATGTAGGAGGAATAATAATGAGTAGAGAAAAAACACTCGAGTTACGTAAAAATGTAAAGCCATTTGAAAATTCCGAGTTAAAGAAAAGTATCGTCCAGTTGGTTAATACGATTCCACCATTTTTTATCCTCTGGTTTTTAGCCTATTTAAGCCTCGACATTTCTGTATGGCTGACTGTTGGATTGTCTGTCATTGCTGCAGGATTTGTCGTTCGTATATTTATTATCTTTCATGATTGCACACACGGATCCTTCTTTAAAAATAAAAAAGCTAACAATATAACAGGAACTATCACTGGTATTATCACATTATTTGCTTACGAAAAGTGGAAACGCGAGCATAATATTCATCATGCAACTAGCGGTAACCTAGATAAACGTGGAGTCGGCGATATTTGGATGATGACCGTTGAAGAGTATGTAGAGGCTTCACCTATGAAGCGACTTTCTTATCGACTATATCGCAATCCTATCGTTATGTTTGGCTTAGGACCTGCATTACTATTTTTAGTAAGTAATCGTTTTAATCGCAAAGGCGCTCGAGGAAAAGAGCGTAATAATACGTATATCATTAACATTTCAGTGATTGCAATTTATTCTTTCATGATTTGGATGATTGGCTGGCAAGCCTTTGCAATTATTCAAGGAACTATTCTTTTTGTAGCAGGAGCATTAGGTATTTGGTTATTCTACGTACAACATCAGTTTGAGGATTCCTATTTCGAGGATGAGAAAGAATGGGATTATGTGAAAGCTGCCATCGAAGGAAGCTCTTATTACAAGTTACCACGTGTACTACAATGGGTAACTGGCAATATCGGCTTTCATCATGTGCACCATCTAAGTCCAAGAGTTCCTAATTACAATTTAGAAAAAGCACATGAATCGACACCACCTTTACACAAGGCAACAACCATCAATCTTCGTACTAGCTTACAGTCCATTCATTTCCGTTTGTTTGATGAAGAAAATAAAAGCTTTGTAAGCTTTAAAGAGATTAAGCATTTGCTGAAGCAATCCAATCTAAATGCTAAAAATACAACATTTGAAGGAAAATAAATCCCTAATTTAACCATTCCTTTTTACGAGGGAATGGTTTTTCTATTATAATATAGGAAAGCATATATGCGAGAGGTGTCTTATAAATGACAAAGTGGTATCAAATTTTCCCTAAATCTCCCTGGTTAAGTATTTATGCTTGGGTAGTATTTTGTATCTTCCCTTTCTTCTTCATCTTTCGTTCCAATGAGCTTTCAGAAATTATTTTCGGCTTACTTTTAACCGGCATATTCTTTATTGCATATCGTCTCTCCTTTAAGTCTACAGGTTGGTTTTTATACGTCTGTTTAGCTATTGAAATAACGATTAGCTTATTTATGACCTTCTTTTACGGCTATATATACTTCTCTATTTTTCTTTCTTTCTTTATTGGTAATATCACACAAAAGGTAGGCTTCTTTTTGATATATAGCTTAAATATTGTTGCTACCTTAACTGTAGTCATCATTGGTTTCTTTGTAGAAATAGAGCTATTTATCTCTCAATGGCCATTTTTAGTCATATGTATGCTTGGTGTAATCCTATTGCCTTTTAGCACTTATAATCGACATAAACGAGAAATGTTAGAGGGCCAATTAGAGGATGCTAATAAGCGTATTGCTCATTATATGGTTATAGAGGAACGAGAAAGAATAGCAAGAGATTTACATGATACGCTTGGTCAAAAGCTATCAATGATAGGATTAAAAAGCGACTTAGCTGGAAGATTAATGGATAAGGACCCTGAGGCAGCCAAGCATGAAATTCAAGATATTCACCAGACTGCACGTTCCGTTTTGAAGGAAGTACGGGAATTAGTTACAAACATGCGGGGTACTAAATTAGAGGATGAGATTTATCGAGTGCAACAAATATTAAACGCTGCGGAAATTTCTTGTAAATTTAGTGGTTCTCTCAACAATGTTAAACTCCCTCCAATTGTAGAAAATATGCTAAGTATGTGTCTGAAGGAAACAGTCACGAATGTAGTAAAACATAGTGGAGCTACATCGTGTTCGATTTCTCTCAAGCAGTCTGCTAAAGAAACCCTACTGAAGGTACATGACAATGGCAAGGGTTTAGATCTTAGTAAGGATTGGATTAAAGGACATGGATTGCAAGGTATTAAGGAACGATTGGAATTTGTAAATGGCAGTCTTGATATCTATTCAAAAAATGGCACTACCATCAATATACGAGTTCCAAATGTAATATTACAAACACGGCAGGAGGATTAGACATGATACGAATTGTTATAGCTGAAGATCAACGGATGGTGTTAGGGGCACTTGGCTCTCTTCTCAATCTAGAAGAAGACATGGAAGTAATCGGTAAAGCAAATAATGGAGAGGAAGCTCTTAAACTTATTCAACAGCTTCAACCTGATATTTGTATTATGGATATTGAAATGCCTATTAAAAGTGGACTAGATGCTGCGGAAGAGTTAAAAGATAACCCTTGTAAGGTAATTATATTAACTACCTTTGCCCGCTCAGGATATTTTGAAAGAGCACGTAAAGCAGGAGTTAATGGTTATCTTTTAAAGGATAGTCCTAGTGAGGAGCTCGCAAATTCTATCCGTATAATTATGGATGGCCGCAGAATTTATGCTCCAGAATTAGTAGATATGGCCTTTGAAGAAGAGAATCCTTTAACCGAAAGAGAGAGCCAAGTTCTTGAACTAATTGCCGATGGCAAAAATACAAAAGAAATTGCAAATGAGCTTTTCATTACAACAGGGACTGTCCGAAATTATATATCAGTGATTTTAGAAAAGCTTCAAGTGGGTAATCGAATTGAAGCAATCTCTCGTTTTAAAGAAAAAGGTTGGTTCAAATAATAATTCTCCATTTTTATAGTTACTTTTTTCCATATTTCGCGTCTAATACTTTACACACTTTTGAATTGTACTAGTCAAGTCAATAATCCTTTAATAAAAGGAGGAGAGTGAAATATGAAAAAAAAGTATCTTATTTTAACCCTTGTCCTAATTGCATGTGTCGTACTATTAATTGTTTTTGTCCCAAATGTATTTAGCAATGTTGAAGCTCCCGACAAGGAAGTATCCCAGGAGAATCAAGAGGCAATTATGACGGAGCGGGAACAGGAAAGCACCGACAAGCAAGTGCATTACACGATTAACTTTGACGAAGATCGTTATAAGCTAATCTTAGGCGACCAGTCGGACGTTCTTACAACAAGAGAGCCTTTAGAGGAAAAGTATCCAGAGGTTTCTATGAAAATTGAACAAATCAAAGATCAAACACCGGATGAGCTGCTCCCCATTTTAGAAAAACAAATAGAATTGGATTATACCAGTCCGAAAGAAACAGAGACTGTTACAGAACCAGTGAGAGGATACTGGTTGCACGCAATTAGCCATGATACTACGGGGTTAACTAATTGGGATAGTCCGGTCGGCGACATTTATATCATTGACAATGGTAATGGTGGCAGCTTTGTTATTACACAGAAGTATTTTCTAGAAGCTGCTGAAGGTCACGGTTCGAATTTCCGAAGTATACTAGAGACATTTCAAATAGTAGATAAATAAATATAAAACCCCCTGCTTTTATTCACTCTAAATGTGAAATTTGCAGGGGGTTTTACTTACTTTTTAATGTGACAACGACTAACTCAGGAGTATTAAATACACGAATAGGTACCAAACTGTTACCTAAACCACGGCTTACAATCATTGTTGTATCCTCTGCTTCATAGGTTCCTGATGTATATTTAGGAAACACTCCCTGCCCAGGAGCAACTAAACCTCCTAATCCGGGAATTCGGAATTGGCCTCCATGCGCATGACCAGAGAACACTAAATCCATTTTATAATCTACATAGTCTTGAAATACCTCTGGTCGGTGGGACAGCACTAGCGTATAATCCTCGCTATCTTCAAACCGCTTAAGCTGCTCATTAACCGAGAAACCGCTTAAGGGGTCTTCAATGCCGATAATACGCATCTTTTCACCGTTATATTCCATCATTTCTTCTTCATTGGTTAAAACATGGACACCCACATTCTGTAAGGAAGTTTTAATATGATTTACATCATTGGTGGCAATTTCATGATTCCCTGTAACATAGTAAACTGGTGCTATATTAATAATTTGATTGACTAAATCTAGACTATTCTGTAAGTCATAGCGATTGCTGTCAATTATATCACCCGTTATAAAAATAATGTCCGGGTTTATGTCCTTAATCTTATTGACGAGTTTTACTTGTTTTTCCCCAAATGTTGCATCATGTAAGTCTGAAATTTGTAGTATTGTCCAATCATTAAAGCTAGCTGGAATCTTTTCTGATTCAATTGTAACTTCGTTAATACTTACGCGAGTGTTCCCTATGTAAAGCGACACAGCTAATATTACTACTAATAAAAAAATCCATTTTTTCATCTAAAATCTCCTAGTTTGTATGTACAAAGAGGTTGTTCACGTGAGATTCAAAATAATCCCCATACATTTATATGGGGATTGCTAAATTTGTCGACTTTTCTTATTTCCCAGGAAATAAGTGCTAGTTCATTCCACTAGTGGCTGAAAAAACAAAGAAAAATATAATAGCATAAAGCAAAATAGTTAACACTATAGAAATAGCCATCCAAATAAGTGTTGCTCGTGCATAGTTACGTCTTGGATCTGGATTTCCAAACCCCCAGATAAACAGCATAACTAAATTGGCGATTGGAATAATCATAATAAGCATAGTGATTAGCCAATCTCCTACGGACATCTCAGTAGAAGTCTTTGAAGTCGAGCCTTCTGGTTTGTACTTTTGTAGCTGCTCCTCTTCATACGTGTTCAAATCAATTCCTCCATTCCCTATTATAATTACATGAGAAAATCATGTCTATTTCCATTTTACGTTATAAAAGGTAAAATAGTCATCTAATTATAGAAAAGAATTATTGAATTTTCATCATACTCATTGGAGTTACAATTCCAATTAATTGATTGCTTAATTTTCCATTCTTGGTAATGAGAAGAGCTTCTAATCTCTTCCCTCTTCCAATTGCAGATTTGAATATTTCCAGCGCCTCATAGACAGACATATCAGCTTCTACAAACCGATGATTCTCTCTATTACTTTCATGCTTCAGAATTTCACCCAAAGTAGCTTTTTTTCGGGAGAAGTTCTCGGATTCAGCCTCACTTGCCATCCACATAGTAATCCCTACAGGTGTAATGAGCCCCTTAAATTTATCATCACTATATACAGGAAACTGATTATATTTTTTGTCCTTAATAATCTTTAGTGCATAGATTAAAGAATCTGTTTCTTGAAAGGTAGTCACATTACCTGAGAACATTTGAGCCACAGTTATAGGTTTACTAAGAGCGCCCTCTAGTTCTTCCATCCTTGCTACGACCTCTTCATGAGGTTCAGCTATAGCATATTCCATTGTTGTTCTATGATGTACAATGGCATTTCTTAAATCGCCATACTCTCGTAAATCTGCTTCATATCTTCTAATAATAGCGTTCTTCTTTTTCGCGAAGTCAATTAGCCTAAAAAAAGATAGGTGCTCCTGCGTACCAACCATCTCTCTCATGATTTTGTCTAAACGGTTATAGGATGTAATGAAACGATCCGAGTTACGTAACTCCATGCTTTAGTCACCTCGTATTATATTTTTGCTTTAAATATATTCTTTTTAGCAAAATACACTGCTCCAATCAGTAAAATGCCAATTACCAATATAGTGATTAACATGCTCCACATGAAAGAACTGTGTGGTATATCCCCATTTAAGACTAGCCCCGCATACATCGGTAGCTTCCATGGAGAGATAGTCCAGTATGTGCCTAACAATCCATCTACAAACTGAACAAATATTACCAAAATGACAGATATGGTAGAAGCAATCCCTGTAGAGAATGCAGCGCTTGAAAACAAAACAATACTTACGACAAATAAAAGCCATATGATATAAGTACCTAAAAATCCAAAGAAGCTGGAGAATTCAATTGTTCCAAAAAGAATCGACGTATAATATAGACTTGCCATAATTCCTATAATAAAACTTCCTACAACGATTATACTCATTACTGCTAGTTTGCTACTTACATAGTCGGTAAATGAAATAGGCCGAACATATAACAAAGTAGCTGTTCCATTTTTTCGTTCCCTAGATACTAGCCCTGCAAACGCTAATGTCACTACTAGCATTCCGATTAATTGATATTGATTAATGGTGGACATTAGTATTTGCTCAGGCGTCATTGGAGGGAATTGAATGACTGTACCCTCTGGTAGATTGCCAACAGAGCTTAAAATCTGTGGCATATAGTAATTAGCTACTGGCTCAGTAATTCCAAAGAGAACAAATACGAGAGGAATCCATAGAAGTTTGAAATTACGAGTATTTTCTCTCCATTCCTTTTGAAATAACACTAGAAATGTCCTCATTGTTTGTTCACCACCTGCATAAATATTTCCTCGAGATTAGCTGCAGCCTTCTCTATCTTTTGGATATTCCAGTCATCTAGGGCAACATACGCTAGAATCTCTCTCATTTCAGGCTCCATTCCTCGTAAAGGAATCCAGACAGATTTCCCTTTTTGAATGGCTTTCCATGGGGAACTACTCACAAACCTTCCAGAATCTTGCTCGTTAGAGAAAAAGACTTTAATCATTGGATTGGCATACTTTTCACGAACCATCGACAGAGATCCTTGTTCGACTAGTTCTCCGTTTCTTAAAAATAATAGTTGATCTGTCATTTCCTCTGCATCATTTAAAATATGCGTGGAATATAGGATAGTCGTTTTTTCTTGAAGCTCCTTTAAGAGATTCAATATCTCTCGTCTACCTACTGGGTCCAAAGCCGATACTGGCTCATCTAACAAAAGGAGGGATGGTTGGTGTACAATAGCCTGTGCTAATCCTAACCTTTGTTTCATTCCACCAGAAAATGTTCCTATTTTTTTCTTCTTTGCTTTTTCTAAACCTACAAAATCTAATATTTTCTCTGCTTCTAATTTGGCCGTTCTCGTCTCTATCCCACTTAATTTTGCTGTCATCTCGGTAAACTCAAGTGCTGTAAGCCACGAAAAAAATTTAGGATACTGGGGTAAAAAACCAATCATGCTCCTAGGATCACTCTTATTTCCATCTAACTTAATATCACCAAATGTTGGCTCCACAAGACCTGTCAGCATAGAGAGAGTAGTCGTTTTACCCGCCCCATTAGGCCCAATCAAAGCAGTAGAAGTATTTTTCATCAATGAAAAGGATACATCTCGAACTACTGTTTCTCTTCCATATTCTTTTGTTAGTGATTCTACGCTTAATAATATTGTCATTCGTTACGTCTCCCCACTATAAAATATAAAATAGAACCTAATATTCCAGATATTAATATAATTATTGCCCATAGCCACTTAGGACCATTTGTTGCATATATTCTTATAAGGTCAATAAAGGCTACCAACATTAAAATGAATTGTAAAATAATAATTGGTAATACTAATTCCCAAGGTATAGTTGAAAAATTCAATATAGTTCCTCCTTTTTAATTCCTACCTTTATAAAAGAAAGGTTTCATAAATTATGTTATAATAAAAAATTGGGGGGTGAATTGAATGGAAACTATTATAAGAAAAGCTAAAAGAGAAGACGCCGAAGCCTCAGTTCCGCTGATCATGGAGGCAATCGGAGATATTTCTATGCAAATGACTGGTGAAACTGAAGAATCAGCAATTACCCAGGAATTCATTCACTTATTTACTCAAACCAGCAATCGTCATTCATTTTTAAATACATACGTTGCAGAAATGGAAGGTCAAGTTGCTGGAGTTCTAGTTTTTTATACTGCTGAACAAGCAGTTACTTTGGATGCTAATTTAGAGAAGTATCTTTCAGCCAAAAGTGGAACACAGGTTACAATCGATAAAGAGACGTTACCTGGAGAATGGTATATAGATACTGTAGTCGTTGACCCAACCTATCGTGGACATGGGATTGGAACGAAACTGTTAAATTTTGCTGAACAAGTAGTTAAAAATAACGGTGGCGGGAAACTCTCCTTGAATGTAGAAACTGAGAAAGAGGCTGCAATACGCTTATATAATCGTCTAGGATTTGAAAGTGTTTGTCCTTGGACCATTATCGGCGAGCCTTTCTATCACATGGTGAAAACGGTAGGCCCCTGATTGAAGGAGAAGCAAGGTTATGAAATTATGGATTTACCCTTTAATGGTTGTCTTCGCAGCCAGCTGTTATGGGACCTTATCAACAATGGTGAAGTTAGCAATTGGACAAGGATATACAGCTTCTGAAGCTGTTTCCAGTCAATATATTGTTGGTTTCCTATTAGCATTACTCATCTACATGGTTACACAAAGAAAAATACCACGCCTTTATGGCGGGTTTAAAATTGTACTGTTAGCAGGTATTTTTACAGCAACTACGGGTATTGTCTATGGACAAGCTCTTATATATTTACCAGCCTCTCTAGCAGTAGTCATGCTCTTCCAGTTTACTTGGATTGGCACATTGATTGATTGTATTATAAGAAAAAGATTACCTTCTCGAGCAGAAGTTATCTCTCTTATTATTTTATTTGCTGGTACTTTACTAGCTGCAGGTGTACTAGACGTCGATTTAAGTGGAATCGACTGGAGAGGCTGGGTTTATGGTTTCGCAGCCGCGGTATCCTTCTCACTTAACATGAACATCAATACTAAACAAGTAGAGGGAATGAATACTACTACTCGTCTGCTATGGGTTTCCTTTATCGCTGCTTTGATGATTTCGGTTTTCCAAAGCCCAGAAATTATGTGGAATGGGAAACTTTTCACAGAATCTCTTCTTTTCTTGGGACTAGGCTTAGGATTACTAGGTATCATTATCCCAATTTATTTCTTCGTAATTGCTGTACCAAAAGTAGGCGGTGCAGTTTCATCTATTTTAAGTGCTATGGAATTGCCAGTTGCTGTTATGGTATCCGTACTTGTTCTAAGTGAAGCTCTTACCTGGCTACAGGTACTAGGAATCGTTGTCATATTGATAGGTATGTGTATACCTACAATTGCAGACATCCGAAGAAAACAAAAACAACAGAAGGCTATATTTTAACTTGAAACGCTGAACTACTAGTTCAGCGTTTTTTTTATGATAAGAAAAGATTTAGGAATAGCTTTCTATCACTCATTTACTTAAGGTAGATACCTTCATTTTCTTATTTAATAAACTTAAGGATTCCTTCAACCAATCCATCTGCTAGCGGGAGGCTCGGATCTGTATATGTTGCCATATTTCCTGCTTCATCGTCTGGGGATTCCTTTAATACATGATTCATTTTCTCAATGATCAATAGTTCAGAATCTCCCTTTGCTTGATGTAAAAGTTTTGCATCGTTACTTGGAACTTGCATATCTAATGTACCGTTCACGATTAATACTCTTGAATCTAATTGTTGAATTTGTTCAGCTGGATTGTATTGTAACCATGAAATCATATATGGTTGAACAGACGGACGAAATATGCTTTGTAATTCATTAGAGACTTCATCCACCTGTTGACCTTGCTTAAGCTTTTCTAATATTTTTTGAGATTCCTCCATAAGATTATTTGGTAACTGAGCGCTTAATTGCTCTTTTAATATCTCATCTATTGGTCTTCCCGCACCTGCTAGTGATATAAATATAGAGGCTTCTACCTCTTTTGCAGCAACCATACCTATAAGAGATCCTTCACTATGACCTATGAAGCCTATATCACTAAAGCGTTCGTCATCTTTTGCAAAGTTTGCCCAAGCTTCTGCATCTTCAATATAGTGATGAAATCTTAGTTCTTCTTCCTTTGTGGCAAGATCAATGTTTTGTCCTACTCCTCTTTTATCATAGCGTATGCTAGCAATTCCCTCTGCTGCTAGTTCTTCTGCAATCATTTTTAAGCTATTATTTTTCCCTACCATAACTAAGGAGTTTCCATTACGATCGGTGGGTCCTGAACCTGCAAGAATAATCATAAGCGGAAAAGGTCCTTCCCCCTCTGGAACTTCTATTTGACCAATCATTTTGCCACCCATTACTTCAATTTCTTCTAAATGCTCAGCAGTTCCTTCAAGTTCATTTACTTTGCTCAATTCAAACGGGAACGACTGCCCTTGTTGTGTAAACGTCCCTGCGATTTTTTCATTATCCAGCTTTCCTAGAAAGGATATCTTTTGTCCCGGCAGCGGCATGTTAAAAGTAATATCAGTATCATTTAGAGTAATATTGGTAAGCGGATAATCATTTAAACCCTGGATAGGGATACTAATACTACCTTTTTCTTTTGTAAACTGTATAGTGATTGGTAACGGCTGATTAGGCACATTAATAGATCCTTCCCAAATCCCTTCTACATTCTCTAAGGAAACAGTTTTCTTTGATTCATCCTTACCTTTGGTCACATCGTTCACCTCCTGTTTGTTACTACAAGCTGAAAGTATTATAAAAAGAAATATTAAAGTTAATATAAGGCCCTTTTTATTGATTATTTCCATCCCCCCATCTGTTCTATTTTAAGTATAACAGAAGTGCATAAAGGAGTAAATATTTTAATTGTAGTTTAAAATAATTATTAAAATTATTCATCATAAACTTAAATGGTTTAAATTTGCATGTTCCTTGGGCTGCGAAAACAGATGGGTGTGGCAGATTTCTTCGTCAGCCGCAGTCGATAGTTCTCGCGTATGCTATACGCTCCGAGCCTCTCTTCCTTGCTTCCTTGAACTCTTTGCCCCTCTGCTTTCTCGTACACTTGCTTAGTTAGGAATGGTTAGTACCTTCGGCACTTCTAATTTCTTTATAGAACAAACAAAAAAGCCGTCACCGATTTCTCGGTAACGACTTTTTCCAGTGCCCAGCGACGTCCTACTCTTGCAGGGGGACCCCCAACTACCATCGGCGCGGCTGCGAAAGCAGATGGGCGGCAGATTTCTTCGTCAGCCGCAATCGATCGGTTCTCGCGTATGCTATACGCTCCGAGCCTCTCTTCCTTGCTTCCTCGAACTCTTTGCCCCTCTGCTTTCTCGCACACTTGCTTAGAT